>PXRL01000001.1 GCA_003020965.1 Halobacteriales archaeon QS_4_69_225
ATCGCCGAAAACGAGTACGGCATCCAGGGGTTCCGCCACGGGAACGTGTACGGTCTCCAGTCCCACCCCGAGTACGACCCCCGGACCGCCGAGGCGGTCGCCCGCGGCAAGGATCTCCCCGAGGAACGCATCGAATCGGTCTGTGCGGGTATCACCGAGTCCGCATACGACGAGGCGACGGCCGCAAAACGGGTGTTCGACAACTTCTGTCGGCTGGCCGGACGACGAGCCGAGCCGGCCGACGACTGATTCTGCCGGCTGTAACGACGTGAAGCAGTCGGTCCGAGGCGTGACTTTGAGAGAGTTATAATCGGCAGTATGATCGTCGGTGCAGGCCACCGGCGGGTGGGACCGGAGGGGGCCGACCGGTCGGCGGCTCCGCCGCGCGAAGGACCCGCAGGACGACGTCCGAGGATCGTGGTTCGAAAGACGCGACGCGTCTTTCGTCATACCGGAAGAGCGAAGCTCTTCTGTAGATCGCGGATCTCCGATCCGCTCACTCCCGGAAATCGCTGATTTCCGGAGACAGCGAGTCGGAGCCGTCGAGCGGGAGGGGATTTTCCGAGGGGGGCTCAGTCGAACCGTCACCGCCTCGTCCCGTATCTGAACAGTACCCTCCCCGTGTGCGAGCGTTTTTCACGATACGGACCAACAGGTGGGTATGCTCGACTACCTCGACCTCGAAGCCGACCTCGACGAGACCGAGCGGATGGCCCGGGACACCGCCCGGGAGTTCGTCGAGGACCGCGTGCGGCCGGACATCGGCGACCATTGGCTCGAGGGCAGCTTCCCGACCGACCGTATCACCGAGATGGGCGAACTGGGGTTCTTCGGGCCGAACCTCGACGGCTACGGCCTGCCGGACCTCTCCGAGCGGGCCTACGGGCTGCTGATGCAGGAGCTGGAGGCCGGCGACTCCGGCGTCCGGTCGATGGCCTCCGTCCAGGGGTCGCTCGTGATGTACCCCATCCACGCCTACGGCAGCGACGCCCAGAAGGAACGGTGGCTGCCCGCCCTCGGCTCCGGCGAGCGGGTCGGCTGCTTCGGTCTCACCGAGCCGGACCACGGCTCGGACCCCTCGGCGATGGAAACGTACGCCGAGCGGGACGGCGACGGCTACGTCCTGAACGGCACGAAGACGTGGATCACGAACTCGCCGATCGCCGACGTGGCGCTCGTGTGGGCGAAGGACCGCTCCGACGACGACACCGTCCGGGGCTTTCTCGTCGAGACCGACGCCGCCGGCGTGACGACGAACGAGATCGACGGGAAGCTGTCGCTCCGAACGTCGATCACCGGCGAGATCCACCTCGACGACGCCCGGGTCGAGGAGTCGGCGGTCCTGCCGGACGTCGAAGGCATGAAGGGCCCGCTGTCGTGTCTCACGCAGGCCCGCTTCGGCATCGCCTGGGGTGCCGTCGGCGCCGCCCGGGACTGCTTCGAGACCGCCCGCGAGTACGCCACCGACCGCGAGCAGTTCGGCGGCCCCATCGGCCGGTTCCAGCTCCAACAGGAGAAGCTCGCCGAGATGGCGACACAGGTGACGCTGGCACAGCTGCTGGCCTACCGGCTGACCGACCTGAAAGAGCGGGGCGATATGCGCCCCCAGCACGTCTCGATGGCCAAGCGCAACAACGTCCGCACCGCCCGCGACCAGTCCCGGGTCGCCCGCGAGATTCTCGGCGGCAACGGCATCACCGCCGACCACCCCCCGATGCGGCACATGGCCAACATGGAGACCGTCTACACCTACGAGGGGACCCACGACATCCACAGCCTGGTGCTCGGCGAGGACCTCACCGGCATCGCGGCGTTCACCTAGAATCAGGCGTCGTCGTCGCCGAGCGCCGCGAACGTCTTTTCGGCCCATCGGACCGCGAAGTCGGGCCCGTGGCTGCGGTAGGCCGGCGAGTCCAGCGCGTCGAACGGCTTCGGCACCGCGAGGTCGTGTTTCACCGCCGCACACGCCAGTTCGGCGGCCGACGCGAAGTCCGTCCGGCCGACCGCCACCTCCGTCGACAGCTCCGACAGCCGCGGCTCAAGCCGCTCGCCGGCGTCGACCCACTGGGCGTGCAGCTCCTCGCGGTCGCCCGCCCAGCCGGCGAACGTCTCCCGGGTGTGGTGGCCGAGGTAGGCGTCGTACAGCGCGGCCGCCAGTTGGTAGGTGTCGGCCGGCGACAGCCCCGTCGCGGCCGACAGCTCCGGGTAGGCCTCGCGGAAGAAGCCGAGGAAGCTCTCCGGCTTTCCGAGCCCTATCTCGACGAACGCCTCGCCGACGAGGAAGTCGACGAAGCCGTCGGGCGACCCCTCCAGCCGCGGCTTGACGAACACCGTCGGCGGCTCCGTCTGCCGGGTCCAGGCGACGCCGCCGTCGCCCGGTGCGCCGACCGTGAACTCCCCGCCGGCGAGCCGCGAGAGCGGCTCCGGGGCGTCGGCCGGCACCCAGTCGGGGTCGTACGCCAGCGGGTCCAGCGAGTCGACGACCGCGAGC
The DNA here is from genome assembly GCA_003020965.1 of Halobacteriales archaeon QS_4_69_225. Taxonomy (GTDB): domain Archaea; phylum Halobacteriota; class Halobacteria; order Halobacteriales; family Haloarculaceae; genus Natronomonas. The sequence goes on from PXRL01000001.1 coordinate 2,492, forward strand.
AGGGTCTCCGCGACCGACGGCGGCAGCGTCTCGAAGTCGCCGTCGCTGTCGAGGACCAGCGCCTCGGGGGCGTGGACGTCCCGGACGGCCGCGAGATCGGCCGACAGCTCCCGTCGCTCGAACATCAGAGCGTGATCCCGGCCAGCAGGGCGACGCCGACGACGACGGCGACGCCGACGGTTCCGAGCACGATCTTCGTTGGCTGACTCATACCCGTGAATTCGGCCGGCAACCGGTTAAACGCTTCAGTTTGCAGTTCGCGGGTCCGGGCGTCACGGTCGGAGACCGGCGGGTTTTCAGGACGCGGCGTAACCTCCCGACATGGACCGCCGCCGCATCACGACGGGCACAGAATGTGAATCGACGGTCGGCTACTCCCGGGCCGTCAGGGCAGGCGACCGGATTCTCGTCGCGGGGACGACGACGACCGACGAGGACGGCGATCCGGTCGCGTCCGGCGACTCCGAGACACAGACCCGACACGCCCTGGAGACGGTCGTCGGAGCCGTCCGGGAAGCCGGCGGCCGCCGGGAGGACGTCGTTCGTACTCGAATGTACGTGACCGACGCCGACGACTGGGAGACCATCGGGACGGTCCACGGGGAGTCCTTCGGCGATGTCCGACCGGCCTCGTCGATGGTCGAGGTGTCGAGTCTCATCGGTCCAGAGTACGTCGTCGAAATCGAGGCCGAGGCGGTGGTTCCGCCGGAGAGACGGAGCGACGAGTGAGATTCTCCGGATGAAGCGAGGGAGTTCGATGGATGGAGCTACAAATTCGAGGTCTCGGGAACGAGCGTCGGCGAGCGGAGCGAGCGGGATCTGTGGAAGACGAGCAAAGCGAGTCTTTCCGAGGGAAGCGCCCGCGCGTATTTTCCCCGCCGAGTTTTTGCCGGGCGGGCCGCAGATTCGCCCGTGTAAAAAGTGGGTCTCAGTTGTCGAAGCGGGCCTGGACGAACGGCTGGGCGTCCTCGACCTCGCCGACCCGGGAGTCCGACAGCAGGACGGCCTCGGTCTCGTCGAGCGGCACCGAGAGGCTGATCTCCTTCGTCCGGCCGTAGCGGCCCTTCGAGACGACGACGGCGTTGACGATGCCGAGCATGTCGAGTTCGCTGATGAGGTCGGTGACGCGGCGCTGGGTGAGGACGTCGGCGTCGATCTCCTGGCAGAGCCGCTTGTAGATGTTGAACACCTCGCCGGTGTTGATGTTGTGGACGCCGTTTTTCTCCAGCAGTATGGTCGCGTAGAGGACGAGCTTCGACTGGGTGGGGAGCGTCCGGACGACCTCGACGACCCGGTCGAGTTCGATCTTCTCCTGGGCGTGGCGGACGTGCTCCTCGTCGACGGTCTCGGTGCGGTCCCGCTCGGCGAGTTCGCCGGCGGTCCGCAGCAGGTCCAGCGCCCGGCGGGCGTCGCCGTGTTCCTGGGCGGCGAAGGCTGCACACAGCGGGATGACGTCGTCCGAGAGGACGTCCGACTTGAACGCGACGTCGGAGCGGTGGTCGAGGATGTCCCGCAGCTGGGTGGCGTCGTACGGCGGGAAGACGATCTCCTCCTCGCCGAGGCTGGACTTCACGCGCGGGTCCAGGAAGTCGGTGAACTTCAGGTCGTTGGAGATGCCCATGATCGACACCCGGGAGTTCTCCAGCTCGGAGTTCATCCGCGAGAGGTTGTACAGCGTGTCGTCGCCGGACTTCTCGACGAGCTTGTCCACCTCGTCGAGCATGATGACGACCACGCGCTCGTGGTAGTCGACGGCCTCGAAGAACGTCCGGTACACCCGGTCGGTCGGCCAGCCGGTCATCGGGACGGGGTCGAACTCCTCGAGGTCGTCCTCGAGACGCCCGATCTCCGCCTCGACGGCGGCGACGCCGTCGAAGGCCGACTCCGACAGCGCTCCGGGATCGTCGGCCGCCCGCTCTCGGATGTCGTCGAGCTCCTCGAGCCGGCGTTCGATGTACCGCTCGTTCTTCTCGATGAACTTGTTGGCGAGCTGCGCCAGCACGCGGTACTGCGTGTCGGTCACCTCGCAGTTGATGTACTCGACCTCGCAGGGGACCTCGTACTTCTCGGAGGTCGTCTCCAGTTCCTCGCTGACGAACTTCGCGCTGGCGGTCTTGCCGGTGCCCGTCTTCCCGTAGATGAGGATGTTCGACGGCGTCTCCCCGCGGAGCGCGCTGACGAGGATGGTCGCCATGTTGTTGATCTGCTCCTCGCGGTGGGGGAGCCGCTCGGGCGTGTACGACGGCCGGAGGACCTCCTTGTTGTCGAAGATGGGTTCGCCCTCCAACAGGTCGTCGAACAGTCCCCGCGACGCCCCGTCGGCATCCCCGTCGGTATCGAGATCGAGATCGTCCAGGTCGACGCCCCCGGAGAACCCGTCGGCGCGGTCGTCGAGGCCGTCGGTGAGCGGGGTCGCGCCGGACGGCGACCCCTCTGTTTCGACTGGAGAATTGGCAGACAGCGTTGGGTCGTCCGAGGCGGAGTCGTCCTCGGACGGCGAGCCGTTCGACCTGTGGTCGGTGGCGGCCGGGTCGGAGCGGTTCGGCTCTCCGTTCGCGTCGTTTCCGTCGGCCGCATCGTCGGATTTTCCCTCTGTCATACGGGTTTGGATTTTTCCCCCTTATTTCGTGTGGAGCGCCGCCGCGCGGTGAGTGAGACGGGCGAACTCGGGCGATAGAGACACGGTACACCGGGCCGGGGGCCGAACGACGGTCCACTTGATGCAAGGGAACCGATGGGCGAATACGGTCTTAAACGTTGTGGTAACGTGTGAGGTCGAAGCCGGCGTCGTGTCACCGCGACGGAGGGTCGAGGGCGAACCGCCCGTCGGGTGGGGACGGAGCCCGACTCGCCGTCGGTCGGTCCTGCGGGAAGGATGGATCGGATGGAACCGTACAGTGAATCGGACGGTAGAGTGGAACCGACGGCGGGCCGACTCCACGGAGTGACGTGGACCGCGCCGGTGAGAGGTCACCGCGGGGGATGATACACCGCTGGATCGTCTGCACCTCCCCCACCCCTTCGTTTCAACTGGAACGGCGAACGAAGGGGAAGGAGGGCTCAAGGGTGTATTACATGGGGGAAAAATTTATTATCCCACCAAATTAAATATATCCGTAGTACAATCAAGTCGCATTTTGACCGGGTCATTTTTATTATTGTATCTAGACAAGCGAAGCCGGACGAGATGGTTACTACTCTGCGTGGCACTCTCGACGGGGTCAAGACCACTCCGTCCTGACGCTCCTGCTCGGTTCCAGTTGAAACGAAGGGGTGAGGGGTCGCTCGCCACAGCCGAACAGTTCCGGCGGACATCCCCCCGGTATCCGTTTTCCCCCGGCGTTCCGTCGGTCGCCACAGCCCTCCGTGGACTCCGGGCGTCCCGCTGGGCGAGCCCCCTTCCGCCGCCCGTCGGTCACCAGCTCCCGGGGTCGGTCTCCTCGCCCGCGCCCGACCGTTCTCGACGGTCCGACCCCACTCGGCGGTCCCATCGCCTCCGGTTCTGTCCGGGCTATGACGTGTGTCTGACGCACAGTTAAGTAAATGCGGTATGGTAGTACGTCCAATGCGACCTCGATTTCGACCCGAAATCGGGGCCGTGGGAGGATGAGATGGGACTACTAACCGACCTCAGATCGAGCATCTCGCGGGCGACGTCGAGTCTGTTCGCGGGTACCGAACCGAAGCGAATCGGCATCTACGGGCCGCCTAATGCCGGAAAAACCACGTTAGCTAACCGAATTGCCCGCGACTGGACCGGCGACGCCGTGGGACCGGAGAGCCACGTCCCCCACGAGACGCGCCGCGCACGCCGGAAGGAAAACGTCGAGATAAAACGGAACGGCAAGTCCGTCACCATCGACGTCGTCGACACGCCGGGCGTGACGACGAAGGTTGACTACAAGGAGTTCCTCGAACACGACATCGAGGAAGACGACGCCGTCCGGCGGTCCCGCGAGGCGACCGAGGGCGTCGCGGAGGCGATGCACTGGCTCCGCGAGGACGTCGACGGCGTCATCTACGTTCTCGATTCGACGGAGGACCCCTTCACCCAGGTGAACACGATGCTCGTCGGCATCATCGAGAGCCAGGACCTGCCGGTGCTCATCTTCGCGAACAAGATCGACCTCGAAGAAGCCAGCGTCCAGCGCGTCAGCAACGCCTTCCCCCAGCACGAGACGGTGCCGCTGTCGGCGCTCGAAGGCGACAACATGGACGAAGTGTACGACAAAATCGCGGAGCACTTCGGGTGATACCATGCCTGAAGTGACCACCGACGACGACGCCGGCGACGGCATCCAGATCGACATGATAAGTGCCGAACGGATGGAGGGGATGCGGACGATGGAGAAGATCCGGCTCATCCTCGACGGCGTCCACGACGACAACATCGTCATCCTCGAGGACGGGCTCGACCCCGACGAGGAGTCGAAGCTCATCGAGCGGACGATGTCGGAGATCAACCCCGACGGCTTCACCGGCATCGAGATCGAGACCTACCCCGGGAGCGACGGCGGCGACGGCGGCTTCCTCGGGCGGCTGATGGGCAGCGACGACCCGAGCAAGCTGACGGTCATCGGCCCGGCGAACCGCATCGAGACCCTCCACAAAGACGAGACGCTCATCAGCACGCTCGTCACCCGCAGGTAGAGAAGATGCCCCACCAGTGTACCGGCTGCGGCGAGCGGTTCGCGGACGGCTCCAAGGAAATGTTGTCGGGCTGTCCGGAGTGCGGCGGCAACAAGTTCCAGTTCCGGCCGCAGGGCGCCGACGTTCCCGAGGAACCGGAGGAGCCGAAGTCGGGACCACAGCCGGAGCCGGCCGACGACCCCCAGGAGTCGTCGGTCGCCGAGACGGTCGGCCGCGCGACCACCCGGGTGCGGGACTTCGTCTCCGGCGGCGACGAGCCGGATCCGAACGCCGCCTGGCCGGACGAGCGCGACGCGACTGGCGACGTGGGCGACGACGGCGAGATCATCGACGCCGACGCCCGCCGCGAGGCCGGCACCGACGCCGACGCCGGCGCCGAGGATGCCGCCCAGGTGAATGCCCGGAGCGGCCTCGCCGCCCCCGAGGACGTCCCGGACCCCGACGACCCGGCCGGCGCCGGTGACGAGCCGCCGGCGGCCGGCGGCGACCCGACCGACTCGGCCGACGCGAGCGACGGGCCACCGGCGGCCGGCGACGACCGGGTCGTCAGCGAGCCGTCGGACGAGGACCCCGATCTCGCGGAGCTGCGCGAGCAGCTGAACGACCAGTTCGAGTCCATCAAGATCGTCGAACCCGGGCAGTACGAGCTCAACCTGATGGAGCTGTACGACCGCGAGGAGTACATCATCGCCCTCCAGGAGAACGGCCGTTACGTCATCCAGGTGCCGGACCAGTGGATCGGCGCCGACGTCGACGACCGCTGAGGTGAGTCACCTGATTCGAGGCGGAGGCCCCAAGGCCGAAACTGCCGTGGGAACGCCCCGCCCTCGACGAGCGAACCTTTGCAGGTGAGCGACGTAGACGGGGTAATTTATTCCCTGAGCCTTTCGAGTATCGCCTCGGCATCGTACGACAGCGACAGTGCCCGCGAGCGACCCCGCCCCTCGACGTCGGTGTACTCGGCGTCGATGAGCCCGAGCTGGTCGAGCTTGTTGATGATCTCGGAGTAGCGGGTGTAGCCGAGGTCGGTCCGCTCGTCGAACGCCTCGTAGACGTCGCCGGCGCGTTCCCCGTCGTGTTCGGCGAGCACGCGGACCAGCGCCGCTTCGGACTCCGAGAGGCCGCGCAGGTGCCGCGAGAGGTGGACGTACTTGGCCTTCTCGTAGGCCTCGTCGACGTCGTCGGAGCTCACCTCGGCGGAGCCGCGCATCTCGGCGTTCAGACCGGCGCGGCGGAGCAGGTCGATACCCACCCGGAGGTCGCCGCCGCTGTCGGCGGTGTGCTCGGCCACCCGGTCGAGGACGTGCGTGCCGACGGCGCCGTCCCGGAACGCACGCTTGACCCGTTCTTCGAGGATATCGACGATCTCGTGCTCGCCGTACGCCGAGAAGTACACCTCCTCGGGGCGGAACACCGACTGGACGCGGCCGTCTAACTCCTCGATGACGTCCAGCTCGAGGTCCGAGGAGACGACGATGACGCCGATCTTCGCGCCGCTGTGGGCCTCGTGGGCGCGCAGCAGCGAGTACAGCGTGTCCGAGGCCTCGTCCTCGTAGAAGAGGTAGTTCACGTCGTCCAGGGCGACGACCAGCACCTCGTCCTCCTCGACGAGGTGGTCGGTGATCTGGCCGAACAGCTTCTTGAAGGAGATGCCGGAGGTCGGCGGCTCGTACTCGAACAGCCCCTCGAAGAGCCGCGAGAAGACGGCGTACCGCGTGGAGTCGACCTGACAGTTCACCCGTACCACATCCACGTCCGTCACGCCGGTCAGCTCGTCGAACAGCTTCTGGACGGCGGTCGTCTTGCCCGTCCCCGGCGGCCCGCGGGCCATCACGTTCAGCGGCCGGGAGCCCCGGACGGCCGGCCGGAGGGCGTACTTCAGCGTCTTCATCTGCTCGTCGCGGTGGAGAAACGCCTCCGGCAGGTAGTCCAGTTCGAGGACGTGCTCGTCGCGGAACACCGACTCGTCCCACGAGAGCATGTCGTCGTCGGACATTTCACTTTCACCACGCTACGCCGGGTGTTAAGCCTTCGGGAGCGCCGGAGCTGGCCGCTGACGGCCGGACCGTCCGGCGCCGTCTCCGGATTCCGGCGGTCAGTCGGTCGCCCGGCCGGTCCGGTCGGCGCGGTCGAACTTCTCCAGCAGCTCGTCGTACAGCTCGTCGCCGTCTTCCCCGGCCAGCTTCTCGACGATGAGCTCCGGCGTCGACCGTGCGAGGTGGTCTTTCACGGGCGAGCGGTTCACCTGCAGCTCCCCGTCGGCGAGGCCGACGGCCTCGATGCCGTCGACGGTGACGTCGACGTCGGCGGCCTCGCGGATCTCGCCGGCGAGGTGGGAGACGAACACCGCCGTCGAGTCGCTGTCGGTCAGCGCCTCGAGGATGCCGGCGATGATGACGGCGCTGGCGCCCGGCTCCGTGATGGACTCCAGCTCGTCGACCAGGACGAGCCGACGGCGGTCGCCGGCGACGAGCTCGCCGAACTCCCGGAGCGTCGACTCGAAGGCCCCGGCGTCGAGCGTCCCCTGGGTCTTGGCCTGGTAGTGCAGCGCCTCGAACCGCTCCAGGCGGGCGTCGTCGGCCGGCACCGGCAGTCCCATCTGCGCCAGCACGACCACGAGCGCCAGCAGGTCCAGCGTCGACGTCTTGCCGCCGCTGTTGACGCCGGACAGCAGCGCGACGCCCCCGATGCCGTAGTCGACGGGCTCGACGGCCCCGAACTCGACGTCGAGCAGCGGCGACCGGCCGCCGTCGACGCGGACGCCGCGGTCCTCGAAGGCCGGGAACGTGCAGTCGAAGTCGCGGGCGAAGCGGGACACGGCCAGCTCGACGTCCAGCTCGAGGGCGGCGTCGACCAGCTCGCGGGCCGGCGCTCGCATCTCCCGCAGCTCGTCGGCGAGCTCGCGCTTCAGCTCGGCGGCCCGCCGGTCCCGCTCGGCGGTCAGCTCCTCGCGGAGCCGCTCGACGACCCGCTCGTCGTGTTCGACGGGGAAGGTTGGCTCGTCGCCGAACGCCTGCCGGGCCAGCGACTCGTACCCCTCGACCCCCAGGGCATCGACGAGGTGGTCCCGGGCGGCGTCGACGGCCTCGGCGAACTCCTCGGACAGCTCCCGCTGCAGCAACGAGTCGACGCCCGCCCCGCGCTCGACGAGCGACAGCAGGTCCGCGCCCTCGATCGTGACGTCCCGCTCCTCGATGGCCGCCCGGAGGCGGTCGTTGGCGACGTTCTCGCCCATCGAGACCGCGGCGTCCACGTCGTCGACCGCGTCGTTGAGCGCGTCCAGCGTCTCGTCGTCGGCGACGGTGCCGTCCTCGTTGAGCCGGGCGAGGGCGCCGTCCAGCGCCGCGACGTCGCAGGGCGCCCCGAGGTCGGCGGCCTCGTGGACGGCCGCCGCCGCCCGCAGGCGGTCGCGGTTGCGCGCGAAAAACGACAGCGTCCGCTCGGGGACGACCGCCGCCGGCTCCTCGAGGGCCGCCGGCTCGACGCGGACGTCGCCGTCGACGTCGACGCCGGCGAACGTCTCGTCGAGGACGACCACCGTCGAGTACCCCCGCGCGAGGTCGGCGATGCCGCGGGCGTCGTCGACCAGCTCGACGCTCAGCTCCGGGACGGCCTCCCCGGCGGCGGCGTACGTCTCGGCGTCGCTGGTCGCCAGACAGCGGTCCCGGACGCGGACGTCCCGCGGCGGTTCCAGCGGCTCGACGCCCTCCAGCGCCTCCAGCACCGCCGGCGTCGGCTCCCGCTCGGCCGCCTCGCGGGCGAACGACCGCACCTCCTCGATCCGCGAGCGGGCGGCGCTCGGGTAGAACGTCTCCAGTCGCTTGCGGGCGTAGTCGGTGACCGCCCGTTCCTGCAGCAGCCCGAGGGCGTCGTCGTATATCTCCCGCGCCCGGGCGGTGGCGAGGAACTCCCCGTCGTCGTCGTGTTCGTGACGGATGGCCGCTCGGGCGATGCGGGCGGCCCGGCCCTCGCCGATGCCCGGCGCCTGTGCGAGGGTCGCGACGTCGCCCGCCGCCAGCGCCGCCTCGGGGTCGTCGAGCTCCGACAGCCGCTCGGCCGTCTTCGCGCCGACACCGGGCACCGCCTCCAGCTCCTCGAACTCCATCTACCCCCTGTTGGGTCGGGCCCGGGCAAAACTTCTCCGCCCGAACTTTTTGCACGGCCGGTCGCCGACGGCGACCGGCCGGCAAAAACTTCGATGAAAAATAGCTCCTCGCTCCCGTCGCGCCTTCCCTACGGTCAGGCGCGGTGGTCGCTCGTCGCTACCGAGCGCTCACTCCGTTCGCGCTCGGGGAAACGCCTCGCTACGCTCGGCGTACGCTCTCCGCGAGTTCTCCGGTCAGTACCGTCGCTCTATCTCCTCTTTCGTCTCGCTAACGACCCGCCGCTCGGCGGCCCGAAGCGACCGCAGCGCCTCGTCGGTGTACTCGACCTCGAACGCCGGCAGTCGGTCCACGACGAGCCCGCCGCCGAGCACCGTCCCCGGGTCGACAGTTGTGGTCATCCGGAAGGCCGACCGGTGGTCCTCCAGCGGGCCGGTGAAGACGAAGTGCTCCTCGACGACCCGCTGCATCTCCGCGCGGTCGTACGCGTTGTCGACAGAGCCCCAGAAGTCGTCGGACGGCGCCGTCACCAGCGGCCGGACGGCCTCGGCAAGCCCGCGCTGGCGGTCGAACAGCCGGTCTCTGACCGTCTGCCGCCGGTCGGCCGACAGCCCTGACCGTAGGTTCGCCGCGTAGGCGTCCGTCTCCAGCAGCCGCTCGCGATAGGCGTCAATTTCGGCGTCGCTCTCGACGTAGTCCAGCAGGACATCGAACTGCGCGAGGATGCGGCGGCGGTAGGCGTCCAGCTCCGGTCGAACCACGTGCTCGTGAACGGCCTCGGAGTTCGCCAATAGCCGGTCGACAGCGGCACCGGCGGCGCCGGAAGCGTCCCCGAGCGCTCGCGAGACGCTGAACTCCCGTTCCGCGTAGGTGAGTGCGTCCTTAACAAAGCGCTCGAACCCCGAGCTGGCGGCCTCCCTGGTCACGTCGCACGTTCGGCGCGATGCTGTATTTAATTGACGGCAGGATGGGTGCAGGTAGGCAGGAAACGTGGACATAAGATCCGAGATGCTGTCCTATTCGGAGGCAAGCATCCGCGAGCGACCGGAGGGAGCGAGCGGTTCTCTCGCACGAGGCCAGCGGCCGAGTGCGAGTAGCGACGAGCGACCGGAGGGAGCGAGGAGCTATTTTTCATCGAAGTGGTTCGAGAGGCGCCGTCGGCGCCTCTCGTCATCCCGCGAATCGCCGTCGGCGATTCGCGTGGATTTTTGCCGGGCCGGCGAAGCCGGCCCGTGCAAAAAGTTCGGATTACATGAAATCGGCGATGCCGCTCTGCTTGTTGGTGTCGTCCTCGAAGATGGACTCCAGGGACCGTTCCAGGATGTGGAGCCGCTGTTTCGTGTACTCCTGGCAGTCGTATTCCTCGGCGACCCGCAGGGCGGTGTCGATGTACTTGTTCACCGACCCGCGGTGGACGGTGAGGGTGACGTCGCCGCCACAGACCCGGCAGTCGCCGGTCAGCGGCGCCCGGCGGTATTTCTCCCCGCAGTCGAGACACCGCGTCTCCTGCCGGGAGAAGGCCCGCAGGTTGCCGATGATGTCCGGCAGGAAGTGGTACTCGATGACCCGCTCGGCGACGTCCGTCTCGTCGACCGACCGGAGCTTCCGGGACAGTTCCAACTGGGCGTCCATCTTCTCCATCATGTCTCCCAGCGTCTTGTACGCCGACAGGTCCGGCCCCAGCGCGATGTCGCCGGTGTCGTGGGTGTGCTCGAAGCCGCGGTACTGCTCCGCCGTGCCGAGGGTGTCCTCGCCGATGTCGATGAGGTCCTCGACCGCCCCCGGGTCGGCCATCTCCCGGGTCGCCTCGTAGAACGCCCGCGGATACTCCGAGACGATGTCCATGTTGTGGGCCTCGTCGTCGATCTCCGCGGGGTCGATGCGCGAGGACATGACCAAGGGTGCGTCCATTTTACCACCTCGCTGATCTGGCAAGAATGTCTCAGAGAAGTTGATAAGTCCGTCCATGAGGAGCATCACACAGTCCTCATCTCCGTCGCACTGAGCGGTGTAGAGGTTTTCAACGGCAACCGTGCCAGTGCCTTCTACTGTAAGACAGTAAGTATTTTGGATGTCAGATTCCGAATACTCGATGCGCTCGACTGCTTCGGTTGCGACGCCGCCGTCCGCCGGCATATCCTCGACGTGGAACCCACTGCTCGTCGCCGGAGACGACCCGTCGCGAGCCGGGATAGCGTCGCCCTCCCGCAGTTCGCTCGCCGTAACTCGCTCGAACCCCGGCGCAGTTCGTGCGTCCGCTCGCAACATACCGTGGTCGGGGGTCACCGTCAGAGAACGTCCGCCCTCCGTGTGTATCTCCACCATGTGTTCGGGCGCAACGTGTTTCGAGACCGCCTCGACGCGGCGCTCGACCGGCTTCCCTTCGCCAGTGATGGAGCGGACCGATACACCTCCGTCCAGCTCCTGGACCAGCGTCCCGAAGTCGTCGGTCGTCGGATCATCGAGCCGCGACTCGACCAGCGTCTCTATCGTCTCGTACTGCCACCCGCTCTCGTCCTCGAACCACAGCTTCGTCTCCGGATGGAAGCAGTTCCGACGTTTGGCAGCGTGGAAGTACGGATGCGCGTAGCCGACGGCCGCCGAGGTGAAGCCGACCACCCGGCCGATGACCGCGGCGGAGGTGTGCGGTGCCATCCCGAAGACGAGTTCGCCGACGAGGTCGTCCCGTTCGTCGACCTCGTAGAACGGCTCCATGTCGTAGTACTGCGTCAGGAGGTCGTCGACGAAGTCGGCGGTCCGGAGCATGTGCTCGGCGGCGCCGTCCGACAGTACGACGTCTTGGACGCGCAGCTCAACGAGCTGATCCTCGTGGGTGAGCGGGTCGCCGTGGACGTCGGTCTCGTAGCCGAGCGCCCGCAGCCGGTCGGCGCTCACGTCGAGTTCACGCGGCCGGACGGCGGTGACCGGCAGGTCGGTCATGTCGTAGCGGACGGTGCCGTCCTTGAACGCCGAAACGTCGTGTTTGGCGCGCAGGACGCCCTTCTCGACGGGTTCGGGGACCTTCGCCGCCGAGGTGAGCCCCTTGACTCCCTTCACGATCTCGAAGGCATTTTCGCGCTCGCCGACGTTCGACAGCGCCGAGCGGTACTCCTCGTTCACGTCGATGGTCTTCGTCTGGACGGCGTCGGCCTCCCGGTCGCAGCGGGGGCAGACGGCCCGGCCGGACGCGTCGGGCTCGACGTCGGCGTCGCAGTCCCGACAGATGTAGTGGGGATCGGTGGCGGCCTCGCAGTCCGGACACCGCGCCCGGTGGGTGCTCGTGCCGCAGTCCGGGCAGTGGCGCCGGCCGACCTGTACCTCGACGAGCCCGGGGGTGTCCTGCATCGACTCGGCGTGCTTGCCGGCGGCGGCGACGTCCCGCTGGGAGCCGCCGGCCTCGCCGATGGGAAACAGCGTGTGCACCGCCGGCGACAGCTCCCGCTCCTCGGACTTCTCCGGCCGGCCCATCCGACAGCCGACGCGCGTCGGCGCCCGCTCGCGGACCTCGAACGGCGCCACCTCCCCGACCGCCCGGATCGCGCCGTCGCCGCCGTCCCACTCGCGGGCCTCGGCGGAGAGCTCCGCGAGGTCCCACGGTTTCCGCAGGTCGTCCGTGAGGCCGAGCGACCGCACCAGCGGCACCGCGTCGGGCACCGTCAGCGTCTCCTCGCCCTGCGTGTGCTCGACCAACAGTACCTCCAGGGCCTCCCTTGCGGGGTCGGTGTTCGGCAGGACGAGGGTGCGCTCGGCGGGGCCGTCGGCCGGCTCCCTGCTCGCCATTTCCGAGGGCTTCCTTCGCTCGGCCTCGCGGCTCGCGGCTCCAATGTCGCCGCTCGCCATTTCCGAGGCCTCGCTTTGCTCGGCCTCGCTACTCGCGGATCGTGCCTCCCCGCTCGCCATTTCCGAGGCCTCGCTTTGCTCGGCCTCGCTACTCGCGGCTCCGATGTCGCCGCTCGCTATTTCCGAGGGCTCCCTTCGGTCGCCCTCGCGTGCCCCATCGGCCTCCGCCCACCATCCCTCGCTGGCGGCCGTCGCCAGCGCGTCGAACCGCTCGACGTCGAGGTCGTGCCACAGGTAGGTGTACGCGGGGTGCAGCGGAACGTCGTACTCCGCGGCCCACGCCAGCGCCCGCGTCGCCGTCGGGTGTTCGAGATCGACGCGCGGCGAGTCGGAAAGCGCCTGGATGTCGGCGCCGGCGGCCGCCAGCTCCTGTCGCCACCACTCCGGGGCGTAGGCGGCCGGCGCGAGGTCGTGGTTGTTCTCGACGAACTCGCCGTAGTTGACGAGGTACTCGCCCAGGTCGAGGATGGCCTCGACGCCGTTCCTGATCTCGAGGGCCTCCTCGGGGTCGTCCACGCGGCGGACGTCGCCGTTGGCGAGCCGCACCGTCGGCCCCTCGATCGAGTCGACGGGGACGACCCCGGCGGCCTTCCCCGGCCGCTCGGTCTTGATCTGGGTGCCGGCCGCCAGGAAGTCGTCGACGAGACGCATCGTCGCCGGGTGGACGCCGGCGGTGGCGAAGCCGTGGTTCCGGGCGCGGCCGTACCGGAGCCGGAAGCCGCCCGTCTCCGAGGGGTGGCCGAACACCGGCCGGCCGGCGATGAGGTCTCGCAGGAACTTCTCCGAGGAGTCGGGACGGGGCGGCCCCGCCGGTTCCGTCCCGTCGCCGGTGTCGTCGCCGGCATCCTCGCCATCGAGGGCCGCGGTGTCGTCGTCCTCGACGTCGTCGCCGTCGTCGCCGTCGCCGTAGTCCCCGTCGATGAGGTCCTGCAGCCACGGCCACTCGACCTCGTCGAGCTGGGAGGTGTAGCGCTGGATCTTCGGCGCCTTCTGGGCGATGCCCTCGCCCAGCACGAGACACATCCCGCCGCGGGCGCTGTTGGTGTCGACGCGCTCGAGATCGCGAAACCCCGACACCTCCTCGTCGCCGGTGGCCTCCCCGTCGAGCATGATGGGCAGGTTCCGGGCGATGAACTTCGCCTCGGCGTCCTTCGGCGCGTACTGGAGGCCGGTCTCGCCGTCGTACAGCGACAGCTCCTCGGCGTAGCGTTCGATCTCGGAGTCGCGGGGCCGAAACTCGTCGATGCCGACCAGCGTCCGGGTGTAGTCGGCGACCAGCACCGACAGCGCCTGTGCGGTGCCGCCGGCCGAGCGGATCGGCCCGGCGTAGTAGATGTTGACGAACTCGGTGCCGTCACCGTTCTCCAGCAGTTCGACCCGGTCGATGCCTTCGATCGGCGCGGCGACGACACCCTCGGTCAGCAGTGCGACGGCCGTCCGGACGGCACCTTCGACCTTGCCGGCGCGGGTGTCGTAGTCGCCGACGGTGCCGTCGGCGAAGTCCGCGGCCAGCTCCAGGGCGGCCTCCTCCCGCGAGCGGTCGGGGTCGGCCTCCATCTCCCGGACGCGCTCGGCGACGCCGGCAATGCCGAGGATGTTCTCGACGCGGTCGGCCATGTCCCTGGCGATGGGAATCTCGACGTCGTCGGTCGGGTCGCCGCCGCGCTCGCGGGCCTCGCGGGCCACCGACAGCGCATCCTCGAGGCCGGACTCGAGCCGCCCGAAGTACCGTTCGTCGTCGTCGCGCATCTACAGCGGCCAGAGCTCGAGGTCGGTCACGTCGTCGTGCTCCCGCTCGAGGTGCGCGTCGAACTCCCGGACGTACAGCTCGCCGGCGAAGGTGGTCGCCGACTCGAGGTGGCCGCCGACGGCCGACCCGTCCGCCCGCGAGAGCGTGACGTGGGTGTGGGCGAACCGCTCGCCCGAGGAACTTCGACCCTCGCCGAGATGCGAGATGTTGCCGACCGCCGCCGTCACCTCGAACGGCTCGTCGAACTCGTCGGGGTGGTACTCCTGTTCCTCCTGGTCGTAGAAGTACAGCGTCGCGTCCTGGACGGCCCCGAGCCCGAAGAAGACGGCGGCGTCGATTCCCTCGGCGTCGGCGAACGCCTCGATCTGCCCGCGCCAGTCCCGCCCGTGTTCGAGGCGGGCGAGGTACTCCCGGCCGCCCTCGACGCGCTGATAATCCATGCCCGGTGCCACGGCGGGGGTGGGCAAAAACCGTTCGCCCGCCGGCCGGGTCCTCGAGGACCACCGACGCGACCTGCACGACGACCGACCGACGGCCGAAGTCGCGCCGGAGCGCCGCCGAACGTCGGTCCGAGTCGGTCCATCGGTAGCGCCCCGGCCCGGACGAGCAGGCGACCGACGGACCTCCGTCGTTCGCTGCTACACGGGAAACGACGGTCGGAGCCAAAGCTCGACGGGCGGCTCATCGGGTATCGACCTCCGCTGCTACGGGCACGGCGAACGAGAAGGGCCCCCCGACCCCCGCTATCGCCACTCGGCGGCCACGGTCGCGTCCGTCGGCATCGAGAGCCAGGCGTCGTCGCGGCAGAGTTCCGCGATGATGAGCCGCTCGCCGTCGGCGTGGCTGTCGACGGACGCCATGACCTCGCAGTCGGAATCCGGAGCCGAAGTAGCCGTATCCTGTGCCATACGTGTGCATAGTTGACACCGAGTATTTAATACTGACGATGCGACACCGTCTCATACCGGGGTTTGCCGCTTCGTTTATCCGTCCGTCGCCGGTCAGGCGAACTTGTGGACGGTGAGATCCAGCGTGTCGAGGTCCAGGACGGGCGCGAAGCCGGCGTCGGGGTCGATGTTGACGCTCCGCTGGAAGTCGGTCTGTGCCTGCCAGCAGCCGGAGTTGACCGCCAGTACGTTCCGGTACTTCCCCCAGCCGAGCTTGTGGACGTGGCCGGTGTGGAAGACGTCCGGCACCTCGTCGATGACGAGGTAGTCCTGCTCTTCCGGCGCCAGCCGGGTGTGGCCGCCGAACTGCGGGGCGACGTGCCGTTTCTTCAGCAGCTGGTACATCGCCCTCTGTGGGTCGTCGTAGCTGGCCTTCTTCTCGGGAAGCTCGGCGATGACCTCGTCTAGAGCAACGCCGTGGTACATCAGCACGGAGACGCCCTCGACGGTGACGACGGAGGGGTTCGAGACGATCCGGGCGTCGTGGGCCGACATGATGTCCCGAAGTTCCTCGTCGAAGCCCGGCTGCGGCTCGGCCAGCCGGACGGCGTCGTGGTTGCCCGGGATCATCACCACCTCCAGGTCGTCGGGCACCGACTTCAGCCGCTCGGAGAAGGCCTCGTACTGCTCGAAGATGTCGACGATGTCCAGCTCCTCGTCCTGGCCGGGGTAGACGCCGACGCCCTCGACCATGTCGCCGGCGACGAGGAGGTACTCGATCCGCTCGGCCGCCTCCGTGTGGAGCCAGTCGGCGAACCGCTCCCAGGCGTCGGCCATGAACTCCTGGCTGCCGACGTGGACGTCGCTGACGAGCGCCGCCTGAACCGGCCGGTCGGCCGTCGACGGCTCGAACGTCCGCGGGACGTTCGGGAAGAAGATGTCGTCGACGAAGAGGATGCTGCCGTCGTCCGACAGCGACCCCTCGACGGCGACGACCTCGTCGCGGAGCAGCTCCTCGACCACGCCGGCGATCGGCCGGTCCTTCATCACGAGACACGGGAAGACGCCGGTGGTGTCCTCGAGATCGACGATCCAGTGGCCGGAGGTCGTCGAGCTGACGTCGTCGACCATGCCGACCATGGCGGCGTCGCCGCCGCCGGCGCTCGCCGCCAGGGCGTCGGCGCTGCGGTGGGTGACCCGGCCGTTCAACTGGCCGGCGAGCCGCTCGTAGCGGTCCCGAAACGTCGCGACGAAGTCGTCGTACTCGCCGGTGCCGGTCGAGCGGCCGGTCATGTCGTTGTCGACGGAGAGCCGCCGCCCGCCGGACCCCTCCGTTTCGACTGCAACTCCCCCGCTCCGATCCCGTTCGTCGGGGAGCGTTCCAGTCGAAACGGAGGGGTCTTGGCCCGGCCGGGCGTCGCCGCCGTCTCCGGATTCCGTTCTACCGTCGGCCGACGCCCGGCGGCTCCCGCCGCGGTCCAGCGCCGTCCTGACGTCCGCGGCCGACAGCTTCAGTTCGTCGTCCGGCGTCGCCTCGACGGCCGTCACGAGCGCCGTTTCCGGGTTCTCGGCGCTCGCCAGCAGCGTCACCGCCTCACGGTCGGCGGCGTAGCCGTGGCTGGCGAGCTCGCGGGCGATGCGGGCCGGCTCCTCCTGTGGCACACCCGAGCGTCACGGTCGCCGATCAAAAGCGTAGCGGACCCAGAACGTTGAAATCGGGGCGGGCGCAAGGCCGTTGCAATGAGCGACGCAGAGGACGGGGACGACCCGTCCGGGATCGTCGGCTGGGTGAAGTGGTTCTGGACGACGGACCGCGAGGCGGTCCTTTACGTCCGCGACGTGGTGACGAGCGTCGGCGCGGTGCTGGCCGTCGGCCTGCTGCTGTTCGCGGTCAGCGGCATCTGGCCGCCGATGGTCGCCGTCGAGTCCGGCAGCATGGAGCCCAACATGCAGCGCGGGGACCTGGTGTTCGTCGTGAGCGAGGAACGGTTCGTCCCCGAAGCGGCACCGGCCCACGACGGCGAGTCGACGGGCGTCATCCCCGCCGACCGTGCCGCCGAGGTCGGTCACAACGAGTTCAACCGCCGCGGCGACGTCATCGTCTACCGGCCCGACGGGTCGGCCCAACGGACGCCCGTCATCCACCGGGCGATGCTGTGGGTCGAGAAGGGCGAGAACTGGTACGACCGCGCCGACCCCGGCGCGGTCGGCAACGCCGACGGCTGCGAGTCGCTGCGGTTCTGTCCGGCGCCGCACGCCGGCTTCATCACGAAGGGCGACAACGGCGCGACGAACGCCAACTACGACCAGGTGACGTCGCTGTCGGCGCCCGTCCGGCCGTCGTGGGTCGTCGGCACGGCGGAACTGCGGGTGCCGTACCTCGGCAACATCCGGCTGCTGTTCTCGCGGCTGTCGCCGGCCGCCGTCGACCCGCCGGCGAGCGAGGCGTCGTCGTCGACCGTCACGGCGACCCACGGCGGCGAATCGACGGGCGTCATCCCCGCCGACCGCGCCGAGGAGATCGGTCACGAGGAGTTCAACAGACACGGAGATGTCATCGTCTACCGGCCCGACGGCGACGGCCGCGGGACTCCCATCATCCACCGGGCGATGCTGTGGGTCGAGGAGGGCGAGAACTGGTACGACCGCGCCGACCCCGACGCGATCGGCAGCCGGGACGACTGCCGGCAGCTTCCCAACTGCCCCGCCCCGAACGCCGGGTTCATCACGCGGGGCGACGACAACCCGAGCTACGACCAGGTCAGCCGACTGCGGGGCTGTCGAGACTTCTGTAACCCCGTCCACCCCGAGTGGGTCGTCGGGACCGCCGAGTTGAAGATACCGTATCTCGGCAACGTCCGACTGCTGTTCTCGCGGCTGTCGCCGGCCGCCGTCGACGCCCCGACGGCCAACCCGCCGGCCCCCTCCGTCGCGGCGAGTCCCGCGCACGGCACCGTGGCGGCCCCGCAACCCGGCCCGGCCCCGGCGGCCTGATCCCGGTCAGTCGTCGTCGCGGTTCCGCTTCACCGGCACGACCACCGTCTGGACGATGTCGCCCTCCCGGATGTCCAGCGCCTCGCGCTCGGCGTCCGGCACGGAGACCCGGCCCCCGCTCTGGATGCGCGTCTTGAACGTCGCCATCCGTGTCATCGCGCCCATCTGGTCGGAGATGTCCCCGAGGTCGGGATCGGGGGTCCCGCCGCCCAGCAGGAGCTGCTGGAGCGCCTCCTGCTGCTGGCGGGTCGCCTGCTCGGAGACGTCCTGGATGTTCTTCAGGAGGTTCGGCGGCCACATCAGCCCGTCGTCATCGTCGTCGTCCGTCATGGCCGCTCGTCGGAGGCGTCGAGCAATAAGCGTTCCCACGAAGACCACCTGACGGCGTTCGCTACCATCTGGTGACACCGCTCTCTCGCCAAGGGCGACGACGGGGTGGTCCGGGCGAACGTGGCTGCCCCACTACTCCGCCGACCCGTCGCCGGCCTCCCTGTCCTCGGGCTCGACGGGCTCGGCGCCGTCGAAGACGTCGCCCGGCGACTCCGTCTCGTCCGGGAGTGCGGCCGTCGCGTCGCCGTACCGCGCGGCCAGCCCCTCCCGACGGACGGGGCAGGAGCGGGTTTCCAGGTCGAGGTCGACCGCCCGAAGCACCTGCTCGGCGGCCGCCGGCAGTTCGCGCTGGTTCCACCGTGACGCGTTCTGTGGGTCCGTCACCGTCGCCGCGAGGGTCGGTGACGCCCGGTCAAAAGCCGGTGGCGTCACCGCTCCGATCGGCAGTGCGACCCGCTCGAAGGCTAACGCCTCCAGGCCCCCGATCGGTTGCCGACAGCTCCGCGTCACCGACGTCGAAGAACGGCCAGACGGTCGCCTCGTCGGTCGAGGTCCGCCGGTCGGCCCTGCAAGCGGGCCCGGACCGAACCCCGGGTCGCGCCGACGGACCGTCATCAGTCACTCGCCGTACCCGGCGCCCGGATGAACATGTCGTGTACTGGGAAATTTTCCCTTCTTTGGACGGGCGGAAGATTGGAGTTCTATCGGAGCCGGAGTTTTCTCCGTATGGGAATAGAATCGAGAGGAGAAACAACGGGCCCCTCCGAGAAATGGCTCGATCCGGGGACTCGGAAGGGACTTCTCTTCGGGCTTCTGCGGACGGCTATAACAGCCGCTATCATCGCGCTATCGTTCGTTCTCGTGATTCTGGTGGGTGTCCTTCCGCCTTTTCCGGCCGACCCCGGCACGGTCGTGAACCTCAGTGGTATCGGGGGGTTCGCGGTCGGCGCCGGCTCCCTCGTTCGGTATCGGGGAGGGACCCCGCCGGAATGGCGGACCGACCTCCGGTGGCGAACGGTCATCTACGCGGGCGTCGCCGTCGCGTTCTTGGTTCTCTTCGCGACGCTCCCGGCGACGGCCGTGATCGCGGGCCTCGGCTACCTCGTCGGCCGATTAGTGACGCACCTGGTGCTGTATGCGGCTGGCTGATCTCCGGTCGGCTACTCGGTCGTCTCGGCGCTACCCGCTGTCCTCGTAGATGTCGTCGCCCGCGTCGTCGTCCGATCCCTCGGAGTCGGTCGTCCGGTGGTCGCCCTCGCGGTCGCTGTCCTCGATAGTGTCCTGCGGGGCGAACTCGTCGGGTTCGGTCGTTCCCGACGTGAGTTCGTCGCCGGGCTCCGCCCCGTCGGCCTCCGGATCGTCGGCCGTGCCGGTAGGGGCTCCGACGTCCGCGGCCTCCCGTTCGACGTCGGGCGGCGTTTCCGACCGTTCCGACCCGGTGACCGCCTCGGATTCCAGGTCGTCGGCGACCTCTTGAGGCGCCCCCTGGGTGCCCGGCCGAGGCTCGCGGTCCGCCTCGGCCGTCGTCGGATCGGAAGGCGTCGCGGAGACGGCGTCCAGTACCGCCTCCTCGACCGCCGTCGGCGAGTCGTACTCGGTGTCCTCGAGTCGGTCGAGCACCGAGCCGAGCGACTCCGTCTCGTTGGGAAGTTCGAGAACCGTCTCCCCGTACTGCGCCGACAGGTCCTCCGAGTTGACGGGGTAGGCGTGCTCCTCGAGCGCCGGGTCGACCGCGTCGAGGATCTCCTCGACCGCCTCGACGTGTTCGTGCCTCCGCTCGTTCGAGGACTTCTGTGGGTCACCCATCGGTGTTCACCGCGCGTGAGTTATCGCCGGAGCGAAAAAAGTCGACCGGACCGCCCGGCCCGGCCGGTCATACTGCCGGACGTAACTACTTGAATCGCAGCCCTGTCTCCCGTCGTGTTCGTCCGGATACGCCGGACGACTACCGATTCGGATGTTCACGAAATTACGTCCGGCAGTATCAGCGCTCGACGACCAGAAGCGCCACGCGCTCCTCGACGAGTGCTTCGAGGCCGGCGTCGGTCGCCGCGAGTTCGGCGTCCCCGACGTCGAAGAACTCGCGGACGCGCGTCTCCTCGTAGGCGCCGAGCGTTTCGGCGGGCGAG
>PXRL01000002.1 GCA_003020965.1 Halobacteriales archaeon QS_4_69_225
CGACGACGCCGTCGCGCGCATCAACGACCGGTTCGGCACCGACGAGTGGCGACCGGTGGTCAACACCACCGCTCACCTCCCCGCGGAGCAGCTCTACGGGCTCTACCGGGACGCCGACGTCGCGCTGCTGACGCCGCTGCGCGACGGCATGAACCTCGTCGCCAAGGAGTACGTCGCCGCCCAGGACGGCGACGAC
Source organism: Halobacteriales archaeon QS_4_69_225 (assembly GCA_003020965.1). Taxonomy (GTDB): domain Archaea; phylum Halobacteriota; class Halobacteria; order Halobacteriales; family Haloarculaceae; genus Natronomonas. Next base: position 197 of record PXRL01000002.1, read on the forward strand.
GCCGCGCTCGTGTTGAGCAAGTTCGCCGGCGCCTACCGCCAGCTCGACGACGCCGTCGGCGTCAATCCGCGCGACACCCCGGGGACGGCAGCCGCCATCGAGCACGCCCTCAAGATGGACGACGCGGAGCGCCGGGTCCGCATGCGACGGCTCCGGAAGCAGGTCGCCGGCGAGACGGTCGAGGGATGGATCGAGTCGGTCATCGACGCCGCGGCGACGGTCGCCGATCGCCGGGGGCAGGTGCAGTGAGCCCGGACCCGACCGGGGGCCCCTCGTCCGGAAACCGGTCGTCGGCCGGGTCCCCGACCGGGGACCGACCGGCCGCAGGGTCGTCGCCGGTGACTCGGTCGTCCGGCGAGGCGCCGCCCCTGCTCGGTAACTGGCTGTCGAGACTCGAAGACCGCCTCTCGCGGTGCGAGCACCTGACGCTGTGTCTCGACTTCGACGGCACGCTCGCGCCCATCGCCGAGGACCCGGACGCGGCGGCCATGCCGGCCGACGTCGAGCGGGCCCTCGCGGCGCTGGCCGACCGGCCGGGCGTCGAACCCGCCGTCGTCAGCGGGCGGGCGCTGTCGGACCTCCGCGAGCGCGTCGACCCGGACGTGACGCTGGCCGGCAACCACGGCCTCGAGATGGACCGCGGGGAGCGGGAGTGGGTCCACCATCGAGGACAAGGGCGTGACCGCGACGGTCCACCACCGCGGGGCCGACGCCGACCACGCGACCGTGCGGGCTGCCGTCCGGACGGCTCTCTCCGACGAACCGCCCCTGGTCGCCACCGAGGGCCGGGAGATAGTCGAGGTGCGGCCCGACGTCGAGTGGCACAAGGGCGAGGCGGTGTGCGAACTCGTCGACGACGGCGAACGCGTCTCCGCGGTGTACGTCGGGGACGACGTCACCGACGAGGACGCCTTCGAGGCGCTCGAAGACCTCTCCTGCCGGAGCGTGGGTGTCCTCGTCGGGAACCGTCCCTCCGCCGCCGACTACCGCGTCCACGGCGTCGGCGGCGTACGCGCGTTTCTCGCGTGGCTCGCCGACGAGATGTACCCCGCGGGCGAGCCCCCGGGCGGCGACGCCGGCCCGTAGCGACGCCCCCGCGACCCGGGCGCGAGGTGGGGACGCGGGCGATTCCCGGAACGCCGAAGGGTCACCGGGTGCCGCGCGGTGACTCGACCGCCGTCGTCCGCCTCCCTCACCCACGCGGGGTCCGCTCGACCGAGCAACGGTCGGTTCTTATCGTCTGAAAGCGCGTCGAATACAACCCCTGCCACTGCAAGCAGCGTCCGTATCGGGGTCGGGCTCGATGATCCGTCGATGGCTCGATACCCACGTGCCGTTCGCGACGCGAAGATCAAGTGTCTGGAGTGCAACGCGCCGGTCGTCGAGACCATCGACGAGCGCTTCCTCTGTGTCGACTGCGGAGGGCGAATCCGCGACGGACCGGAAGACCCCTCGGATGACCGGTAGTTCCGTCGGGGTCGCGGCGTTCACGGGAGCGTCGCTCCCGTGCGGTCCATCGGATCTCCCCGACATCCGAGTGGCTGTGTCACCGCGCACGTCGGTCCCGTTGCGGTCGCGTTCTCGGCAGTCGTCCGGTCGGCTGCCGTCCGTACGCGGTCCTCGATGGTCCGAGGTTTCATTATCTGTCAGCCGAAAGGAAGTTCGTAAGATTCAATAATGCCGACAATCGTCGTCGCCAACATTCCCGCAGAAGAGTTCGCGCTCCGCGAATCGCTCCGGGCCGTCCCCGACCTCGCGGTGGAGAGCCAGCGGGTGGTCGAGAAGGACAGAGACCTCGTGATGCCGCTCATGTGGGTCCGTGGCGCCAACGGCGAGACGGTTCAGAGGGCGTTGGCCGACGATTCGAGCGTCCGCTCGGCTAGCCGTATCGCCAGTTACGAAGACGAGTCGCTGTACCAAATGGAGTGGAAACGGGACGTCGAACTCGCCGTCCAGATGATAACCGAAGACGAGGCCACCATCCTCGATCTCTACGGGACGAGCGACGGCTGGCAGCTGCGTTCGATGTTTCCCAGCCGCGACACGCTCACCCAGACGGTCGAGTTCTGCGAGGACCACGGCCTCGAGTTCGACGTCCGCCGGGTTCGCGACATGGACGCGGTGCCGAGCGGCCGGTGGGGTCTCACCGACGAGCAGTACGAGGCCCTCCGGGTCGCGTGGGATACGGGCTACTTCGGCGTGCCGCGGGAGGCCGACCTCGGCGACGTCGCCGACCGACTGGACATCAGCCACCAGGCGCTGTCCGAACGCCTCCGGCGCGGCCACACCAACCTCATCAAGGAAACCACCGTCCGGAACGGCCCGCCGGGAAGTGCGGGTCCTCGGGAGATATTCCGACCGGGGACTACGAGAGAACAGCTACGAAATCATGCCGACAGCGCCCCGAAGCGAGCCCCAGGTCACGGCTCGAAGACGGTCGCCGTCTCCTCGGTTGAGACACCGTGTTCGGCCGACGACGGATCCGGCACGGGTTCCCCGGCGTACCGCGACGCGAGGCTCGCCCGGAGGGCCTCCCGGACGCAGACTCTCGCGGCAGCCCCGACCGCCGTCGCGCTGCCGGCGAAGCGCGTCGTCTCGCCCGCCGGGTCACAGCCGACGACGACGGCGTCGCTCGACGTTCCGGTGACGCCGACGGTCGCCGAAAGCGTCGCCGTCTTCGCCTCCACCGCAGTCGCGAGCAGGCCCACCTGCGCGCCGGCGACCAGGTTCCGCGTCGTGCCTTCGGATCCCTCCCCGGGCATCGGGAGCGTCGCGGGGTTCGAGAGCCCGGCCGTCACGACGGCCGCCACCGACCGGCGGCGGGCGCCGCGGGCGTGTCGCTGCGATACGCCGGTGAGGAGGACCGGGGCCGAAACGGGGCTGCCGAGGCGCTCGGCCACGTACGCCGCGAGGTCGGTCCGCTGGAAGCCCTCCGGGACCGTCAGGTTGTACGCGGCGTCGGCCGTCACGGCACCGCCGGGCCGGTCCGTCGCCTCGCCGTCCCCGCCGTCCTGCCCGACCGGGACAGCCGCGTTCGAGAGCCACCGTGTCCCCGGCCGCCGCAGGGTCAGCCGGTCGTCGGTCCGGTCGTACTCGAAGGTCATGCGTCCAGCGCGTCGAACAGCGCGTCGGTCGACTCGCGGTCGCGGACGGCGACCCGGACGTGGCGGTAGCAGGAACGGCGCCTCCGACGGCGCGACGTCGAAGCCGCGGGCCGTCAGCCCCGCCCGGAGGTACTCGCGTTCGCGGGCGACCCGACGGCGCGTCTCGGCGACGAACGCCCCGTCGCGCATGACGTGGGCGCCGACGGCGACGGCGGGGGCGCCGAGCGACCACGTCGGTCGGGCGGTCCGGAGCCGGTCGAGGGCGTCGCCGGCCGCGACCGCGAAGCCGGCCCGCAGCCCCGGCAGCCCGAACAGCTTCGTCAGCGAGCGGGCGACCACGGTCCCGGGGTGGCCGGCCAGTGAGTCGCGGTCGGTGAAGCCGAGGAACGCCTCGTCGACCACGAGGAGCGTGTCGGCGTCGGCACAGCGGTCCGCGAAGGCCCGCAAGTCGGCCGCCTCCGGGCAGTCCCCGGTCGGGTTGTTCGGCGTGCAGACGACGGCCGCGGCGTGCGGCGCCGGGTCCGCCGCGAGCAGGTCGTCGTGCGGGACGAGGGCCGGGTCGCCGCCGGCCAACTTGACCTCGCGGGCGTACTCGCCGAAGGAGGGGTACGGGACGAGGACGCTGTCGCCGGGCGCGACGGTGACGCCGACGGCGAGTCGCATCGCCGCTAAGCCGCCGGCCGTCGGGACGACGCGGCCGGCGTCACAGCCGACGTAGTCGGCGGCCGCCGCCCGGAAGTCGGGGTAGTCGTCGTTCGGGTACGAGCGGGCGTTCCCGAGAGCGGCCTCGTAAACCGTGCGGGTCCCCTCGGGCGTCCGCGGGTTAATGTTCGCGCTCAGGTCGACGACGTCGGGGTCGTCGCTGGAGCCGTGCGGCACCCGCTCGGCGTCGGCGACGCCGTCAGGGTCCATCGGCGAGCACCTCCGCGACGTCGGCGTCTGCAGGTCTGTTGACGTTGACCGCCAGCCGGGCGTCGTGGCTGACCCGCAACTGCTCGTCGCCGCCGACGACGTTCAGGCCGGTCGGCGACAGCCGGCGGTCGTCCCGTTCCCGCGTCGCGTCGGCGCTGACCCCGAGCGCCTCCTTCAGCGCCGTCGGCACGCAGACGGTCAGCGAGCCGCCGGCGTGGGCCGCGAGCGTCCGGTCGACGACCTCGGCCGACAGCAGCGGCAGGTCGGCGACGACCGTGAGGACGGGCGGGTCGACGCGGTCCAGCGCCGCCGTCAGATCCGCGACGTACCCCTCGCCGTCGGCCACGATGCAGTCGACCCGGCCCTCGAGGTGGGCTGTCGTCTCGGGGACGTGCGACGACGTGACGGCATAGACCCGGTCGACTCGGCTTCGCTTCAGCGCCGCGAGCACGCAGTCGACCATCGGGTCGCCGCCGACCTCGAACAGCGGCTTCTCGCCGCGGTCCAGGCGGGTGCCGCGGCCGCCGCACATCAGAAGCGCGTCCACGCGACCACCCCTGCGTGCAGCGCGACGACGCGGCCGAGCTCATTGACCGCGCCGAAGACGTCGCCGTTGACGCCGCCGAGGGCGCCGTCGGCCCACCGCAGGAGGCCGACCGCGACGAGCGGGCCGGCGGCGACGGCGACCGGCGCGGCCGGCGAGACCCCGGTCAACAGCGCCGCGGGAACGGCGACGAGCGCCGGGCCGACCAGCAGCGCGGGCCCGGCGGCGCTCGTGAACCCCGAGCCCAGCCCCTCGTGGCTCGCCGACCCGAGACAGGCGACCGTCGCCATGCCGAGTTTCGCGCCGACCTCGCTCGCGACGACGACGGCCGCGGCGGCCGGCGCCGGCAGGTCCGCAAGCGCCAGCCCCGCCAGCGCCAGCCCCGCGACGACGACCGCGACGGCGACGACCGCGCCGACGCCGGTCGTGGTGTCCGTCAGGACCTCGCGTCGGCCGTCGGCGTCGTGGACGACGGCCGCGTCGCCGAGGTCGGCGACCCCGTCGAGGTGGGCGATGCCGACCAGTCCGACCAGCGCGAGCACGTAGCCGAAGGCGCCGGCCTCGGCCGGCAGGACGACGAGCGGGACCGCGGCGGCCGCGCCGACGAGATAGCCGACGAGCGGGAACACCGCCGGCGCCGTCTGGAAGCGCCGCCAGTCGGCCTCGTCGACCCCGACGGGCAGCCGCGTGAGAAACGCGACGCCGCCGCGCAGCGCCGCCGTGAACGCTACAACCACCGTACCACCTCGACGGCCGCCGCGAGTATATACGTCACGACGCCGGCCCGTCGGACGGCCGCGAGCGCGGCCTCGCCGTCGGCGACCGTCGGCGGTCCGGCGACGCCGTTGAGGACGTAGGCGCCGGGCTTCTCGAGCCGGACGGCGAGCGCGGCCGCGAGCGTCCCCATCGGCCAGCCGGCGTTCGGCGACGCCGGCTTCCGGGCGTACCGTCGGGCCCGCCACGGCGCCTCCGGATCGCCGGCGGCGATTCCGAGCAGGAGCGCCGACAGACGGGCGGGGACGACCATCACGAGGTCGTCGAGGCGGGCGCTACCCCACCCGAAGGCGCCCGGGTAGCCGATCATCGAGTCCATCGTGTTGACCGCCTTGACGAACGTCGCCGCGGCGGCGGCGGCCGGCAGCGAGACGACCGAGAGGGCGACGAAGGCGAGAAGCGGCGCGACCAGCCCGTCGGAGAGGTTCTCCGCGAGGCTCTCGACGGCGGCGCTGCGGACCAGCGGCGGCGACATAGTCTCGGGGTCGCGGCCGACCAACGCCGGCAGCGCCTCGCGGGCGGCCGCGGGGTCCGTGTCGCTCCGCTCGAGCACCCGCCGACCGGACGCCAGCAGGAACCGCAGGCTCGAGGTCGACCACAGTGTCAGCCCCGCGAGGCCGGCGAGGACGGCCGCCGCGACGGCCGGCCGGCCCGCGAGGGCGACCGCGACCGCCGACAGCAGGCCGTAGACGGCTCCGGCGGCCGCCGCCGGCAGAGCGACCGCGAGGACGACGCCGGCGAGCCGCGGCGCCGGCCACGATCGGTCGGCGACGCCGATGACGCGGCCGAACAGCGCGACGGGGTGGGAGTCGGCCGGCGGCTCCCCGAGCGTCCAGTCGAGGCCGGCGGCGAGGCCGACGGCCGCCGCCGCGGCCAGCGGGGTCACGACGGCCGCTCCAGCGCCGTCCCGAGCGCCGACAGCGGCGTCTCGCCGACGTCGACGAACCGACCGCCGGCCTCGGCGACGCCGCCGTCGGTCGCCGGGTCGTCGCCGACGTGGACGAGCCGCTCGACCGGGACGTCGAGCCGGCGAGCGACCGTCTCGAAGGCCCGAACGTCCGGCTTGCGCCAGCCGCAGGCGACGCTGGTGACGACGCAATCGAAGGCGTCCCGGAGGTCGGCCCGGATCAGCGCCCGGCGGGCCAGTTCGGGGACGCTGCAGTTCGAGCAGACGCCGACCGGGCCGCGGTCGCGGGCCGTTGCGACGGCCTCGGCAGCCCCCGGGCGCCGCCGGATTTCGGGGTCGAAGGCGGCGACGACGGCCCGCCTGGCGGCGTTGTCCGACGCTTCGACGCCCCGGGAGGCCAGCGCCGCCGAGACGTGCGCCGGCAGCGGCACCTCGGCGCCGGCCGGTGCGTCGACGTGTCGCTCCCGGTAGGCGTCGCCGAACTCCGACGGGACGTCGACGCCGCGGTCCCGTAGTTCGGTCGCGATCGCCGCCGCCGGGTCGGCCGGCCGGTCGGCCTCGACGAGCGTGCCGAAGAGGTCGAAGGAGACTGCCACTGTCCGTTCTACCGGAGGAGCCGACTTGAATCTCCGGGGGCCGAGTTTCGACGGACCCGGCTTCGACTTCGAAAAATGCGGTACGAGGGTGGCGTCGACGGTTCGAACAGATGCGCGACGGCACGACGCGACGACGACTCCGCGGACGACGGACGATGTACCGTCGTCGAAACCAACTTACAACCGTCCAGAGCCCGAAATGACACACGAGCGGTCACCTGCCGCCGATCTCAACATGAACGGACCGTCACGTACCGACGTACTCGAACGGGTTCCCGGCGTACGGGCGGTCGTCGTCGCCGTCTTCGCGGGCGTCGCCGGCGTCGGCGGGTCGTACGCCGTCGCCGGCTTCACGCCGTCGTTCGTCGCCGGGCCGATCGCCGGGGTGATGGCCCGCGGGATGCCGGACATCGTCATCAGGTACGCCATCACGGTACTGGGCGACCTGGGCGACCAGCTGAACCTCGTCACCGCGGTTGCGATCGCGACGGCGCTGTTCGCCGGCGCCGCCCTCGCGGGCACCGCGGCCGGGCGCCGGACCGGGGTTCGGCCGGTCGGCCCGTTCGCCGCGGGCGGCCTCGCAACGGTGGTCGCGCTGGTGGTGACCGGCGCGCCGCTGGCGTCGATCGGCAGCGGCCTCGCGGTCGGACTCGTCCTCGCGGTCGCGGCGGTCGCGTCGGTTCCCGAGGTCGACGGCGTCTCCGAGGGCCGGCGGCGCGTGCTCGGCGGCGCCGCGAGCGCGGTCGGGCTGGCCGGGGGCGGCTACCTCCTCGGCAGCGGCGCCTCGACGGCCAGCGGCGCGGGTCGGCCGCTCGGCGTCTCCGGTGCGCTGCGGTCGGAGATCGACGACCTGCTGGGCGCGGCCGACCGGCAATCCCTCGGCGTCGACGGCCTCGAACCGCTCGTCTCCGAGGAGTTCTACGAGGTCGACATCAACGCGACGGACCCGACGATCGACGCCGCGGAGTGGGAGCTGACCGTCACCGGCGCCGTCGAACGGGAGGTCAGCTATACGTACGACGAACTCCGCGGGATGGAGGCGGAGAACCGCTTCGTCAGCCTCCGCTGCGTCGGCGAGAGTCGCAACGGCGAGAAGCTGGACACCGCCCTCTGGACGGGCGTCCCCATCACCGACCTCGTCGAGCCGGCCGGCCCCGGCGAGGAGTGCTGCGTGATGCTGCGGGCCGACGACGGCTTCTACGAGGAGTTCCCCCTGTCGGCGCTGGAAGACGGCTTCCTCGCGTTCGGTATGAACGGCGAGACGCTGCCGCGGGGTCACGGCTACCCCGCTCGGGCGCTCATCCCCGGCCACTGGGGGGAGATCAACGTCAAGTGGATCACCGAAATCGAGGTGCTGGAGAAGGAGGTCGACGGCTACTGGGAGGAGCGCGGCTGGCACGGCACCGGCCCGGTCAACACCGTCGCGAAGCTCCACCACGAGCGACAACTCGACGACGGCCGAACCCAGGTCGGCGGCCACGCCTACGCCGGCACCCGGGGTGTGGGTTCGGTCGAGGTGTCGACGGACGGCGGCAACTCCTGGACGGAGGCGGAGCTGTCCGAGCCGCTGCCCGGCGACGACGTCTGGCGGCAGTGGATCCACACGTACGACCCGCCGGACGGCGAACACGAGGTCGTCGTCCGGGCGGTCGAGGCCGACGGCACCGTCCAACCCGCCGACGAGACCGACGCGTTCCCGAGCGGTCCCTCGGGGTGGGTCTCGCGGACGGTTCGCACGTAACGCACCTGTACCTACGTCGGGCGAACCGACCGACTCGAATCTGGATGCCGAAAGCGCTCCGGCATCTGCTGGCCGGCACGCGGGGCGGGGAGAGCCGAGCGCGACTCGTCCGGGCCACCGATGACCGACCGCGGAACGCCGGCCGGCTCGGCGAGGCGCTCGACCTGAGGTACGACAGCGTCAGGTGCTACCTCGAGAAGCTCGAGGATCACGACATCGTCGAGACCGGCGGCGAGGACTACGACGGGCTACCTCCTCACCGACCGCTGCGAGCGTCGCCGAGAGGCCTTCGAGTCGATCACCGATCGGCACGGAGGAGGATCGACCCGTAGCGACGAACACCACCCAGACGATCGCGGGCGGGCTCTGAGGGTGGAGCATCGCGCTCCTGCTCGGACTGTGAGCGTCTGGGTCCGCAACTATCGGACCGTCCGGACGCCGCCGACGCTCGGACTCATCGCCTTCGCGGGCGTCCTGCTCGTGGAGAACCTGCCGACCGTCTACTTCTACGTCAGTACCGGCATGCTCTACGCCGCGGACGGCACCGCGCGGCGGGCGCTGCTGCTGTCGCGGCCGCTGGAACTGGCGGCGCTGGGCTTCTCACGTACGTGTCGATGCGGTAGCGGCCTCGACGACCGACAGGAGCCGCTCGCGGAGCGCCGGCGTCCGGGCGGCGACGAACCACCCCTCGTCGCCGGCAGTCTCGTGGCCGACCGACTCGACGAACAGCTCGCCGAGCAGTTGCTCCTCCTCGTCGGGCCGGTAGCAGACGGCGCCGTCAACCCGGCCGCGGGCGAGCAGTCCCCAGTGGACCGTCGGACACCAGCTCTCGAGGCGCCGCTTGCAGGCCGACTCGACGCCGCGGGCGATCTCGTCGGCGACGGCGGCCGCGGCGGGGTCGCGCTTGACGTCGTGGCCGAGACCGACATGACCGTGGCGGCCTCGACCGCCGGCGCCGGCGTCTCGGCGCCGTCGACCGGGGTGGCGCCGTACCGGAGCCCGCGGTCGCGGCGACAGACGTAGAGGTCGTCCGGGACGGGGGCGTAGGCGGCCGCCAGCGCCGGCTCCCCGTCGAGCACGAGCGTGGCCGCCGACGCGAACGTCGGGAGGCCGGCCTCGAGGTTGTTGGTCCCGTCGAGCGGGTCGACGACCCACCGGCGGTCGTCGTCGCCGGCGTGGCGGCCGGACTCCTCGGCGTCGATCGCGTGCTCCGGGAACGCGTCGGACAACGTCTCGAGGATCCGCCGCTCGGCGGCGACGTCGGCGCTTGAGGTGACGTCGGTCGCCGAGCGGTCGAAGTCGGCGGTGTCGTCGCGGTAGACCTCACGGAGGTACCGGCCGGCGGCGAGACAGGCGTCGACCGCCACGGGTTCGGCGTCGTCGAGGAGGGACACGGAGTTGGACCGAGACCGCCGTCGGGCAAGGACGTTTCGGTGTCGTCACCGGACGACGTTGGACTCCAGGTCCCGCGGGTAGTGGGTGAGTCGCTCGGTGCCGTCGTCGGTCACCGCGACGGTGTCGGAGTGGCGGTAGCCGGCGTCGTCGGTGTAGAGCCCCGGCTCGACGGTGTAGACGTGACCCGGCTCCATCGTCGCGTCGCTGGGAGCGAGGTCGGTGTGGTCGCTCTCGCAGTGGTCACTCCAGCCGGCGTCGAGATACGGCGGCTCGTGGGCGCCGAGACCGATGTTGTGGCCGACGTGGTGCTGTGCGAGGTCGGCGACGCCCTGCTCGGCGAGGTAGTCGTCGACGACGTCGTCGACGTAATCGATCGCGACGCCCGGCCCGAGCGCCTCCATCGCCAGCGTCTGTGCCTCCAGCATCAGCTCGAAGAGGTGGGCCTGCTCGTCGGTCGGCTCGCCGACGAACATCGTCCGTTCGAGTTCGGAGCGGTAGCCGGCGACGTTCGCGGTCGCGCCGGTGACGACGACGTCGCCGGTCGTCAGCCGCTCGTTCGGCGTGTGGCCGTGCGGGAGACGGGTCTCCTCGCCGCTGATGTAGCCGGCGGTGACGGGGCCGTCGCCCCGGACCCGCTCGACGTAGCGGTCGCCGAGGGCGTCCAGCATCGCCCGCGAGGCCTCGGTCGACGCCCGCTGGCTCACCGTCGCCGGATGGGCTCCCGGCTCGGTGTGCTCGGCGAGACGGCGGTGACCGAGGTTGGCCCACGTCGCCGACTCCCGGATCAGCGCGATTTCGGCGTCGGATTTGGCCCACCGCATCTCGTCGACCCACGACTGCGTGTCGACGTCGACGAACGCCGACAGCGGCGGCCCCTGGTAGCCCATGACGCCGGGGGCGCCGTCGGCGTCGGCGACGACCGACTCGACGCCGAGGTCGGCGAGGACGCCGGCGGCCGTCTCGACCGGCCGGCCGGCGGGGTAGTCGAAGTACGTCTCGACCCGGTCGAGGCGGGAAACCGCCGTCGCCCGCTCCCGTTCGAGCCGCGGGACGACGAGCGCGACGGTTTCGGCGGTGACCGCGAGCACGACCGGCCGCTCGGTCTGCACGTGGGCGAAGCCGGTGAGATATTCGATCGCGGTCGCACCGAACCAGACGCCGGCGTCGGCGTCGGTCGCCGCGAGTCGGTCGCGGACGGCCGCGAGCCGGTCGTCGAACTCCGAGGGTGGCAGGTCGGTCGGCATGCCGGCCGTGCGGACGCCGGCGATAAAAACGGTCGGGCAGGGTCAGTCCGACGGGTCGGTCCGCTCGCGGACCCAGGCGTCGGCGCCGTACTTCGCGTCGACGAGCTCGCCGGCGCGGTCGATCTCGGCGTCGGTCCACTCGCCGTCCTCGGCGCCGGCCCACGACGCGAGGGCGTCCTCGAGTTCGGTGACCAGCCGGGAGCGCTGGAGGTCGTAGCCGCCGAGGGCGCCCGCCCCCGTCTCGACGACGTCGTCGTGGTCGACGAACTCGACGGCGCCGCAGACCCGCCTTTCGAACTCGCCGGGAGCGACGGGCGGCTCGGCGAAGCAGCCGAGGTGGGTCTCGGCGTCGACGTCGAACGATAGCGAGCCGTGCTGGACGATGGCGTCGCGGGTCCGGTACTGGGCGTTGCCGGCGATCTTGCGGCCGTCGGGGCCGACGAGGTCGTGGGCCGGGTCGAGCTCCCGGAGGTAACAGGCCGGCGACCACAGCGCCTCGCGCCGCTCGTCGGCGAAGTCGACGTCGACGCCGAACGCCTCGAAGGCCGAGAGCACCGGCTGTAGCAGCTGGCGGTAGCTCTCGGTGACGTCGCCCGGGAACTGCTCGGCCGGCGCGACGATGGAGTAGGCGACGTCCTCGGCGGAGCCGTGGTAGATGGCGCCGCCGCCGGTCGGCCGCCGCGTGACGTCGACGGCCCATTTCTCGCAGAACTCCCGGTCGACGGCCCCGGAATCGGTGCCGTAGCCGAGCGAGAGCGTGCTCGGGAACCACCGGTAGAGCCGAACGGTCGCCGGTCCGCCGGCGGCGACGGTCTCGGCGGCCACCTCGTCGAGCGCCATCGCCGTCGCGCCGTCGAGCATCTCCTCGCGGATGAGCCGCCAGTCCATACCCCGCGTTGTGGCGGCGGCGGCAAAGCGATTGCGTCCGGGCGGGCGGCGCATGACGGCCCGCCGGGGCCGCGGACGGTCTACGGCAGCAGCTCGCGGTCCAGCCGCTCGACGACCCCCTCGGCGACCGTCCGCAGGTTGACCGTGTCCTCGCGGTTGTAGGAGACTAGCGTCTCGAGGGCGCCGTCGACGCCGCGTTCGTGTTCTCGCCACAGCCGGATGGCGTCTCTTCCGGCGAGGTCAGGCCGGTCCCGCTCGACGCCGACCGCCGGCTCGATGGCTTTCAGCCCGCCGGTCAGCCCCGCCCGACGGCAGGGGTACATCAGGTCCAGATGCGGTGCGTCGATCGTGAGGTCGAACGACGTCTCCAGAAACGGGACGTCGAAGCGGGCGCCGTTGTACGTGACGAGCAGCGGCGCGTCGAGCAGCTCCCGGAGGTTCCCGCGGGTCAGGTCGTCGCCGCGGACGAGCGTCTCGGTGTCGCCGCCGCGGAAGACGCTGACGCAGGTGACCCGGTCGCGGGTCTGGCTCAGGCCCGTGGTCTCGATGTCGAAAAAGCAGGCCGCCTCCCGGAAGTTCTCGTAGAGGCGCCACCGCTCGGCGGACGGGAGCTGCTCGTCGAAAAACGCCGCGTCGCCGGCGTCGAGCCGCGGGCGGGCCGATTCGATGAACGACTCGATGCGGTCGGCGGTCGTCGGCCCGCACAGCGAGGGATCGAACTCCGCCCACCTGCGGGCGCCGGCCTCCCAGAGCCGCCGCTCGGTGGTCTCGCCGACCCCGTCGACGCCGATGTAGGTGTTCTCCAGTCGCACGACCGATTATGGGCGGCGGCGCCTTCTAAATCACTCGTTCGTACTCGAGTTCGTCGGCGACGGCCGCGGCGGTCTCCGCGCCGCAGGCCCGCTCAAGGAGGTGCAGCGCGAGGTCGAGCCCCGCGGTGACGCCGCCGGCGGTGAGGACGTCGCCGTCGTCGACGACGCGGGCCTCCCGGACCGACGCCTCCGTCTCCCGGAGGTCCGACAGCGCGGCCCGGTGGGTCGTCGCCGGCCGGCCGTCGAGCAGGCCCGCCTCGGCGAGCAGCATCGCGCCCGTACAGACCGACGCGACGGTCGCGCCGGCCCCGTGAGCGCGGGCGGCGGCGTCGGGTATCACGCCGCGTTCGCACTCGGTCCGGGCGCCGGGCGCGGCGCGGTCGTTCCAGCCGCCGCCCGGGACGACGACTACCCCGGGATCCCGGTCGGCGAGCCGGCCGTCCGGAACGACGCGGGCGCCGTGGCCGGCCTCGACTCGACGCACGTCGTCGACGGTGACCAGCGAGGCATCGGCGTCGGCGCCGAGCGCCGCCGCGGTCCGGACGACCTCGTACGGTCCGACGGCGTCCAGCTCGTCGAACCCCTCGTACAGAAGGATAGCGACGTCATGCGGACGGTCGGGCCGCCGCCGGCATGAGCCCACGGGTCGGCGATAAACCGTATGTTGCGATAGCAAACTGGCGGAGCGGCGAAAGCGCCGCGCACGGCGACTCGGCGTCGGCCCGTACGCGGCGTCGCGGGGCCGCTCAGTTGACATCCCCCCTCCCGCACTGAGGCGCGAGGGAACGCCGGACCCGCGGAGAACGTCTGCGTCGGGCTGGCCGAACGGATGGGTCGTTTCGCTCCGTCGGTCGACTACCGGCTCGCGTCGCGCCGGCCGGATTCGAGGCCGTCGCGTGTGCGCCCTCGTCCGGACGACGTCGATTCGAGAGCGACCGGAAAACTCTCCCGTCGGCTGAGAGCGGTGTCGGTCGCTGCGCTGCCGACTGGACGGCGCGGTCCGAGCGGCGTGCGCCATATACGGCGCGTCGGAAGTCTCGTTCAGTTCGACCGCGACGGTCCGGCGCCGTCGAGGGCGGACGGTCGGACTCGCGCCCGTCGCGAGTCCCCGCACGGCGCGGCGTGCTCCGTCACCAGTCCCACGAGTTTGGGTCGTCACCCAACGCGGCCTCGGTCACGGCACTGCCGCGGGGGGCGTCGTCGCGGCCTCCCTGCTGGAGCGCTATCGTCACGGTCGTCTCGTCCTCGGCGGCGACATCGACCTCGCCGCCCATTTCGGTCACCAGCCAGTTGACCATCCACAGCCCGAAGCTGCTCCCGTGGTCCACGGGGGACTCACTGGCCTGTCTGAGTACGCGTGTCTCCATGGCCGGCAGTCCCGGCCCGTCGTCGCGCACCTCCACGGTGACGCGGCCGTCGTCGTCCGGCGGCACCACCGCCACCGTCACCTGCGATCCACCCGGCAGTTCACACCGGATCGTCGCCTCCGGATGGGTCTCCCGTAACTCCGCGATGGTCTCGTCGACGACTTCGACGACATCGAACGGCCGCGGCGCGGGGTCGTCCCGAAGCGCCGTCTCGACCGTCTTGGCCTTCTCGCTCACGCGTATCAGGTCGCGGGCGGTTTCGACCATCATCTCGGCACGATCCGCTACGTCGTCGTCGGCGGTCGCCGCGATGGTTTCGCCCAGCCCCGCGACGACGTTCATGTCGTTGCGGAGGTTGTGCCGCAACACCCGATTGAGAACGCCGACCAGCCGCTCGCGGCGCTTCCGGCTGGTCACGTTGCGCTGGATGCCGATGAAGTGGCTCGTCTCGCCGGTCGAGTCCGCGACCGGCGTCACCGTCAGTTCGTTCCAGAACGGCGTTCCGTCGGCCCGGTAGTTCAACAGCTCCGTCGTGCGGGTCTCCTCGTGCTCGATCGCGTCTCGGATGACGTCGACCGCAGCCTCGTCGGTTTCGGGTCCTTGGAGGAACCGGCAGTTCGCCCCGACCGCGTACTCCCGGTCGTATCCCGTCAGGTCGGTGAACGCGTCGTTGACGTACACGAGCGGAGCGTCGGGTTCGGTCGCGTCGGCGATCGAGATGCCGACGCCCGCTTCGTCCATCGCTCGCGTCCGCAACCGCAGCTGCCGTTCGCGCTCCTTGCGCTCGGTGATGTCCTGGAAGGTTCCGCGCAGCCGCACCGTGTCGCCGTCCTCGCGGGTGGGCCGGCCCTGTACGCGAACCCAGCGGAGGTCGTCGTCGGCCGTAACGATTCGGAGTTCGAGATCGTACGGCTCACCGTCCTCGATGGCGCGGTCGTTGGCCACCCGTATGTCCGACCGATCCTCCGGATGGTAGAACGAGAGGGCGTCCTCGACGGTGGGCGTGAACGTCTCGTCCACGCCGTGAATGCGGCAGACCTCGTCGGTCCAGTAGAGGACTCCGGTCCGGCAGTCGTACTCCCAGCCGCCGACGCTGGCGAGCTGTTGGCTGTACGCGAACAGCTCCCGCTCGCGGGCCAGCTCCCGTTCCCGCCGGACTCGCTCGGAGATGTCCCGGACGATGGCCTGGATGTAGCGGCCGTCGCTGAGTTCGACGGTACTGGCGCTCATCTCGATCGGAACCCGGTCGCCGTCGGCCGTCCGGAACTCGAGCTGGCCGCCGTCGGGCAGTGTGCTCGTCGTGTCGCCGGCGGCTGCCAGGCCCTCGAGCAGTCGCCGGCACTGCTCGCGGCCCTGCGTCGGATGGAGGTCGGACACGGTCATCCCTTCGAGGTCGACGCTATCGTAACCCGTGAGGGAGGTGGCCGCCTCATTGACGTCGGTGATCTCGGCGGCGTCGGCTTCCACGAGCAGGATGGCGTCGGGCGCGGCCTCGACGAGGGTGCCCCGGCGCTTGTGCGCGTCCGTGAGCTCCGTTTCGTAACGGGTGGCGGCCAGCTCCCGGCCGAGCAGCCGCGCGAGGAGTTCGACGAAGGCCTTCTCGCCGGCCTCGAAGCTGTTCTCTCGGGCGGTCTCGTCGACGAAGCACACCGTTCCGTAGGATTCCCCACGAACGAAGATCGGAGCGCCGAGATAGCAGGCGAGCCCGTGTTCCTCGTACGCGGGGTCCTCGGCCCATCCCTCCTCGGGGGCGTCGGCGAGGGCGACCGGCGAGTCGGCGTCCATCGTACGACGACAGTACGTCGTCGCCCGGTTCAGGGTCTCCCCCGGCCGAAACAGGGTCGCGGGGCCGCCGACGCTGACGACGACCTCGTGGATGCCGGCTGCCTCGTCGGCGCGTTCGATGTGACCGTTCTCGACCCCGAGATACTCGCGGCCGAGCGCGAGCGCTTCGGTCTGTTTGTCCTCCAGTGACAGCCCGTCGGTGGACATGACCTCGTAGAGGCGCTGTCTGATGGTGTCGCTTGGGTCGTTTGGTGTACTAGCTGACATAGTGCGAAGGGAACCGATTCTTCATCCGTTTATCGGACGTTTTCGACGAATAAGAGTTGTGGCCGACCGGTTTAGATGTGACACCGGTATCACGCCATCGGACCGCCGCTCGTCTGACGCTGGCCGTCGGTGCGTTTCTCGGACTCCTCTCGGGTGGCGTCCTCCTCCGGGGTCGGCAGTAGCGAAGAGTCACTATAATCATTACAACGGCCGGGGTCGACCACCACGTCCCCGCGGCGAACCTCGGAGTCAGGTCACGTCGGCGTCGACCGCGACGCCGTCGTACCCCTCGTCGAGAACCGTCCGGAACCGCCCGACGGCGCGGTGGACGTCCTCGAAGCTCGTGTACAGCGGCGACGGGCAGACGCGGACGACGTTCGGCGGGCGGTAGTCGACGACCACGTCCCGCCGTTTCAGCGCCGCACTGACGGCCTCGGCGTCGGGGTGTTCGACGGCGACGTGGCCGCCACGGCGGGCCGACTCGCGGGGCGTGCCGACCGAACACTCCGGCAGTCGCTCGTCGACGAGCTCGATCAGGTACTCCGTGAGCGCGACCGATTTCTCGCGGACGGCGCCGATACCGGCCGCCTCGAGAACGTCGAGGGCGCCCTCCAGCGGCGCCAGCGACAGCAGCGGCGGCGTCCCGATCTGGTAGGCGCCGGCGCCGGCCGCGGGCGTGAACTCGAGGTCCATCTCGAACTGCGTCGCCTTCTCGTGACCCCACCAGCCCGGCAGCGCCGGCCGGCGGCCGAAGTGCCGCTCGTCGACGTACAGTCCGGCGGGGGCGCCGGGGCCGGCGTTGCAGTACTTGTAGTGACACCAGACGGCGAAGTCGACGCCGGCCCCGGAGAGGTCGTGGTCGACGACGCCGACGGAGTGCGCGAGGTCGAACCCCGCCAGCGCGCCGTGATCGTGGGCCGCGGCGGTCAGCCGCTCGACGTCGAACAGCTGGCCGGACCGGTACAGCACCGACGGCATGAACAGCAGCTCGACGTCGTCGTCCAGCGCGTCGATCATGTCGGCCTCCTCGACGGTCCGGCCGTCGCGAGACTCGACGACGACGAGGTGGTCGTCCGGATCGAGCCCCCGGCGGCGGAGCTGCGCCCGCAGCGCGTAGTGATCCGACGGGAAGTCGAGTTCGTTGACCACGACCGTCCCCGAATCGAGGAAGGTGTCGACCAGCGCGTGGACGTTGACCGTCGTGGCGTTGGCGACGACGACCTCCTCGGGGGCGGCGCCGACGAGGCCGGCCACGCGGTCGCCCAGCCGCTCGGCGTAGCCGAACCACGGCGGGTCGCCGTCGGTCCACCCCTCGATCGCGAGACGGCGCCACTCCTCGCGGACCCGCTCGAGCGTCCGGGCGGCGTCCCGCGAGACCGGCCCCAGGGAGTTACCGTCCATGTACAGCCCCGGGACGTCGAACCGTTCGGCGAACGCCGATAGCGGGTCGGCCCCGTCGCAGGCCCGGGCGTACTCGCGGCTCGTGTCCATACCGGGCGGTCGGCCGGCGGCCACAAGTGGCTTGCTCTCGGGCCGCGAGCGGCCGTCCATGGACCCCGAGTTGGAGGCCGCCCTGTCGGCGTTACCCAACGTCCCGCCGTGGCACGCGCTGTCCGTCGAAAGCGCCAGACGGCTCGAAGACGAGCTGTTCTCGACCGACGCCGACCACGACTGTACGGTCCGGGAGTTCGCCGTCGACGGCCCCGGCGGCGACCTCCCGCTGCGGAGCTACCGGCCGGCCGAGGGGCCGCTGCCGACCATCGTCTTCCTCCACGGCGGCGGCTGGGCGCTCGGAACGCTGGACTCCGCGGAGAGCGTCTGCGTCGAGTTAGCCGAGCGGGCCGGCTGTCTCGTCCTGTCGGTCGACTACCGGCTCGCGCCGGAGCACCCCTTCCCCGCGGCCGTCGAGGACGCGTGGGCCGCCGTCGAGTGGGCCGCCGAGCACGCCGGGTCGCTGGGCGGCGACGGCACCGTCGCGGTCGCCGGGACCAGCGCCGGCGGCGGGTTGGCCGCCGCGACGGCACTGCGCGCCCGCGACGCGGGCCCGGACTTCGCCGCACAGCTGCTGCTGTACCCGATGCTCGACCCCGGGCTCGACACCGACTCCTGTCGGGAACACGCCGACGCGCCGCTGCTCACCCGGGCGGATCTGGCGTGGTTCTGGGCGCAGTACCTCCGGAGCGACGCCGACCGGTACAACCCGCTGGCGGCGCCGTTCCGGGCGCCGGAGCCGTCCGGCCTCGCGCCGGCCGTCGTCGCCACGGCCGGCCACGACCCGCTGCGGTCGGAGGGGCGGGCGTACGCCGACCGACTCGCCGACGCCGGCGTCGCCGTCGATCACCACCACGCGCCGTCGCTGTGTCACGGCTTCTGCTCGCTGACCGGGCGGGTTCCGGCCGCGGCGGCGGCGTTCGAGTCGATCGCCGACGACCTCGAGAAGCGCCTCTCGTAACGACGACCACCCTTATTACTCGCTACTGTATATCAACGGATAATGAGTAAAATCGTCGCAACCGATGATGTCCTCGGTGGTGCACCACGAATCGACGGGAGACGAATTGGCGTTCATCACATCGCCAAGCGGGTGATCGATGCGGGCGAGCCGCCGGAACAGGTCGCTGCCGACTACGACCTCGATATCGCTGACGTCCACCGAGCGCTCGCCTACTACTACGACCATCCCGACGAGATGCGAACGGTCGAATCTCGGGGGAGGACGATTCCCGGCGGGCTTCGCGTCGTCCGTGACCCGGATGATCTCGACAGCCACGAGAACCCGGAGCCGGAAGCGTGAGGCTCCTCGCGGACGAGCATATGCCTCCCGCAATCATATCCGCACTCCGCGGTGAAGGGCACGATGTGGCGGTCGTTGGTGATGACCTCGAATTGGGTGCCTCCGATACGACCCTCCTCGAATATGCACGCGATACTGATCGTGTCATCGTGAGCGAGGACACCGATTTCCTGGGCGCCGGTCCGGAGCTAAATGTCGAATCGCATCCGGGCATCCTCGCCTGCGACACGGCTGCTCCCGCTGGTGAAGTCGCTGCCGCGGTCCGGCGCATCGACACCCTGAGTAACGACCTCGATGGAACAGTACTCTTCGTGCCTAGCGCCTGGGCGTGACTCGGTCGTTCGGGGGCGCTTGCGGGAGTGTCGGGTTTCAACTGAGTCTTGTAGTGACTACTGTGAGTCATACTGCCAGCTACAAGGGTACGGCCCGGACAGGTTTGATATCGCGGTATCCGGTTTATCTTAGCTCTCTCGGCCGCACACGGGGCGCTTTTGCCCGTGCGCGCGTTACGTCGGGTTAGATGGTCCAGAACGTCGCGACGCAGGTGGCCGAGCTGGAGCCAGAGGACTTCCATCTCCTCTCAGGGGTCGAACACGGGATGCGATTCTCCGAGTGGGTCGCGGCGGGGAAGATCTCGGAGTTCTCCCGGCTGGACGGCGAGGAGGTCGACTACCGGCTCGACCGCTGCATGGACCGCGAACTGGTCGAGCGCAAGACCATCCAGTACACCGGTTACCGGCTGACGTTCGAGGGGTACGACGCCCTCGCGCTGCACGCCTTCGCCGAGCGGGAGACCGTCGACGGCGTCGGCGCGCCGCTGGGCGTCGGCAAGGAAAGCGACGTCTACGAGGCGCGGTCCTTCGAGCCGCTGGCGCTAAAGTACCACCGCGAGGGGTACACCAATTTCCGGGAGGTCCAGAAGGAGCGGGACTATACCGCCGACAGGGAACACCTCTCGTGGCTCTACACCGCTCGGAAGGCCGCCGAACGGGAGTACGAGACCCTCCAGGGGCTCTACCCGGACGTGTCGGTGCCGAAGCCGGTCGACCAGAACCGTCACGCCATCGTCATGGAGCGGGTCGACGGCGTCGAGCTGTCGCGGGCCGACCTCACCCCCGCACAGGTCGTCGGCGTGCTGGAACTCGTGCTCGAGGAGATGGCCGCCGCCCACGCGGCCGGCTACGTCCACGCCGACATGAGCGAGTACAACGTCTTCGTCTCGGCCGACGGCGTGACGGTCTTCGACTGGCCGCAGGCGGTGTCGACCGACCACGACAACAGCGACGAACTGCTGGAGCGGGACGTCGAGAACGTCCTCGGCTACTTCGAGCGGAAGTACCCCAACGAGACGCCCGACCTCGACGCGGGCGCGCTGGCCGGCGCGCTGGCCGACGACAGCTTCGACGGCGTCGCCGGCTGACGCGAGGGGTCGACTGACGGGGATCCGGACCTCGTCGCCCCATCGTAAACCGTATATCGCGATAAGAAATCCGACTACGCCGGCCGCGACGATGCCGGAGGGTCGGCCGTGTACGGAGCCGCTGTCCGCGTCGAGAACACCGCGAGGAGCGGCTCAGTCCATATCGGCCAGCGGGCCGAAGTCGTCGACCGGCAGCACCGAGTAATCGACCGTGAGGGTGTCCTGCGTCGCGCGGATCTTCCCGACGAACGCCGAGATGTCCTCCAGCGAGCCGTCGAGGACGAACAGCTCCATACAGTGGTGGCCGCCGACGTGGCTGTGGAAGTTCGAGGCGACGAGTTCCTCGTGCTCGTGACGGAGCCGCATCATCCGCTCCTCGACGGTCGTCGTCTCGTAGTCGAAGAGGACGGTGACGACACCCATCAGGTCGCGGCCCTCGAGCGTTCGGTCCTGGAACTCCCCGAGCAGGTCGCGGCTCGCCTCCCGGAGCACCTCGCTCCGGCCGGTGTAGCCGTGCTCGTCCGCGAACCGGTCGATGCGCTCGACCAACTCCTCCGGCATCGAGACGCTGACGACGCTCATGTAACAACTCGAGCCCGGCGAAATATTAAAGCTTATTATGGAAAGTTCGAGGCGAAAGCCTCGCGCTTTAGCGCGGGGATGAAGCCGACATGATATTAAACAACCGCTGGCGCTAGCATGGCCGGATATTCTACAATCACTTTCACTCTGGATGGGTCGGTATTAAATCGGTGTGGTGACATAACTCACGTATGGCGAATCAGGTCGTCACGCGCACCTACCGCGCCCGCATCTGCAACTACTCGCAGGTGCGTGACGACCTCGATTCGCTCGGATTCGCCGCCAGCAAGCTCTGGAACGTTGGCCGGTGGACGGCTCAACGTATCTGGGACGCTTGCGGCCAGATTCCCGGCGCGAACGCGCTCACGGCGTACCTCAAAAACCACGAACGCTATGCCGACCTCCATTCACAGTCGAGTCAGCGAGTTCTTCAGGAACTCGGTGAGGCGTTCACCAGTTGGTACGGCAAGCGCGGAAACGGGGACACGAACGCGAATCCGCCCGGCTACCGCAAACACAACGGCGACCACCCGCGCTCGACGGTCACGTTCAAGCAAGCCGGCTTCAAACACGACGCCGCGAACGACCGCATTCGCCTCTCGAAAGGCGCAAACCTCAAACACGGCTGGGCCGATTTCGTCCTCTGCGAGTACGACGTTATCGGCCCGGCCAGTCGCACCGTCGAGAACGTCCAGCAGGTCCGTGCGGTGTACGAACACGGCGTCTGGCGGTTGCACATCGTCTGTCGCGTTGAGATCGACGCCCGCGACGCACCCGGCGACGGTGTGGCGGGCGTCGACCTCGGGATATGCAACCTCGCCGCCGTCTCGTTCGGTGACGAAGCCGTGCTGTACCCCGGCGGTGCGCTCAAAGAAGACAAATACTGGTTCCAGAAAGAACGGGCCAAATGCGACAGTTCGGCGTCACGCGAAGCCAGCCGCCTCGACCGCAAGCGGACCGCCCGCCGGACGCACTTCCTGCACACCCTGTCGAAAGAGATCGTACAGCAGTGCGTCGAACGTAACGTCGGCACCATCGTCGTGGGTGACCTCGGCGGTATCCGCGAGGACGACGAAAGCGGTGGGGCCCGCAACTGGGGCGACCACGGTAATCTCGACCTCCACGGGTGGGCGTTCGACCGCTTGACGACGATGCTCGAATACAAGCCGGAAGCCGAGAGCATCGACGTTGAGTGCGTGTCCGAGCGCGATACGTCGAAAACGTGTTCGGCGTGCAGGCGGTCGGCCGACCGCCAGCGTGTCGAGCGCGGGTTGTACGTCTGCGACTGTGGATTCGTCGGGAACGCGGACTGTAACGGCGCGGAGAACATCAGACGAAAGGTACTCCCGAATCTCGCCTGCGACGGGGGAGATAGGGATAACGGCTGGTTGGCACAGCCAGCGGTCCGCCTGGGGAATCCTCGCCCTTCAGGGCGCGGAGGATGTCAATTCGGTGGCGTTCGGGGCGCTGGTGGCCGGGTCGACGGTGTTCCGAAGTGCTTAACCGACATCGCGGAGTAGCACCGGCGACTCGCTGGACGACGGGCACCGGCGGGCGCCTGTACACGCAGGTCGGGATGTGACCGCCGTGGCCGACGGCCGCCGGGGTTGAACCACACAATGCCCGTGGTGAACACATGACACGAAGCTTCTACTCGCACATCCGCGAGGCGTGGAAGACGCCGAAGGAGGGAAGACTCGCCGAACTGCAGTGGCAGCGCCAACAGGAGTGGCGCGACCAGGGCGCGATCGAGCGCATCGACCGCCCCACCCGGCTCGACCGGGCGCGGTCGCTCGGCTACAAGGCCAAGCAGGGCGTCGTCGTCGCCCGGGTGTCGGTCCGGAAGGGCAGCGCCCGCAAGCAGCGCTTCAAGGCCGGCCGCCGCTCCAAGCGGCAGGGCGTCAACAAGATCACCCGCCGGAAGAACCTCCAGCGCATCGGCGAGGAGCGGGCCTCCCGGAAGTTCCGCAACCTGCGCGTCCTGAACTCCTACTGGGTCGGCGAGGACGGCTCCCAGAAGTGGTTCGAGGTCATCCTCCTCGATCCGGAACACGGTGCCATCGAGAACGACGACGACCTCGGTTGGATCTGCGACGACAGCCAGCGGGGCCGGGCGTTCCGCGGCCGGACCTCCGCGGGCCAGCGCGGCCGCGGCCAGCAGCAGCGCGGCACGGGCACCGAGAAGACCAGCCCCAGCATCCGCGCCAACGGCGGCGACGGGAAGTAACCACCCACAATCGGCCCCCGACCGGCGCCCCCTGGCCGGAACGCCGACGCGGCCGACGGCGTTTGTAGTCGGCGTCGGGCCGCGCGCTTTTGTGACCGCGCCGCGATTTGCCGGCATGCGGAACTTCAACATCGGGACCGTCACCGGGATTCCGGTCCGGCTCAACGTCACGTTCGTCCTCTTTCTGCCGGCGCTGGCGTGGCTCATCAGTCGGCCGGCACAGCTGTCGCTGTACGCCGACGTCGTCGGACGCGTCTCGCCGCGGACGGTCGACGTCGCCGCCCTGCAGGCCGGGCGGACGCCGCTCGCGGTCGGCGTCGTCGGCGCCGTCGGGCTCTTCGTGGGGGTCCTGCTGCACGAGCTCGGTCACTCCTGGACCGCCCGGCGGTACGACGTCACCATCACCTCCATCACGCTGTGGATCTTCGGCGGGATGGCCCGCATGGACGACCTGCCGGAGGACTGGAACGTCGAGTTCTACGTGGCGCTGGCAGGACCGGCGACCAGTCTGCTACTGGCGGCGGGCTGCTACGGGCTGCTGTTCGTCGTGCCCGCGGACCCGGTCGTCGTCTTCCTGGTCGGCTGGCTGGCGGTCGTCAACGTCTCGCTGGCGGTCTTCAACATGCTGCCGGCGTTCCCGATGGACGGCGGCCGCGTGCTGCGGGCACTTCTGGCCCGGTCGCGGCCGTACGCGGAGGCGACCCGGACCGCCGCGACCGCCGGCAAGGGGACGGCCATCCTGCTGGCGCTGGCGGCCGTCGTCTCCTTCGCGCCGGTCGTGCTGCTGGTGGCGATGTTCGTCTACGTCGCCGCCGGCGCCGAGTCGCGGGCGGCCGTCCTCCGGGAGCTGCTGGGCGGGATGACCGTCCGGGAACTGATGTCGACGGACGTCCGGACGGTGACGCCGGACGCGACCGTCGAGGAGTTCCTCGACCGGGTCGCCGCCGGCCGGGCGACCGCACACCCGGTGATGGACCGCGGGACCGTCACCGGCCTCGTGACGCCGGCGGCCGCCCGGGCGGTGCCGCTCGGGGAGCGCGCCGGCCGGACCGTCGCCGACGTGATGGACGGAGCGCCGCCGTCGGTCGCCCCGACGGACGACGCCTTCGAGGCGCTGCGGGCGATGAGCGGGGCGACGAACGACCGCGTGCTCGTCGTCGAGGACGGCCGGTTCGTCGGTCAGGTGACGAACGAGGACCTGCTCGACGCCATCGAGGTGCTGCAGGGCATCGACCCCGAACAGAACGTCGAGGTTCCGGACGGCTACGCCTGATACTGATTACTGCGAATCCTTATCACCGTGCATCGGGTGACCCGGTCGCGTAGCGCGGGTACGGCCTTGTTTTCGTCACCGCAATACCACTACGACACGGCGCGGGTTTATGCCCGAAGCCGCGGCCACCCTCGCCATGGGACACCGGACGCTCGTCGCCTACGACCGCGACGGCTACGACCTCCACTACGCCCACTGGCCGCCCGACCCCGCGGCCCTCGCCCCGGAGACGCCGTTCGGCGGGCCGCCCGACGACGATGTGGTCCGCGGCCGCGTGGCCGACCTATTGGAGCCGACCGACGGCCGACTGGCCGACGACCCTCGCCACGCCGTCGACCCGGAGCCGCTGGCGACCGGGCTGTCCTTCGAGGCGGTCTGCCGGCGGATCGACCCCCTCGAACACGAGGCGCTGTACGTCGTCGACGCGGACTTCTCGGTGCGGCGCTACCTCGTCGTCGGCCTCCGGGCCGGCGGCCGCCGCCGGACCGCCCTCGTCGGCTACGACGCGGGCGACGCCGCCTACCTCCGGGGGTGGCTGGCCGGCGCCCGGGCCGTCCGCGCCGTCGTCGGCGCCGAGAAAGGAGCGATCGTCCGGGCGCTGCGGTGGCTCGACCCCGCCCGCGGGACGGTCGTCTACCCCGTCGCGGCCGGGCGGGGCGTTTAAGCGGCCGACCCCACTATCTCGGGACGTGTCGAGCGACGAGTCGCCGGCCGGCGTCCGGACGCTGACGGCGCCCGACGCCGCGAGCGCCGCCGCCCTCGTGACCGACGGCCTCGGAGCCGACGCGCTGGTTGCGCTGTTCGGCCGCTGTACCGTCGACTACGAGGGCCGGGCGGCCTCGGAACTCGGGCCGGGCGACCGCCACGTCATGCTGAAGCCCGACGGGGCGGCGCTGGTCCACACCGACGAGGGCCAAAAGCCGGTCAACTGGCAGTCGCCCGGCTGCGAACACGACTGCCGGGCGACCGAGGGGGCGACGGTCGTCGAGAGCCGCCGGACGAACCCCGAGGAGTCGCTCGTGGTCCGCTTCTCGACGGTCGCCCACGCGGCCGCCTTCGACGTCTCCGATCCCGAGACTCCGGAGGTAATCGGCACCGAGGCCGACCTCAAGCGGCGGGTCCTCGAGGAGCCGTCGCTCGTCGAGGACGGCTTCACGCCGCTCGCGACCGAGCGGAAGACGCCGGCCGGCGCCGTCGACGTCTACGGCGAGGACGACGCCGGCCGAACGGTTGTCCTCGAGCTGAAGCGGCGGCGGGTCGGCCCGGACGCCGTCGGCCAGCTGGACCGCTACGTCGGCGCCCTGCGGCGGGATCTCCACGCCGATGCCGAGGTCCGGGGCGTCCTCGTGGCGCCGTCGGTCACCGGGCGGGCGCGGGCGCTGCTGGCCGAGCGGGGCCTGGAGTTCGTCCCGCTGACGCCCTGAGCGAGACCCGGAGTTCTCCCCGCCGGTTTCGAACGGAGCCGACCGCGAGAACGACGAGGACGGCCGCGACGACGGTGATTGCCGCGGCGGCGACCAGCCGGAGGTTCCTCATCTCGACGTCCGGCACCGACAGCGCAGCACAGCGACGCTACGGCGTCCTCGAACTCGTAGCCCGAGAGTTCGTCCAGCAGCGTCACTGCCGGCGGGTGGACACCGAGCGACAAAAATCCGAGGCCGTTACAGCGCCCGGATGACCTCGCGGGCGGGCTCGAGATCCGGGTCGGTCCACCCCTCGGCGTCTGACCACGCGTACCGGACGGTCCGGTCGGCGTCAACGACGAACAGCGCCCGTTCGGCGACCCGTCGTATCCCGTCGAACTCCTCGTGGAGGACGCCGTACCGCTCGGCGACGCTGCCGTCCGTGTCCGACAGCAGCGGGTAGTTCAGGTCCCGCTGTTCGGCGAAGGCCGCGTGGCTGTAGGGGCCGTCCGCCGAGATGCCGTAGACGTCCAGGCCGTCGGTCAGTTGAAAGAACTCCGCGTCCCGCATCCGGCAGGACTGCTCGGTACACGTCGGCGCAAAGTCGAACGTGTAGAACGACAGCAGCACGGCGTTGCCCGCCGCCGTGGAGTCCGACAGCCGGAACCGCTGTAGCTTCGGCTTGGGGGTTCGGTCGTCGTCCGCCTCGAGATGTGCTTCGAGCCGGTCCGGCACGCCGACCAGCTCGAAGTCCGGTGCCGTGTCGCCTTCCGACAGCATACCGTAGAGACGAGAACCCAGGAGCAAAAACCCCGGAGGAGTTACGGGAGCCGTGGCGGTCGTTCCGACGGCTACTCGGCGCGTTCCTTCAGCCGTGCGAGCAGGTTCAGCGCCTCCAGCGGCGTGGTGTCGGCGAGGTCGACCGCACGCAGCTCCGCTCGTAGCTTCTCGGGGAGTTCGCCGCCGTCCGTGGAGGCGGTCGACGCGGTCGGCGTCTTCGAGCGGGCGGGCCCGTCGTCGCCGTCGCTGTCGCCGTCGCCGTCGACGGCCCCCTCGTCGAGCAGCGCGTCGGCCCGCCCGACGACCCGCGGCGGGACCCCGGCCATGTCGGCGACCTCGACGCCGTAGGAGGCCGTCGCCGGCCCCTCTCGGAGGTCGTGGTCGAACGCGACGCCGTCGGCCGTCCGATCGGCCGAGAAGTGGAGGTTCCGGGCTCGCGGCAGGTCGGCGGCGACGTCCGTCAGCCCGTGGTGGTGGGTCGCGAACAGCGTGTACGCGCCGACCTCGTCGTGGAGGTACTCGGTGGCCGCCTGGGCGATGGCGTAGCCGTCCGTCGTCGAGGTGCCGCGGCCCACCTCGTCGAGCACCACCAGCGAATCGGGACCGGCGTTCTCGAGGATGGCCGCCAGCTCCGTCATCTCGACCATGAACGTCGAGCGGCCGCCGGCGATGTCGTCGGAGGCGCCGACGCGGGTGAACACCCGGTCGACGACCGGCAGCGCCGCGCGCTCGGCGGGGACGAACGACCCCAGCTGCGCCATCACACACAGCAGCGCGACCTGCCGCATGTACGTCGACTTCCCGGACATGTTGGGGCCGGTGACGACCGCCATCGGGCGGTCGGCCGGCAGCTCCGTCGGGTTCGGGACGAACGCCTCCTCGGTCCGCTCGACGACCGGGTGGCGGCCGCCCTCGACGTCGATTCCGTCGGGTGCGGACGGACCCGACGACGGTCGGCTCGCGTCGCTCGCCTCCCTTCCGTCGGACGCCTCCGCGCCCGACGATGGTCGGCTCGCCTTGCTCGCCTCCCCGACGGCGCCGACCGTCGGCCGGCAGTAGTCGTAGCGGGCGGCGACCGTCGCCAGCGAGCAGAGGGCGTCGAGCCGCGCCACCGCGGCGGCCGTCGCCTGGATCCGCTCGGTCGCCGCCGCGGCCTCCGTCCGGAGCCCGCGGAACAGCTCGTACTCCAGCTCGTCGGCCCGTTCGGTCGCGCCCAGAATCTCGTCCTCGCGCTCTTTCAGCTCCGGCGTGTAGAACCGCTCGGCGTTCTTCAGCGTCTGCCGCCGCTCGTAGTCGTCGGGCACGGCGTCGAGGTTTGGGTTCGTCACCTCGATGTAGTAGCCGTGGACGGAGTTGTGGCCGACATTCAGCGAGTCGACGCCCGTCCGCTTTCGCTCCTGGGTTTCGAGATCGTCGATCCAGGCCTTTCCTTCGCGTTCCGTTTCCCGCAGTTCGTCCAGCCGGTCGTCGTATCCCTCGCGGATGACGCCGCCGTCGGTTATCTCGATGGGCGGCGACTCGACGACCGCGCGGTCGATCAGTCCGCGCACCTCGGGACAGTCGTCGAGCGCCTCGTGAACCTCGGCCAGCAGGTCGCTGTCGGCGGCGGCGTCGGCGACGCAGTCCCGGAGGTCGGGGACGACCGACAGCGTCGACTCCAGGGCCCGCAGGTCGCGGGCGTCGGCCCGGCCGCGGGAGACGCGCGACACCAGTCGCTCGAGGTCGTAGACGTCGGCGAGCCACTCCCGCGCCCGCTCGCGGTCGCCGACCCGCTCCAGCAGCGCCTCGACGGCGTCCAGTCGGGCGTCGATGCGGTCGGCGTCAAGCAGCGGCCGCCGCAGCCAGCTCCGCAGCCGCCGGCCGCCGAGGGCACAGGCCGTCTCGTCGAGCGTCTCGACCAGCGCTGCCCCCTCCAGGCCGTGGACGTGCCGCGGCTCGAACACCTCCAGCGACCGCAGCGCCACCGCGTCCAGCAGCATGTACTCCCGGGGGTCGTAGCGGGTGAGGTGGGTGATGTAGTCGAGCCGCTCGCCGTCGCCGTCGGTCGTCGTCCCGCGGGCGTACTCCGCGTAGGCCAGCAGCGCCCCGCAGGCCCGCACCTCGGCCTCGCTGGCCAGCGACGTCGACCCGAAGTACGCCTCGACCG
The DNA here is from genome assembly GCA_003020965.1 of Halobacteriales archaeon QS_4_69_225. Classification (GTDB taxonomy): domain Archaea; phylum Halobacteriota; class Halobacteria; order Halobacteriales; family Haloarculaceae; genus Natronomonas. Next base: position 29,158 of record PXRL01000002.1, read on the forward strand.
TCTCGCGGGCGGGCTCGAGCTCGAAGGCCGACCGCTCGTACGGCGTCACCATGCAGCCGTCGTCGAAGGGGTCGGTCGGCGCCTCGGGGCCGACGACGGCCTCGGCGGGGTCGAACCGCTCGAGTTCGGCCTCGACGGCTTCCGGGCGGTCCAGCCGCGTCGCGTAGAACTCCCCCGTCGAGACGTCCAGCAGCGCCAGCCCGTAGCCGTCCGTCAGGCAGGCGACGAAGTTGTTGTCGGCGTCGGCCAGCAGTTCCGTCTCGGTGAGCGTGCCGGGCGTGACCACCCGCGTGACCGCGCGGTCGACCAGCCCCGTCGTCTCCTCGGGCTCCTGGACCTGGTCGGCGACGGCCACCCGGAAGCCGGCCGTGATCTCGAGAATCCGGGCGGTGACCTCGGCGGCCTCACAGAACGTCTCGTAGAAGTCCCCGACCTGGAACAGCACCAGGGCGTCGTCGTAGCGTTCGCACAGCTCCAGGTACTGCGACAGCATCGGCGTCAGCTCCTCGGCCTTCTCGGCCATGGCGGACGGTGGTCCCAGCGCCTCCTCCATGGTGTCGGCGTGCGCCTCCCTCGGCAAATACCCACCGACCTCGGCGTCCGGACGGGGCCCGGCCGCGGGTCGACCCGCGGATCCGACTTAAAAAAGTGATCTGTCAGCGCGACGGGCCGGTGGCGGAGTCACACGACCCTACTCCTGCCAGGATCGACACGGAGGTATCTCGGCCGAGACACCGCGGCGGTCCGGGGTAGGTGTCTCGGCCGGGCTGGGCCGAGTTCCGGCGTCTCGACGTCGTGCAGTTAGTCGTCGCTTTCGGCCTCCACTTCCGCGGCCGCCTCGTCGCGCAGTTCGGTCCGGCGTATCTTCCCGGTGACCGTCTTCGGAAGGTCCTCGACGAACTCGACTCGACCTCGAAGGGGCCGATGCGGTAGCCCGACGAGATGATGACGTCGTCGGCGCGGCCCTCGAACCAGAAGTAACCGTCCTCGTCGCGGTAGCCGATGTCGCCGGAGAGATACCACTCGCCGTCCGGTCCGTCGACGAAACAGTCGGCCGTTTTGTCGGGTTTCTCCCAGTACCCGGCGAAGAAACACGGGAAGTCGGGGCGCTCGGCTATCTCGCCCGTCTCGCCGGGCGGTAGCCGCTCGCCGGTCTCGGGGTCGACGACGGCGGCCTCGACGCCGGGAAGGGGCCTTCCCATCGAGCCCGGTCGGACCTCCATCGCGGGGTAGTTGTTGATGACGAAGTTGCCGGTCTCGGTCTGCCCGTAGGTGTCGAGAACCGTGACCCCGAGGGTGTCCTCGCCCCACTCGACGACACCGGGCGACAGCGGTTCGCCGACCGACAGCGCGTTCCGCAGATCGAGGTCGGCGCCCTCGAAGAGGTGGTCCTGCTCCCGGAGCATCCGGTAGGCGGTCGGGACCGAAAACAGCACCGAGATGGGGTACTCGTCGAGGACGTCCACCCACGCCTCGGCGTCGAACTCCCCCTCGTAGGAGAAGACGCTCGCCCCCCAGAACCAGGCGCCGAGCGTGTTGATGGGACCGGTGAGCCAGCCGAGGTCCCCCGTCGACCAGTAGAGGTCCTCGTCCCGGAGGTCGACGGTGTACTTCTGAGTGGCGGCGACGCCGGCGACCCAGCGGTGTTCGTGGAGAACGCCCTTCGCGAGACCGGTCGTTCCGCTGGTGTAGTACAGCAGCGCATTGTCCTCGCCGGCGGTGTCAGCGGGGTCGAACGTCGCCGGGGCGTCGGCCACTGCCTCGCCGAAGTCGATGTCGCCGTCGTCGACGCCGTCGCCACGGTCGACGACGAGGACGTGTTCGACGCTCGGGGC
>PXRL01000003.1 GCA_003020965.1 Halobacteriales archaeon QS_4_69_225
GCGCTCGGGCGGTAGACGCCGTAGGGACGGCTGGTTTCCGGCGGCTCGAAGTACTGCCACGTCAGGGTGTAGCTGACGCCCGTGCTCCGGAACGGGTCGGCCTCCAGGACGTACTCGCTGTCGAGGTCGAGCGCCGCGATGACCATCTCCGTCGTGTTGCCGGTTCCCTGCGTCGAGGAGGCGACGGCGTCGCCGTCCTCGCCGCCCTGCCGCAGGAAGAGATCGAGGTCGTCGGTCGGCCGGTCCCAGGTCAACTGCGCCCGAACGAAGCCGGGAGTGGCGCCGCCGTCGGCGGTCGCTTCCGGCGTCAGGTCGTAGAAGTCGCTCTGTCCGGTGTCCGGGCCGACGATGGTCGACCCGCCGGGGGCGAGCGTGCCCGTTTCCTCCTGCTCGCCGCTGGCGGGTTCCAGGTTGTCGACGTCGGTCTGCCGCTTGAACACCTCCTGGTTCTCGAAGGCCGTCCGCCGATCGTAGTTGGTCTTGTAGTCCGGGTCGTCGCCGTCGTAGTTCCCGGGGTCGCGGCCACGCGAGGAGAAGTCCGTCACCTCGCGGGCGTCGTCGGTCGCCGCCGACGCCAGCACGTGCGGTGCCTTCCCGTAGTTCGAGAGCGTGTTCGTCCCCGGCCCGCCGTTGCCGGCCGAGAAGACGGGCACGATGCCCTCGCGGAACGCCTCGTAGGTGGCGACGTTCAGCGCGGCGCTCGGACTGTAATCGGCGTCGTTGCCGCTGATGGGTCCGTAGGAGTTGTTCACGACCTGGATGTCGTGCCGTCCCTCGCGCTGCAGCTCGATCATGTGGTCGTAGGCGCCGACCACGTTCAGGAGGATGCCGCCGCCGAGCGCGTAAACCGTGAGGTCGGCGTCGGGGGCCATCCCGCGGTGCTGGCCGTCGCTGGCACTCCCCTCGCCGGTGACGGACCCGGAGACGTGTGTCCCGTGGCCGGTTCCGCCGGTGTTGGCGGGGCCGACGTCCGTCCACAGCGAGTCGTCGCTGTCCAGCGGGTTGGCGAACTGGTAGTTCGCCCGGAGACCGTTGGAGAAGTCGGGGTGACTCCCGTCGACCCCCGAGTCGATGACCGCGGCGTGGACCGACTCGCCGGAGTAGCGCCGACCGGTGGTCTGGACGGCCTCCGCTCCCGTCACCTCGCGGGCATCCTGGTTGTAGTACTCGATGTCGCGGTTGGCCTCGACGGATGCGACCGTCGAGAAACTCGAGACGCGGTCGATCTGTTCGCCCGTCATCCGGGCGTACGCGATGGGAAGCGCGGAGAAGGCGTGATAGCCGTCCACCAGGTCGAACTGGTCGAGGGTGTCCACGTTCTCCCGCCGGTAGAAAACGACCAGCACCTCCTGGACACCGCCGGTGGTGTCGAGCTGGGGGTCTACGGTTCGGTTCGTCGATGCGGCGCCGGGGCCCGAGAACAACCCGGCGACACCGACAGTACCCGCTGTCTTGATGATATCTCGTCTGTCGTACGGCATGGAATTAATTGGAGGGCGTCGCGTAAATACAGTTCGGACGAAGGCGTCCAGACGTCCCGGTCGTTCGCGCTCGTGCGGTACGTATCGCCCGCTCGATACATCTCGTTCCGTAGCGTCGCACGCCGGCTACGCTGCCGCGCGCCGTGCACCGTCCTCTTCGTGGCGGCCGAAGCCGACGCCGTCCGGTGCGAGATCGTCGTCGACGACGGAAACGGCGAGAGGGACGGAAAGCACGGCGCCACCACCGCCGTCGAGACGTCCGACATCGTCGGGGCCTCGGGCGACGGGCCGACCGGGTGACGAGACGACCTCGGCGGCGAGGACACTCTCATCCGCGAGTTCGATCGGACGGCGCCGTCGCCGGAGCAGTCGGAGTGAGCTTCAGGCCGGGGAGAGCCGGACCAGCGGCGCCGACTCGGCGTCGACGGCGACGTAGAGCCAGCCCGCGGGGTCGTCGGCGACGGACCGAACCCGCCACCCCCGGTCGGCCAGCAACGGCGCCCGCTCGTCGACCGTGCGGCCGTCGACCGACAACCGGCCGAGGTACTGGCCGGCGAGGTTGCCCGCGAGGAGGTCGCCCCGCCACGACGGGAAGGCGTCGCCGTCGTAGATCGTCGCCCCGGACGGCGGGAAGCCGCCGCCCCCGCACGGCCAGACGTGGACCGGCGCGGTGACGCCCTCGCGGTCGGCGTGGGAGACGCCGACCGGGTCGTCGGTGCCGTAGTTGCACGCCTCCGAGGCCACCGGCCAGCCGTAGTCGCCGCCGGCCTCGAGGACGTTCACCTCGTCGCCGTCCTCCTCGCCGTGTTCGTGCTCCCACAGCGCCCCCGTCTCCGGGTGGACGGCCAGCCCCTGCGGATTCCGGTGGCCGTAGGTGAAGATGCCGTCCCGGACCCCCGGCTCGTCGACGAAGGGGTTGTCCTCCGGCGCCGACCCGTCGGGTGCGAGCCGTAGCACCGTCCCCAGCTCGTTCGAGCGGTCGCGGGCGACGTGGCCCGGCCCGAAGTCCTTGAACTGCCGGTCGCCCGCGGTCACGTAGAGGCGGTCGTCGGGGCCGACGACGACCCGGGAGCCGTAGTGGGCGTCGGAGTCGACGAACGGCTCGGCGACGTGCAGCCGCTCGAAGCCGGTCAGCCGGCCGGCCGCGGCGTCGAGCCGACCCCGCCCGAGGTGCGTCGCCGACCGCCCGGCGTCGTCGGTGGCCGCGTACGTCAGGTACACCTCCGGCTCCGACTCCGGCTCTGAGCCGCCGCGGACCGCCACGTCGAGCAGCCCGCCCTGTCCCGCGGCGTACACCTCGGGCGTCCCCGCGACGGTCCGGGCGTCGCCGGCCGCGGGGTCGACGAGCCGCAGCCGACCGGGCCGCTCGGTGACCAGCAGCCGCCCGTCGCCGAGGACGGCGATTCCCCAGGGGTGCTCGAGGCCGTCGACGACCGTCTCGACGGCGAACCGCTCGCCGCCGCTCTCGCCGTCCGTCGCCGGCCCGTCCGTCCCCGCCCCATCCGGCGCGCCGCCGGCACAGCCCGCCAGCCCGGCCGCACCGGCGGCGACCGCCAGGTACGTTCGTCTTCGCATGTGGCTCTCGGCGAGCGTTCGGCTCCCGGACGCTTATGCCCCGGCCTTCCGGCCGGTCCTGGCGGCGATCGACGTCCCGACCGCATTTAATATCTGTCCGGAGAATCCCCATTCATGTCCGATGATCCCGCGACGCTCGGGTGGCTGACGCTCGACGAGGACGAGGAGCTGCTGTGGTCGAGCGGACCGCACAGGTACAGCCTCGTTCCGGCCCTGGCGGTCGGAATTCCGCTGTCGGTCGTCCTCATCGGGCTCCCCATCATCGCCGGAGCGTACCTCACCTACATGAACACCAGCTACGTCGTCACCAGCGCGGGCCTCTACAAGAAGACGGGCGTCCTCTCTCGCGACGTCCAGAAGATCGGCTTCGACAAGGTCCAGAACACCTCCTACAGCCAGAGCGCCGTCGGCTCGTACTTCGGGTACGGCGACGTCGACATCTCGACGGCCGGCAGCGGTGGAACCGAGATGCGATTCCGGTCGGTTCCTGAGCCCGCGGAGGTCCAGCAACGGATCAACCGGCGGGTCAAGGACGCCGAACCGGGCGACGAGGGGAAGGCCGACGTCCTCGACGAGGTCCTCGAGGAGCTGCGTGCCATCCGCGCGGAACTGGAAGCGGACGGATGACCGACGAGTGGCTCCGGCTCGAGGCCGGCGAGACCGTCCGGTGGGAGGCCCGCCCCCGGCTCGTGCGGGCTGCTCCGGGCGTGCTCGCCGGGCTCGCGATCGCCGTCGTCGCGGTCGCGGGCGGGATCGCCGTCGACCCGCTCGCCCTCGGGCTCCTGCTCGCGGCGCCGCTTCCGGCGGGCTACGCGTACCTCCGGGTCGTCAACACGCGGTACGCCGTCACCGACCGGGCGCTGTACCGGAAGCAGGGGGTCGTCGGCATCGACCAGCGGACGGTCGAACTGGGCCGCGTCCAGAACACCCGCGCGACGCAGGACGTCACCGGAACGCTGTTCGGCCACGGAACCGTCGAAATCGAGGTCGCCGGCGGTCGCGAACTCCGGTTCGCCGACATCCACGATCCGAACGACGTCCGCCGGCGGATAGAGCGGCTGGGCGGCGGCACGTCGGCCGTCCCCGGAACCGTCGACCAGTGGCGGGCCATCCGCGACGAGTTACGCGCCATCCGCCGGTCGCTCGAGCGTCAGCCGAAGTAGGCGTCGTAGTCGACGGTGACGTCCGGCGTCGCTCCCGGAGTGACCGACTCGACGGCGTCGGCGGCCCGCGCGACCGGCGAGGGGTCCGGGCGGGCAAAGACGTCGTCGGCCGACCACGCGAACCGCACCTCCCAGTCGGCGCCGACGAGAACCGCCGCCCGTCCGGGGACGCCGTAGTGGCCCTCCCACTCCTCGCGCCGGACGCCGTAGTGGTCGGCGGCGCTCCCGCCGTCGCCGAGCAGCGCCATCGGGAGATCGTACCGGTCGGCGTAGGCCGCCGCGGCGTAGATGCTGTCGGCCGTGACCGCCCACACCTGCAGGCCGTCGCCGTGCCAGCCGGCGTCGCCCATCGCGACCAACTCGGCGGTCACCGTCGGCAGGAAGGTCGCGGGCGCGAACCACAGCAACACGGCGTCGCCGCCCTCGACGGCCCGATGGAGGTCGTAGACGGCCGGCTCGCCGCCCTCGACGCCCGGCAGCGAGAAGTCCGGTGCCGTCTGTCCCTCGCGTATCATGCCGGCCCTTCCAGCGCGGTAGGCTTGTGTCTGCCGCCGGGGGGAAGCGCCGCGAGATTCCCGTCGGTCGCCGGGGGCGCCATCGAGAGCGAATCGCGTGGCGGCGGCCATCAAAAGGTTATTGTACCCCCGATTCTGGGTGCCGATATGTCCCGTCGAGAGGGAAATCTCGGGGGAAGCGACGAGACGGAACGCGGAGGCGTGGACGTCAACTTGGCGGACCCGGTCCGGGCGCTGGTCGTCGACGACGACCCCGAGACGGCGGAGGTGGTCGGCAAGCACCTCCGGCAGGGGCTCGCGGTCGACGTCACGGTCGTCGCCGAGGAGACGGGACGGGCGGGGTTGGCCCGGCTCGAGGCCGACCGGTTCGACGCCGTGGTCGCGGACTACAGGATGTCCGGGATCGACGGGCTCGAGCTGCTGGACCGCGTCCGCGAGCTGCGCCCGCGGCTGCCGTTCGTCCTCTTCACCGGCCGGGGAGACGAGGACCTCGCGAGCCGTGCGATCTCGGCCGGTGTCACCGACTACGTGCCGAAGACCCCCGGCACCGAGGCGTACGAACTGCTGGCCCGGCGGCTGGCGTCGGCGGTCGCCAGACGGCGGGCCGAGCACGAGATCTCGGATCTGAACAGCATCAACCGGACGATACGGAAGACGACACAGCGCGCGGTCGAAGCCGACGGCCGCTCCGGAATCGAGCGGGCCGTCTGCCGGTCGCTCGCGGGCTCCGACCGGTATCTATTCGCCTGGCTCGGCCGGATCGACGGCGACCGCGTGGTCCCGGCCGCACGGGCCGGCGCCGAGGCCGGCTACCTCGACGACATCACCGTCAGGACCGACGGGAGTCCGGCCGGCTGCGGACCCGCGGGTCGTGCCGCCCGGACCGGCGAGCCGCAGGCGACCAAGGACATCCGCGAGGACCCCGACTTCGAGCCCTGGCGCACGGCGGCCGTCGAGCGGGGGTACGCCTCGGCGGCGTCCGTCCCGCTGGAGTTCGACGACACCCGGTACGGACTTCTGAACGTCTACGCGGAGCAGGCCGACGCCTTCGACGACCGGGAGCTCGACGTGCTCGAGGAGCTCGGAACCACGGTCGCCCACGCGATACACCGGGCGACGCTGACCGACCGTCTCGAGGACCAGTACGAGACGCTGTTCGAGGAGTCGCCCGTCATGGCCACTACCACCAGCGACGAGAACGGCGAGCCAGTCGTCGACAGCTGCAACCGGCTGTTCCTCGAGCGCCTCGGTTACGACCGCGGCGAGGTAGTCGGACGGCCGCTCGCCGACTTCTACACCGCCGACTCGGTCGTCAAACTGCTGGAGCAGGCCGGATACGACCGGGCCCGCTCCGGGGAGTTCGTGGAGGAGCGACGGACGCTGGTCGCCGACGACGACGAGCGCGTCGAGACGCTACTCCGGGCCGTCCCCCGGGTGGACGAGACCGGCGACGTCGTCGGAACCCTCGCCCTCTACGTCGACATCTCCGAGCGCGAGCGCCTCCAGCAGGAAAACGAGCGGCTCGACGAGTTCACCGGCGTCGTCAGCCACGACCTGCGGAACCCGCTGACCGTCATCAAGGGTCGGGCGGAGCTCGCCAGCGAGGCGCACGACAACGACGAGGACATCGACGCCATCGTCGAGGCCGCCGGACGGATGCAGGAGCTGGTGGACGACCTGCTCGACCTGGCCCGACACGGCGGGTCGGTCGAAACGACCGAGCCCGTCGAGCTGTCGTCGCTGGCGGCTGACTGCTGGGGGCTGGTCGACACCGACGCCGCGACGCTCGACCCGCGAGCCGACCTCGTCGTCGCGGCCGACGAACCCCGGCTCCGGCAGCTCTTCGAGAATCTCTTTCGGAACGCTGTCGAGCACGGCTCGACAAGCCCTCCTTCGCACGCTCAGGAGGACGCCGTGGAACACGGTTCCACGAGCCTTCCCTCGCAAGCTCGGGAAGACACCGTCGAGCACGGCTCGACGAGCCCTCCTTCGCACGCTCAGGAGGACACCGGAGGCGAGAACGCCTCCGAGCCCTCGGTCGCTGACGCTCCCGAGGACGCCGTCGAGCACGGCTCGACGAGCCCTCCCTCGCAGGCTCGGGAGGACACCGGGAGCGAAAACGCTTCCGAGTCCCCGATCGGCGGGTCGTCCGACGGGCTGACCGTCACCGTCGGCGGCCTGGACGACGCCGAGGGCTTCTACGTCGAGGACGACGGCACCGGCGTTCCACCGTCGGCCCGCGGCGACGTCTTCGAGCCCGGCCACTCGACCGACCGCGACAACACCGGGTTCGGGCTCTCAATCGTCGAGGGGGTCGCCGAGTCACACGGCTGGACGGTCGAACTCACCGAGGGGACGGAGGGTGGCGCCCGATTCGAGTTCCGCGGTGTCGACGCGGAGCCGCTGTAGCCGGACGCTACAGCACCGTGCCGTGTTTCTTCGAGGGCCGGTCCTTCTCGACGTCCTCGTAGAAGTCGAAGCGGGCGGCGAGCTGCTCCCGCAGCGACGACGGCGGAATCACCTCGTCGATGACCACCTCGCTCGCCATCCGTCGGACGTCGATGTCCTCGCGGTACTCCTCGCGGAGCCGTCGTTCCGTCTCCGCGCGCTCCTCGGGGTCGTCGATCTCGGCGAGCTTCCGGGCGTAGACGGCGTTGATGGCCGCCTCGGGGCCCATGATGCCGATCTCGCCGGAGGGCAGCGCGACCGTCGACTCGGGGTCGTAGGCCGGCCCCGACATGGCGTAGATGCCCGCGCCGTAGGCCTTCCGGACGATGACGCACTGCTTGGGCACGGTCGCCTCGCTGGTGGCGTAGATCATCTTCTTGCCCTGCTCGAGGATGCCGTCCTTCTCGACCTGGGAGCCGGCCATGAACCCCGGCGTGTCGCAGAGGTACAAAAGCGGGACGTTGTAGGCGTCGCACGTCCAGGCGAACCCCGCGGCCTTCTCGGCGGCGTCGGGGAAGATGGCGCCGGCCCGCTGGGCGGGCTGGTTGGCGATGACGCCGACCGACCGGCCGTCGAGGTGGGCGAACCCGGTGAGGATTTCGGGGCCGTAGTCCGGCTGGAGCTCGAAAAACGAACCCCGGTCGACGACCCGCTCGATGACGTCCCGCATGTCGTAGCTCTTGTTCGGCTCCTGCGGGACGACGGAGTCGATGCCGTTGGGCTCGTACTTCGGCGGCGTCGGCGTCGCCTTGGGCGGCCGCTCGTCGCTGTTGTCCGGCAGATACCCGACGAGCTCGGCGACCAGCTGCCGGGCGTGCTGTTCGTCGCGGGCGACGAGGTCGGCGCTGCCGGACTCGCCGGCGTGGACGGCCGGCCCGCCGAGTTCCTGCAGGGAGATGTCCTCGCCGGTCACCATCTCGACCATCCGCGGGGAGGCGATGGCCATCGACGACATCCCCTCGACCATCACGGTGAAGTCCGCGAAGACGGGCGTGTAGGCGGCGCCGGCGATGCACGGCCCGTACAGCACGCAGATCTGTGGCACCCGCCCCGACAGCCGCGAGTGATTGTAGTAGTACTTGCCGATGCCCTCGCGGTTGGCGAAAAAGCCCGTCTGCTGGTCGATACGGCCGCCCGAGGAGTCCATCAGGTACAGCACCGGTTTGCCCGTCTTGAGGGCGCGCTGCTGCATCCGGAGGAACTTCTCGACGCCCTTCGCCGCCATCGATCCGCGCTTGACGGTGTAGTCGTTGGCCATGAAGTGGACGTCGCGGCCCTCGAACTCCGCGGCGCCGGTCAGCAGGCCGTCGGCCGGCAGCTGGTCGTCGGCGTCGAACTCCGCGAACGTGCCGTCCTCGAAGGCCAGGCCGTCGTCGCCGTCGCCGGGCTGCGCCCGGCTGCCCGAGGAGCGTTGCTCCTCGCTGTCGCCGGATTCCGTCCGGCTGCCTGCCGAGCTCCGCTCGGGATCGAACCACAGCTCCAGGCGGTCCCGGACGAACAGCTTGCCCGCCTCCGGGAGCTGTTCCTTGTACTTCTCGGGGCCGCCGGCCTTGATCGCCTCGATCTGCTCGAGCAGTTCCCTCTCGCGGTCGGTCGGGCCCAGGTCGTCCTCGACCGGCGAGCGGTCGGCCTCGCCGGTCGCCGCCGGCTCGTCGGCGTCGCCGACGTAGACCGACACGGCCGTCTCGGCGTGCGTCGCCATCGCCCGGGCGATGGCCTCCGCCTCCTCGACGCTCGCGTCGCCGCCGATGCGAATCTTCATACCTCAACGCTCCGGCGTACCGACTAAACCGTTTTCCATCCCCCCGACGACGGCGCAGACGGTGCGGCGATGCGGACGGCGCGGTAGTGCGGACGGTGCGGCGGTGCGGACGGCACGGACGGCGCGGCGGCACGGGCCCACCGGTCAGTTCAGCGCCGCCTCGAGGTCGTCGACGTAGCCGGGGTCGCCGACGAACAGCGGCGTCCGTTCGTGGAGCCGCTCCGGCGTCAGCTCCAGCAGCGACCGCTCGCCGTTCGAGGAGGCCCCGCCGGCGGTCTCGACGACGTGGGCGACCGGATGGGCCTCGAACAGCAGCCGGAGCTTCCCCTCTGGCCGGTCGCGCAGTCCGGGGTAGCCGAACACCCCTCCGTAGGTGAGCACCTGGGTGACGTCGCCGAGCATCGCGCCGCCGTACCGGAGCTTCAGCTCCCCGGCGACCCGGTCGGCGTAGGCGGCGAAGGCGTCGGTCCACTCGGAAACGCGGCCGCCGAAGCCGTAGACGGTCGGCTCCGCCGGCAGCGCGAGGTCCTCGTCTAACAGCCGGCGGTCACCGTCCTCGCCGTCGAGAACCCACTCGCGGACCCGCCCGTCGCGGGCGACGACCATCGTCGTGATCGGGCCGAAGAGGACGAACCCCGCGGCGACGAGCGCCGACCCCGGCGCCGGCAGCGGCGCCTCGTAGACGCCGAAGACCGTTCCCATCGTGTTGTTCGACCGCAGGTTCGAGGAGCCGTCCAGCGGGTCGCAGGCGACGTGAAGGCGCCCGTCGCCGCCGTCGACGACGGCATCCCGCTCCTCGCTGGCGTAGCTTCCGACGGCGTCGACGTCGAGCAGCCGCTCGCAGAGCAGCTCGTCGGCGTAGATGTCGGCGGCCAGCTGTCGCTCGCCGGAGGGGTTCTCCCCCTCGGCGTAGGCGCGGCGGTCGGCCAGCCCGTCGCGGATCTCCGGGGCCGTCGCCGCGACGACGTCGACGACCGCCCCGACCTCGTCGCTCATCGGCCGGCCGCCGAGAGGGCCTCCTCGACGCCGGCCTCCTCGAAGATGACCGCCTCCAGCGCATCGAGGATGCGGGTGGGGTTTTCCCGCTGCCAGACGTTGCGACCGACGGCCAGCCCCTTGCCGCCGGCGTCGATGGTCTGCTTGACTGACTCGAGGAACTGTCGGTCGGTGGTCTTCGACCCGCCGGACATGACGACCTTCGTGCGGCCGGCCATCCGGACGGCGTCCTCCATGGCCTCGCGGGAGCCGGGGTGCTTCACCTTCGCGACGTCGGCGCCGAGCTCCAGCGCCAGCCGAGCGCCGTAGGCGATGGTGGAGGCGTCCCCGGCGTTCCGGAGCCCCTGCCCCCGGGGGTACGACCACATCACGACCGGCAGGTCGTGCCGGCGGGCGGCCTCCTGTGCGTCGCGGAACTCCTCGACCATCTCGATTTCGTGGTTGGAGCCGCCGTAGACGGTGAAGCCGACCGAGGAGGCCCCCAGCTCCGCGGCGTAGTCGACCGTGCAGTTGACCGCCGAGTCCGGCTCCCCGCGCCAGAGATTCGACGTGCCGTTGAGCTTCACCAGCAAGTCGACGTCGTCCTCGTAACTGGGGTAGTAGGCCTCGGCGACCCCCTTCTGGACCGCGACGGAGGTGACCGCGGGGTGGGTCGCCGCCTCGAAGGTGCGCTCGGGGTCGGCGCTCTCCGGAACGTCGGCGAAGTCGACTGGCCCGTGCTCGAGGCCGTGGTCATACGCCAGGATGAGCACCTTCCCGTCTCGGCACAGCGGGGTGTCGTCGATGGGGATCATACGTGCGGACGTGATGTGAGCGGCACAAAGAAGATTCTGGTAGTCCGGAACCGGCGGTGTTCAGATAAGCACGGCGAGCCAGTCCGTTTCTGCCGGGGAACCAACCGAATCCTGGCGGACTGAAAGGGCGAGGCGCTCTCGGCGAACCCGGACGACGCAAGCCGCGAGGGACCGAAGGTCCCTCGGCCCGCTCGCGCGGCGCTGCCGCGCGAGGACACCACAGGGAGCAACGCGACCGAGGAGCGTGGTTCGAAAGACGCGACGCGTCTTTCGTCATTGCGGGAAATCGAAGATTTCCCGCTTGCAGTCAGAACGCCGTGCGTTCTGACGACATCACGAGAGAGCTCCGCTCTCTCGAACGACAGCGAGTCCCGGGAGCCGAGAGTGCCGAGGGCTTTCTCGACTCCGGAATCCTCATCTGAACACTATCTCGGAACCGCGACGGAATCTTTAGGCCCGCGCCGGCCGCAGACGAGGTATGCGCGAACTGGAAGCCATCGAGACGGTCGGCGTCGTCGGCGCGGGGACGATGGGCAGCGGCATCGCCCAGGTGGCGGCGACGGCCGGCCACGACGTCGTGATGCGGGACGTCGAGGCGTCGTACGTCGAGGACGGCCTCGAGCGCATCGAGGGCGGCCTCGACCGCGCCGCCGGCGACAATCTCACGACGGCGGAGGCCGACGCCGCCCGCGACCGCGTCGAGGGCGTGACCGACCTGGCGGCGCTGTCGACGGCCGACATTGTCGTCGAGGCCGTCGTCGAAGACATGGACGTCAAGCGGGACGTCTTCGCCGACCTGGACGCGGTGACCGACGACGACGTCGTCCTGGCGACCAACACCTCGACGCTGTCGATCACGACCATCGCCGCCGCGACCGACCGGCCGGAGCTGGTCGCCGGCGTTCACTTCATGAATCCCGTCCCGGTGATGACGGGCGTCGAGGTGGTGGTCGGCGAGCGGACCGCCCCCGAGACGGTCGCGCTGGCGCACGGCTTCGCGGAGTCGCTCGGCAAGGAGACCTGGGAGTCCGACGACAAACCCGGCTTCGTCTCCAACCGCATCCTGATGCCGTGGATCAACGAGGGCGTCCGCGCCCTCGACGAGGGCGTCGCTTCGAAGGACGACATCGACCGCGGCATGAAGCTCGGCACCAACGTCCCGATGGGGCCGCTGGAGCTGGCCGACCACATCGGCCTCGACGTCTGTCTGGACGCCACCGAGACGCTGCACGAGGAGCTCGGCGACCGCTACAAGCCCGCCTACCTGCTGAAGCGGAAGGTCGCCGCCGGCGACCTCGGCAAGAAGACCGGACGAGGCTTCTACGAGTACTGAGCGGCCGGCGGGCGGTGCAGCGGGTCGTCCTCGCCGGGAGCGGCCCCGAGCCCCGTCAGTCGTCGTTCGGCGAGACGACAGTCCCGTCGCCGTCCGGCTGGCGGTCGAGTATCGCTCCGAGGGCACCCGTCCGGTCGGTCCGCGAGCGGCCGTAGCCGACGTACACCGCGGCGCCGCCGGCGATGATGCCGGCCGCTCCGAGCAGCGGCAGCCGGCCGATCTGCGTGAGGAACACGCCGCCGCCGACGACGCCGAACAGCTGGACGTACGGGTAGCCCGGGGCGACGAAGTCGGGGTCGTAGCCGGGGACGTCCGCCTCGCGGAAGGCCACCAGCGCGACGTTGATGATCGAGAACACGAGTATCTGGAAGGCGCTGGCGAGCTTCGCCAGCTCGATGACGGGGACGAAGGCGATGAGCCCCACCAGCACGACGCCGGTGAGCACCACGGCGTTGCGGGGGGTCTTGAACCGCCGGTCGATGCGCCGCAGCCCCGGCGGCAGCAGCGAGTCGCGGCTCATCGCCAGCGGGAACCGCGACGACGACAGCACCCCTGCGTTCGCCATGCTCGTCAGCGCCACCACCGCCACAACCGAGATGACGACGACGCCGACGCCGCCGAACAGCGCGCCGGCGCCGTCGGCCATCGGCGTCAGCGACGCCGTCCCGCCGGGGCCGCCGGTCTTCAGCGTCGTCGGGTCCGCGAGCGCCACCACCGCCGCCACCACGGCCACGTAGATGACGACCATCAGCGCCAGCGACCCCAACATCGCCAGCGGGAGATTCCGGCTGGGGTTTTCGACCTCCTCGGCGACGCTCGCGATCTTTGTGACGCCGGCGTAGGAGACGAAGACGAACGCCGCGGCGGTGACGACGCCGAACTCCTCGCCGGAGACGAACGGCCTGAACCGGGCCGACTCCCCGACGACGGCGGCGTTGAGCGTGTACGCCGCCAGCCCGACCACGACGAGGCTCACGATGACCGCCTGGACGCTGCCGCTCAGCTTCGTCCCGGAGACGTTGAGCGCGACGACCAGCACCGCCAGCCCGAGGGCGACGAAGACGACCGTCTCCTGCGACAGCGGCGCGAACAGCAGGAGATACGCCCCGAGCCCGACCAGGGCGAAGGCGCTTTTGAACACGAGCGAGAACCAGGCGCCGATGCCGGCGATGGTGCCGAACAGTGGCCCCAACGCCCGGTCGATGTAGAGGTACGTGCCGCCGGACTCCGGCATCGCCGTCGCCATCTCGGCCTTCGACAGCGCCGCCGGCGTGACGACGACCGCCGCGAGGACGTACGCCCCGATCACCGCCGGGCCGACCTTCTTGAACCCGAGCGCCGGCAGCACGAAGATGCCGCTGCCGATCATCGCGCCCATGCTGATCATCATCGTCGGGAACAGCCCGAGGCTGCGTTCGAGGTCGTCGCCGGTCATGACCCTACAGAGCGACTCTGAGAAAAAATACTCATCGAACGGACCCCTCCCGCCCGGACCCCGGCCGTTTTTGCGCTTCCATCCGAAGGCCGACCATGGCCGACACCATCCTGGTCCCGTTCGAACTGCCGGACCCCGAGCCGCTGTCGTCGGTGCTCGTCGAGGACCTCGCGTCGCTGGACGTCGTCCTGCTGGGACACTACGGGCTCCCGGAGCAGACGCCGGCCCGCGAGGCCCGCGAACAGTTCGGCGACGAGGCCGAGGCGACGATGGCGTCCCTCGCCGAGCCGTTCCGGGCGCGGGGGACGCCCGTCGAGACCCGGCTCGTCTTCGGGAAGGACCGGGCCGCGGCCATCGGCGCGGTGATGCTCGAGGAGGACTGCGCGGCGGAGCTGACCCCGGCGCCGACCGAGGGCATCGACCGCATCCTCGTGCCCGTGCCCGACGTCGCGGAGTTCGACCGGCTGCCGCGGTTCGTCGACGTGTTCTGCGAGGACTCGACGGCCGAGATCACGCTGTTCCACGTCGTCGAGGGCGAAGAGGCCCGCGAACGCGGCGAGACCATCGTCGAGGAAACTCGAACGGGGATCGTCGAATCCGGGTTCGGTGCCGATACGGTCGGCACGCGCACCGTCGAGTCCGACGCTCACGACGAGGAGATTCTCCGAGTCGCCGACGAGTACGACGCGGTCGTCATGTACGAGGCCGAATCCCGACTCGGCGACAGTATCTTCGGGACGCTCCCGGATCGTATCGCGAACGAAACCGACGACCCGGTCATCGTCGTCCGGCGGGACTACTGACGGTGACTGCTGCACCCGTCTGGCCAGTGTGACCGCACGGCTTCGTGTGGTCGAGACCGAGACGACACGGCAGTTACCGCGAGACGGGCGCTTCGCTCCGGCGCTCGCGATTGGGCCCCTTCATACTGATTACGAGGGTGTCATAGAACTATTCACAAGGTATTGACTTCATATAGACCCCGGTGAATTGGCTGGGAGGTAGACATGCGTATGGTACGGGTGGTTTGTACTGAATCGCTCTAACGGACCGCAACACCTCGAAAGCCCTCGCGGCGCTCGGGGGGCCGCGACTCGCTGCGCGCGCTCGCTTTGCTCGCGTGCTTGTTCCGGACGACTCCCTCACTCACGGCTCGCTTCGCTCACCGTTCGCGCATTCGGCGGCGCTCCCTGCGGTCGCGCTGCCCGTCGGTCGTCGTCCGACGTTCGCCTCACTTCGTTCGGCTCACCGTCGTCGGGGCACCACCGAGCGCCACTCGCCCTTTCAGTCCGCCAAGGCGCCGACTGGTCCACCGACTGTCCTTGGCGGACTGAAAGGGCGAGGCCGGCTCCGGAAAGCACGGCGACGCAAGCACTGAGGGAGCAGAGCGACCGAGGCGCGCAGCGAGCCGCGCGACCGGAGCCGGCCGAGGGCTTTCGAACCATCTACATCGGGGTGAGCGCAAGCTGACTCAATCACTCTATACACACCCTGTACTGACCGATTCAGCATAGCAGAATACAAGGTATGTGAATCGTTGTATGACACCCTCGGTGATTGTTGTGACTGTTTAGCCAATGCGACCGCACGCCGTCGTGCGGTCGATATCGAAATGAATCGCGGTAATCGCTATCGGGACAATCGCGAGAGAAATCGGGGGGTCGGCCGCGACCCGGTCGTCACCCGCCCTCGGGCGGGTCGTCCCGGTGCATGTCCGGATTGACTACCTCCTCGGCCTCCTCTTTGCGCTTCTCGGAGCGCTCCTTTTCGGCCTCGGCGCGCTCCTCTTGGGCCTCCTCGCGGGCCTCGAGATGTTCTTCGATTACCTCCTCCTCGTCCTCTTCGGGGACCTCCTCGGCCTCCTCCGGGAGGTCGTCCTCGGAGCTGTCGGTCATCGTTCCGGTCGAACGGTTGACGTTACGAGCCGTTATATCTGGTGGTCGACCGTGCAGTCCGCCTCCGGACGGGTGGGGAAGCATAAAGTGAGGCCGGCCGTACCTGCCAGCATGGATTTCAGCCTCAGCGCCGAACAAACGCAGATAACGGAGATGGTGGCGGAGTTCGTCGACGAGGAGGTGGTCCCCGTCGCCGACGAGATCGACGCCGCCGACGAGTTTCCGGCCGAACTGATCGAGCAACTCGCCGACCTCGATCTGATGGGGATGCCGTTCCCCGAGGAGTACGGCGGCGCCGGCCTTGACTACCACACCTACCCCGCCGTCTTGGAGGAGCTCTCCCGCGGCTCCGGCGGGCTCGGCACCATCGTCGCCGCCCACATCTCGCTCGCGGGCAACATGATCTACGCCTTCGGCACCGACGAGCAGAAAGAGGAGTACCTCACGCCGCTCGCGCAGGGCGACGACATCGGCGCCTTCGCGCTGTCGGAGGCCGGCGCCGGCAGCGACGTGCCGGCCATGGAGACGACCGCCGAGAA
The DNA here is from genome assembly GCA_003020965.1 of Halobacteriales archaeon QS_4_69_225. Lineage (GTDB taxonomy): Archaea > Halobacteriota > Halobacteria > Halobacteriales > Haloarculaceae > Natronomonas. Next base: position 15,937 of record PXRL01000003.1, read on the forward strand.
GGTCGGCGACGAGTACGTCATCGACGGCGGGAAGCTGTGGATCTCCAACGGCTCGGTCGCCGACACGGTAACCGTCTTCGCCAAGACCGACCCCGAGGCCGGCAACAAGGGCATCTCCTCGTTCGTCGTCCGGCCGGCGGAAGACGACGGCTTCGTCGTCGAGGGCACCGAGGACAAGCTCGGCGACAAGGGCTGTCCGACGGCCGAGCTGCGGTTCGACGACGTCACGATTCCCGAGTCGCGCCGGCTCGGCGAGGAGGGCCGCGGCTTCGTCCACGCGCTGAAGACGCTCAACGGCGGCCGCATCACCATCGCCGCCCGCTCGGTCGGCATCGCCCAGGCCGCCCTGGACGCCGCCCTCGAGTACAGCCAGGACCGCGAGCAGTTCGAACAGTCCATCTCGGAGTTCCAGACCATCCAGCACAAACTCGCGGACATGGACACGAAGACGCGGGCCGCGCGGCTGCTGATGCACGACGCCGCCGACAGGAAGATCCGCGGCGAGAGCTTCGCGAAGGAAGCCGCCCAGGCGAAGCTGTACGCCTCCGAGGTGAGCCGGGAGGTCGCGAACGAGGGCATCCAGATTCACGGCGGCTACGGCTACACCAAGGACTTCCCCGCCGAGCGGTTCTACCGCGACGCCAAGCTCAACGAGATCTACGAGGGCACCAGCGAGGTGCTACGCAACACCATCGCCGGCGAGTTGCTGAACTAAAGCCGCTCGCGCATCCACTCGAACTGCGCCTCGACGCCCTCGCGGCCGGCGTCGGTCAGCGCGTAGACGTCGTGGATGCCGTCGACCTCCCGCTCGACGAAGCCGGCGTCGATCAGGCGCTTAAGCGCACGCCGGAACCGGTCGGCGTCGACGCGGTCGCCGTAGCGGTCCTCGAGGGCGATCTTCAGTTGCTGTCGACGGTACGACTCGCCGGCCAATAGGACGCAGACGTCGCGCCGCAGGCCGCTGTTGAGCCAGCGCATACGGAAGCCGGCGCCGCGAGGGACTTCACGATTGCTCCGTCGTTCCGTGAGTGGCCGCCCGAGTGTTCGCCGGAACCGACAGCTTCCCGTTCGGCGCGACGTTTCGTTCGGACATGACCGACGCCACCGCCGAGGCCGCCGACGTCACCGCCCGGTACCGCGAGACCGACGAGGAGCGGCTGTTGACGTTCGACCGCGAGGGCCGGACGGCCGCCGTCGCACAGAACATCGAGGGGTACGCCATGCTGAAGGTCCGGACGGCCGCCGACGGCGACGAGCTGGAACGGTACTACGGGTTCGACATGGCGCTGGACCACGTCGCGGAGCTGCTCGACGTCCGACCCGCCGAGCTCCCGGTCCCCGGCCCCGCCGAGGACATGGGGATGTAACGCCGCCAGTGGCAGTATCATGGCTCGTATTCGCCGGAACCATTAACCTCGAATACCATTTATGCACGACATGCCCAGCCCTATCCGCCTTCTCATCGTCGACGACGACCCCTCCCTTGCGGATCTGATGTCGGACCAGCTGTCGGAGCTGCGGGAGGAGTTTTCCGTCCGGGTCGAGACCGATCCCCACGACGCGCTGGACGCCGTCGAGGCGGGCGACATCGACTGCGTGCTCAGCGACTACCACATGCCCGAGATGGACGGTCTCGAGCTGCTCCGGTACGTCCGGGAGATGGAACCCAGCATCCCCTTCATCCTCTTCACCTCCCGCGGCAGCGAGGAGGTCGCCAGCGAGGCGGTCTCGGAAGGGGTCACCGACTACTTCCGGAAGCGCCGCGGCACCGACCAGTGGGAGGTACTGGCCAACCGCATCGAGAACTCCGCGGCCCGCTACCGGGCCGAGCGGGCGGTCCAACGCCGGGAGGCGGCGCTGAACGACCTCGCCAGGACGGTCATCGACAGCGTCTCCACGCCCGTCGAGGACCTCCTCGAACTCGGCCGGGAGACGCTCGCCCTCGAGTACGGCGCTCTGCTCCAGGGGGAAGGCGACGACGCGGAGGTGCTGGTCGAGGCCGCCGACAGCGGGGTCCCGTCGCCGGCCGACGGCGGCTCGCCGTTCGAGGAGTTCGAGGCCCTGACCGTCGACGCCGGCAGCGTCGTCACCGGGACGGCCGACGAGGAGTCAGCCGGGTTCAGCATCTACGTCGGCAGCACCATCTACGTCGGCGACCGCCGGTACGGGACACTGTGCTTCTGCGACCGCGAGGCCGACGGCGAGTTCTCCGAGTGGGAGCGGACCTTCGTCGAGCTGCTGGGCGACTGGCTGGCACACGAGCTGACCAGCGAGTGGGCCCGGGACCGCGACGAGGCGGTCCGGGCGGCCCGCCGACGCGTCGACGAGGTCCGGTCGGCCATCGACAACGACGACACCGAGACCGCCCGCGAGGAACTCGACGCCATCGCGAAGCTGCTCGACCAGGAGCCGCCCTCCGCGACGGCCGTCTCCGTCGAGCTCTCCTAGAGCAGGTCGACGAACTGATTGGGGTGTTCGGCGTGCGGCAACAGGTCGGCGTCCTCGAAGACGACCAACTCGGCGTCGAGCCGTTCGGCGAGGTCGCGGCCGGTTTCCACCGGCGGCAGCTCGGCCGCCCGGCCCCAGACGATCGTCGTCGGGGCCGTCACGTCCAGCGCCGCCCCCAGGTCGACGTCGACGTCGAGGAAGCCGGCGACGAACGACGCCGGCGCGAACCGGGCGCCCTCCTGGTGGGCCGTCCGCCAGTCGTAGTCGACCCACTCCTCCGGGATGGCGCCCGCGAAGCCGTGATCCGCGAGGAAGTACCTGATCGACGGCTTCGAGGTCAGCAGATTGTACACCGCCTCCCCGGCGACCGGCGACCGCAGCAGCGACCGGAGCCACGTCCGCCGGCCCGGCACGGTCGAGGCCGTCGGGCAGACGAAGACGTACTCCGCGGCGTCGACGTCGGCCGCGGCGACGTAGGCCGCCGACAGCGACGAGGCGACGACGGTTGGCTCCGCGACCAGCTCCCCGGCGAAGTCGTCGACGAAGGCCTCGTACAGCGACCCCGAGTACAGCAGCGGCGGCCGGTCGGAGTGGCCGAACCCGGGCAGGTCCGGCGCGAGAACGTGGTACTCCTCGGCCAGCGCGTCGACGACGTACCGGAACTCGTGGCTCGAGCCGGCGGCGTTGATGCCGTGTAACAGCAGCAGATCGGGGTCGTCGGGGTCGCCGGCCTCGGTGTAGACGACGTCGAAGCCCCGCCAACGGTACGTCTCGACCGGCCGCCCGAGCGGCGGCTCGAGGTCGTCGGGGTCGGCGCGCAGCGCCGCGTTGCCGACCGCGACCGCGCCGAGCGTCGCCGCGGTCCCGCCCAGGAGTCGCTTGACGTTCATGTTCGAGGCGACGACCGTCACGCGCTTAGCTTCTGCGGTGAGGATGCCGATATCCCTTCCTCCACGAAGCGACCGGAGGGAGCGGAGTAGGGAGGAGGATCGTCAGTTCTCGCGGGCCTCGCGGCGCTCGCGGACGGCCTCGGCGACCGGCGCGAGAATCTCGTCGGCGACGGAGTAGGGGTCGGTCTCCCGTGCGACGACGGCGTCGACGTACTCCTCGAGACCGCCGCGGGCCTCCAGTTCCTCCTCGACGAGGGCGGCGCTGTCGGCCCGCAGCAGCGTCCGTATCTCGTCGGCGTACCGCTGGCGGGCCCGGGCGTCCCGCTCGCCGGTCGCCTCCAGCCACTCGGCGTGGTCGGCCAGCACCGCCAGCAGTTCGTCGACGCCCTCGCCGGTCTTGGCGACCGTCTCGACGATGGGCGGCTGTCGCTCCTCGTCCCCGTCCTCGCCGTCGTCGATGCCGGACGGCCCGGCGCCGTGGTGGCCGGCCATCGGCGAGGCGTCCCGCATGTGGACCATCTCCCGGAGCTCCTTGACCGTCCGGTCGGCGCCGTCGAGGTCGGCCTTGTTGACGACGAAGACGTCGGCGATCTCGAGGATACCCGCCTTCAGCATCTGGACGTCGTCGCCGGAACCGGGCGGCACCAGCACCGCGACGGTGTCGGCCATCCGCACGATGTCGACCTCGTTCTGGCCGGCGCCGACCGTCTCGACGATGATGCGGTCCTTGCCGAAGGCGTCCAGCGCCTTCACCGCGTCCGTCGTCGACGTTGACAGCCCGCCCAGCGAGCCGCGGGCCGACATCGACCGGAAGAAGACGTCCATGTCGCCGACGTTGGACGCCATCCGGATGCGGTCGCCCAACACCGCCCCGCCGGTGTACGGCGACGAGGGGTCGATGGCGATGACGCCGACCGTCTCGCCGCGCTCGCGGTAGGTGGCGGCCATCTTGTCGACCAGCGTCGACTTGCCCGCCCCCGGCGAGCCGGTGATGCCGACCACCTGCGCCCGGCCGGTGTGGTCGTGCAGCCGCGAGACCAGCTCCCGGTGGCCCGGCGACCGGTTTTCGATCTTCGTGATGACCCGTGCCAGCGCCCGGTGCTCGCCGGCCAGCAGCTCGTCGATGAGCGACTCGTCGCCGCTCATCGATCCCGTGGGACGTGCTCCCGGACGAACTCGATGGTCTCCTCCATCGAGGAGCCTGGGCCGAATATCTCGGCGACCCCCATCTCGTACAGCTCCTCGCGGTCTTCCTCCGGGACGATGCCGCCGACGATGACCAGCGTGTCCTCGAGAGCGCCGTACTCCTCGAGCCCGTCGATGATCTTCGGCACGAGCGTGTCGTGGGCCCCCGACAGGATGGAGATGCCGAGGACGTCGACGTCCTCCTGGACGGACGCCTGGACGATCTCGTCCGGGGACTTGTGCAGCCCCGAGTAGATGACCTCGAAGCCGGCGTCCCGGAACGCCCGGGCGATCACGTGGGCGCCGCGGTCGTGGCCGTCGAGGCCGACCTTCGCCACCAGACACCTGATCGCCCGCTGTCCCTGTTCCGTGCTCATGCGGCCCCATTCCGCCGCGAGGCGTTTGACTCTAACGGAGCCTGTCGCCGCAACCGCGCGACCATCGCGACCGTCGCGCCCGCGCCCGACGCCGGTCCGATGGGTTTATGCGTCGCACCCGGGTACTCTCGGGCGCCGCGGGCTCGTAGATCAGCGGTAGATCATCCCCCTGGCACGGGGAAGGCCCCGGGTTCAAATCCCGGCGAGTCCACTGAGTTTTTCCCGACGCAATACGGCGAGCGGCGCGGAGCGGCAGCGACGCGCCGCGAGCAACTCGCGTCGGGAAACGAGGTCGTCGACGCCCGGATTTGAACCCCTGGAAGACGCAGCGCCGAACGAAGTGAGGCGACCGTCTTCCTCCGGGTTCAAATCCCGGCGAGTCCACTTCCTTCGCTCGCTACGCTCGCTCAGTCGTGGACTCGCCGACCCTCGCGAACGCTTCGCGTTCGCTCAGTCCCGGCGAGTCCATGATTCTGCGCCGCGAGCAATCCCGCGAGCGGCGCAGATAGTCGTCGACGCCCGGATTTGAACCCCTGGAAGACGCAGCGCCGAACGAAGTGAGGCGACCGTCTTCCTCCGGGTTCAAATCCCGGCGAGTCCATTTCTGAACGCAGTGAAGAAATGGACGAGCCGACCGTTCCGCGAGCGGAGCGAGCGGAACCTCGGGAGACGAGCGACGCGAGTCTCCCGGTGTTCGCGAACGCCTTCGGCGTTCGCTCAGTCCCGAGAGACGCCTCGGCGTCTCTCAACCTTCGCGCCGTCTCCGACGGCGCTCAGTCCCGGCGAGTCCATCGGAGCGACCGAGTTTTACGAGGGAGCGAGAATGGTCGAGCCCGGATTTGAGCCCCTGGAAGTCACAGCCCGGGAGCGCAGCGAACGTAGTGAGCGAGCACCCCGGAATGTTTTCCTCCGGGTTCAAATCCCGAGAGACGCCTCGGCGTCTCTCGACCGTTCCGCGAGCGGTAGCGAGGCGTGAGCAAAGCGAACGCCTCGGACAGTCGAACGGTGAGCGGAGCGAACCGTGAGACGAAGCGAGCGGAACCTCGGGAGACGAGCGACGCGAGTCTCCCGGTGCTCGCGAAGCCTCCGGCTTCGCTCGGTCCCGGCGAGTCCGCTTTGATTTGTGGTTTGTTCGTCAGTCTGTGAGCGAGCCGACCGTTCCGCGAACGCTCCGCATTCGCTCGGTTCCAGCGGGTCCGGACCCCCCGTGTTCCACCTCAGAACGTCGTCAGCGTCCCCTCGTACCGGTGGACGCCGTCGACCGTCTCGGTGTACTCGTAGGCCGCCGGCGGCTCGACGCTCCAGGAGCGGAACCGCTCGTCGATCCCGTCGACGATCGTCGTCACGAACGAGCCGTAGGCCCGCAGCGTCGGCTTCGTCCGGGCGTGGTCCAACTCGTAGCGACAGCGGGCGCCGTCGTCGGCCCCCGCCGGGTCGACGGACAGCCGCAGGTCGCTCCGCAACCGGGCGCCGAACGCCGACGCCTCCCCCGTGAGCAGCCCCTCGCCGAAGGCGTCGACCGCCGCCAGCGCCTCGTCCGGAACGTGGTTCACGCTGGAGGGTGGGGCCGCGCCGACTAATCGCCTTCGCGTCCGGCGGCCGGCCGCAGGCGCAGGTATTACCCGTCGCCAGCGCCGGAGGTCGGTATGGACGACCGCGACGATAACCGCGACACCGACGGCGACGTACCGACGCTGGTCGAGCCGGCGTGGCTCGAGCCGCGACTGGCGGAGCCGGACCTGCAGGTGCTGGACTGCACCGTCTACCTCCGGACGGACGCCGAGACGGGCGAGTACCGCACCGAGTCGGGGCGCGACGACTGGGCCGACGGCCACGTCCCGGGCAGCGCCTTCGCCGACCTCGTCGAAGACCTCTCGGAGACCGATGACCCGGACTACCCGTTCCAGCTGCCGACGCCGGTGGCGTTCGCCGCGGCGGTCGGCGAGCTGGGCGTCGGCGACGACACCCGCGTGGTGGTGTACGACGCCGTCGACCGCCGGAACAACAACGAGTGGGCGGCCCGGCTGTGGTGGATGTTCCGGGTCTTCGGCCACGACCGCGTCGGCGTGCTCGACGGCGGCTGGCCGCGGTGGACCGCCGAGGACCGCCCCGTCTCGACGACGGCTTCGCCGCCGGAATCGAGGACGTTCACGCCCGACTACCGGCCGGAGCTGGTCGCCGACGCGGCCGACGTCGAGGCGCGGATGAACGACGCCGACGCTTGTCTCGTCGACGCTCTCCGGCCGGCCGACCACGCCGCCGAGCGGATCCCGGGCTCGGCGAACGTCCCCGCGGTCGGCGACGAGGCCGTCATCGGCGACGACGGTACGTACCGGTCGGCCGACGACCTGCGGGCACGATTCGACGCGGTCGGCGCGCTCGACGCGGAATCGGTCGTCACCTACTGCGGCGGCGGCATCGCCGCCAGCAGCGCCGCCCTGGCGCTGTACCGCGCCGGCGTGGCCGACGCCGCCGTCTACGACGGCTCGCTGTCGGAGTGGACCGCCGGGGACCACCCGGTCGTCGGCGACGACTGAGCGGTCCCGTGGCCGTCCCGTCGCCGGCGGGTCACGACCGCCCGGTGAGGTGCCGTCGTACGTGCCGTCGGACTTTTGCCCGCGGGAGCCGACCTCCGGACGTGCTGCAGATCTGTGGACTGGCGGGCGGGACGGGCACGACCGGGACGCTGTACGAACCGGGCGAGAAGCCGCCGTCGTACCGCGGGGCGCCGACGCCGGACGCTCCGTACGTCTGGGTGTGTGACTCCTTCTACGCCGTCGAATCCGGCGGCCAGCGACTCGAGCTGGACGACCGGACCGTCCGAGTGGCCTTCGAGCGGCCGGCGCCGCGGGGGTTCGAGGGCCGCGAGCGGGCCATCGCCGCCGCCAAGCGCCACATCCGCCGACAGCTGGCGCGGATCGGCGTCCGCGCCGACCCGGAGTTCCACGTCGAGTCCACCGACCGCGAGGTCTGACGCTACGACCGCCGCTCGACGCTGTCTTCGACCCGGGCGGCCAGCTCCTCGCGGTCGATGTCGCCGTCCAGGTACGACTCGATCCAGGCCCGCTCCATCCGCCAGACCGCGACGAGGTCGCCGTCGATCCGGACGCGGGCGTCGAGTCCAGCGGGCTTCCAACCCCCGTAGACGCGGTCGAAGAACGCCCGGGAGACGTCCTCGACGCTCGTCCTGACGCCAGCCTCCGTCGGCTCGGCCGGCGAGTAGACCAGCCGGACCCGGTCGTCGACCGACAGCGAGCGGACGGCGTGGCCCTCCCGTTCGACGGCCGTCCGGAAGGCCGTCCGGTAGGCGTCGCCGCCGTCCGTCGGCGTGTCGTCGGCACCCCCCGAGCAGCCGGCGACGGCGGCGGCCGCGACGACGAGCCAGCGGCGGCGCAGCACGGTCGATGGCTCGTCCCTCCGCGGCGTAAGCGTTCTGCCGACCGCCCACCGCCGGTCGGGGGGTCACCTTCTTGCCTCCAGGACGAGAAACGCGGCCATGTCGGCGACGGCGCGGTCGACCCTCGGGTGGCTGTGGCCGCTGGTCGGGACGGCGTATCTGGTCTACCTGGCGCTACAGCCGCCGCCGGTCCGATACGTCGGGCTACTCTGTCTGACCGTCGTCGGGCCGCTGATGGTCGGGTGGCTGGCGGGCGGTATCCTCGGCGTCGGCCCCTGGGCCGGCGAGTGATACTGCCGGCGCCGACGTTTTCGATCCGCGGTGCCGCGAGACGGCTCCCGTCGAACGGCTGCCGTCGAACGCCGCGAATCGATTTTCACGTAATCGCAGTCGGCAGTACGACCGGCCGCGGAGGCGCCGCTGGCCGGTCAAGTCCGCCGAGAAGGGGCTGCCGTCAGTCGGCGCCTTCGTCGCCGCGCTCCCAGACGTTCGAGACGGAGTCGCCGGTCGGTGGCACGTGACTGATGTCGCCCAGCGTGTCGTTGTCGTCCATCGTGTCACATCGTAGCACGTAGGAGGTACTTAACGGTTACCTGAGAGGTCCTGTGACACATTATACTGTATTAACCTTCTCCGGACGGCGGCTCCGTTATTACTTTCGCGTCGCCGAGATCCGCTGACCGTCGAGCCGTCGGAGGCTACGTCAGCGTCACCCGGATCCTGACGCGGGCGACGGCCAGCCGGTCGACGTCGGCGGTGTCGTCGAAGCAGACGACCTCGACGGTGTCGTTACCGACGGTCGAGCGGCTGCAGGTCGGTGACCCGCCGGTCGCCGTCGCGAGCGAGTCGTTCAGGTACGCCTCCCAGACGTCCGCGCGGTCGGGGTGGGTCTGCAGCCGTACCGTCACGTTCGACGTCGTGTCGCGGTTCGCGAGAACGGCGCTCTCGCGCCGTTCGGCCCGCACCAGCACCGTCGAGGCGGAGCCGCCGACCCCCTGACCGCTGCCCCGCGACTCGATGAACCTGACGACGACGTTGCCGTCCTCGAAGACGAAGTCCGGCTCCCGCCGCATGACGGCGCTGTCGCCGTCGGTTCGGATCACCGCGCCGTGCTCGTAGACGATGTTCGTGTTACCGTCGGTGTCGTACCGTATCGCGACGGGGCTGGCCCCCGTGGCGTTCATTCCGCTGGCGTTGATCGTCACCTCACGTCCGGCCGTCGTCGTCAGCTGTGCGTCGGCGAGCTTGATCTCCGTCGCCCGGTTCGGCGCCTCGCCGCGGCCCATCTGCTGGAAGTTGTTCGCCAGCACGTCGAAGGCGCGTTCGGCGTTGTTCACCCGCTCGACGTCGCGGGTACTGTCCAGCCCGGCGAAGCCGGCGGCGTAGACGAGCGAGACCGTCGTCAGCACCAGCGAGAACACCAGCACGAAGCCGACGACCTCGTTGGCCGCCCGGTCGTCACGTATCACCCTCGACCACCTCCAAGTGGCCGGCCGACCGGTCGTACCGGACGATTATCTCGCCGCCGCCGACCTCCGACCCGGTGACGGCGGTCTCGTTGGCGATCCCCACCTCGACGGTCACCTCCGGCCGGACCGTCCGGAGTTCGAGGTACGCAGGGGTCGGGCCGCCGCCGTCGGTTCTGACCGCAACGGTGTACTGCGAGCCGACGGCCCGTTCGGGGGTCTGCCGGGTGATCTCCGTCCGTGTGCCGCCGCCGCTGCGGACGAGCCGGTCGGCGGCCGCGATGTCGCCGGAGACCTGCTGGCCGATGACCCGCAGCTCGCTGCGGCTCGTCAGCTCGCGCTGGTTGTCGACGAAACCACCCGCCGCGATGATGAGCCCCGACACCAGAAGCGTCGAGATGCCCAGCGTCAGCACGTAGCCGAACACCGCCGAGACGCCCCGTCCGGCGGTCATGCTACCTCGCTCCACCTTGCCCGGAGGTTCTCGTCGCGGTGGACGACCGACCCGCTGCGGAACCCGGCGTCGACGCTGGCCTCGTAGACGACCACCCTCGCGCTCGGGTCGTCGCCGCTCGTTTCCCGCGTCGAGAGGTTCTCGGTGTAGACGGCGTCGTTGACGACCAGCGCCGGCCCCACGAACGACGTCGCCACGATCAGCGACGCGACGAGCGACATCCGGCCGCGCTCGCGGCCGGTCACATCCGCCATACCGTCACCTCCACGCGGACCACGTTGTAGACGCTGTTGCCGCTACTGTCCTCCGGGACGGCCTCGTCGAAACTGTCGGCGTCGGCCGCCGTCGTCGTCGTTCCGGGCGCCGTCAGGTCGTCGTCGTCGTAGATGGTCACCGTCCGGCTGGCGCTGACGGCGTTGTCGCTCGGCTCCCCCCGGTACACCAGCCGGGTGGCGTCGGTGCCGTCGCCCGGGTAGACGAGGACGTTCACCGCCAGCCCGCGGCCGGCGAAGGCCCGTTCGGTGATGTTGCCGAACTCGTTCGGCGGGTAGTCGCTGGTGTAGTATTCACGCTGCCCGGCGTCGTGATACCGCTCCGCCGAGTCCGAGTCGTTCCAGTACAGCACGGCGTCCTTCAGGGCGCCGGCTTCCTGGGCGGCCGTCAGCACGCCCGACGCCGAGGCCCGCTGCTGATTTTCGATGTGCTGATTGGAGGTGCTGGCCGACAGCGGCGTCACCGCCGTCACCTGCAGGGCGAACACCAGACTCGACACCAACAGTACCGCGGTGATGACCGCCTCCAGCGTGTACATCTGTCCGCGCACGGTCACCACACCCGTACTTTCATGATCGCGTCACACGACCTGACGCCGAACGAGCAGCCCGGTATCGTGACGACGCGCCGGGCGACGACGATGGAGCTGCTGTCCGAGGGCTCGTCGCCGACCGTGTACCGGACGTCGCAGCCGGTGCTGCCGTTCGCCTCGTGGACGACGCCGTGGGTATCGTCGTGACAGACCGTCCGGAACCGCGCGTCGCGGCTCGCATCGGGGTCGACCTGCTCGACGGTCACGTTGACCCGGAGCCGGTCGCCGTCGACGCCGACCCGCTCGTCGGTGTCGTCGCCGCTGTAGCCACAGCCCGACGGGATGTCGCCGTCGTCGGTCGAGGCGTCGAAGAACACCGTCGCACACGTCTCGTTGACGACGAACGGGTCCGTCGGGTCGCCGAGGGCGCCCTCCGCGAGGTGACTCGCCACCCGGTCGGCCGTCGCGCTGCGGTCCTGGTTGCCCTCGACGAACGGCGCCGTCAGCGACGGGATGAAGGTGAACACGAAGGTGACGGCGACGAGGAAGATCCCCATCGCGATGGCGAAATCCAGCGGCGACTGTGCACGGGTGTCGGTCATTAGTTGATGAGCATGAACGCCACGAGCGCCAGCGTCGGCAGGACGACGACGAACTTCAGCCCGGCCCGGATGCTCACGTCGCGGATGTAGCCGGCGATGAGCCCCGAGATGATCGCCTGCAGCGTGACGGCGTGGAAGAACAGCAGCGTCAACATCTCGATGTCGAGGCCGCCGGTGAACTGGTCGTTGCCGCTGTCGGCGGCCTGCTGGGTCAGCCCCGCCATCGTCTCGAGGAACCGCACCTTCAGCAGCGCCATCACGCCCAGAAGCGTCACGTAGGTCATCAGGATGATGACCATCTGCATCCGGGTGCGGGACTTGCGGTCCCGCTCGATGTCGTCTTGGTTCTCGGAGGCCTGGGCGGCCGTCGACAGTACCCGCGTGATCTGGCTGGACGCCTCCTGTGCCTTGCTGATGAGCTTCACCGTCCGGGCCATCCGGGGGACGTGGTAGCCGTTGTTGAACTCCCGCAGCGCCGTCTTCAGGCTCGTCCCGTAGTTGACCTTCGCGTACATCGTCCGGAACTCCCCGGCCAGCTGGCCGGAGGAGGTCTCGGCGACGACGTTCAGCGACTCCAGAAGCGTCATCCCGGTGTCGTTGGCGCTGGAGAGCTTCCGGAGGTTGTCCGAGAGGTCGTTCGTGATGGAGCTGCGGGACCGGACGTTCCACTCGTGGAACACCATCAGCGGCAGACAGTTGACGTACAGCGGGACGTACACCCAGAAGAACGTCCCGCGGACCGGCGCCGACAGCAGCCCGTCGACGGCGGTCGGCGCGAAGCCGGCCACGACCGAGCCGCCGACCAGGAGCAGCGACAGCGGTACCGTCAGCGGCAACACCGCGAGCGGGTGATCCCGGAAGAACAGATGCGGTGCCCGCAGGACGCTGCCGACGCGGTGGACGCCCTCCTTGGACTTCACCCGGTCGAACACCGAGTGCTCGCCGGCGTAGTCGTCGGCCAGCCCGAGGTCGAACATCCCCTCGGAGGCGCCGACGATCTCGCCGCGGTCGTCCCGGAGGTAGCCGTCGCCGACCTCGTCCTGGACGACCGTCGACAGTAGCACCAGAAAGCCCACCCCGATGAGCGGGATCAGCCCGTACACCGTCCCGTACAGCAGCATGTCGTTGGCTTCGCCCAGCATCGACATGATGACGAGGATGATGATGAGCAACAGCGGGAACAGCGACAGCGTCATGTACATCTCGCCGAACAGCTCCAGGGTCTCCAAAACGAGTTCCTGTTCCTGCTTCGACGTTCGCATGTGCTTTTCCTTCTGGTCTTCGAGGAACTGCTCCATGTCGCCCCCGGAGTTGATGATCGACAGCATGTCGGTCAGGAACTGGCTCAGTTCGTCGGACGGCGTCTGGGCGGCCTGGTTGCGGATGGCCGTCCGGTAGTCGGTGTCGAAGTACTCCGTCTCCAGGACGATGGACTGGAACTCCTGGGCCACCTCGCCGTAGGTGTCGTCGGCCTTCGCCATCGCCTTCAGGATCTCCAGCTGGTTAAGCCCGCCGACCGACAGGGCGTACATGAAGGAGACCGAATCGGACAACAGCACGTTTATCTCGCGTTTGCGGGCGCTGGAATCGAGATACGGCTTTCCCACCATGCCGCCGAAGCCGGCGCCGAAGCCGACCGAGCCGAACAGCAGCCCCGAGACGACGACGATGAACGGGAGCTTGAGGCGCTCGACGATACCCAGGTACGGCTCCGGCAGCGGGAGGTTGAGGAAGTTCGGCGGCTCCGTGACGAGGAAGGTGACGACCGCCCAGCCGACGGCGGTGCCGACGAGCCACAGCACGGCCCCGACGAGCACGCCGATTCCCAGCGCCCGCGAGAGGTATATCTCGACGGTCCGGGGGACCCGCGCCTCGGCGAGCTTCGTCTCGACGGTGCCGACGAAGTTGCTGTCGTCGCCGAACAGCCGGGCGTACAGCGGGTAGAACGCGTCCGCCAGGCGGTCGTCGCTCGACCCCGCACCGGTTCTGCCGGCCGACCGGAGGCTCACGACTCCTCGCCTCCGAACTCGTCGTACTCGCCGTCGAAGAGGGCGTCACCGCCGTCGGTCGTCGCCTCGCCGTCGTCCGGCCCGTCGGTCTCGAAGGAGAAGCCGCCGTCGAGCCCGCCGTCGGCGTCGTCCGCCCCGGTGCTGGCGTCGGCGCCGAGGTCGGGCTCGGGCTCGATGTCGTCGGCGCCGTCGAGTTCGAGCGCGTCGGCGACGTCGGTCTCGACGGGCTCCTCGCGGTACTCCGACAGGAGGTCGTCGCCGTCCCGGAGGACGCCCTCGGCCTCGGCGAGCATCTCCTCGCCGGCCGTCGGCCGCGGCACCATCGCCTCCTTGTCCGGATCGATGTCGATCTTCACCGACTCCATCTCCCGGAGGTCCTCCAGGGACCGCTCCAGCTCTCCGGTGGCGATGAGCCGCAGAATCGAGTCGGGGTCGTTCATGAACGCCTGCAGCGTCGCCGCCACCTGGGTGTACGTGTTGAGGTCGTGTTTGATGAGATACGCCAGCACGATCCGCCGGATGAACACCTCGCGCTCGAGCCGCTCGCGGGACCAGCCGCGGTCGAACTGGATCTCGTCGAGGGTGTTGGACTCGCCCATCTGGAGGAACTCGTCGGTTTCGGCCTGCCACTGGTAGACGTCCTGGACGTTGATCTCGTCGTTCTCGGGGTCGTAGTGGTTGATCTCGGTCAGCACCTTGTTCCGCCGGACCTTGTTGCCCTGCACGCGCGTTTGGGTCTGGATGGACACCAGATCCAGCGCCGTGAACATCGTCTTCGAGACGTTGATCGGATCGGTGGTGAACCGCTTGATCACCTCGCCGACGGAGTCGGCGTGGAACGTCGTCAGCGTGGTGTGGCCGGTCGACATCACCTGGAACAGCGTCCGGCCCTCCTCGCCACGGATCTCTCCCATCACGATGTACTCCGGTCGCTGCCGGAGGGCGGCCTCCAGCAAGTCGAACTCGTCGACGTCGCCCTTGTCGCCCTCGCTGAACGACGGGCGGGTAACGGAGGCGATCCAGTTGCGCTGGGGGAGTTCGACCTCGCGGGTGTCCTCGATGGAGACGATCTTGGCCTTCGAAGGGATGAACAGCGACACGGCGTTCAGACTGGTCGTCTTGCCGGACGCCGTGCCGCCGGCGAAGATGAGACTCTTGTGGTTCTCGATCGACAGCCACAGGAAGGCCATCTCCTCGAGGGAGAAGGTGTGCCAGTTGATGAGGTCGACGGGCGTGAAGGGGACGTCCTTGAACTGCCGGATGGTGTAGTTCGTGCCGTGGTCCGACACCTCCCGGCCGAGCGTGAGCTGGGACCGCGAGCCGTCCGGCAGGGTCGCGTCGACCTGGGGGTTCCGTTTCGAGATGCCCTTGCCGGACCGCTGGGAGAGCTTCACCACGAAGTCGTCCAGCTCCTCCTCGCCGTGGTAGACGTTGGTGATGATCTGCTCGTAGTCGGAGTGGTAGACGAACACCGGGGAGTTGTAGCCGTCACAGGAGACGTCCTCGACGTTGATGTCGTGTTTGACCCCGTCGATGCGTTCGAAGCCGATGAAGTCCCGCTTCAACAGGTACAGCAGCTTCTCGATCTGGTACTCGGTGAGCGTCTCGGAGTCCTCCTCGAGGACGGCCGGCTCGGGGCGGGCCTCGACGCCCTGCAGCCCCTCGTCGTCGGCGTCGTCGCCGACGACGGCGCCCATGACGCCGCTCAACAGCCCGCCCTCGTCGGGCTGGGCGCCGTCGTCGTAGAGGTCGTACCGCTCCAGCAGCTCGTGGGTCTCCCGCTCGATGACGCCGGCCCGGGCGTCCTCGCTGCCCTGGACGACCACCTCGTCGCTGGAGTACTTGATCGCGGTTTTCAGCTTCCCGGAGAGGAACTCCCGGAGGTCGCCCTCGATGGGCGTGAGGTGCGGCTCGATGAGGTAGTACTTCTTTTCGTTTTCCTTCTCGGAGTGAAAGATGACGACGAAGGCGTACGGCTCGTTCACCCAGTAGCGTTCGACCTCCCGGAAGTGGCTCTTTTTCTCTTGCGGGACGGACTTCTCGAGGTCGTAACGGTTGACGACGGTGGACGTGCCGCCGGGGCCGGTGAAGAAGTCGTCCTCGTCGAGCTCCGGGCGGACGTCGACGGTCAGCTCGTCGACGCGGTCGGCCAGCCGTGAGGCCAGCGTCCGGGCGCCGGCGACCAACGCGGCGTCGTAGTCGCCGGCGCCGGCCCGCTCTCTGAGCGCCTCGGGGTCGTGGTCGGTGCCGTCCGGCGATTCCCGGCCGGCCGCGGCCGACGCGGGCGGCTCGCTCGTCTCCATCGTCCCGTCCGCGTCATCGATAGCCATTGACCCGGCGTACCGACCCGCCGGTAAAGAAGGTTCACTCGGTTTCCAGACCCGAGTCGACCCTACCCGAGGAACCGCTCGATGCGGTCCGTCGCCTCCCTCAGTTCGTCGAGCCCGGCGGCGTACGACGCCCGGAGGTGGCCCTCCCCGCCGGCGCCGAAGGCGGTGCCGGGCACCATCGCCACCGACTCGGCCGCCAGCAGCTCCTCGGCGAAGGCTTCGGCGTCGTCGCCGGGACACTCCGGGAAGACGTAGAAGGCACCGGTCGCCTCGAAGCAGTCGACGCCCATCTCCTCGAACCGCGACAGCACGAAGTTCCGCCGGCGGTCGTACCGTTCGCGCATCTCGGCGACCGCTTCCCGGCAGCCGTCCAGCGCCTCGATGGCGGCGTGCTGGGCGGTCGTCGGCGCCGACAGCATCGTGTACTGGTGGACGCGGTTCATCGCGGTGATCACCTCACTCGGCCCGAGCGCGTAGCCCAGCCGGAGGCCGGTCATCGCGTAGGCCTTCGAGAAGCCGTTGAAGACGACCGTCCGCTCGCGCATGCCGTCGAACGTCGCGATCGAGACGTGGTCGCCCTCGTAGGTGAGGTCGGCGTAGATCTCGTCGGACAGCACCGCGAGGTCGTGCTCCCGGCAGAAGTCGGCGACGGCGGCCATCTCCGACCGGTCCATCGTCGCGCCCGTCGGGTTGTTCGGGTAACAGTACAGCAGCAGGTCCGCCTCGTCGGCGCCCGCGGCCGCCAGCGCCGCCGGCGTGAGCGCGAAGTCGTCGGCCGCGCGGGTCGGCACGTCCAGCACCTCGCCGCCGGCGAAGGTGACCGCCGGCCGGTAGGAGACGTAACACGGCTGGGCGACGGCGACGGTGTCGCCGGGGTCGACCAGCGCCCGGCAGGCGACGTCGATGGCCTCGCTGGCGCCGGCGGTGACGAGCACCTCCTCGTCGGGGCCGTAGTCGAGGTCCCACCGCCGGGCGTCCTCGGCGATGGCCGCCCGGAGTTCGCGCTTGCCGCGGTTGGCGGTGTAGGAGGTCCGGCCCCGTTCGAGGGCGCTGATGGCGGCCTCGCGGGCGGCCCACGGCGCCGAGAAGTCCGGCTCACCGACGCCCAGCGAGATGACGTCGTCTTTCTCCTCGGCCAGCTCGAAGAACCGCCGGATACCCGACGGCGGCACCGACCGCACGCGCTCGGAGGGGTCGAACGTCATGGCGTGACCGACAGACGGTCGTCGTCGTCGCCGTCGTCGAAGCGGTGACCGCTCTGCTTGTACGTCTCCATGATGTAGTGGGTGACCGTCTGGGTGATCTCCGGCAGCGGCGCCACCTTGTCGCTGACGAACCGCGAGACCTCCCGCATCGAGTCGCGTTCCACCTCCAGGGCGAAGTCGTAGTCGCCGGAGACGAGCCGCAGCCCCTCGACCTCCGGGAAGCCGGCGAGCCGGCGGGCGACGTCCCGGTAGCTCGTCTCCCGGTCCAGCGTCACGTTGCACTCCACGTGCGCTCGGACCCGCTCGTCGTCGTCGACGACGGCGTCCCAGTCGACGACCGCGGTGTACCCCCGGATGACGCCGCGGTCCTCGAGGTCGGCGATGGCCTCCTCGACCGCCGCCTCCGAGCGGTCGGTCAGCCGCGCGATGTCCGCAGTCGAGTGCCGCGCGTCCTCGCTCAGCAGCTCGAGAATGTCTCGGTCGTCCATGTTCGACACGACGGCACCGCAAACTAAAGGATTGGGCGGCCGCGCCCGTTCTTGCCGGCCGCCACGGCATACAAGGCCATGGGTTGGCATATTATCTCTCGATACTCTTATTATGTCCAGAAGTGCAGTCGGAGGTATGCAGCAACACGCGCTGCGGACGGCACTGACCCTCTACGCCGACGGCACCCTGAGCCTGGAGACGGCCGCCGGACGGGCCGGCGTCGCTCCCGACCGGCTCCGCCGCGCCGCCGCCCGCCGCGGCCGCGACCGCGGCCGCGACCCCACGGTCACCGAGGCCGAACGCGTCACCGTCGGCGCCGACTGAACGCAACGGGTTAATCCCGGCGGGCCGAACCCGCCGGCGTGTCGTCGCGCGCGCCGGTCGTCGTCGCCCTGGTCGCCGGCTCCCACGTCGTCAACCACGCCTTTCTGCTCCTCCTCGTCCCCGCCTTCCGGCCGCTGCGCGCGGAGTTCGGCGTCTCGCTGGCCGCCCTCGGGGTGGTCGTCGGCGTCGTCAACGCCGTCGTCACCGCAGGCCAACTGCCGCTCGGCCACGTCTCCGATAGCTACAGTCACGGCGCCGTCCTCGTCGGCTCGCTGGCCGTCGGCAGCGTCGGGGCGGCGCTGGCGGCCGTCGCTTCCTCCTACGGCGCGCTGGTCGGCGCCGCGGCGGTGATCGGTGCCGGCGTCGCCGGCCACCACCCGGCCCACTACCCGCTTCTCTCGGCGGCCGTTTCCGACACCTACCGGTCGCGGGCCTACAGCGTCCACGGCTTCGCCGGCGCCGTCGGCCTCGCGGTCCCGTTCGCGGCCGTCCCGGCGGTCGCCGCCGCCGGCTACGGCTGGCGGGCCGCCTTCGGCGCCGTCGCGGCCGTCGGCGGCTGCTACACGGTCGCCGCCGCCGTCGCCGTCCGGCGGCTCCCGCGCGAGTTGACCCGCGCCGGCGCCGAGACGAACGAGGCGGGCGACCGCCGGCCGCGGGCGCTTTTCGCCCGGCTCGGCGGCTACCTCCGGTCGGTGGCCGGCGCGCCGCTGGTCCTGCTGCTGACGGCGCTGTGGTTCGTCAACAGCGCCGCCGTCTGGGGCGTCCGGACCTACGCCGCGACGGCGCTGGATGCCGGCTACGGCCTCGAGGCCGGAACCGCCTCGCTCGTGGCGGGCGCGATGCTGGCCGTCGGCGCCGTCGTCATGCTGGCCGGCGGCTCCCTCGGCGACCGTCTCGGGCCGACGCCGCTGCTGTACGTCGGCTACGGCTCGCTGGTCGTCCTCGCGGCCGCGGTCGGCTCCGGGCGGCTCCCGGTCGTCGGGGCCGTCGGCGTCGTCGTCCTGCTGGCGGCGACGATCGACCTCTCGCGGCCGGCGCGGGCGGCGCTGACCGACGTCGCCTCCGCCCGCGGCGACGTCGGCAAGAACTTCGCGCTGATGACCGTCGGCATCTCCGCCGCCGGCGCGGCCGCGCCGCCGCTGTACGGCTACGTCATCGACGCGGCGGGCGTCGAGACGGCCTTCCTGGCGGTCGCGGCGACGGCCGCCGTCGCGCTCGGACTGTCGGTCGCCGTCGCCCGCGCCGCCGGTTGATCGTTACCAGCCGGCTTGGCCGTAGATGAGGTTCCGCTGGATCTCGTTGGCCCCCTCGTAGATGACGGGGATGCGGACGTCACGGTAGATCCGGGAGATGCGGTTTTCCGTCAGCACCGACCGGCCGCCGTGCAGCTGCATGCCGTGCTCGGCGCAGTCGGTGGCCGTCTCCGTCGCCTTGACCTTCGCCATCGCGGCCCAGAGGCCGGCGTCGTCGTTCGCGGCGACCCGGTCGGCGGCCTCCCAGGTGAGCGTCCGGGCGGCCTGGAACTCCGTCAACATGTCCGCGAGGCTGTGCTGGACCGCCTGGAACTCGGTGATGGTGCGGTCGAAGGCGGTCCGGCCGTGGGCGAAGTCGGCGGTCTCCTCGATGGCCGCCGCCGCCAGCCCGAGGCCGTGGCCGCCGACGACGACCCGGCCGTGGTTGAAGAACTCCGCCAGCACGTAGAAGCCGGTCCCCTCGGCGCCGATGAGGTTCTCCTCGGGAATCCGGGCGCCGTCCAGCTCGATGTGGGCCTGCTTGGAGGCCCGAAAGCCCATCTTCTCGGGGATGTGCTCGGCGTCGTAGCCGTCGACGTCCGTCGGCACGACGAACAGCGAGTAGTTGCCGTAGCGGTCGTCCGGGTCGTCGCCGGTCCTGGCGTACAGCGTCACCCAGTCGGCCTCGACGCCGTTGCCGACCCAGTACTTCTCGCCGTCCAGCACCCACTCGTCGCCGTCCTTCCGGGCGGCCGTCTGCATGCCGGCGAGGTCCGACCCCGTCTCCGGCTCCGAAACCGCGAGTCCCGACAGCATCTCGTGTTCGGCCACCGGCCGGAGGTACTCCTCCTTCTGGGTCTCGTCGCCGTACTCCTCGATGATCTTCGTCCCGAAGCTCGCCAGCTGCAGCGTCAGCGCGATGCCGGCGTCGGCGCGGTACAGCTCCTCGGCCATCGCCAGCAGCTCGTGGAGGTCGAAGCCGCGGCCGCCGTACTCCTCGCCGATGCTGCCCGCGACGAGACCGGCGTCCATGCCAGCCTCTAGCACCTCCCAGGGGTAGTCGCCGCGCTCGTGGTACTCCGCGGCGACCGGCTCGACGTGCTCCTCGGCGAACGCCCGCGTCTCCTCTTTGATGTCGTGTGCGTGCTCCGGCACCGGCCCGGTATCTAACAGTTCCATCCTACCTCGGACGGAGGGCTTCCAGCGTTAAATACCGACCGCCGTCAACTGCCGGTCGGAAACACGAGACGGGACGAAGCGTTCCGGGGTCAGTCGTCGTTCGGGGCGGCCTCCTCCGGCACCCGGCCCTCGACCAGCGACTCGTCGGTGTGCCGCTCGCGGATGTCCTTCTTCGAGAACTTCCCGGTCGCCGTCTTGGGGATCTCCTCGATGAACTCGACGTTGTCCGGCAGCCACCACTTCGGGTAGTCCTCGCCGAGCATTTCCATGACCTCGGCCTCGAGCGTCGACTCGTCGGCGCCGTCGGCGGGGACGACGAACGCCACCGGTCGTTCCTGCCACCGCTCGTGGGGGACGCCGACGACCGCCGCCTCCGCGACGTCGTCGTGGGCCATGACCGCGTTCTCGAGCTCGACGGAGGAGATCCACTCCCCGCCGGACTTGATGACGTCCTTCGCGCGGTCGACGAGCGTGATGTACCCCTCCTCGTCGACGGTGACGACGTCGCCCGTCTTCAGCCACCTACCGGAAGACGTTCCGTCTTCCGACTCCCCGCTCGCTCCGCTCGCGGGGACTTCGAAGTCTTCCTCGTTGGCCTCCGGGCGCTTGAAGTACTCCGTCGTCACCCAGGGCCCGCGAACCCACAGCTCGCCGAACTCCTCGCCGTCCCACGGCACCTCCCGGCCGTTTTCGTCGATGACCTTCATCTCCAGGCCGGGGGTGAGCATCCCCTGTTTGGCGCGGTGTTCGAGCTGGGTGTCGTAGTCGGCGTCCTGGAGACTGGACTTCAGATGCGACACCGAGCCGATGGGCGACATCTCGGTCATGCCCCAGGCGTGCAGCAGCTCGACGCCGCGGTCGTCGAACCACCGGATCATCGACTCGGGGGCGGCCGACCCGCCGACGACGACGGTGTCGAGCGCCGAGAGGTCGAGGTCGTTGTCCTCGGCGTACTCCATCAGCCCGAGCCACACCGTCGGGACGCCGGCGGTGATGGTGACGCCCTCGTCTTCGATGAGCGCGGCGACGTCCGCGGGGTCCGGCGACGGCCCCGGGTAGACGTGCTTGGCGCCGCCGGCCGTCGCGGTGAAGGGCATCCCCCAGGCGTTGACGTGGAACATCGGCACCACGGGCATCACGACGTCGTCGTCGGCCATCGGGATGCCCTGCGGCGTCAGCGTCGCCATCGTGTGACTCCACAGCATCTCGTGGGTGTACTCGACGCCCTTCGGGTTGCCCGTCGTCCCCGAGGTGTAGCACATGCCGGCAGGTCGCTCCTCGTCCAGCACCGGCCAGTCGTACGCCGTGTCGTGGCCCTCGAGGAACGACTCGTACGGCGTCGCCTCGACGGCGTCGGTCTCCGACGACGACATCACCACGAAGTCGACGCCCTCGAACTCGGAAGCGTCGGCGGCCGCCGACGCCAGCTTCGGCGCCAGCGACTCGTCGACGAAGATCAGCTCGTCGTCGGCGTTGTCGACGATGTACCGGATGTGCTCGTCGGGCAGCAGCGGGTTGATGGTGTGCAGCTGGGCGCCGATGGTCGGCACCGCGAAGTACGTCTCGAAGTGCCGATGGTGGTTCCAGCAGAACGTCCCGACGCGGTCGCCGGCCTCGATGCCGTGGGCCTCGAGGGCGTTGGCCAGCTGTGCCGTCCGGTCGTCGTACTCGTCGTACGTGTACCGCTCGACGCCCTCGTGGGTCCGGGAGACGATCTCCGTGTCGGGGTAGAGGTTGGCGGCGCGCCACAGGAAGGGTCGAAGGGTCTGGTCGGTTGCTCCGGGCATCGACCGCACGTACGGCGACTCGTAACTTGGGTCTTGTCACCGTCCCGCAGGTAGTGTTCAGATGCGAATTGAAGAATCCGGAAAGCCCTCGACACTCTCGGCTCCCGGGACTCGCTGTCGTTCGAGAGAGCGAAGCTCTCTCGTGATGACGAAAGACGCGTCGCGTCTTTCGAACCACGCTCCTCGGTCGCGCTGCTCCCTGTGGTGTCCTCGCGCGGCGCTGCCGCGCGAGCGGGCCGAGGGAGCCGACGGCTCCCTCGCGGCTTACGTCGTCCGGGTTCGCCGAGAGTGCCTCGCCCTTTCAGTCCGCCAGGAGTCAGTTGACCGGCCGGCAGAAACTGGCTCGTCGGCCAGTGTTTATCTGAACTGCCGTCCCGCACATGCGCTATGTGACCCGTCGGCTGACCGCCAGCCCCTCCCCGAGCGGCAGCAGCGTCGTCTCGAAGGCCGGCTCCGAGCAGACGTGTTCGAGATAGTCTGCGACGCCGCGGGCCGCCTCGCCGCCCTCGTCGCCGTCCTCGAGGACCCGGTCGTATATCTCCCCGAAGTCGAAGGGTCCCGCCGTGATGTTGTCCGCGACGACGACGCCGCCGACGGGCACCGCCTCGCGGGCGGCCTCGAAGGCCTCGACGTAGCGGTGCTTCTCGTTGTCGATCAGGACGACGTCGAAGGGGCCGTCGTAGTCGTCGACGGTCTCGATGGCGTCGCCGAGTTCGAACCGCACCGTCGCGTCGAAGTCGCCGCGGGCGAGGTAGTCGCGGGCGTCGGCCAGCTCGTCGGCGTCGACCTCGGTGAGGACGAGCTCGCCGTCGGCACCCAGGCCGCGGGCGAACCAGTAGCCGGAGTAGCCGAAGCCGGAGCCGAACTCGAAAACGCGGTCGGCGCCGACGAGCCCGACCAGCTGCTGGAGCCAGCCGCCGACGGCCGGCCCGACGGTCGGAAAGCCCGTCTCGGCGGCCCGGTCGTCCATTTCGTCGAGAACGGCGTCCGGCTCCGGCCCGACCGCCGCCGCGAACGTCTCCACGTCGTCGGACACGGTCATACCGGCCACGTCGCGGCCGCGCCGCAAAAGCGCTCGGCTGCCGTCGCCTACTAAAATCACCGGATATGTGCCCCGATACGCTCAGGTACCCTCCGGTCGAACGAGAGATCGGGGGAAAAGGGATGCAGGAAGAACTACTGCGGTCCATCGACGACCGCCTTGACGAACTCCGTACCGAGACGAACGAGAAACGGTCCCGTGAGATCAGACAGCTCCAGCAGCTGGTCGTCGGCGTCCGCGAGGCCGACGAGCGGGACGGCGACTGAGCCGGCGGCGCGACCGGCCGTTCGCGGACCGCCATAGCGGCCGGTAACGGAGAATTCGGCTCTGAACGGCCGGTAAGTACTTAACAACCCGCTAGATAACTCCAGAAGCTGAGCATGAGCGATAACCCAGACCCGAACGAGCCGAACACCTCGACCGACGAGGAGTTCGACTTCGAAGAGGAATCGTCCAGCCAGGGGGTTCGAGACGAACAGGAGCGCCGCCTCGAGGAGATGGAACAACGGCTCGAGCGGAAGGAATCGGAGCTCGACGAGCGAGAACAGCGGCTCGAGCGGGAGGCGTCCGAACTCAACGAGCGGGAGGACGACCTGCTCGAGCGCCGCGAGGAGGTCGTCGGGCTCCGCGAGGAGGTCGAGTCGCTGGAAAGCGACATCGAGGACCGCAAACAGCGGCTCGACGAGCGGGAGGTGTCCATCGACGAACAGGAACGGGAGCTCGAAGAGCGGAGCGCCGAGCTGGCCCGAAAGGAGCAGACCCTCCAGAACTACGTCGACGACCAGCTGGCGGGTCTCGAAGACGAGCTGGCCGAGACCGTCCGGACGGCCGTCGACTCGTCGATGCAGAACGTCGAAGGCGGCGACGTCGACGAGGAGAGGCTCACCCGAACCGTCCGGAGGGCCGTCGACTCGTCGATGCAGAACGTCGAGGGCGGCGGCGTCGACGATGAGACGCTCAGCCGGACCGTCCGCGAGAGCGTCGACTCCGCGATCGACGGCCGCGACCTCGGGGCGAACGGCAGCGCCTTCGGCGCCGTCCTCGGGTCGCTGCTGGCGTTCCTCGGCATCCTGCTCGTCGCCGGCGGCGTTTCCAACGCCCTGCTCACCTTCCTCGGCGAGGGCGGACTCACCATCCTCTCCGCCGACTCGACGAACTACATCGCCTCGTCGGGGCTCGTCATCATCGGCTTCGCCGCCAACCTCGCCGCCGCGGCCGGCCGAGTGTAAGGACGACCTACCCTCGACGGCTTCTTGAGACGCACTCCTCGACAGCTGCCGGCCTCGCGGCTCCCCCGAACGACGCCCTCCGTCGGCGTATCGATGCCGCTCCGGCCGTCGCAGGCGACGATCACGCCCCGGCGAGATCGGCCACCGCGCCGGCCAGTACGCGAGTCGCCGCCGCGCAGTCGGCCCAGTCGGTCCACTCCCGCGGATTGTGGGAGACGCCGTCCCGCGAGGGCGCGAACACCATCCCCGCATCGGTGACGTCGGCGACGTGCATCGAGTCGTGGGCGGCCCCCGAGTGTAGCGACCGGGTCGCGACCCCGGCCCGGTCGCCGGCCCCGTGGAGCGCGTCCCGGCACCGGTCGGCCATCGGCGCCGGCGGCAGGTCGAACGGCCGAGCGAACGCGGTTTCGACGCCACGCTCGTCGGCCACCTCCTCGAGGCCCGCTCGAATCGCGGCGACGATCCGCTCGATCGAGTCCGCCTCGACGCTCCGGACGTCGATGCCGAACTCGACCCGGCCGGGGACGACGTTCGTGGCGTTCGGCGCGACCTCGAGGCTGCCGACCGTGCCGACGGCAGCGGGGTCGACCGCGGCGCGGTCGGCCGCGGCATCCTCGACGGCGAGCACGACGTCGCTCGCCGCCGCGAGGGCGTCCGTCCGCTCGCCCATCGGCGTCGTCCCGGCGTGGTTCGCCTCGCCCTTGACCGTCACCTCGCAGTGGGTGATGCCGGTGACGTCCGTCACGACGCCCGCCGGAACCCCGGCCTCCTCGAGCTGCGTGTCCTGTTCGACGTGGAGTTCGAGCCAGGCGCCCCACCCGGCGGCGTCGAGCCGACCCTCGCCGCGGAAGCCGACGGCCTCCAGTGCCGCCTCGAGGGTCCCGCCCTCGTCGTCCGTCAGCGCGAGCCCGTCCTCGACGGGCCGGGCGCCCGCGGCCACCGACGAGCCGAGCAGGCCGTCGGCGAACCGTCCGCCTTCCTCCTCGGTGAACGACACCACCTCGACGGGCCGGGCCGGCTCGGCGCCGGCGTCCTGCATCGCCCGGACGGCCTCCAGGGCCGCGTAGACGCCGAGCGGCCCGTCGAAGATGCCGCCTTCCGGCACCGAATCCAGGTGGCTGCCGGCAGCAATCGGCGCCGCGTCCGGGTCGGCCGACGCGGGCGTCCACCGGCCGGACACGTTGCCGACCGCGTCGATCCGAACCTCGCAGCCGGCGGCCTCGAGCTGGTCGCGGAGGTGCTCGCGGGCCCGTCGGTTGGCGTCGGTGCCACACCGGACGGTCCGGCCCCACCGCTCGGGCGGGTCCCGGACGGTCGCGCCGAAGCTCCCGGTCGTCTCGAGGTCCTCTCGCAGGCGGTCTCGGTCGACGGCGTCGGCGACGGGTGCATCCATGCCCCGACGTTCGCGTGGGTCGGTGAAGAGTTGTGGCCCTGCCGGCTCGAATACGTGTACTTGATTTCGCGTCCCCTGATGTGAGCACAATTGGACGGATTTGTCACAATTGTCTTTATCCGTCCCGAGCCACCGCCGGCCGAGTTCATGACACGGCAAGACGACGGCGCGACCGACGGCACCGGCCTCGAACTCGACAGACGCAGCCTCATCCGGGCGACGGGCGCCGCGGCCGGCGCGGGACTCGCCGGCGTCGGTGCGAGCGGGGCAGCGACCGCGGACGCCGAGTACGGGCCGCGGTATCCCGCCGAGATCGACGAAGGAATCGAGAAGCCGACGGCGACCCGGACCTTCCCGGTGTACGATTACCGGGACGGCGAGTACGTCCGGGACGGCTCGCGGACGTGGCGAACGATCAAGGACACCGGCAACTGCTGTGAGAACTACCTCGCCACCTCGCCCGACGGCCGCATCTTCGACATGGGCGGCGACTACCTCCGGGTGACCGCCGACGACGGCGAGACGTTCAAGGAGATCTCGGCGCCCGGGCCGTACCCCTACGCGGCCTCGGAGGGCGCGGTGTCGGCGGCGCCCAACGGCGACGTCGTGGTGATGGACTGGGAGCCGTACTCGGGCGACCACGTGGTGGCGTACAAGTACGTCGCCGACGAGGACGCCTGGTACTACGCGGAGTCGCCGGTGAAGACGCCGTTCTACGACCGCCCGTGGCTGGCCGTCGTCCCGGGGCCGTTCACCGTCGCCGGCGAGGAGATTCCCTACATCGTCATCCAGCGCGGCGGCTACCCCAGCGACGACGAACTGTACGTCAGCTTCGACGGCCTGAATTACATCTACGCGTCGACGCGGTTCGTGGAGGGCCTGGTCAACGGGAGCGTCGAGACGTACCTGGAGTTCGGCGACCGGGACGCGGCGATACTGGACTGGGTCCAACCCCACACGGAGACGTACATCAACCCCCTCGGCGGCGGCCGCGCCATCGCGGACGAGTCGGTGGCGACCGCCGAGGTATCGTTCTTCGAGTTCGGCTGCGACCACGCCATTCTCGGCGAGGTCGAGGGCGACTCGATCCCCGGCTCGGACCTGCAGTGGTCCTGTTTCGACACGCCGACCGGCTACGAGAAGACCCGCACCCAGACCGACGGGAAGGGCCGCATCCACCAGGTCGAGTTCCCGACCGAGGAGGAGTTCGTCTACCGCGTCAGCGACGACGGCGGCGAGACGTGGGCACGGCACCGCCAGCCGATGCCCGGCGACTACCGGCTGGCGTCGGGCCTCGCGCTGTACGACTTCAAGGTTCTCACCACCGAGGCGAAAAACGCCGGCGTCGACGAGGACGTCGTCGCCGTCGCGGTCCACGCCACGTTCACGTCCGAGGAGGAGGGGTCGCTCCCCGAACCGGCCGAGGAAGCGGCCCCGGAGCCGGTCAAGGAGACCGCCGAGAAGGCCGAGGAGGAGGTCAGGGAGAGCCCGGCCGGCCCCGGAGAGGACGACGACGGCGGCGACGTCGAGCAACCGGACATTCCGGCCGACCAGGACATGCTCTTTCGGTTCAGGGACGTGGACGCGGGCGGGCGGGCCGTCGACCCCGAGGTGGAGGTGGCGTTCGTCGGCTCGGCCGACGCCTCCTACGTCTCGGGGGTCAACACCGCCGAACGGTTCGACTTCAGCACGCTCGCGGTCGCGCCCGACGGCCGCGTCGTCCTGTCGTTCGCCGACACGACTGACTCGAACCCGATGATGGCCGTCGAACTCGACGAGAAGCCGCCGGTCGACGAACTCGAGCGGTTCGTCATGCCCGGCGGCGAGCGGGTCGACGACGCCGGCGTCTTCACCGGCGGCCAGACCGACCAGATCGAACTCACGGTCAACCCCAACCTCGTCCCGGCGGAGGGCGCGACCGTGGCGGTCCGGGACGTCATCCCTTTCGAGTGGGACGTCGCCGGCGGCGACGTCGACGAGTCGGACGTCACCGCGGACGAAGAGGCGGGCCTGAAGTACGTCGACCTCGGCACGCTCCCGGGCGACGGCGAGGGCGAGTACACCTACTTCGTCGAGGCGCCGTCCGGCGCCGACGCCACCGGTCAGTACGAGTTCGGCCCGGCACAGATCGAGTTCGACGGCGAGTGGTACGACGCCGAGAACACGAGCGACACGAACCGCGTGGTCGGCCCCTCGACCGACACCGGCGAGTAACGGCGGGGACACAGGACCTCGGGGCCGGCCGTCCCGACACCGTTGCGCGATCGAGACGGGTGCGGGCTTACTCCCGCCACTTGATCGAGCAGCCGCGGGCGGGCCGGAACGCCTCCGCCGGCGTCTCGCCGGCGAGAACGGCCTCGACCGCCGCGCGCATCTCGAAGCCCGGCTCGCCCGACGGCTCGGCGTCGGGGCTCGTGGCGTCGTCGAACCGGCCGTGGTATGCCAGCCGGAACTCGCCGTCCTCGCGTCCGAAGAGGAACGGGTCGGGCGTGCAGACCGCGCCGTAGGCCCGCGCGACGTCCTGTGACTCGTCCCGGAGGTAGGCGGTGACGTCGATCTCGCCGGTTTCGACGTAATCGACCATCCGCTCGAAGGAGTCTTCCGGGTACGCCTCGGCGTCGTTGGGGTTGATCGCGACGACGGCGAGATCGTCGTAATCGGCGGCGACGGCGTTCATCGCGTCGTACGTCGCCTGCGCGTACGGACAGTGGTTGCAGGTGAAAACCACGAGCAGCGCCTCGTGGTCGCCGAACTCCGCGAGCGTGTGCGTCTCGCCGTCGGTTCCCGGCAGTTCGAAGTCGGGCGCGGCGTCGCCGGTTTCGAGGGCGTCGGACTCGGATTCGAGCGCGACCATACCGGCCTTGACATCCTCCCCGCCCTAAAGGGCGGGGCTTTCTCCTCGTACTTTCTTAAAGCCGCCCGCGACGGCGTCCGAAACGGCCGGGGGGAGTACGTCGACTGCCGGCCGTCCTCGGGCGTGGACCTAGAATTGGACCCAGACCCGGACCCGGACCTGGACCTGGAGCTTACGCAGCGGACCGTCGCGATCGGCGCTGCGGTCGTCGGGGTGTCGACGCTGCTCCCGACGGCGGGCGCAGTCGCGGCCGTCCACGGCGGCCGCGGGTCGCCGGCACCGACGGCGCCTTCGGCGAGATCACGGCGGAGACGGCGGCCGTCGGGACCGACGGCGAGACCGGGCGGGTCCCCCGGCGTTCCGCTCGACGGACCGGGCCGTCGTCCACGGCGGCCGACGAGGGGGGTTAACCGTCGCCGGCCGCAACGGCCGACATGGACGTGCACCTGCTCGACAGGGGACGCATCCACGCCGACCTGAACTTCGCCCTCGACGGGACGGCCGTCGCGACCCACGACGACCGCAACCCAGACCTCGAGTACGCGACGTTCGCGGTCTGGAACCTGCTGATCGACGGGCCGGAGGCGACGGTTCTGTGGGACACCGGCTCCCACCCGGCGGCGGCCGACGGCCACTGGCCGGCGCCGCTGTACCGGGCCTTCGCCCACCCCGACGCCGCCGACCGGG
Organism: Halobacteriales archaeon QS_4_69_225; assembly: GCA_003020965.1. Lineage (GTDB taxonomy): Archaea > Halobacteriota > Halobacteria > Halobacteriales > Haloarculaceae > Natronomonas. The sequence goes on from PXRL01000003.1 coordinate 45,321, forward strand.
ACCTCGAGACCGCCCTCGGGGAGGTCGGCTACGCGGTCGACGACGTCGACGTCGTCGTCCAGTCGCACCTCCACCTGGACCACGCCGGCGGGCTCCACCACTTCGAGGGGACCGACGTACCCGTCTACGTCCACCGCCGGGAGCTGGAACACGCCTACCTCTCGGCGAACACGCCGGCCGGCGGCGACGCCTACCTCGCCGCCGACTTCGACCGCGAGTTGGACTGGCGCGTGGTCGACCGGCGCCGCCGCCACCTCGTCGACGGCGTCGAACTGCTCCACGTGCCGGGTCACACGCCCGGCCTGCTCGGCGCCCACATCGAGCGGGACGACGCCGCGGATCTGTTGATCGCCGGCGACGCCGCGTTTCTCGAGGCCAACTACGAGGCCGAACGCTCGATGGGCGCCAGCCTGCTGTCCGACTCCCGGGCGGCCGCCGACAGCATCGCCTTTCTCAAGGACGTCGAGCGGCGCCACGACGCCCGGGTGATCTACGGCCACGACCCCGAGCAGTTCGAGCGATTGCGCGGGTCGCTCTGAGGGGCTCGGCTCCGTCGGCGTCCGCCGCGAGCCGGTGGGACGGACGTACGGCGGCGGTTCAGCCGAAGAGCTCCGGGACGAGTCCGGCCACGGCGGCGACGGCTAGTGGCCCCGTTATCGCCGGTGTCGTGGCGCCGACCCCGGAGACGACCACGAGATACACCCCGCCGACAGCGACGGTACCGACCGGGACCGCGACCCGGACCGCGAACCGCCGTGACGATTCCGTCTGTGAGCTTGCAACCGCGTCGGCCAGCAGGACGCCGCCGACGGCGGCGACCAGGAGGGCGGCGACCGACAGGAACAGCGGGACGAACAGCTCGTAACTCCCGAGGAGCGCCTCGACGGCGAAGAAGGGCGGGTAGGCGGCGACGAGACCGACGAACGCGACCGCGACCAGTAGCCCGCCGACGTCGCCGGCGCCCACGGCGGTCGGTCTTCGTTGTGCGCCGTCCATGGTGGTAATAATTCGGTCGTTCGGCAAGTACCTTCGGGTGGGCTCGACGCGCCGTCGTGCTCCGGGCGCCGGCCCGCTCCTAGCGGTCGTACCAGCCGTCGGGGGTGTCGTCCGTCTCGGCGGCGTCGATCCGGAGGCGGTCGCGCTCGACGTCGATGCGGCCGTCGAACACCTGTGCGAAGGTGTGGACGACCTGTTCCTCGTGGGCCGGCGGCGTCATCAGGAACAGTCCGAGCCCGTCCTGCCGGCGGATGTGGGCGGTGAGGACGCTGAGAAAGCGGAAGACGGCGGCCTCGTCGGCGTAGTACAACAGCGTCGTCACGGAGTCGACGACGAGCGTCGGCTCCGCGACGGAGCGGAGGAACTCCGAGACCGGCATCGAGACGCCGGTGAGGTCGGCCGGCGAGGCGATGCTGCCGGTGCCGCCGGACTCGGTCGGCGAGCAGTCGACGACGGCGGAGACGTCGGACAGCGCCTCCCGGCGGAGCCGTTCGAGACCCCGCCGGCCGGCGACCAGAAGCGTCTCGCCGTCGCGGGTGCCGCCGACGGCGTCGACGAACGAGGTCGTCCCGGCCAGCGGCGGTGCGTGCACGACGTAGCTACCCCCCGTCTCGGCGAACCAGTCGTCGACGTCGGCCACGGTTTCGGTTAGACCCCCCGGTCAAAAGCCGTTTCGACGTCCTCACCGGCCGTCACCCGCGCCCACAGCACCAGCACCGACGGCAGGACGAACAGCGATGCCAGATAGGCGTAGAAGACGCTCAGTGCCGTCAGAAGGCCGAACTGTCCGATGGCGGGGAACGGCGACAGCACGAGCACGCCGATGCCGAACACGGTCGTCAGCATGCTGCCGGTGAGCGCGCCGCCGGTGCCGGCGACCGTCCGGTCGATGGCCTCGTACAGCTCGACGCCCTCTTCGACGTACTCGTCGGCGAACCGGTGGGTGATGTGCACCGAGTAGTCGACGCCGAGCCCGATGGTGATGGCGAGAAGGGTCGCGGTGAAGGCGTTGAACGACAGCCCCAACAGTCGCATCGAGGCGGCGACGAGACAGACCGTCACGAGGATGGGAACGACGTTGGCGACGCCGAGCGACGCCCGTCCGAGCAGGAGCCGGTAGGCGACGAGCAGGAACAGCGCCGCGCCGGCGAGCGCGACGACGAGGCTGACCAGCGCCGACCGGAGGATGACCGAGGAGACGGCCTCGAAGACGACCGTCTGGCCGGTGGCCGTCGCCTCGAACCGCTGGTCGTCGGCCAGCGTCCGCGCCGCGTCGGTCACCGCCGCCTGGCTCGCGTCGGCCTTCACCGTGTAGACGACGCGCGTGCTCCGGCGGTCCTCGGTCATGTACTGCGCGGCGCGGTCGCCGGCCGGCGAGTCGAACAGCGCGTCGTAGACGTCCGGGAGGTTCCGGTCGGGAATCCCGTCGCCGTCGCGGTCGTTGCGGTCGACGAGCCGGCCGAACGCGGGATTGCGGGCCGCGTGGTCGCGGATGACGGTGACGATGCTCGTCGCCTCCGCCCGCCGGTCGTCGGCGACGACCGCCGCCGGCGGGTCCCGGCCGGCGCGGTCCAGCGACTCCAGCGCCGAGGCCCGCTCCATCGGCCCCTCGACGTACACCGTCACGGTGTCGGACCCCCCGGTCTCGAAGTTCGTCTCCAGGAACTCCAGCGTCGCCGCCACCCGGTAGTCGCCGGGGGCGAACGGCTCCGGCAGCGCGTCGTAGTAGTCCGGCCGGTCGGACGGCGGCAGGAAGTCCTCGTCGTCGAAGCTGGTGTCGACGCCGGTCGCGTAGCCGGCGGCGGCGCCGCTGACGACGAGCAGGGCGACGACGACCAGCAGCGGCGCGGTCTCGGCGATCCGGCCGCCGGCGCGCTGGAACCGCCCCAGAGCGGACTCGCCGGCGCCGAGCGGCGTCGTCCCGAACGCCGGAATCGGGTAGCGGTCGCGGGCGCGGTCGAGCAGTACCTTCGCCGCCGGCAGGAACACCCCGAAGACCGCGAACGTGAAGAGGACCCCGACGGCGGCGACGACGCCGAACTCCCGGATCGGCGGCAGCTCGCTGGCGAGGTTCGCCCCGAAGCCGATGACGGTCGTTCCGGCGACGATGAAGAACGCCACGAGCACCTGGTCGGTGGTCGCCGTCATCGACTCGCCGACGCCGCGGCCCGCGGCCCGCTCCTCGCGATAGCGGTTGACGGCGTGGATGCCGAAGTCGATGCCGACCGCAAGCAACAGCGGCGGCACCGTGATGAGCACCTGGCTGAACGGGATGCCGGCGAGTCCCATGAAGCCGAACGTCCAGACGAGCGCCATTCCGAGGGCGACGACCCCGAGCAGCAGGTCGATGGGGTCGCGGTACGCCACCGAGAGGAACAGCGCGATGAGCAGCACCGCCGCCGGGACGACGATGGCGAGGGTGTCGCCGATGACCGCCGAGAACTCCGCGGAGATGATGCCGGCGCCGAACACCGTGATGTCGCCGCCGCCGGCGTCGGCGACGGCGGCGACCTCCTGCTGAATCGGCGTCAGCGGGCTGGAGCCGCCCTGGCCGGCCCCGCCGGAGATTCCGGCCGGCAGCTCGTGGGTGACGACGCCGATGGTCGCCGACGCCGACGCCGACTCGCGGTTGTAGTCCGACGACACCAGCTCCGAGAACCGCGGGTTCGTCTCCTCGGCCGCCCGGACCGCCCGACGTAGCTCGGCGTCGGTCGCCCCTTCGACGGCCCGCCGCTGTGCCGGCAGGCTCTCGGCGCCGGGCTCGAGCTGGCGGGCGACGATGCGGGCGGCGCTTTGGGTGCTTTCGACGCGCAGCCCCGGCCGGTCGACCAGCCGCTCCTGCAGTTCCAGCATCCGCAGCAGCGCCGGCCGCGAGAGGACGTTCCCGCCGCGCTGGATCAGCTGGGTGCCCCCGGTGTCGGCCGCGAACGTCGGCGCGAACTTCGCGTTGACCTCGTCGAGGGCCTCCTGGGCGGGGAGGTCCTGTGCGAACTGCTGGGTGCCGGCGGTCGTCGAGATGCCGCCCAGCCCGACGCCGAACAGCGCGGTCGCAAGCAGGAACGCGACGACGACGGCCCCCGGTCGGTCGGTGATGTAGCCGTCGACGGCGTCGACGTACGGCTGGTAGTCGAACGGCATCTATCGCCGCCGGAGCAGGGCGGCGGCCGGGGCGAGCAGCGCGACGACCGCGGCCGCCCCGAGCGGCACCACCGACAGCGGACCGCCGTCACCCTGTTCGACGGTCACCGGCCGGCGGTAGCTCTCCGAGAGGCGCGTCTCGCCGCCGGCGTCGACGTACTGGAAGTCGACGGCCACGGGGTAGTCCTTCGCCAGCGCGTCGCCGTCGGCGCCGACGCGGAACGGCACCGTGACGGTCTCGCCGGAATCGAGGGCGGCGACGTACGCCTCGTCGTCGTCGGCCGACAACGGGCTCGAGGCGAACAGCTTCGCCGAGACGTCCGTCACCCGCTCGTCGCGCTGGTTCGTCACCGCCAGCACGACGCGGGCGTCGCCGCCGGCGGTCACCGTCGCGTTCCGCGCCTCGACGGCGAAGGCGTCCCGTCCCTCCCGCACCGCGACGTCGAACTTCACGGAATCGACGCTCTGCGTGCCGTCCGCCTCGTACTCCGTCTCGAGGGCGAACTGCCGGCTTCCTGCACGGGCGGCGTCGGCGGCCTCGACGTCGAAGCCGACGGTCGTCGACGCGCCGGCCTCGAGGTCGCCGACGGCGGCCTCCGGCTCGATGACCTCGACGTTCGACGACGGCGGTCGCAGCCGCACGACGGCGTCCGACAGGGCCGTCGGCCCGTCGTTGCGGACCGTCACCCGGAGTTCGCCCTCCTCGGAGACCCGGAGCGACGACTCGACGTCGTCGACGGCGACCGACGCCTCCGAGCGGGGTATCAGCGCCAACGACAGGTTGCCCTCGGCGCCGGCCAGGCCGTCGGCGTCGTCGTAGGTGACCGTCGCCGACATCGGGAACGCCCGGACGGTCACGTCGTCGGCGACCGCGACGTCGTACCGCGTCGTCGCCGTCTCGCCGGCGCCGACCCGGCCGACGGCCGCCCGGGCGCTCGAGGCGCCGCCGACGGTTACCTGTCGACTGCCGGACTCGACGGTCACCGCGACGTCGTCGGCCGGCTCGTCACCGACGTTCGTCACCGCGACGGTCGCGGTCCCGGCGCCGCCGACGCCGACGTCCGTCTCGACGGTCCGGGCCTCGAACCGCGGGCCCGACTCGACGACGACGTCGACGGTCCGGGTGACCGTCTCCGTTCGCTCGCTCGTCCGCTCGATGAGGGGAAACACCCGATCCGTGTAGGAGTACGTCAGCTCGACGTCGAGTTCGTAGCTCCCTGGCTCGATGCCGTCCGGCACCTCGAGGGCGACGGTCGCCGATTTCGGGCGGCTCTCGGTGACGGAGCCGACGGCCTGCCGCCCGCTGCGGACGGTCAGCGGCGTCCCGTCGGCGTCGGCCTCGAGCTCGACGCTTCGGGCCGTCGTCACCGCCTCCCGGGCCGGCGGGACGCCGGTCGTCACCGCCCCGTCGTTCGCGACCTGTAGCGTCAGCGAGGCGCGCTCGCCGGGCACCACCGTCGGCGACGGCGCCAGCACGTCCAACTCCGGTTCGCCGCCGTAGCCGCCGGTCTCGCTCTGTGCGGCGACGGCTCCGGTGAGCGAGCCGACCGACACCACCAGCACGACCACGAGGACGGCGCTACGACGCATACGACGCCTCCGGCCGGGCGGCCAGCCGACGGCCGCTCGTGTCGGTCCGGCCGCGAGGCCGAGCCGCGAGAGAAGCTTCCATCGCCCACAACGAGGACTCGCGAATGAATAAACTCTTTGTTCACGAGTTCCCGAACGGAGTGTGGCGACGACACCGACCGCCGACCGGGAGGCAGCGTGACGGGGTTCAGCGACGAGGAGCGCGACCGCATCCGGGAGGCGCTGCTGGAGGCCGGCCGGGAGCTGTTCGGCCGGGTTGGCCTCGAACGGACGCGCATCGCCGACCTCACCGACGAGGTGGGCATCGGAACGAGCACGTTCTACCAGTTCTTCGACTCCAAGGAGGCGCTGTACCTGTCGATTCTCGTCCGCGAGCGCGAGCGGGTCGCCGAGGAACTGGACGCGGAGCTGGCGGCGGCGCCGGACGTCCGGGCGGAGGTGCGGCTGACCGTCGAGCGGTTTCTCGCGGAGCTGTCGTCGAACCCGCTGTACTACCGGCTGCTCATCGACGACGAGCTACGGCTGCTCCGCGAGCAGCTCCCCGAGGCGGCCGTCGAGAGCCACTTCCGGGAGGGGATGCAGGCCCAAAGCGAGCACCTCGAGCGGTGGGTCGCTGACCCGTCGTTCCGGGTCGACGACCCCGAGCGGCTCCAGGGGCTGTTCCGGCTGTTGGGGTTCACCGTCGCCGCCCGCGAGGAGCTGTTCGAGCCGGCCGGTGCGGTCGACCTCCACGATTCGAGCCAGGAACTGCTCGTGGACATCGTCGTCGACGGGCTGTTCGAGGGGTAACTACTGTGGCTCCAATAGCCCGTAGGTCGATTCCAGGTGGTCGATGATCCAGTCGACGGTCGAGGGGTCGTACGTACAGAAGCCGTAGAAGCCACGGGACGCCCGCTCTTCGGCCAGCAGCGCGCACTTGTTGACGTCGGCGCCGCCGCCGTCATAGACGACGAACCACGACCGCTCGATTTCGTCGGCCCGCTCGACGTGGATGGTGAGATCGGTGTCGTGGCCGGGGACGTCGTCGTCCGGGGCGGCGTAGGCGTGGACGTCGAGCCCCCCGTCGGCCAGCCGTCCGTAGACGTCCAGCTGCTCGTCGAGCACGGAGAGCCGCTGGAAGCCGGAGTACAGCGTCCCCTCTCCAACTCGCCAGGCGCGGTCCTCGATCTCGCGGGAGGCGGCGACCATCTGGTCGCTGTGGTAGGAGGTAAACAGCGTCTCGTCGAGGTGGTCGAGAATCGGGCGGTAGGCCTCGTCGTCGAACGCGGGGTCGGCCCCGTCGTCCGGCGACGCGAGTACCTCCTCCACGCCGGCTGCCGTGACGAACTCGCCGTTCTCGGACAGTACCGCGAAGGCCGCCGGGCGGCCGCTGGGGGTCCGCTCGGCGGCCACCGTCAGGTTCCGGTCGCGGAACTGCTCGCGGAGGCTCTCGACGCGGCCGTCGTCCGCGTTGAACACCCGCAGGGTCTTCTCGTGAGCCTCGACCCCGGCGATGAGCTCGGTCAGCGACATCCGGTTGAGGGTACCATGACACTGTCCGTAATAAACCTGTGCCCGAGTCCGGCGATAGTGTTCGGCGAGGACGAAGTGGCGCCGTTCGGCGGTGATGGCGGTGTTTCCGAACGCCCCCTCCCGCCCGCGGGCCGTGGCTCACGAATCGGCCACTCGCGGCTCCCCTGCGGTCGCCGGCAGAGCTTCGCTCTGCCGAGCCCTCGCTCGCTTCACTCACGAGGACGCCGTGGAGCATAGCTCCACGAGCCCTCCTTCGCAGGCTCAGCGGCTCGACCGAGGCTCCCCTCCGGTCGGCCTCGCAGGTCGCGTCTCGTTACTGCTCGCTGTCTCCGGAAATCAAAGAGTTTCGGGAGTGAGCGGATCGGAGATCCGCGATCTACGGAAGAGCTTCACTCTTCCGGTATGACGAAAGACGGCTCCGCGAGCCGTCTTTCAAACCACGCTCCCGTGTCGTCGCCCACGTCGCTCCTCCCGCTCGCTCCTCCCGCTCGGCCTCGCCCCGCGAGCGGTCGGCCCCGTTCGAGGTCCCGCCCGACGCCGGCCGACCGGCCGGCTCTCGCGTAGCGAAACACGGCCCTCCACGGCTCGTCGCCCGACGGCCGCCGTTAGTTAAGCCTCGGCCACGTGGTCGCCGGGGCCACGCGACCGCTGGCCGATCATACCCCGTAGACGTGTGCGTATCGGACTCGGCGTTCGACCTGATCGAATCAGATGAATCTCGACGGGATCGACCTCGGCGGCGTCGCGGTCGTGGCCTTCGCCCATACGATCACGCGGACGCTCGTCACCGCGGCCGTCGGATCGGGTCGGACTCTTCCGGCTTCGCTCCGGTGGCGATGGGGCTGTCGCTGACGGCCGTCGGCGTCGCTCTGGTGGGGGCCTTCCCCGGGCGCTACGCCGACACGGTCGCGAGGTACGTCTACGTCGGCGGGGTCGGGGCGCTCGTCACGCTGGCGGCGGCCTCGCTCGTCGGCCGGGCCGAGATGTGGCTCCTCGGCGACGCCGGGCTGGCGTCGGCGATGTCACCGGTCGGGGGCCTCGGCGGCGCCGTCCTTGAGGGCCGCGTCGCCGTCGGCGATCGTCGGAGCCGGCCGCTCGGCATCCGGGTGCGGTTCGACGAGCCGGCGAACGAGCGGCTCCGCCACGAGGTGTTCGACGCCGCGACGGTCATGGACAGGATGACGGAGACGGCGACGACCGGACCATCGACAGTATCGGACGCCGTCGGGCGGCCGGAGACGACGGTCGACGCCGTCGCGGGCCACTGTGGCGGCGACGAGCGGTCGCGGCTCGCACCGCCACGCTACGTCGGGGTCCGCTCGCGCGACGGGCCACTGCCGGCGGGGTTACCGTACCACCTATTACAGTATTGAGTGTACGAACGTATGGATAGAAAAGACTTAATTGTACTATCTGCCGTCTTTTCACCGTGAAACGAGAACTATCCGTACTGACGGACAGAGAGGGCCGAGCCGTGCGCCGCACGCCGACGGAGAGTGCCGGCCGCGAGGCTCCGGGCGGATGATCGGCGCGGTCGACGACGTCCCGGAGCTGACGTTCCGGACGGAGGCGGCCGAACTGGAGTCGCTCCGGGAGGAACTGGTGGCGTTCGTCCGGGAGACGGTCGGGGCGGCGGACGCCGACGGTGTGGTGGTGCTGGTCAGCGGCGGCGTCGACTCGGTGCTGACGGCGGCGCTCTGCGTCGAGGCGCTCGGCGCCGACGCCGTCACCGCGCTCGTACTGCCGTGCACGCTGGCCGACGCCGAGGAAGCCATCGACGCGGAGTCGACGCTGGAGGGGCTCGGCGTCGACCCGACGACGGTCCAACTCCAGCCGCTGGTCGGCGTCTTCGAGGATACGGTCGCTCCGAAGATATCGACCGAGACGGCCCGGCTCGCGGTCGGCAACGCCGTCGCCCGCCTGCGGATGGTCGTCGCCTACTACGCCGCCAACGCGACCGGCCGGCTCGTCTGCGGCACCCTCAACCGAACGGAGCTACTCCTCGGGTACCACACCAAACACGGCGCCGCCGCCGCTGCGGATCTGCGACCGATCGCGGGGCTCTACAAGACCGAGGTGCGGGCGCTGGCGCGGCACATGAACGTACCGACGGCGGTGGTCGAACGGACGCCGACCGCCGGGCTATGGGCCGGCCAGACCGACGAGGCCGAACTCGGCGCGCCGTACGGCCTGTTGGACGTCCTTCTGCACGAGCTCGTCGAGCGGGACCTCGGGATCGCCGGGGTCGCCGACTCGCTGGGCGTCGACGAGTCCTTCGTCGCCCGCTACGCCCACCGGATCGTCGAGAACCGCCACAAGCGCGAGCCGGCGCCGTCGCCGAACGCCGAGGAATCGGGCGCCGCGCTCTTCTTCGAACTCGAGAATCGAGTCTGAGCGGCCGTCGCTCGCGCCGTGGCCGTCGTCTGCTCGTCGGGCCGGGGTCGCACTCATAAGGTCGGCGCCCGCAGGTCGGAACATGACGACGAGAGCCGTCGAGGTCACGGAGTTCGGCGACGCCGGGACGATGACCGTCCGCGAGGTCGAGCCGCCGGAGCCGGAAGCGGGCGAGGTCCGTGTCGAGGTGCGGGCCGCGGGGATCAACTTCGCCGACATCATGCAGCGCCGCGGCCACTACCACGGCGGCCCGGAGCCGCCGTACCGCCCGGGCATGGAGGTCGCGGGTGTCATCGACGCCGTCGGCGAGGGCGTCGACCGCGAGGTCGACGAGCCGGTCGTCTCGCTGGTCGACGGCGGCGGCTACGCCGGGTACGCCGTCGCGGACGCCCGCGGCCTGCTCGAGATCCCGGGCGAGATGGGCTTCGAGGCGGCCGCCGGCTTCCCCGTCCAGTGGCTCACCGCCCACAACTGTCTCTTCGAGTGGGGCGACGCCGAGGCCGGCGAGACGGTGCTCGTCCACGCGGCGGCGGGCGGCGTCGGCTCGGCGGCGGTCCAGCTGGCCGACGAGGCCGGCGCCGAGGTGATCGGCACCGCCTCGACCGACGAGAAGCTCGCGATGGCGAGCGACCTGGGGATGGACCACGGGATTCGCTACACCGAGACCGACTTCGTCGACCGCGTCGACGAGATAACCGACGGCGAAGGCATCGACCTCGTGCTGGACGGGATCGGCGGCGAGACGACCGACCGGAGCCTCGACGCGCTCCGGTCGTTCGGCCGGATGGTGTCGTTCGGCGCCGCCGCCGGCGAGCCTGGCCGGCCGAACACCGCCGACCTACTCTTCGGCAACAAGACAGTCATCGGCTATCACCTCGGCCGGGCGCTCCGGCAGCAACCGATGCGCGTGATGGGCGCGGTGCCGGAGCTGACGGGGCTGCTCGGCGACGGAACCCTCGAGGTGCAGGTCGGCCACACCTTCGACCTCGCGGACGCCGCTGAGGCCCATCAGTTCATCGAGGACCGCAAATCCAGCGGCAAGGTCGTCCTGGTGCCGTAGCTACGGCTCGTCGTCGGTGTCGCGTCTGGCGACCCGCTCGGCCTCCTCGCGGCTCATCTCCTCGCGGCGGTCGTGTTCGGCCCGGACCGCGGCGTACAGCGCCAGCGGCGCCAGCAGGCCGACGAGCACGAACACCACGAACACGGCGCCGTGGCCGGTCATCAGCCGAGGAAGACGTCGACGATGTCGCCGGAGCCGGCGGTGTCGTCCCGGTACAGCTCCGAGTAGCCGCAGTTCGTACAGGAGACGATCTTGAAGCTGTTCGTCTGGATGTCGAACATCTTGCTCAGGCCGCCGCCCGTCGTCGAGATGGTGCCGACCTCGGTGTCCGTGTGCCCACACTTGTCGCAGCCGTCGTCGGTGTCGGAGGACATACTCGCGCTTATGCGACGGGTGTAAAGTGTCTTCTCCCGGTTGCTCGTACACTACCTCCACGGCAGCTCGAGTCCGTCGCGGCGGCCGTCGAGCGGGTCGAACCGCTCGCCGCGGCGGCGCTCGAGCCAGTACAGCAGCCGTCCGGCCCACCTGAGCTTGCGGGCCTTCTCGGCGCCGACCGAGGGGTCGTCGAGGTCCCAGCCGGCGAGGACGAGCCGGTCGGCGCCGCAGGCGTCCGCCAGGAAGGCCGCCCGGTCGCCGTCGGTGAAGCCGCCGGGGTTGACCACCGGCGGCCGCGGCTCGGTCTGGGTCGTCGGCAGGACGGTCGCCGGCTCGAGGTCGGTGACCACCCGCCGGACGGCGTCGACGTTGTCGCCGTGGCCGTGGACGGCAACCGGCGTGCCGTCGGCCGCCAGCTCGCGGGTCGTGTCGGGGTTCTTGTCCAGGTCGGTGACCATGCAGTCGACGGCGACGCCGGCCTCCCGGAGGATGTCGACGGCCGTCGAGGCGGCGACGACGGCGTCGGCGCGCCGCGGTACCGACAGCTCCTCGGCCAGCGACGGGCCGGCGCCGCAGACCGCGACGATCCCCGACAGTTCGAGGTCCTCGACGGCCAGCGGTCGCCCGTCGCCGAGGGCCGCCAGAAGGGCGTCGCGGCCCCGCCGGTCGCCGGCCTCGCCGTAGCCGAACGCCGCCAGTATCGCCTCGTAGGCCGGTCGCCACTCCTCGTATCGCATGCTACCGGAGTTGAAGACTGGGTCCCGAGGGCACCAAGGTACCCCTACCCGGATGCGCCCTCAGGACATCCACCGGAACATCCAACCGCTCTGGTATAAGTTTTCTCGTCGCGTCCGTCGCCCGTCGGTCGGTCGTCGGACGATTCCGGTCCGTCGACGGCCCGCTCGCGGGCGCGGACGGCCGTCCCGGGAGCATCGACGGCCTCCCGTAGCGAGCGGAAGGCGGCGGTTCCGACGGCCGACGGTCTCGCCGGCCGACTCCAAGCCAGCATCGACGACGTCGGGACCTCGTCGACGAGCCGGTCGTCGCCGGGGCCGGGGCCGGTCGTGCCTGCCGTTCACGCACCTGCGGTTCGGCCGGCGGCGGCCGAAGCCGTCCGGGTCCGGAGGGTAGCCCGCGGACGGACGCGCTTATGAGCGGTGGCCACGAAGCGTCGAACATGGGAAAGGTCTCCATCGCGCTCCGGGGGTGGCGCTTCGACGAGACGGAGGTGTTCGACGACGACGGCGAGCTGCGGCCGCTCGAGGAGGTGAGCGAGGAGACGCGACGACGGCTCGTCCGGCTGCGGGTCGTCGCCGGCGAGCCCTGCGACATCTGTTATCTGCTCAACGGGAGCAAATCCGACTGCAACGTCGCCCGCATCGTCTACGGCGAGCCGCTCGGGGAGGTGCTGCTGTGTCCCGACCACGAACCGGAGTTCCTCTACTGGTACCGCGAGGCCGGCGGCAGCGACCACCGCGGCGAGGAGCGGTTCGCGGACATCTTCCACGAGTGGTTCGCCGAGGGCAACCGCGCGCCCGAGGGGTACGGCGGGCTCGACCACGTCGACACCGAGCCCGACCGCGTCCCCGCGCCCGACGTCGACGAGGACGTCCCCGAACTCGAGGAGGCCATCGAGGAGCTCGACGACGAGGACCTGGACGCCCTGGGAGCCGACTACTCGAGCGTGACCTGAGATGCCCGAGCTGGCCGTCGCCGTCGTCGACGCCGAGACACCGGGCAACGTCGGCAGCATCGCCCGCGCGATGAAGAACTTCGGGCTGTCGGAGCTGTACCTCGTGGACCCACCGGAGCTGGACCCCGACGGCGAGGCCTACGGCTTCGCCGGCCAGGCCCGCGAGGACGTCCTGCCGGACGCCCGCGAGGTCGGATTCGACGTTCTCGTCGAGAACTTCTACACCGTCGGAACGACCGCCGTCACCAACGAAAACGCCACCAAGCACGTCCGGTACCCGTTCGTCCGGCCGGCGGAGCTGGCCGACGAACTCGGCGGGCTCGACGCCGACGTCTGCGTCGTCTTCGGCCGCGAGCGGGTCGGCCTCACCAACGACGAGCTGGCCCGGCTGGACCGCGTCTGTTCGGTGCCGGCCGACGAGGACTACCCGGTCATGAACCTCGCACAGGCCGCGACGGTCGTGCTGTACGAACTCCGGGCGCTGACCGTCGAGGAGGTCCAACACCCCGACGACCCCCACGAGCGGGCCGACGAACGCGAAATCGAGGGGCTGTACGACACGTTCGACGGCTACCTCCGGGCGGTCGACCATCCCGAGGAAAAGGTCGACAAGACCGAGCGGCTGTTCCGCCGGCTCGTCGCCCGCGGGCAGCCGACCGGCCGGGAGGCCCGCACCCTCCGCGGCGTGCTGCGGCGCGGCGCGATGATCGCGACGGGCGAAATTCCGCGACCGGACGGCCGGAGTGACGACGGCGACGACCGCTGACACTCACTCCTATACGTCCGTTCTGGGCGGCATCCAAGCTTTCGGCGGGGTATCTCGTTCAGTGACCTTCTGTCGGTCAGTTCAGGACGCCCTGCCGGAGACGCCAGCGGCAACTACGTACGCGGCGATGAACCCGATCATCATCACAGCGATTCCGCCGAAGAGGTCCGACAGCAGTTCCAGGCCGGTAGAACGGCCGACCGCTTCGGCTCCGAGCAGGAACCCGAGCCCTCCGGCGGCTCCACCGCCCACCAAGATGGCCCTCGGACGAATCGCTTCGGGAGCGATGTACCGGGCGGCCCCAAGGATAGCAATCGACTGGGCAATCGCCGCGGCGGCGACGATAACCGGCGAAAACGGTAGGAATATCAGCGCGCCAACCGCCTGGACGACGAGGACGACTGCGAGTGTTACGAATACCTGGGTCGGGACCGTCCCGTCGGCGTCCGTCGCCGCGTCGGACGGTTTCCCACCCGTCACCGTGGACGGTCCCTTGCCGGGCTCCGCGCCGTCTACCGTCGAAGTACCGAGCTGCTGTTTCGTCTCAATCTTTCGGCTGTCGTACAGCAACGTCGCGCAGTGACCCGACACACAGGCCGCGATATATAGTGCTATGAATGTGACGAGTCCGCCCCAGGAGAGGATATCGATGACCAGGATTAGCCTCCGAATGAGAGCGACGATCAGAATCAATGCCGGGACGCCGACGAGGCCGAGAACGAACGGTCCGGCGAAGATGTACCGCATATGCTGCGAAAGCGGACGGAGAGAGGTCGTATCGGTCGCCGTTCGGACCGATTGGACGAAGCCGACGGCGAGTAACAACCCGAGAAACGCAGGGATAAATGTGGTGTTGAGCTGGGTGACGCCGAAGACGGTCACCGGTGCCGCAAGAGTGACGACTGCGAGCCAGCGTCGGGTTCGATCGGGAAGCGGCGCGTCGGCCCACTGCTCGGCCGCCTCGGGGTCGTCGACCGTATTGTAGACGAACTCCCGGCAACATGCGTACATCCCCAGCCCATTAGCGGTTGGATCTTTGAGGTAGACGATGTAGAGCCATGTCAGCCCCGTTGCGCTGGGGATGAGTGTGAGTGTGAGCACGAGTATCAGGTCGGGGACGGACTCGGCCGACACTTGTCCGTCGAGAATGTAGAACGGAGCCGCTACGAGTCCCAGCCCAGCGGTCAAAGCACCGATGAGTAAGAACGCATGACGGAGGACGATCAAGAAAACGCTCACAGTCGCATTAACTCCGTGTACGTCACGAACGCCTTCCGGCATGTCCGAGGTCATGATGCTGTTCCAGTCGTCCCGTGGTTCGAGCCGATACGAACCGCTCAAGCGCGCTTTCCGATGGCCTCCCGCAGCAGCTCCGAGACGACCTCGCCGTCGGCCTTCCCGCGCAACTCGCCCATGCACTCGCCCATCAGCCCCGAGAAGGCGCCCATCCCCTCGCGTTCGACCTGGTCGGCGTTGCGCTCGACGACGCCCTCGACGACCTCGCGGACGGCCTCGCGGTCGGCGCCGCCGACGCCGGCGGCCTCCATCGCCGCCTCGGCGTCCAGCGAGGGGTCGTCGGCCAGCGCCGACAGCACCGGCCCGATCCCTTCGTTGGGCAGCTCGCCGTCGGCGACGAGCTCCAGAACCGACAGCAGGTGGTCGTCGGCCAGTCGCCCGACGGGGACGTCGTCCCGGCGGAGCTCGGTCAGCGTCCCTTCGAGGGTGTCGGCGGCGGTCGTCGGGTCGACGCCCCGCGCGACGGCGGCCTCGAAGGTCGGCATGTGCTCGCCGTAGGCGACCTGTTCGGCCAGCCTGGCGTCGAGGCCGTGTTCGGCCCGGTATCGGTCGATCTTCTCGGTCAGGAGCTCCGGCGGCTCGATCGCCGAGGGGTCCGGCTCCACGGGCGGAACGTCCGTCTCGGGGTACATCCGGGCGGCGCCGGGCAGCGGCCGCAGGTACCGCGAGGTGCCGTCCTCGTCGGCGCCGCGGGTCTCCTCGGGGACGCCCGCGATTGCGGTCTCGGCACGGTCGGCGACGGCGTCGATCGCGCGCTCGGCGACGTCGGCGTCGGCGGCCACCAGCGCGACGGCGTCTCCTGCTTGCGGCTCATCGCCGTCTTCTCGCGGGCCGCGGGACGGCTCTGCCGTCCCGTTCGAGGCGGTTTCACCGCCTCGCTGCCCGCTCGAACGGTCCGCGGAGTGGTTCGAAGATGACCGCTGGCTATCTTCGTCATCACGAGAGACGGCGTCGCCGTCTCTCGAACGACTTTGCTCCGCGCTACTCGCACCGTTCGAGGCGCTCTGCGCCTCGCGCGCGTCGACAGCCTCGCGCAGGGCCGACACCTCGGTCTCGGTGACGCCGTAGGCCGGCAGCTCGTCGGTGTGGAAGATTCCGCCGGCGCCCTGGCGCGTGGCGTGGTCCGACAGCTCCGTGCCGAGGCGGCGGTCGGGCTGTATCTCCCGGCCGACGAGGCCGTCGAAGCCCGCCAGACGGACGGCCGCGACCGACTCGGCGCCCGATATGACGCCGCTGTCGGTGTCGGCGAAGACCTCGGTGACGTCGACCGGGTCGCCGACGGCGGCGTTCCGGGCCCGCAGCTCCTCGGCTATCTCCAGAAGTTCGACCTGACGCCGCACCTCGTTTTCGACGATGTCGTCGATGTCGTCGAGGCTCTGGACGCCCTTCAGCTCGACGCGGGCGCCGGCCTCGATGGAGACGTTGACGTCCTGGCGGATGGTACCGAGCCCGCGCTTCACCCGGCCGGTCGACCGCAGCAGCATGCCGATGCGCTCGGCGGCCTGCTTGGCCTGTGCGGGCGTCCGGATGTCGGGCTCCGTTCCGATCTCGACCAGCGGCACCCCGAGGCGGTCGAGGCCGTAGGTGACGCCGTCCGCCCGGTCGTCGATCCGGGCGGCGGATTCTTCCTCCAGCAGGAGGTCGGCGATACCGACGGGGCCGGCGTCGGTCTCGATCTCGCCGTCGGTCGCCAGGAGCGCCGACCGCTGGAAGCCGGAGGTGTTGGAGCCGTCGACGACGATCTTCCGCATCACCTGTGCTTGGTCGACGATCGTGCAGTCCAGCAGGGCGGCGATCTCCAGGGCAACTTCGAGGGCCCCCCCGTCGAGGCGGTGGGGCGGCTCGTCGTCCTCCTCGACGAGGCAGGTGGAATCGAAGGCGAGGTACTCGAACTCGCGGTCGACGCGGGACTCCTCGAGGGCGGCCTCGTCGAGCTCGCCGAGTTCGGACTTCGTCGGGTGGAGATACCGGGTGAACGACCGGACGGAATCGGCGGGGTCGCGGCGCTCCGTCGGGCAGTTACAGAACAGCTTCGTCGCCGTGTCGAGCTGCTGGTGGATCTCCAGCCCGGCGACGAGTCCCAGTTCCTCGTAGTCGTAGCTCATTGCCGGCGACTGCGGCGGCGAGCGTCAAAAAAGACACCATCCGTCGGGCGTCAGGAGAAGTCGCCGTCCTCGAGGGCCGCCTGGAACGCCAGCCCGAGGGCGATGTGCTGGCGGGCGGACTCCGAGACCAGCTCCCGGGCGGCCTCCTCGTCGCTGATTTCGTACTCCTTCGTCCGGACGAGCTCCCGCTGTTCGAGCAGTCCCTCGTCGCAGAGATCGTGCAGCCGGGGGTAGACGGTGCCGGGGCTGAGCCGCGTGTCGAACTCCTCGGAGAGGTCCTCGATGAGCTGCTGGCCGTGGGTCTCGGAGGTCCGGGCGCCGACGAGCGTCACGAGCAGTTCGTCGAGCGACCCCTTGACGCGCTCCTCCTCGAAGGCGAATCCGTCCGTGAACAGCGAGCGGTCGGCCGCCGCCGCCAGCTCGGACACGACCGCGCCGCTACCCGCGCCGGCGTCGTCCAGTTCCGCGTGTAGCCGGGAAACGGCCCCGTCGTCGGTCAGCTCCACGAGTCGGTCCTCGTTCGATGACATACCGACACGGAGGACCCCGACTGATAAATCACGGACGGGCGTCCGCAGATACCGGAACCGCGCCGGGACCTTTATATACGAGTTCGCTCAGTCCTCGCCGAGGATGTCCCGCTCGGTCATCGCCGCCGGGTCGAGCACCTCGTCGGCCTCGGCCTCGGTGAGGTGGCCCTCCTCGACGGCGACCTCGCGGACGGAGCGGTTCTCCGCCAGCGCCCGCTTTGCGACCGTCGAGGCCGCGTCGTAGCCGATGGCGGGGTTCAGCGCCGTCGCCAGCGCCATCGACCGCTCGACCCGCTCGCGGCAGTAAGCCTCGTTGGCCTCCAGGGCGGCGACGAACCGCTGGGCGAAGGTCTCGGCGCCGTTGGCGATCAGCCGCGCGCTCTGGAGGAAGTTGTACGCGACGACCGGCTTGTAGAGGTTCAACTCGAGCTCGCCGCGGGCGGCGCCGGCCGACACCGTCGCGTCGTTGCCGATCACCTGCGCGTGAAGCTGGTTGACCGACTCGGCGACGACCGGGTTGATCTTCCCCGGCATGATCGACGACCCGGGCTGGTTCTCCGGCTGTTCGATCTCGCCGAGGCCGTTCCGCGGCCCCGACGCCAGCAGCCGGAGGTCGTTGGCGATCTTGTTCATCGATCCCGCGACGGTCCGCAGGGCGCCGTGGGCCTCGCTCATCGCGTCGTGGGCCGCCTGTGCCTCGAAGTGGTCGTCGGCCTCGCGGAACTCCAGGCCGGTCTCCCCGGAGATGGACTCCGCCGCCAGCGCCGGGAACTCGGGGTGGGTGTTGAGCCCCGTTCCCGTCGCCGTTCCGCCCAGCGCCAGCTCCCCGAGATGCTCGCGGGTCGCGGCGACCCGCTTGATGCCCTTCTCCACCTGGGTGCGGTAGCCGCCGAACTCCTGGCCCAGACGGACCGGCGTGGCGTCCTGCAGGTGCGTCCGGCCGGTCTTGACGATACCGTCGAACTCCATTTCCTTGGCCTCCAGCGCCTCCGCGAGCGTCTCCAGCGCGGGGATGACGTCCCGCTCGACGGCCTCCAGCGCCGCGACGTGCATCGCCGTCGGAATCACGTCGTTGGACGATTGGCCGTAGTTGACGTCGTCGTTGGGGTGGATCTCCCGGGAGCCGAGTTCGCCGCCGACGAGCTCCGTCGCCCGGTTGGCGATGACCTCGTTCGCGTTCATGTTCGAGGAGGTGCCGGAGCCGGTCTGAAACACGTCGACCGGGAACTGGTCGTCGTGGTGGCCGACGATGACCTCGTCGGCGGCCTCGATTATCGCCTCGCCCGTCTCCTCGTCGAGGAGCCCGAGCTCGTGGTTCGCTTCCGCGGCGGCCTTCTTGACGACCCCGAGCGCGCGGACGAACCGTCGCCCGAAGGTCAGCCCCGAGACGGGGAAGTTCTCGACGGCCCGTTGCGTCTGGGCGCCCCAGTAGGCGTCCGCCGGGACGCGCATCTCGCCGAGACTGTCCTCTTCGACGCGGTAGTCGTCATCGGACATGGTCGAACCGTCTCGGGGAACGAGGTAAAACGCATCGGAACCGCCGTCGGCGGTGAGCGGCCGCGACGGGCCGGCGGGTGTCGCCGGAACTCAACTGACTTCCGTCCGCGGTACCGCGTCCGAACATGGCCGAGCCGGACCCGCTGGACCGGATCGTCGTCAGCGACACGGCCCGACAGAAACGGAAGCGGTACCTCGACGAGGCCGCCATCGTCGACGCGCTGCGCTCCGGCGAGGGCTACGTCTGCCGGAAGACCTCGCCGAACCACGACGGGCTGTACGAGGACGACAAGTTCACGATGCGGGGAACGTTCGACGGCATCGACGTCGACATCGTGTTCGTCGTCGAGGACGACCGCGTCGTCGTCGTCACCCAGATGTCGCAGCACGCCGACAGCCTCCGGGGACGGTTCCACGAGCGGGTGGGGTCGACGGCCGCCGACGCCGTCGCGGCGGTCCGGGAGGCGTAGCGTCGCTCGACGAGTACGGCGAAGCGACGCTTCGTTGAACGAGTCGAATCGAAGATTCGCCTGCTCGGCGCGGCACGGCCACGTCGAACGCTGGAAATCGAAGATTTCCGAGCCCGATGAGGCATGAGCCTCGTCGGACACCGGAAATCGGAGATTTTCGAACTCGATTCGGCTACGCCGGATCGAACGCCGCCGAGCAGAGCTCGGCGAGCCTGACGAGGCTACGCTTCGCCGAACACCGAATGACGACCTCGAGCGCGCGGACGAACTGTCGCCCGAAGGTCAGCCCGGAGACGGGGAAGTTCTCGACGGTCCGTTGCGTCTGGGTGCCCCAGTAGGCGCCGCCGGGACCTGCATCCCGCCGAGACTGTCCTCTTCGACGCGGTAGTCGTCCTCGTCTGTCATGATCGAGCCCTCTCGCCGGTAAGCGTAAACCCATTGGAAGTCGGGTCGGGACGATCCTAGTCTACGGCGTGGTACTCATACTGCCTGCTGTAACTGCATAAAACAGTCTCGTCCGAATACAGAGTTTCGGATAAATATACAACCGAATATCGCAGAAAATCTTGAATGAATTACAGCCGGCAGTATCAGTCGGTGTTCGGTCGGCGTCGAGCGAGGAGCACGAGCGCCGCCACCGCGAGGGCTGCGACGGTTATCGCGGTTCCGAATCCCGGCTGGTCATCGGGATCGTCCGGCGACCCGGCTGTCGTGGTTCCCGTCGGACTCGCAGACGCCGTTGGCGTGGGTGTCGCAGTTGGCGTCGGCGTCAGCGTCCCTTGGCGAATTTCCTCTCCGTCGATCGCGTAGGTGGCGTTCGGATACGCGGTCATGGTCGGACCGCCGGTCCGGAACGCCCGGACGTGGCCGCGCTCCGGGACTAGGCGCGCCTTCGCGTCGGGGTTTTCGAGATAGTCTTCCTGAACCGGAATCTCCACCTCCGTCGACTCGCCCGGCGCGATACCGTCGACGGCGGCACGACGCTCGCCGTCGAGGGTCTCCGTCACGACCGTGCCACCGTGGGAGAGCCGTACCGTAAACGTCAGATGTCGTTCGCCGGCGATTTCGACGAACCGAGCGTCGGTGAGCGTCGCGTTCGGCTCCAAAACCGTCCCGTTGCGGCGGTCGACCACCGTCCCGTCGTGGACCAATCTGAGGGTGTACCCGGTACCAGAGTCGACCTCGCGTAGGCCGAACTCGACGTGAGAGTCGACGCCCCGCTTTCTGGAATCGCCGCTCGGGACCACCACCCGTTCGGAGCGCGTCTCACCACCATCGAGGGAAAGCGTGACGACGAGCTCCTCGTCTGGTTCGACGTAGGTCCTCACGGTCCGGTTCACGGTATCTGGCGCCAGCGGATCGAAGACACCATCGTCGAACTCGGCTTCGACGTCTATGATTCGGAATTCCGACTCCTCTTCTCGGGTTAGCGAGAGATCGGTGCCGAACTGTATCTGGTACACGTCGCCCCGGTCGATTTCGGCGTCCTCGGACCTGTTGTAGTCAGGTCTGTCCACGTCGACTGTGCCGGTGTCGATCACCGTATATGTCGTGTTGCCAGAGCGGTAGACAGTCGTATTTGCCGGTCCCAACTGGAACACCTTTGGACCGTACCTCTGGAGGGCATTAGTCTGGCGGACCAGCAACTCGGGGTCGCCGTCAAGGACGGCGAAGAACCGCTCGGTCGTCGTCGATCCGTTCGCCTCGTCGATCTCCTCGGCAAGCCGCTCCGAACCGATGGCGACGATCAGGGAGTCACCGATCAGAACCGCCTCCGCGGGGGTCGCGGTTCCGTTTTCGATGGCAGACTCGATCTCGTCGGCACTCTCGAGTTCAGCGTCTGTGTTGTAACCGCTGACGTTCGCGTCGTCGTAATTCGCGCTTGCGACGGCAGGGCCTGCCAGTAGCGCCAGCACAATGCACAGCAAGGTCGTCGAGAGGAGAACTGAGAGGCGCATGGATAACCGTCGTTCTACGTTCTATAAAGTTTCGTGACCCGAATATCACCCGGAAGTGGTCGGTGGTGCTGTGGATTTCCCACCGGGCCGAACGGCACGAACGGAAGAATCGCTGATATGTCGAGCTTTACGCCTTGCCGAAAGGTACTGTTCAGGCAACATGTGGAGTAACATTTCGTTGGACGCAAGCCCCCGCCGGCTCGGGCGGCTCGCTGCGCGCTTCGCTTACCTCGCCGTCCTTCCCCGAGCCGCCGGCCCCTTGCGGAGTCCCGCATAATCCGGTCGGCCGAAGGGCCGACAAGGCACTGCGCCCGGCGAGTCGAACTGTCTGACGAACGGCATCCCAATTTGAACAGTGCCCGTCGGACGTGGAAAACCGAGTTTTTCGAGCCACTCATGGCTACGCCCCGTCGGACGAGTCGAATCGAAGATTTCCGAGCCCGACGAGGCTCACGCCTCGTCGAACGCCGCCAAGCAAAGCTCGGCGAGCCCGACGAAGCTATGCTTCGTCGAACACCGAAAATCGGAGATTTTCGAGCTCGATTCGGCTACGCCGAATCGAACAACTCCTCCCCGTCGACCATGTGCTCGGCGACGGCGTCCATGTCCAGCGTCACGCCGAGTCCCGGTTCCTCGGGCACCGTGACGTAGCCGTTCTCGATGACCGACTCCTCGATCAGGTCGCTCCACCACGGCAACTCGTAGCTGTGGAACTCCACGGCCAGGGCGTTCGGGATGGCGGCGGCGACCTGCGCGCTCGCCATCGTCCCGACCGGCGAGGCGACGTTGTGCATCGCCACCGGGACGTAGTACTGGTTGGCCACGTCGGCTATCTTGCGCGTCTCGCGCATCCCGCCGACCTTCGGGAGATCCGGCGCGACGATGTCGACGGCGCCGTTCTCCAGGAGTCGTCGGTGTTCGGTGACCCGATAGCGGTTCTCGCCGGTCGCGATCGGGGTCAGCGTCGAGTCGGTGACGTCGGCCTGGACCTCGAGATTCTCTGGGGGGACGGGGTCTTCGAGCCACCAGACGTCGTGCGGTTCGACGGCGCTCGCCAGCCGCTTTGCCGACCCGGCGGCGTACGACCAGTGACAGTCGAAGGCCACGTCGGCGCGGGACCCGACCCGTTCGGTGATCGCCTCGACTATCTCGGCCTTGTGCCGGACTTCGCCGGGCCGGAGGTGGCGGTTGGCCCGGTCCATCTCGTAGCCGGAGGGGACGTCGAGGTCGAACTTCAGGGCGTCGTAACCCAGTTCGTCGACCACCCGCTCGGCCTCGTCGGCGCAGGCGGTCGCGGTGGCGCCCTGTTCGGTGTGGCAGTCGCAGTACATCCGCACGTCGTCGCGGTACTTGCCGCCGAGCAACTGGTAGGCCGGAACCCCGAGCAGTTTGCCGGCGACGTCGTGGAGTGCCGTCTCGACGCCGGAGATGGCCGTGACGGTGACGCCCTCGATGGAGCCCTCGCCGGACATCCGCTGGACGAGGTGCTCGTAGAGGCGGTCGATGTCCAGCGGGTTCTCGCCGACGAGGAACGGCGTCATCCGCTCGACGAGTTCGGGGACGCCGGCACCCCAGTATGCCTCGCCGGTCCCGACGACGCCCGAATCGGTGTAGACGCGCACGAGCGTCCACGGGAAGTTGCCGTCGACCATCGTCGTCTGGACGTCCGTGATCTCGACGTCGCGAGGGCCCCGCGGGGCCGTCGCCCCCATCGCCTCCGCCGAGAGGTCCCGCGTCGTGTACTCGGCGTTCGGGTCCCGGAGCGACCGGTAGTCCCTGCTCATGCCGTGTCCGTCGGCTTGCAGCGGCTAAAGCGTTGATGTGTTACCCGATGGCGAGTTAATCAGCTCCGGTAAACGACGGCCTCCCAGGGCCGGAGCGTCCCCCCTGCCGGGTCGGGCGGGTCGTCGTAGTTGGCGATGAGCCGCTCGCCGTCGTCGCCGGGGCTGACGAACGCCGCGGGTTCGTCGCCGAAGTTGAGCGCCACCAGGACCCGCTCGTCGCCGAGCGTCCGCTCGTAGGCCCACAGCCGCTCGTGGTCGGGCGTCAGTAGCTCGTAGTCGCCGTAGACCAACACGTCGTGGTCGTGCCGCAGCGCGATCAGCCGGCGGTAGTAGTTGAGCACGGAGTCGGGATCGGCGTCGGCGGCGGCGTTGACCTCGGCGTAGTCGGGGTTGACCGGTAGCCACGGCTCGCCGGTCGTGAAGCCGGCGTTCGGCGAGTCATCCCACTGCATCGGCGTCCGCGCGTTGTCGCGGCTCCGGCGTCGGACCAGCTCCATCACCTCCTCGTGGTCCTCGAAGCGACCTCGGTCCAGCAGCTCTCCGACGTTTTTCTTCGTGTCGACGTCGACGACCTCGTCCAGCGACTCGAAGGGGTAGTTGGTCATGCCGAGTTCCTCGCCCTGGTAGCAGAACGGCGTGCCACGAAGCGTGTACAGCAGCGTCGCCAGCAGCGTCGCGCTCTGGCGGCGGTACCGGCCGTCGTCGCCGAACCGCGAGACCATCCGCGGCTCGTCGTGGTTGTTCATGTACAGCGGCGGCCAGCCGTCGAGTTCGGTCTGCCAGCGGCTGATGACCCGCTTGAGGTCCCGGACCGACCATTCGATGTGGTTCCAGCGGCTCCCCTCCATGTCCAGCCGCATGTGGTCGAAGTTGAACGCCATGCTCATCCCGAGGCCGTCGGAGCCGACGTAGCGGTCGGCCTCCTCGACGGGAAGGTCGACCATCTCGCCGACGGTCATCACGTCCCGGTCGGCCAGCGTCCGCTCGTACATCTCCGAGAGGTAGTCGTGGATGCGGGGGCCGCTGACGAACCGGTCGGCGCCGCGGACGATGCCGTCGGCTTCGGGGTCCGAATCCGGGTAGCCGTCGGGCTTCGACAGCAGGTCGATGACGTCCATCCGGAAACCGTCGATCCCCTTCTCCAGCCACCAGTTCATCATCTCGTGGATCTCCTCCCGAACCGTGGGGTTCCGCCAGTTGAGGTCCGGCTGGCGCTCGTCGAAGAGATGCAGGTACCACGCCTCCCGCTCGTCGTCGTAGCTCCAGGCCGACCCGCCGAAGAACGACTCCCAGTCGTTCGGCGGCTCTCCGGGATCGCCGTCGACCCAGTGGTAGAAGTCGGCGAAGGCGGGGTCGCCGCGCCGGGATCGCCGGAACCACTCGTGTTCGTCGGAGGTGTGGTTCACCACCAGGAGTCCCGGACGTCGTAGCCGGCGTCGACCCCCGGGGAGTCGTAGACGGGGTTGAGCCAGACGACGTCGACCCCGAGGTCGTCGAGGTACGGCACCCGGCGGCGGGCCCCCGGCAGGTCGCCGATGCCGTCGCCGTCGCTGTCGTTGAAGCTGCGGGGGTACAGCTGGTACACCACCGCCTCCTTCCACCATGCCCGGTCGACGTCGGATATGTTACAGCCCCCCTCCATGTCGGTGTATACGCGCCTCGTACGGTTGCAGACGGTCCGTCAACTCGTAGTTTTCGATGAGGCGCTCGCCCGTGACGTCGACCGGGGCGGCGGTCGGCTCGTCGGCCCAGTTGAGCACGACCCGGAGCCGCTCGTCGGCGCCGACGCGGTCGTAGGCCCACACCGTCGGGTGGTCGGGCGTCAGCGGGACGTACTCGCCGCCGGCGAGCGCGTCGTGGTCGTGCCGCAGCGCGATCAGCCGCCGGTAGTGTCGGTAAACCGAGTCGGGGTCGCCCCGGGCTGCCTCGGCGTTGACCTCCGTGTAGTCGGGGTTGACCGGCAGCCACGGCTCGCCGGTCGTGAAGCCGGCGTTCGGCGAGTCGTCCCACTGCATCGGCGTCCGCGCGTTGTCGCGGGTACGGTACCGGACGACCTCGCGGGCCGCCTCGAAGTCGTCGACGCGGCCGTCGGAAAGCGCCAGCTCGACCCGGTTGACGGCCTCGGCGTCCCGCAGCTCCGACAGCGACGACCAGGGGTAGTTGCTCATACCGAGTTCGTCGCCCTGGTAGCAGAAGGGGATGCCGGGCATCGTCAGCAGGAAGGTCGCCAGCAGCGTCGCGCTCTGGCGGCGGTACCGGCCGTCGTCGCCGAACCGCGAGACGATGCGGGGCTGGTCGTGGTTGCCGAGGTAGACGGCGGTCGGACCCGCGAGGCCGTCCTCCCAGCGGTCGAAGGCCGCCTTCAGCTCCCGGAGATCCCAGTCGGCGACGCCCCACCAGCCCGCCTCGGGGTGGTCGTCGAGGTCCATGTGGTCGAAGTGAAACAGCGTGTCGAGCGGGGCGTCGGGGCCGACGTAGTCGTCGGCGGCCGCGAGGTCGACGGCGACGCACTCGCCGACGGAGACGGCGTCGTGGGGGTCCAGCACCCGCTCGGCCATCGCCTCCAGCCGCGGGAGGACGTCCGGCCCGTCGACGAAGTGCTCGGCGCCGACCCACCCGCCCGGCTCGCCGTCCGGGTAGCCGTCGGCCTTCGAGATGAGGTTGATGACGTCCATCCGGAAGCCGTCGACGCCCTTCCGGAGCCACCAGTCCATCATCTCGTGGATCTCCTCCCGGACCGCAGGGTTCCGCCAGTCGAGGTCCGGCTGTTTCTCGTCGAAGAGATGCAGGTACCACGCCTCCCGCTCGTCGTCGTAGCTCCAGGCCGACCCGCCGAAGGCGGAGGTCCAGTTGTTCGGCGGCTCCCCGGGGTCGCCGTCGACCCAGTGGTAGAAGTCGGCGAAGGCGGGGTCGCCGCGCCGGGATCGCCGGAACCACTCGTGTTCGTCGGAGGTGTGGTTCACCACCAGGAGCGGTCGTCGACGGCGTAGTAGTCCCGGACGTCGTAGCCGGCGTCGACCCCCGGGGAGTCGTAGACGGGGTTGAGCCAGACGTAGTCGATTCCGAGGTCGACGACGTGATCGAGCCGCTTGAGCGCCCCCGGCAGATCGCCGATGCCGTCGCCGTCGCTGTCGTTGAAGCTGCGGGGGTACAGCTGGTACACCACCGCCTCCGAGAGTTCGCGGGTCACAGGAGGCCGAGTTCCGCGAGGTCGGCCTCGAGGGCGGCCCGGTCGGTCTCGTCCATCGTCCGCAGCGGCGCGCGGAGGCCGCCGACGTCGAAGCCGGGGTCGCGCAGCGACAGCGCCGTCTTCACCCCCGCCATGTACGGCCCGCGCTTCAGCGCCGACCGGACGTCGAAAACCGTCGACTGGAGCTCGCGGGCCTGCGACTCGTCGCCGGCGTCGTAGGCCCCGTAGAGGTCGGCGACGAGCCCGGGAAAGACGTCGGCGACGGCGCTGACAACGCCCGCACAGCCGACCTCCAGGCCGGCGAACAGCAGCGAGTCCGACCCCGCCAGAAACGTCAGCCCGGGCGCGCGGTCGACGGCCTGCGCCAGCCAGGGGACGTCCTTCGAGGAGTCCTTCACGCCGGCGACGCCGTCGACGGCGGCCAGCCGCTCCAGCGTCGCCAGCGACAGCTCGTTGCCGGTCCGGCCCGGGATGTGGTAGACGTACACCGGGAGGTCGACGGCGTCGGCGACCGCCCGGTAGTGGTCGACCGCCGCCCGCCCGTCGACGGGGTAGTAGTACGGGGTGACGACGACGACGCCGTCGGCGCCGACCCGCTCGGCGTGTTCCGCGTGGGCGACGGCCCCGCGGGTGCTCGGGTGGCCGACGCCGGCGATGACCGGCGCCTCGACCGCCTCCGCGACCGTCTCGACGACCCGGCGGCGCTCGGCGGCCGTCAGGGTCGCGAACTCGCCGTTGGTGCCGAGCGGGAAGACGCCGTCGGCACCGTTGTCGACGACGAACCGCGCGTGGGCCGCCGTCGCCGCGGGGTCAACGTCGCCGGTCGCGTCGAAGGCCGTCACCGTCGGCGGGACGACCCCGCCGAGCCCCAGCGGGTCGTCGGCCCCGGGCGACGGAGCGTTCGCTGTCATACCTGGCGTTCGGCGCCGGCCGGCATAAGCTTGCGGCTTGTTTTTCGGATGTGAGTAAAGTATTTGACCCCGGGGACGAAACGGAGTGTAATGAGTACCGACACGGACATCGTCAGGGCCGACGAGGGCGGCGGCGGCCTCGGCGTCGACATCGAACTGACCGGCGCGCTCGTCGCGCGGGCCGGCGCACGACAGGGCCGGGTCGTCGTCCCGGCCGGAAGCACCGTCGCCGACGCGGTGACGACCTGGGCCGACCGCTACGGCAGCCACCTCCGGCTGGCGCTGCTGGAGGGCGACCGCCTCCGGTCGACCGTGTCGGCGGTCCGCGTCGCCGACGGCGGCGAAAAGCGGCTGGTGGCCTCCGAACCCCTCCGCAACGGCGACACCATCCGCTTCGAGTTCCGCGAGTGACGGCTCTTTTCCCCGGTCGTCGGTCCCCCGACAGCCGCCGGCTCGTCCGTCCACCCCTGCCGTGTGAACCCGTACCAGAACGTGTATCGAAACTTACTTATTCGTCTCCGAGTAAGTTTTAGATAGAATGGTACCAGCATTCCTCCCCATCGTGCGACTGGAGCAGCGACAACAGAACGACGACGACGGCAGGTACGCCTGAGGCGACTCCGTTTTGTACTGATTACTGCGGATCGTTACCGCCGAGCGTCGAAGGAATCGGGGTTCGACCCTCGAAGTAGCCTCTTTTCACTACCGTGTCAAAAAGCATCGATAATCGCCGTCAGTCGAGTTCCGCGAGCCGGTACATCGCGTAGGCGGTTCTGAGCATCTCGCCGGCGTCGCCGCGGTCGAACACCAGCTCGTCGGTCCCGAGGACGTGTTCGAGGACGTCGTCGGAGGCGTGGTCGGGAGCGGCGGCGACGCCGGCGTCGTGTTCGTCGGCCCACCGCATCACCCGGAGGTCGCTCTTGGAGTCGCCCATCACCAGCGCGAAGGGGTCGTCGATGCCGAGCACCGAGAGGGCGGTCTCGACGCCGACGACCTTGTTCAGCTCCAGGGAGCCGATCTCGGCGGCGTCGGCCTCGTAGTAGGCGACGTCGACCCGCTCGAAGACCGCCGCGAGGTCGTTCGGGACGTCGTCGCCGGCGCCGGGCTGCTCGCTTTCGGCCTCGACGACGCCGCGGATCTCGGGGTCGGCGTCGGCGTAGTACGCGCGGGCATGCCCCTCGGCGGCCGGCTCGCGGCCGACGGCCTCGGCGACGCTTTCCTCCAGCAGGTCCAGCAGGTAGACCAGCCCCTCGTCGACGACCGTCCGCGCCCGGTCGCTACCGGTCTCGAAGTTCGGCTTCAGCGTGACGTTGAACTCGTTGCCCTGGAGGTGACAGCCGCTTGCGACCGCCGCCGGGGCGTCCGGGAACACGCGCGAGCGGACCCGGCCGAACACCTCGCGGATCTCCGCGTCCAGTTCCTCGTACAGCAGTCGCTTCGTGTCGGCGCCGTGACCCGGCGTGAACACGCCGGTGCCGGCCTCGTAGACGATGCTCACGTCGCCGGAGTAAACCATCTCGTTGCCGAGCCCCTGGATGAGAAAGCCCTTGACGTTCTCCAGGGTCTGGCCCGTGCAGATGACGATCGGGACGCCGGCCTCGTGGAACCGGGTCATGAGGTGCAGCGTCTCCCGGGGGATCTCGTTGTCGGTGTTGCCGGCCGACCGCAGCGTCTCGTCGACGTCCAGCACCAGCACGTTCACGCCGCGGTCGTACTCGTTGTAGAGGTCCAGCCCGGCGAAGGCCTGCTCGCGGCTGGCCAGCGCCGCCAGGTCGGCGAATGTCTCGCCCGCGCCGGGAAAAGACCCCTGGAGCTCCCCCTTTCGGCGCGTCAGCTCCTCGCTGGCTTCCTCCCAGAAGTCGAGGGCGACCCGCGAGTCGACGGGCGGGAACAGGTCGACGAACTCCTGGTACTCCCCGAGCGTGTCGGTGTCGAACTCGTCGTAGAGGCGGTACAGCAGATCGTACCGTTCCATGTTCGAACGAACAGGGGCGTCCATATATGTGCTGGCCGTCCGCACTGATTTACTCGTAACTGGATAAATGTTTTCAACCCTGGGGCCACTCCTCGGAGTATGGACGCCATCGGAATCGAACGCGGCGCCGACGAGCCGCGCCTGCTCGAACTGCCGAGGCCGGAGCCCGCCCCGGGCGAGGCGCTCGTGGAGACGCTCCGCGTCGGCGTCGACGGGACGGACCACGAGGTCATCGCCGGCAACCACGGGAGCCCGCCGGACGGCGAGGACCACCTCGTGTTGGGCCACGAGGCCGTCGGCGTCGTCGAGACGGCACCCGGGACCGACCTCGAGGCCGGCGACGTCGTCGTGCCGACGGTCCGGCGGCCGCCCGGCGACGACCCGAACGACTACTTCGAGCGCGGGGAGGCCGACATGGCGCCGCCGGGGGCCACCCTCGAGCGCGGCATCGACGGCGCCCACGGCTTCATGAGCGAGTACTTCACCAGCCCCGAGGAGTACCTGGTGGCGGTGCCGCCCGACCTCGCGTCGCTGGGCTTTCTCGTGGAGCCGATGAGCGTCTCGGAGAAGGCCCTGGAGCTGGCGGCGGCGGCCCGCTCGTCGTTCGAATGGCGCCCGGAGACGGCGCTGGTGCTCGGCAACGGTGCGCTGGGGCTGTTGACCGTCGCGGTGCTGGTCGACGACGCCGACGAGGTGTACTGTCTCGGCCGCCGGGACCGGCCGGATCCGACGATCGACGTCATCGAGCGGCTGGGGGCGACGTACGTCGACTCCCGGGAGACACCGGTGTCTGCGGTGCCGGAGGTCCACGAGCCGGCCGACCTGGTGTACGAAGCGACCGGCCACGCCAGACACGCCTTCGAGAGCATCGAGGCGCTGGCGCCCGGCGGCGTGGCCGCGCTGCTCGGCGTGCCGGACCCCTGGACGTTCGAGGTCGACGGCGGCCGGCTCCACGAGGAGCTGGTGCTCAACAACAAGGCGCTGGTCGGCAGCGTCAACTCCGGCGTCCGGCACTTCGAGGCCGCCGTCGACCGGCTTCGGGAGCTGCCGCGGTGGTTCCCGGAGTCGTTCGTCACCGAGGTCACACCGCACCGGTCGTTCGGCCCGGCGTTCCGACGCGGGCCGACGAACATAAAGTCGGTCGTCGAGTTTGCCCGGTATGAAGAACGTTGACGACCTCATCGAGGGCGCCCGCGAGCTGTCCGAGCGGGGGTTCTCGAAGGGCGAGATCGCCGACCAGCTGAACGTCTCCCGGGAGACGGCCAGCTGGCTCGTCGAGCGCAGCGACGCCGCACCGACGACGACCGACTCCGAGGAGCCGACCGGCGGCCCCCACGACATCCACGTCGACTGGAGCGCCATCGGCCGCGACTCCGCGCGGCTGACGTACGCCGGCCGGGCGATGGCGGACCTACTGTCGAAGCAGGGCGAAGCCGTCGACCTGACGGTCGGCATCGAGAAGGCCGGCGCGCCGCTGGCGACCGTCGTCGCCCGCGAGCTGGACACCGACATCGGCGCCTACGCCCCCCGCAAACACCAGTGGGAGGAAGGCGACATCGACGAGCTGGAAGGGACGCTGTCGCGGAACTTCGCCGACATCCGCGACCGGGAGTGCTACGTCGTCGACGACACCATCACCAGCGGGACGACGATGCGCGAGACCATCGAAGCCATCCGGAACCGCGGCGGGGAGCCGGCCGCCTGCGTCGTGCTGGTCGACAAGAAGGGCGTCGAAGAGATGCTCGGCGTGCCGGTGTACTCGCTGGTGCAGGCCATCCGCGTCGGCGACGCCGACTGACCGATCGTGTCCAGCGAGAGGAAGTTAACCTCGTTCGGCGGTGACGGTGGCGCGTCCGGACGCCCCCTCTTGCTCGCTTCGTCACGAGACCTCCCTTGCTGCGCTCGCTCGGCCTCGCCGCGCGCGGCAAGCGTGCGTGCCTGAGCCTGCGCGCCGCGAAACGGTCGGCCCCCGTTCGAAGTCCGGCTCGGCCCCGTTCGAGGTCCGGCCAGACGCCGGCCGACCGGCCGACTCTCTCGTAACTGAACACGGCCAGTTCGACGACGGTGCTCAGACGAGCGACGGTGCCCCGCACGGACGCCCTGGAGGTGGGACCGGAAAGGGCCGAGAGCGAAGGGGGTTCAGTACTGGTCACGGCCGACGGCGACGACCGAGACTCTCATTCGAACAGTACCGGTTCGACGGTCGTGTCCAGATACGCGGACGTTCCTCGATGCGGTCGGCGGTGACCTCGAGAGCCCTCGGCTCGCTGGCGGTCGCTGCCCCGGATGGTCTCGCTTCGCTCACGACTCAGTTCGGTCACCGGCAGAGCGAGGCTCTGCCGAGCCCTCGCTCGCTTCACTCGCGAGGACGCCGTTCGCGTTCGAGGCGTCTCGCTCCGCTCGACGCCTCACAGCTCGGATAGCGCCGGGTCAGCGACCGTACGAACGCCGGTGTATCTCGTCCGTTCGGTCCGCCAGGAGGTCGGTGACGCGCCAGCCGCCCCGAGTGGTCATCCAGCACCGTCGAACGCTACCAGTTCGACCGCCCGGGGGAGTCGGTCATCGACGAAATATATAATTATTATTATATGACAACGTGTCGCAAACGCTTTTACTGCCGGCTCCCGAAGTACGCGGAAGGCGCCCGTCTGGGCGCAGTGATACACAATGTCCGAGGAACTCGTCTGGCGAATCGCGGGTGGTTCCGGCGACGGGATCGACTCGACGAGCCAGAACTTCGCGAAAGCGCTGATGCGGTCGGGGCTGCACGTCTTCACGCACCGTCACTATCCGTCCCGGATCCGCGGCGGCCACACGTACGTCGAGGTGCGCGCCTCGACGGAGCCGGTCCGCTCCCGCGGGGACGGCCACAACTTCCTGCTGGCGCTGGGCGACTCCTTCGCCCGGAACCCACAGGAGGAGGCCTACTACGGCACCGAAGAGATCAAGCCGCTGGCGGAGAACCTGGACGACCTCCGGGAGGGCGGGGTCATCGTCTACGACGAGGGGCTCATCGACGTCGAGGAGATCCCCGACTTCGACGAGCGGGTCGAGGAAAACGACTGGCACGTCTACCCGCTGGACCTTCGGGAGATGGCCCGGGACATGGGTCGGGAGGTGATGCGTAACACCGCGGGCGTCGGCGCTACCGGCGCACTCCTGGAGTACGACCTGGGCCACATCGAGGACCTGATGGCCGACGCGATGTCCGGCGAGGTGCTGGAGACGAACCTCGAGATTCTCGAGGCCGCCTACCAACAGGTGGACGACCTGGAGTTCACCCACGACCTCCGGGCGCCCGAAGGGAGCCACGAGGGCGAGCAGGTGCTGGTGTCGGGGTCGAACGCCATCGCCTACGGCGCCCTCGACGAGGGTTGTCGGTTCATCGCCGGCTACCCGATGACGCCGTGGACGGAGGTGTTCACGCTGATGAGCCAGCACCTCCCGGAGATCGGCGGCATCTCCGAGCAGGTCGAAGACGAGATCGCGGCGGCGGCGCTGGCCATCGGCGCCTCCCACGCCGGCGTGAAGGCGATGTCCGGCTCCTCCGGCGGCGGCTTCGCGCTGATGTCCGAGCCGCTGGGGCTGGCAGAGATGACCGAGACCCCGGTCGTCCTCGTCGAGGCGATGCGGGCCGGCCCCTCGACGGGCATGCCGACCAAGCCCGAACAGGGCGACCTCGAGCACGTCCTCTACACGAGCCAGGGCGACTCCAACCGGGTCGTCTTCGCGCCCGGCAACGCCGCCGAGGCCTACGAGCAGACCCGCACCGCCTTCGAACTGGCCTACGACTACCAGCTGCCGGCCATCGTGCTGTACGACCAGAAGCTCTCCGGCGAGCTGCGGACCGTCGACGAGTCGGTGTTCGACCGCGAACCGACCCCGGACCTGGGATCGACGCTCTCCGAGGCGGAGATCGCCGAGGCCGCCCACCACGCCTCCGGGAAGTTCCGCCGGTTCAAGCGCGACCCCGACGACGACGGGGGCGTCTCCCCGCGGTCCATCCCCGGCCAGCAGGGCGGCCGCTTTCTGGCGACCGGCAACGAGCACACCCCCGAGGGCCACATCAGCGAGGATACCGACAACCGCGTCGCCCAGCTGGAGCGGCGGCTCCGGAAGATGGACGCCATCCGCGACGAGCTGGACGGCCGCGAGTCGACCCACCAGACGCTGCACGAGCCCGTCGAGGGCGCCGACTACGGAATCCTGACGTTCGGCAGCCAGCAGGGCACCGTCGAGGAGGCCGTCGACCGGCTGGCCGCCGACGGCCACGCGGTGAAGTCGCTGGGCGTCTCGGCGCTGATGCCGTTCCCGGAGGCCGAGGTGACGGCGTTCCTCGAGTCCGTCGACGAGGCGCTGGTCGTCGAGATGAACGGCTCCGCGCAGTTCCGCGGGCTCATCCAGAAGGAACTCGGCCGGTTCGGCCCCAAGCTGCACAGCCTCCTGAAGTACAACGGCAACCCCTTCGAACCCGGCGAGGTGGTCGAGGGGTTCGAGACGATCATCGACGGCGACGAACCCGCGCCGACGACGCGGTTCGTCCCCGCGGCAGGTGACTGATCATGAGTGGGTTCAACGCCATCGGATCGGACCGCGAGGTAGAGCGCGAGGAGTTCACCCCCGGCATCGAGCCGCAGGCGACGTGGTGTCCGGGCTGCGGCGACTTCGGCGTCCTGAAGGCGCTGAAAGGCGCCATGGCCGAACTCGGTCGGGACCCCGAGGAGGTGCTGCTGGTGACCGGTATCGGCTGTTCGGGCAAGCTGAACAGCTACTTCGAGAGCTACGGCTTCCACACCATCCACGGCCGGTCGCTACCCGTCGCCCGGGCCGCCAAGCTCGCCAACCCCGACCTCGAGGTGGTCGCCGCCGGCGGCGACGGCGACGGCTACGGCATCGGCGGCAACCACTTCATGCACACCGCCCGGGAGAACCACGACATGACGTACATCGTGTTCAACAACGAGATCTTCGGGCTGACGAAGGGTCAGACCTCCCCGACCAGCCCGAAGGGCCACGAGTCCAAGACCCAGCCCCACGGCTCGGCGAAGTCGCCCATCCGGCCGCTGTCGCTGGCGCTCACCTCCGGGGCGAGCTACGTCGCCCGGACGGCGGCGGTCAACCCCAACCAAGCCCAGGAGATACTCGTCGAGGCGATCGAACACGACGGCTTCGCCCACATCGACTTCCTCACGCAGTGTCCGACCTGGAACAAGGACGCAAAGCAGTACGTTCCGTACATCGACGTCCAGCAGAACGACGACTACGACTTCGACATCGCCGACCGCGGCGAGGCCGCCGAGATGATGCAGCGCACCGAACGCTCGCTGTACGAGGGCGAGGTGCTGACCGGCCGGTTCTACCACGAGACCGACCGGCCCTCCTACGGCGAGGAGAAGCGCGAGGTCGGCGAGATGCCCGAGGAGCCGCTGGCCGAACAGTACCACGACGACGATTACGAGTGGGAGCGCAGCTACGACCTACTCGACACCCACAAGTGACCGGTCGACGGGGGCGACTCCGCTTTCGCGCCCGGCACGCGGCGGCGCCGAGCCGTACCGGCAACCGGCCGGCCGGCCGGGGATTTTAGGACCCGACGATTCTACGTACTGGTGATGCGTCTCCACTGGCACCGCCGGGACCTCCGGCTGTCGGACAACGTCGGTCTCGCGGACGCGCCCGAGGCCCCGGCGGGCGTGTTCGTCTTCGACGACGGGGTGCTCGAACACGCCGGCTCGCCCCGCGTGTCGTTCATGCTGGACGCGCTGGCGTCGCTGCGCGAGGGGTACCGCGACCGCGGCTCGGAGCTGTTCGTCCGTCGCGGCGACCCCGCGGCGGTCCTCGCCGACCTCGCCGAGACACGCGACGTCGAGATGGTCTCCTGGAACCGCGACTACTCGGGGCTGGCCCGCGAACGCGACGAGCGGGTGTCGGCGGCGCTGAAGGACGCCGGCGTCACCCCCCAGAAGTTCCACGACGCCATCTGCCACGAGCCGGGCTCGATCACGACCAACGCCGGCGACCCCTACTCGGTGTACACGTACTTCTGGAAGAAGTGGCGCGACCGCGAGAAGGGCGATCCCCGTCCCGTGCCGGAGCTGGCGGCGGCCGACGACGACGAGCCGCTGCCGACGCTCGGAGAGCTGGGCTTCGAGGAGCCGCCGGGAACGGTGCCGCCGGCCGGCACCGACGAGGCCCGCAGCCTCCTCGAGTCGTTTCTCGAGGAGGAGGTCCTCGCCTACGAGGAACGGCGCGACTACCCCGCCGAGAAGCCCACTTCGCGGCTGTCGCCGCACATGAAGTTCGGTACTATCGGAATCCGGGAGGTCGACAAGCGGGTCCGGGAGACGCTCGCCGACACCGACGGCGAGGCCCACGAGTCCGTCGAGGAGTTCCGCAGCCAGCTGGCTTGGCGGGAGTTCTACATCCACGTCCTCAACTTCAACCCCGGGGTCGTGACGGAGAACTACAAATCCTACGAGAACGACATCGAGTGGGAGGACGACGAGGAGCTGCTGGAGGCCTGGAAGCGCGGCGAGACGGGCTATCCCATCGTCGACGCCGGGATGCGGCAGCTCCGCGACGAATCGTACATGCACAACCGCGTGCGGATGATCGTCGCCTCGTTTCTGACGAAGGACCTGCTGATCGACTGGCGGCACGGCTACGACCACTTCCGGGAACTGCTGGTCGACCACGACACCGCCAACGACAACGGCGGCTGGCAGTGGGCCGCCTCCACCGGGACCGACGCCCAACCGTACTTCCGGATTTTCAACCCGATGACCCAGGGCGAACGGTACGACCCCGAGGCGGAGTACATCACCGAGTACGTCCCCGAACTGCGGGGCGTCGACCCGGAGGTCATCCACTCCTGGCACGAGTGCTCGCTCACCCAGCGGCGGCAGTCGGCACCGGAGTACCCCGACCCGGTCGTCGACCACTCCGAGCGCCGCGAGGAGGCGCTGGCGATGTTCGAGCGGGCGAGGGGCGAGGCCGACTGACCGGAGGGAAGGAGGCCTCGAAAAGGAGAGCGGGAGGAGCGACATGAGGAGCGACGACACGCGAAGGGCGAGGCCGACAGCGAGGCCGACTGACCGGAGGGAAGGAGGCCTCGTGAAGAAGCGAGCGGGAGGAGCGACCGGCGGGAGCGACGACACGGGAGCGCAGCGAGGCTGACTGAGCAGCGAGGCCGAGCGAAGCTCTGCCGGTGACCGCAGGGAGCCGCGGAGCGAGCGGCAGGCCAGCGACGCGCGGACAGCCGGACGGCCGGCCCCGATTCCGGTTCCGTCGGGCGGTATTCGGGTGTGGTGCGTTATCGCCCGACGGCGAAGGTTTAACAGCCGCGGCGAAGAAACGTAAAATAGAGGTCGATAAAAAATGCCCGAACATTCCAACCCCGAGCTTCCCCCACTTCCGTACGATTACGACGCCCTAGAGCCGTCCATCTCCGAGCAGGTCGTCACGTGGCATCACGATACACACCACCAGAGCTACGTCAACGGCATCCAGAGCGCCGAGGAGACGCTCGCGGAGAACCGCGAGGCCGGCGACTTCGGCGGCTCCGCCGCGGCCATCCGCGACGTGACCCACAACGGGTGTGGTCACTACCTGCACACTATGTTCTGGGAGAACATGTCCCCGAACGGCGGCGGCGAGCCGTCCGGCGAGCTGGCCGACGCCATCGAGGAGGACTTCGGCTCCTACGAGGGCTGGCGCGGCGAGTTCGAAGCCGCCGCGGGCGACGCGAGCGGCTGGGCGCTGCTGGCCTACGACCCCGTCGCCGACCAGCTGCGCAACCTCGTCGTCGACCAGCACGACCAGGGCGCGCTGTGGGGCAGCCACCCCGTCGTGGCGCTGGACGTCTGGGAGCACTCCTACTACTACGACTACGGGCCGGACCGCGGCAGCTTCGTCGAGAACTTCTTCGACGTCATCGACTGGGACAACGTCGCCGAGCAGTACCAGAAGGCGACGAGCCAGTAGCGACTCGTAGTCACAACCTCGCGTTTTATTCCGACGCCCGGCCGACAGCGGCGCCGCCGTCCCGTCAGACTCCTAAGCCTCCCGGGACGTAGCCACGGGCATGCCACGACCCCGCGAGGCGTTCGAGGAGCTACGTCCCTTCGAGTTCCGCGACCCCGAGGAGGTCCTCGATTCCGATTACCTCTACACCGTCTACGAGATCGCGCGGCTGCTCCAGGGGCTGGAGCCCGACCGGGAGCTGCCGGCGGAAACGGAGGCGGTCCTGTTGGACTGGGCCATCCCGTGGATGCTGGTCAACAGCGACGCGTTCGTCTTCGCCGAGCCGGACGACGACGACGAGCCGGGCTTCTACGGGCTGGCATGAGGCTGCTCGTCGCCGGCGACGACGAGGTCGACGCCGGCAAGACCACCTTCACGGCCGGACTCGTCGAGCGGACCGGCGTCCGCGGATTCAAGCCGCGGGCCGGCAACGGCTACTGGTACGACCACGACGACTACCGCCGGGCCGTCGAGACGGGGCGGCTCTACGGCACGGACGCGAAGCGGCTGGCGGCCGTCTCGCCCGGCGACGTCCGCCCGGAGTCGATCAACCCCGTCCACCGGCTGTGGCTGCCGACGCCCGGCCGCGGGAAGGGACTGCTCGGCCGCGAGGGGCGGGCCTTCCTCGTCGACCGGGTGACCGACGACGACGGCACCGGCCACGTCGTCAACGGGACGGTCGAGCTGCCGGCGTCGGCCCGCGAGGGACTGCCGCTGGCCGACGCCGCGACCGTCGAGTCGCTGCCGGAGCTGAACGAGCTGATGGCGCGGCGGCACGCGCCGGCGTTGGAGGCGCTGGCGGCGCGGATCGACCGCCGGGGGGCCGCCGTCGTCGAGTCCTACGCCGACATCGCCCGGCCGCTGTCGGAGTTCGTCCCCGACGCCGTCGCGGTCGTCGGGCCGCGGCGCTGCCGGATTTACGACGGCCGCCGGTACGCGAGGGCCTGCGACGTCACCGGCAACAGCCCCCACGAGGGCCAACTCGAAGAGCGGGTCGCCGACGTCGTCGACCTCCTGGAGCCGGTCGCTGACCTGACGCTGCCGGCGCTGTCCGGCGAGGAGCGGGCCGACTCCGCCGCCGTCGCCGACGAGTACGGGACGGCCTACGAGGAGCTGCTGGCGGCGGTCTGATCGTTCGAAAGCGTCGACCCGCCGTACAGACGCACGCGGGTCGCTCCCAACGGCGGGTGTCAGCAGCCAGGGTGCCCTCCGTGCGGCGGGTCGCGGCCGGAACACCGCGTTCGACCGGGCCCGCCGCCGAGTCGCGCGGGAACGCCGCTACGGCGCGTCTGTATCCGTTCGGTCGGCCGCCGGGAGTAAATACGTTCGGCTCAGCCCATCCGCGCCGCACGGGCGGCCAGTTCGATGTCGTGGGAGGGGTCCGTCTCCACGGCCGGCCCGTGGCCGGCGTACATCGCTTTGAGCGGCCCGTCGACCGCCTCGCGGAGGCGCTCGATGCTGTCGATCAACGTCGCCCGGTCGCCCTCCGCGAGGTCCGTCCGGCCGAAGCCGCCGTCGGCGAAGACGAGGTCGCCGGCGAACAGCAGCCCCGGGTCGGCCGCGTACAGACAGACGTGGTCGTCCTTGTGGCCCGGCGTGTGCAGCGCCTCGAAGTCGTCGTCGCCGAGCCGGAGGGCGTCGCCGTCGGCGACGGCGCGGTCGACGAGCGGGTGGTCGGAGTCGAATCCCCAGACGTCGACGTCGAAGGCGGCGACGACGTCGTCGACGTTGCCGACGTGGTCGGGATGGGTGTGGGTCAGCACCAGCGCCGCCAGCCCGTCGACGCGCTCTTCGACCCGCTCGACGAGGTCGAAGCCGTCGCCGGCGTCGACCAGCACCGGCCGTTCGCCCTCGACGAGGAAGGCGTTGCTCGTCATCGATCGGACGCCCGCGGCGAGGTTCCGAATAGAAGTCATCGCCCGGACTACCCGGCGTGAGGGCTTGGGCTTTTCTACCGTTCGTCGGGCAATGTTTAGATAAGCGATAGCGAGCCGAACACACCTCACCGGGTGGGACCGAGAGGGGCGCTTTCGAAATCCTCGCTGCTGCCACTCCGACTCCACATCCTTGTTTGAACACCACCGCCGGCGACTCCGAAACCGTCAAACCCGGACGCGGCCAACCCTCCGGCAGTCGATGACCCTCACCAAGCGAATCGTCCCGTGTATCGACGTCGACGTCGACGAGACGGGGGAGGCGGCGGTGTACACCGGCGTCAACTTCGAGGACCTGGAGCACACCGGCGACCCGGTCGAACTCGCCCGGAAGTACAACGAGGCCGGCGCCGACGAGTTCGTCTTCCTCGACATCACGGCCTCGGCGGAGGGTCGCGAGACGATGCTCGAGACGGTCTCGGCGGTCGCCGACGAGTGTTTCATCCCGCTGACGGTCGGCGGCGGAATCCGCACCACCGACGACATCCGGGAGACGCTGCGGGCCGGCGCGGACAAGGTCTCGATCAACACCGGCGCCCTCCAGCGGCCCGCCCTCATCGAGGCGGGCGCCGAGGCGTTCGGCAGCCAGTGTATCGTCATCTCCGTCGACGCCCGGCGGCGCTACGACGAGGCCGGCGAGTTCTACGCCGAGGTCGACGGCGAGTCCTGCTGGTTCGAGTGCACCGTGAAGGGCGGCCGCGAGGGCACCGGCACCGACGTCGTCGCGTGGGTTCGCGAGGCCGCCGACCGCGGCGCCGGCGAGCTGTTCGTCAACTCCATCGACGCCGACGGCACCAAGGAGGGGTACGACGTCCCGCTGACGACGGCGGTCTGCGACAACGTCTCGACGCCGGTCATCGCCTCCTCCGGCTGCGGGTCGCCGGCGCACATGGAGGAGGTGTTTACCGAGGCCGGCGCCGACGCGGCGCTCGCGGCCTCCATCTTCCACTTCGAGGAGTACACCGTCGACGAGGTGAAGCGCTACCTCGACGACCGCGGAGTCCCGATGCGGGTCTGAGCGGGTCGTCGCAGGTGCCGCGGCGCCGGTCGGCCGGAACCCGCCGTCATCACCTCACTCCTCGGCGTCCTCGTCGTCGCCGGCGAGCCGCCGCTTCAGCACGTAGCCGGCGCCGCCGAGACCGGCGAGACCGGTCGCGACGCCGAAGCCGGGGCCGTCGGCGCTGCTGGCCTCGGTGTCGACCGGCTCGTCGTTCGACCGGTCCGGGTCGTTCGTTCCGTCGTCCGCGTCGCCGGTCGTCTCGTCGGTCTCATCGCTCGTCCCGTCGCCCGTCTCGTCGACGGCCCGGCCGCTCTGCTCCGCGGGCGGCTCGTAGACGTACATCCCGTCGTTGGGGTAGCTCCGGTTGCCGCCGCGCCAGCCGTCCTCACAGCAAAGGACCCGGCCGTCCCGCATCGTGTACACGTTGTCCACGTTGCGGAGCGCGTCGTCGACGTCCGCCATCGCCTGCTCCTCGGTGAAGTCCGGCCCGACGACGACCGGTTCGAGCGTCGAGACGTCGTAGCCCTCCTCGAGTTCCGCACGGTAGACGACGCCGCCGTCGACCCGTTCCAGGGCGACGTCGCCGCCGTCGTTCGAGGGGCCGGCGAGGTCGTCGTTGAACTCCGCGATGCCGAAGTAGATGTAGTCGCCCGGTTCGGCGTCGTCGACGGCGTCGACGCCCTCGGCCTTGTTGAACCTGTCGGGCCCACTCGAGAATGTCCTCCCGCGGGATGAAGTCCCCGTTGCCGTTCTCGATGACCTCGAGGTCGGCCTCCTCGAGCACCTCGGCGGTCACCTCGTCGCCGCGCTCCCAGTCGGCGTGGGTCGCCAGGTAGTCGGCCTGGTCGATATCGTCGTACTCGGCGATCCAGGCCTCGATCTCGGCGTTGCTGGCGTGGCCGAGTTCCAGCCACTCGACGTCCAGCGACACCTCCGCCGGCGACTGTCCCGACGCCGCTTCGTCGTTGGTGATCTTCGGCGCGTACAGCGTCCCCGCGACGTCCATCGGGTCGTCGTAGCTGGGGATCGGTTCGTCGGCGACGAACTTGTAGACCCCTTTGCTGTCGCCGTCCGAACAGCCGTACACCGTCCGCTCGTCGGGCAGGAACTCCGGTGACTCCCAGGAGACCCGACCCATCGCGTAGTGCTTGACGGGCGTAATCTCCTCGGCCGGCGCCGCAGGGTCCTGGATCTCCACGTGGTAGCCGTAGCGATACACGTTCGGGTACGACCCGGTGATGGGCTCGATGGGGTTGCCGTCGCCGGCCTCGACGGGGTCGGCACCGAGATAGTACGCGAGGTGCTCGATCCCGTCGAGGTTCCAGTATCCCTGGACGTACCAGCCGTCGAGTTCGTCGTACCGCTCGTTGACGGCGTCCTGAATGTCGACGGGATTGGGTCGGTTCCAGAAGTGCGCCGCCGCGATAGAGCCCTCGCCGGTGCCGGCCTCGGCCATGTCACCGACGGTGTCCGTGAGACTGGCCCGCGGGTGGGCGTAGTTCTCCTCGGAGGAGACGGGCGTCCCCCACGGCGTCAGGTCGCCGTAGCAGTTGATTCGCGTTCCGCCGAGTTCGCGGTGTACCCTTCCGTCCCCTCGTCGTTCGTCGCGACGAAGTGGTTGGAGTCGGGGTTGTACCCGGGGTCGCTGTAGGTGGTGCCGGCGAAGTTATCCGTCGTGACGTCACGGCCGTCCGGCGTCTGCGTAATTCCCCACCGCTCGGTGCCGTCGTTTATTTCGTCGCCCTCCTGGATGAGTACCTCGAACTCGATGTCGGCCGCACGGACCCTGTCCTGCTCCTCGCCGGACGGCGACGACGGCTCCGCGAAGTCGTCGTTGGTGCCGTCGAACTCGAACTGGAAGTTCCTGTAGTAGCCGATGCCGCCCTTGTTCCACGGTGCCGGATTGTCGCGGCTCGGGTGCTGGACGCTGTGGAACAGCGTGCCGTCGTTCATGACGTACGCGCCGGTCATCTCGGCGCCGAACGCCGTCGTCGAGAACCGCTTGAGGCCGCCGACGACCGTCGGTGCGCCCTCCGTCAGCGTGTCGTCCGGATTGATCTCCCGTTCGCCCCTGTCCTTCTGTGCCGCCGCCGTGCCGGCCACGCCCGCGCCGACCGCCGCGGCGACCGACGACCGCATCAGATTCCGTCGATTGAGCTGCATGCGTTCGGCTCCAGCGAGGATCAAATCAAAAGCGCTTGTAATAGATATCCGGGCCGCTACGACGGATATATACCGCTCGGGACGGGTACGTTCGACGCGTCGGGCGACGAACGCCCGCGAGAGGGGCTCACGGGCGACTCCAGCCCCCGTCGCCGGGCCGGGCCGTCTCCAGTCGTCTCCGGAGCGGTACGTACCGATCAGAGCCGAACGTAGCCCCAATATCCACGTTCATACGGGTGGCCGTCCGCGAGACACCCATGTCGAGCACCGAGACGGCAGCCGACGACCGGCTCCACCGGGAGTACGTGATGGACGTCCGCATCGTCGAGGTCGCCGAGGACGGCGAGACGTGGTACGCCTTCGAGGCGCCGGAACACGAGGGTATCGCCTTCGACGACGCCGAGGACGCCGAACTGTACGCCGACGTCTACTTCGACGTCAACGGCTTCGAGGAGGCCGGAACGGGCGAGCGAGGGGTTCCGCCGGTGATCATCCAGGCCGGCCGCGACACGCTCGCGGCGTACTTCCTGACCCACGACAGCATCGACGAGCAGTGGGTCGGCTCGTTCATGGGCGTCCAGCCGGGGAAGGTGCTCCGGTACGCCTCGCGGGTCCGGGACCGCGCGACGAACATCCGGGAACGACTGCGGGAGCGGAACCTGGATT
Source organism: Halobacteriales archaeon QS_4_69_225 (assembly GCA_003020965.1). Lineage (GTDB taxonomy): Archaea > Halobacteriota > Halobacteria > Halobacteriales > Haloarculaceae > Natronomonas. The sequence goes on from PXRL01000003.1 coordinate 88,346, forward strand.
AACCCGGCGCGGCCCCGCCGGCGCCCGGAATCGGTCGGCATATATCGGGCCGGCCCCTCCATCCGTGAGTGACGTGGCGGTGTACCTGGTGCGGGCGGGAGTACGACGCCGACGACCCGCCGTGTGAGACCTGCGGCCGCGAGAGCTTCGAGCGGGTCGACGGCGACTCCTCGGCCTTCGAGACCGACTCCTACGTGTGGGTCTGCGAGAACTGCGGCCGCGAGCACGTCAAGAACGCGAAGATATGCACGGGCTGTAGCCATCCCGCCCTGGAGAAGCGAGCGGTCGGCGACGCCGACCTCGCCGACGACCTGAAGACGCCGGGTTACCTGGACGTCGGCTGGCCGTACCTGCTCGGCGCCGGCGCCGTCGTCGTGGTCGTGGCGCTGGCGCTCGTGGGCGTGATTCCGGTGCCGGGCGTCGGCGGCCCGCCGGCGCCGCCGGAGGCGCCCGGCGAGGCGACGACGGCGGCGGGACTCGACCTCCGGACCGTCGAAACCGAGCTCCGTGGCCGGCTGGCCGCCGAGCGGGGGACCGACCGCAGGCGAGACGACGGGCTGGCGGCGCTCGCGACGTACGCCGTCCGCCACGACGTCGCGACCCGGTACGACCCCGATTACGACGGGGAACTCCCCGAGGCCCGTGCCTTCGATCCGGACTGCTCCTCGGAGCTGGGCGGCGACGTGGTCGAGCTGTTGGTCGCCCCGGGGGAGTACGGCGACGAGGCGGCGCTGGCCGACGCCGTCGCCGCGGCCCTGCTGGAACGAGAATCGGTCGAGCGGTTCGTGACGGGCGAGGCCGGCGCCGAGGCGGTGGCGGTCCACGTCACGCTGGACGACACCGTGACGGTCGCCTACGTCGCCTGCTGAGACGGAACGAGGTCAGGCCGCCGCCTCGAAGGCCTCGCGGAAGGCGCCGGTCTTGTCGGTGACGCCGTCGGCGGCCGCCTCCAGCGCGTCCAGCGGCTCGATGCTCCCGTCCGTCTTGATCGTGACGATGGGGTCGGTCTGGCCGCCGGACTGCTCGGGGTTCATGTCGTAGGTGGCGGCGGCGACGCCGTCGACCTCCAGCAGCGCGGCCTTCAGGACGTTCATGAAGGTGTGGTCCTCGCCGGCGATCTCTATCGACAGCTCCGTCTCGAGGTTCTCGATGACGCGGAGGTCCATTATCGTGGCGTAGACCCAGCGGCGGTATGAGCGTTACGCACCGGGGCCGTCGGCACGCTTTTGCCCCGGCCGGACCCGGCTCGGGGTATGGACGGACTGGAGTTCGGACTCGAGGGCCGGACGGCGGTCGTCACCGGCGGCTCCCGCGGCATCGGGCGGGCGGTCGCCGTCGGGTTCGCCGAGGCCGGCGCCGACGTCGTCCCGCTGGCCCGGGGCGAGACGGACCTGACGGAGGTCGTCGCGGCAATCCGCGAGCGGGGCGTCGAGAGCCGCCTCGAGACGGTCGACGTCACCGACGCCGCCGCGGTCGCCGACTGCTTCGACCGGCTCGCCGACGACCTCGGCGTCGACGTCGTCGTCAACAACGCCGGCATCAACCCCGACGCCGCCCTCGGGCCGCCCGAGGCGGTGTCCGACGAGGGGCTGGAGCGGGTGCTCGCGGTCAACCTGGAGGGCGCCTTCGCCTGCGCCCGGGCCGCCGGGCCGGCCCTGCGGGACGGCGACGGCGGCGCGCTCGTCAACGTCGCCTCCGTCGGCGGGCTGGTCGGGCTGCCGCGACAGCACCCCTACGTCGCCTCGAAGCACGGCCTCGTGGGGCTGACGAGGAGCCTCGCGCTCGACTGGGCGCCGGACGTCCGGGTCAACTGCCTGGCGCCGGGCTACGTGGCGACGGACCTCACCGCGGAACTGCGCGCCGACGACGACCTCCGGCGGTCGATTCTCGAGCGGACGCCGCTGGAACGGTTCGCCGACCCCGCGGAGGTCGCCGGTCCTGCGGTCTTTCTCGCCAGCGATCTCGCCGGCTACGCGACCGGCGCGACGCTGGCCGTCGACGGCGGCTGGACCGCGCGGTGACGCTCGTCGGTGCTCGTACGGTGCGGAGTTGGCCCCCGGCACCGCGCCGGTAGTTGATCATCTATAGACGAGACTCCGACTTCCGGTTCAACTGTTTGAATGAGAGGCACGATCAGAAACACTGGTTAGTCGCCGGAGAATGGTTAAGTCGGTCGCCCCACAGGTCGGGATGTATCATGAGTAACCCCGTGCTCGTCGACGTCGAGGGGGGCATCGCCACGCTGACGCTGAACCGGCCGGACGACCGCAACGCCCTGTCGGCGGAGATGTCGGGCGCCATCGTCGACGCCGTCCACGAAATAGAGGATCGCGACGACGTGCGCTGTCTCGTCGTCACCGGCCGCGAGGGGACGTTCTGTGCGGGGGGCGACGTGAACGCGATGGTCCAGTTGATGAGCGGGCAGGCCGACCTCCACGAGGCCGTCGACCGGGTCCAGCGGGAGACGAGCCGGGCGGTCCGGTGCGTCGCCGAGTTCCCGCTGCCGACCGTCGCGAAGGTGGACGGTGTCGCCTACGGCGCCGGCGCGAACCTCGCCATCGCCGCCGACGTGACGCTGGCGTCCGCCGAGGCGAAGATCAGCTTCGGCTTCCGGCAGGTCGGCCTCAGATTGCCACGGGCCCGACGGTGGCGCTCCGGACGTCGAAGAAACTCGTCGACCAGGGCACGAACCAGTCGCTGCGGGACGCCCAGGACAACGAGGCCGCCGCCCAGGCGGCCGTCTTCGAGACCCACGACCACGAAGAGGGCGCGACGGCATTCATGGAGGGCCGCGAGCCGGAGTTCGAGGGCCGGTGACGGAGCGTCGATGGCCCACGAAACCCGGCGGGACCGCAGGCGGACGGCACCGCAGAGCGGGGCGGGCGTCCCCGACCGGAACCGACTCCACGGAGGCGGGTGATTGACGCCGCATGACCGCCGACGACCCCGACTGGGAGTTCAAACAGCGGGACGTGCTGGTGCTGCGGGAGCTGTCCCGCGATCCGCAGCTGTCCTCGCGGGACATCGCGCGCATCCTCGAGGAGAAGTACGACATCGACGTTTCCCACGTCACCGTCTCGGAGTCCATCCGCGGGATGCGCGAGGAGGGGGTGTTCCGGGAGGCGATCATCCCCAACGAGGAGTACTTCTACTTCGCGATGTTCGAGTTCAAGTTCGACCCCGGCAACTTCGCCGAGGAGTGGCGGCCCGCCATGGAGTACATCCGTGACTCGCCGAACACGCTGTTTTACTTCCTCTCGGACGGCGAGTACCAGTGGAAGTCGGTGATGATGTTCCCGACCCCGGAGTCGCAGTCGCGGTGGATCCACGAGTTCTACAAGCGCCACGGCGACGCCGTCGACAACCTCCGCAACTTCATCGTCCACAACGTGTTGAAGTTCCGCACCGACCCGGAGATTCTCGAGAGCCTCCCCGAGGGAGGCGGGTAGATGGACGACGGCGGCCCACTCCGGGCGGTGGCGGCCGTGGTCGGCGCGCTCACCGTCCTCTTCGTCGGCGTCCTCGTCGCCGCGCAGTTCTCTGACCGGGGGCCCGCCGCCGCGCTGACGCTTCCCCTCTCGGTCATCCTGCCGCTGTTCGCCGGCGTCGGCTACTACTACTACGTCCGCTCCGACGACCGGCGGTAGCGGCGCGAGCGACCCCGCCCCCGGCTCTGCCGCCCGTACCCGCGAGTCCCACTCCGAGAAGGACGATTCCGAGTACCATGACGAGCGACATCGACACGCGATTTCGCTCGGGAATAAAAGACTGCCGGGCTCCGTGTCCGGCCGGCCCCGTCAGGCCAGCGCGGAGCCGGCTCGGACGAGCGTCGCCTCGCCGAAGGCCGGGCCGACGAGCTGGAGGCCGACCGGGCCCTCGTCGGTCTCGCCGGCGGGCACGGAGATGGCCGGCAGGTTCGCGAGGTTGACCGGGACGGTGTTGGCGTCGGCGAGGTACATCTGCAGGGGGTCGTCGAGGCTTTCGCCTCGCTCGAACGGCGGGACGGGCATCGTCGGCGACGCCAGGACGTCGACGTCCTCGAAGGCCGCATCGAAGTCCTGCTTGACCCATGCCCGGGCGTCCTGGGCCTGCTCGTAGTACTTGTCGTGGTAGCCGGCCGACAGCGCGTAGGTGCCGAGCAGGACGCGCCGCTTGACCTCCTCGCCGAAGCCCTCCTCGCGGACGGCGGCGAAGGCGTCGTTCCAGTCGCCGTCGGCCTCGGTGGCGGGGCCGTAGCGGACGCCGTCGAACCGCGCGAGGTTCGAAGAGGCCTCCGACATCGCAATGACGTAGTACGCCTGGACGGCGGTCTCGACGGACGGCAGCGACACCGCCTCGGTCGTCGTGCCGCGGTCCCGCAGCTCCGCGAGGGCGTCCTCGAAACACTCCCGGACGCCGTCGTCGGCGCCCTCCAGCAGTTCGGTCGGGACGCCGACCGTCAGCCCCGCGACGTCGCCGTCGGCGGCGTCGGCGTAGCTCTCCGGGAGGCCGCCGGGAGGTTCTCGGGTCGTCGCGTCCCGCTCGTCCGGGCCGGCGATGACGTCCAGCAGCCCGGCGGCGGCCTCGACGGTCGGCGCCAGCGGCCCGATCTGCTCCAGGGAGTTGGCGTACGCCACCAGCCCGTACCGGGAGACGAGCCCGTACGTGGGCTTGATGCCGACGACGCCGCAGAAGGCGGCCGGACACCGGACGGAGCCGCCGGTGTCGGAGCCGAGGGCGACGTCGGCCTCGCCGGCGGCGACCGCGGCGGCGGAGCCACCGGAGGAGCCGCCCGGCACCCGACCCGGAGCGGCGGGGTTGTCGGTCGGGCCGAACGCCGACGTCTCCGTTGTCGTCCCCATGCCGAACTCGTCCATGTTGGTCTTGCCGACGACCGTCGCGCCGGCGGCCTTCAGCCGCTCGACGACCGTCGCGTCGTACGGCGGGACGTAGTCGGCGAGCATCGCCGACCCGCAGGTCGTCCGGACGCCCGCCGTCGAGATGTTGTCCTTGACGGCGACGGTGACGCCGTCGAGCGGCCCCGACCCCGTCGGCTCGACCGCCGTCTCGGTGATGAAGGCGTCGCTCATGACACCCGCGGCCCCACGAAGTAGCCGTCCTCGGTCTCGGGGGCGTTCCGCAGCGCCTCCTCCTGGGTGAGCCCCTCGCGGATCTCGTCGGGCCGCATCACGTTCGCCAACTCGGCGTCGGCGTCGACGTCCGGCACCTCCTCCAGCGCCTCGAAGTACTCGAGGATGTCGGCGAACTGCGCGGCGAAGCGCTCGACCTCCGGCTCCTCGAGGTCGACGCGGGCCAGCGACGCCACGTGTCGGACCTCCTCGTCGTCAACGTCGGCCGCCCCGCCGGTTTCGTCCCCTGTCATGGGAGCGGCTCGGGCGGGGGCGGCACTAAGGGTTTCGAACCGGCCGGTCGGCGGTGCCGGGTGACCGCGACGTATCGGCCGTCCGGGCCGCTCAGCGCCGTCTCCGCCGTTCGTTCGCCGACTGCTGCGTCCCGAATATTTAAGATGCTGGATCGACAATATATACCACAGCGGTTCTCTCAGTAGTTCGGGACTTGGACACATCATGACCGACACCACCGTCAGACGGGAGCGAGGCGAAAAGGAGCAGGCCGACGCCGAAGCCGAGGAGACCGAGGAGGGACAGCTCGTCTGTCCGGAGTGCGGCGGCTCTCTCGAAGCCGACACCGAGCGCGGCGAGACGGTCTGCAGCGAGTGCGGCCTCGTCGTCGAAGAGGACGAAATCGACCGCGGCCCCGAGTGGCGGGCCTTCGACAGCGCGGAGAAAGACGAGAAATCCCGCGTCGGCGCCCCGACCACCAAGATGATGCACGACGAGGGCCTGTCGACGAACATCGGCTGGCAGGACAAGGACGCCTACGGCAACTCCCTGTCCAGCCGCCAGCGCCAGAAGATGCAGCGCCTGCGGACCTGGAACGAGCGGTTCCGGACGCGGGATTCAAAGGAACGGAACCTCAAGCAGGCCCTCGGTGAGATCGACCGGATGGCCTCCGCGCTCGGCCTCCCCGAGAACGTCCGCGAGACCGCCTCGGTCATCTACCGACGGGCGCTCGACGAGGACCTGCTTCCAGGGCGGTCCATCGAGGGCGTCGCCACCGCGTCGCTGTACGCCGCCGCCCGCCAGGCGGGGACGCCCCGGAGCCTCGACGAGGTGTCGAACGTTTCCCGGGTCGGCAAGGACGAGATCGCCCGCACCTACCGGTACGTCGTCCGGGAGCTGAGCCTCGAGATCGAGCCCGCGGACCCGAAGAGCTACCTGCCGCGGTTCGCCAGCGACCTCGAGTTGAGCGACGAGGTCGAGCGCCGCGCCCGGGGGCTGCTCGACAGCGCCGCCGAGGCCGGCGTCCACTCCGGGAAGTCACCGGTCGGGCTCGCCGCGGCGGCCATCTACGCCGCGTCGCTGCTCTGCAACGAGAAGGTGACACAGAACGAGGTCAGCGAGGTGGCCAACATCTCGGAGGTCACCATCCGCAACCGGTACCACGAGCTGCTCGAAGCCGAGAAGGATCTTAACGTCTAACGGGAGCGCAAGACCGAAACGGCCCGTCCCCGCCGCTCATGTATGGAGACGACCCGGCACTTCGTCGCCACCTGTTACGTCGTCGCCGACGGCGCGACGCTGCTACACGAACACGAGACGCTCGGGATGTGGCTGCCGCCCGGGGGCCACGTCGACCGCGACGAGCTACCTCACGAGGCGGCGCTGCGGGAGACGTTCGAGGAGACAGGACTGCGGCCCGACCTCGTCGCCGACGCCGGTCCCTACGACACGGATCAGGTCGAGTCGCTGCCGCGGCCGGCCGCCTTCCTCCTCGAGAACATCGACGTCCACGACGACGGCCGGGTTGCCCACCAGCACGTCGACTTCGTCTACTTCGCCGAGAGCGACGGCCGGAGTGTCGACCCGGTCGGCCGCGACGAGGCCGCCGCCGACGCCTGGGAGTGGTTCACCGTCGCCGACCTCGAAACCCGCACGGACGAGCTTGCGACGGACGTCGAAGACCTCGGCAGACGGGCCATCGAGACCGTTGAGTGAGCGGGCCATACGCGGAGAGGCGACGCTTACTGCCTGGTCGGCTCCCTGCCTGTCATCTACTGTCGGGCCCATACGTTCATTCCGCTGTGACTTGTGGTGTCTGTGTCAAAGGGCATAATTGGTGAGATGAGAGTTGGGACTATTGGGTCACGGCAGGCCGTGATTCACGCGTCTCCGAGGAGAGTCCCGTACCCTCGCCTGTGTAACAGGGCCGTTTCCCGTCGCCAGGCGCAATCACGCCGCGTCCTATCATAATAATAGCTCAGATATGTAGAAACCCGAGAGTGATGAGCCTATTTCACAATGACTGAAACGGGTTCAATCTCTGACGTCAGATTCAGTAGACGAGCCTCTGGTCATTAAAATAATTTTGAGTATAATATATCCAACAATAGATGACAATAGCGCATCTATTCGCCATGGCGTGGTCGTTTCAAATGGATATTCTACGAATAAAAGCAATATAAGATATAGGCCTATGATACTGGTCACTGAAGCTAAGACGGCTGTATGACCACGGGTCCAATCCAGCAGTATCTCGGTACTAACTGGCATTATTTGTCCTTTATTAGCCACATATATATTCTGTACGCTTCAGATAATCCTCTTGAGTGCTATGATTGATATGGACAAAATTCAGCTCCGTTTTGGGTGGCAAACTACTTTTCATGTTCTTCCATGACACCGTGGTGGCTATTCGTCAATAACTCGTCTGGAAGCCCAATACCGACCTTTCAATCTGACTCGTAGTTCAGGAGGTTCTTTACTTCTCCTTTTAGCAAGAGTAGCAATATACCGAAACCAACAGACCAGACGAATAGAGACAATATTATAGGGAGGATAGTGTCAATAACACCAATAATAAAGAAGGTAGGAAGAAGTATTGGCAATTTGACGCCATAATTCTGGTTATCGCACCAGGTATTGAATCGCTGAACTCAGCTACCCATACTTACATTAATATCAGAGAGGACAGTAAAAATTTAGTTTAGAGTGAATCGCTTTAATTTGAAGGAATAAGCTCCCACGGAGCCCCGCTCCGTCGGTTGGTCCAAGGCCCATCCGGTGTCCTGCTGGTCGCCGCTCCGGCTCAAGGGCTCATTCCCTGCGGTCACTCGCCCTGCTTCGCGGGTCACTCTGCTCGCCCTCGCTATGCTCTGCGGGTCGCCTCGCTCCCCACTCCGGCTCAAGGGCTCACTCCCTGCGGTCGCTCGCCCTCGCTTTTGACTTGCTTCGCGGGTCGCTTCGCTCCCCGCTCCGCCTCGAGGCCTCCTTCCCTCCGGTCAGGAGGCCTCGCTTTTCTCGTCCAACGGGTCCTCCAACTCCCCCATCACCGCCTCGAAGGCGTCCGTCGCGGTGAGGAGACCGACCACCTCGCCGTCCGACAGCACCAGCGCGAGCTCCTGGCTCTCGGCCTGGAACTGGTCGATGGCGTCGCTGACGCTCGCCTCCGACGTGACCGTCATCGGCGCGGCCGCGAACTCCCCGAGGCGCCGCTCGCCGCTCCGTATCTCCTCGAGGTGGTCCAGCACGGCGGGCAGGTAGACGATGCCCTCGAACGACTCGGGGTCCTCGCCGACCAGGGGGTAGCGGGTGTGTGGCGTCTCCGTCATCCGCTCGATGTTCTCCGCCGGCGAGAGTTCCGTCGACAGGAAGACCGCGTCCTCGCGGTCGACCATGACGCTGTCGACGGGGATCTGCCCGGCGTCGAGCGCGCCGACGATCTCCTCGTGGCGCTCCTCGGGAAGATTCCCCTCCTCCAGGAGTGTATCCAGGCGGTTGCGGAGCTGGGCCCGCGTCTCGATGACCTCCTCGCCGGTCTCCAGCCAGGCGCCGGTCATCCGGACGCCGAACAGCCGGAGCGTCCACTTGGCGACGGTGTCGCCGACCTCCATCACCGGCCGGATGAGTTTCGTGTAGTAGTACAGCGGCGTCGCGCCGTACCGGCAGACGGTCTTGGTCCGCTCGACGCCGAGGTACGTCGGCGTCTGCTCGCCGTGGGTCAGATGCACCAGGTTGATGATGACGAACGCCAGGAGGCTACCGGCGCCGACCGACGCCAGCCGCGAGTCCCCGAACAGCGGCTCGAACAGCGCCGCGAGCGCCGGTTCGGCGACGATACCGACCGCGATGCTGGAGGCGGTGATGCCGACCTGACAGCTCGTCAGATATATCTCCAGTTCGTCGGTCATCTCCCAGGCCCGCCGGAGGCCGGGTTCGTCGAACGCCGCCTCGGCGTACTGCCGGACTCGGGTCAGCGCGAACTCGACGGCGACGAAGAACCCGTTCGCCAGGATGAGCGCCACCCCGGCCAGGAGACGCACCCCGACTTCGAGCGGTGTCATGGCCCTCAGTCGACGTTCCCAACCCGTAAACACCGGCGGTTTCCGGCCGGAGTCCCGCGCGGCACGAGGTATATATGATATGGGAGCGAACGGTCTTCCGGATCATGACCGACGTGATGCTCGCGGTCGACGACGACGAGGAGCGCGCACGGGCACAGGCCGAGGCGGTCGTCGGCCTCGACTGGGGCGTCATCGAGGTAACGGTTCTCCACGTCTTCACCCAAAACGAGGAGGGTGCCACCGTCAGCCAGCTCGCCTCCGCGCGAGCCGCCCGCGACGTCCTGAAGGCGGCGGACGTCGAGGTCTCGCTCGTCGGCGACAGCGGCGACCCCGACGAGCGGGTCGTCGCCCACGCCGAGCGGGCCGACGCCGACCTGATCGCCGTCGGCGGCCGCCGCCGCTCGCCGACCGGCAAGGCGGTCTTCGGCAGCACCTCTCAGTCCGTGATGCTGACCGCCGACGTGCCGGTGCTGTACTGTCCCGTCGAGGAGTCAACTACCCCATCCTAAACGCCTTCGGCGCTTTGAGAGTGGGGCTTGCCCGTGGACTCCCGGTCTGCCGACCTGGATGGGTCGTCGGGGGTGTACTCCCCGTTCCCGTTCACCGTCCCGGACTTCAGGGCGAGTTGACCGTCGCCCAACCCGGAGGGACGTTTGCCCTCCGGTACAGTTAGCAGTCGCTTACCGATGTTCTTCGCGGCGTTGTAGTCGCCATCGAGTTCGTATCCACACTCGTTGCACTCGAACCAGCCCGTGTCGCCGTCGCGGTTCGTGCCGGACTGGTGGCCGCACTTGGAGCAGGTCTGCGATGAGAACGCTGGGTTCACGTCTTCGACCCTGATACCGTACTCGGCGGCCTTGTACGCGATCATCTCCTGCAACTCGCGGAACGCCCAGTTGTGCATCTGTCGCTTGATGCGGTCGTCGTGGGAGTCCATCCGCTCGCGGATGTGGGTCAGCCGTTCAACGGCGATGTACGAACAGTCGTGGGACCGCGCTTCTTCAACGAGCCGCCGAGAAATGGTGTGCAGGCGGTCCAAGACGAAGCGGTTTTCTCGACCCGACAGTCGCGCAAGTGCCTGCTTGGCAGGTCGAGTGTCTTTGCCTTGGAGGCTCCGGCGGACTCGAAAGTAGTGGTTCTGGCCCCACAGCAGTTCGCCACCATCGTAGAACGCCCCCGTGCTGGTCACAGCGACGTTCTTGAGGTTCAAATCGACGCCCATCACGCGGTCGCCGTCGCGTTTCTCTACCTCTTTCAACAGAACGATGTGGAGGTAGAAGGCGTCTTCATCCTCGCGGTAGTGCAGCGTTCCCATCCGGCGCTCGTGCTCGTCGTCGTCCAAGTACGACCGCTGGTACTCACCAAGCACGTACTCGACTTCGATGCGCCCGTTGACCGTCGAGAGGGTCGCGCTCCGGTCGCGGATAGTCAGCGTTCGCTTGTCGTAGACGGCGGACGGCTGGTCAAACGACGGAAGCGGGCGGCTCTCGCCGTCCTTCCAGTCTTCGACCGTGGACTTCATCGCCTCCACCGCTTTCGAGTAGGCGCGGATGCACAGGTTCGACGGCAGGTCCGTCCGGTCCCGAAGGTCGTAGTACACCTCGTCGTGTATCTACGATTTGCTCAGGATGAGGTAGCCGTCGTCGTTGCGTCCGTTCTCGACGGTGTGGTTGGCGGCGTCGTTGAACTGCTCGATGGTGGTGTGGAGGTCGTCGCGCCGCTCGTCGGGTACGTCAAGCTTGACGGGGACCGTACGCTTGACCTCCATCGACACGTTCACACACGGAGCGGGTTCTTATATACGTCTGGGAGTCAGGCCGCCACATCCGCTCGGTTTTGTGGCAATTGTCGGGTTCCTCCCCACCCTACTCACCCGCTCCGCTCGCTCTTTGAGGGTGGGGCATCCATCTTGGTTTTCTGGTGAGCCGGGGGCGACGTCCGGCGATCCGGCGCGGCGGCGACCCACCCGCCGACCGGTCACTCCGCGAGCGAGTCGATGTACCGGCCGACGTGGTCGTCCATGCGGCGCTTGAACCCGGCCTGCCGTGCCAGCCGGTCGAGCTCGCGGGCGACGAGACTACCGTACTGGACGGCCTTCTTGTCGCGAGTCCGGACGGCCGCGGGCAGGAAGTCGGCGGCCCGCCGCAGCGCGACCTTCCGCTCGTCACCATCGACGAGTAGATCGGCGGGAAGCTGCAGCGCCGCGGCGACGACCCGGTCGTCGAGCAGCGGCGCGACGGGCTCGACGCCCGCCGCTCGCAGCGTCAGCACGTCCCGCTCCAGCCCCGCCGGTAACTCGCCGATCACCTCGCGGGTGGCGCCGCGGACCGTGTCGGCTTCGAGGCGGTCGTCGTCGGCCGGCGCCGCCACCTTCGCGTAGCCGCCGAATAGCTCGTCGGCGCCCTGGCCGACCGCCAGCCGGTCGTGGCCGTCGGCGGCGACCCGCTCGGCGACCAGGTACAGCGGCAGCGCGACGCCGACGTCCATCGGGTTCGAGCGGCCGGTCGCCGCGACGAGTTCGGAGACGGCGCGCTCGAGATCGGCGTGGGTGAACTCGACGACCGTCAGGTCGCGGCCGAGGGCGTCGGCGGCAGACCGGGCGGCCTCGACGTCGTGGCTCTCGGGGAAGCCACCGACGTAGAGCGGGCCCTCGGTGCGCGCGGCCAGAATGGCGGAGTCGACGCCGCCGGAGAAGGCCACCGCCGGGGCGCCGTCGACGGCGTCGGTCGCCTCGACGACCGCCGTCCGAACCGCCGCGACGGCCCGGTCGGCGTCGCCGGACGGCTCGGGGTCGGGCAGCGACCAGACGCGGGTGTCGCCGTCACCGTTGGCGTCGGCGTTACGGACGTGGCCGGCCGGCAGCCGCCGCGGGTCCGACAGGTCCGTCGGGTCGGGGCTCCACTCCGTCGGGTCGTCCGGCTCGGAGAACAGCGGGTACCGCCCGAGGACGTCCCGGACGAGCCGGCCGTCGAGAACGCCGGCGAAGCCGCGGCCGCCCGGCAGGGGATCGTGCCGCTCCAGCGCCCGGCGAACGACGGCGGCGTCGGCGCCCTGCATCACCACGACAGCATCGACGACAGCCGGCGCTTGACCCCGCCGCCGAACTGCTGGACGCTGATGAACCAGGGGGTTCGCTTGCCGACGACGGTCGTCCGGCCCGCCTCGATGGCGTCGAGGACGCCCTCGGCGCTGCGGTGGTAGGCGTCGACCTCGGTGACGGCCTGGCCGACCATCTCGGCGATGTGGGCGTCGCTGCCGGCGGTCATCGGCACCTCGTAGGTGTCGGCGAACCGCTCGGCCTGCCGGTTCGACCAGCCGGTGAACAGCCGGGAGTTGTACACCTCGACGGCGTCGGCGCTGGCCAGTTGCCCCCGGCTGACGTGGGCGGCGACGCCGTGTCGCGACGACTGGAACGGGTGCGGGACGACCGCCAGCCCGCCCAGCTCGCGGACCCGGTCGACGGTCTCGTCGAACGGCAGCCCCGCGGGGACGAGCTCCTCGACGCCAAGCGCCAGCACGTGGCCGGCGGCGCTGGAGACCTCCATCCCCGGGATGCCGACGAGGCCGTATTCGCGGGCGGCGGCGGCCGCCGACAACGACGCCTCGATTTCGTCGTGGTCGGTGACCGCCAGCGCGTCGAGACCTATGGCCTCCGCCTGTTCGAGCAGCAACTCGACCGGGTCGCGGCCGTCGTACGACAGCGCCGAGTGGGCGTGGAGCTCGACCGACAGCACGGCCGGACGTTGCGACGCCGGGACGAAAAGCCCCGGGTTGCCGGATCAGCCGGGCGGCGAGGTGGTGAAACCGCCTCGAGTTCGCGGCACGGAGCGCCGCGCACGGCCCGCGAGCAGCAGTCGAGAGTGCCGAGGGCTTTCCGGACCCCTGATCCCGTATCCGGACGCTCCCCGAACGTCCGTCACATTGATACTGCAGAGCGTGCACACGTCTCATGCGGCCGCAGCACGGCCCGCGGCGGCGGGCGCTCGGGGAAGGAGCGCGGCCGGAACGCACCTTTTATTTGTGGCTGCCTAGTAGGCCGGGTCAACGATGCCCAGTTCCAACGGTCCGCGACACTCGACGCGGAACAAGCTTCGCAACGAGCCCAGAGAGCGGGGCACCTCCCCGCCCCAGCGGTCCGTCGAGAGCTACGAGAACGGCGAAAAGGTCCACCTCAAGCTCGACCCATCGGTACCGGACGGCACCTTCCACCCGCGGTTCAACGGCCGCACCGGCACGGTCGCCGGCGAGCAGGGCGACGCGTTCAAGGTGGAGATCGTCGACGGCGACGTGACGAAGACCGTCATCGCCGGCGCCGCCCACCTCCAGCGGCAGCAGGAATGACGATATTCAAGGAGGTTCTCGACGAGGAGTTCCTCACCACTCCCGAGGCGAAGGAGCTGCTCGCCGAGATCGAAAGCGAGCGGGCCCTCGACGAGGACCGGGAGATGCGCTACGAGCTGGCCCGGGCCATCGAGCACGTCAACCGCTTCACCGCGCTCGATTCCGAGGAGTCCGTCGAGTTCGTCGAGGAACTGCTCGACGCGGAGAAAATCGACGAGGCGACCGCCTACAAGATCGCGAACCTGCTGCCGGCGGACCGCGACGAGCTGCGGTCGGTGTTCGCCCAGGAGCGGTACTCGCTGTCGGGCGAGGAGCTCGACGACGTTCTCGACGTCGTCGCGAAGTACGCCTGACCGGCACCCGTTTTAAATATCGCCTCCGCATACGGGTGACGTATGAGCGACTCCGGCTCCGAACCCGACCCCACGACGGCCGTGGCCGTGGACTTCCTGCCGCGTGGCAGCCCCTCCGACGACCGCCCGCAGTACGAGCGGTCGCCGGTCGCACACGCCCTCGGCGAGGCGGAGTTCCGCCTCGTCGAGATCGCCCTCACGGACGACGCTGGCGTCAACATCGGCGACCGGGTGGCCATCGACCCGCCCGGCGAGGCGGTCAAGGACCTCCGCGACATCGACTACGGCGAGCTGTCCAGCACCGCCGAGTCCGAGATCGAACACGCCATCGACCGCATCATCGACGGGGACACCGGGCGGTTCGTCGACTTCTACAACGACGCCCAGCCGATCACCACCCGACTACACGTGCTGAATCTGCTGCCCGGCATCGGCAAGAAGCTACGCAACAACGTCCTCGACGAGCGCAAGCGCAAGCCGTTCGAGAGCTTCGAGGACGTCGAGGAGCGGGTCTCGGGGCTGCACAGCCCGCGGGAGGTGCTCGTCGAGCGCATCGTCGAGGAACTCCGCGAGGAGGACCTCAAGTACCGGGTGTTCGCCCGCCGGACCGACGAGTAGGGCGGTCGGCGAATGATGACGCATATACGCGGCGACGTCGTACCGCGCGGCATGCGGGACCCAGACGCGCTGATGGCCCGGGCCGGCGTCCGCGGCGACCCCGACCGCGACCAGCACTTCCTGGTCGACGACCGGGTGCTCGACCGGCTGCCGGGCTATCTCCCGGACGGCGCCGACCTCGGCCACGTGCTGGAGGTCGGCGGCGGTACCGGGGCCCTCACCGACCGGCTGCTGTCGGCCGCCGACCGGGTGACCGTCGTCGAGCGGGACCCGGAGCTGGCGGCGTTCCTCGAGCGGGAGTTCGCCGACGCGGTCGCCGACGGCCGGCTGACCGTCGTCGAGGGCGACGCCCTGGAGGTCGAGCTGCCGGCGTTCACGGCCTCGGTGTCGAACCTGCCGTACGGCGTCTCCTCGGAGCTGTCCTTCCGGCTTCTGCCGGCGCGGCGGCCGACGGTGTTGACCTTCCAACGGGAGTTCGCCGAGCGGATGGCCGCCGAGCCGGGCGGCGACGACTACGGCCGGCTGTCGGTGACGGCGGGCCACTACGCCGACGTCGAGGTCGTCGAGCCGGTGCCGCCGGAGGCGTTCGCGCCGGCGCCGGCCGTCGAGAGCGCGGTCGTCCGGACGACGCCCCGGGAGCCGACGTACGAGGTGCCCGACGAGGCGCTGTTCATGCGGCTGGTGCGGGCGGTTTTCACCCAGCGACGGAAGACGATGCGAAACGCCGTCCGGAACACGGCCCACATCTCGGGGCTCGACGACCCCGAGGCCGTCGTCGAGGCCGCCGAGGAATCGCTGTTGAGCAAGCGGGCCGGGGCGCTGCCACCGGCGGCGTTCGCCCGGCTCGCTCGGACCGCCGTGGAGGTCGAGTCCCGATGATCGGCGCCCGCCCGCGCCGGGAGGCCTGAGATGCCGGCGGTGGCGCTGCAGGCGGCCGGCTACGTCCGACGGTTCCAGGGGGTCGTCGACAGCGACCCGCGGCGGTACCTCGCGACGCTGCTGTTGCCGCTGCTGTTCGTCGCCGCCGTGGTCGGCATCTACCGCCTCAGCGAGCCGCTGAAGCGGCGGTTCACGTCCGAGCTGGTCGAGATCGCCCGCACGCTCGTCATCATGGGCGTGGCGCTCGCCGACGCCGTCCTGTTCATCGTCATCTGGGGGCAGGAGAAAACCGCCGTCAAAGAACTCGACACCTTCGTCGACCGGTTGGTGCCGACCGCACAGACGTCGCTGAGCCTCTACATCGGCTTCATCGCCCTGCTCGGGACGTACACCCTGACGCGGGTGACCAAGCGGGTGATCCGCTACTGGTCGGCCAGCGGCCGTATCTCGCCGCACCAGCGCGAGCTGGCCCACCACTTCGTCCAGCTGTCGCTGTTCGCCGTCGCACTGGTGTTCGTCTTCGGGCTGTTCGGCATCGACCCGGGGGACTTCCTTATCGGCGCCGGCGTTCTCGGCGCCGTGGTGGGGCTGGCCGGCCGAAGGACCCTCCGGAACGTGCTGTCGGGGCTGGTCATCCTCTTCGGACGGCCGTTCGAGGCCGGCGACTGGATCGCCGTCGACGATCAGGAAGGTATCGTCACCGACATCAGCGTCTTCAACACGCAGATCCGGACGTTCAACGAGGAGCACCTGCTGGTGCCGAACGACCGCATCACCGACACGGAGGTGATCAACTACTCGAAGACCGAGCGGCTCCGGCTGACGACCGAGGTCGGCGTCGACTACGACGACGACGTCTCGGAGGCGGCCGCGGTCGCAAAGCGGACGATGCAGGACTGCGAGACCGTCGCGGACACGCCGGGCCCGGACGTCGTCCTGGAGTCGTTCGGCGACTCGTCGGTCGTGCTCCGGCTGCGGTACTGGATCGGTCGGCCGACCATCCAGCGGAAGCTCAGCGCACAGAACGAGGTCATCGACGCCGTCAAGGGCGCCTTCGACGACGAGGAGATCCGCATCCCGTTCCCACAGCGGGAGCTGATGGGCCGGACCGAAACCGATGGCCTGGAAGTGACGACGTCGGCGGCGGCCGAGCGGGCCGTCCGGCCGGTCGTCGACGATGACGGCGACGGCGAGGCCCCGACGACCGTCAGCGAACCCGTCGAGGAGGAGTACGGCGGCACCGGCGCGGTCGACGATGAACCGGACGACGGCGCGGTCGACGCCGACGAACCGGACGAGGTAGTCGACGAAGGCGACGGCGCAATCGACGCGGACGGGTCGACGGACGGCGACGTGGACGGCGCGGACGATATGAGTAACGTCCCCGACAGCGCCGCCTGGCTGGTCGACGAGGACCACGACGTCTCGAGCCCCCATCCCCGCGAGAAGGGAGACGTCTACCCGGGGACGACCGACGAGAGCCTCATCGAGCCGGTCGAGGACGAACACGGCCGACACGGCCGCGGGAACGACGACGCCGACGACGGGGACGAAGAGGAATGACGCCCCGCGAGCGCCGCGAGATGCCGACGGTGTACGAGCCGGCGGAGGACTCCCGGCTGCTGGCGGAGACGGCCGCCGAGGCGGTCGCCGCCGACGAGCGGGTGCTGGAGGTCGGCGTCGGCTCCGGCTACGTCGCCGCGACGGTCCGGGAGGCGACGGGCGCCGCCGTCGTCGGCTGCGACATCAGCCCCGACGCCTGTGCGGCCGCCCGCGAGTCCGGCGTCGAGGCCGTCCGGGCGGACCTCACCGCCCCCTTCGCCGCCGGGAGCGCCGACGTCGTTCTCTGCAACCCGCCGTACCTGCCGACGCCGCCGGAGCGGGAGTGGGACGACCCACTGGAGTACGCCCTGTCCGGCGGCGAGGACGGCCGCCGGGTCGTCCGGCCGTTCCTCGACGACGTCGGCCGGGTGCTCCGGCCGGACGGCCGCGCGTACCTGCTCGTCTCCTCGCTGACCGGCCTCGACGCCGTGCGGGAGCTAGCGACGGCGGCGGGGCTGGAGGCCCGCGAGCGGGCCGAGGAGTCGTTTCCGTTCGAGCGGCTCGTCGTCCTCGAGATAACTCTCAGTGATAGCTGAGTAGGAAATATTAAACGCCGTCATCACGTATCGAGCGGTGATGACCGAGGCAATCGCGACGACGCCGGGGCTGTTCCCGCTACCCGATCGGGCCAAAGAGGAGCTGTCGGATCTGAAGGGCCACCAGAAGGGCGACCTGATCTCCGGCTCGGAGTCGGGGGAGGTCGTCGACGTCTACGAGCGCGCACGGAGCGAGGCCATCGAGCGCCAGCGGGCCGCCGGCCTCGACCGGATCGTCGAGGGCCAGCTCCGCTGGGACGACATGCTCGCCCACCCGCTGGCCGTCCACGACAGCGTCGAGACCCGCGGCATCGTCCGGTACTACGACAACAACAACTTCTACCGGGAGCCGGTCGTCGCCGGCGAGCTGGACTACGACGGCGACGTCGCCGCGGAACTCGACGCGGCCGCCGGCGTCGACCAGGCCGTCCTGCCGGGGCCGTACTCGCTGTCGGAGCTGGCGACGGACGAGCACTACGGCGACGAGGCGGCCTTCCTGGACGCCGTCGCGGGCTTTCTCGCCGAGGAGGCCGCGGCGCTGCCGGACGTCGAGACGCTGTTCCTGCTGGAGCCGTCGCTGGTGACGGACCCACCGGACGACGGCGAGGACCGCCGCGCCAGCGCCGCCGTCGACCGCGTGGCCGACGCCGTCGAGGCCGACGTCGTCGTCCACACCTACTGGGGGGCGATCCCGGAGAAGCCGTACGCCCACCTGATGGACGCCGACGTCGACGCCATCGGCTTCGACTTCGTCGCCGACCACGAGCGGAACCTCTACAACATCCAGGAGTACGGCACGAAGGACGCCGTCGGACTGGGGGTCGTCGACGGGCAGAACACGCTCGTGGAGACGCCCGCGGAGATCGTCGAGCGCGTCGAGTGGGTCCGGGAGAGCGTCCCCGCCCAGGAGTTCGAGACGGTGTACGCCACGCCGAATACGGGGCTGTTCTTCCTGCCGGTGAACAGGTTCGAGGCGAAGCTGGAGGCGCTGGCTGCGGCCGCCGAGGAGGTGTCGACGTGACCGAAAGCCGCGAGCGGTTCCGGCCGCCGGACCACGACAACGACCACTTCCTGATGACGACGGTCGTCGGCTCCTACCCGAAGCCGAAGTGGCTCAACCGCGCCAAGGAACTCGCCGAGGACGGCGACCACGACTTCGACGACGGCCGCCTGGCGGAGGCGATGGACGACGCCGCCCGCCTCGTCACCGACGAGCACGTCCGGGCCGGCCTGGACGTCGTCGTCGACGGCGAGATGCGGCGCAACGAGATGGTCGAGTACTTCGCCGACCGCATCGACGGCTACGAGTTCAACGGCCCCGTGAAGGTGTCACCGCCGACGTCGCCGACCGCCCCGTGAAGGTCCCCATCACCGGGCCCTATACCCTGGCGTCGTGGTCGTTCAACGAGGCCTACGACGGCGACGAGCAGCTGGCCTACGAGCTGGCGGAGCTGGTCAACGAGGAGATCGTGCGGCTGGTCGACGCCGGCGCGACGTACATCCAGATCGACGAGCCGGCGCTGGCGACGACGCCGGACGACCACGCCATCGTCGGGGAGTGTCTCGACCGCATCGTCGACGATGTGCCGGCGGACATCCGCGTCGGTCTCCACGTCTGCTACGGCGACTACTTCCGCATCTACCCCGAAATCCTCGAGTACCCCGTCGACGAGTTCGACCTCGAACTCTGCAACGGGCAGTACGAGCAACTGGACGTGTTCACCGACCACGAGTTCACGGCCGACCTCGCATTGGGTGTCGTCGACGCCCACACCGCCGAGGTCGAGTCCGTCGAGCAGATCAAGGCGAACATCAGGAAGGGCTTCGAGGTGGTGCCGCCGGAGCGGCTGACCGTCTCCCCCGACTGCGGGCTGAAACTCCTCCCCCGCGACGTCGCCTACGGCAAGATGGAGAACATGGTCCAGGCCGCCCGCGAGGTCGAAGCCGAACTCGACGCCGGCGAAGTGGACCTCGACTGACCGACCCGGCCGCCGCGTCGCGGCACCCCCTTTCCCTCCCAGAGCCGAAGGCGTAGGTCGGCAGACACTTGTCCGCACCGGACGAAGCGCCTGCATGAACGGATATCTGCCGTACGCGCTTCTCGCGATGGGGTCGTACGCCCTCGTCTCGCCGCTGATGCGCGTCGCGACGACGGGTCCGGACGCGATCCCGAGCGACGTCGCCGTCGTCGTTTCCAACGGCCTGCTCATCGTGATGACGTTCGGCGTGCTGGCCTACACCGGCCAGAACGTCGTCACTCACCTGTCCTCGCCGAAGCTGCGGTACGTGCTCGCGGCGGGCGCCTTCCTCAGCGTCGGCATCCTCGCGCTGTACCGGTCGCTGTCGCTCGGGCCGGTGAGCGTCGTCACGCCGGTCTTCGCGATGTTCCTCGTGTTCTCCTCGATGATCGGGGTCCTCGCGCTGGGCGAGGAGTTCACCGCCCGGAAGGCCCTCGGCATCCTCTTCGCCGTCCTCGCTGTCTACCTCGTCTCGGGCGCGTGAGACCGGCGACGGGCGGCCGGCCGACGAGCTGGCGGAGCTGGTCGACGGGGAGGTCGTGCGACTAGTCGACGCCGGTGAGGTAGACATCGACCGACACCCGCTTTTTGTACGCTCCGGCGCGGCCTGCGGCCTGCCACCCATCGGACGCCCCCCTTTGGCGGATGCAGGTCTCCAATTGTTAGACCGGTTAATGTAGAAACGGAAGTCAGAACATACCTAATTCTTGTCAGAAGTGGCGTGCAAGACTTAGAGGTTGAGTGCAGCAGAGCGGTATTCACGGGCATTATCAAACTTATTTGACATTTGACACGCCAGCAAGCACAATTCATATATCATGGTTTTCATCCGGTTACATCGCTCTCTGCTCTCTCCACCGACGCGACGACAAAACCGATAACCACGGCTACGCTGAGCCCTCCTACGACGACCGGTGGGCCAAGTATGAATTCGGTAACGGTCGAAAGATAGGCTCCGGCGAGGATTGTGCCAGCGATTGCGCCCGATGCACTCATAATGAGGCGGTGACCGATTCGGGGTTGTGTGAATCGAAGCCCGATAAGCGCCCCACTGATGCCGGTGAAAAGAACCCCGAGGAGCAGTGTCACCAGCGGTAAGATGGTCACCGCCCAGGAATCCAAAATACTCACACCAGTGGTTACGAGGGCGAGCCCGAGCACCAAGCCCGAGAGGGCGACATAGAGTAGCCGGTCTTCGAAGATGGCTACGAATCGGTGTCGGTCCATACGAATTTATGACACGCTCGATAGAAGTGTCTTCTGACGGTGATTCCTGATGAGTATTGAATATGCGCCCTGCATCTTACACGCCACTTTGAACATCTTCTGGAACTGGTAGGATTTCGAGCGATCAATACGCACGTTCGACCGACCGGCCGATTCTCGCTGTTGCTGTTGGAACGAACTCCGGTCGTGGCATCCGCCGAGGGGGCGTCCGTCAGGTCGCCCCCGAGGCGGTTCGCGGCGACGAGCGGTAGCGAGACGCGAGCGGAGCGAGCGTCTCGAAGCGGTCGAACGGCGAACGAAGTGAGCCGTGAGACGAGCGAGGCGCCGTAGCGCGCGCGGACTGACGCGAGCCGAAGGCTCGCGGAAGGAGCACGCGCGCATATTTTCCCCACGTTTTTGCCGGCCGCTCGCCCTCGGCGAGCGGCCGCGTAAAAAGTGGTTATTCGTACAACCAGTTCTCGTCGATCCGCTCGTAGTCGAGTAGTTCGTCGTCGTCGAAGAACAGCTCGATTTCCCGCTCGGCGGAGCCCGCCTCGGTGTCGGAGCCGTGGATGACGTTCCGGCCGAGGTCGAGCCCCAGGTCGCCGCGGATGGTGCCCGGCGGCGACTCGGCGGGGTCGGTCTCGCCCATCATCGTCCGGACCTGCGCGACGGCGTCTTGGCCCTCCCAGACCATCGCGAAGACGGGTCCCGAGGTGATGAACGACCGCAGGTCGTCGAAGAACGGCTCGTCGACGTGCTCGGCGTAGTGCTCGCGAGCGAGCTCGTCGTCGATTCGGACGAACTTCCCGGCGACGAGCTTCAGCCCGCGGTCCTCGAATCGGGAGACGATCTCGCCGACGAGCCCGCGCTGGACGCCGTCGGGCTTGACCATCACGAAGGTCCGCTCGGCGTCGGCCATCAGGCCTCGACCTCCTCGTCCTCGGGTTCGTCGTCACCGCTCTCGTCGGCCTCGCTCTCGTCGGCGCCTGTCTCGTCCTCGGCGGCTTCGAGGTCGGGCGTCTCGGCGTCGGCCTCGTCGGCCGGCTCCGGGTCCGGTTCCGACTCCTCGGTCGGCTCGGGGTCGGCCTCGGCCGTCTCGGCGGCCGGAGCCCCGGCGCCCGCCTCGGTCCACTCGAGGTCCCGGGGCTCACGGCTCAGGTCGGCGTTCTTCTCGCACTTGGCCGAACAGTAGTGGGTGACGGTGCCGTCGACGGCGACGAACATCGTCCCGGTGCCGGGCTCGACGTCGGCGCCGCAGTAGTCACAGGCGTTCGTCTGCGGCATGGTTACTGCCCCCCGATGGCGTCCGCCTCGCGGGCGGTCTCGCGGAGCTGGAGGACGTCGCCGACCCGTACCGGCCCGAGGACGTTCCTGGCGATGATGCGGCCCTGGTTTTCGCCCTCCTTGATTCGGCACTTGACCTGCATGGCCTCGCCGTGCATGCCGGTCTTGCCGACGACCTCGATCACTTCTGCAGGGGTCGCGCCGCCCCCGTTTTCCTCAGCACTCATGATTCACCTACCGGAGCTCCTCGACTTTCTCGGCGATGTCGTCGACGTCGTCCTGGGCCTCGCCGGCGTCGACGACGGCCGCGGCGGCGCTGCCGACCTCGAGACCGGCGGCGTGGCCGATGTCGTCCTGTGTCTCGACGAAGACGTACGGCGTCTCCTTCTCGTCGGCGATCTCCGGGAGGTGCATGACGACCTCCTCGGGGCTGACGTCCTCGGCGACGTACACCAGTTCGGCGTTGCCGCGCTCGACGGCCTTCGTCGTCTCGTTTGTTCCCTTCTTCACCGTTCCCGTGTCTCGGGCGACCTCGAGCGCCTCGATGGCGTCGTCCTCGAGGTCGGCCGGCACGTCGAAGTCTACGTATACTGACATTTGTTGTAGTTGCTCCTCCTGCGCGCGGGCTCGCGCTCCCCCGCCGTCGAACCAGCGCCGACCGGGCGGTCGACGCGGTTCTCGCACCCCGGACGGGCGCGTTCGTCCCTATCCGGCTAGGAGCATCACAGCCCCGCGCAGGCTGTACACTTCCGTACTGCAGCGGGGCATAAAAGCGCTTATGAACGGCCGCGAGCGTGCGAGCCGCACGCAGGAAAGCGACGTTTGCGGCCCCCGTTCGATCGAACCGCGGCGTCGGCGAAGACAGCCCCTGGTTCGACGATAGACAAAATATATTTGGGCGAAGCTAAAAAGTGTTTATCCAGGCGAGAAGGTTTAAGTTAATCCAGGAACAAATAGTACCCGTATGAGCACCCAAGAATCCGTCCGTCGTCAGGCCGGTAGCGTCGAAGAGAGCGAAGCTCTCCGCATCGAAGAGGAGAAGGCCCGACAGCTGATCGACGCGCTGAACACCGACCTCGCGGCGTCGTACGTGCTGTACCACCAGCTCAAGAAGCACCACTGGAACGTCGAGGGCGCGGAGTTCCTCCAGCTCCACGAGTACCTCGGCGAGGTCGCCGAAGACGTCGAGTACGCGGCCGACGCGTTCGCCGAGCGGGCCCAGGCCATCGGTGGCGTGCCGCTGTCGGGCGGCTCGACCTACGAGGAGCACGCCCCCGTCGAGCACGAGGGCCACGACGTCCTCGACATCCGGACCTCGCTGGCCAACGACATGGAGATGATGGCGACGATGATCGAGACGATGCGCGATCACGTCGCGCTGGCCGCCGAACTCGGCGATTACACCACCGAGGAGATCCTCCGCGACGAACTCGAAACCCTCGAGGAACACGCCCACCACCTCGAGCACTACCTCGAGGACGACACGCTGGTCCTCGAGTCGGCGACGAACTGAGCGGTCGCTTCTATCGTTCGACGTCGACGGTGTGATCCGTCGCGATCCACCCGTCGTTGTTATTTGGTTCGGTGAACACCGTCCGGTCGGGCGACGTCGAGTGCGCTCTGAGGTCGACCGACCGTTCGTCTCGTTCCTGGGTGGCTGCCATTACCCACGGTTCCGCACCGGGGAGGCTAAAGGGTTTTGGTCGACCTAAACCCGGACCCAGCCGGTCGTCTCGGTCCGGCCGGGGAAGCGCCACCGCTGGTGGGTGGTGCCGCCGCGCCGTCGGACCTCGACGACGGCGTCGACGGCCTCGAACAGCGGCTCCGGAACCGCCTCGGGCACGGCGGGAAGGTGGAAGTGAGCGACCGCACCGGCTTCCTCAGCGGCGGCATCGACCGACCGGAGCGCGGCGATGAGCGTCGGGATGTCGGTACCGTCGACGAACGGTCGGAGCGAGTCGACGCAGATCCGCGGCGTCTCGGTCGTCTCGCCGTGATCGCGCGTCGCCGCCCCGACGTCGGCGGCGAGCGCCGTGATTCCGCCCGGGGTAGGGCCGGAGGCGTCGGACGTCGCCGCGCTCCGCGTGGTGAACGGCCGTTCGATGACCTCGTCGGCCGGTTCGTCGTCGCGAACGGGGCCGTCGGTGTCGACGAAGATGCGGTCGTCGTCGCCCTCGACGAACCGCCGGCAGACGTCGTGCTGGGCGCCGCTCGCGGCGCCGACGACCAGCACCGACCCGCCCTCGCGTCGAAGCGCCGAAAGCCCCTGCACGACGCCGGCGTCGGAGGGTGGGTTCGATTCGAATTCCATTGTTCTTGGTATAAAATAAACCCGATGATTTATAAACATTCTGGGCAGCTTCAGTATCGTTATGAGCCTCGACTACACACGCGTCGCATGGACGACAGAGACAACCTCGAGGCGTCCGTCCGGGAGCTGACGGCGACGCTCGAGGAGCTGCGGTCGGAGCTGCGCGACCCGCCGGCCCGCACCGGCCCGCTCGGGTTGCCGCGGCCGCCGTCGCCGGGAGAGCTCCTCCGGTTCACCGAGCAGTACACCATCCCGGCGCTCATCTCGCTGCTCGAGGCGAACGTCCGTCTGTTGGAGCTGCTGGCGGCCGCGCTGCGGGTGGCCGACGGCCGACCCATCGAGGCGACCGAAGAGTTGGCCGACGCCGGCGGCCGGCTGGAGGCCGTCCGCGCCGGGGGTCGTGAGGGCGTGGCCGCCGCGAGCCGGGCGACCCTCCGGCGGCTCGACGACGCGCTGGCGGAGCTGCAGACGGCCGCCGAGGGCGGCACGCCCGACGACCCGGAGGTTCGGCGGCTGCTGTCGCGAGCCCGCGAGCTCCGCTCGGAGGTGGACGAGCGGTTGGCGAAGGCGGAGGCGGAGGCGGAATCGGCGTCGGCCGATGGGACGACCGGGGCGGTCGAGGTCGACGTCGACGGGCCCGACGGGTCGGACGACGACGAGACAGACGAGCAGGCGTCGGACGACGTCGCCGTCGACGTCGACGAGGAACTCGAGACCATCCGGCGGCAGGTCGACGGCCCGGACGACGACGAGCCGGACGACGACGGCTGACCGGCCGCCTCAGACCGGCTCGAATCGGTAACCGTCCCACGACTGGCTCTCCTGCTCGCGGAGACAGACCGACGGGTCCCGCAGCTCCTCGCAGGGGACCGGCCGCACCTCGTCGCCGATCTCGACGTCGGCCGTCGTCAGTTGGCCGATCGCCCGGACGCCGGTCCCGTCGACGTCGAACTCGACGATCGCGAGGGCGTTCGGCTCCCGGACGCCGGGCGGCGTCGCGTGCGAGACCGTCCAGGTCACCACCTCCGCTGTGTGGTCGGTCAGATCGACCGTCCCGACGGGTTCGTCGCCGTCCGGCCCGACCGGATGACCCGGGTGGCCGACGGAACCGTCCGCGTAGCGGTAGGCCTCCATCACCGCCCCTCCAGAACGGCGACGGTGACGCAGTTGCCGAAGCCGCCGACGTTGCACGCCAGCCCGACGTCGGCGCCGACGCCCCGCTCGCCGGCCGTGTCGGTCACCTGCCTGTATATCTCGTGGCCCTGGGCGACGCCGGTCGCCCCCAGCGGGTGGCCCTTGGACTTCAGCCCGCCGGACGTGTTGACCGGCAGCTCCCCGTCGCGGTCGGTCCGGCCGGCCTCGACCGCCCGCCAGGCCTCGCCCTCCGGCGCGAACCCCAGCGCCTCCATCTGGAGGAACTCGAGGATGGTGAACATGTCGTGGAGTTCGGCCACGTCGACGTCGTCGGGGTCGCGGCCGGCCATCTGGAGGGTGTCGCGGCCGGCGTCGGCGACGGCGCTCATCCGCGTCGGCTCCGCCCGCTCGTGGACGACGTGCGTGTCGGTCGCCCCGGCGATGCCCGTGATCACGGCATAATCGTCGGCGTACTCCGCGGCCCGGTCGGCGGGACAGAACAGCAGCGCCGCGGCGCCGTCGGTCACCGGACAGAAGTCGTAGAGCCGCAGCGGGTCGGCCACCATCGGCGATTCCATGGCCGTCTCGACGTCGATCTCCTCCTGGAACTGCGCGTGGGGGTTCAGCGCGCCGTTTGCGTGGTTCTTGACGGCGACCCGCGCGAGGCTCTCCCGGGGAGCGTCGTACCGTTCGAGGTAGCGTCGCGCCGTCAGCCCGGCGAACGACGGCAGCGTCAGGCCGTGTTTGTACTCGACGGGGTGGGTGAGCGAGGCAATGACGTCGGTCGACTCGCCGGTCGTCCGGTGGGTCATCTTCTCGCCGCCGACCAGCAGCGTCAGCTCCGAGGCACCGCTGGCGACGGACTGCCAGGCGGCGTAGATGCCGGCCCCGCCGGAGGCCGACGTCTGGTCGACCCGCTGGGTGTAGGCCGGCACCGCCCCGAGGTCGGACGCAAGAGCGTTGGAGACGCCCGTCTGGCCCTCGAACTCGCCGCTGGCCATGTTGGCGACGTACAGGTGGTCGACGGCCTCCGGCGGGACGGTCGCGTCCTCGAGACACGCCGCGCCCGCCTCCACGAGCAGTTCCCGAATCCACGCCTCGCGCCGGCCGAACTCCGTCATCGAGGCGCCGACGACGGCTACGTCGGTCATGTCCGGGCATCTCGTGGGACGTGCCTAAGCGTTGGGGACCGTCGGTCGGGGCCGTCCGGGAGCGCAAGGTACTTTTGGCCTCCCTAAACAGCTATGAACGATGGGAGCCGAGACGCCGGCCGCGGCGAGCCGCCGAGGTGAGGGCCGTGTCTAGCGAACTCCTCGAACGCTTCCCGGAGGCGACCGACGACGCCCGGACGCACGGGGAGTCGGTGCTCGAACTCGACGGACTGGAAAAGTCCTACGACGGGACGTCGGTGATTCGGGAGCTGTCGCTTTCGGTGTACGACGGCGAGCTGCTGACCCTGCTCGGGCCGTCGGGCTGCGGGAAGACGACGACGCTGCGGCTCATCGCCGGGCTGGAACGGCCCGACGCCGGAGCGGTACGGATCGGCGAGGAGACGGTCTCCGGGGCGGGCTTCACCCCACCGGAGGACCGCGACGTCGGCGTCGTCTTCCAGGAGTTCGCCCTCTTTCCGCACCTCACCGCACGGGAGAACGTCGCCTTCGGCATCGACGACTGGGCGGAGCCGGAGCGGCGCCGGCGGGTCGACGAACTGCTGGAGCTGGTCGGGCTGGCCGACCACGACGACAAGCCGCCCGAGGAGCTGTCCGGCGGCCAACAGCAGCGGATCGCGCTGGCCCGGTCGCTGGCGCCGGAGCCGAGCCTGCTGCTGCTCGACGAGCCGTTCTCGAACCTCGACGTCGACACGCGGGTGCGGATGCGCGAGGAGGTACGAGAGATACTGAAGGCCGCCGGCGTCACCGCCATCTCCGTCACCCACGACCAGGAGGAGGCGATGTCCATCTCCGACCGCGTCGCCGTGATGAGCGACGGCCGCATCGAGCAGGTCGGGACGCCGGAGGCCGTCTTCCAGCAGCCGGCCTCTCGGTTCGTCGCCGACTTCCTCGGCCACGCCTCCTTCGTCTCCGGCCGGCTCGCCGACGGCCGCGTCGAAACGCCGCTCGGCTGCGTCCCGTTCGACCGCGTCGACGGCCTCACCGAGGAGTACCGCGGCACCGAGGTCGACCTGATGGTCCGGCCGGACGACGTCCGCGCCGAGGCGACGACGACCGACCCCGACGGCGAGATCGTCCACCGGCGGTACCTCGGGCCGACTGTCCTCTACCGCGTCGAACTCGAATCCGGCGATGTCGTCGGCTGCATGCACAACCACGACGACGAGGTCTCGCTCGACGACCACGTTCGCGTGCGGCTGGACGCCGACCACGACCTCGCCTGGTTCCCGACGGACCGAGAGACGCCACCCGACGGCACGCGGTGACACGGACTTTCTGAGTTTTCTCCCGATTGTCGTACGACACGGACGCCGCGGTGACCGGGACTCGGCGGCAATTCTCACTACCTCGGACACGTAATTCGGAGACTGACGCGGGACAGACGGACCCGGGTCTGGAATCGCTGGGACGCCCGATCTACCCCTATTTTGCCGATCACTGGACTCTCGGCCCCGCCGCATCGATTCGATATATCAGCATATGATTTACGTGTCACCGAAGAGCCGGACTCACCGCTCCGTCTCGACGGATTCGGTCATCGATCCGAGATGTTCGACCCGTATCTCGACCGGCGAATGGGTCCGGAACGACCCGGTCGCGACGCCGGGCTCCGGCGGCGGAATGTCCATAGCTGCGACCGAGCGCTCTCACTCCCGGACGTCGGTCTCGGGTCTGTCCCGCGCCTCGGTCAGCCGTTCGAGGGCACTCGCGAGTGCCGCTGGCGACCCGGTCAGTTCGGCCGCCGCGACGTCGGTTACGCTCTCGCGCCCGCGGAACGGTACCGCGGCACCGAACTGTCCGTACCGCTTCAGTAATTTGGACACCAGGCTCCAGAACCGGTCTTCGAGGTCGGCTCCTCCCGGATCCACTCGTCGGCCGCCAGCACCGGTCCGAGGGCCGCACCCATCACCCGGCCGTTGCCGCTGGCCAGGTGGGCGACCTCGCGGGCAAGTGCCGCCTCCAGTTCCGCCTCCGGGAGCGCACCGACCGGCCCCAACGACATCAGCAGAACGTCGTTCCCGCCGCCGACGGTCATCGATTCCGGCCGCTCAGAGTCGACGACCCGGACGGACGGCTCCAGCACGTCGGCCAGCCGAGCCAGCCGGCGGACCGTCGAGGCGACCTGTGATTCGGTGTGCCCCAGCAGACCACCGTCCACGACGGTTCGGGGTCCGGAGATCCTGGATTCTGCTTTCGACTTCTCGAACCATCGTCCGGACAGCGAGGCCGTCGAAGGCGACCGCGAGAAGCAGGAGGCCGGCCGACACCGACGGCCGCGCGATTACCGCGGCGCACGTCCCGATGACCACCGTGTAGAGACAGCCGAGAACCGCCGCAACGACCACGATCCCCGGGGTCGTCCGTGGCAGCGGGCGCTCAAATCGGGGTCGCGCCCGGACCGCTGACCACCCGCGGACGGCCCCGACGCCGACGGCGAGTCCGGCCGCCGCGACGGCTACCGGCGGGAACGGGATCACCGCCGAGACGCGAGACAGTAATGTGAGCCTCGTGACGACCGATTGGAACGGTTCCGCGAGCACGAGTCCAAGCCCCTCGTCCAGCACGCCAATGACGGGTCGACGAGGGCCAAGGTGAGGGGGATGTACGACGCGACAGCCATGCGAATGAGAAGGGACGCGCGGAGCCGGAGGTCCATCTACGGTCTCCGCTGTGCGGGAGCGGTCGCTCGATTGTCGCTACCGCCGACGGTCCCGGAGCCGCACTCGCCTCCCGAGAGATATCCGATCGCTTCCCTCGTCGGCTCGACCCCGGCCCGAAGACGACGGCCTGCCGCATCAGTCGGCCAGGTGCGACGCGCAGTACGTCCGTCCGCGTCTGCTGCGCCGCCGTCGTACCGTCCCGGATACACCGCGACCGGTGGTTCGTCGGGAGCCCCGCTACACGGCACCCGGGGAGCATTCCACGCTCGTTCGCACGTATTGCGAGCCTTGCAACTAACGCAACTGAGTGGTTTTTCTCTACGGGGTCGGAGCAGTCCGCCGAGTGCCGGCGTTCGGTCACCCGCCGTCGGAACGCGGGTCACCGCGGCGACAGAAGTGAGAAACGTTCGGAAGCGACTCTGTCCAGGGGTTCAGTCACCTCGATCGTACACCGCTTTTTGATATAGCAGCATGCAGTTTACGAACTGCTGACGCGATGGATTCTGTCGATCAAAAGTATAATATATGCGACTTTTAATGGGGAGATTCAGGCGGTGTATATAAGCAGAGACGGTAGCCGGCTAAGTATCGAGTCCGATCGCCGGACCGAGTCCGTCGGGGTAATACCCGGTACCCATTGTTTCTTTCACAGCAGTCTCAAGTCGGGACTGCAGGCCTGCAAGTCGTTCGAGTCCATTGCTCTCGAGTGCCGTCATGCAGCGGCCCTGCCGTCGTCTCGGTGACTCGCGGCCGGTGCGGCAGCAGGTAACTGCCGGCAGCCAAAGAGACGGCAGCAGGCTGCCGTCGGAACGAACGCCCTCTGATCCCACGTTGAGGACGCGGAGCAGTCGGTCAAGAGACGACGCTCGTCCTACCGGACGGAAGCGAAGCTGATGCACTCGGTACGCACGACCGGGGCGCCGACAGCGGACACCCGGTGACACCACGGCGTGGTACCGTTGGTATCAAGAGGCGACCGACGCTACCGCGAATCCAGGACTTCGCGCCCGCGCTGAAACGGAAATAACGACAAGTCACGGACCACCGGCGGCGCATTGGACCGCTCGCGTCTTTGATCCGCTCTTCGTCGGCCGTCACATCGAGTCGATGATGGGTACCGTGTGGGCCATCCCCGCCGGTCGGCCTGCAGCTGCCGTACCGATACACCCGGGACTGGATCTGATATTTCTCGTGTATCGCTCAATCTAAATCCACGCACTTTACTTTTGTCGATATTCATCACTTTCGCCGCCGGCTGAGGGATCAGTTCGATCGATAAAGGCCCTTATCGAGGTGTCTGACGTAGATTGATATGCCATCAGTTCGTCACCTCATGTATGAACGGCGACCGGGTTTCGGTCCAGACGTACGTGCCGGCCGGCCAGCGGGACCGCTGGCGCGAGGAGGCCGAAGGACTCGACATGAGCCAGGCGGAGTACGTCCGGACGATGGTACAGGCGGGGCGGCGAGGGTTCGACCTCGCCGACGAGGGCGACGAACCCACGTCTCCGGACGCAACCCCGGGGGTCGACGGGTTGAAGAGTCGGGTTCTCGCGGTGCTCGAAGAGCAGGGTGCCGCAGACTGGGACGCTCTCCTCGCCGGCGTAACCGACGACATCGAAGAGCGACTCGATGAGACCCTCGAGGAACTCCAGGATGAAAATCGGGTCCTGCACAGCGGCCGACAGGGCGGCTACACGGTGGTGGAGGATGGGCGTTGACGACCGGGCGGCGTCGCCGCGGCCCGACGACCCGATCGGGTCCTTCCTACAGGAGATGACCTTCCACGGCCGCAGCGACCGCACCCGGTCGGCATACGAGCGCGTCCTCCGGGACTTCGAGGCGTCGGTCGGCGGCGATCTCGGGGCGGTCGACCGCCGGGAGTGCATGGCGTGGGTCCACTCGATCCGCGAGGACCACGCCGACAGCACCGTCGCCTCGTACGCCTCCTACGTCCACCGGTTCTACGCCTACATGACGCAGGTCGGGGTCTACGAGTCGAATCCGATGGGACTCGTCACCGAGGAGATGGACGAATCCATCGACGCCGACCCCGCACGACGGGAGATCGCCGTCCCGGAGATGCGGTCGTTCGTCGCGTCGCTCGGCCACCCCCTCGAGCGGGCACTCGTCGGAACGCTGTTGAAGACCGGAATCCGCGTCGGGGAGTGCTGCAACCTCGACCTGCGGGACCTCAACCTCGAGGACCCGGAGGTGCGGGCGGCGTACCCCGGTCCGCGCGGTGCCCTCGAGGGGCGATCGGACTCGCTGTTCGTCGCCGGCGAGCCGGCGAGGGGCGAGACGTACAACGGCGAGGAGCGGACCGCCTCGAACAAGCGAAAGCGCGACACCGTCGTCCCGGTCGACGACGAGCTGAAGCGGCTGCTGAAGACGTGGCTCGCGATCCGGCCGGACACCGACTCGTCGGCGCTTTTCTGTTCGACGAGCGAGTGGGGCAAGCGGGCGACGCCCTCGATGGTCCGGTCGGTCGTCGCCGACCGCGCAGCCGAGCGGGGTTGGCACCGGACCGGCGGTGACGCCGCCGAGAACGTCACCCCACATTACTTCCGGCACTTCTTCACCACCCACCTCCGGGACAGAACCGGCGACAGGGGCGTCGTAAAGTACCTCCGCGGGGACGTAGCGACCGACATCATCGACACGTACACCCACAACTGGGGCGACCGGGTGCGGGCGGTCTACGAGGCGAACATCTACTCGCTGCTGTGACTATTCGGGTCCGTGCTCTCGGCGCGGTCGGCGTCGCACCCGTGTGAGCACGGTACCGCGGGAGTCGGGTCACAGTCGTCTGAACTACTGTGGTCGGAGCCACCGCCGAATGGACCGCAGCGAGCCCGTAGCCGACCCGCGCTCGGCACGTCGCGTCGCTTCCTCCGGTCGACACGGCGTCGATCGAACCGCCGTTCGATGCGTACTGCCTCGATAGCGCGGGAGTTCTGGTTGCATTTCTGACTATTTGGCGAGCGACCCGGGTCACTCGTCGAACGCATAAACCACATGCTGCTATATCGAATTGGACGGCGGGCGTCAGCCGGGTCGAAAATCGCGATCCGGCCTCAGAGAGCGTCAGCCACGGCCTGACGGGCGACTCTGAGACACCGTGGGCCCGTCAGGCGGGGCGGGAGCGGACGTCGAGAATGCCACTGACGAGGACGACGACGGCGAGACAGCTGCCGACGAGACTGATCACCAACATCCCACCGACGAGGATGCCGCCGGCCCCCGGGCCGGGCGACTGCGTCAGCCGTAGATAGGCGAGCCCGCCGAACACGAGAAGCATCAGGGCTGCAAGCGCAACCTCGACTGCGGCGAAAATCGACGAGAGTATTCGGCCACGGACCGGCGAGTCCGACCGGGAGCCTCGCACCCAGTCGAGGATGCCACGCCCGGCGTCCGTGAGAACTGCCACCGGGAGCGCGACGCTGGCCGCGAAATACGCCAGAAGCGCGACGGTCGAGACGGCCCCGCCGACTCCCCGGACGGCCGCGCCGACGGTCGCCACGACGAACCCGCCGAGAGCCACGAGGAAGAGCCCCGCGAGGGCGAACGTTACCCTCCGAATCGAGGGCAGCTCGGGGACGATTCCGCCGTGTTTCAGATTCATGATTCATAAGTAGCTGTGATGAACAAATGTCTTGTGGACGGACAGGGCTGCGTCATCCGGGAAGCGCGCGATCGCCGGTGACGCGAGGACGGCGCCTGGACCCGGCGGCGTGTTGGATGCTCAGGCGGTCGCCGCGGCGCCGTCGATCAGCGCGGCGGCGAACTCCTCGGTGTCAACATCGGCTTCGGCCGGGTTCTCCAGCAGGACGGTCTCGCTGGGGAACAGCCGCTCGCCGACCCGGAGCCCGTGGTCGCGGGCCGTCGACCCGGTCACGGTGAGGTAGACGCCCAGGCCGGTCGATGCGACGGCGGCCTCCTCGGGGCGGTCGTCGGTGTAGCGGAACTCGATGCCGTCCAGCGCTCGGCCGCCGAGCACCGCCCGCACCAGCCGCTCGTACCGCGGCGAGATGCAGAGCGGCCCCTCGTGGGCGGCGATGAACGCCCGGGTCGGCTCCGTCGCGACGTCCGGCGTCGACAGCAGCGTGTGGTGGACGGTGTCGCCGAGGCCGCCGACGACCCGGACGTCGGTGTCCTGCGGGTCGATGCGGTCGTTCAGCTCCGACAGCGACGACAGCGGCTCCGGCTCCAGGCCCACCACCTCCTCCAGCACCAGGTCGGCGCTGTCGAAGCCGAGCGCGAACTCGTGTTTCCGGAGCGCGCGGAACGGCTCCTCGCGCCCGACGAGACGGAGCTCGTGGCCGCCGACGTCGACTTGGAGGCTGTCGAAGACGACTCGTCGCGGCAGCCCCGGGCGGCCGTCCCGAAGCAGCGTGAACTCCGGGGCGTCGGGGTCGGTGTCGCTGTACTCCGCCAGCCGCTCGTAGACCGGTCGATCGGCCGTCTGCTCGCCCTTCGTGACGGCCTTCTCGTAGCGGAGCGTCGAGGCGACCCGGTCGGCGACGGCCTCGGCATCGGCCATCGCCGCCACCCGTTCGAGCACGGCCTCCAGCGGGCGGCCCTTCCGGGGGACGGCGACGCTGAGCGTCGTCATTGTCGGCCCGAGGCGTTCGCCCGGTAAAGGCGGCGCGGTTCCCGGCCGCGGCGGCCGGTCACCCCTCGTGGGTCGGGTCGTCGGGCGACTCGAGCCCGCCGAGGGCGTCCGCCAGCCGGTCGCCCAGTTCCGCGACGTCGACCAGCCCCGACTCCAGCATCTCGACGTCGTCCTCGAGGCCGTTCAATCGGGCGACGAGCCCGGCGCTCGCCTCGTCCCCGTCGACGGCCGCCCGCAGGGCCGCGACCTCCGACTCGAGGGCGTCGAGCCGCTCGTTCGTCGTCGCCAGCTCCGTCCGGAGGTCGTCGACGACCGCCGCGGCGCCGCCCTCCTCGTCGAGGAACGCCTCGAGCGCCTCGGTGTACGCCTCCAGGTCGGCGACCCGCGACTGGAGGTGTTCGACCCGCGCCGCGGTGCTGCCGCCGCCGGACGTCCCGAGCGCCGCGCGGAGCGTCTCGAGGTCCTCCGCCGGGACCGCGCCGTCGCGTATCTCCGCCGCCAGCACCGTGGCCAGCGAGTCGTCGTCAATCGCCGCGGACCCGCCGGAGCCGGCGGTCGGGTCCTCCGCAGACCCCGTGTCGCCGCCGTCCGCGGGACCGGCGTCGACCTCGACGCCGTCCGCCGGGTCGTCGGTCGTCGAGTCGCCGTCGTCGACCGTCGGAACACCGCCGGCCGTCGAATCGTCGCCGACAACCGTGTCGGCGTCGTCGGCCGGGTCGTCGTCGCTCGCCGGACCGAGGTCGACCGGGCCATCGTCCGGTGTCGGGTCGGCGTCGTCCGCCGGGTCGCCGTCCGTCGGCGCCTCGCCGATCGTCAGGCCGGCGCCGTCGCCCGGTGTCGGGTCGTCGCCGGTCGAGTCGTCCGTCGCGGCGGCCGTCGACGGGCTCGAGAGGTCGATGTCGAGGTCGACGCCGGACTCCTCGTCCGTCCCGGAGTCGATCTCCGCCTCCGGGATGTCGAGCCCGAGCGACGCGTCCTGGTCGGGTTCCGTCGCCCCCTCGACGACCCCACCGACGCCGGCGTCGTCGGCCGGCGTAACCGACCCGATGGTTGGCCGGGTGAGGAACCGCTCGACGCCGGCGGCGTCCTCCCCCCTGACGCCGTAGACGGTGACGAACTCCTCGCCGGGGTCGAGGCTCCGCTCGAGGGCGATGTCCTCGCCCTCGATACCCCAGTACTCGGCGCCGTGATTGGGATGGAACCCGACGTCGTCGGGGTCGACGTCGTCGGGGACGTCGTCGACGAGCCGGACCGACACCGGTTCCTCGCGCTCGGAGCGGACCGTATAAGCGATGGCGGGAACCGAGAAATCCGCTGGTTCGAACGACTTCTCAACCGTGACGCCGTTCTCGGAGACGACGACCGGATCGTCGGATTCGGTGTCGCTCATGTGCCCCGGGTGGACGGTCGAGCGCATAAGTTTACGTACCGTTACGGCGGTGGTAACGCGATCGAGTCGCCGATCTCCAGCAGCTCCAGCCGCTCCGGGTAGTCGTAGCTACGGACGTGTGGTCGGAGCGCCGTCGGGTCCGCCGTCAGCCCCTTCCACATGTCCCAGTGGGTCGGCACGAGCCGGTCGAGTTCGAGCTGTGCGGCCGCCTCGGCGGCGGCATTCTCGTCGGCGTACCACTCGGTGTGCGTCGGCTCGCGGCTCTCTTTGTCGGGAATCATTCCGGCGGAACCGAACGCGACCACCCCGAGGTCGAGATCGTGCCGGTCGCCGACGTCGTCGAAGGCCTCGCTCGGCCGGGCGTCGCCGCCGTGGAAGACGGTGCCGGCGTCGTGCTCGAAGACGTAGGCGACGGGGTGGTCGGCGTCGGGGTCCCGCGCCGGCTCGACGTGGACGTCGAAGCTCCCGACGGCGACCGTCTCGCCCTCGGCGACCTCGAGAAGCGCGTCGGCGTCGACGTCGTAGTCGTCCGGCCACGCCCGCGCCGCCGCCACGGAGGCCGACGGTCCGTAGAACGCCGCGTCGGTCCCCTCGAGGATGGGCGCCTGCGAGGGCCCGTGGACGTGGTCGGTGTGCTCGTGGGTGGCGAACACCGCGTCGGCGGCGGCGACGTCGGCCGGGTCGAACGGGACGGGGATCATCCGGACGGTCCGGGGCGGGTCGCCGGTGCCGAGATACGGGTCGACGAAGACGGTCGTCCCGTCGGCGGCCTTCAGGACGAGCCCGTTACAGCCGAGGTACCACAGCCGGACGCCGTCGGGGTCGGCGTCGGCGATGGCCTCGGGGAGCCACGCACCCCAGTCCGAGTGGACGGTCATGGCGCCCGCGACGCGGCGACCGATAAAAAGGGACGCGGTTCGACGGTCGGCGGCCCGCGACGGCGGCCGGCTTAATCCTCACAGCAGCCGCCGGCGGTCTGCCCGAAGTCGACCGCGAGCGGGTCGGAAACGCGCTCGTTGAGCTCCTGGAGCCGCAGCTCGACCTCCGACTGCGCCTGCAGGAACTCCGACATCTTCGGCTTCTCGTGGAGTTCCTGTTGGGTCCGCTGCAGCTCCCGGAGGTCGTCGTTGGTCGCCTCGCCGGCCTGTCGAGCCATCATGAACTCCTCTCGCAGCCGCTCGAAGGCCCGAATTTCCTCCTGTAGCTCCGCGTCGTTCTCGACGGCTTCCTTGGCCTCGAGGTACTCCTCGTAGACCGGGAGGTCCGTGATGGCCTCGCCGAGCCTCGCGGCGAGCTCGTCGACGTCGTCCGTGCGGTCGGTGTCGCTCGCTGTCTCGACGCTCATTGCCCCATGGTTCGTGCCTCGGACGTTTAGAGGTGCCGGAAGCCGCGCGTGCCGTCTCGCCGGTACGGCGAAGCGCGCACGTTTTACGCGCCGGCGCACAATCGAATGCAATGAGCCAGGAATCGACGGGCCGGAGCGAGGGCGACCTCCGGAACACGGGGATGTCGCTGAAGCACGACCGGACGTGGGACTACGAGCTCGACCGCATCGTCGATGCGGTCGCCGAGCGGGACGCCTCGACGGTCGGGCTGCAGTTCCCCGAGGGCCTGAAGCGCCGCGGGCCGCGGGTCGCCGACGACCTCCGGGCCGAACTGCCGGAGGGGGTCGACGTGATGATCTCCGGCAAGCCCTGCTACGGCGCCTGCGACCTCGACACCTACCTGATGCGCCGGACCGACGTGTTCGTCCACTTCGGCCACTCGCCGATGAAGGAATCGGAGAAGATCATCTACGTGCCGCTGTTCTCCAACGTCGACGTCACGCCCATCATGGAGGAGTCGCTGGCGGAGTTGCCCGACCCCGACCCGACGGCCGACGCCGGCGAGCGGCCCGCCGTGGGGCTGGTGACGACCGCCCAGCACATGAACATGTTCGAGGAGATGCGCGCGTGGCTCGAAGGGCGCGGCTTCGACGTCGAGACCCGCCGCGGCGACGAGCGGCTCACCCACGAGGGCCAGGTGCTCGGCTGCAACTACGCCTCGGCCGACGTCGACGCCGATCACATCCTCTACGTCGGCGGCGGCAAGTTCCACCCACTCGGACTCGCGATGGAACACCCCGACAAGACGGTCGTCATCGCCGACCCGGTCAACAACGTCGTCACGGTCGCCGACACCGAGAAGTTCATGAAACAGCGGTACGCCGCGGTCCACAAGGCGATGGACGCCGAGGAGTGGGGCGTCATCTTCTGTACCAAGATCGGCCAGGGCCGCTGGGAGACCGCCCAGGATATCGTCGCCGAGAACGACGATGCCTACCTCATCACGATGGACGAGGTGACGCCGGACCGCCTGACCAACTTCGGGCTGGACGCCTACGTCAACACGGGCTGTCCCCGCATCACCACCGACGACGGCCCGCAGTTCAAGCGACCGATGCTGACGCCCGGGGAATACCGCATCGCGATCGGCGAGGAGCCCCTGGAGAACCTGGAGTTCGACACCTTCCACGGCACCTGGTAGCGCCCCGAATGGTTTGTGGGTTTTTTCGGTCGGGTATCGTGTCGCGTTCTCCGCCGCGCGGGCCCGGCGCCGTCGCGGCCCTCCGTCCGGTCGCGGCGGCGCCGGCCGCCGCCCGGCAACCGACCGCCGGCGAGACAGGACCGCGAATCTCGGCCGGCAGGGCCCGGAGTCGCCCGGCACACCGGAAGAGGTTTTCCGCCCGCCCCGGTACGACGCCTCATGCCCCCGAGCCGGCGCCGGCTTCTCGCGGCGGCGGGAGCGGCGCTGGTCGCAGGCTGCAACGGGTCGAACCGGCCGGCGGAGACGCCGGAGCGGACGGTGACGCCGATCGACGTCCCGCGGTCGCCGGAGGCCGCCCTCGGGGAAGCCGTCGGGATCGAGACCCCGGAGGTTCCGGCCGCCGCCGTCGTCTCCGACGACCACCGGGAGGGGGTCACCGCGGCCGCCGAGCGGCTCCTCGACGCCGCCGAGCGGGAGGTCGAGGCGGCGGGCGTCGAGCCGTCGGCGGCGGAGGGCGTCCGGGACGGCGAGGAGCCCTTCGCGGCGGCTCGGGAACGGCTCGAGGAACTGCGGAGGTCGTCCCCGCCGCGGCAGTACCGGCGGGTCGACCGCGAGTTCGGCGACGTCGGGTCGGTTCTCGGCTACGCCCGGGCGACGACGGGCGACCTCGACGCCGCGGCGATCCGGGCGGCGCTGACGACCCAGCGGGAGCGCCACGCCGACCTCCGGGACGGCTTCGACCACCGGCTCGCGGCCCCGATCGCCCGGAGCCTCCCGACGACGGGTGCCGCCGAGGACGCCCTCGGCCGTGCCGGCACGCAGCTCGACGCCGCCGCGCGGACGCTGGAGTCGCTGTCGTCGCCGGCAGAGCCGTCGGCCGTCGGCGGCGCGTGGGGCCGGCTCGAGCAGGCCCGGCTGGCGGTCACCAACGCCGCCGGCTTCCTCGGGACCGCGACCGACGCCGGCGCGCCGCCGCGGCGGGACGCAATCGAGGCGGCCATCGAGACCGAGCGCGAGGCCGTCGCGGCCCTCGACAGCCCCCGGTCGCTGACCGCCGGGCGGGCCGCGGCGCCCGAGCCCATCACGGCCGTCCTGTCGACGATCCGGTCGCGGCGCTCGGAACTGCTGTCGACGGAAGCTGCGGAGCTGGCCGCCGAACAGCCGGTCGGGGGGCTGTTCGGCGCGGCCCGGATCAGACTCGAGGTGGAGGCGTTCGACGCGGCGGCCGCCGCGACGGCCGACCGACTGGACGGGGAGGGCGTCGCCGCGGAACGGCTCCTGGCCGAAAAGCGGGCCGCCGTCGACCGCCTCGAGCGGCTCGGCGAGGCGACGCCCCTCCAGCGGCGGCTCGGCGGGTTCGCGGTCGACATCGTCGGCTACGGCGACCGGCAGGACTCGGACGAGCGGAGCGACCCCGCCGTCACCGCACACTTCCTCTACGTCGCCGGGCGCGTCTTCGCCAAGCGCGCGCTCGCCCGCGGGACATCGACGGCCGACGCGCTCGCGCCAGAAGGCACCTGATTATCCAGGTGCATACGCAAACCTATAAGAATTCTTGATGAGTATCCCCGGCCGATGACGGACGGGGCGACGCGGCGGCGGCTGGCACAGGAACTCGGGGTCGTCGCGGGGTTCGAGGATCCGAAGGCGCCGCTGGAGCAGTACCACACCCCGCCGGAGCTGGCGGCCCACATCGTCCACGTCGCCGACCTCCAGGGTGATATCGAGGGCCGGACGGTCGTCGACCTGGGCTGCGGAACGGGGATGCTCGCCCTCGGGGCGGCGCTGCGCGGCCCGGAGCGGGTCGTCGGCGTCGACGTCGACCCGGCGCCGCTGTCGACGGCCGGCGAGAACGAACGCCGGGTCGGCGCGACGGCCGACCTCTCGTGGGTGCGGGCGGACGCGACCCGACCGCCGCTCGACGCCGACGACGTCACGGTGCTGATGAACCCGCCGTTCGGCGCCCAGACGGGCAACGAGGGCGCCGACCGCGCCTTCCTCGAGACGGCCGCCGACGTCGCAAGCGTGTCGTACTCCGTCCACAACGCCGGTAGCCAGTCGTTCGTCGAGGCCTTCGCCGCCGACAATACGGGCGAGGTGACCCACGCCTTCGCCGCCGACCTCGAGTTGCCGCGGCAGTTCGACCACCACACCGACGACGTCCGGACGGTCGACGTCGAGGTCTTCCGGATCGAGTGGGCCTAACGCTCGGCGATCGTCACGCGCGTGTCGCCGCGCTCGGCGCGGAGCGACCCCTCCTCCCGGCGGACGGTGAGCCCGCCAACCGTCGTCGCGTTCCCGTCGGCCGGCACCGGCGCCCGGCCGAGCGTCTCGTTGTCGCGGGTGACGGCGAGTTCGAAGCCGTCGCCGACCGGCGCCACCGAGACGTTCCGGCCGTCGACCCGGGGGCCGGCGGTCGCCGCCTCGCTCCGGAAGACGACCGTCCTCTCGCCGCTCGGCCGGCCCAGCCGGACGTGGTAGACGGCGTCGCCGCCGACGGGGGTCCAGCCGTTCCGGACCGCACGGACGTCGGCGGTCCAGGTGAGCCCGCCGAGCCGGACCGTCCCGGAGCCGCGGGAGGCCAGCCGTCCCTTCGACAGCTCGACCCACCAGATGTTGCGGCGCTCGGAGACGACGACGACGCCGCTGGCCTCGACGGCGTCGGCCGAGTCGTTGGCTCCCGGCACCGGTACGCCGGGGATGTACTGGTTCTCGACGCCCTCGGCGTAGAAGACGGTGTAGTCGCCGACCTCGACGGCGTCGGCGGAATCGAACCCCGCAGAGGGGTCGCCGACGACGAAGAGGTTGAACGGGACGGCGACGACGGCGACGGCGAACAACAGCGCGAGCACGAGCCCGTAGGCCGCCTCCCGCCGCGAGAGGTCGATCCGGGCCACGAGCGGGCGGTCGGAGGCCGTCGCGCCGGCGGCGACGGCCGCCGCCAGCAGGAACACGAGCGCCGCCCCGAGCGCGCGGAACAGCCGGAACCGGTCGGAGCCCTCGATGGTGTAGATGGCCCACAGCCCCCGGTCGACGCCGACGAGCAGCGCCGCCAGCCAGATGCGCCCGGGCGACGGCCGGACGCCCCGCCGGTAGCAGAGTGCGGCGCAGGCGACGACGCCGACGAGGAGCCCCAGCGCGTGGCCCTGGACGGCGACGTCGGCCCACCACGGCCGGGAGAACGACTCGCCGGCGGTCCGGGCCACCTCCGGGCGCCGCAGCGCGCGGTAGACCAGCCCGACCGCCGACGTCGCCGCCAGCGCGACGACCGTCGTCAGCGGGTAGCGCACGAGCGCGAAGCCGACGAAGGCGAACACCACCCCCGAGAAGCCGACCACCGGCCCGAGCGCGAACAGTCCGGTGACGACGCCGACGCCGAGGACGCCGACGGCCCAGGTGCCGACCCGTGCCAGCGGGTTGGTCCGCAGCGAGCCGAAGGAACTGCTCCCGCGCTCCCGCGGGAAGTGACTCCAGGCGTACTCGGCGACGGAGCCGAACACAAGCGTTCCGGTGACGTTGCCGACGAGGTGGCCGAGCCCGCCGTGGGCGAACGCCGCCGTGAGCATCCCCGTCGGGTAGAGGTACCCCCACGCCCGGAACGGGATGACGACCGGGTCGCGCGGATTCGCGAGGCCGTTCTGGACGACGAGGTAGAAGCCGACGACTCCGGCGGCGGCCAGCAGCGTCCCCCACGGGACGCCCATGACGAGCCGTCGCCGCGCGACGACGCCCCACCGGCCGCCGGGCCGCGCGACGGCGACGACCGCCGCCAGCGACACGGCGACGCCGGCGAGCAGTAGCAGCCGCCAGGCGACACCCGGAACCTCCATGTCCTCCTCCAGGGCCGGCCGCGACAAATAAGCCGGCGATTCGGGCAACGACGCCGGGGCGAGATCCGGGCCGCTCTGCCAGGGTGGCCCCATCCGGCTCCCGGAGCGGCCCGGGCGTCGGGTCCAGACGGCCCGTCCCGTGCCGTCCACCGGGACGACCCCGCTGCTGGTGACCGTCACCGCGTGACCCCGGAATCGAATGATGGCGCACGGACCCCGGGTCCGCGGGCGGCCAGGTGGCCGAGGGCCTCGCGGCCGACGCGGCGACGGAGCCCCGGGTCCATCCGGTCGGGGTCGACGCCTTCGGCCTCCATCACCGCCTGCAGTACCACGTCGACAAGCGCGCCGTTCATTCGAGACGAGTGCAGTCGGTACCGCAAAGCACGGCGCCAGCGCTCTCGGTCGGTGAAGCCGCCGGCGGGCGGGCCGGTGCGCTACAGTTCGATTTCGCCGTCGCGTATCATCCGCGCCCGCTCGGCCAGCGCCGGAACCGCCTCGCGCATCTTCGGGTACATCGGGTCGTCGGCGTTGCCCTCGAGATGCCGGCGGAAGAACATCTCCCCGAGGCCGGCCAGCTTGTACACCGCCAGCACCCAGTAGAACCGCGCGTCGTCGAACGCGAAGCCGGTCCGTCGCTCGTAGCGGTCGATCAGTTCCCGGCGGGT
The DNA here is from genome assembly GCA_003020965.1 of Halobacteriales archaeon QS_4_69_225. Taxonomy (GTDB): domain Archaea; phylum Halobacteriota; class Halobacteria; order Halobacteriales; family Haloarculaceae; genus Natronomonas. The sequence continues at coordinate 130,892 of PXRL01000003.1, forward strand.
CGGGTAGCCGTCCCGCTCGGTGAACGTCGCCGCCAGCGTCGACGTCGACGTCGGCGGCTCGGGGTCGGTCGGCTCCCGCCAGTACGACAGCAGCCACCCGAGGTCGGTGAACGGGTCACCGAGCGTCGACATTTCCCAGTCGAAGATGGCCGCTATCTCGGGGTCCTCGCCCGGCCCGAACATCACGTTGTCCAGCTTGTAGTCGCCGTGGACCAGCGTCGAGGGGTACTCGTCGTCGTCGGGAGCGTTGTCGTACAGCCAGCTCATCACGTCGTACAGGGTCTCGACCTCCCGCTCGTCGGCGGTGACCTCGAAGGCCCAGGTCAGCTGCTCGGACCACCGCCGGACCTGCCGCTCGGTGAACCCGGGCGGGTAGCCGAAGTCGCCGTGTTCGAGGCCGACGGCGTCGTAGTCGACGGCATGGATCTCCGCGAGGCGGTCGACCAGCTCGACGCCGACCCGCTCGCGGGAGGCGGGGTCGGCGAAGCGGTCGGGCTCGGCGTCCCGCAACACGTCGCCGTCGGCCCGCTCCATCGCGTAGAAGTCGCTGCCGACGACGTCGTGGTCGTCGCAGGCCAGCACCGTCGCCGGCACCCGGACGTCGGTGTCCTGGAGGGCGTCGACGACGCGGTACTCCCGGAGGACGTCGTGGGCGTTGTCGGCCGTCTCGCCCGGCGGGGGTCGCCGGACGACCAGCTCGCGGTCGCCCCAGGTGACGAACAGCGTCTCATTGGAGTGACCCTCCCGGTGGTGGCGGACCTCGAAGCGGTCGGCCGGCCCCAGTTCGTCGGCGAGATACGACCGCAGCGCCGCCTCGTCGACGATGCGGTCGAAGTAGTCGGCGCCGGTCACCGGCGCCACGCTCCGCGGACTGACATCGTAAGCCACCGTGCGCCAGCCACACGTATATATCCGCCGCCACCGGGGGTCGTCGGACCCCTCATTTACATCGCTGTGCCACGAAACGGAGGTATGGAGTACCACGACTCCCCGACGGCGACGGAGCTGGCCGCGCGGGCCCGCGAGTTCGTCGACGAGGTCGTCATCCCGACCGAGCGCGACCACCTGGGCGACGGCCCGGTCGGCGAGGACGTCATCGCGGAGCTGCGCGAGGAGGCCCGCCGCCGGGAACTCTACTGCCCGCAGATCGACGAGACCCACGGCGGCATGGGCCACGACCTCCGGGACGTACTGCCGCTGTTCGAGGAGGCCGGCCGGTCGCTGCTCGGCGCGGCGGCCATGCGGGTCGACGCCCCCGACGAGGGCAACATGCACACCCTCGAGCTCGTCGGCACCGAACGCCAGAAGGAAGAGTGGCTGGAGCCGCTGGTCGCCGGGGAGATCCGGTCGGGGTTCGCCATGACCGAGCCGCGGCAGGGCGGCGGCTCAGACCCGAAGATGCTCGCGACCACCGCCGAGAAGGACGCCGTCGAGCGGAGCTCGACGAGCCCTGCAGTGCCGGAGGCACAGCAGGACGCCGCCGAGGGGAGCCCGACGAGCACCGCGTCGCCCGAGGCGACGCGGGACGGCGACGAGTACGTCATCGACGGCCACAAGTGGTGGACGACCCAGGGAAGCCACGCCGACGTCCTGCTGGTGATGGCCGTCACCGACCCGGACGTCCACCCGTACGAGGGCGCGTCCATCTTCCTGGTGCCGACCGATGCCGACGGCGTCGAGCTGGTGCGGGATATCCCGCACCTGGGGCCGGACCTCGACGGCCACGGCCACGCGGAGTTCCGCTTCGACGGCGTCCGGGTCCCCGCGGAGAACCTGCTCGGCGACGAGAACGCCGGCTTCGCGATCGCCCAGCAGCGGCTCGGCCCGGCGCGGCTGACCCACTGCATGCGCTTTTCGGGGATGGCGCGGCGGGCGCTCACGGTCGCCAAAGCGTACATGAGCGACCGGGAGGCGTTCGGCTCGACGCTGTCGGAAAAGCAGTCCCTCCGGTACGACATCGCGGACGCGGAGACGCGGCTCCACGCCGCCCGGACGATGGTGCGACACGCCGCCGAGGAGCTCGACCGCGGCAGCCAGGCCCGCGTGCCGGTCTCGATGTCGAAGCTGTTCGCCGCCGACGTCGCCGCGGAGGCCATCGACCTGGCGGTGCAGTGCTGCGGCGGCGCCGGCATCTCCCGGGACCTCCCGCTGGCGGACTTCTACGAGGCCGTCCGGGCCTTCCGGATCGTCGACGGCGCCGACGAGGTCCACCAGCGCGTCATCGCCCGCGAGGCCTTCGACGGCGCCGACGAACACGCGGACGAACTGGAGAACCTCCCAACGTTCTAAAACCACTTTTTGCACGCGAGCACGGGTTCGCCGCCGGAAGGCGGCGAACACCGGCTCGCGGCAAAAACGTGGGGAAAATATGCGCGCGTGCTCCTGCCGCGACGCCTCCGGCGTCGCGTTAGTCCGCGCGCGCTACGCTGACTCGGCCTTCGGCCTCGTCAGCGAGAACCGCCTCGGGGGCGTTCTTCGAACGCCCCGCTCGGCGGATGCTACCAAGGACTGATAGCCATCTACGCGTATTAGTGAAGAGGGCATTGTTTACAGTGCGTACTGATTCGTCAAAATACATATCTCCTCGTGCATACCGTCGAGTCCCAAATCAGGCCTCCTCGATGCGCTCACGCATCCGTCCGCCGATGTCCGGTTCGTCGCCGTCGCCGCTTATCGTCACGCCGCTGGTGATGATGGCCTGCAGCCCCTCCTCGACGCCGATATCGATGTCGTGGACCCGGTCGCGGGAGACATAGATGACGAACCCGCCCATCACGGGGTTGGGACCCATCGGGAGAAAGAGGCTCATCATCCCCTCCTCGGCGTGGTCGACGCTCCGCTCGAGGTACTCCGGGGCGTCGGCGGTGACGAACGCCATCGTGTAGGAACCCTCGCTGGGGTACTCGACGAGCTTCACGTCCCGGAAGCTCTCCTCGCCGTCGGCGACGGTCTCGCTCATCTCCCGGAAGCCGCCGTAGACGTTGCCGACGCCCGGAATCGACTCGACGGCCCGGTGGAAGAGGTCCGCCGCCGTCGAGCCGTACGGCAGCGTCTCGACGGCCGCCCCGAGCAGCCCGACGACCGCCAGCGCCAGCAGGAGGGTCAGCAGGTCCGCCGGGACCCCCTCGACGCCGACGACCTGCCCGATTTTCGAGGCCACCGGCGTGAGGTAGCCCGAGAGAAACTGGAAGATGAAGGCCGCGATGCCGACCGTCAGCAGCGCCGGGATCACGAGTACTGCGCCGGTCACGAAGTAGCTCTTGAGCCGCTCCGTCGGGGACCGCTCGGAGGGTAACGCCCCACTCATACGTGGATTTGGCGGCCGCCGCCGGTAATAATCTGTCCTCGGCTCGCCCGCCGTCGGAATCAGAACGTGAACAGATCGATGCCGCCGGTGACGCCGACGACCTGGCCGGTGATGTAGCCCGCCTGCTCGCTTGCAAGATACGCCACGAGGTTGGCGACGTCGGCCTCGGTACCGAGCTTCCGCATCGGGGTCGCCTTCGCGATGCGGGCGAAGTGCTCGTCGACCTCCTCGAGCTGGTCGATCGGCAGCTCCGCCAGCTGGTCAACGACGATACTCGGCGCGATGACGTTGGAGGTGATGCCGTGCTGGGCGCCCTCCAGCGCCAGCGTCTTGCCGAAGCCGATGAGCCCGGCCTTCGTCGCCGCGTACGACAGTTGGCCGAAGCCGCCCTGCCAGCCGGCCATCGAGGACATGCTGATGATGCGGCCCCACTCGCGTTCCTTCATCCGGGGGTAGACCTCGCGGGTGACGTTGTAGGCGCCCGTCAGGTTCACCGAGAGGTCGCGGTCCCAGATGTCGTCGTCGAAGTCCTCGATTCTGTCGCGGGCGTCGACCATGCCGGCGTTGTTCACCAGTACGTCGACGCCGCCGGTTTCCGCCTCGATTGCGGCGACGGTGTCGGCGACGTCCTCGCGGTCGGTGAGGTCGCACTCGACGGCGTGGGCGGTGCCGTCGAGGTCCGTCTCGACCTCGCTGACGACGTTTTCTGCCTTCTCCAGCGCCACGTCGAGGACGACCACCTCGGCGCCCTCCGCGGCGAGCACGCGACAGTCCTCGCTTCCGATGCGTCCGGCCCCGCCCGTCACGAGTGCGGTCCTGTCGTCGAGTCCGAAATCCATCGTCTCCGGTATTCGCCGGTCGGCCGTTAAGCGTTCCGACGGCGATGGGCGGGCGGTTCAGGCCCCCCGGCCCGCCACGACCCCGGGCAGGTCCCGGAGGTCGTCGAGCTCGTGGGTCGCCGCCGGCCCCCGGGCGTCGGCGCCGAAGGCGGCGGCGTCGACCCTGACCGCGGCGGCGCCGGCGACATCGTGCTCGTAGCGGTCGCCGACCAACAGCGCCGCATCCGGCGCGACGTCCAGCGCCGCGAGGGCGTCCCGGAACATCCGCTCGTCGGGCTTGGTGAAGCCGACCGCCTCGGAGGTGGTAACGTGGGCCACCCGATCCCGGATGCCGAGCGTCGCCAGGGCGGTTTCGGCTTCCCGGGTGTCGATGTCGGAGACGATTGCCTGTGCGACGCCGAGGTCCGCGAGCCGCTCGACGGTCCCGACGGCGCCGTCGACCGGCCGGAGGGCGGCGCCGGTGGCCCGCTCGAAGGTCCGCTGCCAGCCGTCCGGCGGGTCGCCGTCGAACAGCGCCGCCGTCGCCGTCCGGTAGCCCTCGCGGGCGGGCCGGTACGCCGTTCCCTCGCGGCCGCGGAAGTGCTCGCCGAGGGTCTCCCGCCATGTTGCGAGCGCGGCCTCGCGGTCGAGGTCGTGGGCGTCGGCGAGCTCGGCGACGAAGGCGGCGTAGCCCGCCCGGACCGACGCCAGCTCGACCAGCACGCCTCCGATGTCCCACAGGACGGCCTCGTAGCGGGTGTCGCTCACGCGTCGTAGCGGCGGACGCCGTCGACGGTCTCGCTCGTCACGGCGCCGATCCGCTCGAGGTGCGCCAGCGCGCTCATCGTCTCCGGGACGAGGTACCTGACGTCGCGGTCGCCGGCGAGGGTCATCGCGACCGCCGGCACGGTGGCGTGACCGTCGGCGACGAGGTCGCGGACGCCCTCGAGGCGGTCGGCGAGGCTGCGGCGGTCCCGCTCGACGACCCCCGCGAGGTCGTCGTGGACGGGGCCGTGGCCGGGATAGACGCGATCGACGTCGAGGGCCGCCAGCCGATCGAGGGCGTCGTCGAAGGCGTCGAACGCCTCGCGGTGGCCGTCGTCGAGGCCGTCGTGCATCACGACCGGGCGGAACGGCTCGATGCCCATGTCGCCGGCCAGCAGGACGGCCGCGCCGTCGATCTCGGTCCGGTAGCCGAGGTGGTCGGCCTGGTGGCCGGGGACGTGCACCGCCTCGACGGCGAGGCCGCCGACGGTCGCCCGCTCGCCGGGGTCGAGCCAGACGTCCACGCGGTCGGGGTTCAGGAGCGCCGAGTCCCGCTCCAGGGAGTCGACGGCCATCTCGACGGCGGTCTCCCGCAGGTCCTCGGGAAAGCCCGCGGCGACGCAGTTGTGCCGGACCCGGGCCGCCAGGTCGTCGGGGTCGCGGGCGAACCGCTCGCGGACGCCCGCCGGCGCGTGAACGGTCGGGTCGCCCTCGGCCAGCACCGTCGGCACCTGGCCGATGTGGTCGACGTGGGGATGGGTGACGAGGACGTGTTCGACGTCGCCGGGTTCGAAATCGAGGTCGGCCAGCCGATCGCGGAAGGCCGCCTCGCGGTCCGGCGTCGCGGCGTCGACGAGGATCGGCTCCGGGCCGTCCACCAGATAGCAGGCGACGTGGCCGGGCGGCCAGTCGACGTCGAAAGCGAGCCGGTGGACGCGACCCTGTTCGCTCCGAGACTTCATTCGCCGGAAGGTAACGTCCTCGAGTCATAAGGCTTCGTTTTGCCGCGGCCGCCTATGGCCTTCCATTGTTCAGTACTCGGCGGCCGTGGCTACCTTTATCAGCGCCGACCCGGAACGTCGGGGCATGGTACCTACATCCACGGGCGTCGTCGAGGCGCGTGAGCGGCGGTGCTGAGCCAGTACAGCGTCGCGGGTAAGACCGCGGTGATCACCGGCTCGAGCCAGGGCATCGGCGCGGTGACCGCAAAGCGGTTCGCCGACGAGGGGGCGAACGTCGTCGTCACCTCCCGTTCGCAGGAGGACGTCGAGGCGGTGGCCGCCGAGATCAACGACAGCGACCGGCCCGGCGAGGCCATCGCCGTCGAGTGCGACGTCCGGGACCGCGAAGCCGTCGAGGCGCTGCTGGACGCCACCGTCGAGGAGTTCGGCGGCATCGACTCGATGGTCAACAACGCCGGCGCCTCGTTCATGGCCGGCTTCGACGACATCTCCGAGAACGGCTGGAAGACCATCGTCGATATCAACCTCCACGGCACGTTCCACTGCTCGCAGGCCGCCGGCGAGCGGATGCAGGACGACGGCGGCGGTTCCATCGTCAACCTCGCGTCCGTCGCCGGCACGGACGGCGCGCCGTACATGAGCCACTACGGCGCCGCCAAGGCCGGCGTGATCAACCTGACGACGACGCTGGCCTACGAGTACGCCGGCCACGGCATCCGGGTCAACTGCGTCGCACCGGGGTTCGTCGCTACGCCCGGCGTCGAGTCCCAGATGGGCGTCGCCGCCGACGACGTCGACCGCGGCAAGGTCGAACGCCGGATGGGTCGCTCCGAGGAGATCGCCGACATCGTCCAGTTCCTCGCCAGCGAGGCCTCCTCCTACGTCGTCGGCGAGACAATCACCGCGAAGGGCGTCCCCGACATCGAGGAGAGCCCGGAGATGTAGCCGACGGCTCCGGCAGGCTGGCGGCCCCGGGGGGTCGCTGGGACGACTACTTGTCGACGCCGGCCCCGTAAGGGGGTATGACGGACAGCTGCACGGGCGCGGACCTGTTCGTGGACGCCCTCGAGCGGTACGGGGTCGGACACGTCTTCGGCAACCCGGGAACGACCGAGCTGCCGATCGTGGACGCCCTTTCGGGGACGACCTCGAGCACGTCCCCGGGCTGCAGGAGGATGTCGCCACGGGGATGGCGACGGGCTACGCCTCGACGCGGCGGTACCACGCCGACGGCGAGACCCGCTCGTTGAAGGCGGAACTGGTCGACGCGATGCGGGCCGTTGACCCCGACGTCTACGTCGTCGACGAGGGCGTCACCGCGAAGTTCGCGCTGTTGACCCGCTTTCCGCTCGACGCCGAGGGCTACCTCTCGAACAAGGGCGGCGGCCTCGGCTACGGCCTGCCGGCGGCCGTCGGCGCCGCAATCGCCGAATCGACCCGGGACGACCCCCGGACCGTCGTCGGTTACGTCGGCGACGGCTCCTACCCCTACTACCCGAACGCGATCTACTCGGCGGTCCGCCAGGACGTCGACCTGACGGTCGTCGTCTCCGACAACCGCAACTACCGCATCCTCAAGAACGGCACCATAGCGATGCTGGGCGGCGACGAGGACGACCACGAGTTCGTCGGGATGGACTTCGACCCCCACGTCGACATCCCGAAGAACGCCGAGAGCCACGGTGCCCGCGGGCACCTCGTCGAGACGCCCGAAGCGTTCCCGAGGTTTACGAGGCAACCCTCGGACGCGATGGCACCGACGTCATCGACGTGCTCGTCCACGACTGACCCTGGTCCGACGGTTTATACCCGAGGCCGCGACCAAGCGGCCCGTGCGCTGAGCAACGCCGGCGGGCCGCCGAGGCGGGAGCGCGACCCGAGGTCCGCCGCGAGTCAGGGTCGCCTGTTCGCGGTGCCGGAACGGCAAGCGTTTCACGCCGGCCGGGAGAACCACGACCGTGTCCCGGCTGTACGCGACCGCGCTGTTCGCCGTGCTGGCGACGATGTGGGGCTTCTCGTTTCCGGCCATCTCGGTCGGCCTCGAGCACCTCCCGCCGCTGCTGTTCGCCGCGTTCCGCTACGACACCGCGGCGGTACTGCTGCTCGGCTACGCCGCCGTCGCGACCGACGACTGGCGGCCGGCCCGCCGGAACGACCTCGAGGCGGTGGTCTGGGGCGGGCTCTTCCTCGTCGCCGGTAACGGCTTGCTGTTCATCGGCCAGCAGACCGTCCCCAGCGGTGTCGCCGCCATCCTGCAGGCGCTCGTGCCCATCCTGACGGCGCTGTGGGCGCTGGCGCTGCTTGGCGAGCGGCTTTCGGCGGTCGGCGCCGTCGGCGTCGCCATCGGCTTCCTCGGCATCGGGCTCATCGTCCAGCCCGACCCCGGGAACCTGCTGGCGGGCGACACCGTCGGCCGGCTCATCGTCCTCGGACAGGTCGCCAGCGTCTCGCTCGGCGGCGTCCTCGTCGACCGGGCCGCCCCGTCGATGGAGCGGGTTGCGATGACCGGCTGGGCGATGCTGCTCGGCGGGGTCATCCTGCACGCGCTGAGCCTCGGCGCCGGCGAGACGACCCCGGCGACGGCGGCGCCGGCCGCGCTCGGCGCCGTCGTCTACCTCGGCGTCTTCTCGACGGCGCTGGCGTTCGTCATCTACTTCACGCTGCTGGAGCGACGCGGCGCCTTCGAGGCGAGCCTGGTCGCCTACCTCGTCCCGCTGGTGGCGACCGTCGCGGGCGTCGTCCTGCTGGGAGAGACGGTCGGGCCGCTGTCGCTGGCCGGCTTCCTGGTCGTCTTCGTCGGCTTCGCGCTGCTGAAGCGACGGGCACTCGTCGACCTCGTCGGCGTCGGCGTCAGCTGACGACGCCCGCCTCGCGGAGCCGCTCGACCTCCGTCGCCGACAGCCCCGCCGCGGTCAGCACCTCGTCGGTGTGCTCGCCGTGGCCCGGCGGGCCACCGTCGGCGCCGGCCGGCCGGTCGGAGCCGCAGAGCGGCAGCCCGACACGGGGAGTGCCGCCGCCACGCTCGACGTAGCCGCGGGTCTCGATCTGCGGGTGCTCCAGCGCCTCCATCGGCGTGTACACCGCCCCCAGTGCCGCGTCGGCGTCGGCGGCCAACTCGGCCCACTCCTCGCGCGTCCGCGACCGGAACAGCTCGGTCAGTTCGGCCCGCAGCGCCGCCAGTTCCGCCGAGTCGTCGGTCATGTGCGCGCCGACGAGGTCCGGGCGGTCGACGGCCTCGCAGAAGGTCGTCCAGAAGCGCGGCTCCAGCGCCCCGAGGGTGACGTAGCGGCCGTCGGCCGTCTCGTAGACGTCGTACCACGGGTACCGCCCGGTGAGCGGCGTCTCGCCCGGCCGCGGGTCGCCGTCGCCGAGCGCCGCCGGCGCCACCGCCTGCGAGAACGACACCACGGCGTCGGTCAGCGCGACGTCGAGGTACTCGCCGCCGGTGTTGCCGAGCTCGCGGGACAGCAGCGCCGAGCACACCGAGAAGGCCGCAAGCAGCCCACCGGCCATGTCGGCCACCTGGTAGCCGGGCAACCGGGGTGTCTCCTCGGCGCCCTCGCGGGTCATGTCCAGCAGCCCCGCGAGGCCGACGTAGTTGAGGTCGTGACCCGCCCGGTCGGCGTACGGGCCCGACTGGCCGTAGCCGGTCAGCGAGCAGTAGACCAGGTCCTTGCGGTGGTCGGTCAGCGTCTCGTGGTCGACGCCGAGCCGGTCGGTGACGCCCGGCCGAAAGCTCTCGACGACGACGTCGGCGTCGGCGACGAGTTCGTAGAACGCCGCCCGGCCCTCCTCGTGCTTGAGGTCGACGGCGACGCTGCGTTTGCCCCGGTTGACCGCGTCGAATACGGCGCCGACGCCGTCGTCGGTCGTCGGCGGCATGTGCCGGGCGTAATCGCCCGCGTCGGTGTCCTCGATCTTCACCACGTCGGCGCCGGCGTCGGCGAGCAACTGCGTCGCGTACGGCCCCGGCAGCAGCCGGGTCAGATCCAGCACGCGAACGCCGTCGAGTCGCATGGACGGCGGTCGGCGCGTCGCCTCATAAGCCTGCCGTCGCTCATCAAGGCGGTGTTCAGATAAGCACCGAGCAACGAGCTAGTTTCTGCCGGCCGGTCGACCGACTCCTGGTGGACTGAAAGGGCGAGGCGCTCTCGGCGAACCCCGACGACGCAAGCACTGCAGGGCGCAACGCGCCCGAAGCGCGCAGCGAGTCGCGGGAGTCGAGAGCGTCGAGGGCTTTCTACGTCTCCAAGCCTCTCTACGAGTTCTTATCTGAACACTACTCTCATCAACGACCCGGCTCGCCGGCGCACAGGGTTGAATAATCCCCCGGCGTATGTGAGGGTATGGCAACACAGGAGGCTCCGCGGGCGGGCGTCAGCTTCGAGACGGACGAGGAGACGAGCCTCATCCTCTCGAGTCTCGAGGAGTTTCTCGAGCGGGAGGTCGAGCCGCTGGAGGACGACCTCGGGGAGACGTGGTCGAACCCCCGCAAGCGCCACGAGGTCGACGGCCGACTCGTCCCGGAGGTTCGGGAGGCCATCGAGACGGTCCGCAAACGGAGCGCCGAGGCGGGCTTCTACGCGATGAACCTCCCCGAGGAGGTCGGCGGCGAGGGGGTCTCCAACGTCACCTGGTACCGGGCCATCAAGCACGTCGCCGCCACGGGCCCGGGGCTGTCGGAGTACGTTCTCGCGGGGCCGGAAGGGCCGAAGCCGCTCCTGGCGCAGGCGGAGGGCAAGCAGGTCGAGCGATACCTCGAGCCCTGTGTCCGCGGCGAGAAGTCGACGGCGTTCGCCCAGACGGAACCCGGCGTCGGCTCGGATTCACCGAACATGTCGACGACGGCCGAACGCGATGGTGACGAGTGGGTGTTGAACGGCCACAAGCAGTGGATCACGAACGCGCCGTACGCCGACTTCGTGCAGGTGTTCGCCCGCACCTCGCCCGTCGAGGAGATGGGCCGTTACGGCGGCATCACCTGCTTCGTCGTCGAGGCCGACGAGCACGAAGTCGCCTCGCTGAACAACGCCGTCGGGATGACGGGCATGCAGGGCGAGATCGTCCTCGACGACGTCCGGCTGTCCGACGACCGCGTGCTCGGCACCGAGGACGGCGCCTTCTACGACGCCATGGAGTTCCTCTCGCTGGGCCGACTGGAGATCGGCGCCCGCGCGCTCGGCCACACCGAGTTCCTCATCGACCGCGGTGTCGACTACGCGACCGAGCGGGAGGCCTTCGGCCGCCCGATCGGCAAGTTCCAGGGCGTCTCCCACAAGCTGGCCCGGGCCCGCGCCGACGCCTTCGCCGCCGACGCCGCCGCCCTCCGACTGGCGTGGCTGATGGACGACGGCGAACAGGCCATCGAGGAGTCGTCCATCGTCAAGTACCTCGCGACGAACGTGATGTTCGACGTCGCCGACGACGTCGTCCAGATCTACGGCGGCGACGGACTCTCGGAGGACAACCCGTTCATGGAGGAACTCGAGACGGCCCGCATCCTCCGTATCGTCGAGGGGACCGACGAGATTCAGCTCAACACCATCGCCAAGGAACTCGGCGTGATGTAGCCGGCGGCCGGAACGGATAACTGCCCCGTCGTCGTCGGCCCGCGTATGCTGGGACTGCTCAGAGGGGTCGTCCGCGGCGCCGTCGCGTGGCTCGTCGGCTGGCTGCTGACGCTCGTCGCCGGGCTCGCCGGCGTCGTCGACGGCGGCGTCGGGGGCGCCGCGGCGGCGTACGTCGGCGCCCACGCCGTCCCGCCGCGGCCGGCCATCGTCGTCGCCGTCCCGGTGGTCGCGGTCGGCATCGCCGGCCTCCGGGCGGGCCGCAGCACGCGCACCGGCGTGACCGGCCGGCTCCGGTCGCTGGTGCAGTCCGTCCGCGGCACCGAGCGCAACCGGGCGAAGACGGCGGCCGTCGCCGGCGGGCTGCTGGCGGCCGGCTACGCCCTCGTCGGAACGGTCGTCGCGGTCGTCGCCGGCGGCTCAGCGGCGACGGCGCTCGTCGGCGGGCTCGTCTACGGGCTGGTCGTCGGCGTCCCGACCGCCGTCGCGGGCGCGTTCTACTGACCGACCGCGACCGACGGGGCAGCGACGGCGGTCGTCACCGGCTCACAGCGCCTCGACGGCCGTCTCTATTTCGTCGGTCGGCACCGGGTGAATCCACTCGTCGGTCGTCCAGCCGTACCGGACGATGCCGTCGGCGTCGAGGACGAAAACGGCACGGCGGGCGGTCCGGACTCCCGCCATCCCGTCGCGTTCGACGAGCAGGTCGTAGGCCGCGGCGACGTCGCCGTCGACGTCGGCGAACAGCGAGAAGGGACCGTCGAGGCGCCGGAGAAACGCGTTGACGGCGTACGGGCCGTCCCGGACGACGCCGGAGACGACGACGCCGTCGCGGTCGGCCCAGCCGGCCCGCTCGTAGCGGCGCCACCAGTTCCGCGCGATCGCCGAGAAGACGAAGCCGCCGAAGACGACGACCGCGCCGCGGTCGCCGAGTCGGTCGGCGAGCGCCGTCGGCCGAAACGTCTGGCCGTCGCACAGCAGCGCCTCGAACGTCGGGGCGGGGTCGCCGACCGCCGGTGGCGGTGTCATGCCGGCACGTCCGACCGCCGGGAGTTAATAGCGGCGCCGCCCCGACGCTGGACTTTTGGGGCCGGCGATCACAGCCCTGCGCATGTCGCTGACGCTCTACCGGCTCGAGGGGTGTCCGTTCTGCGAGTTCGTCGTCGACGAACTGGAGGAGCTCGGCGTCGACTACGACAGCGTCTGGGTCGAGGGGCCGCACTCGGAGCGCGACGAAGTATGTGCGGTTTCCGGCCAGCGACAGGTGCCGGTCGTCGTCGACGAGGAGTACGGCGTCGTGATGAGCCAGTCGGCGCGCATCCTTGAGTTCCTGGCGGCGACGTACGGCGACGAGGCGGCCGACCCGGAGCCGGCGTAGCTCGTACTGCCGGCTGTAATTACCTGAAGCGGCCCTGTCCGGACGGTGGAGTCCCGGACGGCAGGGTTCCGGACGGTATCCACTCGGATGCCGCCGAGGAGTCCCGAAGGAACTACGGCCGGCAGCGTCAGCCGTCGAGGTCGTGGGGGTCGAGGCCGGGGTCCTCGACAGCCGGGGCACCGACCGAGAGGACGACCCCCCGGTCGTCGCCGACGTACCGGTGACCGTGACCGACCTCGGGGCCGGCGGCCCACAGCGTCCCCGGACCGACCTCGACCTGTTCGGTTTCGCCGGAGCGGCCCAGCTTCAGCGAGAACGTCCCCTCGAGAACGTAGTACAGCTCCTCCTGCTCGGCGTGGGCGTGGTAGCCGACCTCCTCGCCGGGCTCGAAGTACCACACCGTCGCGCGCATCCGCTCGAGGCCGAGCAGGTCGCCGACCGGCCGGACGTCCAGGTCCGGCGGTATCGCGTCGATCTCCGAGAGGTCGGTCACCGGCGCGTCCCCGAGGTCGAGCACCTCGTACTCCATGGCGCGGGAAGGGCGGCCGCCGACAAGGGCGTGACGGCCACGCGCTACGCCGGCACCGCCTCGGCCGGCCGCGGGAGCGCCTCCGTGACGTCGCCCCGGAGGTCGTACTCGGCGCGGTCCGACGGCGGCGTCGGCTCGAGGGTGACGACGACCATCGCGCCCCGCTCGGCGGCGGCCCGGGGCAGCGACGCCGCGGGCTCGGCCGACAGCGACGAGCGGCGACCAGGTATGTGTCGGCCGACTCCGACGGCGACCGCGCCGGCAGCAGCGCCCGCTCCGGCAGCCGCTCGCCGAAGGGGACGATGTCGGGGTTCGTACTGTCGCTCATAGATCCTCACGCGACGAGAGTACGATTCGTCCGTTCGAGGCCGCCCATTGCCCGTATCGACGGTCCATGGCGACCGATGTGGTGGCGAGGAGAAGAGCGGTTCGCCCTCAGCGACGCCGCAGCGCGACGACCACGGCGGCGACGGCGACGACCGCGACCGCCGGCGTGAAGCCGGTCCCCTCCGCCGCCGTCGGTGTCTCGACGACGCGCCGGTCCCAGCCGGCCGTCGGCGTGGGCTCCGGCGTCGGGGTTGCTCTCCCGGGCGTCGCCGTCGGCGTCGACGTCGCGGTCCGGGCGGCCGGCCGGTCGGTCGGTGTGGCGGCCGTCGTCGCGTCTGCTGTCGTGGCGGCCGGCGTCTCCCCGCCTGCGGCCGGGTTCGCGCCGGTGTCGCCCGACGACGTCGCCGTCGGGGTCGGCGTCGACGCCTCGCGCTCGGAGGGCGGCGGCCCGAGCGTCTCGACGGCTTCCTCGCGGCTCGCGCAGTCGCAGACGTAGAACCAGTGGCTGAACGTCGGCCGCTCCTGGCGGACCTCGGTGCCGTTCTCGAACTCGCCTTCGTTGATCGTCGCGAACCGGTACCAGCCGGCGGCGTCGGGGTTGTCGATGCAGTCCCGCTGTGCGCTGACGAACCGGTCGCCACGGTAGATTTCCAAGGGAGCGCCGAAATCGTCCGGGGCGTACCAGTCGACCCGGAGCCGCTCAACGTACGCCCACTCCGTTGTCGTCAGGTCGCCGTACTCGCCCAGTTCGGCCTCGTAGCGGTCCCGGACGTCGGTGTCCTGGGAGAAGGACTTGACGCTGTCGGTGGCCGTCTCGTCGATGCGGCGCTCGCCCTCGTAGGTGGCGTCGCGGTCGATGCCGAACTCCTCGGTGTTCTCCGCCGCGCAGTCCGACGGCACCGGCCGGTAGGTGACGGTTCGGGTGAGATAGAGCTTCTCGCCGTCGGGAATCCCGTAGCTTATCGACTCCGTCCAGTAGCTGCGGTCGGTCGCCCCCGGCCGGCGCTGGTTGGCCGCGCTCGCGCCGTAGGTGTCGACCCGGACGTCGCTGGCGCCGCGCTCGTAGTCGGACCGGTCGTAGTGAGAGCCGACGACGACCGCCGAGGCGCCCGTAACCAGCGCCCCGACCAGGACGGCCGAAAACAGCAGCCGACCGACGTTCCCTCCGTCCGGCGTCACGGCCGGCGGTTCGGACCTGCGACTGTTAACTCTGTATCATCGCGACCGCCGGGTGGCCGCTACTGCGATTCGACCTGGCCGGCGAGCTCACTGTCGGGGGCGTGTTCGGTGTGGATGTTGACGACGCCGCCGCTGGACCCCAGATCGGCGTTTTTGAGCTCGGAGACGAGCGCCGACACCGTCTCGATCTCGCCGTCGTAGTCGCCCGACGGGTTGACGTCGTCGTCCGTCACCGTGCCGGAGATGGTGTCGCCGTCGGCCGCCAGCGGCTCGCCGCTGAGTATCGCCTCGTCGGCGTGCTCGGAGCCCTCCGGCTCGAAGAACCGGACGAGGTAGCCGCCGTCGGCCGCCCCGTCGCCGTGGATGTGGACGCCGTTGACCGCGCCTTCGAGGTTCTCGTAGGAGACCTCGAACGACAGCCCCTCGTCGGTCTCCTCGAGGGTGGTCCCGCCGGTCCCGTCGGAGTTGGAGTCCTCGTGGCCCGGGATGGAGCCGTCGTCGGACAGCTCGGCGGCGAACGCGGCGCTGCCGTCATCGGTGTCACCGGTGCCGCTGCAGCCGGCGAGGGCGACACCGACGGTCGCCGCACCGAGTGACTTCAGCATCGTACGTCGTGAGGTTGGACTCGTCATGACAGTCGGTCGAATTAACGGCCAAGCAACAGTTATATTCTGCCATTTGATCCGCACGACCCCTCCGCACACCTCGTCGAGCCGTCTCGATTCGACGCCCGAAATCGGGGTCGCCGCCGGAAGCGTCTGCGGCAGTCGGGCCGACGGCGGTCGGACGTCACTCGGCAGCTCGTCGACGGTTCTCCGGGCCGA
Organism: Halobacteriales archaeon QS_4_69_225; assembly: GCA_003020965.1. Lineage (GTDB taxonomy): Archaea > Halobacteriota > Halobacteria > Halobacteriales > Haloarculaceae > Natronomonas. Next base: position 146,548 of record PXRL01000003.1, read on the forward strand.
AGGCGGCCTCGCCGTCGTCGAGTCCGTCGGGTCGGTCCTCCCCGTCGACGTTGACATCGCCGCCATCATCATCCTCTTCGTCATCATCCTCTTCGTCGCGGTTGCAGCCAGCGAGACCGACCGCAATCGTCGCGGCGCCGATGGACTTTACCACGTCACGGCGGGTTTCCAAAATCGACATAATCCGTTCATCGTGTCACTCGGCTCGATCATATACCCTTCGGCCGATCGGTGTTCGCGACCGAACCGCTCCCGTCCGACAGAACGCAACCGTCGGGTCCGGGATGACCGGCCGGAGCCGGCTTCTCCGGATCCCGACGGACCGCGGCCGTCACCCGATGTCGGGGGCGTCGACCCGACCGCCTTCGGCCTCCGTCTCGGGAAACATCCTGCCCGGGTTGAGAACGTCGCCGGGATCAAGCGTCCTTTTGACGGCCCACGTGACGTCGACGCCGCCGGCGCCGTGTTCCAACTCCAGGACCCAGCGCTCGTCCATGCCGATGCCGTGTTCGCCGGTGGCGGTGCCGCCCCACTCGATGACCTACTCGACGATGCCGTCGTAAACCGTCTTCGTGCGCTCGACCGCCGCCTCGTCGTCGGGGTCGATCAGCGCCGCGTAGTGGACGTTGCCGTCGCCAGCGTGGCCGAAACACGGCAACGGCAGGCCGCGTTCGTCGACGAGCTTCTCGGCGTATCGAACGATATCCGGGTACCGGCTTATCGGAACGGTGACGTCGCCGGGGTGTCTCGGTTCGAGGTCGGGATCGTACCGCTGGAGCGCGAAGGCCAGTCCGTCGCGGGCCCGCCAGATCTCCGCCATCCGGTCGCCGCCGGCGATCTCGAACGTCTCGACGTCGTGGACCTCGACGACGGTCTCGAAGAAGGCGACCTCCTCGCCGGCGCCGTGGTTGGCGTGGAACTCGACGAAGATCGACGTCCCGGCGGCATACGGCGTGACGGGGACGCCACGGTCGTCGGCCGCCGCCAGCACCGCCGAGACGTCGGCCGTCGACGCCGGCCGATCGGCCGGCTCTCGCGTAACTGAGTACGACGGACTGACCGACGGAAGCCTCTTTAGGTACGTGGCGCGATGAGGGCGACGTAAGCTACCCATGACCGAAGTCGTGGGCTTCCCCCCGCGATGGGGTTTCGGCCCATACTCCACGACTATCACGGGCGGGTTGCACGCACAGCGTCCGGCCGGAGTGAACCGCTCCGTTCCCTCCGGCGTACTCTCGTCGGGTTTTTACCCGGCAGGGTGCTGGCCCATGGAGAGACACGTTCGCCGCGACACGACGCTGCGGCGACCGGCTGGTTCGCACCATCCTCGGAACGCGGAGCGTTCCGATGTGCTCGAAACCCGTGAAACGACTTTCGAACGCTTTCCGTTCTCGGTGGATTTCCCGCGCGTCACCGCCACGGGACGTGGCGAGAGCGGCGTGGCGTCATCCGTCCTCGAGTTCGGGGCCGGCCCACGGCGTTCGCGAGACCGCAGGTCTTGCGTGCACACCAGGACGGCGTCGTCGTTCCGGGGACGGCCCCTGCACCGGCTCCGGCTTGGCTCCGATACGATACCATGATACACGCACTCAAACACACTGAACGCACCGACTCGACCCTGCCGGCCGGCCACAGCGCGGTGGTCGCCGGCGTATCCGACGCGCTTCCGCCCGCTCCTGAAGGGGTGGGTTTTCGCGCTACTCGACCATGACGAGCGACGACCTCCAGGGCAGCCTCGCGGAGGTGGGGTCGCGGTTCGACTTCGGCGAGTACGAGATCGAGGCCTACCTCGCGGTGCTGGAACACGGCCGGCTGACCGCCTCGGAGATCGCCGAACGGACCGACATCCCGCAGCCGCGGGTGTACGATACGGTCAGGAGCCTCTCGGAGAACGGGCTGGTCGAGCTGCGGGAGTCACGCCCGATGCAGGTGCTGGCGGTCGATCCCGAGGAGGCCTTCTCCGACGTGCAGTCGACGCTGTCGACGCTCGTGGGCGGCCTCTCGGAGCGGTACAGCCGGCCGACGCGGGACTCGGAGGCCGTCTCGCTGGTGAAGTCCCGACAGACCGTCCTGCGGTACATCGAGGAGGTGATCGCGACCGCGGACTACGAGCTGGTGCTGTCGCTGACGCCGGACCTGCTCGCTCGGTACGAGGAGCAGCTGGCCGAGCGCCGCGACGCCGGCGTCACCATCGAGCTGCTGTTGGCGCCGGCGGCGGACGTACCGGCGCCGTCGGAGTACCACTACGCCGGCGTGGCGACGGAGGTCCGGGCCCGTCGCGGCGTCACCACGCCGGTCGTCGCCGTCGGCGACGGCACGTACTCCGTCTACACCACCCGCGAGGGGCTGCAGGCCGACGGCGACCGCTACGGGGTCATCTTCAACCGCTCGGAGCTGGGCTTTCTCGTCTCCGGCTTCCTCAACACCGTCGTCTGGACGTCGGCGACGACGCTGGCCGACACCCGGAACGGCCGTCCGTTCCCGCGGCACTACGCGACGGTCCGCCGCTGCGTCGAGGACCTCGACGGCGGCGACGGCCAGTTCTACGCCACCGTCCGGGGCCGCGACATCGAAACCGGCGAGCGGCGAACGGTCGACGGCGCCGTCGTCGACGTCTCCGTCGGTACCAACCGCGAGACCGCCGCCGTCACCATCGAGACCGACGACGGTCGCGTCGACGTCGGGGGGCAGGTGGCCGCCCTCGAGGACATCGAAGCCTACGAAATCGCCGTCGACCGGGAGGCGCCGCCGGAACTGTGAACCGTGAACCGTGAACTCGGTTCCGAGTGAGTTCTTCCGGCGTCGGTAGCCTTTACCCCCTGGCCGGCCGAGACGTGGTATGTCACTGCACACCCGCGACGTCGAGCGCGACGTCGACGAGCTGAGTTCGCTGCTCGGCGAGGTGCTGGCCGAGCAGGCGTCGCCGGCGGCGCTGGAGACCGTCGAGACGCTCCGGACCAGCGCCATCGACTACCGCCGCGGCGAGACGACCTCGCGGGCGCCGCTGCGGACCGAGCTGGCGGGGCTGGAGCCGGAAACGCGGGAGGTCGTCGCCCGGGCGTTCGCCACCTACTTCGAGTTGCGGAACGTCGCCGAGGAGCGCGAGCGGGTCCGAGCGGTTCGAGCGGGCGTCCAGGCGGGGACGCTGGCCGACAGCGTCGCCGCCGCCGTCGAGCGGCTGGCCGACGCCGGCGCCGACGCCGCGACCGTCCGGCAGGTGCTCGACGACGTCCTCATCGAGCCGACGTTCACCGCTCACCCGACGGAGGCCCGCCGCAAGACGGTGAAGGCGAAGCTGCGGTCGGTCGGCGAACAGCTGCGGGCCCTCGACGAGCGGCGACTCACCGACCGCGAACGCCGACGGATCGAGCGGGAGCTCGAGGCGGAGGTGACGAGCCTCTGGCAGACCCCGCAGATCCGGGACCGGCGGCCGGAGGTGACCGACGAGGCGCTGAACGTCCAGTGGTACCTCGAGAACACGCTGTTCGACGTCGTCGGGGACGTGTACGATGAGCTGGAGGCGGCGCTGTCGGAGTTCTACCCCGGCGTCGAGGTGCCGAAGCTGTTCGAGTTCCGCTCGTGGGCCGGCAGCGACCGCGACGGCAACCCCTACGTGACGCCGGACGTGACGACCGAGACGCTGCGGCGCCAGCGGGCGGCCGTCCTCGAGCGGTACCGCGAGGAGTGCAAGCGGCTGTCGGGCGTGTTGAGCCAGGACGACCGGACGCTGTCGACCGGCGAGCCGTTCGACGAGCGGCTGGCCGCCGACGAGAGGCGGCTACCGGAGGTCGCCGAGGCCGTCGCCGGGCGGTACCCCGACGAGCCGTACCGCCAGAAGCTGAAGCTGATGCGCGAGCGGCTCGAGCGCGTCGACGGCGTCCGGCCGGGCGGCTACGACGACGCCGCGGAGCTGCTGGCGGACGTCGAGGCCATCGCCGACAGCCTCCGGGCCAACGGCGCCGAGGTCATCGCCGCCTCGCAGGTCGACCCCCTCGCCCGCCGCGTCGACACCTTCGGCTTCACCTTCGCCAGCCTCGATCTGCGGGACCACCGGCGGAATCACACCGAGACGGTCGCGGCCGTCCTCGGGGCCGAGGGCGTCGACTACGCCGGGATGAATGAGGCCGAGCGGGTCGAGACGCTCACCGAGGCCGTCCTCCAGCCGGAGCCGGTCGTCGACGTCGGCGACCGCTCGGGGTACGGGGAGACGCCGGCGCGGGTGCTGCGGCGGTTCGAGGCCCTCGCGGAGTGGCAGCGGGAGTACGGCGTCGACGCCGTCGACACCTACTGCATCTCGATGACCGAGGAGCCGAGCCACGTCCTGGAGGTGCTGTTTCTCGCCGACCAGGCCGGCGTCGTCGACCTGCCGGGTCACTGCGGGCTCGACGTCGTCCCGCTTCTGGAGACGAAGTCGGCGCTGTCCGGCGCCCGCCGCATCATGGGGACGCTGTTCGAGAACGACGCCTACGCGGCGGCGCTCGCGGCCCGCGGCGACGTCCAGGAGGTGATGATCGGCTACTCCGACTCCAACAAGGAAAACGGCTTCCTGGCGGCCAACTGGTCGCTGTTCCGCAACCAGAAGCGGCTGGCGGCCATCGCCGACGACTTCGACGTCGAACTGCGGCTGTTCCACGGCCGCGGCGGTTCCATCTCCCGCGGCGGCGGCTCGATGAACGAGGCGCTGCTGGCGCTGCCGACCGAGACGGTGACCGGGCAGGTGAAGTTCACCGAACAGGGCGAGGCCATCGCCGAGAAGTACGCCACCCCGACCATCGCCCAGCGGAACCTCGAGCAGATGCTGAACGCCCAACTGCGGGCCCGCCACCGGGCGCTGACCGACGGCGACGACGGGCCACCGGCCGGCAGCGACGACGCGATGGAGACGGCCGCCGCGGCCGCCCGCGAGGCCTACCGCGGGCTGCTCGACGCCGACGGCTTCGTCGCGTACTTCGAGGAGGCGACGCCCATCCGGGTCATCGAGGAGCTGAACCTCGGCTCCCGGCCGGCCTCCCGCTCCGGCGAGCGGTCGGTCGAGGATCTGCGGGCCATCCCGTGGGTGTTCGCCTGGACGCAGGCCCGCTGTATCGTCCCCGGCTGGTACGGCCTCGGCGCCGGCCTGGAGGCGTACCTCGAATCGGGCGGCGACCGCGAGACGCTGCGGCGCTACTACGAGGAGTGGCCGTTCTTCCGGACGACGATCGACAACGCCGCGCTGTCGCTGGCCCGGACCGACCTCGAAATCGCCGCCGAGTACGCCGACCTGGCGGCCAACCGCGAGGCGTTCTTCCCCCGCATCGAGCGCGAGTACGAGCGGGCCGTCGCCGTCGTCGCCGACGTCGCCGGCCGGGATCGCCTGCCCGCAAAGAAGTGGGTCGCGGAGAACCTCGAGCGCCGGAACCCGTACGTCGACCCGCTGAACCTGCTGCAGGCCCGACTGTTGGACCGCGAGACGCTCACCGACCGCGAGGACCGGACGCTCCGGCTGACGGTGAAAGGCATCGCCGCCGGAATGAAGTCGACGGGGTAGGCACCTGGGGTCGGGTCACCCGCTGGTTTTTAATTCGAGTGGTCCGAACCACGAATTATGAGCCTCGAGACGGTACTCCTGGCAGTCGGCGAGCGCGACAAGGGTCGAACCGACCAGCTCGCGGCGACGGCGGTCGACCTCGCAGGCCCGGCGGGCGCGACCGTGGCACTGAGCCACGTCTTCACGACCGAGGAGTACGACGCCGCCCGGCGGGACCTGGACGCCGACCCCGAAAGCGAGGTGACGCCGGACAGGGTGGCGAAACGCTACGCCACCATCCGGACGTTGGGCGACGCCCTCGAGGCGGCCGACGTCGACTTCGACTGGTACGGCCGTCTCGCCGGCGACGAGGACGAGGAGGGAGGGGTCGTCGTCGACCTCGCCGAGGAGTTGGACGCCGACATGGTCGTCATCGGCGGCCGGAAGCGCTCGCCGGCCGGCAAGGCCGTCTTCGGGTCGACCGCCCAGGACATCCTGCTGGAGGCGCCGTGTCCGGTCACCTTCGTCCGGGGGGAGTGACGGCGCCGGCCGGCTACGGCTCCCGGCGTCTGGCGACGCGACCGACGTACACCCCGGCGATCACCAGCATGACGACCAGCGCCGACAGCGTCGCGACCTGTGGCAGGTTCCCGTCCAGCAGCGCCAGCAGCAAAAACGGAGTCACGGCCGCCGCCGCGAGGAGATGGACGCCGGTCACCAACTGCGAGAGCGAGAACGGTCCGGGAACCGGCTCGCCGCCGGCGGCCGCGACGTCGTCGTACTCGGGGTCGAGGTACTCCTCGGCGTCGTCATCGTCGTCGCCCATGCGCCGGGTTGGGGCGCCGTTCCCCTGAGCCTGACGGCAGCCGTTACCGGCGGAGCCGCCGTCGGTCGCCGGTGCCGCCCGTCATCGCGCTGGCGAGGGCGCCTTGCAGCACGACGTCGTCGCCGAGCGTCGTGGGCCGTATCTCGGGGACGTTCGAGAACACCCGCTCGGGGACCCGCTCGCGGAGCTCGCCCACCACGACCTCGGGGTTGCCGGTCGCGACGGCGCCACCGACGTAGACGACGATGGGCGCGTAGGCGTCGACCAGCGTCGCCACCCCGAGGGCGTTCCACTCGGCGACCCGCTCGAGAACGCGGTCGGCGAGGGGATCGTCGCCGGCGGCCGCGAAGACGTCGGCGGCGTCGAACTCCGACGACGACAGCGGCAGCTCCGTCGGCTCGCCGTCGTGGAGGTGCCGGGCGTACCGCGGAACCGACGACCCCGAGCAGTACGCCTCCCAGTGGCCGCGGCCGCCGCAGCCGCAGGCCATGGCGCCGTCGGGGTCGAGGGTGATGTGACCGAGCTCGCCGGCGTTGCCGTCCCATCCCGAGAGGACGTTGCCGTCGACGCAGACGCCGGCACCGATGCCTGAGGAGATGGTGAGGTAGGCCATGTCGTCGGGGTTGCGCTCGGCGTGGAACCGCTCGCCGATGACGCCGGCGGCGGTGTCGTTGTGGAGGTGGACCGGGGCGTCGACGAGCTCCCCGAGCGGGCCGGTCAGCGGGATGGTGCCGACGCCGTCAGGTAGGTTCGCCGGCCCCTCGACGGTGCCGGCCGCGAGATCGAGCGGGCCGATGGAGCCGACCCCCGCGGCGGCGACGTCCCCGGGGGCGACGTCGGCCGCCTCGCAGGCCGCCCGCACCACGTCCAGCACCGCCTCGGTGACGGCGATTCCCGACGGTCCCTGCGGCGTCGGCCGGCGGTCCCGCCCGATGACGGTCCCGTCGTCGTCGCCGACGACCGCCCGGACGTTCGTCGCCCCGAGGTCGACGCCCGCGTAGTGTGCCATCGGCCGAACGAGGGAAGCGCTCGGACTTAACGGGCCTGGATTCCGATCGTGACGCCCGGGCCACGAGCCACGAGCATATGTACCTCGCGCGACCATCGTCGCCCATGGAGTACACCCGACTCGGCTCGACCGGCCTGGAGGTGTCGAGGCTCTGTCTCGGCTGCATGAACTTCGGCGACGGCGAGCCGTGGATGATCGGCAACCGGGCGGCGAGCATCAGCCTCATCCACCGCGCGCTGGACGGCGGCATCAACTTCCTCGACACGGCGAACGTCTACTCCGACGGCGAGTCCGAGGAGATCGTCGGCGAGGCCATCGAGAGCCGCCGCCGGGACGAACTCGTCGTCGCGACGAAGGTGTACTGGGACACCCACGACGGCCCCAACGGCAGCGGCCTCTCCCGGAAGCACATCATCGACCAGGCGTACGCCAGCCTCGACCGCCTCGGCGTCGACTACATCGACCTCTACCAGATCCACCGCTTCGACGAGGAGACGCCGGTCGAGGAGACGCTGTCGGCGCTGACCCACCTCGTCGACGAGGGCGTCGTCCGGTACGTCGGCGCCAGCACGATGACCGCTTACGAGTTCACGAAGCTGCTGTACACCGCCGACGCCGGGGGCTACGAGCGGTTCGTCTCGATGCAGCCGGAGTACAACGCCGTCGACCGCCACGAGGAGGCCAACGTGCTGCCGGCGTGTGCCGGCGAGGACGTCGGCGTCATCCCGTGGTCGCCGCTGGCCGGCGGCTTCCTTTCCGGCAAGTACGACCCCGACGGCGAGGTGCCGGAGGGGACGCGGGCGGCCGACGACGACTACACCCGCGATCGGTTCACCGACGAGAACTGGGCGGTGCTGTCGGAGCTACAGTCGGTCGCCGACGAGCGGGGGGTCTCGACGGCACAGGTGGCGCTCGCGTGGCTGCTCGAGCGCCCCGTCGTCGACGCCCCGATAATCGGTCCGCGCACGGAGGCCCACCTCGACGACGCGCTGGGGGCCGTCGACGTCTCGCTGTCGGCGGCCGAGGTGGAGCGCATCGCCGAGCCGAAGACGCCGCGGTGGCCGGCACCGGGCAAGGACACCTGATACCGGCTGCCGTACGCCGTTCCGGTGTCGGCCGCACGCCGACGTACGGTCGTACCGATGGACGGTTGCAGCACTCGCCGTGACGGGTCGGAGGCGACCCCGAGCGCCCCGGCGAGACGAGACATCGGACGGGGTCAAACCCGGAGGGCGGTGTCTCCGACCGGCTCGCCGTGGACGGCCCGGTACACCGTCGGGAAGGCCGCGAGGCCGATCGCCTGAACGACGCCGCCGAGAAGCGTGAGCCACCACGAATCCAGCGTGACGACCACGAGCGCGACGCCCATGGTGGCGGTCAAGTAGACCGCGCTGAAGTAGCCGAACCGCAGCGGAATCGAGGACAGTTCGGCGCGGCGCGGCCAGGCGCCGACGTCGACTCGCCCGCCTCGAAACGCCGCGATTGCGACGCTGCCGGCGCCGATAGCCGCCAGCCCCGACAACGAAACGGCGTCCGGGTAACGGCTCTGTAGCAGCGCGACGGCGGCGAAGGCCGGCGTCGAGAGAAAGGACAGCTCCATCACCCCGAAGAAGACCTCCTCGAGCCACGCCAGCAGTCCGGTTTCGGATTCGCTCATAGTGAAGATGACGTCGTCGCCCGACAGGTGGACCTGCGGTTGCCGGCCCGGAGTCTTAAGTCGTTCGACGCGCGGAGAACGATCGGGTATAGATGTTTGCTCCGTTTCGAGGCCCGTATCTATATGTACGATGGGTATTAACAACGGCTGTGATGGCTGGTAACGCACGGACGGGCGCCGACGGTGGCGTCTCGAGACGGCAGGTGCTCGCGGCCGCGAGCACGACGGGCGTGGTCGGGAGCGTCGCGGGCTGTCTCGGTGGCGGTACCGACTCGCTACAGATAACGATGGACCAGGAGTGGGCCGGAGCCGCGGATACCGTCAAGAACGCCCTTTACGACGCGGGACTCGACGAGGACATCCGTATCGAGATCCTTCCCGGCGACTTCGATTCCGGGGCACGGCGGGCCAGTTTCACCTCGGCACTGGACGCCGGCCGGTCGCGGCCGGACATGTTCATGATGGACACCGGCTGGACGATACCGTTCATCGTCCGTGACCAGCTCGTCGACCTCCAGGAGGTGCTGTCGGCGGAGACGTTGGAGTACATCGAAAGCGACTACCTCCAGGCGGCGGTGGAGGCCGCGAGTCATCCGGAGTCGGATGCCCTCTACGGACTTCCGCTGTTCCAGGGGTATCCGGTGTTGCACTACCGGAAGGACCTCGTCGAGGCCGCCGGCTACGACACCTCCGGGTGGGCCACCGAGCCGATCTCCTGGAATCGCTTCGCGGAGGTCGCGGCCGACGTCGTCGACCAGAACGGGAACCTCGACTACGGGTTCACGACGCAGGCGGCCAACTACGTGGGGACGGCCTGCTGTACGTTCAACGAGATGATGACCTCGTGGGGCGGGGCGTACTTCGGCGACCACGAGAACCTGTTCGGACCCGTCGGCGACCGGCCGGTCACCGTCGACGAGGAGCCGGTCTACGAAACCATCCGGATGATGCGTGCGTTCATGTACGGTCCCGACGCCGAGTACGCCAACTCCGACCTCCCGCGGGTGACCAGCGGCAACCTCGTCGAGTTCACCGAAGAGCCGTCCCGCCAGCCGTTCACCGACGGTCGGGCGGCGTTCATGCGCAACTGGCCGTACGCGATTCCCATCAACCTCAGCGACGGCGGGTTCACCGCCGGGGAGGACTACGACGTGATGCCGCTGCCCTACGGCGTCGAGGAGAGCGCCAGCGCCTACGAGGGAGCCGGCGGCTCGAGTCACGCACTCGGCGGCTGGAACCTCGCGATCAACGAAAACACCACCCGCCTCGAGGAGTGTGTCGCCGTTCTGGAGGCGTTTGCGAACCCGGAGGTGATGCTGACGGTACTGGGAGAGATCGGTCTCCTGCCGCCGGACCCGTCGGTGCTCGAGGAGGCCGACGAGTCGACGGTGGGGGGACTCGCCCAGTTCGTCGACACGCTGACCGTCGCCGGCAAGAACACGGTCCCCCGGCCGGTGACCGCGGCCTGGCCGGACGAGTCGCCGCGGATAGCCAGCCAGGTGACCGCCGCCTACCGGGGCGTGAAGTCACCCGAGGAGGCAATGGGCGATCTGAAGGAGCGACTCGAACTCGTCGAAACGGAGGTGCAGTAACCGGTCATGACGACGAAACAGGAATCCGACACCAGACTGTTGATGCGGCCGTTGAACTGGCTCGAAACCAGAAGCGAGGAGGTGTTCGCGTACGTGCTGTTGGCGCCGGCGTTCGCCCTTCTGGCCGTCGTCGCCTTCTTCCCGCTGATACGGACGTTCCAGTTTTCGCTTCTGTCCGACCAGGTTTCCGACCCGTCGCCGCTCGGCGGGTTCGCCGGCGCCGAGAACTACCTCGACCTGCTGACGGGGACGGCGCTGCTTCCACAGCAGTTCCTCGACCCCACCTTCGAGACACCGATACTCCAGCAGGCGCTGTTCGTGACGCTCCTGTTCGCCGTCCTCAGCGTCCTCTTCGAGACGCTCGTCGGCTTCGGGCAGGCGCTCGTCATCGACCAGGAGTTCTACGGGCGGCGGTGGGTCCGGGTCGCCATCATCATCCCGTACGCCATCCCCATCGTCATCCAGGCGATGATCTTCTTCCTGATATTCAACCCGACCATCGGGTTCGGCACCGAGTTCATGCAGTGGCTCGGGATCTTCGGGGACAATCCGCTGGCGAACAGTTCCGACTCGTTCGTCATCGTGCTGGTGGCGGACATCTGGAAGACCTCGGCGTTCATGGCGCTTCTCATCCTCGCGGGCCTCCAGAGCGTCGACCGCGGGCTCTACGACGTCGCGAGGGTGTCCGGAGCCTCGAAGTGGCAGCAGTTCAAGTACATCACGCTGCCGCTGGTCGCGCCCGCGTTACTCGTCGCGATGCTGTTCCGGACGATGGACGCGATGCGCATCTACGGTCTCGTCGACGCGACGGCGGGCTGTCAGACCGTGCCGTCGATGAGCTGTCTCGTCATCACCGCGCTGCGGGGGACGCGGCGGTGGGCCACCGCCTCCGCGGTGGCGTTCCTGACGGCCGTCGTGATCGGCGTGCTCGTGGCCGTGTATCTGGTCGCGCTGCGCAACAGGGAGGCGGGTGTGACGTGAGCGACCGACAACCGGACGTCGCGGGCGACCGACAGCCCGAGGCCGCGGCGACGGAGGCGGCGGTCGACGAGCCCGATCTCGACCGCGGCGTCGTCGAGGCGTGGGCCGCGAGGATGATATCGAACCCCGAGCGGGCCTACCGGGCGGGGTTCTACACCGCGACCATCTTCTTCATCGTGACGACGCTGTTCCCGTTCTTCTGGCTGTTCGTCATCGCGGTCACGCCGCGGAGCAACCTCAGCGACATCGGCGTGTTCACCCCCGGTGGGACACCCCGGGCGGAGGTGACGATTCCCCTGCTCGAGTGGACGCTCGCCGTTCCAGCGGGGGTGCCGGTCGACCTCAACCCCGCGGCGTTCATCGAGATATTCACGGTGATCCCGTTCCACCGCTACGTGTTCAACAGCTTCCTCATCGCGACGGTGGCGACCGTGGTCGTGCTCTTCGTCGCCAGCCTCGCGGGCTACGTCTTCGGGCGGCTCCGCTTCCGCGGCCGCAACACGCTTCTGTTGCTCGTGCTCGTAACCTCCTTTTTCCCGCCGGCGGCGTTTTTCGTCCCGCTGAACCGGCTGTTCAACGCCAATATCGACGTTCTCGCGCCGCTGATGCAGGACGGCTCGCTGTACAACACGCCGTACGCCATCTTCATCCCGCTGTCGGCGCTGTATCTCCCGCTGTCCATCTTCATCCTGACGACGTTCTACTCGCAGATTCCGGACGGGCTGGAGGACGCCGCCCGCGTCGAGGGAACGACCCGGCTGGGCGCGCTCTTCCGGGTCATCGTTCCGCTGTCGGCGCCGGGCGTCGCGACGGCCGGCGTGCTGACGTTCATCACCGTCTACAACGAGTACTTCTTCTCCTCGCTGATGACGAACGGACTGGAACGGAACTGGGCGCCGATGCTCGAGGGCATCCTCCAGTTCCAGGGCCAGTTCGAGGTGTTCTACAACCTCATGGCGGCCGCCAGTATCGTCGCCGTGCTTCCGGTCGCGATACTGGTCGTGGTGGCACAGGAAAAGATCGTGAGCGGTCTGACCGCGGGAGCGGTCAAGGAGTAACCATGGCATCAGTAACACTCAAAGACGTCAAAAAGGAATACGACGACGTAACGGCGGTCGACAACATGAACCTCGAGATTCGGGACGGCGAGTTCGTCACCTTCGTCGGCCCGTCGGGCTGCGGCAAGTCCACGACGATGGAGACCATCGCGGGACTGACCATCCCCAC
>PXRL01000004.1 GCA_003020965.1 Halobacteriales archaeon QS_4_69_225
TGCAGCAGGCGATGCCGAACTGCAGCATGAACATCGACGAGCCCCGGACCCAGTTCATGAACTTGTCGAACTTCGTGAGGATGAACGGCGAGGAGCCGAACGCCTCCCGGAGCTTCGAGTTGAACCGGTTGTCGACGCCCTCGCCCATCCGGGCTTCCTGTGTCGAGACCGTATCGTGAATTTCCTGGTCGCTGCTCATAGTTGGCTCTTGAGTTCCGCACGCTCGCTGCTGACCCACCGAACGGCACCGTTGCGCCACGCCCAGCCGAGGCCGATGACGAGCACCAGCAGGAAGACGAGCATCGGTCCCAGCACCCGCGTCAGCCCGAACTCCGCGACCGCGTCGCTGTAGATGAGTGCCCACGGGAAGATGAGCACCGTCTCGATGTCGAAGACGACGAACAGCAGCGCGATCATGTAGTACTGGATGTTGAACCGGATGCGCGTCGACCCCGTCGGAACCTCGCCGGACTCGTAGATGGCGCGCTTTCCTTGTTCGGGCACGCTGGGTCGGAGAAGAGTCGAGACCGCGATCATCGACATCGGTATCGCGATTCCGACGAGCGCCAGCGCCCCGACGGCGATCCATGGATTACTCATCGCTTCCGTATCACGACGCTTGGTAGTACCCACACATAAGAATTGATTTACGCTACGGGCAGGGCGGGTTCTGGCGGGCGCGCTCGGTCGAGCATAACCAGTTGTAACACGGTTTCTTTACTCAATTGTGATCGTAAAACACTCAACCAGTACAGGGTGTGTATGGAGCGATTAAGTTAGCTTGCGCTTGCCCCGATGTAGACGCCTCGAAAGCCCTCGCGGCGCTCGGGGCACCGCGGCTCGCTGCGCGCTTCGGTCGCTCCGCTCCCTCAGTGCTTGCGTCGCCGGGGCACCGCCGAGCGCCGCTCGCCCTTTCAGTCCGCCAGGGACAGCCGGTGGACCAAGTGAGGAGCGCAGCGAGCCGCGCGACCGGAGCCGGCCGAGGGCTTTCGAGGTGTTGCGGTCCGTTGCAAAGCGATTCGGTACGAATCACCTATACCATACGCGTCTCAACGCACCGGAGTGATTTTATCGGTATATTGAATGAGGAAATCGTATTACCAATTGCTGTTACGGGGAGACGCGACCGCCCTCACTCCCGGTCAGCTCTGAACTGCTCGGTGCCCGACTTGTGTAGTTGCTGCGAGACCTCGCCCACGCCGTCCTGAAGGTCGTCGCGATACGCTTCCAGCCGGTCGGCCAGTTCCGGGTGCTTCCGAGCGAGGATTTGGACCGCCGATAGCGCCGCGTTGAACGACTTGCCGGCGTCGACGGCGACGATCGGCGCCCCGGTCGGCATCCCGACGACGGAGTCGACGGACTTCTCCTGGACCGGTACACCGACCACCGGCAGCGGATACGCGATGGAAGCGGTCATGTTCGGCAGGTCCGCCGACTTCCCGCCCGCGCCGGCGATGACGACGTCCAGCCCCCGGTCACGGGCCGTCTCGCCGTAGGCGTACATCAGCTCCGGCGTCCGGTGGGCCGACACCACATACGTCTCGAACGTGAGCCGGACCTCCGGCGGGTCGTCGTAGTCGGTCACCTCCTCGAACCCGAGTTCCGTCAGCGCCTCGTAAGCGCCGTACATCGTGTCGAGGTCCGAGTCCGAGCCCATGATCACCCCGACGTCGGGTGTCGCCTCCGGCGCCCGGTCGGTCTCGGCCTCCGCGCGAAGGTGGTCGACGAGGTCCTGGACCGTCTGGGAGCGCGTCATGAATCGGTTGGCGGCCCGGGCGGGCTTTGGCGTTGTGGTATATCTTGGCCGACCCGTCACGATCGGTGCCGGAGCGGATTAAGTCATCACGAATCGCTGGGTGTCGAAATTACGTCTCGACTATTGCACTTCAGACATATATAAAACATCGAAATAGAATCCCAGCGCGACGCAAGTCGTGTACAGGAGCACCGCGACGAGTCGGACGACGAAGGTCCGTACCCTAGTTTTGAATAAGTCCAGGTCCCTGCCCAGGATTCCTATGCCGTACGTGAAAGTTGCGAGCGGATTCGTGATGGCTGTCGCTCCCAAGACCAAACTCACGTAATTTATGTAACCGCCCGGTGGGGCGGGGGCCAACCACGGACCGAGTGCTGTGGCAGTCGCAGGAAATGCCGCGACGCCGAGCGCAGCCAGATATGGGTGGTCGCGGTACCCTATCCAGAGTGACAGTCCGAGAATAACCAC
This sequence comes from Halobacteriales archaeon QS_4_69_225, assembly GCA_003020965.1. Lineage (GTDB taxonomy): Archaea > Halobacteriota > Halobacteria > Halobacteriales > Haloarculaceae > Natronomonas. The sequence continues at coordinate 2,225 of PXRL01000004.1, forward strand.
CATGACACCCGCCACGGCGGGGCCAGGTTGGGAGTTAACGCTGTACCCGATCAGAAAGGCGACGAGACCCGTGAGACCGGAGACTGCGGCCGGGAGATGCGCACGCCAGGTCAACGACCCGTCGTCACGGAATCGCTCGAACATGTCGGATGTCATCGTGGACCCCGCCGAGCACGTCACGATTCCACTGGCCGTGGGCTTCAGCGTTGCGATACCGCCGAGAGGACCGCGGCGGGAGCCCGTCGTGACGGCCACGGCGAGGAGACCGGCTGGAACGCCCGCCAGGTCGGCGCGCCCGACGTCGCTCAGGTGAAGGTCAGCCCGTCGCGAAGCTCACGCGCCCGCTCCAGCAGCGTCTCGGCGTCCAATTCGGCGTCCGATAGCGTCACGTGGCCCATCTTCCGCAGCGGCCGCACCTCGCGCTTGCCGTACCAGTGCAGCGACGCCGCCGGCGCCTCGAGGACCGCCTCGACACCGGACAGTTCGGCGGGCTGTGGGTCCTCGACGTCGCCGAGGACGTTCGTAGTCACCGACGGCGCCCGTCGCTCGGCGCTTCCTAGCGGCCACCCCAGCACGGCCCGGGCGTGCTGTTCGAACTGGGAGCTGTGGGCACCCTCGATCGTCCAGTGGCCGGAGTTGTGCGGCCGGGGGGCGATCTCGTTGACGAGGATCTCGCCATCGTTCAGTTCGAACAGTTCGATGCCGTAGACGCCGCGGCCGTCCAGGGTCTCCAGCACCTCGAGGGACACCTCCCGGGCGCGCTCGCGGACGGCCGGGGCGGTGCGGGCGGGCGTCACCAGCTCCCGGAGGATCTCCGCCTCGTGGACCGTCTCGGTGACCGGGAACGCTCGCATCTCGTCGGCGTTATCGGACCCCGTCCGATCGCTCGCCGAGCTTCGCTCGCCGGCGCCCTTCACGCCGATGACGGCGAGTTCGCGCTCGAAGTCGACCAGCTCCTCGACGACCGCCGGGCCGGTCTCGGCGATGGCCGCCTCGGCGTCGTCGGGGTTCTCGATGGGGAAGTTGCCGCGGCCGTCGTAGCCGCCCGTCCGGGCCTTCAGCATCAGCGGCCAGCCCAGCTCCTCGCCGGCGGCCCGTAGCTCCGCCGCGGTGTCGACGCCGCGGAACGCCGGAACCGGAATCCCAGCGTCCGCGAGCGCCCGGTTCTGGACGAGCTTGTCCTGGATGGTCCGGAGCGTGTCGGGGTCGGGGTGGACCGGCGTGTCCGTCGCCTCGCTCACCCGCTCCATGGCGTCGGGGTCGGCCAACTCGATCTCGAAGGTGAGGACGTCGGCCCGCTCGGCGAGTTCGCGGATCGCCGCCCGGTCGTCGAAGTCGCCGACGACCTGGTCGCGGACGACCGGCGCTGCCGGGCAGTCCGGCGTCGGATCCGAGACGACCACCTCGACGCCGAGTGGCCCGGCCGCCTCCCCGAGCATCCGCGCCAGCTGGCCGCCGCCGACGACGCCGATCGTCGCGGCGGGCGTGGTGTGGGGCATGTGGGACCGTCCTCGCCGCCCGACCGAGAAGGTTGCTGTTTGGAACGGGGGGCGAGTGCGGGCCGTGGCCACAATCGGCTTTTGCGAGCGACGGTAACGTCCGGTCATGGATCTGGACTCCACCCCGAAACGGCTGAGTTGTTCGGAGTGCGGCGAGACGATCGCGGATACCGGCTACCTCCCGGCCGCCGAAGGGGAGACGGGCTACGAGCCGAGACCCGACGCCGCGGTGTGTGACGCCTGCGGCTTCAACGAGATCGGGATGCAGGGCTGTGCCCCGGAACTCGACGACGTCGCCGAGTCGGGCGCGGCCGACGTCCTGTTGTACGTCCGCCGGACGGACGACGGGCTGGAGGTTCTGAGCAGCAAGGCGTGATACCGCCGGACGTAACGATGGAACGCCCGGAACCGGTGCACCGGGTGGAACCCGCATCCGGACGCTGCTGCCCGAACGATTCCTCACGAGATTACGTCCGGCAGTACGAGTGCCACCGCCTCGCGACGTCGCGAGCGGCGAGGAGTAGCGGGAGGACGATTTGAACGTCCGGTCTCCGGGTTATGAGCCCGGCGGAATCTCCTGGCTATCCCATCCCGCTACCTCGTGATAGCCCGGTGTCACAATTAAGGATTGCGATGTGGTCGGCGCCGGCGGTCGATTCCGGGAGAGGCGGGCGGTCAGCGGTCGTCCTGGACCCGCCAGGTTACGAGCGACTCGGCGACGTAGTTGAGCGTCATGCCGGCGGCGATGGCGACGCCGTTGGCGACGGTCGGCCACAGCTCGGCGCCGCGGACCGACAGCGAGGCGTCGACCAGCGAGGTGAGGACGAATAGCGTCCCGAAGGCCACCGACAGCCCGCCGAGCCGGACGACGTGCGAGCGACCGTACCGGCCCAGCAGCGACGCCAGGTCGCCGTCGGCCTCCTCGGCGAACGTCCAGCGGTCGTTCAGCAGGAACATCAGGGTGATGGAGGCCTCGGCGCCGACGGCCTTCGCCGCCAGCGGCGGGGCCGTCGCGACGATTACGCCGGTCGTCAGCAGCGCGACGATGGCCGTCTCCAGCGCCGCGCCGACGACGCCGACGGAGACGAACCGGCCGATGCGGTCGGCGGCCGCCAGCGCCCGGAGCCGCCCGCCGTCGGGGTCGTCGGGGCCATTGGGTTCGGCGGTCGTCACCCGCCGTGGCCCCCCTCCTGCGTGCGGTCGACGAGCGCGGTCCCCTCGGTGCCGGCGGTACCGCCGCGGGCGCGGCCGTTCTGCGCCTGCAGGCGCCCGGCGCGACCACGAGCCCGCAGCAGCGCCCGCCCGAGGTCGACGGCGGTGCCGACGGGGTCGACCGTCGAGCCGGGGCGGTCCTCCCACTCGATCGGCACCTCCGCGACCCGGCAGTCCAGGGCACCGGCCATCGCGATCAGCTCGACGTCCCAGGCGAAGCCGGGCTCGTAGAGGTGGTCGCGGATACGCCGCCAGGCGTCGGCCGTGACGGCCTTGGCGCCGCACTGGTAGTCGTACAGCTCCGCCGACAGCAGCCGCCGGGCCAGCCAGGCGAAGCCGTCGCCGAGAAACCGGCGGGCCAGCGTCTGGTGGCCGACCACCGTCGCCGCCGGGTGGCGCCGGGAGCCGACCGCGAGATCGGCGTCGTCGAGGGCGGCGACGACGCGGGCGAACTCGGCGGCCGGCGTGCTGCCGTCGGCGTCGGCGAACGCCAGCCGGTCCGTCGACAGTGCCTCGAAGCCGGCGGTGACGGCGGCGCCCTTCCCGCGGCGGGACGGGACGGTGTGGACCGTCAGCGGCGCCACCTCGAGGCCGACGACGGCCTCGGCGGTCGCCGGCGTCGGGTCGTCGAGCTCGAGCCTGACGACGGCGGGGTCCAGCGCCGCGACGAGCGAGCGGAGGTACCGCTCCAGCCGGTCGACGTCGGGCCGGAACGCCGGAACGACGACCCCGAGGCTGGTCATGCCAGCCCTTCGCCCCCCGGCCAGGAAAAACGGTTCGATTCAACCGAATCGACGAGTTCACAAGAGGTATACGGGTCGCCGTCGCCGGTTGTGGTGATGGAGTACGGGCTGGTCGCGCTGTGGCTGGCGATGTACCTCATCGTCGGACTGGCGGCGCTGCCGCTCGTGGCGGCGCTGTTCCCGCAGTTCGACGACGCCGGGGCGGCCTTCGCCGTGCCGCTCGGGCTCGCGGTCATCGCCGTCGTCGGCCACCTCGTCGGCCACGTCGCCTTCGGCTGGCCGGCGCTCGTGGCCGGCTTGGCGGTACTCGTTCTCGCCAGCGCGCTACTCGGCGACACAGACGCCGTCGAGCCGCAGGACTGCGCCGAGGCGTCGGCGGTGTTCGCCGCCGCGTTCCTGCTCATGATCGCGATTCGCGCGACGAGCCCCGCGATCGCACCGCTGCCGGTCTCGGTCGGCGAGAAGATGCTCGACGTCGGGCTGCTGGGGGCGTCGCTCCGTGCGGGGACGCTCCCGCCGGAGGACGTGTGGTTCGCCGGCGAGGCCGTCCAGTACCACTACGGCGGCCACATGCTGTCGGCGCTGCTGGCGCTGTTGACGGGGACGGCCCCCCGGTTCGCGTACAACCTGGCGCTGTCGGGCTTCTACGCGACCCTCGTCACCGCCGCCTACGGGCTGGCCGGCGCCGTCGGGTCGGCCCACGAGGTCCCGCGCCGGGCGGCCGCCGGGCTGGGAGCGTTTCTCGTCGGCGTCGCCGGCAACCTCCACACGGCCGCCGGCGTCGTCGGGTGGCTGCTCCCGGACGGGCTGGTCGGGTCGCTACCGGGCGTCCCCGAGGAGGCGGCCGCGTGGGCGCCGGCCGACGTCACCGGCGAGTTCGGCTACCTCGCGGCGAGCCGGGTGCTGGACACCCGGCCGGCGGAGCCCGACGCCGGCTTCGCCGCCGCCACCGAGTTCCCGTCGTTCGCCTGGATCAACGGCGACCTCCACGCCCACATGATGAGCCAGCCGTTCACGCTGCTGGCCGTCGGGCTGCTGTTCAGCTACTGGCTCGGCGACGTCCGGACGCGACGACTGACGCTGTTCGGCGCGCTGCCGCCCGTCGTCGGCCTCGTCGGCTTCCTTAACCTCTGGTCGTTCCCGACGGTACTCGCGGTCACGTTCCTCGTACTCGCGTTCGCACCCGGTGACGCGACCGCGCTGGTGGGGTCGCGCACCGATGGCCGCCTCGCGGCGCCGGACGGCGTCGCCGCGGAGGCCGCCCGGCTCGGGGTCGCCCTCGCCGGGACCGCAATCGTCGCCGTCGGTGCCGTCACCTGGACGCTGCCGTACTGGGTCGGCGTCGTCGCCGGCGGCCCCGACCAGACGATCGCCTACTGGGACCAGTGGGCCAGACTCGGGCCGCTGCTCGTCGTCCACGGCGCCTTTCTCGCGGTCTTCGCCGCATACGCGGCCCGGCGGCTCTCGACGCCCGACGTCCCGCCGGCGGCGCCGCTCGCCGGCGGCGTCGCCTTCCTGGGACTCGCGACCCTCCTCGGCGCGCCCGCCGTCGGCCTGACGCTGCCGTTCGTCGCCGCCGGCTGGTGGCTGCTGCGGCGCCGGCCGGAGGCGGGCTTCCCGCTGGTGCTCGTCGCCGCCGGCGCCGGGCTGGTCCTGCTCGTCGAGCTGGTCACCGTCGAGGGCGAGCGGTTCAATATCATTTTCAAATACTACGCTCACGTCTGGCTGTTCTGGTCGATCGCCGCCGCGGTCCTGCTGCCGGTGCTGGCCCGCGGTCGACCGTCGGTCGACGTCGGCATCGACCGCGAGCGGCTCGAGTGGACCGGAACCGCCCTGATGGTCGCCGTCGTGGTGCTGACAGGGCTGTACGCCGGCTTCGTCGTTCCCGCACAGCTGAGCCAGGAGCCGGTCGGCGCCGACGACCCGACGCTGGACGGGACGGCCTACGCCGACGCCCGCTACCCCGACGAGGCCGCCGCCATCGCCTGGCTGAACGGCCGTCCCGGCCGGCAGACCCTCGTCACCGCGGCGCCGGGCGGCTATCGGTGGCAGCCAGGCGAGGGGAAGGGCAGCTCCGCGCCGGCGAGTCTCACCGGTCATCCGACCGTTCTCGGGTGGTTCCACGAGCGACAGTACCGCGGCGAGGCGCCGTACGACCGCCGGCTGTCGGACGTCGAGACCATCTACGCGGGATCGACGACGAACCAGACCGAGCTGTTCGACCGCTACGGCGTCGACTACGTCTACGTCGGCCCGGCCGAGCGGAACCGTTACGACGTCACGGTCGCCGATCATCCCGGCCTCGAGGTCGCCTTCCGACAGGGCGATGTCACCGTCTACGAGGTCCGACGGTGACCGTGGGAGCGGATCCAAGGGCCTACGGTTAGTCGCGCGAGAGCCGGCTGTTCGGCCGGCGTCGAGCGGGACCTCGAACGGGGCCGACCGCTCGCGCGGCGAGGCCAAGCGAGCGAAGCGAGAAAGGCCTCGAGGCGGAGCGGCGTCCTCGCGAGTGAAGCGAGCGAGGGCTCGGCAGAGCGTCGCGCTGCCGGTGACCGCAGGGAGCCGCGGAGCGAAGCGAGGCGCAGCCCGCGAGTAGGAGAGGGCGTACGGAAACGCCACCGTCACCGCCGAGAGACGCTACTTCCTCTTCACTAAACAGTATCGCCGGCCGGTTACTCGTCGACGGCGAGGCTGTATACCCGCTTGCGGGCGTCGGTGAAGGAGAACCGTGAGTCGACGGCGTCGACGTCCTCGAGCCGCGTGAGGGCGTACCGGACGGTCCGCGACGGCAGCATCGTCTCCTCGGCCAACTGACTCTGGGTCAGCCGCCCGTGGTGTTCCAGCGCCTTCGCCACCAGCTTCGCGCTCGGGGGAAGCTCCGCGACCGCCTCCCAACTGCCGGGGCCGCCCTCCGCGTCGAGATCACTCGTGCTCATGCTACCTCGGTCTTCTGGATGACGGCTGATAATAGTTGCCCTTCAAGAATATGCCCCGTGGTAATCCGCCCGTCGCCGGGCTCGAACGCCGTATCCGGTTTTTGTCCCCGTCAGCCCGGCGAACCTACCCGAAGTCTCTTATAATTACGGGCGCTACCGTGGGCCGATGAGCGACACTGTTGACGACGTCGATCTCCCGTACGAGGCCGGCGCGTCACAGCAGGAGAAGGTGCAGGCGCTCGAAGACCGTCTGGAGATACTCGAACGGCAGAACGAGGAGATGCGGGACAAGCTCCTCGACGCCAACGCGGAGAACAACAAGTACCAGCAGAAGCTCGAGCGGCTCACCCACGAGAACAAGAAGCTGAAGCAGTCGCCGCTGTTCGTCGCCACCGTCCAGGAACTCACCGACGAGGGCGTCGTCATCAAACAGCACGGCAACAACCAGGAAGCGCTGACGGAGGTCACCGACGAGATGCGGACGGACCTCGAGCCGGACGATCGGGTCGCGGTGAACAACTCCCTGTCGGTCGTCAAGGCGCTCGACGACGAGACCGACGTCCGCGCCCGCGTGATGCAGGTCGACCAGTCGCCGGACATCACCTACCAGGACATCGGCGGCGTCGACGAGCAGATGGAAGAGGTACGGGAGACCGTCGAAATGCCCATCGAGAACCCCGGGATGTTCGACGAGGTCGGCATCAACCCACCTTCCGGCGTGCTGTTGCACGGCCCGCCGGGAACCGGCAAGACGATGCTGGCGAAGGCCGTCGCCAACCAGACCGACGCCACCTTCATCAAGATGGCCGGCGTCTTCATCGACGAGATCGACGCCATCGCCTCCAAGCGCACCGAATCGAAGACCTCCGGCGACGCCGAGGTCCAGCGAACGATGATGCAGCTACTGTCGGAGATGGACGGCTTCGAGGACCGCGGCCAGATCTCCATCATCGCCGCGACGAACCGCTTCGACATGCTCGACCGGGCCATCCTCCGGCCGGGCCGCTTCGACCGCCTCATCGAGGTGCCCAAGCCCGAACTGGAGGGCCGGAAGATCATCTTCGAGATCCACACCCGCGACATGAACGTCGCCGACGACGTCGACTACGCCGGGCTGGCCGAAACGGTCGAGAACGCCTCCGGCGCCGACATCAAGGCCACCTGCACCGAGGCCGGCATGTACGCGATCCGGGACGACCGCACCGAGGTCCGGATGGAGGACTTCGAAAGCGCCTGGGAGAAAATCCAGCAGTCCGAGACCCCCGCCGATGCCGAGGTCTCGAAGACCTTCGCCTGACCGCGTCCCACCGAGACGCCGTCAGAACCCGGGTCGATCGTTCTCCGTCTTTCTGCGTTCGTCTCGCACCCGCCGACGTTCGCGCTCGTTTTCCTCGTGGACCCGTACCGTCCGCGAACGACCGTCAGAGCGTTCGAGACTCCCGAACTGCGTCGCTGAACGATACCGCACAGTTATTACAGGCCTCGCCGGGGCTGAAAGTATGGAGAGTCTCACGCGCGGATCGATGGCGTGTCCCGTGTGCGGAACGGAAGCGAGCGTCGGGCTTCCGCGGTCGACGACGGACCCGATCGTGACCTCCGAGCCGTCGCCCGACCTCGACGCCGCGTACGCCGGCGACGGGTCCGGCCGGCAGAAGCGACGACAGTTCCGCTGTCCGAACGGACACTCGCTCTACGTCTACTTCGAGTTCTGACCGCGTCGGGGGGCGTTCGATTTAAGACGGATCGAGACATATGTTACCGTATGCCGTGCAAAATCACCTGCGACGAGTGCGACCTCGACGAGCGGTTCGAGGACTGCGTCGTCGCCCACGAGCGCGCGAAGGAACACGAAGCTAATCACGGCGATCACTACGTGATGCTGTACGACCCGATTCCGGGGTGAGATGTCTCCACGCCCGGCCGCCCTCCGCGATGGCAACCCGCCGCGGCCGTCACAGCAGCACGAAGATGAGATACGGCACCCCGAACAGCAGGAGGGTCATCGCCCCGAGGACGAGCCCGTACGCGAGGAAGGTCCCGACGGCGGTGAACCACGCAGGGTGGTCGTACTCCGCCGCGAGTTCGGCGACATCCACATCCATGTCTCAATACTCGGGTGCGTTCTCTTAGCTGTACCGCTCTGCGGGACGGTGACCCTCCGCTGATTGCTGCAGATCTTTACCGCCGAGGGTCGAGCGGATCGGCCGTGAAGAGCCGAATCAGCCTCATCCCGTTCCTCATGCTGAAAGTTACCGCAGTAATCGGTATCAGTCCAGGATCTCCGCGATGCGACGGGGTTCCGACGACAGCGAGGGGTCTTCCTCGACGAGCTTGAGCACCTCGTGGTCGGTGACGTCGGGGTAGGACTTGCGGGTCGCCTCCTCGATGAGTTCGGCCTCCAGGCGGAACTCGGTGCCCTCGTACACCACCTCGACCCCCTGTTCGTCGAACGATAGAACCGTCATACCCCGGGTTCGCGGCTGTCGTTCATAAACGGCTCGCTCGCGGCCGGCCGTCATTCCAGCGCCGACGGCGGGATACGGAATGCGACCGCGTAGAGGAACTCGACGCTGCCGGCCTCGAAGCCGACCCGGTAGAGGCCGGGGTCGCCGGCGACCGGCCAGGCGGTCACCGGTTCGAGCGCCGTCGCGTCGGGCACCGCCGGCACCGTCTCGGTGATGTCCTCGATGACGCTCCGCTCGACGGCGTCGTACGGGTCGCCGGCCGCCGACAGCGACGTGTGGTCGGTCAGCTCCACCAGGCCGTCGGCGATGCCCGTCGTCTCCGGCAGGGTGTCGGCGGCGTTGACCCTCGTCTGGTACTCGACCATCAGCGAACCGTCGCGGTAGCTGAAGCCGAGGCTGCCGTCTTCCGGTCCGTAGTCGGTGTCTCGGAGCGGGACGGTCGCGCCCGGGGCCACCCGCTCGATGACGGACTCCAGCAGCGACCGGGCGGACTCCCGCTGGTGGTCCGGCAGCCGGCTCTCTTCTCCGTTGGCGTCCGCCATGTCTTTTCCTGTGTTCCAGCCCGAATAAAGATGTGGGCGGCGGCCGCGTCTGACGCGCGTCGGACGCCCCGGGTGGGTTTAATAGGCGGCACGCGCTCGTAACGACCGTGTTCGGCTCCGACCCGCTCGAGGAACTGGCGATTCCCGACGGTACGCACGTCCGGGAGCACGACCTCGTCACGGACGGTGACGTGCTCGTCGGCGGGCAGAGCGACGTCGAGCTGGGCGTCCGCGGCGCCGACGTCATCGCCGGCGAGCGCGTGAACTTCGGCGGCGACATCGAGGCCGACGGCGACTGCCGGCTCGACATGTGGTGCGACGTCGACGGCAACGTCCTCGTCGGCCAGGACGCCTACCTCGGCGAACGGGTCCACGTCGACGGCCAGCTGATCGTCTCCGGCGACCTCGACATCGGCGACGACGTCGAGGTCGAGCGCGGCTTCGAGGCCAACGGCTGGATCGTCATTCGCAACCCGATGCCGACGATCGTCTTCCTGTTCGTCTACCTCTCGCAGCTGCTCCGCATCGGCGAGGAGGAGGCCGCCGAGGAGGTCGTCGACGAGTTCCTCGCCGACGACCGCGAACTCGAACCGGTCGTCGTCCCGCGAGGCGCCGACGTCTCGGACGACGCCTGGCGCGTCTCGACGCCGGCGACCGTCGGCGACGACTGCCGGATGCACGGCAACGTCCGGGCGACCGAGATCGAGGTCGGCGCCGGAACCGAGATCTTCGGCAGCCTCCGCGCCCGCGAGGACGTCCGCGTCGGCCCGGAGACGGTCGTCCACGGCGACGTGACCACCAAGGGCGGGGACGTGGTCGTCTCTCCCGGTTCCCACGTCCGCGGCGACATCTCCTGTGAGAACTGCGAGCTCTCGGAGGCCGCGGAGGTCGACGGCGCCATCCGTGCCCGCGGCGAGACGAACTTCACCGCCGTCCCCGAGGGGTTCGAGGCGACGGGCGGCGCCGGGGCGACCGCGACGTCGACCGGCGGCGACGCGGACGAGGCGTCGCCGGCCGACCCCGAGGCGGCCGTCGTCCCGTTCGGAGAGGGCGAACTGACTACCGAGACGGCGCCCGCCGTCATCCCCCTCTCGGAGAGCGAGCGTGACTGGAACGACCCAGCGGCGACCAACGGGGACGGCGTCGAGGGTGTCATCGCCGAGGCCGAAAAGCAGTAACTCGCGGGGCGAGAGTCGCTGACCGTGCGGGCCATCTTCTTCGACCTCGACGATACGTTGCTGCGGTTCACCCGGCCCTACGAGGACCTCCTGGCCGACGCCTTCCACGACGTCCACGGCGAGGTCGAGGCGTCGTGGCTCGAGACGTACGATGCGGCGTTCTTCGACGCGCTCGAGGCGATGGAACCGGACCCCTACCGGCGGGCGTTCCGGGCGACGGGCCACGACCCCGACCCGCTGGTCGATGCGCTGCGGGAGCGGGAGATCGCCGCCTGCGAACCGCCAGCGGGCGCCGAGGCCGACCTTCGGCGCCTGTCGGAAGGCCACCGCCTCGGCGTGCTCACCAATGGAGTCACGGAGTGGCAGCGCGCCAAGCTGGCGGCCAGCGGCCTCGATCGGTTCTTCGACGCCGTGGTCGTCTCCTACGAGGTCGGTGCCCACAAGCCGGACCCGGCGGCGTTCGCGGTCGCCGAGAAGCGACTTTCGGCCGACGGCTACGCGATGGTCGGCGACAGCGACGCCGACGTCGACGGCGCGGAGCGGGCCGGATGGGCCGCCCACCGCTACGACGGCGGCGGGTTCGGCGACCTACCGGACGCCCTCGAGTGGTAGCTACCGAACAACCGAAAGGCAGTTCGGCCCGCTCCGCCGAGAGACGGTATGCTCTCGGTCGCCCTCGCCGGCAAACCCAACGCCGGCAAGTCGACGTTCTACAAGGCCGCCACCATGGCCGACGTCGACGTCGCCAACTATCCGTTCACCACCATCGACGCCAACCGCGGCGTGAGCCACGTCCGGACCCGGTGTCCGTGTCTCGACCGCGAGACGCGGTGCGACAGCGACGACTGCCGGGACGGCACGCGGTACGTCCCTGTCGAGTTGCTGGACGTTGCCGGGCTCGTCCCCGGCGCCCACGAGGGGAAGGGCCTCGGCAACCAGTTCCTCGATTCGTTGTCGAACGCCGACGTCATCCTGAACGTCGTCGACGCCTCCGGCGGGACGGACGCGGAGGGCGACCCCGTCGAGGTCGGCTCCTACGACCCCGTCCAAGACGTCGCGTTCATCGAGACCGAGATGGACCTGTGGCTGGCATCCATCGTCGCGGACAACTGGGAGGCCGTCGAGCGTCGGTCCCGGTCGCCGGAGTTCGACTTCGAGGCGGCGTTGACGGACGTTCTCACCGGGGTCGGGGCGACGGAACACGACGTGATGGCCGTCCTCCGGGAGCTGGATTACTCGACGGACCCGAAGGCCTGGACCGACGCCGACCGCGAGGAGCTGGCCCGGCTGATCCGGGAGCGCACCAAGCCCATCGTCGTCGTCGCCAACAAGGCCGACGTCGCCCCGGCGGACAACGTCGAGCGACTGCGGGAGGCCGCCGACCGGGTCGTCCCCGCCACCGCCGAGGGCGAACTCGCGCTCCGGCGGGCCGCCGAGGTCGGCGCCGTCGACTACGACCCCGGCGACGAGGCGTTCGAGATCGCGGGCGATCCGTCCGACGCCCAGCGGGAGGGCCTCGAGCGGGTCCGGGACGTGATGGACGAGTTCGGCGGCACCGGCGTCCAGCCCGCCCTCGACGAGGCCGTTTACGACCTGCTGGACCGCATCACCGTCTACCCCGTCCAGGACGAGACCCACTGGACCGACGGCCGGGGGACCGTCCTCCCCGACGCGTTTCTGCTGCCGGCGGCGGCGACGCCGCTCGATCTGGCCTACGCCGTCCACTCCGATATCGGCGACGGCTACCTCCACGCCGTCGACGCCCGCGCCGGACGACGCATCGGCGAGGACCACGAACTCGAGGAGGGCGACGTCGTCAAGGTCGTCTCGACGGCGACGTAGCCGCCGCCGGAACGGAGCCGGAACGGAGCCGGAGACCGGTTCGAGGGGCGTTGGGTATTAGTACGTCCAGTCGTATGTCAGGATGCACCATGTGCCATGGCTTCGACATCCGTGACCGACGCGAGTTCGAGCGCGAGGAGTCCGACGACGAGCCGTCGTTCGCCAACGAGGAGGCCAGCGTCGAGACCGAGGTGCTGACCGACGGCGGCGACGAGGAAGCCGAGGAGTAGCTCCGCCGGCCGCGACTCGACTCGAAGCTTCGAATTTCTTTCGCCGACGCGTCGATAGTGCCGGAACCCGCGATCGGCCGACGGCCCGGCTGGCGGGCTCGCGCGCCGCTCCGGGTGCGGGAAGATTTATCTGACCGTCGGCAAAAGTCGTGGGATATGGCATCGGGGAACGAACTCGCTCTCTACGGCTTCGTGTCGCTGGTGGCGGTCCTGTTCGTCCTCATGACCGGGCCGCTCGGGCTCGTCGCGATCCCGTTCGTGCTCATCGTCGCCGGGTTCGCGAAGATGAGTGCGGAGTCGGACGCGGAGTCGGCGGGCCCGGTCAACTGCTCCGGCTGCGGCGCCCCGAACGAGCCGGGAGCGGAGGTCTGTCAGTACTGCGACGAGACGCTCTGAACACGGCCGGCGATCACGCCAGCCATACCGCGGCGACGAGCACCGCTAGAAAGAGGTACGATCCCCGGATGAGTAGCTTCGTCGCGAGGCCGGCGTCCGCGCCGGCCCGCCAGGCAAAGGCGGCGACGACGCCGAACACCACCGGCGCGAAGACGCTGGCCGGCGGAAAAACGCCGGCGGCCGCCCCCGCGACGACCCCGGCCATCCCGGCGGCCATCAGCCCGTAGGCGAACCGGTGCGCCCGCTCGGGGCCGAGCACGACCGCGACCGTCCGCTTGCCGATGGAGCGGTCGTAGTCGTGGTCCGTCGCGTCGTCGATCGTCTTGATTCCGCAGAGGACGACGAAGAAGACGGCGGCGAAAGCGACGACGGTCGCGGTGAGCGTTCCCGCCTGGACGTAGTGGCCGCCCAGCAGCGCGAAGGCGATGCCGGCGGGGTAGCCGGCGGTCGCGCCGACCGGGGTGAGATCGAGCTGCGGCGCGTGGAGGTAGCCGATGACCCACCCCGGCAGCGTCAGCAGCGCGGCCCGGAGGTCGACCAGCAGGCCGATCGCGAGCAGACAGCCGAAGAAAACCGCCGAGGCCCCCGCCAGCGCGACCCGACAGCCGTCCGCCGATAGCGGATGGTCGTCGTCCTCGTCGCGCCGATGGAAGTCGACGTAGCCGTCCTTGACGTGGGCGGTGTAGAGGGCGGCGAAGACGGCGACGAGGTGGACCGCGAGCAGCGCGGGCACGAGGCCGTCGGCCAGCACCGCGCCGAACGCCGAGGCCGCGAGCGGCGGCAGCATGAACACCGGATGCACCTGCGACGCCAGCGCCCCGAGGTCGGCCCGGACCCCATCGTCGTGGCGTGCGATGGCCATGCCGGCGCTACGACCGCCCCACTGATTACTCTACGGCTGCCCCGCTTGATGGTGTTTAGTTAGGAGGGAAGTAGCGTGCTCCGGCGGCGATGATGGGGCGTTCGAACACCCCCGCTCGCTTCGTTCCGAGGTCTTCCTCGCTGTGCTCTCGTGTCGTCGCTCTCCCGCTCGCTTCGTTCCGAGGCCTCTCTCCCTTCGCTCGCTCGGCCTCGCTCCGCGAGCGGTCGGCCCCGTTCGAGGTCCCGCCAGACGCCGGCCGACCGACTCCTGCATAATGAAACACCCCCCGGCCGACGGGGCGAAGGTCCATATCCGAGGCCGCGGACAAACGTCGGCGTGACCTCCGACGCCCCGGACGCGCCGGACGCTGACAAGGTTAGAGCGTCGCTGCGGCGACTGGCCGGCGCCGACGAACGGACGATCATCGAGCGGGCCGACGCCGCGACGCGCGACCTCGAGGCGGCCGCCGAGTTCGTCGCGTCCGTCGGTCTCGAGGAGCTGGCGGCGGCCATCGAGGCGGTCGACGACCCCGCCCTCGCCGAGCGGGGTCGGCGGGCGCTGGCGGCGTTCCGCCGGGCCCGGGCCGCGGCGGCCGGTGACCTCGATCCGAGCGCCGACGACCACTTCCGCCCCGGTCGCGGAACCGATTTAAGAGGTGACGACGAACGCCCGCCCGGATGACACGGGTGATTCACACCGGCGACACCCACCTCGGCTACCGGCAGTACCACCTGCCGGAGCGCCGCGAGGACTTCCTCGACGCCTTCCGGCAGGTGGCCGCCGACGCCGTCGCGGACGACGTCGACGCGGTGGTGCACGCGGGGGACCTCTTTCACGACCGCCGACCCGGGCTGTCGGACCTGCTGGGGGCGCAGTCGGTGCTCGAGCGGCTCGACGACGCCGGCATCCCGTTTCTCGCCGTCGTCGGCAACCACGAGACCAAACGGGAGTCGCAGTGGCTCGATCTCTTCGAGGCGACCGGGCTGGCGACCCGGCTCGGCGACGAGCCGGTCGTCGTCGGCGACGCCGCCTTCTACGGGCTGGACTTCGTGCCGCGGAGCCGCCGCGACGACCTCGACTACGAGTTCGCGCCGCACGACGCCGACCACGCCGCCTTGGTCTCCCACGGGCTCTTCGAGCCGCTGGTGCCCGACTACGGCAACGTCGAGTGGGACGCCGCCGAGGTGCTGGCGGCGGCGACCGTCGACTTCGACACGATGCTGCTCGGCGACGAGCACGCCCCCACCCGGCAGGCGGTCGACGGGAAGTGGGTCACCTACTGCGGGTCGACCGAGCGGGCCAGCGCCGACGAGCGCGACGAGCGCGGCTACAACATCGTCGAGTTCGACGGGGTCTCCGACGGTGAGGTCCACGTCGCCCGGCGCGGCATCGAAACGCGCGAGTTCGTCTTCCTCGAGCTCGAACTCGCCGAGGGCGAGGGCTTCGACCGCGTCCGGCGGCGCCTCCGCGAGCGGACGGTCGAAGACGCCGTCGTCCACGTGGAGCTGTCCGGCGACGGCGAGGCGGTTTCGGCGGCGCGGGTCGAGGAGTTCGCCGACGACGAGGGCGCCCTCGTCGCCCGGGTGACGGACCGTCGGGAGGTGGACGAGGAGGCCGACACGGACGTCGTCTTCGCCGACCCCGACGAGGCGGTCCGCGAGCGGGTCCGCGAACTGGGGCTGAGCGAGGCCGCTCGCGACCTCGACGAGACCATCCGTGCGGGCGAGGTGGCCGACGCCAACGTCGCCGACGAGGTCGAGCGCCGCGTCGGGGAACTGCTCGAGGAGCCGGCGGCGTTCGACGCCGCGGCCGACCCCGACCCCGAGACCGTCGCCGACCGGCTCGACGGCGGCGACGGGGACGACCCCGAGGGCTCGACCGATACCGACGCCGACGACGGCGTCGACGCCGATGCCAGCACGACCGACGTCGACTCCGACGGACGGACGACCGACGGCGAGACCAGCGCGGAGCGGCCCACGGACGACAACGGTACCGACCCGAGCGTCGGTGCCGCCGCGGACGACGGCGCCGACACGAGCGCCGATGCCACCGCGGACGACGGCGCCGCGGGCGACGACCAGGCCTCGATGGAGGACTACCTGTGAGGTTCGAGCGCGTTCGGCTCCGGAACTTCAAGTGCTACGAGGACGTCGAGATGACGCTGCGGGCTGGCGTGACCGTCGTCCACGGAGTCAACGGCAGCGGCAAGTCGTCGCTGCTGGAGGCGTGTTTCTTCGCGCTGTACGGCGCCCGGGCGGTGGAGGGGACCCTCGACGAGGTCATCTCCAACGGCGCCGAGGAGATGGCCGTCGAGCTGTGGTTCACGCACGACGGCGGGCGGTTCCACGTCGAGCGGGAGGTGAAGCTCCGGGGCGACACCGCCAAGACGACCACCTGCGGGCTGGAGACGCCGACCGGGGCCGTCGACGGCGTCACCGACGTCGAGGCCCGCGTGGCGTCGCTGCTGCGGATGGACGCCGAGGCGTTCGTCAATTGCGCCTACGTCCGGCAGGGCGAGGTGAACAAGCTCATCAACGCCTCGCCGGGCGACCGCCAGGACATGATCGACGACCTGCTCCAGTTGGGCAAACTCGAGGAGTACCGCGAGCGGGCCAGCGACGCCCGGGTCGGCGTCGGCCGCGTCCGCGACGACAAGCAGGGGGCGCTCTCGCAGGTGACCGAGCAGGTCGAGACCAAGGAGGACAAGGAACTCCACGACCGGCTCAACGGCCTCCAGAAGGAGCTGTCGGAGGTCACCGGGGACGTCGAGGACAAACGCGAGAACCGCGAGGAGGCGCTCGAGGCGCTCGAGGCCGCCGAGAGCGTCATCGAGGAGTACGAGGCCCGCCGCGAGGAGATCGACGAACTGGACGAGGAGATCGACGAGCTGGCCGCGACCGTCTCCGAGGTGGAGGGCGAACGCGAGGCGCTCGGAGAGCGCATCCGGTCGCTGCGGGAGACCACCGACGCCCTCCGCGAGGAGCTCGAGACGGCCGTCGCCGAGACGGACCTCGGGGCGGCCGACCCCGACCCCGACCCCGACGCCGTCGCGGAGCGACTCGGGACGCTCGACGACGAGGCCGAGTCGCTGCGGGACGACATCGAGGAGCGCCGTCTCGAGGCCCAAGAGTACGAGAGCACCGCCGAGACGGCCCGCGAGCGGGCCGACGAACTCCGCGAGGAGGCCGAAGCGGACCGCGAGGAGGCCGACGAGCTGGAGGCGGACGTCGAGGCCGACCGCGAGAGCCTCGAGGAGCGCCGCACGGACCTCGAAGAGTTGGACGAGGACATCGAAGCACTCCGCGAGGAGCTGTCGGCGGCGTCGGTCGAGCGGTCGGCCGTCGAGGCCCACCGGGAGTCCGTCGCCGAGGAGCTGACGGCGGCCAGAGAGCAGGTGGCGGAACTGGAGGCGGACCTCGAAAACGCCAGAGAGGCCGTCCGGGAGGCCGAGCGCCTGCTCGAGGCGGGCAAGTGCCCCGAGTGCGGCCAGCCCGTCGAGGGGTCGCCGCACGTCGAGTCCGTCGACGAGGACC
>PXRL01000005.1 GCA_003020965.1 Halobacteriales archaeon QS_4_69_225
GAGGTCATGTCCGCGTAGTCCAGGTTGATGAGCGACGGCTGGGTGATGGTCTCGCTGATGCCCTTGACGGTCTCGGCGATGATCTGGTCCATCACCGAGAACGCCTTGCCGATGGGCAGGTTCGGGACGTAGTCCAGCAGGCGGTTGTTGTCCAGGACGATGATGGAGTCGGCCTCGTTCCGCAGCTTCTCGAGGCCCTCCTCGGCCTTCACCGTGCGGGCGCGCTCGACGTTGAACGGCGTCGAGACCATGCCCACGACGATGGAGCCCTGCTCTTTGGCGATCTTCGAGACGACCGGCGCCGCGCCGGTGCCGGTGCCGCCGCCCATGCCCGCGGTGACGAACACGAGGTCGGCCTCGCCGAGGACCTCCTTGATGGTACCCTGGGCCATCTCCGTGGCGCGCTCGCCCATCGAGGGGTCGCCGCCGGCCCCGAGCCCGTTGGTCAGGGACTTGCCGACGAGGATCTTCGTGTCGGCTTCCACCATCTGCAGGTGCTGTTTGTCGGTGTTTATGGCGATGGTCTCGGCGCCGTTGACGCCGATATTGTACAGCCGATTGACGGTGTTGTTACCGGCGCCACCGCACCCGACGATGACGATGCGGGGGTCGCCGAACTCGCTGCCCTCGCCGTCGAGTTCGGCGTCCATGTCTCGTTTTTCGGCCTCGGCGTTCTCCAGCGCGGAGTTGACGATATCCTGCATCGTCTACACCTTCGCCCAGGGGCGACTCTCGTCGCGTCCCTCGTCCTGTTCGTTCAACATCTCGCGCACGGCGGAGCGAATCGCCTCGCTCCGGTTCGGGAACTCGCCCGTATCGACCATGCGCTCGACCTCTTCGATCTGCTGCTTCGGAATCCGTAGTGTCACACGCTCCATTTTGTTCTTCCCCTCAGTTTGTGGGTAAGACGGCGATGCACACGCACTCTTCTTCGCGTTTACACCGGGAAAACGGCCGCGACAGCCGCGTACGCTCGTCGACCGCCCCGGTGTAAGACGTGCCGTCTTACGCAAGTATACTCACAGAAGCAGTGTACTTAAACGTTTTGCCCATCGTAAGACAGAGGGACGCAAGTGGCGTTTTCAGGCGTTTGAAATCTTCTGGGGGCGTTTACGTGTCTCGGAGGACGTCGGCCGCGGGGGTTCGACGGCCACAACTGGGGCAGAATCCCCAGTCCGACCGGAGCTCGTCGCCGCACTCACAGAAGACCCGGTGGGACGCCTTCTCCCCGCAGTTCGAGCAGTAAACGGCGGACGGCGACAGGTCCTCGCCGCACTGTTTGCACGCGTCGGGCGACTCGTCGGAGGCGTTTTCACGCTCCGGGGGCGCTGTCTTACGCCCGTCGCCGGCTTCGTGTGACACGCCGGCGGAATCGCCGTCAAGCGTGATGTTTACGTTCACGTCCTGCGGCTCGCGGCGCGTAAACGACCCGTCGAGTCGGTCGGCGATGATGGCGTCGACCCGCTCTGCGATGATGTCGTCCAGGGGCATGTCGTCCGCGACTGCCCCGGAATCGGCGTTTACGCCGCCGTTCCCGGCGTTTACGCGGTCGTCCTCGCCGAGGTACGCTCGGAGCGCCCGGCGCATGACCTCGCTCTTGGAGGCGTCGAACTCCTCGAGCTGTCGGACGAGGTCGTCGTCCGCCCGGAACGTGATTTTGCTCATCGCCCGTGCGACGGTTGTGTGGGACAGTATTTCAATCTTCCCGCGGTGTCTGACGGACGTCTGTCGGCGCCGTAGGTCAAAACCGTTAAGTCCGACAGCCGTCTGGTATTTAGTAGGCCGCCCTTAGCTCAGGCTGGTAGAGCAGTCGACTGTAGATCGACTTGTCCCCCGTTCAAATCGGGGAGGGCGGACTCCTCCTGCGAACGACAGTGAACAGTGAGGAGTCCAACCGACACGATTTGAACCTGGAAGTCGCAGCGACCGAACGGAGTGAGGTCGACCGTCTTCCGGCGTTCAAATCGGGGAGGGCGGACTCCTCCTGCGAACGACAGTGAACAGTGAGGAGTCCAACCGACACGATTTGAGCCGACGAGTCGCAACCCGCGCAGCGACCGGAGGGAGCGAGCAGGACCGTCTCGGCTCGTTCCAATCGGGGAGGGTGAGTTTGGAGGTCGACCGCGAGCGGAGCGGGCAGTCCGGGCATCTCGTGCCTATTCAGCCGATTCACAGGCCGAAAAGGACGTTGGGCTGTCTCGTCACTACCCGTCGTCGGACGGCTGCTCGAACTCCAGCGACTTCGTCCACGCCACGTCGAGCCCACCGAACCAGCCGTCGCCTTCGGTGTTCTCTTTTTCCCCGGTGACGTAGGCGAACCGGCCGGTGACGGCCCAGGCCGACTCCGACGGGGAGTGGCCGCTGGGCGAGAGCCTGCAGCTCGCGCTGTACAGTTTGTCGGCTTCGGCTTCGGCGTCGTCGTGTCGAAACCTGGCACCCTCCGTCCCGTCGAAGGCTCCCGTCCCGCCCAGCCGGACCGTCTCGGCCGTGCTCTCGTATCCGTCGGCCCTCGCGTTCTCCGGCCGCAGCAGCTCCCCGGCACCCACCAGTTCCCAGCGCTCGGCGTCCCACGTGAGAACGACCGCGTCGTCGGGCTCGGTGCCGCCGTTCTCACCCGACCAGCGCCACCGCATGGAGACGGCGATGTCGTCGTCGTGACCGCGGGCAGTCGTGTACCCGACGCGGAATCCGAGGTCGGACCGTTCGTACCCGGAGTCGCCGGAGCGGTCGAGACCCGAACACCCTGCCACCGTGACGCCCGACGCCGCCAGAAACCCACGACGGGTGAGCCGAGTAGGGCGAACCGCGCGCGACTTCTTTTTCGAGCCTTCTCTTCTATCCATACTGTCAGGAAATTATCGAAAGAAAATGGATTTTGTGGCGTCCCCGTCCCACAACCGAACCTCCCCGTCCGCCGTAGTCGAAATCTATCGACGCCTATCGGTGGATAGACACGCGAGCGGTTCGACCCGAAACGGCGTCGTCTCACTCGCCAGCGACAACCTCATCGTGGTAGGCGAGGTACTGGGCGCCGACCTCGTGGTCGTCAGGAGCCGCCGACCGTCGACCGACTGCTCGCAGGAGTGTTCGACGGTCAGCGACCGCGGGTCAACGGTCACCGTTCCGTGTTCGAGGTCGCCCCGGTGGTTCGGACGGATCACGAGGGCGTTCACCGGCGTCACGGGGCCGTCGTATGGCGACGCCGGTGACGTGAGGTAATGAACGACGGCGTGACCGACCTCGGGGCCGCGCTGGCGTCTGTCGCCACAGAGCACGCAGATGTCGTCATGACGGACGCGGGGGTCGCGCTTTAGCGTCTCGCGGTCGTCGAGCCGTCGCCCGACGGAGCAGACCCCGTATGATGGTCACTCCGTCGGGTCGTCGTCGAGCGTCTCGACGGTCGCTCCTTCGTCGAACGTCGTCGGAGGATGTGTCGGGAGACACGGGACCCTTCGGATGCGGTCGGCCGGGCTCGTCCCGCCGCCGGTTGGCGATTGAAACGTCGTGGCTCTTAGGTGTCACGAGATCGAAGCCCGCGGTGAAGTCGGCGTGGGGACTGCACGACGGGGGGGACGCGTCGGAAGCCAGGCGGTCCGCTTCACACATGTCCGTACTCACGCGCATTCGACGGCTGTTCGACGGTCCGGCGGAGGTCCACGAGTGTCGCCGGTGTGGGACCACGCTCGACCGCGACGACGACCGCTGTCACAACTGCGGCACGGAGGACGTCGTCAGCTACCGCATCGAGTGAGCGCGGCGGCGCTCCGAAAGACGTTTACCGGTCGTTCGTACAACGCTACCCGTGTCCGCCCTCCGGAAGCTGTGGTCGCTGCGTCGCCGTCGGCCGTGGTTCGTGGCCGGGTCACTCGGGGTGCTCGCCTTCCTTCTGGCGTACCCGTTCGTTCACTGGTGGCTCCAATCGGCCGGCATCGCCGGCCGGTTCGGCTACTTCGACCTCGGCGCCTACCGGTCGGCGGTGAACAACTGGCTGGCCGGCGACCCGCTCTACGTCGAGAACGACGACGGTGGCTACCACGGCAGCTATCTCTACCCGCCGGTGTTCGTGCTGCTGTTCGTCCCGGTCACGGAGACGTCGCTGCTCGGGCTGAGCTTCCGGCAGGCCGGCGTGCTGCTGAACGTCGTCTCCGTCGGGCTGCTGTGGGCCGGACTACAGGCCGCCGTCGCGGGCTTCGGGCTCTCGCTGGCGTGGTACGAGCGGGGGCTGTTGCTGTGGGCGGTCGCCGGCTTCGGCCCCGTCGTCGTCTCGATGCAGCTGGCGCAGGTGTCGGTCTTCCTCGCCGCACTGCTGACCTTCGGGCTGGCCGGGGTGCTGTACGACGACCCGGACGGCCGGCTCGCCGCCTGCACGGCCGGCGCCGCCACCGCCGTCGCGGGGACGATGAAGCTCGTCTACGCCCCGGTCGGGGCACACCTCCTACAGGACCGCCGGCGGTTCGCCGCCGCGATCGCGACCGGGCTCGCGCTGGCGGGGCTGTCGGTGGCCATCTTCGGCGTCGACAGCCACCTCCGCTATCTCGACGTGCTGACCTGGGGGAAAGGGTGGGGCGAGTCGCGGGCGCCGTATCCGCCGTACCTCTGGCTGCCGCCGTACTACCGACCGTTCCACGCCGTCGGGGCGACGGCCGGCCTGGTCGCCCGGGCGGGGCTGACCGCCGCGATCACGGCCGTCGCGCTGCTGTCGGCGGACGCCGACGTCGAGGTCGAGACGTTCGCCCTCGGGGCCGCGGCGATCCCGCTGATCGCGCCGCGAGTCTACACCCAGGACCTCGCGGTACTGCTGCCCGCCGCCGTCGCGCTGCTGGCGACCGAACTCCGTCGCGCCGACGGTCGGCCGCTCGTCCCCGTCGTCGGCGTGTGGCTCGCGGCCGTCCACGCCTACGGCCTGCTCGCGCTCGTCGTGCTCCTGAACGACCACGTCGTGCCCGCACTGAACGGGCTGCTCCCGTGGACGGTCGGCCCGGAAGCGCGGACCGTCGCCGCTCTCGGACAGCCGGGGTTGTGGGCGGCGCTGCTGCTCGTCGGACTCGCGATGTACCGCGTCGCGGCGGCCGCCAGCAAGCCGGGGTGGGTCGACGGCCGCTGAACCGGGAAGGATCGGCGAGGACCGACGCCGTCGAAACCGTGCTCATAATTAAACGGGAGGGACTCACTACGTGTACCCGTGACGGAGGTGAAGAGGGTACTGTACGTCGGCCGCGAGGGGGAGAGAAACGAGCCGGTCGGCCGTCTCGAGGAGCACGGCTTCGAGCTCCGGGAGGCGGAAGGGACGGGCGCCACACTGGAGCAGCTCGGGTGGGCCGACTGCGTCGTCTCCGAGTACGACCTCCACGACGGCGACGGAGTCGACCTGCTCGAGACGGTCCGCGAGCGGGCGCCGGAACTCCCGTTCCTGCTGTTCGTCGAGGCTGGAAGCGAGGCGGTCGCCGCCGAGGCCATCGACGCCGGCGTGACCGATTACGTCCCGCGAGACGGCGGTGACCCGGTCGCCGGCCTCGTCGACCGGGTCGAGCAAGCGACCGACGACGGCCGGTCCCGCGACGCCCAGCCCCGGCGGCTGCACGAGGCGACCCGGAGCCTGATGGTCGAAACGGAGCCGGAACGGCTCGCCGAGCTGACCGCCTCGGCCGCACGGGAGGTGATCGGCGTCCCCGAGGCCGCCGTCTACCTCGCCGGAGACGACGGCCTCGGGCTGGCGGCGACGGCGCCGGACGGGACGACCCCGACCGCCGACATCGACGCCTCCGTCGAGGACGTCTACCGGAACCGGACCGGCGAGCCGGACGTCGCCGTCCGGACGGGCGGAAGCGACGCCGAGGGCCGGGCGTGCTTCCCGCTCGGCGACCACGGCGTCTTGGTCGTCGTGGCCCCCGATCCGAACGGCTTCACCGACGACGAGGTTCAGCTGACGACCATCCTGGCGGCCGACGCCGAGGCTGCCCTCGATCGGGCGGCCGACGAGACGGCGCTCCGGCGGGAGCGGGACGACCTCGCGGCGCTGTTCGAGAACATCCCCGACCCGACCATCCAGACCAGAATGGAAGACGGCACTCCGATCGCCGAGCGGGTCAACCCCGCCTTCGAGTCGACCTTCGGTTACGACGGCGACCGGCTCCGCGGCGAGAGCGTCGACGAGTACATCGTCCCGGAGGACGGCGAGACCGAGGCTGCCTCCTACAACGACCGGGTCGAGGACGGCGAGGGAATCCACCGGGAGGTCCGACGCCGGACCACCGACGGGCTCCGGGACTTCATCCTCCACGTCGTCCCCCACGACGTCGCCGGCGACGAGACCCGCGGCTACGCCATCTACACCGACATCACCGAGCAGAAAAGACGCGAGCGCGAACTCGAGCGACAGAACAGCCGCATCGAGGCGCTGCACGGGGTGGCGAAGCGGATGAAGTCGGTCACCGACCGAACGGCCATCTACGAGATGGTCATCGACGCCGCCGAGGAGATCCTGGAGTTCGACCTCTCGGTCATCGACGAGGTCGAAAACGACATCCTCACCCCGAAGGCGATCAGCTCCGGCGTCTCCCTGGAGGACTACTACCAGGAGACGCCGATCGAGCAGGAGGACAACCTCGGCGCCGAGACGGCCCGCACCGGCGAGACACGCATCGTCGACGACCTCCGCGGGAGCCGGTACGCGCCGGCGAACTTCGAGTACCGCTCGGCGCTGAGCGTCCCGCTCGGCGACCGGGGGATGTTCCAGGCCGTCGCCCGGGAGGAGGCCGCCTTCTCGGCGGCCGACCGCCAGCTGGCGGAGCTGCTGGCCGAGCACGCCGTCGCGGCCATCAACCGCCTGGAGCGGGAGCGCGAGTTGGAACAGCGGGCCGCCGAACTCGGCAGGCAGAACGAGCGGCTCGACCGGTTCGCCAGCGTCGTCAGCCACGACCTCCGGAACCCGCTGTCGGTCGCGAAGGGCCGGCTCGAACTCGCGCGGGCGACCGGCGACGAGGACCACTACGCCGCCGTCGAGCGGGCCCACGAGCGGATGGACGAGCTGATCAACGGGCTGCTGACGCTGGCCCGGCAGGGCGAGCTGAAAAGCGACCCGGTACCGGTCGAGCTCCACAGCGCCGCCGACCGGGCCTGGACGACCGTCGAGACCGGCGACCTCGAGCTGGTCGTCGACGACGACGCGACCGTCGAGGCCGACCCCGAGCGGCTCCGGCAGCTACTGGAGAACCTCTTCACCAACGCCGCCGAACACGGCGACGGCGCGACGGCGGTCACCGTCGGCGCCCTGGAGGACGGCTTCTACGTCGCCGACGACGGCGTCGGCATCCTCGAGGCCCACCGGGAGGACGTCCTCGAGTTCGGCCGCTCCGGCACCGAGGACGGCACCGGCTTCGGCCTCGCCATCGTCAAGGAGGTCGCCGAGGCCCACGGCTGGACCGTCTCCGCGACCGAAAGCGAAACCGGCGGCGCACGCTTCGAGTTCCGCGACGCGTCGGACGAGCCGGCCGCGTGACTTAGGGCCAGGGCCGGTAGCGCACAACTTATCTTCGAGCTGCTGTTATCGGCCGTCAATATGGCCTCGCTGCCGCCCGACGCCGCGTTTCTCGCGTACGTCGGAGTCTTCGGGGCGGCAGCCGTCGCCTGCTTTGCCGGGGTTCCGCGGGCGGCCAACGTCGACCACGCCACCACCCGTCGCGGCCTCGTGGCACTGCTGGTCGCAAGCGGCGCCTGGGCGAGCGCCCACGTCGGCTTCCTGGTCGCGCCGACGACCGGCCTCACGCTCGCCTTTCACTACGCCGGGCTGATAATCGGCTTCGGAACCGTCGGCCCGTGGCTGTACTTCTGTTCGGCCTACACCGGCCGACGACTCCACCGCTCGCGGCCCCTTCGGCGGCTCGCGGCGGGGGTCTTTCTCGCCGTCGTGGCGGCGAAGCTCACCAACCCCGTTCACGGGCGTTACTTCCGGGCGTCGTTCGTCGAGACGCCGTTTCCTCACCTCGCGGTCACCAACGAGCCGCTGCACTGGCTCGCGATGGGGCTGGCGTACGCGCTGTCTGCCGTCGGCTACTTCATGCTCATCGAACTGTTCTGGCAGGTCGGCCACGAGACGCGACCGCTCGTCGTGCTGGTCGGACTGACGGGGCTACCGGTCGTCCTCGATTTCGCGGGCGCGACGAGCCCCCTGGGATTACAACGCCGAGGCCGAGAAGCTGTTCGAGGAGTTGACCGTCGACGGACGCGTCGACGCGGTCGTCCCGGAGCTGGCCGAACACCTCGACACCGAGGAAGCCGTCGTCGACATCCAGCGCGTCGGCGGGATGCGGTACTACCAGCTCTCGGCGAATCCTTTCTCGACCGCGGAGGCCAGTCGGGGCCGACTGATAACGCTGACCGACATCACCGAGCGCGAACGGTACCGGACGGAGCTGGAGCGGCAGAACCGGCGGCTCGAGCGGTTCGCCAGCGTGGTCTCCCACGACCTCCGGAACCCGCTGTCGGTCGCGAAGGGCCGGCTCGAACTCGCGCGGGAGGTCCGCGACGACGAGGACCTCGCGGCCACCGCGACGGCGCTCGAACGCATGGAGACGCTCATCGAGGACCTGCTGACGCTGGCCCGGGAGGGCCGGCTGGTCGACGGAACGGAGCCGGTGTCGCTCGCCGCGGTCGCCGAGGAGAGCTGGAGCCTCGTGGAGACGGACGAGGCTACCCTGACCGTCGAAGGCGATCTGACGTTCGAGGCCGAGGGCGACCGGGTGAAACGGCTGTTCGAGAACCTCTTCCGGAACGCCGTGGAACACAGTTCCACGGGCAGTCGGCCGAAGGCCGACGACGCCGTCGAGCAGGGCAGCTCCGCCGACGGATCGGTGACCGTCGAGGTCGGCCCCCTGGCGGACGCCGGCGGCTTCTACGTCGCCGATGACGGCCCCGGCATCCCCGAGGAGAGACGCGGGGAGGTCTTCGAGTTCGGCTACTCCACCGAGGAGGAGGGCACCGGCTTCGGCCTCGCCATCGTCAAGGAGGTCGCCGAGGCCCACGGCTGGACCGTCTCCGCGACCGAAAGCGAAACCGGCGGCGCACGCTTCGAAATTTCCGGCGTCGAGACCGGCCGCGCGGTCGCCGAGACGACGGATCCCTGACCCGCGAGGACCGCCGATTCCGAAGCCCCTATTTCCCGGCTGTCCGGAGCGACCGTATGCTCGACATCGGCGCACACACCTCCATCGCGGGCGGCGTCCACAACGCCGTCGAGGAGCAACTGGAGTACGGCGGCACCTGCGGGCAGATATTCACCCACTCCCCGCAGGTGTGGCAGGACCCCGACATCGGCGACGAGGAGGCCGAACGGTTCCGCGAGGTCGCCGCCGAGGGCGACGTCGGCCCGTGGGTCATCCACTCGTCGTACCTGGTGAACCTCTGCACCCCGAAGCCGGACCTCCGCGAGAAGTCCGTCGACTCCATGCAGAAGGAAGTCGACGCCGCCGCGAAGCTGTCGATTCCGTACGTCAACGTCCACCTCGGCGCCCACACGGGCGCGGGCGTCGAAGACGGACTCGACAACGCCGCCTCCGCGCTGGAGGCGCTCGACGTCCCCGACGGCGTGACCGTTCTCGTCGAGTCCGACGCCGGCAGCGGGACGAAACTCGGCGCCAGCTTCGCGGAGCTGGCCAGCGTGCTGGAGCGCTGTGACCTGGAGCTGGACGTCTGTCTCGACACCGCCCACCTCTTCGCGGCCGGCTACGACCTCTCGACGCCGGCCGGCGTCGACGAGACCTTCGCCGAGTTCGACGACGACGTCGGCCTCGAGCACCTCGCCTGCGTCCACCTCAACGACTCCAAACACGCCTGCGGCACCAACAAGGACGAACACGCCCACGTCGGTGAGGGCGAGATCGGCGAGGCGGGCATGCGCGCGTTCGTCAACCACGACGCCGTCGAGGACGTGCCGTTCGTCCTGGAGACGCCGACGGAGAACGGCCGGTCCTACGAGTGGAATATCAAACGCGTCCGGGAGCTGTACGAGAGCTAAGCCGCCTCCACGTGCTCCGAACCGCGTCCGAGGGGTTTTCTACGAATATATCCGAATATACGACATGGTGAAGACGATCCGAGTCTCCGAGGAGTTCCACGAGCCCGTCGTGGCGCACAAACGGGAAACGGAGACGATGGAGGAGACGCTCCGGCGTCTCGTCGGCGGCCCGTCCCCGGAGATGCTGGCGCAGGCGCTGGCCGGTGGCGACGAGGAGGCGGCAGCAGAGATGCGCGAGCGCATCGAACGCGGTCGAGAGCGGGAACGTGAGCGGGGCGAAGAACTCCGGAAGCGGTTCGAGGGCTCCGGGGCGTGATTCTCGATACCTCGTTCCTACTGGACCTGAAAGACAGGGACAAGACGGCCTTCGAGAAAGGTATCGAAATCCACGAGCAGACACAGCGAATCGTCCCCGTAACGGTTGCGGAACTGTACTTCGGCGTGGAATACACCGAGTCCGAGGAGGAACGTCGTCGCGTCGAGAACCTCCTCTCGATGTACCCGGTCGTCGTTCCGCGAGAGGCGACCGCGAGACGGGCCGGCGAACTCCGCGCCCGCGCTGCCAGAGAGCACGACCGGAACGTCGGCATAACGGACAGTATCATCGGTGCCGCCGCCGACCTGCACGGCGAGGCGGTGCTGACCGACAACGTGACCGACTTCGAGGCGCTCGGCGTCGATGTCGGGACGTACTGACCCTGCGGTGCTTTTCTTTCCCCCCCGGTATCGAATGCCCGCCTGATGCGTCGGTTCTCGGCGGACGCGTGACGGCGTGTGGGCCGACGGCCGCGAGGGGTGGCCAGCGACGGGCGCTCGTTCGTCCCTTACCACCATGTCACACGTCACATGCCACCACGTTTCAGAGAGGCTTACCATCCCGGTGGCCGTCCCCCGGACCGTGGAACCGGATCCGCTCGGGCGGGCGATACGCGACCACCACCGCGGCGAGCGGACACACCCGCTCGTGGACCGCGACGGCGGGGCGACGCGCGAGCACCCGATAGAGCGGTTCTACTTCGAGCCCGTCGCCGACGACCCGGACATCGGGTGGGTCGAGTCGTGGCTCTCGGGGCCGCTGCTCGAGGTCGGCGCCGGCGCTGGCCGGCACGCGCTGTACTTCCAGGAGCGCCTCGAGACCGTCGCGACCGACCTCAGCCGCCATCTCGTCGCGGTGATGGACGACCGCGGCGTCGCCGACGCCCGCCGGGCGGACATGTTCTCGCTGCGGGCCGTCTTCGACGATGGCCGCTTTCGGTCGGTCTTCGCCCGCGGGACGCAGGCGTGTCTGGCGGACTCGCCGGCCGAACTGCGGCGGTTCCTCGCGGACCTGGCGGCCGTCACGACCCGCGACGGAACCGCCGTGCTGGACGGCTTCGACCCCGGCCACGAGCGCGCGCCGGAGCTGTTCGGCCACCGGCCGGACCCCGAGGCCGACGTCGCCCGACGGTGCTACCACCAGACCTACGAGGGCGCGGTCGGCAAGACCCTCTCGTTCCGGCTCGTCGGACCCGACCGACTGCGGGCGGCAGCCGAGGAGGCGGGCTGGCAGGTGGCCGACGTCCGCCGGGGCGACCCTCGAACGCCGCACTACCAGGCGGCGCTGGCGAAGTCCGGCATCGGGTGATCTCCGCCCGCCGCGCGGCACGTCTTTTATTCGCCGCGACACATAATCGCCACCGATGCGTCGGTTCTCCGCCGACTACCTCCGCCGGACGCGCGACGGGATGTGGGCCGACGGCCGGGCGGCGCTGGAGCCGCTGCGGCTGTCGGAATGCGACCGCATCCTCGACGTCGGCTGCGGCGAGGGCGCGCTGACACGCGTCCTCCGCGAGGAGTGCCCCGGCGAAGTAATCGGCTGCGACCGCGACTCCACGCTCTTGACCGAACTCGAGGGCCCCGTCGTCCGCGGCGACGCCTATCGCCTGCCCCTCGCCGATGAGAGCGCCGACGCGGTGGTCTGTCAGGCGCTGCTCATCAACCTGCCCGACCCCGGGCGGGCTGTCCGGGAGTTCGCCCGCGTGGCGAGCGGGCGGGTCGCCTGCATCGAGCCGGACAACGCCGCCGTCTCCGTGCGGTCGACGGTCGACGCCGAGAGCCGGCTGGCGGCGCGGGCCCGCGAACGGTACCTCGCCGGCGTCGAGACGGACGTCGCGCTGGGCGCCGACGCGGCCGACCTGCTCCGCGCCGAGGGGCTGTCGGGCGTCACCACCGCGCGGTACGACCGGACGGTCGTGGTCGAGCCGCCGTACAGCGAGGCCGACATCGAGGCCGTCACGCGGAAGGCAAGCGGCGACGGCCTCCGGGAGCGGCGGGCGACGATGGCCGGCACCGACGAAGAGCTGGACGCCCTCCGCGGCGAGTGGCGCGAGATGGGCCGGGCGGCCGTCCGGCAGTTGCGGGCGGAGGAGTATCGGCGGGAGGAGACCGTCCCATTCTACGTCAGCGTCGGCGAGGTGTGACAGGACAGCAGCGGGAGTCGAACGCGACCGTCAGGGCGGCAATTCCGACTCGTGTCGGAGCGACCCGCGGTCGAGGTCGGCGGCGGCGTCCCGGCCCGCGAGGCCCATCGTCAGGTCGAAGTTGGCGATGAGGTTCTCCAGGACGTGATGGACGCCGTCGGCGCCGCCCAGCGCCAGCCCGTAGACGAATGGCCGGCCCACGAGGCAGGCGTCGGCGCCGAGCGCCAGCGCCTTGTAGACGTCCGACCCGCGGCGGATTCCGGAGTCGAAGGTGACGGTCGCCTCGTCGCCGACCGCCTCGACGATTCTCGGCAGCGCCTCCAGGGCGGTGATGGAGCCGTCGACCTGGCGGCCGCCGTGGGTGGAGACGCCGACGCCGTCGGCGCCGGCCGCGACGGCGCGACGGGCGTCGTCGGGGTGGAGCACCCCCTTGATCAGGACGGGCAGGTCGGTGTGCTCGAAGACGAACTCCAGGTCGTCCCACGTCAGCGAGGAGTCACCGAAGATGTCGAGGAAGTGGTCGACGGCCGTCTGCGGGTCCGCCTCGGGCGGGTCCTCCAGTTGGTCCCGGAAGGCGGGGTCGGAAAAGTAGTTGGCGATGCCGTGGCCGTCGAGGAACGGGTAGTAGCCGCGGTCGATGAGGCGTTCGCGCCACCCCAGCGTCGGCGCGTCGACGGTGACGACGATGGCGTCGTAGCCGGCCGCCTCCGCACGATTCAGGAACGACCGGGCGATGGCCTCGTCGCTGGACCAGTAGAACTGGAACCACTTCGGGGTGTCACCCAGCGCCTCCGAGACGTCCTCCATCGAGTTCGAGGACAGCGACGAGAGGACGAACGGGACGTTCAGCTCGTCGCAGGCGGCCGCCGTCGCGAGTTCGCCCTCCTCGTGGACCATCCCCTGGACGCCCAGCGGCGTCACCATCGTCGGGTAGTCGATCTCCTGGCCCAGTACCTCCGTCGTCAGGTCGCGGTCGGCGACGCCCTGCAGCATCCGGGGGACGATCCGCCACTCCGAGAAGTCCTGCTCCTCGCGGAACGTCTGCTCGGCGCCGGCGCCGCCGTGGACGTAGGCGTGGGCCTCCTCGCTCATCGCCTCGTGGGCCCGTTCCCGGAGGTCCTCGTAGCCGGCCGGGAACTCCGGCGTCTCGCCGTCGAACATTCCCTCGCGGTACACGCGGTTGAGCTTCCGGTTGCCGAACTGCTCGGACATGGGCCCACGTTCGTGTGCAGGAACATAGCATTGGGGGAGCCGGCACCCCGGCGGTCACAGCCCCAGCGGCTCGAGGTCGAGGTCGGCGACGAGGGCGGCAGCGGCATCGTGCGGCGACGGCCGCTCGTGGGCCGCCGCCGGTCGCTGCTGTCCGGCCGACTCGTAGACCCGCTCGACGAACGCCGCCCGGGCGTGGCGGTTCTCGAAGAGTCCGTGGAGGTACGTGCCGAGGACGTCGCCGCGGGCGGCGCCCTCGCCGTCGAAGGGTCGATCGGCGTCGCCGAGAAGGCGGCTGTCGCCCATGTGGATCTCGTAGCCGACGACCGGCCCGTCGGCGCCGGCCAGCGGCCCGCAGCCGCGGAGGTCCCGCTCGACGGCGGCGACGGTCTTGTCCGCCGAGAAGCGCGTCTCCACGGGCAGGAGCCCGGCGCCGGGAATCCGGTCGACGTCGCCGGTCGACTCGACGGCGGCGCCGACGAGCCGCTCGCCGAGCAGCTGGTAGCCGCCGCAGAGCCCGACGACGGGACCGTCGAAGGCCTGCAGCTCCTCGAAGAGCCCCGCCTCCCGGGCGGCGACGGCGTCGTCGGCGGTGTTCTTCGTGCCCGTCAGCAGGACGGCGTCGGCCGAGGGCGGAGCGTCGAGCGGCTGGAACCGGACCCGGACGCCCGGGACCCGCGCCAGCGGCTCGACGTCGGTGACGTTCGAGGCCCGCGGGAGCCGAGGGACGGCGACCGTCACGGTCCGGGCGTCGTCGACGCCGTCGTCGGCGCCGAGGACGCCCGTCTCCCCGCGGTCCGGAATCCCGAGGCTGTCCTCCTCGGGGAGCCCCGGGTCGTCGTGCGGCAGGACGCCGACCACCGGGACGCCGGTGCGGGCCTCGAACTCCTCCAGCCCCGGCTCCAGAAGTGAGCGGTCGCCGCGGAACTTGGTGATGACGGCGCCGGCGACCCGCTCGCGGACGTCGTCGGGGACGAGCTCGAGCGCGCCGACCAGCGAGGCGAAGACGCCGCCGCGTTCGATGTCGCCGACGAGCAGCACGTCGGCGTCGGCGAACCGGGCGGTCTCGAGGTTCGCGAGGTCGCGGTGCTGGAGGTTGATCTCGGCGACGGAGCCGGCGCCCTCGGCGACAACGACGTCGTGGTCGCGGGCCAGCCGGTCGTGGGCCGCCGCGGCGGTCGCGCGGGCCCGCTCCCAGTGGGTCTCGTAGTAGTTGCCGGCCGCGACGTGGGCGACGGCCTCGCCGTCGAGGACGAGCTGTGACTCGCCGTCGCCGCGGGGCTTCAACAGCACGGGGTTGTGGTCGGTCGTCGCCGGCGTCCGGGCGGCGCGGGCCTGGACGTACTGGGAGACACCGACCTCGCCGAAGCCGTCGTCGGTCGCCGACGCGGCCGCGCGGGCGTTGTTCGACATGTTCTGGGCCTTGAACGGGGCGATGTCGACCCCGCGGTCGGCCAGCAGCCGGCAGAGCCCGGCCGCGACGGTCGACTTGCCGACGTGGCTGGCGGTGCCGGCGACGAGGACGGTCCGGGCGCGCGTCACACGGCCGGCTGGGGGCGGCGCCGGCAAACCGCTTACGCGTCCGGGTCGGGTCCGGGTCGGCACCGGGCCGGCGAGCGCGGACGTTTGGTATGTTCAGGCGACCCGTTTATTACGGCCGGCTCCCGTGTAACGGATGGTATGTCCGACTCAGAGGAAACAGGGCTGGAGGCCCGGCTGGCCGAGCAGGAGGCGTTCGAGCCGCCCGCGGAGTTCGTCGAGCAGGCCAACGTCTCCGACCCCTCGATATACGAGGAGTTCGAAAACGACTGGCCGGGCTGTTGGGAGCGGGCCGCCGACCTCGTCGACTGGGAGACCGACTACGACGAGGTGCTGGTCGACGACGACGAGCCGTTCTACGAGTGGTTCGTCGGCGGCGAACTGAACGCCTCGTACAACTGCCTCGACCGGCACCTCGACTCCCGCGGCGACGAACGCGCGATTCGGTGGGAGGGCGAACCGGGCGACACCCGGGAGTTCACCTACGCGGAACTCCACCGCGAGGTCAACGAGTTCGCGGCCGCGCTGCGCGAGCTCGGCGTCGAGGAGGACGACGTCGTGACGATGTACATGCCGATGATACCCGAGTTGCCGATTGCGATGCTGGCGTGTGCCCGCATCGGCGCGCCACACTCTGTGGTGTTCGCCGGCTTCTCGGCGGACGCGCTGGCGACGCGGATGAACGCCGCCGACTCGCAGTTCCTGGTCACCTGCGACGGCTACTACCGCCGCGGCGACGCCCTGGACCACCTCTCGAAGGCCGACGACGGCCTCGCGGGCGTCGACCACGGGACGACGACGGTCGTCGTCGACCGGCTCGGCGACGGCCACGACCTCGGTGACGACCACTTCGACTACGACGACCTCGTCGCCGACCACGCCGGCGCCGAGGTCGACCCCGTCACCCGCGACGCCGAGGACATGCTGTTCCTGATGTACACCTCGGGGACGACCGGCGAACCGAAGGGCGTCAAGCACTCCACCGGCGGCTACCTCTCGTACGTGTCCTGGACCTCCCACGCCGTCCTGGACGTCAAGCCCGACGACACCTACTGGTGTGCGGCCGACATCGGTTGGATCACCGGTCACTCCTACATCGTCTACGGGCCGCTGGCGCTCGGCACGACGACGGTCATGTACGAGGGGACGCCGGACCACCCCGACAACGACCGGCTGTGGGAGCTCGTCGACGGCTACGACGTCACCCAGCTGTACACCGCGCCGACGGCCATCCGGGCGTTCATGAAGTGGGGCGAGGAGTACCCCGACCGTCACGACCTCTCCAGTCTCCGGCTGTTGGGGACGGTCGGCGAGCCCATCAACCCGAAGGCCTGGAAGTGGTACTACAGGCACATCGGCGACGAGTCCTGCCCGGTCGTCGACACCTGGTGGCAGACCGAAACCGGCGGCATGATGATCACGACGCTGCCGGGGATCGGGACGATGAAGCCCGGATCGGCCGGGCCGCCGCTGCCGGGCGTCGACGCCCGCGTCGTCGACGCCGACGGCGAGGAGGTCGCCCCCGGCGAGGCCGGCTACCTCACCGTCGACCGGCCGTGGCCCGGGATGTTGCGGACGCTGTACAAAAACGACGAGCGGTTCATCGAGGAGTACTGGGACGCCTACTCCGGTTCCGACGAGTGGGTCTACTTCCCAGAGGACGGCGCGAAGATCGACGACGACGGCTACATCACCGTTCTCGGCCGCGTCGACGACGTCATCAACGTCTCCGGCCACCGGCTCGGGACGATGGAGATCGAGTCGGCGGTCGTCGACGTCGAGGGCGTCGCCGAGGCCGCCGCCGTCGGCGGCGACCACAAGATGAAGGGTGAGGCCGTCTACACCTACGTCATCCTCGAGGACGGCTACGAGGAGGGCGAGGAGATGGAGGCAGCCATAATCGGGGGCGTCGAGGAGGCCATCGGTCCCATCGCCCGCCCCGAGGAAGTCGTCTTCACGCCGGAGCTGCCGAAGACCCGCTCCGGGAAGATCATGCGCCGGCTGCTGGAGGACATCGCCAACGACGACGAACTGGGCAACACCAGCACGCTCCGGAACCCGGACGTCGTCGACGACATCGAGGCGAAGGTGACGGGGGACTGACCCCGCCGCCGTACCGCCGTTCGACCGACCACGATCACGCCGATCCCACCGAAATCCATGGCAGATAACGACACGCACGATCACGACGGGGCCGCGACGTCCGACGTCGAGACGGACGGCGGCACCGTCTCGCAGGCCGCACAGGCGCACCGACAGACCGACTACCTCGAGTCGGAGGTGAACATCCTCCGTCCCTCGACGCCGTTCATGCGGGACCACCTGAAGCTCGTCTGGGGAACGTTCCTCGTGTGGGTGCTCGTCGTCTGGGGGCCGGTGACGGCGACGTACGTCGCCCCGGAGGCGATGACGACGCGGGTGCCGGTCGTCGGCTTCCCGCTGCACTACCTCCTGGTCGCGCTCGGTGCGCCGACGGGGTCGCTGGTGCTGGCGGCCGTCTACGCCCGGGCCCGCGATCGACTCGACCGGAAGTACGGCATCGACCACGAGACCGTCGACGCCCGGGAGTCCGGCGGCGAGACGGCCGCCGCCGACGGGGGTGTCAAGCGATGATCCCCCTGCAGGCCGAGGCGCTGGACATCTCGTTCAAGCCGGTTCCGGCCGCGATGGTCTTTCTCATGATGGCGTCGTTTCTCGTCATCGGTTACGTGTTCAAGGTGGCCGACACCGAGGGCATGTGGGTCGCCGGGCGCGGCATCGGCAACGTCGAAAACGGGATGGCCATCGGCGCCAACTGGATGTCCGCCGCCTCGTATCTGGGGCTGGCAGGGCTGGTGGCGCTGGCCGGCTTCTACGGGCTGGCGTTCATCGTCGGCTGGACGACCGGCTACTTCGTGCTGCTCATCTTCCTGGCCGCCCAGATGCGGCGGTTCGGCTGCTCATCGCGTACGTCTACTCGGTCGGACAGGCCCGCGGCATGGGGCTGGTCGGTCAGTACGTCTTCGGGCTGGACATCGTCCCGATGATCGTCGTCATGATGACCATCACCGTCGGCTACCTGGCGCTGTCGGGAATGTTGGGCGCGACGAAGAACATGGCCGTCCAGTACGTCATTCTCATCATCGCGTTCCTGGCCGGCGTCTACGTCGTCGGCTTCACGCAGGGCTACTCGACGGTCATGCCGCCGCTGGAGTACGGCCCGCTCATCGACGAACTCGGGCGGCAGTTCTCCGAGCCGTTCAGAAGCGAGAGCTACTACGTCTGGGTTGCGACGGCCTTTTCGCTGGTGTTCGGCACCTGCGGGCTGCCGCACGTGCTGGTGCGGTTCTACACGGTCGAAAACGAGCGGACCGCCCGCTGGTCGTGTGTCGCCGGGCTGTTTTTCATCCTGCTGCTGTACTGGGCGGCGCCGGCGATAGCGGCCTTCGGCGTCGACCTCTACGGGTCGACCCAGGGGGTCGGCGCCTACGCCGACGGCGGCATGACCGGCGCCGAGGGCGACGTCATCGTCGTGCTGGCCGCGCAGTTCGCGGGGCTGCCGTCGTGGTTCGTCGGGCTGGTCGCCGCCGGCGGGATGGCCGCCGCCATCGCGACCACCGCGGGGCTGTTCATCACCGCCTCCTCGGCGGTCGCCCACGAC
The DNA here is from genome assembly GCA_003020965.1 of Halobacteriales archaeon QS_4_69_225. Classification (GTDB taxonomy): domain Archaea; phylum Halobacteriota; class Halobacteria; order Halobacteriales; family Haloarculaceae; genus Natronomonas. Next base: position 18,860 of record PXRL01000005.1, read on the forward strand.
ATCTACACCGAACTCATCAACCCCGAGGCCACCCAGCGCCAGCAGGTGCTCATCGGCCGGCTGACCATCGTCGCGGTCGGCGCGCTGGTCACCGTCACCGCGTTCAACCCGCCGGCGCTCATCGGCGAGCTCGTCGCGTACGCCTTCTCGCTCGCGGGTATCGTGCTGTTCCCGATGTTCTTCCTCGGCCTGTGGTGGGAAAACACCAACCGTCAGGGCGCACTGGCCGGCATGACCGTCGGGTTACTGCTGTGGATCGCCTCGATCGTCAACAGCGTCCTGCCGGCCTATATCGACGCGCTGGGCGCCGCCGCCGGCGAGGGCGGGGCGCTCGTGCCGGTGTACGCACAGTACGTCCCGCCGATCGGCGCGGCGCTGGTCGGGACGCCGCTCGTGTTCGTCGTCACCATCGGCGTCTCGCTGGCGACGCCGGAACCGCCGACCGAGACCAAGCGGCTCGTCCGGCAGTGTCACAGCCCCGAGCCGATGGGCCAACAGCAGTCCGCCGAGGACGCCGTCGCCACCGACGGGGGCGAGACCCCCGCGGACGACTGACCGATGTACGGACGCATCCTCGTGCCGACGGACGGCAGCGAGGTGGCGGAGATGTCGGTCGGCCACGCGCTGGAACTCGCCGAGCGGTACGACGCGGAACTCCACGCTCTCTACGTGGTCGACGTCGACTCGATGAGCCTGGCGCTCGGCGCCGAGCAGCTCGACCGCATCGAGCAGGGCCGGCTCGGCGAGATGGACGAGGTCCGCGAACGGGCCGAGGCGGCGACCGGCCACGTCGCCGACCGCGCCGCCGAGCGCGGCCTCGAGGTCGTCGAACACGTCTCCTCGGGACGGCCCCACGAGAAGATCGCCGACTACGCCGCCGGCAACGACGTCGACCTCGTGGTGATGGGCTCGCACGGCCGGTCGGGCGTCACGCGGGCGCTGCTCGGCAGCGTCACCGAGCGGACGCTCCGGGCGACCCACGTTCCCGTCCTGGTCGTCGACGCCGGCGACGACTGACGGGCGGGGTAGTTATAACCCCGGGCCGCGGAGCCCGATCCATGGCCGAGGGAGACACGCTCGCCAACGCGGTCATCGGCGGCATCGCCTCGATACTGCTGGCGTTCGTCCCGTTCTCGCCGGTGCTCGGCGGCGTCGTCGCCGGCTACCTCCAGGGCGGCGACCGCGGGGCGGGGCTCCGCGTCGGTGCGTACGCCGGCGTCGTCGCGGCGATACCGTTCGCGCTCGCCCTGTTTTTCGCCATCGCTGTCTTCGGGTTTCTCCTCTCGATCGGCACCGGAAGCGGTACCGCCCTGCTCTTTTTCGTCCTGTTCGCGCTGGTGGCGGCCGCCGTCTACACGGTCGGTCTCAGCGCGCTGGGCGGCTGGCTCGGCAACTACGTCAAGTACGACACGGACCTACTGGAGTAAGACTGCGGCGGCCGCGAGCAAAGGGGAGCACAGAGGGGAAGGAGCGTGCGCCCACCCATCCTCCACGGCTCGCTCGGGCGGGGGGTGTAATGTGCTTTGTGCCGACGAACGCCGCGCGTCGGACGGCCGTCTGCTGGCGGTTTGGGGTCAGTACTCGGTGCCCTTCCGAGCCCGCTGGCCGGCGTCGATGGGGTGTTTTTCCTTCCGGACGTTCGTCATCAGGTCGGCCGCCTCGACGAGGTAGTCCGGACGCTCGTGGCTCCCCGACAGCACGAGCTCGAGTCCGTCGGGGGCGGACTCGACCAGCTCGACCACCGCCTCGGGGTCGACCAGCTCCCGGTCGGCGGCGTACAGAATCTCGTCGAGGACGAGCATGTGCATCCCGTCGTCGGGGTCGGAGTCGAGGGCGAACGGCGTCGAGAGGTCGGCCGCGGCGGCGGCGTCAATGAGTTCGCGGGCGCGCTCGAAGCCCGCCTCGGCCTCGGCGGCGTGGTCCCGCTCGTCGGTGCCGTCGTTCATCGCGTGCCAGCCGTAGTGACCGAGGTTCTCGTAGCTCAGCCCCGGCATCGCCCTGATGACGTTGTACTCCCCGCGGACGTCCTCGACGCTCGCGGCGCCGCCCTTCATGAACTGCAGGACGTGGACCCGGAAGCCGTGGCCGGCCGCCCGGAACGCCATGCCCAGCGTCGCGGTCGTCTTGCCCTTTCCGTCGCCCCACCAGACCTGCGTCAGGCCGAACTCCTCGGGGGCGGCCGGCTCGATCTCCCGGGGCTCCGGCGGCCGGCCCCGTCCCGGCGCGTCGCGGTCGCTCATGCCGACGGAAGGGGGCCGACCGGCAAAGACCCTGCGACCGGGGCGATCGGCGTCGGTCGCTCGCCGTCATATTAAGCTTGTGATCATTTCAGTTCGGAAATACTCTTGGAGATTTAACACCTGTCGAGGAGAACGATCCAAACAGAATGTTGCGCGAAACCGCGAGCAGACGAGTCGTACTGAAGACCGCCGGATCGCTCTGTGCCGCCGCGGCGGTCCCGACCGCCGCCGCCGCGACCGAGTGGACAATCGAGAAGGCGCCGACCGACGGCGCCCTCTACGACGTCGCCTACGCCAGCGACGGCGCCTACGCGGTCGGCCAGGGCGGCGTCGTCCTCGAGCGGACCGAGAAGGGCTGGCAGAAGGTGACCGACGGCGGCGTCACCGGCGACGGTCGGGACCTCCTCTGTGCCGACGTCACCGACGACGGCGACCGACTGTGGTTCGCCGGGTCCTCCGGCGCCGTCGGCGAGTACGACGTCAAGACGGGCGGTATCGACGACCACGGCTCCCCGCAGGACAATACGAACAACTTCCTGGACATCGCCGTCACCGGCGAGGGCGGCGAGGCCAACGTCTACGTCGGCGACGGCTCCGGCATCGTCTCCTACAGCTTCGAGAACGGCCAGAGCGGCAAGTGGAACTCCGTGCAGGTCGGCCAGGGGGACGCCCTCACTGGCATCGACTTCTACGACGCGAAGTCGGGTCACGTGGTCAACACGAACGGCAGTGCCTTCGACACCACCGACGGGTCCTCCTACGACCGGATCGGCGTTCCGGACGCCAACGAGAGCTTCTACGGGCTCGACAGCGACGGCGCCACGGACGTCCGGGTGGCCGCCGGCGGTGGCGTCGTCTACCGCTACGACGGCGAGTGGTCGAGCACCACCATCGCGAACGCGACGTTGCGCGACGTCGAGGTCGATAACGGGACCGGCTACGCGGTCGGCGAGAGCGGCCGCGTCTTCCGCTACAACGGTGTCTGGAGCGAGGAGTCGACCGAGACCGGCCAGAACCTCCGGGCCGTCGACCGGGGCAGTCCGAACGTCGCCGTCGGCGACTCCAGCACCGTCATCACGGACTGATCGGACGGCTCGATTCCGAGGTTCTTCGCCCGACGGCCCCGCGTGTCCAGCCGGAGGAACGCCGGCGGGCCGCCGGCCGGACTCGAGTTCGAAGGTAGTAGATTCGTGAGTGAACTACCCGCAGCGGCGGTCACGCCCGGTCTTCCAGAACCGGATCGCCGAGTCGGGCTCCCATCGGCGCCGGGTCGGCCAGGTCGCGACCCTCGGCGAACTCGACGTACAGCACGCTGTTGATGAGCCCGAGATGGCTGAACGCCTGCGGGTAGTTCCCCAGGTACCGGAAAGCGCGAGCGCGTCGACCAACCAGCACGAACACAGGAGGAAAGCCCCCTCCGACCCCGGAAGCCCGTCGTCGCCGTCGTACCGCCTGACGAGTACGTCGTTTTCGGCCAGCCGAGACTCGGTTGTCTCGATGGTTCCCCGGACCCGCTCGTCGTCGAACGGGAGGAAGCCGACGACGGGGATCAAAAGCCCCGTCGCGTCGATCGCCGTCGAGCCGTACGACTGCACGAACGACCCGATGTCGTCGTCGTACCCGTTTTCGAGGACGTCCGTCCTGATGGCCTCGCGGGTGCCCCGCCAGGACTCGAGAGGGGCGTCGAAGCCCTCCTGTTCCGCGATCGCGATCCCCCGGTCGAGGGCGACCCAGCACATCACCTTCGAGTAGACGAACTGCTTCTCGTCGCCGCGGACCTCCCAGATGCCGGCGCCCGTCTCGTCCCAGACGTCGGCCACGTACTCGACGATGTTCCTGACAGCCGGCCAGTCGTCGTCGAGCGACCGGCCGTAGCAGCGCATCTCGTCGATCCCGAGGAGCAGTTCCCCGTACACGTCGAGTTGGGTCTGCTCTGCGGCCCCGTTGCCGACCCGGACGGGCCGGGACCCCCGGTAGCCCTCGAGGTGGTCGAGTTCCCGCTCGGCGAGGTCGGGGTCGCCGTGGAGGCCGTAGACCGGCTTCATCTCCGCGGGGTCGTCGGCGTGACACAGGTCCATGAACCACTCGAAGTAGCTGTCCGCCTCCTCGATGTGCCCGAGGTTCATGAGCGTCTGGATGGTGAACCCGGCGTCCCGCAGCCAGTTGTAGCGGTAATCCCAGTTCCGGACGCCGCCGACGTCCTCGGGGAGCGACGTCGTCGGGGCCGCGGCGATCGCCCCCGTTTCGGCGTGCGTGAGGAGCTTCAGCGCCAGGCTGGAGCGAACCACCACGTCGTGCCACGACCCCTCGAAGACGCAGCCGTCCTCGAGGTCGTCGCAGTCGTGGACCCAGCCGCGCCAGTATGCGACGGTGTCTTCCAGGGCCGCCTCGGGCTCGACCGAGGCGTCCTCCGCGCCGGCGCACCGCAGCACGAACCAGGCGGTCTCGCCCGCCGACAGCGACGGCTCGCCGGTCGCACGGTCTTCCCGGACGGACAGGTCGACCGGGCTCTCGAGCACCGCCCGGTCGTCGTCGCCCTCCGCGCGGACGCCCCGTTCGACGGCGGTGACGTCGGTGTCCGCACGGGCGTAGTCGAACCGGGGAGCGAACTCGACCTCGAGGTCGACGGTGCCCTCCGTGCAGGCGACCTTGCGGTAGAGGACCCGCTCGGGATGGTCGACCCCCCCGGCGGGCGGCAGGAAGTCCGTCACCGTCGCCCGGCCGCCGTCGGTTTCGAACGTCGTCTCGAGGACGTTCGTCCGGTCGAGGTACGCCTGGCTCGCCTCGAACTCGTCGGCCGGCGCGATACGGAACCGACCGCCGTCGTCCTCGTCCAGCACCGCACCGAGGATGCTCGGCGACTCGACGTGCGGGAAGGGGAGCCAGTCGACCGAGCCGTCGGGGCCGACCAGCGCGCACGTCTCCAGGTTCCCGACGATCCCGTACTCCGCTATCGGGGTGTATGCGTTCTCATCCATCCGCCTCACCTCCGGGGAGCGGCGGGGCGAGCGAGGGGCTCGGACATCGGGTCGGATTCACGGTAGGTCAGAGGGACGCGCCGGTCAAAAATGTCGGCCAAACCGACAAGCGTGTCCGCCTCGTAGCCGGTCTCGATTCCGTGTCCGAGTTCGAACTCGTCTTCGGCGGCGGCACCGGGAACATCGCGCCTCGGCGACCGCCGAAGAGGGCCTCGACGTCGCACTGGTCGGGCGGTATCCGACGGGCCGGGGCGTCCACCTCGCCGGCTTCCCGGTCGACGTACGGCAACGGTTAGGCCGCTCGAGACACTGTGTCGACACGATGACGCGGATCGCCATCACCGGTGCCGGCGGGAACGTCGGCCGGGAACTGCTCGACGCCTTCGACGAAAGCGAGGTGCTGGCGTTCACCCACTCCGAGCACGACGACATCGACAGCGACCGCCTGGACGTGACGGATCCCGACGACGTCGCCGAGAAGCTGGACGACTTCGACGTCGTCGTCCACCTCGCCGGTGCCTCCTCGCCCGACGCCGGGTGGGAGGCCGTCTCGGAGACGAACATCCAGGGGACGAAACACGTTCTCGACGCGGCCGTCGAGAACGACGTCGACCGGGTGGTGTGGCCTGACGAGGTACTACGCCGACGTCGAGCGGCTCGAGGTCGTGAACCTCCGCATCGGCTGGTACATGACCCGGGACGCACTCCGGGAGGAGACCGCTGACGGTGAACCGGGACACGTCCGCTTTGCCCGCGCGACCTGGCTCAGCCCGCACGACTGTCGGGACGTCCACCGAAAGGCCGCGACCGTCGACCTGCCCGAAAACCCCGTCACCGTCAACGCCGTCTCCCGGAACGACGAGCGGTTTCACTCCATCACGGAGACGATGCGTCTACTGAACTACGAACCGCGGGACAACGCCGCCGAAGTGCTCGACTCGTGATACCGTCGGTCGTGCGGACGAACGGTGAATCGGCGCTCCGAAGGCCCACGCCCGACGGTACGGGTCGGCCGCGCCGGGCGAGTTCTCGCGGCGGAAGCGTCCGGGCGGGCGAGGGCCGGGGGCGGGGTTCAGCAGTGACGACGGCCAAAGACGGTATGAAGACGACGGGACCGAATAACTATGAAGGCGACGGGACCGAGTAACGAACACGGATGACGTTGCAAGACCCGCCGAACGTTCTCCTGATGCACTGCCACGATCTCGGGCAGTACGTGGGCTGTTACGACGTCGACGTCGAGACGCCGAACATCGGCCGTCTGGCGGCGGGCGGCGCGCGGTTCGAGAACCACTTCGTGACCGCGCCGCAGTGCTCGCCGAGTCGCGGCAGCCTCTTCACCGGGTGCTGGCCCCACGTCAACGCACCTCTTCGGTCTCCAGCACATCTCCGAAAGCCCCGAGAACCTCGGTTACGACCAGATCCACACCGCCGGGCGGCTCTCCTCGAACGTCTCCCCGGAGCTTCACTCGGTCAACAGAGCCGAAAGCGTCTCGAACATCGTCTCGCAGTACCTCGAGAGCGGCCTGCAGTCGCCCTTCTTCGCCTCGGTCGGCTTCTTCGAGACCCACCGCCTGGAGTCCGACGACGTCCACGAGGAGGAAGGCGACGTCATCTACGGGTACGGGACCCGCTACGACGCGGACGACCCCGACGACGTCGACGTTCCGGGCTACCTGCCCGACGAACCGGGGGTCCGACGGGACCTCGCCGACATGCGGGGGATGGTGTACGAACTCGACGACGCGGTCGGGACGATCCTCGACGCCCTCGAATCGGCGGGTCTCGTCGACGATACGCTCGTCCTGTTCACGACCGAACACGGCGTCGCCTTCCCGAGGGCGAAGGGGACCTGTTACGACCCGGGTATCGAGGCGTTCCTGCTGGCGCAGTACCCGCCGCTGATCGACGGCGGGACG
>PXRL01000006.1 GCA_003020965.1 Halobacteriales archaeon QS_4_69_225
ACGCTGGGGACGAACACGAAGAGGCTCCCGCCGACGATTCCCGGCATCGTCAGCGGGATGATCTGGTCCCGGACGACGTCGATTCTGGAGGCCCCGAGGTCGCGGGCGGCCTCGACGAGCGAGAAGTCCAGCCCGTCCATGCTGGCGTACAGCGTCAACAGCATGTACGGGTAGTAGGCGTGGGTGAGCCCGACGATGGTGGCCGGGACGCCGTAGTTGAACACCTCCAGCGGCCCGACCCCGACGGCCCCCAGGGCGCTGTTGATGACCCCCTTCGAGCCGAACATCAGTACCCAGGAGTACGCCCGGACGAGGTACATCGTGAAGAACGGCAGCAGCATCAGGAAGATGGTCGCCTTCACCAGCGGGCCGCTCCGGCGTGCCAGCAGGTACGCAAGCGGGAACGCCAGCGCGAGACACAGCAGCGTCGTCACGGTCGCGATCGCGTACGACAGCAGGATCGCCTTTTCGAAGGCGGTCGCCCGCAGCTGGAAGCTTCCGACCTCCAGCAGCACCACCGACCCACCGTCGAGCAGCCCCGCGTCGACGCCGCCGCCGAGCAGCTCCCGGAACCGTGCCAGCGTCGGCTCCCAGATGATGTCGTAGTCGGTGAGGTTGGTGCTGGTGAACGACACCGCCAACATGAACACGAGCGGCGCCACCAGCAGCCCGGCGATCCACACTGCCCCCGGTCCCATCGTCACGCCGAGGGCCGTCCGGGGACGGCTCAGCACCCGGACGAGCCGCGCTCTGATCGTCCCGGCGCCGCGGCCGACGTCGTCTTCGATTTCGTCGGGGTTCGGTGTGGCCATCGACGTTACGCCGCCTTGACGTTGTTCCAGGCGTTGCTGTACTTGCGCTCGACGTCGTCGGCGATGTCCTTGAACGGGATGAACTCCTCCAGCCGCTCGGGACTGATGCGACCGTACAGTTCGTTTTGCTCCTCGGAGAGTTCCTCGGCGACGTCCGGATTACAGCTCGGCGAGAAGCCGGCCCGCGCCAGCGCCGCCCCGTTTTCGGGCGCGATGAACTCGTTGACGACCTCCCAGGCGGTCTCCGTGTTGTCCGACGCCGCCGAGACGACCGCCGTCTCGTACCACGCCATCGCTCCCTCCTGTGGGACGACGAACTCCACCCAGTCCTCGCCGCTGGTCCGCATCTCGATGGTCTCGTTGCGCCCGGAGTGACCGACGAGGAAGTTCCCCTGTGTGAACCCCGAGATGAACCGCGGGTCCTTGGAGATGTACCCCTGGAGCCGGGATTTCTGCTCGACGAGGAGGTCCTGCATCTCGTTGATCTGTTCCTCGCTGAACGTCATCTCCTCGCCTTCGAGCGCCTCCCGGTAGGACGGGTCGTCCCGCGCCTCGGCGAGGTACAGCGCCGCCACCGGCATCGTCTTGTTCGCCTCGTCGTACATGACGATGTTCCCGCTCAGGTCGGCGTCGATGTAGTCCTCTTCGAACATGACCCGGTAGCTGGGGTCGTGCTCCGGCACGTTGCGGGTGTCGTAGGAGTAACCGTACCATCCCCAGCGGATCGGCACGCCGTAGGCGTCGCCGTCCTGCGTGAACTGCTGGTCGACGAACTGCTGGAACTTGTCGTAGATGCCGTCGTAGCTCGTGACGGCGTTCGTATCCACCGGCGCGATCAGCCCCGATTCGAGGAACCGCGGCACGAGGTTGTTGTTCGGCACCGCGATGTCGAACTCCTCGTCGGCCCCCTGGTTCCACCGCTGAAACATCGTCGATGAGGACGCCGACGCTTCGATGTTGATGCTGACGTCGAGCGTCTCCTCGATGTTTTCTTCCATCTCGCGGAACTCCTCCCAGGTGAGGATGTTGATCGTCGTCCCGCCGCCGCCGTTTCCGGTACAGCCGGCCGCCGCGGCGAGTCCGACCGCCCCCGCACCGGCGAGGTACGTCCGCCGGTCGATGCGCCGGCCGTGGCTACGTCCGTTCCCGGTGCCGGCACCGCTCCCCGTTCCGTTGTCGTCCTGCGGCATGTTACACAGGCTTACACAGCCGAGTAATAAATCATCGTGTTTCCCGGCGCTCCTGCCGGCCGCGACCGCCGGTTCCGCCCGGCGTCGTCGCCGGCCGAGGGGAACAGATACATACCACCGCTTCCACAACCGCGAGTATGACGACGCAGCGTGACGCGCTGGTCGAACTCGACGACGTGTACAAGCGGTTCGGGGACGTGACCGCGGTCGACGGCGTCGACTTCACCGTCCGTCGTGGCGAGTTCTTCACCCTCGTCGGGCCCTCGGGCTGCGGCAAGACCACGACGCTGCGGATGATCAGCGGCTTCGAGCAGCCGACCGAGGGGTCGGTCCGCATCGAGGGCCGCCCGATGGAGGCCGTTCCGCCGGAGGCCCGCGACACCAACCTCGTGTTCCAGCACCTGTCGCTGTTCCCGCACATGACCGTCGGCGAGAACGTCGGCTACGGGCTCGAGAAAAGCGGCATCGACGACGAGGAGATCCCCGACGGCAAGAGCGAACGGGAGGTCCGCCGCGAGCGCGTCGGCGAGTACCTCGAACTGGTCGACCTCGAGGGGTTCGCCGACCGCGACCCGACGGACCTCTCCGGCGGCCAACAGCAGCGCGTGGCGCTGGCCCGCGCCCTCGTCAACGAGCCGGCGGTGCTGCTGCTCGACGAGCCGCTGTCGTCGCTGGACCGCAAGCTCCGCAAGCAGATGGAAGTCGAACTCCGCCGGATCCACGACCAAACCCGGGGGGCGTCCTTCTACGTCACCCACGACCAGGAGGTCGCGATGTCGATGAGCGACCGCATCGCGGTGATGAACGACGGCCGCATCGAGCAGGTCGGCCCGCCCGAGGAGATCTACCGCGAGCCGGCGTCGCAGTTCGTCGCCGAGTTCATCGGCGACACCAACCTGCTGGACGCCGAGATCGTCGAGCACGACGGCTGCCCCGTCGCCGAGGTCGGCGGCCCGGACGGCTTCGTCGTCCCCGCCGACGGCCGCAGCGGCTCGGTAACCGTGTCCATCCGCCCCGAGGACTTCCGCGTCGTCGACGCCGCCCGCACCGACGGCAGCGGCCCCGCCCGCGCCGACGAGACGACGACCGACACCGTCGACGGCGAGGTCGTCGAGCGGTTCTTCCAGGGCGACCGGACCAACTACGTCGTCGACCCCGCCGCCGACATCGAGGAGCTACAGGTCATCGTCCAGGGCCGCGAGGACGCCGTCGACACCGGCGAGCGGGTGACCCTCCGGATCACCGAGGACGCCCCCGTCGTCTTCTGAAGACGCGCGATCGTCAGCCGGGGCAAAACGCCCGCGGACCCGTGCTCGCGGCTCGTTTCTCGCCACCTGCGCTCCGGAACACCGAAGAACTCATTTCGTTCGTCCCTCGGACGGACGAAGACGACTCATTCTTCGTCGTCTTCGTCCCTCAGAACGCTCGCTGTCGCTCGCGTTCTGAGACACCGGAAGACTCGCTTGCGCTCGCGGCTCACTTCGTTCGCCGCTCGCATTTGCGAGGCGCTTGCTTCGCTCGCGCCTCGCTACCGCTCGTCTTCCGAGCCCAAGACGACGACTCGGACTCGTTTCACTCGTCCTCGTCGTCTTCTTGGACGTCTTCGAAGTCGGCGTCGACGAACTCCTCGTCGTCGCCCTCGGCGCCGGCGCCGGCACCTGCACCGGGGCCGGGACCGGCACCGCCCATGCCGCCCATGCCACCCATACCGCCCATGCCGCCGGCGCCCGCACCGGCACCGCCGGCACCGGCCTGGGCCTGCTGCTGGTACATCTGCTTGCCGATCTCCTGCAGCTCCTCCGAGAGGCTCTCGGTGGCCGACTCCAGGGCGTCGCTCGCCGTGTCGAGTTCGTCGCTGTCGACGTCGGCGTACTCCTCGAGGGCCTCCTCGACGCGGTCGATTTCGGCCTCGACGTCGGACTCGACGTCGGCGTCCAGTTCCTCCTCGTTCTCCTCGAGCAGGGTTTCGGCGCGCTGGACGGCCGACTCGGCCTCGTTGCGCGCCTCGACGAACTCGCGGCGCTTCTGGTCCTCCTCGGCGTGCTCCTCGGCCTCCTGTTGCATCTCCTCGATCTCCTCGTCGGAGAGGCCGACGCCGCCCTCGATGGTGATATCCTCGGCGTTGCCGGAGCCTTGATCCTCGGCCTGGACGTTGACGATGCCGTTCTCGTCGATGTTGAACGTCACCTCGATCTGCGGCGTCCCCGCGGGCGCCGGCGGGATGCCGGTCAGCTGGAACGCGCCCAGCAGCTCGTTCTCCTCGGCGATCTCGCGTTCGCCCTGGAAGACGCGGATATTGACCGAGGTCTGGTTGTCGGCCGCGGTGGTGAAGATCTTCGATTCCTCGGTCGGGATGGTGGTGTTCTTGTCGATGAGCCGCTCGAAGATGCCGCCCTTGACCTCGATGCCGAGCGACAGCGGCGTCACGTCCAGCAGGACGATGTCGTCGACGTCGCCCGAGAGGATGCCGCCCTGGATGGCCGCGCCGAGGGCGACGGCCTCGTCGGGGTTGACGTTCTTCTTGGGCTCCTGGCCGGCCAGTTCCTCGACCCGATCCTGAATCTGCGGCATCCGGGTCGACCCGCCGACGAGGATGACCTCGTCGATGTCGCTTTTCGAGTAGCCGGCGTCATCGAGTGCCTGCTCGGTCGGGCCGACGGTCCGCTCGACGAGGTCGCTCGTCAGCGACTCGAACGTCGCCCGCGAGATGGTCTCCTCGAGGTTGAGCGGGCCCTCGTCGGTCGCGGCGATGAACGGCAGGTTGACCGTCGTTTCCTTCCGGGAGGACAGCTCCACCTTGGCCTCCTCGGCGGCCTCGGTCAGCCGCTGGAGCGCCTGGCGGTCGTCGCGGAGGTCGATGTCGTGTTCGGCCTCGAACTCGTCGGCGAGGTGATGGATGATGGCCTCGTCCCAGTCGTCGCCGCCGAGGTCGTTGTCGCCGTTGGTGGCGACGACCTCGTAGACGCCGCCGCCCAACTCGAGAATGGAGACGTCGAAGGTGCCGCCGCCGAGGTCGTACACGAGCACCGTCTGGTCGGACTCGTCGTCGAGCCCGTAGGCCATCGCCGCGGCGGTCGGCTCGTTGACGATGCGCTCGACCTCGAAGCCGGCCACCTCGCCGGCGTCCTTCGTCGCCTGCCGCTGGCGGTCGTTGAAGTACGCCGGCACCGTGATGACCGCCTTCTCGACTGCTCCGGCGTGTACTCCTCGTCGTCGAACGCGACCGTGTAGTCGTCCTCTCCCATGTGCCGCTTGATGGACTGGATGGTCCGGTCGGGGTTCTGGACGGCCTGGTTCTTGGCCGGCTTGCCGACCAGCCGCTCGCCCTCGTCGGTGAACGCGACGACCGACGGGGTCGTCCGCTCGCCTTCCTCGTTGGTGATGATTTCGGGGTCGCCGCCCTCCATCACCGCGAACGCGGAGTTGGTGGTACCGAGGTCGATACCGAGAATCTTGTTGCTCGCCATGTTGTCCGTGGTTATCGGGCTGAACCGGTTAAAAGTTGCTAAGATACGCCAGGCCACGGGCGGCTGTGAGGGCGCCTCTTCCGGTGGTTTTCGACGCGGCGCCGGCCGCCGAGCCAGCGGTACGAACAGAACCGCTATTCGGGGTCGCCCTCGGCGACGGTCACCTGGGCGGGCCGCAGCACCTTCCCCGCCATCTCGTAGCCGGGGCGGTGGACCTCCGCGACGGTGCCGGCCGGCCGGTCGCTTTCGACGTTCAGCAGCACTTCGTGTCGCGTCGGTTCGACCTCGGCGCCGGGCGACGGCTCGATGGGCTCGACGTCCTCGCCGGCCAGCACCTCGTCGAGCTGGCGGAACGTCGCCTCGACGCCGTCGCGGATGTCGGCGTCGGCCTCCTGCTCGAGGGCGCGGTCGAGGTTGTCGCGGACCTCCAGCAGCTCCTCGACGAGCGCCTCCGTCGCCCGCTCGCGGACCTCCTCGCGGCGCTTCTCCTGGCGCTTCTTGTAGTTCTGGAACTCCGCGGCCTTCCGCCTGAACCGTTCCTCGGCGTCGTCGCGCTCGGTCTTCAGCCCCGCGACCTGCTCCCGGAGTTCGACGATCTCCGCCGCGACCGTCTCGGCGTCCTCGCTGGCGACCCGGTCGGCGACGGCCGAGACCGGCGCCGCCTCCTCGCCTCCGGCCTCCTCGCCTCCGCCGGGTTCGGCCGTCCCCTCCGTCTCCTCGGCTTCGCCGGCTCCGTCGGCCGCGTCGGCGTCGGGCTCGACGTCGTTTCCGGCCGGCGTTCCGTCGTCGGCATCGATGTCGGACTCGACGGTTTCGCCGCGCTCGTCGCTCATGCACGGACGGAACCGTTCCGCGGCAATAAGGGTTGAGAAACCGCCGCGTCGGGCGCCGCCGTTAAGCGGCCGGCGCCGCGAGAAGTAGCGTGGTCCGACTCCGGTACGAGAACGGGACGATACGCGTCGACGGCGACGGCGCCGAAACGCTCGAAACGCTGTCGTTCGTCCGCCGCGACGACCGCTCGGAGAGCTACCGGGCGCCGGCCGTCCGGTACGCGGTGCTCCGGGAGACCTGCCGCGACCGGTCGCTCCCGCTCGATGACGGGGTGCTCGACGCGCCGGCCGTCGAGGGGCTGTCGACGACCTACGAGCTGCGCGGCTACCAGGCCGAGGCGCTGTCGGCGTGGCACGACGCCGGCGACCGCGGGGTCGTCGAGCTGCCGACCGGCAGCGGCAAGACCGTCGTCGGCGTCGGCGCGATGGTCGACCGCGACGCCGCGACGCTGGTGGTCGTCCCGACCGTCGACCTCCTGGAGCAGTGGCAGCGGGAGCTCGAGGCGGAGTTCGACCGGCCGATCGGCCGGCTCGGTGGCGGCGAACAGCGGGTCGAGGCCGTCACCGTCGCCACCTACGACTCGGCGTACCTCCGGGCCGACGAGCTGGGCGACCGCTTCGAGCTACTCGTCTTCGACGAGGTCCACCACCTCGGCGGCGAGGGCTACCGCGACGTCGCCCGCCTGACGGCCGCGCCGGCCCGGCTGGGACTGACCGCCACCTTCGAGCGACCCGACGGCGCCCACGAGGCCGTCGCGGAGCTGGTCGGGTCGGTCGTCTATCGGCTCGACGCCGACGACCTCGCCGGCGACCACCTCGCCGACTACGACATCAGGCGCCTCGAGGTCGAACTCACCGACGAGGAGCGCGCCCGTTACGAGGAGTTCCAGGGCACCTTCGTCGACTACCTCCGGGAGTCCGGCCTGCAGCTGCGGAGCGGCAGCGACTACCAGGAACTCGTCAAGCGCTCGGGGTCGGACCCGCGCGCGAGGGAGGCGCTGCTGGCGAAACAGCGGGCCCGCGAGGTGATGATGAACGCCGACGGCAAGCTGGAGACGCTGACGGAGCTCCTCGACCGCCACCGCGAGGACCGCGTCATCGTCTTCGCCGCACACACCGACCTCGTCTACGACATCGCCGAGCGGTTCCTGGTGCCGGCGGTGACCGGCGAGACGGGCGCCGCCGAGCGCCGGGAGATACTCGAGCGGTTCCGCCGCGGCGACTACTCCCGCGTCGTGGCGGCGAACGTCCTCGACGAGGGCGTCGACGTCCCCGACGCCAACGTCGCGGTCGTGCTGTCGGGGTCGGGCAGCGAGCGGGAGTTCACCCAGCGGCTCGGGCGCGTCCTCCGGCCGAAGGACGACGGCGGCGTCGGCGCCACCGACCCGGCGACGCCGACCGGCCGGGCGCTGCTGTACGAGGTCGTCACCGCCGAGACCGCCGAGGAGCGAGTGTCGCGGCGCCGGCGGTAAGCCGCCACGCCTTTGCGGGGCCGCCGTCTGCGCTCCGGTATGTCGAGCCCGCCGTCGCCCCTGAACGGCCGCGTCGTCGCTGCCCTCGTCGTCCAGCTCGTCGGCTACGCGGCGCTGCTCGCGCTGCTGTCGCCCGAGACGTCGACCGCCGTCGTCGGGGCGCTGGCCGGTGCCCCGCCGGTCGTCCTCATTCCGCTTGCGGTGCCGGCGGCCCCGGCCGCGCTTCTCGCACTCGCGGTCGGCGCCGCCCTCGGCGCCGTCGGGTTGCCGCCGGCGTCGGTCCCCGCGGTCCTGCTCGCCCCTGGCGACGTGGTCTTCTTCATCTGCGCCTACGTCGTCGGCGTCGTCGCCCAACTGCTCGACGGCCCGGCGTCGGCGTAGTCGGCGACGAAACGCCCAACCCGCGGGCGGCCCTCGTGACTGCATGGGCGAGCGGACGACGGCACTCAGCACGCGCGAGGGGTGGCGAAGCGAGGGCTACGCCGCCCGCGTCCACTACGAGGGGGCGACCGACCGCTACAGCGTCGAGTACTACGAGCCGACCGACCGGGTGATCTACTGGCGGGTCCGCGACGACGGCGAGGCGGTGCCCGTCGACCGGACGTCGGTGCCGGAGCCGCTACGGGAGCGCATCCGGGCGGACCTCTCGGCGGCCGGCGTCGACCCCGACGCCGAGCGGGAGCCGCTGTAGCCGGCGTCTCACACCAGGGCGAGGCCGCCGCCGACGATGCCGATGACGACCAGGAACCGGCCGACGCTGCCGGCGAACGTCGCCAGCGCGAACTTCAGGTCGTCCTCCTCGATGACCGCGAAGGCGTACACCGAGACGGTGTCCGGAAAGAAAGGCACACAGAGCGCGAGCGCGAGGCCGACGTAGCCGTATTTTCTGGCGACCTCGACGGTTCGTCGCTCGGACCACCCGATGACGTCGAAGCGGGACTCGCGGAGCCGCGACACGACCGGACCCGATCGCTTGACCTCCTTCCCGATGTTGAACGCCAGAACGCTTCCGATCGCCTTTCCCACGGAGGCGACGAAAACGATGATCGACAGCTCGATTCCGTACGGGTAACCGATGTCCAGCGGGGTGGCGAGGACGATCTCGCTCGGCCCGGGCAGGATGAACGTGATCAGCACCGAGTACACGAAGATGATTCCGAGGCCCGGCCACCCGGTGGCCGACTCGACGAGACGCTCGAGTAGCGCGATCTTCTCGTGGAAGAAAAGCGGGAGCGGCGGATGGACCGCGAGCACTGCCTCGGCGAGCTGGAGGGGTGAACTTACCATGTGTGTCGTCTCGACCGCCTTGCGGTCGCCGCCGCCCGGGGCCGGTGGGGGTGGGTCAGGGCGACGTCTCGACGTTCCGCGATGCGGAGCAGGGACACCTCAAGCTTTCGAGGTTCCCTCGCGTCGGCCGCCGCGCGAGGGATCGGTCCCTGGCGCCTACTCAAATCTGAACGTCTCGAGGTTCTTCGGCGCGAAGGTCCGCATGTTGAACTCGTGGTACAGCGCCGACGAGAGGTCCTGGACGGACGACTCGTCGCCGTGGACGCAGAGCACCTTCTCGGGGCGGGGGCTCATCGTCCGGACGAAGTTCTCCAGCCCCTGGCGGTCGGCGTGACCGGAGAAGCCGTCGACCGTCTCGACGTCGGTGTTCAGCGTCAGCGTCCCGCGGCCGTTGCTGCGGTCGTCCATCGGGATCTCGTCCCAGCCGTTCTGGATGCGGCGGCCGAGCGTCCCCTGTGCCTGGTAGCCGACGAAGGTGAGCGTCGAGTCGGGGTCGGCGCCGAGGTGGGTGAGCCACGACATGATGGGTCCGCCCTCGACCATCCCCGAGGTCGACAGCACGATACACGGCCCGCCGTCGGCGACCTCCTGGCGTTCGTCCTCGCCGCCGTCGATGTGGTTGAACTGGTCGGCCAGAAACGGGTTCTCGTCGTCGTGGAAGATGCGGTCCCGGAGGTCGTCCCGGAGGTACTCGGGGTAGGTGGTGTGGATGGCCGTCGCCTCCCAGATCATCCCGTCGAGGTGGACCGGCACCTCCGGGATGTCGCCGCTCCGCATCGCCTCCTCGAGGACGAGCATCAGCTCCTGGGAGCGGCCGACCGCGAAGGCGGGGATCAGCACCTTCCCGTCGCGGTCGACGGTCCGGTTGATCACCTCCTTCAGCTTCCGCTCGGAGTCCTCCTGGTCGGTCTGGTAGTCGTTGCGGCCGCCGTAGGTCGACTCCATCACCAGCGTCTCCACCCGCGGGAAGTCGTTGACCGCGCCGTTGAACAGCCGGGTGTCGTCGTAGTGGATGTCTCCGGAGAAGGCGACGTTGTAGAGGCCGTCGCCGACGTGGAAGTGCGACACCGCCGACCCGAGGATGTGGCCGGCGTTGTGGAACGTCAGCTTCAGGTCCGGCGCGACGTCGGTCACGTCGCCGTACTCCAGCGGGATGCAGTGTTTGATGGCCTCCCGGACCTGCTCGGACTCGTAGGGCGGTGCGCGGCCCTCCTTGGCGGCGACGTCGAGGTAGTCCAGCGTCAACAGCCCCATCAGGTCCCGCGTCGGCTCCGTACAGTAGATGGGGCCGTCGTAGCCGTACTTGAACAGCAGCGGGATGAGCGCCGAGTGGTCGAGGTGGGCGTGGGTCAACACGACCGCGTCGATGTTCTGGGGGCCGCCGCCCAGCGCCTCCGGCACCTGGAGGTACGGTACTTCGCCCTCGGCGCCGGGCTTGTCGCCGCAGTCGATGAGCACGCGCGTCTCCGGGGTGTTGAGGATGAACGACGCGCGGCCGACCTCCCGGCAGCAGCCCAGCGTCGTGATGCGGACCCACTCGTCGTCGGACATCTCCTCGCGGTGGATCTGGCGGCCGACCCGCTCGAGGATGTCCCGGCGCTCGTCGCGTTCCTGCTTGAGGAAGTTCCGGACGTTCGAGACGGTCGAGGACTCGATGGGCGGCGTCCGAACCACCTCGGGCGTCCAGCCGACCGCCTGGGTGATCTCCCGCAGCGTCGAGCCGTGGCGGCCGATGACCACCCCGGGCTTTTCGGCCTCGATGACCACCTCGCCGGTGTCGGCGTGGAAGTCGAGATCGGTGACGCCGGCCTCCTCGGGGATGATCTCGCGAATCCGGTCGCGGGCCTCGCCGGGCCGGGAGAGAACGTCTGGGTCCGGCCGGACGGTGATGCGCTTCCGGAGCTGTGAGGCCAGCCGACGGATGAGGTCGCCGTCGCCGGCGAACTTCTTCGGGTCGCGGGTGTACACCACCAGCTCCGGGCCCTCGTAGGTCACGTCGGACACGGAGACGTCGTTCGGAACTTCGCTGGCGATCGTTTCCTTGATATCCTCGAGTTGCCGCTCTACTGCGCTCATACTGTAGATCTTCGAATCGGGCGTTCCGGCGCTGCGGTGGTCGCCTTCGACGGTTCCCAACGGCCCGGTCGACGTCGTGAGGATGGGTCGCTGGTCCGGGTGTACCGTCTGCCGTCGCCGTTCGACGACCCGGGAGACGCCGGAAAACCCGCTCGTGCCCGGGGGTTACCCACCACTCATATAAAATCCTTCGCAAACGGCCGGCGTACACTCGGGGGTCGTAGTCGCCCGATCGGCCGGAAGATCGCGTCCGAAACGGCTGAAACGCCTCAATTCGACGGATGGACCAGAATATTTTATCGGAATCCTCGTGTAGGATACGTCGATGTTCGACCACGCTTCGAGACGCGACGTCGTGCGACGACTCGGTGCCGCGGCCGGCGCCACCGCGGTCGTCGGCGGATTCGCCGGCTCGGCAACGGCGCACTTTCCCTCGGAGTTGGCCATCGAGGTCAAACCCGGCGTGACGCCGAACCGTATCAACCCCGACAGCGAGGGCTTCACCGCCGTCGGCGTGCTCGCGACCGAGGAGTTCGACCCGACGGCGTCGGCCGTCCGGTATCGCTTCGGGGCCCCCGAGTTGGTCGCCGGGGGCCGGGGGCCACGGTCCGTCTACCACGAGGCCCGCGATATCGACGGCGACGGCCGCGAGGACCTCCTCCTGCAGTTCCCGACCGACGACGCCGAACTCGGCGGGGAGGAGGTGGCCGAACTCCGGTTCGACAACGACCGGACCCGCCAGCACGGCCTCTCCGGCACCGACGACGTCACGCCGTTTCCGATCGCCGGCTCCCGCCGCGGCGACGCCTCCGTCTTCACCGGCGGGCAGGTCGAGCAGGTCGAACTGGTCCCCGGGACGTTCGAGCCCGTGGCGGTGCGGGATCGGGTTCCGGCGTCCTGGACCGTCGTGGACGGCGACCTCGATCGATCGCGGGCCGGTGGTCCGGTCGAGCCGACCTTCGGCGACGCAAAACACGTGTATCTCGCTCCGAACGACGGGTCGGCGACCTACTACGTCGAGGCCCCGAGCGGCCCGGAGGCGACCGGGGAGTACTCCTTCGGCCCGTTCGAGGTCCGCCCGCGGGAGGGATCGGGCGGCTGGATCGCGGCGTCGAACACGTCCAGCCGCGAGCGGGTCGTCGGCCCCGAACAGCCCTGATCCCGGCCACCGTCCGTCGTTCCTGAATTACACGTACGATAGCGCGCGGCCGTACCGGTGCGCGGACTCAGTAACCAGTACGGACGACCCCGACCTGCAGGGCTGGCGGAAGGTTGAGGCGACGCCGGCCCGACCGCCCGGCATGGAGATAACGCCCGCAGCCGTCGCCGAGGAGCGGGACAGAATCCGGGACGACGAGGCGGTTCCGGAGCTGATAAACGACGTTCGGGGGAGGCTCGGACCGCAGTTCGGCGTCGCGGTCGACCCCGTCAGCGTCGAGACGTACCGCGCGGAGGTCGAGACGGTGTTCGCCGACGGCGACCGGGCGGTCAACGTCGCCGCGCTGTCGGCGCTGCTCCGGGAACTCGACTGCGCCGGCGACTACCCCGGCTTCGTCGTCGACGAGTTCCTCGGCCGGCGGCTGGCCGCGACGATCGCCGGCGGCCAGCCGCTGGCGCTGCTGGCGGGGTCGACGTTCCACGTCGCGGACGTCACCGTCGACGCCGAGACGGCCGGCGACGACGACCGGCTGGCGGCGCTGGCGGCCGGCTTCCAGACCCGCCTGCCCGGCTGGGCGTGGACCGAGACCGAGAGCCCCTTCGCCGTCGATCCCGACTGAGCGGCCGCGGCTCCGAGCCGTCCACGACGGCCACCGGACGTGCGCTGCCGCCGGAGCTACCCGAAGGTGTACGACGAGTCCCTTGCCGTCGCCAGCGCCGGCGGGGAGCGACGACGTCTCCGGAACGGTAACGCATGTATCCCCGCCCCCGGTAGTCGGGGGTATGTCCTCGCGCCGTGCGTCGTTTCTCGACGGGCTCCGGGCGGTCGCCCCGGTGCTCGTCGGCGTCGTCCCGTTCGGGCTGGTCGCCGGCGCCGCCGCGGTCGGCGTCGGCCTCTCGGGGCTCCAGGCGGTCGGTTTGTCGGTCGTCGTCTTCGCCGGTGCCTCACAGCTGGCGGCCATCGAGCTGCTCGACGCCGGGGCGCCGGTCGCCGTGGTCGTGGCGACCGCGTTGGTCATCAACCTCCGAATGTTGATGTACTCGGCGTCCATCGCCCCGTACCTCCGGGAGCTGTCGACGCGGTGGCGGGCCGGAATCGCGTACCTGCTGACCGACCAGGCGTAC
Organism: Halobacteriales archaeon QS_4_69_225; assembly: GCA_003020965.1. Lineage (GTDB taxonomy): Archaea > Halobacteriota > Halobacteria > Halobacteriales > Haloarculaceae > Natronomonas. The sequence continues at coordinate 13,418 of PXRL01000006.1, forward strand.
GCCCTGTCGGTGACGCGGTTCGGCGCCGACGGGACGGTCCGGCGACGCTGGTACTACCTCGGGGTGGCGGCGCCGCTGTGGGTCGTCTGGCAGCTCTGTACCGTCGCCGGCGTCGTCGTCGGCGCGCGGGTACCGGAGTCGCTGCCGCTGGAATTCGCCGTCCCGCTGACGTTCCTGGCGCTGCTGCTGCCGGCGGTGACCGACCGCGCGGGCGCCGTCGCGGCCGTCGTCGGCGGTGCCGGCGCCGTTCTCGGGGCCGACCTCCCGCTGAACCTGGGGCTGATCGCCGGCGCCGTCGCCGGCGTGGCCGCCGGCGTCGCCGTCGAGGCGGGGGGCGACCGGTGACCGCCGCGACCGAGGTGTGGGCGATCGTCGTCGCCGTCGGCGTCGGTACCTTCTGCATCCGCTTTTCGTTCATCTACCTCTTCGAGTACCTCTCGGAGGTGCCCGACGGCCTCGAACGGGCGCTGCGGCTCGTCCCGGCGGCGGTGCTGTCGGCGCTCGTCGTCCCCGCCGTCGTCGTCGTCGACGGGTCACCGGCACTGTCGCTCGACAACGGCCGACTTCTCGCCGCCGGCGCCGCGGCCGTCGTCGCCTGGCGGACCGAGAACATCCTCGCCACCATCGCCGTCGGAATGGCCGTTCTCCTCGGCCTCCGGCTGGTCGTGTAACCACGAAGGATTACGCAAACGTGAAAGATAACGCAAAATAGTTACTACGGAGCCGCTCGTCCCGTACGGTATGGGTTCCGTCGGCGGACGACCGCACCAGGACCTCTCGCGGGCGGTGGTCAAGACGCTCGGCTACCGCCTGCTGATGGTCTGTATCACCGTCGTCGTCGCTCTCGCCGTCGTGGGAGACGTCGAGCAGGCCCTCGGCATCGGCGTCGTCGCCAACCTGGTGAAGACGGGGACGTACCTCGGCTACGAGCGGCTCTGGGACCGCGTCGACTGGGGGGTCTGAGCCCGCCGATTCCGTCAGCTCTCCCACCCGTCGGTGAGGACGGCGTACACCTCGCGGTCGACGTACTCGCCGCCGACGAAGGCGTCGTCGCGCTTGGTCCCCTCGTGGACGAACCCGAGTTTCTCGACGACCCGTTTCGACGCCTCGTTGTCCGCGACGATGGTCGCCGAGACCCGGTGTAGCGCCAGTTCCTCGAAGCCGTGGGTGACGGCGAGACTCGCGGCCTCGGTGGCGTACCCCTTGCCCCAGTGGTCCGGGTGGACCCAGTAGCCGAGGTTCGCCCACCCGCGCCGCTCGTCGATGGGTGCCAGCGAGACGTCACCGACGCGCTGGCTCTCCGCGCGGACGAGGGCGTGGAACACGTCGTCGCCCGAGATGACGTCGAACCGCTCGTCCTCGTAGCGCTGGCGGTTGTGCGGCACGTCCCCGCCCGCGTACCGGCGCACGTCCGGGTGGTTCATCCCCTGCTGGAGGAACTCGATATCCTCGCGCTCGACGGTGCACAGGTCGACGCCGTCGCCCTCGATGAAGACTGGCCCCGGCATGGTGATTCCGACGCGGTCGCGGGGTATGTATGCTGTCCCGGCGTGCGAACGGTTCCCGACGATACGCGGGGTTTAATATCGCGCTGCGGCACCGTACGGTATGAGCGGCGAGCAGGAGCTCGGCATCACCGAGTCGAAGGAGCACAGCCCCGGCGAGTGGTACGCCGAGGTCGTCCAGAAGGCGGGCCTGGCGGACTACGCGCCGATGGGCGGGTTCGTCGTCACCCGGCCCCGGGGCTACGCGGTCTGGGAGCGGCTGAAGTCCCACCTCGACGGCTGGTTCAAAGACACCGGCGTCGACAACGCCTACTTCCCGATGTTCATCCCGGAGGGCTACCTCGAGCGCGAGAAGGACATCGTCGAGGGGTTCGACCCCGAGGTGGCGTGGGTGACCCACGGCGGCCACGACGAACTCGACGAGCGGCTGGCAGTCCGGCCGACCAGCGAGTCCATCATCGCGCCGTTCATCTCCCAGTGGGTCCGCAGCTACCGGGACCTGCCGATGCGGCTCAACCAGTGGTGTTCGGTCGTCCGGTGGGAGGCCACCGAGACCAAGCCCTTCTTCCGGACCAAGGAGTTCCTCTGGCAGGAGGGCCACACCGCTCACGCGGCCGAGGAGGACGCCTGGAGCGAGACGATGACCCGACTCGGCCAGTACGAGCGGCTCTACGAGGAGGTGATGGCCATCCCCGGGATGACCGGCCGCAAGCCCGAACACGACAAGTTCCCCGGCGCCGACACCACGACGACCATCGAGGCGCTGATGCCCGACGGCAAGTCCGTGCAGGCCGGCACCTCCCACTACCTCGGCACCTCCTTCGCCGACGCCTTCGACATCACCTACACCGACGAGGACGAAAACGAACGGACCGCCCATACCACCTCGTGGGGGCTGTCCTGGCGGGCGATGGGCGCGCTCATCATGACCCACTCCGACGACCAGGGGCTGGTGCTGCCGCCGGCGCTGGCGCCCACGCAGGTCGTCGTCGTCCCCATCTGGCAGGCCGACACGGAGGCGGCCGTCCGGGAGTACGCCGCCGACCTCGCGGCCGAACTGGACGGGGAGTTCCGGGTCGAACTGGACGACCGCGACGGGCGCAACCCCGGCTTCAAGTTCAACGAACACGAACTGAACGGGATTCCGCTACGCATCGAAATCGGTCCCGACGAGGTCGAAAACGGCGAGGCGACGCTGGTCCACCGCCCGGACGGCGAGAGCGAGGTCGCCGACCGCGAGACCATCACCGGGGCCGTCGACGACGCCCTCGGGGCGGTGTACGCCAAGCTGTACGCCGCCGCCGAGGAGACCCTCGAAAACGACGTCCGGGAGGCACACGGTCGCGGCGAGATTCTGGGCACGCTCGGCCGCCACGGCGGCTACGTCAAGACCGGCTGGTGCGGCGCGGAGGCCTGCGAGACGGAGATCAAAGACGAGATCGCCGCCGAAATCGTCATGCTGCCGCTCGACGAAGACGAGAAGCCGGTCCACGAGACCTGCGGCGTCTGCGGCGAGGAGGCCGTCGAGACCGCGTACTTCGCGAAGTCGTACTGAACCACGGCCTCCGGCCGCGTGCCAGGGGCCCGACGGCTACCCTGACGGGCGGCCTGCGGCCGGGGCCGGCGCCGGCGCCGGTCTCGGTCGGCCGCCCTTTCCTGGTATACCTTATACGACCTTGTATGGGGTAAACTACCCGTTAGTGTTTGAGGGGAAGTCTCTTATTCGGGTATTCACCACATACTGATATGAGAAAGCAATCAGCCGCGAGTAACGTCGGGCTCGCGGATCCGGACGACGCACGCGCCAGCTGTGGGGTCGGCGTGGTGATGGACCTCGACGGCGACCGGACGAACCGACCGGTCGCCGACGGGCTCGAGCTGCTGGCGAACCTCGAACACCGCGGCACGACCGGCGCCGACCCGGACACCGGCGACGGCGCCGGGATTCTGCTACAGACGCCCCACGAGTTCTTCGCCGACGAAATCGAGGACCTGCCAGCCCGCGGCGAGTACGCCGTCGGCTCGGTGTTCATGCCGCAGGACCGCGAGGCCGCCGCCGGCCTGCAGGACCTCACCGAGGCGGTGCTGGCCGACCACGACCTCGACGTCTTCGCCTGGCGGGAGGTGCCGACGGACGACGGCTCGCTCGGCCGGACCGCGCTCGATTCGGAACCGCTCGTCGTCCAGCCTTTCGTCCGGCCGGCCGGCGCCGAGGACTTCGACCGGGCGCTGTACGTCGCTCGCCGGGACCTGGAGACGACCGTCGAGGAGCGCCAGCCCGACGGCTACGGCCGGTTCTACGTCTGCTCGCTGGACCGCGATACCGTCATCTACAAGGGGCTGCTCACCGCCGAGCAGCTGCCAGCGTACTACCCCGACCTGACCGACGACCGGCTGCGGTCGACGTTCGCGATGATCCACGCCCGCTTCTCGACGAACACCCTCGGCGCGTGGCACCTCGCACACCCATACCGCAGGATCATCCACAACGGCGAGTTCAACACCATCCAGGGGAACATCAACTGGATGCGGGCCCGCGAGAGCGACCTCGCGCATCCGGCGCTCGGCGGCGGGGAGCGAGGTCGTTCGAGAGACGGCGACGCCGTCTCTCGTGATGACGAAGGTGGCCAGCGGCCGTCTTCGAACCACTCCTCGGATTCGAGCGGGCAGCACCCGCGAGGGGACATCGACACCCTGCGGCCGATCATCAACGACCCCGAGCAGTCCGACACCGCGAGCGTCGACAACGCCCTCGAACTGCTGATGCAGGGTGGCCGCGACCTGCCGCACGCCCTCCGGATGCTGATTCCCGAGGCCTGGCGCGGCGAGGCCAACCGCGTCTCGGAGGAGCGCCGCGAGTGGTACGACTACCACGCCTCCCTCGTCGAGCCGTGGGACGGGCCGGCGCTGGTCGCCGCCACGGACGGCGACCGCGTCGGTGCGGTGCTGGACCGCAACGGCCTGCGGCCCTGCCGGTACGACGTGACGACCGACAACCGCCTCATCATGGCCAGCGAGGCCGGCGCCCTCGAGCCCGACTTCGGCGACATCGAGCGCCGCGACCGGCTCCAGCCCGGCCAGTTGTTCCTCGCCGACCCCGAGGCGGGCCGCGTCGTGCCGGACGACGAGATCTTCGCGGAGCTGGTCGACGAGCGGTACGCCGAGTGGGTCGACGACGAGCAGGTCCGTCTCGACGACGTCGCCGACGGCGACGCGACGCCGGCCGGCGACGGGCGCGACCTCCGGGCTCGACAGGCGCTGTACGGCTACACCCACGACGAGCTGGACCACCTCATCGAGCCGATGGCCCGCGACGGGAAGGACCCCGTCGGCTCGATGGGCGACGACACGCCGCTCAGCGTGCTGTCGCAGTTCAACCGCCCGCTGTTTTCGTACTTCAAGCAGCTGTTCGCCCAGGTGACCAACCCGCCGCTGGACTACATCCGCGAGGAGCTGGTGACGTCGCTGGAATCCCGGCTCGGCAACCAGCGCAACCTGCTCGGGGAGTCGCCCGCCCACGCCCGCCAGCTGGTCGTCGACTCGCCGGTGCTGCGGGACGCCGAGACGGCCGCGATCCGGCGGCTGGACGGGTCCGAGGCCGACGGCGGGCTGTCGTCGTACGTGCTCGACATCACCTTCGACCCGGACGGCGACCTGGAGGCGGCCGTCGAGGCGGTCCGCCGGGAGGCTTCCGAGGCCGCCCGCGAGCACGACATCATCGTCCTCTCGGACCGCGACGCCGGCGCCGACGCCGTCCCCATCCCCGCACTTCTGGCGACCGGCGGCGTCCACCACCACCTCGTCCGCAACGGGCTCCGGAACCGGGTCGGGCTCGTCGTCGAGTCGGCCGACCCCCGGACGGTCCACCACGTCGCCACCTGTATCGGCTACGGCGCCGGCGCGGTCAACCCCTACCTCGCCTACGAGTCCATCGCCGACCTCGTTGCCGGCCCGGACGGCGCCGACGAGGCGGCGGCCGTCGAGGCGTACATCGGCGCCGTCGAGGACGGCCTGCTGAAGACGATGGCGAAGATGGGCATCTCGACCGTCGAGTCCTACCAGGGCGCACAGATCTTCGAGGCCGTGGGGCTGGACTCGGGGTTCGTCGCCGAGTACTTCGAGGGGACGACCGCCCGCACCGAGGGAATCGACGTCGACGACGTCGGAGACGACCTGCGGCGGCGCTACGAGGTGGCCTTCGGCGACGACCCCGAGCTCGAACGCCAAGGCGAGTACGAACACCGGTCGTCGGGGATGGTCCACGAGTGGAACCCCGAGTCGGTCGGCGCCCTCCAGAAGGCCGTCCGGGAGGGCGACTACGGCCAGTACCGGGAGTTCGCCGAGCTGATGAACGACCAAAGCGAGCGGCTCCAGACGCTCCGCGGGCTGCTGGCGTTCGACTCCGACCGCGACCCGGTCGACCTCGAGGCGGTCGAGCCCGTCGAGTCCGTCGTCGAGCGGTTCGTCACCGCGTCGATGAGTCTCGGCTCGCTGTCGCCGGAGGCCCACGAGAACAACGCCATCGCGATGAACCGACTCGGGGGAAAGTCCGGCACCGGCGAGGGCGGCGAGCCGCCCGAGCGGTTCGACACCGAAAAGGAGTGCAACGTCAAACAGGTCGCCTCCGGGCGTTTCGGCGTCACCTCGACGTACCTCACCAATGCCGACTCGCTGCAGATCAAGATGGCCCAGGGGTCGAAGCCCGGCGAGGGCGGCCACCTGCCCGGCGAGAAGGTCAACGAGATGATCGCCCACGTCCGCTACTCGACGCCCGGCGTGGGGCTCATCTCGCCGCCGCCGCTGCACGACATCTACTCCATCGAGGACCTCAAGCAGCTCATCCACGACCTGAAGGCGGCCAACCCCGAGGCCGACGTCAACGTGAAGCTGGTGTCGGAGGCCGGTATCGGCACCATCGCCGCCGGCGTCGCCAAGGCCAACGCCGACGTGGTCCACGTCTCCGGTCACTCCGGCGGGACCGGCGCCTCGCCGAAGACGTCCATCAAGAACGCCGGCCTCCCGTGGGAGCTCGGCGTGGCTGAGGCCAACCAGATGCTCCGGTCGACGGAGCTGCGCTCCCGCATCAAGGTGACCGTCGACGGCGGGCTGAAGACCGGCCACGACGTCGCCGTCGCCGCACTCCTGGGCGCCGAGGAGTACGTCTTCGGCACCGCGTCGCTGGTGACGTCCGGCTGCGTGATGGCCCGGCAGTGCCACCAGAACACCTGCCCGGTCGGCGTCGCCACCCAGGACGAGGGGCTCCGGAACCGCTTCCCCGGCGAACCCCAGCACGTCATCAACTACATGACGTTCATCGCCCAGGAGCTGCGGGAGATCATGGCCGAACTGGGCTTCACCTCGGTCGACGAGATGGTCGGCCGCGTCGACGCGCTGCGGCAGCGCGAGGACGTCGACCAGGAGAAGGCCCGGAAGCTGGACCTCTCGGCGGTGCTGGCGGAGCCGGCCGGCGACGGGCGCCGCAAGACCGAACCGCAGACCCACGAGATCGACGAATCGCTCGACTGGGGGCTCATCGACGACGCCGAGGCCGCCATCGAGCGCGGCGAGCCGGTCCATCTCGACCGCGAAATCTCCAACGTCGACCGTGCGGTCGGCGCCACGCTGTCGAACCGCATCTCCCGGGCGTACGGCACCGAGGGGCTGCCGGACGACACCATCCGGGTCGACTTCGGCGGCACCGCCGGCCAGAGCTTCGGCGCCTTCCTCCAGGACGGCGTGACGATGCAGCTGACCGGCACCGCGAACGACTACGTCGGCAAGGGGCTGTCCGGCGGCAGGCTCATCTGCAACACGCCGAACGATGCCCCCTACGAGCCCGAGGAGAACATCCTCGTCGGCAACGTCGCACTGTACGGCGCCACCCAGGGCGAGGCCTACATCAACGGCAAGGCCGGCGAGCGGTTCGCGGTCCGCAACTCCGGCGTCCGGGCGGTCGTCGAGTCCGTCGGCGACCACGGCTGCGAGTACATGACCGGCGGCGCCGTCGTCTGTCTGGGCGGGACGGGCAAGAACTTCGCCGCCGGCATGTCCGGCGGGATCGCCTACGTGCTCGACCGCGAGGGCGACTTCGAGAAGCGGGTCAACCGCGGCATGGTGTCGACGACCGACGAGCTGGAGGCCGAGGACCGCCGGCTGCTCCGCCGGCTGGTCGAGAACCACGTCGCCTACACCGACTCCGACCGCGGCGCCGCCGTCCTCGACGACTGGGAGGCGGCGCTGGACGACGTGGTGAAGGTGATGCCCGACGCCTACGCCGAGGTCATCGCCGAGCGGGAGTCGGCCGACGTCCGGACCTCGCCGCCGCCGAGCGCGACGCCGTCGCCCGGCTCCGACGCCAGCGGCGGCGTCGCCAGCGACGACTGACGGCGGGTCGGCGACTCGACCGCCGCTCCCGTTCTCCCGTCCGCAAGGGTTTAGTCGCCCACGGCGTACGATACCAGTACACATGAACGGGGAGTGTTTGGGCTGTGGCGCGGAGTTCGACTACGACGTCGGCAGCTGTCCGGCCCGTGGCTGGAATCCAGAGGAGTTCCGCGAGCAGGGCCGTCACGGGCTGGCGCGGTCGGGTCACGGCGAACCCGACGACGACGGGGGCGGCGGCCCGCCGCCAGGGCCCAAGGGAGCGACCCGTATCTGATCGGCGCTACGGGATGTGCTCCTCGGGGCTCAACGGCGGTCTGTTTTCGGCGCGGCGGGCCTCGTTGAGCGCGTCACAGACCGACCCCTGTCCGCCCATGTTGACGGTCGCCAGCCGGCAGCGGTGCTGAATCAGCTCGAACCGGTCGACCGGGATGGGGTCGCCCTCCGGCGTCCGGAACAGCTCCGGGTGGTCGTCGGCCACCAGCCCCGTTTCGCGGGCCTTCTCGAGGTACGACTCGACGGGGTCGGCCGCGACCGACACGCCGACCGACCGCTCGCGGACGAACGCGACCGCGGGGTCGTCGATCCACAGGTCGGTGAACTCGAGGGTTGCGATCTGCCGGGGGTCGAGCCCCGCCTCGAGCAGGGCCTCGACGGCGTCGTACTGGCGGGCGAGGCGGGCCTTCGCGTCGAGGGTGGCGCGCACCTCGGCGACCCCGCCGTCGGCGTCGGGAAACGCCTCCGCGAAGGCCAGCCCCTCGTTGACGCCCTCGTTGATCTCCATTTCGTGCAGGTGCTCCCGCAACCGGATTCGCGCACGGTCGACGCCGGGTAGCGCCTCGACCGCCTCGCGCGCGTCGGTCGCCATCATCCAGGCGAAGGCGGGCGAACACCACGCCGTCGGGAGCGTGAACGCGACCCGGACCTGTCGGCCCTCGACGGCGATTTCGTCGACGTAATCCAGCGCGACGATGGACTCGTCGAGTTCCGGGTCGGTGACGCGGTCCAGCCGCCGTCTGACCGCCCGCTCCGACGTCCCGAGGCGGTCCGTATGCGTCGACATCAGTCCGCCGCCGCGTCCGCCCCGGCGTAGTGGTCCCGCAGACCGAACCGCTCGGCGACGTCGTCGGAGGCGAACGCCCGCTTCTTCGCCTCGATGTCGATGTCGTAGAGCTCGGCCGCGTTCTCGCCCATGATCTTCCTCCAGACGTCCGTCGTCAGCTCGACGCCGTACTCGTCCCGCTGTTCGTCCGTCAGCTCCGCGTCCATGACGGTCTCGATGAGCCAGTCGGGGTTCCACAGCGCGTAGTCGGACCCGAACAGCAGGCGGTCCTCGCCGAGCCAGAAGAGGAGTTCGCCCATGATCTCGCCGAACTTCCGGGGCCGGTGGACCGCGAGCGGCGCGGCCACGGCGAGGCCGCCGTAGACGTTCGGCTCCTGGGCGGCGATCCAGCAGAAGTCGTCCAGCCGCGGGAGGCCGACGTGCTCGACGACGAAGTTGAGCTCCGGGAACGAACTCGCGGCGTCGTCGACGTCGGCGACGTCGAAGGCGTCGCGGTTCAGGGGCCGGATCGTCGGTCCTTTGTGGGGGTGGATGTTCTCGACGCCCAACTCGGCACACAGTTCGAGGAACTCGAAGGCCTCCTCGGAATCGAGCCGCCACCCCTTCGAGTCGCCCAGCCACTCGGCGGTGTACAACTTGACGCCCTGGATGTCGTGTTCTTCCTTCTGCCGTCTGAGCTCCCGCTTGCCGGCCTCGCCCTCCCGTGGGTCGAACCGGCCGTTGAGGACGAACCGCTCCGGATACCGGTCGGCGAGTCTGGCGTTGTCGTCGACCGTGTTGAACCCCTCGTGGTAGAACTCGTTGAGGTACGTCGGCTGGAAGATTCCCATGTCGACGGCTGCGTTGCCGAAGAGGTCCTCGGCCATCCGGTCGGGGTCGTACTGCCGGTACTCGTCCATCGACCACTGCCTGTCCTCCGGGGTGAAGCCGGTGTGGTAGTCGTAGAAACACTGTATGAACTGCTCGCCGCCCTCGTGTTTCACGTTCTCCTTGCTGGCGTCCCACAGGTGGACGTGGGAGTCGATGACGAATATCTCCTCGCCGTTGCGTTCGTACATCGTGTCGTGGTATGTGTACTCATGGTACATAAACATCACTAAAGTTCGTGTCTTACGTACACAAACCGCCTTATTACGTGCCGACAAGCGCCGAGCCGGATCGGACCCGTGGGAACGTTTATCAGTGCCGTGTGGAATACTGACGGACGTCATGCACGCAGCGAGACTCCACGAGTACACCCACGAGATGTCCGGAGGGCTGTCCGTCGAGGCGGTCGACCGGCCGCAACCGGAGGGCAGCCGGGACGTCGTCGTCGAAATCGAGGGCGCGGGGTGGTGTCAGACGGACAACCACATAATCGAGGGCCAGTGGGCCGACTACGTCGATCAGCAGCTTCCGATGACGCTCGGCCACGAGAACGCCGGGACGGTCGTCGCGACCGGCGAGGAGGTGACGCTCGTCTCGGAGGGCGACCAGGTCATCTGCCACCCGGTCCAGACCTGCGGGACCTGCCGGCCCTGTCGGCGCGGCGAGACGATGTACTGCGAGAACGACTCGTTCAACGGCCTCACGACCGACGGCGGCTTCGCCGAGGAGATGCGCACCGGCGAGCGGTCGGTGATTCCGCTGCCGGACGGCGTCGACCCCGCGGAGGTCGCTCCCCACGCCGACGCCGGCATCACCGCCTACCACGCCGTCAAGAAGGCCGTCGACGAACTCGCGCCGGGCGACACCGCCGTCGTCATCGGCGTCGGCGGGCTCGGCCACATCGGCCTGCAGTGTCTCGACGCGATGAGCGCCGCCGATATCGTCGCGCTGGACGTCAAGGAGGCGGCCCGGGAGCTCGCCGTCGACTGCGGCGCCGACGCCACGCTCGACCCCGAGAGCGCCGACGTCCCCGCGGAGATCGAGGCCCGTACCGACGGCCACGGCGCCGAGCAGGTGCTCGACTTCGTCGGCGCTGACGAGACGACCGCCCTCGGTCCCGAGATCGCCGCCCTCGGCGGCGAACACCACGTCGTCGGCTACGGCGGCCACGTCCACGAGCCCGCCCAGGCGTTCGTCGCCGGGGAGTTCACCTACCGCGGGACGCTGGTGGGTCAGTACAGCGAACTCCAGGAGCTCGTGGCGCTGGTCGACCGCGGTGACGTCGACCTCCGCACCAGCCGGTACGACCTCGGGGCGGTCAACGAGGCCGCCGAACGGCTCGAAAACGGCGAGATCGAGGGTCGGGCGGTCATCACGCCGTGACCAGCGGCGCCGGGAGTGGGGTCCCCGACGCTCGCCCGGCACGGACGGTTTAAGCCGTCCGGGACTAACATCGACCGTGACCGAGTTCGTGCTCTACGGCGGGAAGGGCGGCGTCGGCAAGACGACCTGCGCGGCGGCGACGGCGCTGAAGCGGGCCCGCGAGGGCGCCCCGACGCTCGTCGTCTCGACGGACCCCGCTCACTCGCTGTCAGATGTCTTCGACGCCGAGGTCGGCGTCGAGCCGACCCGCGTCGGCGGCGAGTCCGACCTCTGGGCCGTCGAGGTCGACCCCGGCGAGCGCATCGGCCAGTACCGCGGCAAGGTGACGGCGGCGCTGGACGAGCTGGAGGGCCTGGGCATCTCCCTCGACGACGGTGACGTCGACGACGTCATCGAGGCCGGCGTCGCCCCGGGGACCGACGAGGCCGCCGCCATGGACCTCTTCTTGGACTACATGGACGACCCTCGCTTCGAGTACATCGTCTTCGACACCGCCCCGACGGGTCACACGCTTCGATTATTGAAGCTGCCGGACGTGATGAGCTCCGCGATGGGGAAGCTCATCTCCGTGCGGTCGCAGGTCTCCTCGCTGGCGGACTCGGTGCGGTCGTTCGTGGGCGGCGGCGACGAGGACGACGCGGAGGACCAAGGCGACGCCGGCGTCGGCGTCGACCTCGAGACACTGCAGGACCGGATGGAGCGGGTCGCCGGCGCCCTCCGGGACCCCGACCGGACCGAGTTCCGGGTCGTGCTCATCCCCGAGACAATGGCGGTGCTGGAGACCGAGCGGCTGCTCGCCGAACTGGACACGTACGGCGTGCCCGCCGGCCGCGCCGTCGTCAACAAGGTCATCGAAGAGCCCGAGCCGGCGTGTGACCTCTGTCGGTCCCGCCACGAGAGCCAGCAGGAGCAGATTGCGGCGGCCCGCGAGCGGTTCGACCTGCCGGTGACGCTCGTCCCACAGTTGCACGGCGAGGTCCACGGCCTGGCGGCCGTCGAGACCGTCGCCGACCGGCTGTAGGCGGTGCCGACGCAACGCTTAGGATGGGGCCGTCCGAAGCGACCGCGTGGATACTGTCGAGGTCTCGACGGAGGTCCATCTCCCGCCGGAGGAGGTCTACGAGTTCCTGCTCGACTTCCCGCGGTACGCCAGGTACTCCGAACACCTCACCGACGTCCGGCAGTTCGGCGACGGCATGCCCGGCACCGAGTACGAACTGGACTTCGAGTGGTGGAAGCTCTCCTACACCGCCCGTTCGCGGGTCACCGACGTGGAGCCGCCGGCCCACATCGACTGGCGGATCATCAAGGACATCGACGCCGCCGGCCGATGGCACGTCGAGCCGGTCGACGACGACACCACCCGCGTCCGGATGGTCGTCGAGTACGCCCCCGATTCCGCCGAGGCCGACGCCCTCGATCTGCCGCGGTTCGTCTCCCTCGAGTGGGTCGTCGAGAAGGTGAAGCCGAAGATCCGCGCGGAGGCCGAACGCGTCGTCCGCCGCATCGTCGCCGACCTCGAGGGCCAGCGCCGCGACGTCTCTCTCGACATCGAGACGTACTGACGACGTCACTGCCGCCCGGCAAAGTACGCCTCGGCCTGCGATCGGCCCGTCAGCTCGACGAACTCCCCGCCCGCGCAGTCGTCGCACCGCGGCGGAGCGTCCGGCCCCGCGTACACCGTCGCACAGCGCCGGCACTCGAAGAAGCGTAGCCCGAGCATACCGCACCGATGGGCTCGACGCCCAAAGACGTGTCCACCGGGACGCGCCGGTCGTCCGACTCCGCGCCTCCGCGACCACCGCGACCGTCGCGATTGCCGCGACCGTCGCATCCGACGCTCAGGGCAGCAGCGCCTCCAGCTCCGCGACCTCCTCGGCGTCGAGTTCCTGTGCCGGCAGGGTCTCGCCCGTCAGCGCCTCCGGCACCGGCTCCGCCGAAGGCGGGGCCGCCGCCGGCGAGGCGGTCGTGTACTGGTACAGCGGATAGGTGTAGTCGTTGACCGTGACGCCTTTCGTCTCCTCGGGCGCTTCGACCAGCATCGTCCCCTCCGGTATCCGCAGCGAGGCCGAACAGGCCACCGGCGTCGGTTCGTCGACGACCGCTCCCGTGAGGTAGGTGACGGTCTCCCGGTCGTCGGCGGTCGCGACGTGGACCCGGTGGAACCTGACCTCCGGCTCCGAGCCGGTCAGTGCGTCCCTGATGCGCCCGAGAATGCCCATACCGGCTCTCGGCGCGCCGGCTCGAAGAACCCTGCGGCGCGGCCGGACGTCGACACCGCGTTCGCCGCGTCAGTTCGCGGACCTGTCGTACTTACGGCTGTTCGTAGTCTCCTCCGTACTTCATAAAAAAGTAACCGAGCCCGAGGGTGCTGGTCATCGCGAAGAACGTCGCGACGGTCAGCGCCAGCGCCTGGTCGGGGATGGTGACGGAGGGACCGCCGGCCTCGATGGTCGTGGTCTCGACGTCGTCGCCGACGGCGATGCCGCCTTTCATGCCCTGGCTCTGGTGAGGGCTGCAGTAGTAGGTGGTGATGCCGGCGTCGTCATCGGTAAAGTCGTACTCGTAGCTGCCAGACTCGACGGGGTCGCCGCTGTCGAGGCCGGCCGGGCCGTCGTTGGCGACGACGTTGTGGGCGCCGCCCTCGCCGGTCCACTCCCAGGTGACCGTCGTCCCGGGAGAGACCCACACCGTTGCCGGGCCGAAGGCGAATCCCCCGCCGGCGCCGACCTCGACGGTCACGGCGTCCTGGCCGCGGGCATCCTCCACGGCGCCCTCCTCGTAGCCGTTGGCGTCGCCGAGAAAGGCGCCGAAGGCCGGCACGGTCTCGCCGCCGCCACCGCCATCGCCGCCGTCGCCGCCGTCACTGCTGTTTTCCTCCTCGGCCGCGGCGGCCGGTGCCGACACGGCGGCCGCGGCGGCCGTCGCCCCTGCCGCCGTCACGAACCCGCGACGGCTCACGTCGTTCGTGTCCATGCGCGTACTCGCGGTTCACCCGTACTGAATCTGTTCATCTACCGCGACCTTTTTCGGCGTCGAGTTTCCTCGCGCGCCTTCGGCGCGCTGCGGGAACCACTCCTTGAAAAACGTCGATGAAAAAAGCCGGCGGCTCGCTCACTTCGTCCACTCGCCGCCGGTGAACCGCTCGCGCGCCTGCGGCGCGCTCGCGGATAGTCATCTCTGCCTTCCCAGGACAAGCATCCGCGCGAGCGGAGCGAGCGCGGTTCCCGGCGACGAGCGAACGAAGTGAGCGAGTCGCCGTAGCGCGCGCGGACTGAAGCGAGCGGAGCGAGCGAAAGGAGCACGCGCGCATATTTTCCCCAAGTTTTTGCCGCGAGGCGCGGCTCCGCCGCGCCGAGCGTGCAAAAAGTGGGGGTATTAGAGCCTATAGTCGTGGGCGCCGTCCTCGCTCTCGAGAAAGCCGACGAGCAGGTCGACGGCGGCTGCGACGTCGGCCTCGTGGACGCACTCCGTCGGCGTGTGGAGGTACCGTGTCGGAACGGAGATGGCGCCGGCCGGCGTCGCCCCGGAGCCGCCCTGGAGCCCGCCGGTGTCGGTGCCGCCGGACGACAGCACCTCGAGCTGGTGGTCGATTCCCTCCCGCTCGGCGACCGCCCGGAGCCGGCGGTGGACCTTGTGGCTGGTGATGACGCTGCCGTCCTTCAGCTTGATGCCGGCGCCCTCGCCGAGTTCCGTCACCTGTTCGCCGTCGGCGAACCCGGGGACGTCGTTGGCTACCGTGGTGTCGACGGCGACGACCAGATCGGGGTCGAGGTCGACGCCGAGGGCCGACGCTCCCCGGAGGCCGACCT
Source organism: Halobacteriales archaeon QS_4_69_225 (assembly GCA_003020965.1). Taxonomy (GTDB): domain Archaea; phylum Halobacteriota; class Halobacteria; order Halobacteriales; family Haloarculaceae; genus Natronomonas. The sequence goes on from PXRL01000006.1 coordinate 28,429, forward strand.
CCTCCTGGGTGGTCGCCGCGAGGTGGACGTCGACCGCCGGGGAATCGAGCCGGCGGGCAGCCGCCAGCATCGCGAACACCGAGACGCGGTTGTCCAGCGACTTGCCGGCGACGAACTCGCCGACCCGTTCGGTCGACTGGGCCATCGTCACCAGGTTGCCGACGGAGACGCGGTCGGCGACCGTCTCGGCGTCCAGCCCGAGGTCGACGTGGACGTCCTCGACGGCGGGGTCGGCCTCAAGGTCGTCGTCGTCGAGCGTGTGCGGCGGCGTCGACCCGATGACCCCCCGGGATGTCGCCGTCGTCGGCGTGGACGGTCACCTGCTGGGCGCGCAGCACCCGCGGGTCCCACCCGCCGAGTGCCTCCAGCCCCAGGAACCCGTCGTCGACGTGTCTCACCATGAATCCGATCTCGTCCATGTGGGCGGCGACGAGGACGTCGTAGTCGGCGTCGCCGTCGACGGTGCCGACGAGGTTGCCCATGGCGTCCGACCGGACGCGGTCGACGTGCGGCGCGATGGCCTCCCGGACCCGCTCGCGGACGCGGTCCTCGTACCCCGGGACCCCCCGTTCTTCCGTCAGGGAAACGAGTAGCTCGTAGTCGAGATCGTCGCGCATACTCCGCCTGTGGCCCGCAGTGGCATAAGCGGTGAGATTCGCGCGGACGTACGATCCGGCCCTGAGGCTGGCCCCCACGGGAGGGTTTTTACTCCCGCACCGCGAGGTCCGACACATGCACGGGGCACTCGAGGAGTGGCGACCGACGGTCGACGAGACCATCGAGTCGCTGCTCCCGCGGGCGGCCGACGACGCGTATCTCACGGAGTTCTTCGGCGAGGCGACCTACGCCTACGACTCGGCGGCCATCGAGAGCGCGCTTTCGGCGCCCATCTGGGACCTGCTGGACCGCGGCGGCAAGCGCTGGCGGGCGGTGCTGTTCCTGCTGCTCGTCGACGCCCTCGGCGAGGACCCCGAGGCCTACCGCGAGTACGCCGCGGTGCCGGAGATCCTCCACAACGGCACCATCATCGTCGACGACGTCGAGGACGGCGCCACCCACCGCCGGGGGAGTCGCGCGCTGCACCACGTCCACGGCACCGACGTCGCGCTGAACGCCGGCAACGCCATGTACTTCCTGCCGCTGAAGATCATCACCCGCAACCCCGCGGGGCTGTCGGCCGAGGCCCGGCTGGCTGCCTACGAGATGCTCACCCACGAGCTCAACCGGACCCACCTCGGCCAGGGGATGGACATCTGCTGGCACAACGACAAGGAGGTCGGCGTCTCCGAGCCGGAGTACCTGGAGATGTGCGCCTGCAAGACGGGCTGTCTCGGCCGCATCGTCGCCCGGCTGGCGGCCATCGTCACCGGCAGCGACGACGCGGAGGCCGACCTCGCCGCCTACGCGGAGGAAATGGCCGTCGCCTTCCAGATCGCCGACGACGTCCTCGACGTCGAACACGCCGCCGAGGAGGGCGGCGCGTTCGGCAAGGGCGTCGGCAACGACGTCCGGGAGGGCAAGAAGACGCTGATGGTCATCCACGCCGCCGAACACGCTCCGCCGGCCGACGTCGCCCGCTTGGAGGAGCTGCTGTGGGCCGAGGACAACACCGACGCGGAGGTCCGTGAGGTCATCTCCGTTCTCGAGTCGGCCGGCAGCGTCGAGTACGCCCGCGGCGTCGCCGAGGATCTCGCCGCCAGCGCCAAGACCCACCTCGCGGGGCTGGACCTGGCGCCGGAGCCGACCGAGAAGCTCGCCGGCTTCGCCGATTTCGTCGTCCAGCGGGAGATCTGAGGCCGACCGTCGACGCCCGTACATCCCGACTTCGTGGAGAGGAAACCGGCCGCAACGGTCGGTACGAGCCCGGGTCTCCGGATTTGAAAACACATTAATGGACGCCGTGGCGACCGTCTACGCATGGACCCGTCGGTGACGCTGTTCGGCCCGGTCGACACGTACCTGGCACCGGTGATCGGCTACGTGATGCTCGGCCTCATCGTCCTCAACGTCGCCGGCCGCGGCCTCGAGTACCGCCGCGTCGCCGCGCAGGCGGAGCAGGGCGCCGACGCCATCAGCCGTCACCCGCTCCGGGTCGCAACGAACTTCCTGCTCGTCGTCGGCGGCTTCTACTACCTCACCGTCGAGCGCCACGCCGGGCTGATCGTCTCGCTGCTCGTCGTCGGACTCTTCCTGACGGATTTCTTCGAGTTCGAGTCCCGCCGGGTCGAGGCCCGCCAGGGGTGGGACGTCGAGCGCCCGTGGGGCGCCATCGGCGCCTCGACCGTCGCGCTGCTGTACATCGCCTACCAGACGCTGTTTTTCATCGTCAAGCCGGTCTGGAGCGCGGTCGTCTGACCGCCACGGGCCGCCCTCGGTCCGACACCGGGCGGCGGCTTTTGGCTTCTGGTCCTGGACGAAGAAGCGGAACGAGCCTCGCCGTGGCTCGTACCGACTCCCGCGAGTCGTTACCGCCGTGCATCGAGCGGCCCGGCGCATCGCCCGCCGGCTCTGCCGTGTCGAAAGCTACCGCTGACCGCTATCGGGCGCCGGCGTCGTCCTCGAGATACGCGCGCAGCTCGCGGAAGACCGGGATACCGATCCAGAAGGCGAAAACGCCGAAGATGACGAACCACGTCGTGACGTCGCGCAGCAGCAGCGCGAACTGGGCGTAGGTTCCGGGGTCTTCCGGCGGCCGTGCGATGAGCTGGGTGCCCTCGAAGCTCTCGGTCGTCAGCCACGCGGAGATGGTCATCCACACCATCCCGCCGCCGGTGAGTATGGCGAACCCCTTGGCGAACTCGTCAGCCATCGCCCGATTCTTCGTCCGTGCCGGTTTTAGCCTTTCCCATCTCGGCGGTCCGGAACCGCGTCGAGAAGGCGTACACGGCGCTGCCGCCGACGATCAGCCCGAGTCCCAGCGCGACGACCGGGAGACTCACCTCGTCGGGGCTGGCCGTCGCCCGCTTCGTGCCACGGTCCAGCAGGACGAACCCCCCGAGAATGGCGACGATGGCGATGAGCGTCGAGAACACCGTGACCGTCTTGTACATCCGCAGCGGGACGACGATGTCCCGACCCGCCGGCGCGCCCTCGTTCTCCGGCGACGTGTCGCCGCCGTCCGGCGTCTCGCCCGTCTCGTCGCTCATTGTCTGCGGAAGACGGGCCGTGGGAGTAAAACTGCCGGAACCGACGGAGAGCCATCGTCACGGAGCGACCGCGCGACGCGCGCGGCGGAGCAGAAGCGAAGCGCGAACCGGCGGCGTTATTTCGGCGGCCGCAGCCGGAAGTACCGCCGGTTGAGCTCGAACATGTATCCCTCGCGCATCGTCTTCAGCACCGCGTAGGCGAGAAACGCCGCCACCAGCGGCAGCAGGAACGTCACGTCGAACAGCTCGTGGTTGCCGATGGGGAAGGTCGCGGCGATGAGGTTCTTCACCGCCAGCGCCGCGATGGTGAACGCGAAGACGACGCCGCCGACGCCCAGCGCCGCCCAGCCGGGTTCCTCGACGGGCCGACGGGCGGCGCCTTTGTTGAGGAACGGCACCATCGCGATGATACTGACGACCACCAGGTTCGCGACCACGCCGTAGACGCGGTCGCTGACGAGCTTCTCGCCGCCGAGCAGCGCCAGCTCGGGGTTGAGCGGCGTCAGTTTCAACAGCCCGAACGACCAGTACAGATACCAGTCCGGCAGGATGACCGCCGGCGTCGAGTTGGCGTTCGCCGGCCCCGGTAGGTGCGGCGGCACCGCCGCCGCCAGGAAGAACATCGCCCCGATGAAGAAGGAGGTGATGGCCAGGTTGCGGATCATCTCGTGGGGCCACGTCGGGAACGCCAGCACGTCCCGTTCGACGTAGTCGGAGGCCCGCCGGAGGTCCTCGTCCTCCCGGCGGGAGCGCTCGAAGTACTCGTAGGTGAGCCGCGACAGCCCCTGGGTGCGCTGTTTCCGCTCGGACCAGGTCGGCGCCTGGTCGTCCTGCGGAACGATGCCGCCGTCGGACCGTGTATCGCTCCCGCCGTCCGTTCGCACGGCCCGACGGGCCTCCGAGCCCTCCGGCTCGGAGATGTCGTCGGTCCGTGGCTCGGTGCTGTCGTCGGTGTCGGTTCTTTTCCCGCTCATCGTTAGTGGGGTTCCGCGATGCCCTGCATCCAGACGATACCGATGTGGACGGCGATGAGGCCGGTCACCACGAACGGCAGCAGGAAGACGTGTAGGATGTACATCCGCTGTAGCGTCGCCTCGCCGAGGGTGAAGCCGCCGAAGACGAGCTGGGCGACCCACTCGCCGATCAGCGGGATCGACAGCGCCATCTCGACGCCGATCTGGCCCGCCCAGTACGAGAGCTGGCTCCACGGCAGCAGATAGCCCGTGTAGCCGAACACCATCGTCAGCGAGATGAGGACGATACCGATGATCCAGTTCAGCTCCCGCGGTTCCTTGTACGCACCCGTGAAGTACACCCGCAGCATGTGCAGGAACACGGCGGCGGTCATCACCTGCGCGGACCACCGATGGAGGCTCCGGAGGAAGAGTCCGAAGTTCAGATCGCCCATGATGAACAGGACGTTCGAGTACGCGACCGTCCGGAGGGTCTCCCCGCCGACCGTCTGCGTCGACGGGGCGTAGTAGAAGCCCAACAGCGCGCCGCTTATCGCGGCGACGACGTAGGCGATGGTACTGAACGACCCCAGGGCGTACAGGGGGTACCAGTACCAGAACTTGTTGTCGAGGTTGTACTGTTCGGTGTGGCTCTTCGGCATCTGGAGGTTCGTCTTGTAGTACATGTCCTCCAGCAGCTCCAGGTAGTCGACGATGCGGAGCCGCCGGTCGAGCCAGATGAGCGCCGTCAGATACACCTCCTCGATCGGCGAGAGGTCCTTGCTTTCCATCCACGCTCCGTGGTCGTAGTCGTCTTTGCGTTCGAGGCTCATTGCTATGGTCTGGGAAGGGAGATGAACGTCTCGAAACTGGGGCTGAACGGATCGTACTGCGACTGGTGGCACTGGCAGTAGATGCCGTCTTCGATGTCGTACTGTGCGGCGTTCTCGCTGACCTTGTAGCCGGGAACGCAGCAGAAGTGCGTACAGACGTTCAGATACGCGATGATGCCCCGACTGGAGGCCCCGGAGAACCACTCGCCGACCTCGTCGTCCCGCTGGGCCTTCTCCTCGATCAACGTGCTGCGGATGACCGTCACCGGCAGTTGGCCGTCGAGGCCCTCCGAGCGCCAGGTGGTCTGGGCGGGCTTGCCGACGCCGTCGGAGCCGACTTCGTTGCCCCACTCCTCGTAGTCGGCGAAGTCCTCGACGTTGAGCCGGTCGCCCTCCGACAGCGCGTCGGCCTGCCACCCGTAGTCGGCGTCGCCGGGCGCGACGGACTTGAAGTAGTTCTCGGCGTCGGTGTTCGGCTGGACGCCCTCGGCGTTCTGGCGGCCGCAGTACTGGAACCACTCCGTCGAGTAGGTCCGACCGCCGACCTCCGTCTCGGCGACCTGGTAGGTGGTGCCGCCCTCGGTGACCTCCTCGGCTTCCGGCCAGACGCCGCGGATGTCGCCGGCGTCGTCGATTTCGACCGGGATGTACGGCATCCCGCGGGGCGCCGGCCCGCCGACGAGACTGAGGCCGACGAACGGCGTCGGGCCGCCGCCGCCGCCGGACGGCTGGGTCGTCAGGTTCACGCTCGCCGCGCCGCTGACGCCGACGCCGGACAGCGCCGCGCTCCCGACGACGCCCTTCACGAACCGTCGCCGGCCGGACTCGCTGGGGTACTTGTCCTCGCTCATCGCTTGTAGTACGGGTAGACGGCTCGTTTCAACTTCTCGACCGCCCCGTCCGTGATCTCTTCGCCGTACATGTCGTCTTCCTCGACGTAGAGGTCCTCCCACTTGCGGCGGCGTTTCTTCACCACCATCACGTCCGGGAGGAACTCCTTGCGGTACAGCAGCAGGATGAACGCGAGGTTGATGAACACGCCCGCGAGCAGCAGCCCGAGCAGCACGTTACCGGCCTCCGAGCCCGTGGAGGTGCCGACGGCCCACCCGGCCGTCAGCCCGTAGGTGAACACGCCGACGAGCACGACCTGTGCCACCGACAGGATGACGATCGTGATGGCCGCGACCGTGCTTTCCCGCGCCGGTTCGTACCGATGGATCGCGCCGTAGCTGTTGTCCGACATGGTCAGTCAGCCCCGCTGGAATGTGCCGATTCGCCGTACTTCAGCGTGAAGAACGTGAACACGAGCGACACCGACATCATCAACATTACGCTGATGCCGACCCAGTGTTCGTGGATGTCCACGCCGAACTCGATCGGCTCTTTGACCTCCGCGCCGGCCTCGATGGTCGTCGTCTCGACGTCGTCGCCGACGGCGATGCCGCCCTTCATGCCCTGGCTCTGGTGAGGGCTGCAGTAGTAGGTGGTGATGCCGGCGTCGTCGTCGGTGAATTCGTACTCGTAGCTGCCCGATTCGACGGGGTCGCCGCTGTCGAGGCCGGCCGGGCCGTCGTTGGCGACGACGTTGTGGGCGCCGCCCTCGCCGGTCCACTCCCAGGTAACCGTCGTTCCGGGGGAGATCCAGATCGCCGGCGGGTCGAATGCGAGGCCGCCGCCGGCGCCGACCTCGACGGTCACGGCGTCCTCGCCGCGGGCATCGACGATGCCGTCCTCGCTGTACCCGTTGGCGTCGTCGAGGAAGGACCCGAACGCGGGGACGGTCTCGCCGCCGCCACCGCCGCCCTCCTCGCCGCCGGCTGCCGCTGCCGGTTGTCCGGCGCCAACGGCCGCACCCGCCGCCGTCGCACCGCCGGCGGCGCGCACGAAGTCCCGGCGTCTCATACGGTGGAGGTCGGAGCCGTCGGAGTTTAAACCCAGCGATGGCAGTCGTACGGACGCCACCGTCACCCGTTACCTGTCACTCGTCGCTCGGAAGCTCGTCGGCGTCGTCGTCCAGCGCCTCGCGGTGGACCCGTTCCATGGCCTCCTCGAGGCGCCGGCCGCCGGCCTCGAAGGCCTCGTCCGGCAGGAAGTCGGGACGGTCGTCGCTGCCGGCGCCGACGGCCCGGAGCCGATCGCGGTACTGCTCGGCGCGCATCCGGTCGGACAGCCGGGCGTTGGCGACCGTCAGAAAGAGGAACCCGCCCATCACGACGAACAGAAAGCCGAGTGTCAGGACGATGGCGCCGGCGAAGCCGATGTCGACGGCGCCGACGACGCTCGCCAGCCACACCAGCACGAAGCCGACCCCCGACAGCACCGTCGCGCCGGCGACGACCTGCAGCATCCGGTTGCCGAAGTCGCCGCTTCCCGACTCGATGCTGTCGGGATGCGGGAGCCCGGCGCCGTCGCCGACCTCCGGGACGTCGTAGGACTCCATCGAGCAGAGCGCGACCATCGGCTCGATGTCCCGGAGGATCGTGCCGGTCCCGCGGACGGTGCCGTCCGGCCGGACGACGGCGTACCCCTCGTCGGAGTAGGCGACCACCCGGTCGGCGTCGCCCTCGCCGACCCGCTCGACGACGGCGAACACCTCCCGCCGCCGGACGTTCGACCGCAGCTCCCGCTCGACGCGGTCGAGCAGCCCCTTGCCGGTGAGCCACGAGTCGGGGTCGAACACCGCCTCCCACTCCTCGACCGACATCTCGGCCATCTCCGCGGCGCCGAACTCCTCGAAGTCGTACTGCTCCTCGACGCGGGCCCGCAGCTCCGCCGTCGACGGCTCCTCGTCGTCGCCGTCGTCCCCGTCGCCGTCGTCGGCGGTCTCGGTCCCGGTCTCGGCCTCGGTCCCGGTCCCGGCGCCGGTCCCGGGTTCGGCCTCAGCCTCGGAGTCGGAGCCGAAGTCGGTCTCCGTCTCGGCCTCGGAGCCAGAGTCGGAGTCGGACCTGGAGTCAGCCCCGGCCGTCTCCGACGGGTCGGCGTCGCCCTCGGGACCGCGGCTGTCGGCCATCGTCGGCCGTTGGACGGTCGGCGGCTTACCTCTTTTGAACGGGACGAGGCGATATTCAGATAAGAATCGATTGACAGGCCAGTTTCTGCCGGCCGGTCAACTAACTCCTGGCGGACTGAAAGGGCGAGGCGCTCTCGACGACCCCCGACGACGCAAGCACTGCAGGGCGCAACGCGCCCGAAGCGCGCAGCGAGTCGCGGGAGTCGAAAGCGCCGAGGGCTTTCTCCCGCTCCCCGTTCTCTCGGTCTCTTATCTGGGCACTACCCGGGACGGACACGGCACACTAAAGCGGCGTCTCCCCGTACAATCCGGCGATGGTCTCCGACGCGCAGGTCGCAACCGTCGTGCTGGTGGCCGTGGCCGCCAGCTTTCCTTGCTTTCTGTACGGCGCCTGGATCATGATCGACGCCGAGCGGGTGACCTGGAGCGTCCTCACCTACCACCTGCGGTTCATCGTCACCGGGCTGGTGCTGACCACCGTGCCGCTGTTGACGTGGATGCTGCCGCGGCTCGTCGACCAGCTCGGCGGCTTCGCCGCCGTCCACGCCTTCTTCGGCCTGCAGGCGTACGCCTTCCTCGGGTTCGGCTTCACCGGTATCGTCCGCATCTTCCGGGCGAAGTACGAACACGACCTCTACAGCGAGTACGACGAGGAGGTGCTGCTGGAGGAGATCGGCGGCGACGACATGCGGTTCTGGCGCCGCCGGCTCCGCGTCGGCGTCTTCGGCTACGTCGGCTGCTGGACGATCGCCTTTCTCACCGGTGCGACCCGGTACATCCTGCGGTACCTCTGACCCGTCGAGCGACCCGGTCGACGGCGGTATCCGTCCGGACGCCGAACGGCCGTCCATGTCGCTGCACCCGCTCCGTTCGGCCGCGTATCTCGCCGGCGCCTGTGCCGGCGGCCTCGCCACGGCGGCGGTCGTCGCCGTCCGCGAACGGAAGCCTCGCGCGGCAGTCCGCCGGTCGGTCGCGGCCCTCGCCGCCGGCGCCGTCGCCGTGACACTCGAGGAACTGACGCCCGATAGGTGACCGACGCCGGCGCCTGCGACGAGCGGTTGAAGCCGTTCGGGCCGCAGACAGCGATATGGTCGGCACGCGCGAGCGGGCGGTCCGGTCGGCAATCGCGGCACTCGTCCTGCCGCACGAACCCACCCACGCCCTGCTCTCGCGGCTGTTCCGACTCGAGACGGAGGTGACCCTGCTTCCGTCGTGGGACGGCGACCCGGCGCCGCTGGCCAAGGTGAACGCGACGCTCGACGCCGACACCCCGACGCCGGTCATCCGGGCCGTCGCCGTGGCCCCGCTGCCGCTGGCGCTGGCGGCGGCGTGGGCCGTCGGCGCCGTCCTCCCGCCGGGGTCGCCGCTCGTCGTTCCGGTTCTGCTGGCGCTGTCGTTCTGGGGGTCGCTCTCCAGCGGCGACCTTGCCATCGCCGCCCGCTCGCGGTTCGCCCGCCGGCAGGGGGAGTTCCTCGCGCCGCGGTCGCCGACCGTCGACGCCGTCGCGCTGTCGCTGACGCCGCTGACCGTCGTCGCCGTCGGAACGTCATTATTCCGGTGACGATCGACGGTCACCACTCGCTGCCGTCCGCCAGGTCGACGTCGCCGTCCAGCTTCGACGACGGACAGACGTCCTCCAGCGTACAGTCCCCGCAGTCGGGGTTCCGGGCCGTACACGTCGCCCGGCCGTGGCTGATGAACAGGTGGGTCAGCTCCTTCCAGTCCTCGCGGGGAACGAGCTCCATCAGCTCCGGCTCGATGTTCTCCGGCCGTTCGGCGTCGGTCAGCCCGAGCCGGCGGGAGATGCGCCGGACGTGCGTGTCGACGACGACCCCCTCGACGACCTCGTGGCCGTGCTGGAGCACGACGTTTGCGGTCTTGCGGCCGACGCCCGCCAGGTCCGTCAGTTCGGACATCGTGTCCGGCACCGCGCCGTCGTGCTCCTCGAGGATGTCCTCGCAGGCCGACCGGATGTAGCTCGCCTTGTTGTTGTAGTAGGTGATGGAGTCGATGTCGCCGGCCAGCTCCTCCTGGCCGGCGGCGGCGTACGCCTCGGCGCCGTCGTACGTCTCGAAGAGGTCGGCCGTCACGGAGTTGACCCGCTCGTCGGTGCACTGCGCCGACAGCACGACGGCGACGAGTAGCTCCAGCCGCGAGTCGAAGTGCAGCGAAATCTCCGGGTCGGGGTACGTCTCGTAGAGTCGGTCCAGCACCTCGGCGGCCTGTGTCTCGCGGGAGTCCAGCGCCGTTCCCATGCAGGCGGAGAGGGCGGCCGCCCTCTTCGACCTGACGGAGCGCGTCACTCGAGAACGCCGGTGACGGTCGCCGCCTCGACGGCCGCCGACTCGTCGATGCCGTCGCCGAGGATGGTGTAGCGGTCCCGGATCTCGTGGGCGGAGGTCATCGCCGCGACGAACCGCTCGCCGTCGACCCCGAGTTCGGCGGCGGTCGTCGGGGCGCCGATGTCGGCCAGCGCGTCCCGGATGCGCCGCCAGTCGCCGCTCTCGCCGGTGTGGAGGTACTCGGTGACGACGGCGGCGACGCCGACCTGGTGGCCGTGCAGCGCCTCCCCGGGTGCGACCCGGTCCAGCTGGTGGGAGATGAGATGTTCGGCGCCGGAGGCCGGCCGCGAGGAGCCGGCGATCGACATCGCCACGCCGGAGGAGACCAGCGCCTTCGCGACCACCCAGGCGGACTCCTCGAGGCTCTCCTTGATGGCGTCGGCGCGGTCGACCAGCAGCTCGGCGGTCATCTGCGACAGCGCGCCGGCGTACTCGCTGTACCGGACGTTCTTCAGCCGGTGGGCCAGCTGCCAGTCCTTGACGGCGGTGTAGTTGGAGACGATGTCGGCACAGCCGGCTGGCGGCGGTCGGCACGGAGACGAAGCCGCAGTCGCGCTCGTCGGCGGCCATCTTCGCGATGTCGATCGGCTTGCCGCCGCCGAGCCCGATGAGGAAGCCGGCGTCGACCGACGCGGCCGTCTCCAGCACCTCCTCGACGGCGCCGAACGTCGCCGTCTCGACGGTGACGACCGCGGGGTCGGCGCCCGCCGCCTCGAAGGCCGCCACCAGCCGATCGCCGGCCAGCTCTCGCGGCGTCGGGCTGGTGACGATGAGCGGCCGCCCATCGAGATACAGCTCGTCGACGGCCTCGACGGTCCGGTCGAGGACGCCGTGCCCCAGCACGACGCTCCGGGGCAGGCGGATCCACTTCGACTTCCCGAACATAGCTGCTCTGTGCGAGGGGACGACTAAACGTTTGGCCTACGGCGGCGTATTTACCTACGCGAGAGCCGGCCGGTCGACCGGCGTCGGGCGGGACCTCGAACGGGGCCGACCGCTCGCGCGGCGAGGCCGACCGATCGAAGGGAGCGAGGCCTCGGTCGAGCCGAGCGGTGAGACCCGCGAGACAGCGAGCGTCTCGATGCGAACGGAAAGCGGGAGGTCGATCGAAGCGAGACCTCCGAGGACGAGCGGCGTCCTCCTGAGCCTGCGAAGGAGGGCTCGTGGAGCTATGCTCCACGGCGTCCTCGTGAGTGAAGCGAGCGAGGGCTCGGCAGAGCGAAGCACCGCCGAATATGGTACTCCATCCTCACGAAAGGCTATCGGTCGGTCCGACAGAACGTTCTTACTGACCGTGCACGATGTGGGGGGTATGGAAACCGTCGATCTCGACCACGTCGATCGCTGCATCCTCTACTCGCTTCAGGAAAACGCGAGGCGGACGTCCGCGAACACCATCGCCGAACGGCTCGACGTGTCGGCACGGACGGTGCGGAACCGGATCGACGAACTCGAAGACTCCGGCGTCATCGGTGGGTATCACCCGGACGTGAACTACGAAGTCGCCGGATATCAGTTACATACGATGGTGTTCTGTACGGCTCCGATCGAAGGGCGAGAGCGGATCGCAAAACGGGCCACGGACGTCCCGGGCGTCATCAACGTGAAGGAGATCATGACCGGCGACCAGAACCTGCTGGTGGAAGCCGTGGGGACCGACGGAGACGACCTCAGTCGCATCACGAGTGATCTCAACGATCTCGGGCTGCGCATCAACGACGAGGACATCATCCGCAACGACCACGACAGCCAGTTTCACGGGTTCGATCGCTACGACAACTCCCCACGGTCGACGTCGGAGTAGGTTCCGGGGGCGCCTCGCCACAAGGGGCCGAATTCGGGGCCCTCCACATGACCCCCCGAATTCAAAATCAGAAATATACCGGTCGTTTTATTCTTCTTCAGAATTTATCCGTCTCTGTACTCCGATGTCAGAACTGAACTTATGAGCGCGATTCGACAGAGCCCACGCGGCGGTCCCGACGGAGCGACACGGAATGTCCCCGCGATCGGCGAGGACCGCTTCGGGCTCGCCGTTGCGGAGTACCTCAGCGAGGATGCTCGACCGATGACGCTCGGTTCCGAATCCGAGTCGGTTGACCTTATGGACGAAGCGAGGCTGATTTGGAAACGAGCGTCACCGGATGCGAGCGACGTTCGAACCCTCGCGTCGGCGGTCACCGGCATGGACCTCGTCGGGTGCGATTCGGAGGCGTCATCGCTGGAGCGCGTGGCCCGACGCGAGTTCGACCCGCGTAACGTCGTCGGGGGCATCTCGGATCCGGCAACGGGGCGAGGTCCGAAGGGGCCGGCGCGGATCTCGTCAACGTGCCGCGGCTCCTGGTCGGGCAGGTACGTGACCGATGCGAATGACCCGATCGCTCGGCGGCGAACACGTTCCCGGGCGCGTCGATCGCGAGTCGGTGGGCGGTAACTGGAAGCAAACATGACGAAAGAACTCGAACGCGACCTCGGACTACCGGCCGTCATGGCCATCAGCATCGGCGCGATGGTCGGTAGCGGTATCTTCATCCTCCCGGGACTGGCGATGAAGATGGCCGGCCCGGCCGTCGTGTTCGCGTACTTCCTCGCCGGCGTGCTGGTACTGCCCGCGGCGCTGAGCAAGTCGGAGATGGCGACGGCCATGCCCGAGGCCGGCGGGACGTATCTGTACATCGAGCGGGCGATGGGACCGCTGTTCGGGACGATCGCCGGCGTCGGGACGTGGTTCTCGCTGACGTTCAAGGGAGCGTTGGCGCTCGTCGGCGGCGCGCCGTATCTGGTGCTGTTGTTGGACCTGCCCGTGACCCCCGTCGCGCTGACGGTCGCGGTCCTGCTGATCGTCCTGAACGTCGCCGGCGCGAAACAGACCGGCCGGATGCAGGTCGCTATCGTCGCCGTCATGCTGGCCGCGATGATCTGGTTCATCGTGGCCGGGGCGCCGAGCACCGAAAGCGCCCGCTACGAGGGCTTTTTCGACGGCGGAATCGGAGGGGTTCTCGGCGCGACCGGATTCGTCTTCGTCTCCTACGCCGGCGTCACGAAGGTCGCAAGCGTCGCCGAGGAGGTCGAAAACCCAGACCGGAACCTCCCGCTCGGCATCCTCGGCTCGCTCGTCGTCACCGCCGGCATCTACGTCGCCATCGTGACGGTGATGGTCGGCGTCGCCGACCGGGCCGCACTCACCGACACGGAAACGCCGATGCAGATCGCAGCCGGGAACGCACTTCCCGCACTCGGCGTCGGGGCCGTCATCGTCGCGGCGCTGCTCGCGCTGATCAGCACCGCCAACGCGGGGATCCTCTCCTCCTCGCGGTACCCCTTCGCGATGAGCCGCGACGGTCTCGCTCCCGACCTCTTCGAGGACGTCAGCGACCGGTTCGACACCCCGGTCAACGCGATCACCGTCACCGGCGGGGTGCTGCTCGTCCTCATCGCGTTCGTTCCCATCGACGACATCGCCAAGCTCGCCAGTGCGTTCAAGATCCTGGTGTTCATCCTCATCAACGTCGCCCTCATCGCCTTTCGCCAGGGGTCGGTCGAGGCGTACGAGCCCAGCTTCGAGTCACCGCTGTATCCGCTCCCGCAGCTGGTCGGCATCGTCGGGGGCGTGGTTCTGCTGCGCTACATCGGCTTCGTCCCCCTGGTCGGGGCCGTGGTCATCACGCTCGGCTCGATGGCGTGGTACTACCTCTTCGTGTACCGGCAGGGCGGCGTCGGCCGGGAGGGTGCGATGACCGACGCCTTCCGGCGGAGTCTCGGCCGGGACGTGGTCGAACAGACCGAATCCGAGGTCGACACCGACGGCGACGAGGTGCTGGTCGCGGTCACCGAGGGGACGTCACTCGCCGCCGAGCGGTCGCTGATCGACCTCGCCGTGGACGTGGCCCGCACCCGCGAGGGCGGCGTTCGGGTCGTCCGGTTCGACGAGGTCCCCGACCAGACGCCGCTGCCCCAGCCGGCCGGGCGACTCACCGAGGGAGACCGGGCCTTCGAGGACCGGCTGGCCGACCGAGCGGCGGAGTCGGCGATTCCGATCCGTTACGGCGAGATTGTCAGCCACGACGGGCGACACGCGATCGTCAACTACGCGGCCGACGTCGGGGCGGACACCCTGCTCATCGAGCGTTCGGCCGGGTCGAAGCACCTGCTCGGCAGCGACGCCGGCTGGATCGAGGACCACGCTCCCTGCGACGTCGTCGAGGTCTCGGACGTCGACCACGGTGCCGCCGAGCACGTCGGCGTCGTCACCGACGAAGGGCCGTTCGATCCGACGAAGGTCGGACTGGCGGACGCGCTCGCCACGGCGGTCGACGGGACGCTCGCGTTTTACTTCTCGGTGGCGGCGGGCGCCCCGGAGAGCCGTCGGAACACCATCGAGGACTACTTCTCCGAGCTGGAGGACCTGTGCGAGGCCCCGGTCGAGACCCGGATCGTCGAGTCGGGACCCGGCGACGCCGTCGAACTCGCGGCCCGCGGGTCCGACGTTCTCGTCGTGAGCGGAATCCAGCGCGGTCTCACGGACCGGCTGTTCGGTCGCAGGACCCCGGCAACGGGAGTCGAGAGCGGACACGGGACGCTGGTCGTCTACGGCGAGAGCCGACCGGGGAGAATCCGGAAGGCAGCCGAACGGCACCTGTTCTGAGTCGCGGTTGAACCGCCCCGCCCCCGGCGCGGCACTCGACAGGCCCCCGGCCGGCCGGTACGCGCCGACGCATCGGGTCGGGTCCGCCATCGTGCCGGCGAAACGCTACCGACGACCGCGGGCGGGCAGACCGTCGGGCGCCGCGTCGTGGCGGTCGCGACGGCCGACGGGCTACCCCCAGGTCCACCGCGCGTCCAGGATGTACCGGTACAGCCCCGAGATGGGGATGGCGAAGAGGTTCGCCAGCAGCACGATCTGGTCGGCGACGGGGACCCCGGACAGCGACGTCACGAATGCGTACTGGTCCATCAGCGCCGCGCGGGCGGCCTCCAGCTCCAGGAGTTGGCGGAAGCCGTACAGCAGCCCGAGCTGTAACGGGATGGCCGATCCGCGGACGAGGCTGGTCTTCAGCAGCCCGTAGGCGTACGCCCGGCGGTCGGTCTTCCGGTCGGCGCTGAACGTCCAGGCGTTGTTCAGGATGTACTGGAAGACGATGGTGATCGCGATGGAGATCGCGGCGGCGACGAGGTAGTTGAACTGGACGAGCCGGAGGAACGCGAACAGCAGCCCCTGCTGGACGACGGCCGCGGTGACGCCGACGATCGCAAAACGTCGCAGCCGGACGGCGAGCGGTCCTCGGGGCGCCATCCCCAGTAGTCGTCGCAACATTGGTCCGTCCTATCTGGCCTCCGTTATCTGTACCCGAGCGCCGAGAGCCGCGTCTCGAGGTCCTCGTCGATGTCCGCGTCGTCATCGCTGTCGGCGTCGTCGCCGGCGCCGGTCAGCGAGGCGGCGTGTGCCTCCGCGACGGGGCGGAACTCCTCGACGGCCGCCGCCGCCTCGGTTCCCGGCGTCGTCGGCGTGCGGTCGGTCTGCTGGTCGGGGTCCGAGGGCCGGTGGTACAGCTCCTCGGCGCCCGTCTCGGCGTTTCTGATGTAGGTCCACTCGGCGGTCCGGACGCCGACGAGCAGGTCGCCGTCGGCCAGCCCGCGCGGGATGGGCTGTTGGGTGACCTCCTCGCCGCGGACGGTGACGGAGACGACGGGGTCGTCGGCCGGCGACGAGCCGTCGGCGGCCGCAGGCAGGAGACTTCGGCCGTCCCAGCCGTCGGCCGGCTCGACGCCGACCGCGTCGCAGACCGTCGGCGGCACCGCGTCGAGGCCGACCGCCCCCTCGACGCGGCGACCTTCGAGGCCCGGCACGTCGACGATGAGCGGGACGTGGGCGAGCTCGTCGTACAGCTTCGGGTAGTGGGCGAGATGGCCGTGTTCCTGGAACTCCTCGCCGTGGTCGCCGGCGACGACGAAGGCGGTGTCGTCGGCGACGCCGGCCGCCGACAGCGCCTCCCGCAGCCGGCCGATGCTGGCGTCGACCTGTCGGACCGCTCCCTGGTACAGCGTCCGGAGGTCGCCGAGCGTCCGGTCGCTCACCTCCAGGCCGAGGCCGGTCTTCGTGTGCGCCAGCACCATCCGGTGGGTGCCGAGCCGCGAGTCGGAGACCTCCCGGACGTAGCGGGGCGCCGGCACGTACGGCGTGTGTGCGTCCATGTAGTGGACCCACAGGAAAAAGGGCCCGTCGGTTTCGGCGATGAAGTCGGTCGCACCGCGTTCGACGTCGAGCCCGCGGGAGGCGTCGTGGAACGGCTGGGCGTCGGCGTCGCCGCGGAGTCGCGAGGCGATCCGCCGGAACGGCGAGGTCGCGAGCTGGACCCACGCCTCGACGGTCGGGTGAGCCGCCAGATACCGGCTGTAGAAGCCCGAGCCGACGTCGGCGACGAACGACTCGAAGGTGTCGAAGCCGTCGTCGTACCCCCAGTGGCCCGTCAGGAAGCCGTTGGCGGCGTTGTAACCGGCGGTCTCCAGGCCGGCCGCCGACAGCACCGACGCCAGCGTCCGCGACTCGTTGACGCCGATGCGGCCGGAGTCGGCGAACACCGGCCGCGAGGCGAGGATACCGGGAAACGAAAAGGGCGTCCAGTTGCCCGTCGCGAAGGCGTGCTCGAAGACGGCCGCGTCGTCGGCGAGGTCGTCCAGGGCCGGCGTGTGCCGCGCCGGATCGTACGCCCCGACCGCGTCCGCCCGAAGCGAGTCGACGGTCACCAGCACCACGTTGTCGACGGATACGTCGGTCATGGGTCAGCTGTCGTCGCCGGGGGCCCCGTGTTCGGTGTGCAATGCTACCTACGGGTTCTCTCCGGGCTGTGGTGAACGTTCCGGTCTGCGCCCGTCCCACGGCCCAGGTTTAAAACCGTCGCGACCCGACGCCGATCCATGTGTGCGACGCTCGTCGCCTCGACCGACGAGATTCCGGCGGTCGGCAGCTACCTTTTCACCGTCCGGGAACCCGACGGGAGCCTCGAGGAGGTCATCCTGCTCGACCTCGAGGACGGCGTCTCGGCGTGGAAGAACTACTGTCAGCACGAGACCGACCAGCGGTTCGACCGCGGTGACGGCGCGGTGACCCGGGACGGCCGGATCGTCTGCCCGAAACACGGCTCGATGTTCGACGCCGAGACGGGCTACTGCGACAACGGCAAGGCCGCCGGCTCGACGCTCGTGGAGGTGGACGTCGCCGTCCGCCACGGCCAGGTGTATCTCACCGACGACGACCTCGAGTTCGTCGCCGAGGGCGGCATCGACGACGACGGCTCGCCCTCCTCGACGTCGCATCTGTCCTTCTGAGACCACCGAACCGAACGCCGACCGGGCGTCGCGGGATCGTCGCCCGGACGCCGCCGAGCACTGCGACGCCCCACAGAGCGTGGTGTCGCGACGGCGAGTCGACCGACTCCGTCGCGGCGGCGCTCGGCCGGCGGTCGCGTTCCGGCATCGTGTGCCGCATTTGTACGGATTTAATTACAAGGATTTATTTTCCCGCCGTCGGTCGGCGTGAATATGCCGCTCGACAGACGTAGCTTCGTCAAGGGCGCGGGTATCGCCGCGGGGACCGCCCTGGTCCCCGGAACTGCCGCCGGGTTCGTCGACGACGCCATCGACACCGACGGCGGCCTCCAGGAGGTCATCGTCATCTTCGGGGACAACGACGACGTCGACGCGCTGGAGGCGTTCGACCTCGCGGAAGGGTACTACCGCTTCCAGGTGCTTCCCTTCGCCTACACGAAGGCGACCGGCGAGCAGATACAGGAGATGGCGGCGCTGGATTCGGTACGCTACGTCGAGAAGAACAAGGAGCTATCGTATCACAACGACGACGCCCGGGAGACGACGGGCGTACAGGCCGCACACGACGAGCTGCTCGAGACGGGTGCCGGCGCCCACACCGTCGTCATCGACTCGGGGGTGGACGGCTACCACCTCGACCTCAAGCCGAACCTCGAGAACAACTTCCGGTACGTCAATCCGCTGTCGAGCCCCGAGGAGACGATGTGGGTCGACGTCGGCGACGGCGACTCCGACGACATCGGCCACGGCACCCACTGTTCGGGGACCGTCGCCGGCACCGGCGAGGAGTCGGACGGCCGGTTCGCCGGGATGGCGCCCGACGCCGACCTGACCGTCTACTCGGCGGGGCTGACCGTCTACATCGTCAAGATAGCCGGCGCCGTCGACGACATGATAGCCCGGAAGCGGAGCGGCGACCTCGACGCCCAGGTCGTCTCCAACTCCTACGGCCTCTCCAACGACTACGATTTCAACCCCGTCAGCGCGAGCAACCTCGCGATGTGGAAGGCGTTCGACTCGGGCATCCTACCGGTCTTCTCGGCGGGGAACTCGGGGACCGACCACGGCACGCTCAACTACGCGGTGAAGGCGCCGTACGTTCTCGGCGTCGCCGCGACCCACGACGGCGACTTCGGGCCCGCGAAGAAGCCGACGGGTTTCTCCTCGCGCGGCCGGCCGCCCGCCGACGAGAAGGGCGAGGGGTACGCGAGCGACTACGATCGGAGCTACGACGCCATCGAGGGCGCCCACTACGACCGGGAAACGGCGCTCGACAACGTCCGGGCGTTCCACCGGGAGGGGCCGAAGAGCGGTGACAAACTCGGGAAGCGCGACCAGGACGAGTTCAGCATGCTGGTCCCGTACGGGGTCAACCCAGCGTACAACCCGCAGTACGGGCCGTCGAACTACCAGGTGTGGGGTCCGCACGACGACGCCGGCTACATCGAGTCCACCGTCACCTGGCGGCCGCCGGGACAGGCCATCACGCTCATCATCCACGAGTCGCCCAAAGAGAGGTCCGCCTACTCGGAGGACGAACTTACCGACGACGACCTCGAGTCGTGGCCGGTCGTCGGCTCCGGCGGCGAACTGGTCAGCGATGGGGAGTTCACGCTCGCCAACGAGATCGACGGCGACCGGTTGTACGCCTTCGAACTTGAGGGCGAGTACAATGCGCTTTCGGAAGCGACCGTCAGCATCGCCGCGTGGGAGGACAACGACGTCGAGGGTCCGTTCGGCATCTACCGGAACGGCGTCGGTGCCCCCGGCAACGCCGTCATGTCCACGGAGACGTACTCGGACGGCCTGAAGTTCCTCGGACCGCTGTACGGCGGCGACGACGGCGCCGACCCCTGGTACGGTGCGCTGTCGGGCACGTCGATGTCCTGTCCGGTCACCTCCGGCATCTGTACGCTCGTCAACGCCGCCTACCGACGGGAGGCCGGCCGCTTCCCCAAGCCCGTCGACGTGCTCAACATCGTCGAGGCGACGGCCGACGCCGGCACCGACGCGGAACTGGCCGTCCACAGCGAGGCCAACATGGGCGCCGGCTTCGTCGACGCCGAGGCCGCGGTCGAACTCGCCCGCGACCTCGGCACACGCGCCCCGTCGCTGGGCGGGAGCCCCGACTACACGGAGCCCGACCACCCGGGGCTGTGGAACCGGGTCGAACTCTGTGACCGCGGCCGCGGCGAGGTGATCCTCGACGTCACCGGCCGCCGCACGGACGACGGGTCGGCGTTCACCGCCGGCCAGACGAACCACGTCGAGATAACCCTGACCGACACCAACGAGCGACTCGTCGAGGTCCGGGACGCCATCCCGAGCAACTGGGAGGTCGAAAGCGGGAACTACGACCGGGTCGAGACGGACGGCGACGTCACGTACGTCTACTTCGACGCCGACTTCGACGGCAGTGAGGAGGTCACCTTCGATTACTTCGCCGAGGCTCCCGAGGAGACGGCGCGATACGGCTTCGGGCCCGCCGAAGTGCGGGCGGCCGACACTGACGAGTTCGTCGCGGTGCCGAACACCACCGACACGAACGCGGTCGCCGGCCAGGAACAGCCCTGAGGACGGGAGCGACCGGGGGTTCGCAGTTCGCACCGCGGAGACGGAACGGAGCGGCGACGGGGGGCGGACACGCCCGGCCGGACGGACGCGCCGTCGGGCGCCGGGACTGCCGGCCGGCGGCTACACTTCCAGGTCGGTCGTCGGGACGGCGCCCTCGTCGTCGGTCGGCTCGTACGCCTCGAGCGCCGAGAGGACGAACGCGAGAACGCCGTCGGGGCTCCAGCGGGCGGTGTTGACGCAGAGGTCGTAGATGGAGCGGTCGGTGACGTCGATGCCGTAGTACGACTCGTAGCGTTTCGTGTCGATGACGTCACGGACGCGCATCTCGGCGGCGGCCTCCTCCCGGTCGGCGGTGCGGTCGACCCGGACCTCCTCGGGGGCGTCCAGCCAGATCCGCATGTCCGCGCGGTTGCCGGCCAGCCAGCCGGCCAGCCGCGACTCCAGGATGAACGCCTCGTTCGCCGCGCCCCTCTTCTCGGCGATCGTCCGGAGCCGGCGGTCGACCTCGCGGTCGAGGTCGTCGGACTCGCTGGCTTCGGCGATCAACTGCGTGAGGCTCATGTCGCGCTCGTCGGCCAGCTCGCGGAACACCTCGCCGCCGGAGACGTAGCCGCAGTCCAGCGCCTCCGACAGCCCCTCGCACAGCGTCGTCACCCCGGCGCCGGATCGTCCCGACACAGTGACGAAGAGGTTGCCGTCGAGCATCCGGTCTGCGGCGTCTGGCGGGTTCATCGACAGCGCTACCGCCGGGCACGATATAAGCGCGGTGATTCGGGGCGGTCGTCTGGCGTGGTACGGAGGGTCACCGGGGCCGGCATGCGGAACCCTCTGCCGGGCGCGAAAGCCCCAAGCCCGTCAGCCTGCATCGTTCGGTATGCCACAGTCACTGCCGGCTCCGCCGGACGCCGGCCTGTTGAACGCGGTCCGGTTCGGCTCGGACACGTTCCGGTTCCTCGAGGGCGTCCAGGCGCGGTTCGAGGACGGCACGGCGATCCCGGTTCCGGGACGGCCGCCGCTGGTCGTGCTGACGAACCCCGAGCTCATCGAGGCGGCGCTGGACCGCCGGGATGAGTTCCCCCGGGTCGACGCCCAGGGGTCGGCAGCGATGATCGCCGAGCAGGGACTCGTCCAGAGCGAGGGCGACCTGTGGGAACAGCAGCGCTCGGCGATGGCGCCGGCCTTCGCCGGCCGGCAGGTGGCCGCCTACGCGAACACGACCGGTCGCCGGGCCCACCGGCTGGCGGAGTCGTGGGCCGAGACCGGCACCCGGGAGCTGAACCTCCACCGCGCGATGACCGCGATGACCATCCGGGTCGCCTCCGAAATCCTGCTCGGCGAGGACATCGGCCGGGAGCGAGCCGACCAGTTCCACGAGTGGATGGCCGTCGCCGGCCGCGAGTTCGAGTTCGACGTCGAGGTGGCGATGCCGGAGTGGGTGCCGACGCCCACCTCCGGGGAGTTCGAGACGGCCGCCGAGGGCATCCGCGGGCTCAGCGAGGAGCTCATCGAGCGGCGGCGGGCGACGCTGGCCGACGGCGGCGACGCCGGCTCCGACATGCTGACGCTGCTGCTGCGCGCCCAGGAGAACCCCGAGGTCGAGATGCCGGACGAGCAGATTCGCGACGAGGTGGCGACCTTCCTCATCGCCGGCCACGAGACGACGGCGCTGAGTCTCACCTACACGCTCAGCCTGCTGTCGTGGAACCCCGAGGCCCGCCGCCGGGTGCGGGAGGAGGCCCGCGAGGCCCTCGGCGACGGCCCGCCGGAGCACGACGACCTCGACGACCTGGAGTACACGAAGCGGGCCTACCGGGAGGCGCTGCGGCTCTACCCGCCGGCGTGGGCCGTCTTCCGGCAGGCCGACGGCGACCAGCCACTCGGCGACTACCTCATCGAGGACGGCTCCGCGATCATCACCCCCCAGTGGTCGGTCCACCGCGACGACCGCTACTTCGAGGCCCCGGAGACGTTCGACCCCGACCGCTGGGCCCGCCGCGACCCCAACGCCGTCGACGCCTACTTCCCCTTCTCGACCGGGCCGCACGCCTGCATCGGCCGCGGCTTCGCGCTGTCGGGCGCGACGCTCGTGCTCGCGCGGCTGGTGCGGGACTTCGACGTCGACGTCCCCGAAGACGCCCTCGACGACCTCCGCATCACCCCGACGCTACGACCCGCCGACGGCGTCGACGCGACCGTCCGGCCGGCCGAGTAGCCGCGCCGCGGCGGTCGCCCGGGAGTCGGCTCTCGCCGACGACGCCCGTAACCGCCCCGACCGACGGGAGCGACGCCGAGGCTCGCCGGGGGCGTACGAGGGCCGCGATGACGGACCCGAACGCGGACTCGAAGCTGAGAGGACGAACGGGACGACGTAGCGGCGGCGTCGAGGCCGACGCGCCGGGGGCTCGACGGCGACCCGCTCGAGACGCGGCCCGACGGCGCCCCCGGTGTCAGGGCCGGCGGTCGGTCGGGGAGCCGTCCTCGCGGTGGGCCAGTCGCTCGCCGACCGACCCCGGCACCGGCGTCCGGCAGTACCGGCAGTACCACGACCGCCCGGTCGGCCGCGGCTCCCGGACGAGTTCGTCGCCGGCGGACAGCGTCGCACCACAGCCGTCGCAGGTGTATGCGCTCGGCATACGCGGCCGTAGGGTGCCGCGGTACTAACGCTGACGGCCGGCGACGGGGTCACCAGCGGGCCATCGCCCGCTCGACGTCTCCCCGGAGCCGGTCGACATCCGATAGCTCCGCAACGGTCGCCATGACCGGGTGGCCGGACGGATCCGTCCGGTGAACCGCCTCGGGGTCGAGCGGTTCGAGACGCGGAGCGTCCCGTCATCTGCTCACGGCCGTAGGCCGTTCGCATGGTCCGAGGGACTACGTCCCTCGCCTATCACGGAAAACTCATCTTCGACATGACCCTGAGGCAGTTGGCCTGCTCGGCCTGATGGTGCTGCCGGGTCTGCGTGACTGACGGAATCGGTGCCTTCCTGCGGGGCGACGGCCCGCTCGGGCGGCCGAGGCGGTGGCAGTCGCGTCACGGCGCCGTCTCCGCCGAGCGGACGTCCAGCTCCGTTCCGCCGGGGTCGTCGTCGACCGACACCGACCAGCCGTGACTCGTCGCGAGCGTCCGGACGTTGGGCAGCAACATTGCCGTCTCGGCGTTCGGCACCGCGTTCCCGTAGGCGAAGATCTCGCTCTCGTCGAACCCCGCGAGCGAGCGGTCGTCGTAGACGATGCTGAAGCCGTCGTCGTGGCCCCGGACGGCGACCGTCGAGGCGCCGTTGCGGTCGGCGAACTCGATGACGCGACCGAGCAGTTCGACGAGCCGTTCGCGGCTGGCCTCGATGTCGACCGACCGCTCGACCGACAGCTCGACGTCGGTGTCTGCCCGCCGGCGGGCGGTCCGGGCGAGCTCGCCGAGGTCGAGCGTCGTCGTGTTGGAGACCGCCTGACTGTAGCGGGCCAGCGCCTGCAGCTCCTCGACGACGCCCTCGATGCTGGTGGCCTCCTCGGCGATGGCCGTCGCGTGCTCTTCCAGCTCCGGGTCGTCGGCCTCCTCGGCGGCCCGCGTGAGGAGGTCGGCGTGGCCGCCGACGATGCCGACGCTGTTGCGGAGTTCGTGGGTGATGGCGGTCGCGAACCCCTCGAGCTGTTCGTCCTTCTCGCGGAGCCGGCGCTGCTGGCGCACGATGGCCGTCACGTCCGTGTAGACGACACCGCGGCCGACGTCCGTCGTCCCGACCGTGATCGGGGTGATCTCGGCGAGAAAGTGCCGCCGCTCGCCGTCCTGCTCGAGTTCGATGGTGCCGCCGTCCCGTAGCGGGTCCGCCTCGTCGGCGACCGCCTCCGCCGGCAGCGCCCCGCCGTCGGTCAGCGCCGGAAACAGCCGGGCCGCTGCGGCGTTGTGGTCGCGGACGCACCCGTCGTCGTCGAGGATGATGACCGGATCGTCGAGCGCCTCGAGCAGCTGCGGGCGGCCGTATCGGCCGACCGCGAGAAACGGCTCTCGGACGGCGTACAGCGCGCCGAGGGCGAAGAGGCCGACGCCGACCGACTCGTAGTTCAGCCCCAACACCAGCGGCGAGAGGTAGCCGACGATGTCCAGCCCGACCGGCAGCGCCGCCAGGGCGACGACGAACTTCACCTTCCGGGGCGTCGAGCGGCGGGCCTCGAAGGCGTCCACGAGCAGGTAAAATCCCAGCGCCGACAGGACGTACGACGCGCCGGCGATGGTCCAGAAGGCCGTCGACTTCCGGATGGCGACGTGCCGGAATGGGGTCGTGACGACCGCCGTCTCGAAGTAGAGTCCGTGCCAGACGTTGGTGAGCTTGAACACGATGACGGCGAGGTAGCCGGCGACCGCGAGCCGGCGGTACAGCGGCCGCCGGTGGTACCGCCGGCCGGCGTACGCCGAGCAGAAGTAAAGCCAGGCGCCGACCGTCGCCAGCCCGATCACCAGCCCGACGGTGTAACAGCCCACCGCGAGCCGGTCGGGCGCGACCAGGTAGGCCGTCTCCGCGGTCGCCCAGGCGCCGCTGAGCAGCAGCAGCGCCTTCAGCCCGCGCCGGACGTCGGGGTCGTCGACGGCCGGCAGCCGCGCCAGCCCGCCGAAACAGACCAGTGCCGTCAGCCCGAACAGTCCGATGTAGGCCGTCTGTACGGTCGCGGATGGGAGCACGAGTTCTCAGTTCTGCGGACGGCTCGGTTCTAATACTATCGGCCGACTCACGGGTTGACATCCCCCACGCGCCGAAACGCGGGGATTCCTCCGCCGGAGGTTCGAGGTTCGGCCGCGCCGATTCCACGGAGGATCCGCGGATCTGTGCGCGCTTCTTCGGGATCTGTGCGCGCTTCTTCGGAACAATCCCGCATCCGAGCGAACGCGACGGGCGATCGGACCGCGCCGAACGAACGGGTCCGACGGCCTACTCTTCGGTCGTGATGTCCGCCGACAGCCCCTGTGCCAGTTCGATCTCCGAGGAGTTGTTTAGCGTCCAGGCGGTCCGCTCGGTGACGGCCTCGATGACGCCGCGGGCCGACGGCGCCCCGTTGCCGGATTTCTTGACGCCGCCGAACGGCAGCTGGACCTCCGCGCCGATACACGGCAGGTTGCCGTACGCCAGCCCGACCTCCGCGCGGTCTCGGTAGCGGTTGATCTGGCGGTAGTCCTCGCTGACGATTGCGCCGGCGAGCCCGTACTCGACGTCGTTGTGGATCTCGAGGGCGCGGTCGATTCCGCCGTCGTACTCGACGAGCGCGACGTGGGGCCCGAACACCTCCTCGTTCAGACACCGGAGGTCGGGCTCGTAGTCGATCTCGTAGACGAACGGCCCGACCCAGTGGCCGTCGGCGTGACCGTCGGGAATCTCCTCGGCGGCGAGGTCGGCGCGGTCGACGAGCACCGCGGCGCCCTCCTCGCGGGCGAGGTCGTTGTACCGGTGGAACTTCTCGACTTGGTCCGCGTCGACGACCGGCCCCATGAACGTCTCCGGGTCGAGGGGATCGCCGACCGCCACCGACTCCGCGAGGTCGACGAACCGCCGCTTGAACTCGTCGTAGACGTCGGCGTGGACGACCAGCCGCTCGCTGGAGACGCAGCGCTGGCCCGTCGTCTTGAACGACGACATCACCGCCGAGTGGACGGCGACGTCGAGGTCGGCCTCCTCCGTGACGACGACGGCGTTCTTGCCGCCCATCTCGCAGGAGGCGTTCTTCGCGGGGTCGGCGGCGACCTGGCGGGCGATCTCGTGGCCGACCTCGGCGCTGCCGGTGAACAGCACGGTGTCGACGTCGCCGTCGACGATGTCGGCGCCGGCGTCGCCGAACCCCTGGATCATATTGAACACACCGTCCGGAATGCCCGCGTCGTCGAACATCTCGGCGATGACCTGCCCGCACCACGGCGTCTGCTCGGCGGGCTTCCAGACGACGGTGTTGCCCTCCACCAGCGACACCGCCATGTGCCAGAAGGGGATGGCGACGGGGAAGTTCCACGGCGTGATGCAGCCGACGACGCCGCGGGGCTTCCGCCGCATGTAGGCGTCCTTCGAGGCGATCTCCGAGGGAACGACGTCGCCGCGGGGGTGGCGGGCGTCGCCGGCGGCCCACTCGACCATGTGCCAGGCCTCCGTCACGTCGGCCTTCCCCTCGCCGATCTCCTTGCCGCACTCCATGCTGACGATTTCGCCCAGCTCCTCGTGACGGTCCCGCAGCTCGTGGTATATCTCCCAGAGGTACTCCGCGCGGTCGACGTGGGAGTGGTCCCGCCAGGCCTCGGCGGCGTCGTTGGCGGCCTCGATCGCCGTCTCCACCTCGGACTGTGTCGCCCGCGGGAATGTCCCGAGCGTCTCGCCGGTCGCGGGGTTGTGGCTCTCGAAGTCCTCGCCCTCGCCGGCGACCCACTCGCCGTCGACGTAGTGGTCGTACTTCGCCATGCACGATTCTTGTGTGCGCGGCGTGAAAAATGTGGGCGACACTCCTCAGGGGGTCGTCTCCCGCCGGCCGAGCGCCAGCCCGAACAGGTACCACGGCGCACCGAGGACGATGACCGCGACCGCGAAGGCGGTGCAATGGGAGCAGGACGCGTCTGTCGGGGTTCATCGGCGTTCGCTCGGCAATGGGCTGTAATAATTTCTCATTCGGGCGCGGCGCTCCAGAACCCGGGGACGTGGGACGGCTGCCGGCCGTCCCGCACGTTCCGGCCGGCCGAGCGAACCGCTTACGTCGCCGCCCCTCCCACCGGCGAGCGTGAAGGAGTTCGGCTTCGAGCTGCGGGTCTGTGCGTGGGCCGAGCGGGGCTGGCCGCCAGGCGACAATGCCGACGACGACGTCGTTCCGCTCGTCGCCCGCCAGCTCGGCACCCGGCGGCGTCGTTGGGATACCGTCGTCGTCGAGACCACCGAGGAGGCGCTGCGGCGGCGGGCACCGTTCGGCGAGGCGCGGCTCGACTCGGACCTGCTGCACGTCGCCCGCAACGCGCCGGCCGCGTGGGCCTACTACCGCGAGGCGCTGCCGGACCCGGGTTACCCGTGGCGGTACGTCCGCGAGGCGGTCCACCGCGCGGCCGACCGGGGGTTCGTCGAGACGCGGAAGCGGGCGGGGCGGGTCGAACTCCGGCGCCGCTACCGCTACCCCGACTGGGTCGACCGGGTCGTCGCAATCGAGAACAAGCCGAACCTCGGCGCCCCGGCGGCCGACGCGCTGGCCGAACAGCTCGAACACGACGTCGCCCTGGGGCTGGCCGACGAGGTCTGGCTGGCGACGCAAGCGACCGACGCCGGCGTCGAGCCGGCGCTCCTGGAGGCGATGCCGGTCGAGGCCGGCATCCTCGCCGTCGCCGACGGCCGGGCGGAGCCGGTCTGGAACCCGCGGTCGCTCGACGTCGAGACGCCGGGCACGCGCGTCCTCGAGCGGCCCGACGACCCCCCAGCCGCCCGCTTCGAGTACGCCGACCCCGGCTGGAAGCGGCGCAAGCGACTGGAGATCGCCGAGCGGGCCTACGAGCGGGGGTGGCGCGCCTACGCGGAGACGATGCGGACGGACTGTCGGCACTTCCGGCTCGTCGACCCCGAAGGGCCGTTCCCGCGGTGTGCGGCGAAGAGCCGCGGCCAGACGGCCGCGGAGTGTTCGGCCGGCTGCGACGCCTTCGAGCCGGAGCCGCCGGTCTGGCGGACGCGGGGCTGGCCGGTCGAGGGCGGCCCCGGCAAGGCCGTCGAGCGGCTGCTCGCGCGGAAGCGACGGCGACGACGACGACGGCGGCGCTAGTCGTCGTCCGGCTCCATCGGTTCGACGGTGACGGCGTCGCGCTCGACGGCCAGCCGGAACACCGGGACGGTCGTCCGCTGGATCTCGACCAGCCCCCGGTCCTCGAGGCTCCGGAGCCCCGACCGGACGGCGTCGACCTCGGGGTCCAGCCCCGTCGCTCGGACGTCGTGCAGTACCGACACGACGCTCTGCGGCTCCGCCTCCGGCCCGGCGAGGACGTCGACGATCCGGGCCTGCAGCTCCGGGACGCGGACGACGTCGTCGCCGGACTCGACGCCGAGTTCCGCCTCGGCGGCCGGCGTCGCGCGGATGAGGCTGTCGTCGTCGCGGTAGTAGTACTCCTCGAGCGCCGACTCCAGGTACCGGTGGACCTCGCTGCCGCTCTCCATCCCCCACCGCTCCTGCAGTTCGGCGTTCTTCGTCGGCTGGAGGGCGACGAGATCGGCCAGCCGGGACCGGGCCTGCTCCGAGAGGGTCATCGGCCGCCCCTACGCGGGGTCGGATAAAAAGCCGGCGGGTCCGGTGTGACCCCGTCGGCCGGCGGCCGACGACCCGCGCGGGAGTTATCGAATGAATAGGCGCAAAACCTCGCGCTTTAGCGCGGGGATACGCGCCGTCACTTACTGACACAATTCACCGACAACAGCATTGCTGGATATTTCATAGTATTTAATAACGATTGACTCATAACAGTCAGTAGCGGATGCCGACAACACGCCGTACTCATGTCTGTCACATTAACAACCACACGCAAGTGGCTGGTGCACTCGACAGACACGGCTGGTCGGCATCCAAACTCTGGAACGTCGCCAACTACTACGCCCGCCAACAGTGGGACGAAACCGGCGAAATCCCCGACGAAAAAGAACTCAAATACGAACTGAAAGACCACATCAAATACAACGGGCTGCACTCGCAGTCCAGCCAGAAAGTTTTAGAAGAACTTTCCCAAGCATACAGTTCGTGGTTCGGCTCCGACGACAATCGGGGCAACCCACCGGGCTACCGCAAACGCAACTACTACGATAGCGACGGCAACAGAGTCCATGAAGAACACCCACGCTCAACGGTGACGTGGAAACAAAAAGGCATCCGCCACGACACGAAACACGACAGAATATGCCTCAGCAAAGGCAAAACCCACAAAAACGGACACGACTTCATCCTCTGTGAGTACGAAACACCGCCAGAGGTTACGTTGCAAAACGTCCAACAAGTCCGTGCTGTCTGGTGCAGGTACAAACAACGCTGGGAGTTGCACGTCGTCTGTAAAAAAGAAATTACCGCCGAGTCCCCCGGCGAGAAGACCGCTGGTGTTGACCTTGGCATCTGTAACCCTGCGACTGTTGCGCTCCCCGACGACGCCCTATTGTATCCGGGCAATACCCTGCGAGAAGACAAACACTACTTCCAGCGTGAAGAATACCAGACAGAAGGCAACCGCGGCCCCAGTCAGACGGCGCAGTGGGCGCGCGAGAAACTGTCCCGGCGCAAAGACCACTTCCTGCATGCATTGTCGAAAGATATTGTCGAACGGTGTGTTGCCCACGGCGTTGGCACGCTCGTTGTGGGCGACCCGAGTGGCGTTGATGAAGACGACTGGGGCAGACACGGCAACAAACGCTTGAATAACTGGGCGTACAAGCGGATGATGAACCTCATCGACTACAAAGCCCGTGAACGTGGCATTGAGGTAGAGATGCCTGACGAACGTGGAACATCGTCGTCGTGTAGTGTCTGCGGGCATGAAGATGACGACAGCCGTGTCGAACGTGGTTTGTGGAAGTGCGACCGGTGTGGTGTGGTCGCGCACGGAGATATAAACGGAGCCGATAACATCCGACAGAAAACGCTACCCGTGACTCCTCCACTGGGGGATAGCGGTAACGGCTGTTTGGCCCAGCCTCGCGTCATTCAGTTCAGCCGGACTCACGGATTCCAACCGCGAGCACCCGCCGAGTGACGCGCAAACCATAATATTCCCAATCCAGCGGTGCGGTGCCGTGGGAATCCTCGCGCTTTAGCGCGGGGAGGAGGTCAATTTAGCGGTTCGGCCCACCGAACGTTTTTAGTCGCCTGCGGAGTGGGTCGGTGACACATGGTCATTCCGACGCCAGACAGCGGGATTCTGAAGCGAGCGTACGCGAACCTCGTCGGCGGCGGCGGGCGGTTCGTCTCCCTCGACGTGCCGGACAAGGTGCTGAAGCGACTCTACACGTACGGGAGCCTGAAGAACACCGACCGGGGCGTCGAGTTCGAGGTGAAAAACCGGCTCCAGGACGCCAAGCTCGCCGGGATCGACCGCCTGGAGGTCAACGGTCGGACGGTCGATCCCGGTCGGGTACTGCTGGAGACGGCCGACGGCGAGACGCTCCGCCTCGAGGCGGTCACGCCGGACGACCCCGTTCCGTTTCCCGTCGGCCGGACCGTGGTCGTCGTCGTCGAGGAGATGGAGGTTCCGGCCGGCGACCACGACGTCGTCATCGAGTTCGCGGCCGAGCCGTTCGGCGACCTGACGCTGGAGATCGGCGACACCATCCGCGACGAGGGCCGGCTGCCGTCGATCCCGCGCGACGGGGAGGACGACTACAGCGAGTCGGCCATCGCCGAGCGCCACGACTACCTCGAGGCCGAAACCGGCGTCGACCTGGAGCACGTGCCGGAGTACTCCTTCGACGCCGCCCGCGGCGAGGGCAACATCGAGAACTTCGTCGGCGTCGCCCAGGTGCCGCTCGGAGTCGCCGGCCCGGTGAAGGTCGACGGCGAGCACGCCGACGGCTACTATCCGATCCCGCTGGCGACCACCGAGGGGACGCTCGTCGCCTCCTACAGTCGCGGCATGAAGGCCATCAACATGAGCGGCGGCGCGACGGCGACGGTGACCGACGACAGGATGAACCGCGCGCCCGTCTTCGTCTTCGAGAACGCCCGCAACGCCCGGGATTTCCGGGACTGGGTGTTCGAACACTACGACACGATCGAGGAGAAAGCCGAGGAGACCTCCAGCGTCGCCGAACTCGTCGAAATCGAGGACTACATGACGAACAACTTCGCCCACCTCCGGTTCGGCTACCGGACGGGCGACGCCGCGGGCCAGAACATGGTCGGCAAGGCCACCTTCGCGGCCTGCAACTGGATTCTCCAGGAGTATCCCGGATACGTCGAGAACTTCTATCTCGACGGCAACACCTCCACCGACAAGAAGGCCTCGGCGGTCAACCGGATGATGACCCGCGGCAAGCGGGTCACCGCCGAGGTGACACTGGACGAGGACACCTGCGTCCACCACCTCGGCGCCGAGCCGGAGAGCCTCGACCACCACGGCAAGATCGCCTCGCTCGGCGCGCTGCTGGTCGGCGGCGAGACCAACGGCGCCCACCCCGCCAACGGGCTGGCGTCGCTGTTCGTCGCCTGCGGCCAAGACGAGGCCAACGTCGCCGAGTCCCACGCCGCGGTCGTCAACACGACGCTGTTGCGGGACGATTCGCTGCACATCTCGGTGACGCTGCCGTCGCTCATCGTCGCCACCTACGGCGGCGGCACCGGCCTGGCGACCCAGGAGGAGTGTCTCGCGATGTTGGACTGCGACGGCCCCGGCAACGTCAACAAGTTCGCCGAGATCGCCGCCGCGACCGTCCTGGCCGGCGAAATCTCGCTCGGGGCGGCCATCTCCGCGTCCGATTGGGTGACCAGCCACGAATCCCTCGGCCGCAACCGGTAGCGACGTCGGGCGGTCGCCGCTTTCACCCCTCGACCGGCGGCGGCCCGAGAATCTCGATGCCGTAGTCGCCGGCCAGTTCGTGCACCCGCTCGACGACCGCCTCGGACGGCGGTTCGGTCGGCACGGCCGGGTCCTCGACCGGCTCGCCGACGGCGGCGACGAACTCGTCGAAGCCACCCGGCGAGGCCGTGACGGTGACCGTCGACTCCACGTCGGCGACGAGGGCGTGGGGCTCGCCCCGCGGCAGGACGATGGTGCCGCCGGCCTCGACGGTCCGGTGGTCGTCGTCGGTGTGTGCCGTCACCCGGCCCTCGCGAACGTGGAACGTCTCGTCGACGTTCTCGTGGACGTGCATCGGCGTCGCGTGACCCGCCCGCATCTGCATCTCGACGACGGACTGCCGACCGGCCGTCTCGGCGGCGCTCACGACGACGTGCGACGCGGTGTCGAGGAACCGGTACGACTCGCCCGCCCCGGGCCGGCCGACGGCCGGCTCGTCGAAGTCGGACATGGTACGTGACTGCGCCGACAGAAAAGTAAAACCAGCGGTGGCCAGGATCAGCGGTAGCGGTGCAGGGCGCGGAGCCTCCTTCCTCAGCCGCGAGCGAAGCGAGCGGCAGAGAGGGGAGGAGCACCCGTCTTTGTTCACTTTCACTGCGAGGCGACCTGTTTTTCCCCTTGAGCCGTGCATTAATTTACTGCCGTCCCTGCACAAGTCGGGGTCGGTAAATGCCGCGAGTAAACCGGCATCTGTGGCGCGGCGGTACTGCCGTCGCGCCCCACACTCGGGACCGGCGACCGCGAACGGGTTCGACCCCCGTTCCCCGCCTGGGGATAGAGTGCGAGAACACCGGGAATTAAACTGGCGGGACAATCCACGGCACAGGTCCGGTAAGCGCGGGTCGCAGCACTGCTCCGACCCGCCGCCTCCACCGTGGAACGACAAAAGAAAGCCGGGCCGCGTCCACGCAGGGGGCCGCGGGGCACAATCGCGCTGCGGTAAAGCCCCGCCCTCAAGGAGTGACCGACCGCTGCAAGGCGGAAGGAAGCGAGTAGGGCGGGGTAGTTTACGCGTCGTCGACCTCGTAGGCGAGGCCGGCGTCCCGCAGCGCGTCGGTGACGCGGCCGCCGAGGTCGGTCGTGGCGACGACGACGACGTCGAGCCCGCGGCCGGCGGCGTCGGCGGCCACCTCGCCGGCGGCGAAGGTGACGTCGGCCTCGCGGCCGGAGCGGCGGAGGGTCGCGACGGCCTCGACGCCGGCGGCGGCGACGACGTCGGCCTCGGCGGCGACGTCGGCCAGCCGCCCGGAACGCTCGGGGTACGCCGAGCGGATCGGTGCGACCTGGAAGACCGTCACCTCGCCCGGCTCGAGGTCCATCACGCCGTCGAAGCCGGTGACGCCGACCACCTCGCCGGCGGCGGCGTCGGTCGTCGTCACGCCGGTCGCCGGGCCCGCCTCGCCCGGCGTCGCCCGCAGCAGCCCGTCGTCGATCGACAGCGACACCCGCTCGCCGGACTCGACGTCGTCGGTGGCGAAGGCGGCGTCTTCCTGCATGCTCCCGAGGACGTCGTCGGTGACGTGGTCGGCGAACCGCCGGACGTCGGAGGCCTGCTGGAACAGCCAGTCGACGCCCTGTTTCGTGACGCGGTAGCGGGAGCGGGCCTCCTTCTCGACGAACCCCTCGTCGACCAGCTCGCGGATGTACTCCGAGACGGCCTGGCTGGTGACGCCGACCGCGTCGGCGATCTCGCCCTGATTGACCGCCGGCTGACGGTCCGCGATCTCGACGAGGACGCGGAACTTCGTCGCGGCCCGCTTGTTGTCGAGGACGTCGACCATACCGGCTCCAGGGAGCCGCCGTATAAAAACCCTGACGGGCCGGCCGGCGCCAGTGCTTTGCCGCCGGCGCCGCTACCGCGGATATGGAGTTCGAGCCCCGCGACCGGGCGGTCTACCTGCCGGACGCGGACACGCTGGTGTGTGCGGACCTCCACGTCGGCCGGGACGCGGCCTCGAACGTCGAGTTCCGCGTCGGCGAACACGAGGACCTCCGCGAGCGGTTCCGGGCGCTGTGCGACCGCTACGAACCCGCCGAAACGGTGGTGGCCGGCGACCTGTTGCACTCCTTCGACCGGCTGCCGCGGGGCGTCGTCGAGACGGTCCGGGCGCTGCGGGCCGCCGCCGAGTCGGTCGACTGCCGGCTCGTCGTCACCCCCGGCAACCACGACTCGATGCTCGGGGAGGTGTGGGACGGCCCCACCCCCGAGGAGTACCGCATCGACGGCGCCGACGGCTCGGTCGTCGCGGTCCACGGCCACGCCCCGCCGACGACCGACGCCGACTGGTACGTCGTCGGCCACGACCACCCGACGATCGACGTCGAGGGGATGCGCCGGCCGTGTTACCTCCACGGCCCCTCGGCGTACGGGTCGGCGGGCGTGCTGATGCTGCCGGCGTTCAGCCGGCTGCCGGTCGGCGTCGAGGTCAACGAGATGCGCGCCGGGGACTTCCAGTCGCCGCTGATCGAGGCCGCCGGCGGGCTCCGGCCGGTCGTCCGAGACGAGGCGGCCGACCGGACCCACGAGTTCCCGCCGCTGTCGGAGTTCCGCCGGCTACTGTAGCCTCGCCCGGACCGTCTCGGCCGCCCGGCGGCCGCTCTCCATGGCGCCCTGGATGGCCGACCACTCGGTATAGCCGCCGGCCAGATACACCGGCCCCTCGGGGGCGTCGACGGCCGGCAGCGCCGTCCGGAAGCCCGGCGGCTGTGCGAACTGGGCGAAGTCGATCCGGTCGACGGCCAGCACCTCGAGGTCGCCGAAGTGGTTCTCCGGGTACCACGACGACAGCGCCTCCCGGACGGTCTCGCCGAGGGCGGCGTCGTCGGCGTCCTGCTCGCCGAGGAACGTCGCCGCCAGCAGCTGCCGGTCGTCCGGGGCGTACTCGGAAGCGGCGGCGCTCATCGGCGCGACGGTGTTCGGCCGGGCGTCGGCGGCGTTCAGCATGATCCGCGAGCCGGTGTCCAGCGACTGGAAGGCCGGCAGCGAGCAGTGGACCGTCACGCAGGCCTTCGCGTCGGTCGGCGTCTCGACGCCGGTCAGCTCCGCGGCGCGCTTCGGGTCCGTCGCGACGACGGCGGCGTCGGCGGCGACCGACCCGGCGTCGGTCTCGACGGTCACCCCGGCGCCGCCGGCGTCGCCGGCGACGACGTCGGTCACCTCCCGGCCGGTCTCGACGGTCGCGCCCGCCGTCTCCGCCCGCCGCCGCAGTTGGGCCGGAATCGCGCCCATCCCCGCCGCCGGGACGACGGTGTCGCCCTCCGACAGCATCTTGAACGTGTATTCGAAGACGTGACTCGACGTCGACAGCGACCGCTCCAGCGTGATGCCGCCGTAGAACGGCTCGGCGAACCGCTCGACGAACGCCTCGGAGAAGCCGCGATTCCGGAGGTACGCCCGGACGGACGTGTCGGCGCCGTCGAGGAGGTCGTCGACGTCCCGGCGCCGGAGCTCGACCTGCAGCCGGAGCAGCCGGAGCTTGTCGCCGATCGTGACCTCGCGGTTCAGTAGCGTCGGGACGGCCGCCTCGGGGTCGCCGAGCGGGT
Source organism: Halobacteriales archaeon QS_4_69_225 (assembly GCA_003020965.1). GTDB lineage: Archaea > Halobacteriota > Halobacteria > Halobacteriales > Haloarculaceae > Natronomonas. Next base: position 63,698 of record PXRL01000006.1, read on the forward strand.
CCGACAGCGTCGACCGCCGGTTCGGCGCCGCGATGGTCGCCCCGGGGGCGAACCGCCGGAGCGACAGCGCCTCCAGGTCCAGCTCCCGGCGGGCGGCCGGATAGCCGGTGAACAGCACCTGGAAGCCGCGATCGAGCGTGAACCCGTCGACGACCCGAGAGCGGACGCGACCGCCGACCCGCTCGTCGGCTTCGAGCAGTTCGACCGCGGCGCCGGCCGCCGCCAGGCGTCGTGCCGCGACCAGGCCGGCGAGCCCTCCGCCGGCGACGACGACGTGCATGCCCGGTGGTTCGGGCGGCCGGGGCAAACACGTTTCCGTCCTCGCCTCGCGGCGATTCGAGGTGTCGTACGGTGTTCTTCCGCCTCCTGCTCGCTCGATTCGTTCGATATGTGGCCTGGACGGTGCGGTTCGTGGCGGCGAATATCGACGCGACGCCGGAACCTCGGAAGTCCTCGGCGCTGTCGAATTCTGCTCGCGGGCCATGTGCGGCGCTGCGCGCCGCGAATTCGAGACGGTGAAAACCGCCTCGCCGCCCGCTCGCACGGCCCGAGGCGGCTCCGTCGCCTCGCTGCCCGCGGCTCACGGCTCGCGGTTCACGTCCGTTCACCGTCAGCTCTATCGAGGCCTCCCTCCGGTTGGCCTCGCAGGTCGCGCCTCGCTACTGCTCGCTGTCGTCCGGGACTCGAGGATTTCTGAGCGATAGCGAGCCGCGCGACCGACCCCGGCCGAGGGCTTTCGAGGTATCGCGGTTCGTCGCGGAGCGATTCGGCACGAACCGCCCACCACATTCACGGATTCATCCGGCGGGCTCGGACTCCTCTCTGCCGCAAACGATGCGTCGAGCGCCGTACGATACCCCTACGACGATCCGATTAGAGCTTCTGCGTCTCCAGCGCCTGGTCGGTCCGCCGGCGGGCCTCCTCGACCCGTCGCTCGACGGCCGCCGCCACCGGCGCCGTGAGTTCGCCGCGGCTGTCGGCGAGCCGGTCGCTGACGATGCCGAGCTGCTCGGCGACGGTCTCGAGGCGGCTGTCGGCCGCCCTGCGGTCGCCGGCGTCGGCCCGCTCGGCCGCCCGGTCGGCGGCCGTCGAGACGGCCTTCAGCGCCCGCACCAGCCCCGTGACGCCGGCCGTCTGCCGGCCCGCGCTCTCGAATATCTCGTCGTCGTCGGTCGGCGTCGGGCTTGCCCCCCCGCCCGTCCCGGTATCCCCGGTGCCGACGGCGTCGGTCGGCCCCTCGAGGGTGTCGCCCACCTCGTCGACGACGACGTCGGTGACGGAGCCGACGCTGACGGCGGATTCGATGCTCACGTCGGCGACGAAGCTCGCCAGCGACGCCTTCCCGGTCCGGGGCGTGTCGATCCGGATCCGGTCGCCGCCGTCGTCGCCGTCGTCGCCGTCGCCGCCGGGATTGATGCGGAAGGCGCCGGGCGTCCCCTCGGCGTCCCGCACCTCGGTCGTGTAGGCGCCGCCGCGGTGGACGTAGACGGCGTCCGGGCCGTCCAGCGGGGCGTCGTAGAGCCGGCCGCCGAAGTCGTCGGCGACGGCCAGCCGTTCCAGATCGGCGTCGACCCCGTCGGCGTCGACCTCGAGCTTCACCGCCTCGGCCCGCGGCGTCAGCGGGACCTCGCCGTCGACGCCGGCGGCGGTCGTCCCCGTCTCGGCCACCTCGACGCGCTCGGCGTACGGCGCCGACCCCGGGCCGTTGACCGTCAGGCGGTGGTCGCCGGCGGGGAGGTCCTCGACGACGACGGTACCGGCGAACGTCGGCACCGCGACGGGGTCGCTCTCGACGAGGGCCGCCGACTCCGTCGTCGGCTCGCTCGTCGTCACGCCCTCGTCCTCGGGGGCGTCGCCGTCGGGTTCGACCTGTCGGACGGCCGCGACCAGCCGGTTGATCGGTGCCGGCTCGCCGATGGCGTCGTAGGCGTCGGCCAGCGCCTTCCGGTGGGCCGGGTCGGAGATGTCCTCGGCGGGGTTGTCGTACCGCGGCTGATCCCACGGCAGCTTCGTCGTCGTGATGTGGCCGGCGACGAGGTCTTCGCCGAACTCGGGGATGGGAAACTCGAAGCTGAGCTGCGGCCCGGTGAAGGCGGTGATGTGCTCCAGTTCGGCCGTCGGCACCAGGTCGTAGCTCACGTCGACGTCGGCCTCGGCGTCGGCCTCGTCGAAGGCGTACACGCGGCCGGTCTCCCGGGCCGGGAGGTCGTCCGGCGGCGTCGACAGCTCCTCGAACGACCGCACGGTCAGCCGCTCGTCGATCAGTGCCTCCTGGTCGACGGCCGACAGCCGTTCGTCCTCGTAGATGGGGGCGCCGTCCAGCTCCGGGACGACGTACGGCAGCCGGAACCCCTCGTCGCGCGGCAGCCCGTAGGCGGCCGGAATCTCGCCGGCGACCTCCTCGAGGACGTCGTTCGTCACGTCGGCGATGGCCCCTTCGCCGGGGTTGCGGGTGAACTGGTCGGCGATGTCGTTGACCGACAGGCCGCCGGAGTGCGACCCCAACTCCGGCAACACCCGCGGCACCGCCTCCGTGTCGGGATCGAGGAACTCGTTGTTCGGCACCTTCCGGGAGTGTGCGCTGGCGACGAACAGCCGCGGCTCGCCGGTCTCGCGGTCGACGAACACCTGCGTCAGCTCCCAGTCGTGCCAGTGGAAGTTCACCGAGAACTGGTCGAAGGCGGCGTACCACCAGTACTGCACCGCCGCCAGCGACGAGTCCTCGTAGCCGACGACCCGGTAGAACACCGTCGGTGCCGGCGGCTCGCCGGCCTCGCGGAACCGCTTGGTGTAGCCGTCGAAGGCGGCGAAGCCGTCGACGACCGGCTCGCCGTCGACCTCCCGCTCGTACGGCCGGGGGTCCGTCGGGAACCACTCCTCGAAGGCGTCGAAGTAGTACACCGGCGCGAACCGCTCGGCGAGCCGGCGGCTCTCCTCGTCGTCGAGGTCGGTCGTCGGGGCGTCGGACCCTCGGTCGAACGCACCGAGGGCGACCGCCCCCACGGTCCCGGCGGCCCCGACCCCGACCCCGGCGAGCAACTGTCGTCGCGTCAGGTCTGGCAGGTCCATGGCTTCTTCACGACCGGGCGCCGGACCCGCCGGCACCGGTCGGCTTCTGTCGGTTCGGCGCTGACTGAGTTAGCCCTTATGGCTCGGCGGCGCCCGACGCAGCCGAAGGACAGGGCTTTGAGCCGGCCGCCCCTACCGCGGGGTATGACGAGCTTCGAGGGGTTCCGCTGTGCCGACTGCGGGACGACGGCGACCGGCGAGGGCGCGACGACCTGTCCGGACTGCAACGGCGCGCTCGACGCGACGTACGACCTCGACGAACTCGTCGGCGGCCCACCGGCCGACCGGCCCGGCGACCTGCTGCCGGTCGCGCCCGTGGGGATGGGTGAGGGAAAGACGCCGCTGGTCGAGGCGCCGCGGCTGGCCGAGGAACTCGACGTCGGGACGCTGCGGCTGAAGGACGAGGGCCACAACCCGACCGGGAGCGTCGTCGACCGCGGGATGTCGCTGGTGGCGGCGGCGGCCGACGACGCCGGTGCCGACACGCTCGCGCTGGCGACGACCGGCGACGCCGGCCAGTCGGCGGCCGCCTACGCCGCCCGTACCGGCCTGCTGTCGCGGGTGTTCGTCCCCTCGCGGGCCAACTTCATCAACAAGGCCATGATCAACGTCCACGGCGGCGACATGCGGGTCGTCGAGGGCCGGTACGGCGACGCCCGTGAGACCTACGAGACCGAACGCGAGGAGCTGCCGGCCGCCGACGCGGAGACGTGGTTTCCGGCCGGCACCCTCGAGTCGCCGTACCGCCACGAAGGGTTCAAGCCGGTCTACTACGAGATCGCCGCGGCGCTGGGAACGGCCCCGGACGCCGTCGTCGTCCCGGTCGCCCACGGCGGCGTCGTCGCCGCCGTCTGGAAGGCCGCCCGCGAGCTCGAGCGGCTGGGCGTCGTCGACGCCCGGCCCCGCGTGTACGCCGCCCAGCCGGACGGCTGTGCGCCGGTCGTCGAGGCCGTCGAGGGCGGCCACGACCCCGAGCCCTGGGAGGTGCCGGACACGGTCGCCGGCGCCCTCGAGATTCCGGCGCCGGCCGCCGGGCTGCCGGCCGTCGAGGCCGTCCGGGCCAGCGGCGGCACCGGCGTCGCCGTCGGCGACGAGGACGCCCTCGACAGCGCGGCGACGGTCGCCCAGCACGCGGGTCTGGAGGTCAGCGTCGCCTGCGGCGTCGCCGTCGCCGCCGCCTGGCGGCTCCGCGACGACGGCGAACTCGCCGCCGACGACACCGTCGTCGTCCTCAACACCGGCGCCGGCAACAGGGACGCCGACATCGTCCGGAGCCGGCTGATGAGCCAGGGTGTCTGACGCGAGGCGGCGCGGCCGCGGGTCGACGCCGGAGGCGGCGGCCGGCCCTCGGCCCTCGGCTCCCGTGCCGGGACGACATATGTCACGAACTCACACTACGTCACGTTTTTTTCCGTCTGCCCGGATAGCACCAGTCGATGACGGTCGTCGTGACGCTGCTTGCCGGAGTCGTCTTCGGGCTCGCGCTGGCGGCCCCACCGGGGCCGATGAACGCGGTCATCGCCGAGGAGTCGGTCGTCGGTGGCTGGCGGTCGGGGTTCCGGGCCGGCCTCGGTGCGATGACTGCCGATCTGATCTTTCTCGTGCTGGCGCTCGTCGGCGTCGTCGCCGTCGTCGAGCGGGTGCCGGCGGTCCGCAACGGGATGGTCGCCGTCGGGGGCCTGCTCATGCTGTACTTCGCCTACGGCGCCGTGCAGGGCGTCGGCGAGAGCTTCCGCTCGTCGACCGCCGGGGGCCGCGGCTTCACGAAGGCGTTCGCGCTGGCGCTGACCAACCCCTACCAGATACTGTTCTGGCTCACCGTCGGTGTCGGCCTGCTGGCGCCCGGCCAGGTCGACGTGCTGTCGCACGTGACCGACGCGCTGGCGGGGCTCGTCGTCGTCGAGACGGGACATCCGGCGCTGCTGGTCGGGCTGTTCGCCGGCATCCTCGCGTGGATCGTCGGCTTTCCGGCGGCGCTGTCGGCCGCCGAGCGCCGCACGGAGGCGGTCGCGCCCCTCGTCGCCGCCCTCAGCGCCGCGGTGCTGGCGCTGTTCGGCGTCTACTTCCTCTACGACGCCGCGACGGCTGTGGCGTGAGTCCGCTACGCGTCGAGATCGGGCGGCGACCCGGGCTCCATGTCGGCGACCTCCGATTCGAGCCACTCCTTGAACCAGCGGACCCGCTTGATGCGGCGGTGGGCGATGCTCCGTGCGGTCTCCGAGCGGACGCGCTCGACGGCGTCCTCGCCGCGCTCCAGCACCCGGCCGACCATCTCGTTCGCGTCCATGTGGGTGCGGGCCTCGTAGCCCATCCGCAGCAGCATCAGCGCCGTCCCGTTGGCGCCGACCTTGTCGAGGAGGTCCGCCTCCATCAGACAGCGCGTCTCCAGGGCGACGTCGTCGAGGTCGCCGCCGTAGGAGTGGGTTTCGACCGCGTCGCAGACCTGCTCGACGAACGACTCCGGGTACTCCGTCCGCGAGCGGAGGTACTCGTGGGCCACGCGGGCGCCCGCCTCGGCGTGGACGTCTTGGTCGGCCTCCAGCTTCGCGATGTCGTGAAACAGCGCCGCCACGCGCGTCACGTCGACGTTGGCGCCCTCGGCCTCGGCGATGTCGACCGCCAGCTCCGTCACGTTGAGGATGTGGTTGTGCCGGTACTCCGCGGAGTGCCACGGGTACCACCGCATCCGGCCGCCCTCGTCTTCGGCCTCGACGCTGGCCGCCAGGTAGTCGTGCACGAACCGCTTCATCTCCTCGAACTCCTCCTCGGAGACGGGCGATTCCCGTATCTCAATGCCCATGTAACCACCTCCCTCGAAGAGCGACGAACGCGTCGGTCATCTTATCTAAGGGAACGGAGGTTCGACTCTTTAGGCTTACGACACCGTCAGCGACGGAAATCGGTCGGCGACGACCGAGACACCGCGCGGGTGACGGCCGCGCGACGGCCGTCCGCGCGCCGAGACGCCGACCGGGGCGCCCCGCCGGGCTGGAAACGCGTCCTGCGCCCGGGTCGTGGGACGACCCCGGACGTCGGACGGGGTCGTCAGGGACGCGATTCCGAGCGTCGAGACGGCGTTCGGGTCGACTACGACGGCGCAGCCGACGGCGGCCGTCGGCTCGATTCCGTCTCGGCGCGGTGATCGTATGCCTTCGCCTGGCAGGACGACCACGGCCGCAACGCCTTCCTGGCGCCGCCGGAGTGACCGTACGTCCACCGGCAGCGGCCGGACTCCGGTTTTATGACACTCCGGGCCGTACCGGCGGGCATGAACGTCCGCGAAGCGACCGTCAGCGACGGACCGGCGGTGCGATCCATCGCGGTACGGTCGATGGAGGCGTCGTACTCGCTGAGCCCCAACACGATCGAAAACGCCGTCAGACAGTGGTACGGGGTCGACGGCTTCGCCGAAAAGCTCGACGACGACGACGTGTTCGTGTTGCTCGCCGAACTGGAGGGCGACCCGGTCGCATTCTCCGAGAGCGTCGTCGCCGGCGACCGCGGCGACATCCACTGGCTCCACGTCGCCGCGATGTACCGCGGGAAGGGTATCGGCCGGGAGCTGTACGAGGCGACCCGCGACCGCCTTGAGGACGCCGGCGCCGAGACCATCCGCGGGCTCGTGCTGGCGGACAACTCCGAGGGCAACCGCTTCTGGGAGGCCCAGGGGCTGACGAAAGCCGGCGAGGGCTCCGTCGAGGTCGACGGCACTACCTTCGTGGAGAACGTCTACGCCGACCGAGAGGCGATCGACCTCGAGCCGGTCGCCGTCGACGGCCGGGAGCTGTACGTCGACCGCAGCGACGCCGACCGCGGCTCGGCCGGCGAGTTCTACACCGTCTACGACGACGAGGCCCGCGAGACGAAGTACGGCTACTACTGCGGCGCCTGCCAGACCCTCGTCACCTCGATGGACGCCATGGGCCGGCTGGAGTGTCCGGAATGTGACAACGCCCGCAAGCCGACCCGCTGGGACGCCGCCTACATGTGAACCGCCTCGGGGTCAAGTGGTTCGAGAGACTTCGTCTCTCGTCATCTGCTCACGGCCGTAGGCCGTTCGCATGGTCCGAGGGACTACGTCCCTCGCCTATCACGGAAATCTCCGATTTCCGTACGGCCCCGTGGTATTCGCCTCGACAGCCTGTAAAAACCCTCCACACGCTCGCGAGCGCCGCTGGCACACGCTCGTAAAACGGCTTCTTCCGCCGGCCGCCTCGTGCCTGCGACACTCGGCGTCAGTCGTCGGTCGTTACCGCTCGTCGCTTTCGAACGTCGCGCGGGCGAACGGCCCGCGGTCCGGCAATCGGGCTCCGCGCCCCTCACTCCCACTCGGGGTCGTACTCGCCCTCGACGGGCGGCTCCGCGGCGACCCACTCGGCGCGGGCCGCGTCGCTCGTGATGGTCCTCGTAGGCCCGCCGTCGACGCTGTAGGTGACCGTCACCGTCGACAGCGAGCAGTGGGCGTTGTACCGCAGGCTGTCGTCGGGGGTCATGTAGGCGACGGTCTGCCAGTGGTCGGCGGGCGCCTCGACGGTCGCCTGTAGCTCCAGACCCTCGCCCGCGCCGCGGAACCGCCAGTGGCCCACCTCGTCGCGGTCGACGACGTTGCCCGCCGGGCTGTACGGCAGGACGTCCCGCAGCCGGTTGAGCGGGTACACCTCGCCACCGACCCGGAAGCACAGCGACAGCTTCCCGTCGAGCCGCAGCGCCTCCAACGTCGCCTCGGCCTCCTCGAAGGCGTTGCACTGCACCCACGTCCACTCGCTCGGCGGGCTCGTCGACGACACCGTGTGTCCCTGGTGGCCCGGCGCCGCCTCCAGCTCGATCGTTCGGTCGCCGACGGTCACCTCGCCGGACATCCGCACCGACTCGTTGCGGCTCCAGTGTTTGCCCGTCCCGGCGACCCGCGACAGCAGGTCCGTCAGCGTCTCGCTCCGCAGCGGCGTGAAGGCGTAGTCGTCCGGGCGGTACTCCAGGTCCCAGGCGACGTCGTCGACCGCGCCGGTCGCCGACGAGGAGGTCAATACGGCGTCGCCGACGGCGAGTTCGAAGGGATCGCCCCCGGCGTCGACCGCCGCGGGTGGCACCGCCCGGGAGACGAACGTCGAGTTCGCCGGCTCCGCGCGGTCGGTCAGCGCCGCCCATAGCCGGCCCTCCCGGCGGCCGCCCGCCGTCGACAGCAGCGTGTACCGGTACCAGAACGCGACGCTGCCGTCGGCGGGGCTCACGAGCGAGTACCACACCTCCCGGCCGGGTTCGCCGACCGCGGGCGGCCACCCCTCGACCGGGTCGTTCGGGTCCGGGTACATGTGCCGTTCCGCGTCCCCGCGCCGATTATAACTACTGGATAGCCCCGGGCGGATTCGAACCACCGTCAACGGCTGTCCTCCGCGGGGGCGTGGCGCCCGGCGCGTCCAAAGGCCGTTATGATTGGCCGCTACACCACGGGGCTACGACCGATCGTACCGTCCCGCCGTACTTCAACACTTCGAGAGTCAGTCCGGTCGTGTTTAGTGAAACGATGCTGAGCGAAAATCCACCGCTGGGCGGGGCTGGAAGGGGCTGCGCTCTCGGCGAGCGAGACGACGCAAGCGGAGAGGGAGCCTGCGGCTCCCTCGAGCAGTCGGCGCCGTGCGCCGACGACAGAGAGGGACTACGTCCCTCAGGCAGTCGGGCGTTGCCCGACGACAGAGAGGGACTACGTCCCTCAGGCAGTCGGGCGTTGCCCGACGACAGAGAGGGAGCCTGCGGCTCTCTCGGGCAGTCGGCACTGTGCGCCGACGACAGCGAGGGACCGAAGATCCCTCGGCCCGCTCGCGCGGCGCAGCCGCGCGAGGAGACTGCAGGACGCAGTCCGAGGACCGAAGCGAGTCGTAGCCGGAGAGCGCAGGGGCTTCCAGGATCTTGTCCACTCTGTCCGCACCGTCTTCATGCTTAGTTAAACAGTACCGTCAGTCCGCCGGCTCCGATTCGGGGACGTCGAGCAGCTCGCAGGCGTCGGTTTCGGCGTCGAAGCAGTCCGGACAGCGCTCCCGGCGGTCGATGATGGTGTCGAGCCGCTCGGCGACCGTCTCGTCGATGACGCTTTCCAGCTGGCGGGCCTCCGCGCGGAACTCCTCGACCTCCAGGACGCTGTGGAGGAACCGCTCGATGATGCAGTAGGTCTGCAGCGTCTCGCTTGCCCGCAGGATGCCCTCGTCGGTCAGCGAGACGCCCTCGTACTTCTCGTGGTCGGCGAGGCCGTCGTTTTCGAGCTTGCCGATCATCTCGTTCGCGCTCGCCGGGCTCACCTCGAGGCGGTCGGCGACCGCCCCGGTCGAGGCCGGGCCGTTCTCCTGCTGCTGGATCAGGTATATGCTCTTCAGGTACTGGTCCTGCGTGTTCATGTCTCGTCCTCCATCAGTTCGGTTACCTCCTCGACGCCCTCGGCTTCCTCCTCGCGGATAGCCTGCAGCACCGACAGCAGCCGCTCCCGGCCGATGGTGAACCGCACGTCGGAGCCCTCGATGGCCGTTATCAGGTCGTCGTAGAACTTGTACGCCGTCTCCTCGTTGCACAGCTGGTCGTAGAGCACGCCGTCGAAGTCCGTGTCGGACTCGTAGCGAGCGGCGACCAGCTTCTCGATCTCGCCGTACGCCACCGGGTCGGCGTCCAGCTCGTCGACGAGTTCCTCGAGCCGGCGGCGGTGCTCGGCGGACTCCTCTGCGGCCTCGCCGAGCAGCGAGACGATCTCGTCGCCGAGTTCCTCCTCGCCGAGCGTTTCGCGGTGCTTGTGGGCCCGCGCCTCGACCACCTCCTCCAGCACCATCCCGATCTGCAGCAGCCGCGCCAGCTGGTGGTCGGAGGCGACCGGGTACGAGAGGCTCACGCCGTCACCCCACACCCGACGAACAGTACGCCGGTCATGTCTGCTCGTCGGGTCCCGGCGAACTTAAGGGGTTCCCTCCGCCAGCGACCGGATCGCCTCGGCGCCGCGCCACGCCAACGCGATGCCGACCGACAGCGCGCCGACGACGTGGAGCAGCACCCAGAGGTACAGGGGCAGTTGACTGTCACCCAGTGCCGCCCCGAACAGCACCCCGAACGCGACGAGTGGCAGCAGCAGCGCGGCCGCTGTCGCCCCCGCGCCGGCAAACAGCAGTCGTCGCTGGCGACGCCGGAACGAGACCCCGTGGCCCTCCCCCGGCCGTATCGCTAGCCCGAGCGCGAACACCACGAACCCAAACAGCCCGACAGCGTAGAGGACCACCATCGCCAGGCCCCGCACAAACCCCTCGCCGTCCGGCGCCGGTGCCGATGCCAGCGACAGAACGCCGTCGACGGCGAACGCGACGAGCAGCGCGCCGACGGCGGCGACCGGCAGCTGTAGCGACCCGAGCGCCGAACGGGAGTTCATACCTGTTCGATTGAATCGCCGCATAAATTTCTTTTGCCAGCCAGCGGAAACAGTGACGACGATCGTGCGCCGAACGCCGTTCCGGTCACGGGTCCCGGTCGACGATCCGCGCCGATGACCGAGTCGGCGGCGGACACGGTCCGAGAGCGACACTCGAACCTGAACGGAGCGGAGAACACCGCACGACGGAAGGGAGAATCACGCACGGCCTGAGGGTTCGGCCGAGGTGAACCGTGCGGCCTCGCGGGCTAAAGAACCCGTCGTCTTCGACGCTCGGCGTGACCGGGAATGAAGCCACTTTGACACGGCTGGACGCACTGGAACGCACGCCATCGGTCACAATTCGGCGGCAACCGTCGACGTTCCGCGCGAAAGCGTAGTTGAGAAACGAGGAAATGCGCGACCTGAATATCCCCTTCGAGGAATCCTCACCCTTTAGCGCGGGGGGATGTCAACGACTCGTTAGCTGTCCTCGATGAACGGTTGGACGTCCTCCCGGACCTCGCTGGGGGACTTCGCCTCATCGACGGCGTCCGGGTACGGCGACATGCCGTTGAGTTCGTTCAGGAAGCCGGCGTGGCGGGCCTCGACGCTGTGGATCGACGCGGCGGCGGCGAGCACGTCGTCGTTCTCGACGGTCGGACCGGCGCCGGCGTACGCCGCTACGCCCGTGTTCTCCAGAACGCGGGCCGTCTGGATGAACTTCGTCGGGGACTCGTACTCGAAGGTGTACTCGGCCTCCGAGTTCGGGTCGCCGCCGAGTTCCTCGACGGTCGAGGTGATGGCGTCGACGTGGGCCTTCTCGTGCTCCTGGACCGTCCGAAGGCGGTCGGGGACGGCGCTTTGGATTTCGTCGCCGAACTCCGAGAGCACGTCGGCGTTTTGGATTTCGTCGTCGCTGAACTCGTCGAGGCCGTCGCGGTAGAAGGCGTTTTCGAGGTGCTCGAGGGTGAGCGCGAAGTTCAACACGCCGAGGTCGCCGGGGTCGCCGGCGTTCTTGCGGTCGTACTCCGCGTCTTCCTCCAGGTCGTCCATCGTCGTGCTCCCGCCGATGTCGGCCTGGAAGAACGGATTGGCCGCCTCCGTGACCTCCTCGGGGGACTGCGCCTCGTCGAAGGCGTCCGGGTACGGTGACTCCTGGTTGAGGACGTTCAGGAAGCTGGCGTGGCGGGCCTCCACGCTGTGGATCCCGAGCGCCGCCGAGAGGATGTCGTTGTTCTTGATCGCCGGCGCGGCGCCCTTGTAGGCGGCGACGCCGGTGTTCTCGAGGACCATCGCCGTCTCGATGAACGCCTCCGGGGACTCGTACTCGAAGGTGTACTCCGCCTCGCCGACGGGCTCGCCGCCGAGATCCGAAACCACCGTCGAAATCCGTTCGACGTGGCCCTTCTCGTGGTCGCGGACCGTCTCGATGCGGCCCGGAATCTCGCCTCTGATTTTGTCGCCGTAGACCTGGACCTGGTCGGCGTTCCGGAGCTGTTCGTCGTCGAACTCATCGAGACCGTCGCGGTAGAAGGCGTACTCGAGGTGCTCGAGCGTGAGGGCGTAGTTCAGAACGTCCACGTCCGGCTGGCTCATCGACTCCTCGTCGGTGTCCTCCTCGGTCGGGGTGGGCTCGTCCATCGAGCCGTCCATATCCGTGTCGGTGTCGGTGCCGCCGTCGCCGTTACCGTTGCCAGCACAGCCGGCGAGGGCTGCCGCTCCGAAGGCGGCCGTGCTCGCGAGGACCTTGCGCCGCGATGCCATGGCTCGATAGACGCGTTCCCGGTCGTCGGCGTCGTCGTAGTCTTCCGATGTCATCTTCACTTCGAACAATCTGCTTTTCTACAGAAGAGGCTTGTCCGAATTCAGACCCAATTTCGTCGGGGAAGGCGGTCGGTCGGTCGGACGGATCGACGACCCGGGCCTCGTAATGATCGCCCCGCTGCGGCGATAATAACCCGGACTCCCCGGATCTCCATCGCGGCCTCTTCCGCCGTCCGGTATGACCCACTGCGGGCGGACGCGGTGCTGCCCGAGGTCAACCCTTCCCTGACCACCGGCGCGGCGTCCTCGACGCCGATAACGGTCGGGTGACTGTCGTCGAGAACACCATTTTCCGGAACGGCCGCGGCATCTACGTACGTATGCCGCTCTCGTTCTCGTCCGAGACGGTCCCACTGCACGACTTCCACCTCGACCACCTCGACAATAATCGGTACGGCGGGTCGAACGGGGATCGGAGCCCCGTCGCAAACGTGGCCGACAATCACTGGACAGCGGCGGACGGGCCGTCCAGTCCCCGCACGGTGACGCTGAAGGAGCGCCTCCGCCGGCCACGCCCGCCCCGCCGGCCGAGAACGGTTCGGTCGGCTGGCTGCGCCGCGTTCAGCTAGCGAGAGCCGGCCGATCAGCCAGCGTCGGACGGGAACTCGAACGGACCCGGCCGCTCGCGGAGCGAGGCCGAGCGAGCGCAGCGAGGGAGGCCTCGGAACGAAGCGAGCGGGAGGGGGTGTTCGGAGACGCCGTCACCACCGCCGACGTCCGTTACTCCCTCGTGATCACACACCGAACTCCCCTCTTCCCGGAGAGTTTTTGTAGGCACGTTGAGATTCCGGGAGCATGCCGGAGCAGTCGGCCAACACGATGCGGGAACGGGCCGAACGGAGTAACCTGCTGATGTACCTTCTGCTCGAACTCCACCGGCTCGTGGTCACCTTCATAGTTATAGTAGTTGTCTTCGTCGGCGTCGTCGGTGCCTCCCTGGTCATCGACGGCGCCGCCGCCGCGCTCGTCGCCAACACCCCGGTAGCGACGACCTTCCAGTCGCTCATCGGCGCGACGGTGACCGGCGTCACCCTCGTGCTGACGCTCAACCAGCTGGTGCTCTCCCAGGAACTCGGGGCCGTCGACGACCAGTACGACCGAATGGAGGGGGCGATGACGTTCCGCGAGGACGTCGGGGACGTCATCGGCGAGACGCCGCCGGCCGAGCCCTCGGCGTTCCTGTACGCACTGATCGAAGCGATCGCCGACCGGGCTCGTGCCGTCGGAGAGGTCATCGACGACGGCGACGAGGACGCCCGACACCTCGTGGACGTCACCACCGGGAACGCCGACGCCGTCCTGGACCGCCTCGACGGAGCCGAGTTCGGCGAGTTCGAGGTCGTCCAGCGTTCGCTCGATTTCAACTACTCCTGGAAGCTCTACGCGACGAACCGACTGACCGACGAGCGTCGCTCCGAGGAGGCCCAGGAGGCGCTCGAGGACCTCTCGGATGCGCTGGGCCTGTTCGGCCCCGCCCGCGAGCACTTCAAGACGCTGTACTTTCAGTCCGAACTCATCAACCTCTCGCGGACCGTCCTCTACGTCTCGGTTCCGTCGCTGGTGACCGCCACCGCCTTCACCCTCCTGTTCGACCCCAAGAACTACCCCGGGACGGTGCTCGGCCTCGACGTCGGGGTCCTCATGGTCTCGGCCGCGGCGGCCATCTCGGTCGCTCCGTTCGCCGTCCTGCTGGCGTACATCCTCCGCATCGCGACCATCACCCGGCGGACGCTGGCCATCGGGCCGTTCGTCCTCCGGGAGAGCGAGCGGGATACCCAGAGCTGAGCGACGGGACGGGGGTCGGACTACTCGCGGGCCCCGAGACGCTCGCGGATGCGCCCGCGGAGGTCCTCGCGCAGCTCCTCGACGGCGATCTCCTCGAAGACGGGAACGTAGAACCCCTCGACGAGCATGTCCGTGGCGGTCTGCTCGTCGATGCCGCGGGAGGTCATGTACAACAGGTCCTCCCGGCTGACCTGGCCGACCGTCGCCGAGTGGGAGGCCTCGGTGTCGTGGTTGTTGATGATGAGCTTCGGTGCGGCGTCGGCCTCGCTCTCGTCGCTCAACATCAGCGTGTTCTCCCGCTGGTAGGAGTTGGTGTCCCACGCCGGGGCGCCGACGTTCTGGACGCCCTCGTACACCGAGCGGGCGTCGTCGTCGACGACCCCGCGGGTGACGAGGTCGGCCGTCGTGTGCTCGGTGTTGTGCCACACGCGGACGTTGACGTCGAAGTGCTGGTCGTCGTGGCCGTAGAAGGCCCCGACGATCTTCGACTCGGCGGCCTCGCCGTCGAGGTGGCTCTCGACGGAGGACTTCGTCAGCCGGGAGCCGAGGTTGCACTCGATCCAGTCGACGGTGCCGTAGGTACCGACGGTCGCCTCCCGGCGGCCGTACACGTACGTCGTCTCGTCGAGATCCTGGAGATCACCGAACTGGACGTAACTGTTCTCGCCGGCGACGACCTCCGTGATGCCGCTGTAGTAGCGCCCCTCGTCGACTGCGGCGGCTCCGCCGCTTTCGTTTCGCTGCGCCGACGACGTGGCGCCGTCGCCGGTCTCCTGTCGCTCGAGGATGGTCACCGACGAGGACTCCTCGGCGACGACCAGCGTGTAGTTGAACAGCGACCGGGAGTTCATCTCCGTCCGGATGGTGACGTCCTCGGCGTCGACGCCCTCGGGCACGTGGACGACCGTGCCGGTGGTAAAAAGCGCCGTCGACAGCGCCGTCAGGTAGTTGGTCTCGGGGTCGACGACGGAGCCGAACTGTTCTTCCAGCAGGTCGCCGTGCTCGGCGACGGCCTCCGCGAACGGCAGCACCTCGGCCTCCTCGGGACCGAGCTGGTCTTTCTCCTCGGCGGCCGACAGCGGGTCGACCAGCTCCTCGTACTCCAGCGCCTGGAGGTCGGTCCACGTGCGGCCGGGCGTCCGGATGACGTCCGGGAAGTCGACCTCCTCCAGCGCCGCCAGCGCGTCCAGTCGCGTCTCCAGCAGCCAGTCGGGCTCGTCGAGTTCCTCGCTGATCTGCCGGACCGTCGCCTCGTCGATGGAGGCGTGTACGCCCGTGCTCATGTTATCCGAGCGAGCCCTCCATCTCCAGTTCGATGAGCCGGTTGAGTTCGACGGCGTACTCGATGGGCAGCTCCTCGGTGATCGGCTCGATGAAGCCGGAGACGATCATCTGCTTCGCGTCGTCGTCGTCCAGCCCGCGGGACTGGAGGTAGAACACGTCCTCGTCGCCGATCTTGCCGACCGTCGCCTCGTGGGCGACGTCGACGTTCGACTCCTCGATTTCCATGTACGGCATCGTGTCGGACGTCGACTCGTTGTCGAACATCAGCGCGTCGCACTCGACGGCCGTCGAGGCGTTGTCGGCGCCGTCCGACATGTGGACGAGCCCGCGGTAGTTGGTGCGGCCGCCGTCCTTGGCGATGGACTTCGACTCGATTGTCGACTTCGTGTTCGGCGCGTTGTGGTACACCTTCGCGCCGGTGTCGATGTCCTGGCCCTCGCCGGCGAAGGCGATGGTGATGTGGTTGTCCGTCGCGCCGGGGCCCTTAAGAATGGTCGAGGGGTACAGCATCGTCGCCTTCGAGCCCATCGAGCCCGACACCCACTCCATGGTGGCGTCCTTCTCGGCGATGGCACGCTTGGTGTTGAGGTTGTAGGTGTTCTTCGACCAGTTCTGTACCGTGGAGTACTGGACGTGGGCGCCCTCCTTGACGAACACCTCGACGCCGCCGGCGTGGAGGTTGAACTCCGAGTACTTCGGGGCCGAACAGCCCTCGATGTAGTGGACCTCGGAGTTCTCCTCGGCGATGATGAGCGTGTGCTCGAACTGACCCATCCCGTCGCTGTTCATCCGGAAGTACGCCTGGACGGGCATGTTGACCGTCGTGTCTTCCGGAACGTAGACGAACGACCCGCCCGACCAGATGGCGCCGTGCAGCGCCGCGAACTTGTTGTCGCTCGACGGCACCGCCTTCGTCATGAAGTACTCCCGGACGATCTCCTCGTGCTCCCGGACCGCCCGGTCCATGTCACAGAAGACGACGCCCTTCTCCTCCCACTGCTCTTTCATGTTCTGGTAGACGATCTCCGACTCGTACTGGGCGCCGACGCCCGAGAGGGCGTTCTTCTCCGCTTCCGGAATCCCGAGCTTATCGAAGGTGTCCTGGATCTCCTCGGGGAGGTCCTCCCAGTTCTCGGCGCCGCCGCGGGTCTCGATGTCCGGCCGGATGTACGGGACGATCTCGTCGACCTCGACCTCCGAGAGGTCCGGCGCGCCGGGCCAGTCGTCCGGCATCGGCATCTCCTCGAAGTGCTTCAGCGCGCGGAGCCGCCGCTGGAGCATCCAGTCGGGCTCGTCTTTGTCCTCGGAGATGACGCGGATGGTCTCCTCGTCGAGGCCCTTCTCGGCCTCGAAGGCGGAGTTCTCCTCTTTCTTGAACTCGAAGCGGGCTTCCGTGTCGGTGTTCTGTAGTTCTTCTGAACTCATGTTTGTATGGTAGGGTCGTGTGCTTATTACGTTGTCCGTGACGGAACTCAGGCGGCCTCGTAGACTTCCTCGCGGACCCAGTCGTAGCCCTCCTCTTCGAGCTGCTCGGCGAGTTCCGCGCCGCCGCTCTTTGCGATCTCGCCGTCGATCATCACGTGGACGTGGTCGGGTTCGACGTAGTCGAGGATCCGCTGGTAGTGGGTGATCTGCAGGATGCCGGTTCCCTGCTCGTCGCGAAGGGCGTTGATGCCGTTGGAGACGTCCTGAAGTCGGTCGATGTCGAGCCCGGAGTCGATCTCGTCCAGCACCGCTATCGAGGGCTCGAGGATGGCCGCCTGCAGCACCTCGTTCTGCTTTTTCTCGCCGCCGGAGAAGCCGGCGTTGAGGTACCGCTGGGCGAATCGCTCGTCCATGTCCAGCAGCTCCATCTTCTCGGCGAGGATCTCCTGGAACTCCGCGACGCCGACCTCGCCGTCGTCGGCGGGGCCCTCCATCGGCGAGGACTCGTAGCCGGCGGCGTCCTCGTTGGTGGCCGCTTCCTCACTCTCGTCGCCCTCGTCGTCCTCGAACAGCTCCTCGCGCTCCTCGAGCTTGGCGTTCAGCGCCGTCCGAAGGAAGTTCACCATCGTGACGCCCTCGATCTCGGCGGGGTACTGGAAGCCGAGGAAGATGCCCAAGGCCGCCCGCTCGTTGGGCTCGAGGTCGAGCAGGTTCCAGGTCGTCTGGTCGTCGTCGACGTCGATGTCGGCGTCCTCGAACTTCTCGTCGTCGATGTGCAGCAGCACCTCGCCGCCGGTGACGTCGTACGAGGGGTGGCCGGCGATGACCTTCGCCGTCGTCGACTTCCCGGAGCCGTTCGGCCCCATCAGGGCGTGAATCTCGCCGGTGTCGACCTCGAGGTCGACGCCTCGGAGGATGGTCTCGCCGCCGTCTTCCGCTACCTCCGCGTGCAGATCGTTGATTTCGAGCGTAGCCATCTTGTGTCTATCGTATAATATGGGCGTGGCGCGCATAATACTTTCGAGTCACGGGTGGTTCGAGTTATCGATTCGAAAAAAAATATTTTCCCCACGGCAGAACGTGGCACGCCCCGAGCCCGCGGGAGACGCCGGCCGGCCGGGCCGTCCGTCCCCTTAGACGAAGCTCCCGAGCCCGGTCTGCTCCTGGCCGCTTTTGACCTCGTTCCAGGTGATGTCCAGCGCCTCCAGCACCCGCTCGATGGGGCCTTTCAGCGTCTTGTCCAGCATCTTGTCGTAATCGACCTCGAACGCCTCCGGCACCTGGTCGTCGAACTCGAAGCAGATGACGTCGGGGTCGCGCTTGAACTCGCCGTACAGCGCGTCCTCGGCGGGGTCGAGCCCACGCTCCTCTTGAATCTCCCGGAAGAACTCGGGATGGACCTTCTCGAGGTAGAGCCGCTTGGGCTTCGACCCGCTGGCGAAGTTCGTCCCCAACAGGAGGTTGGCGTACTTCGCGCCCCGCACCTGGGCGGTGTCGGTGTCGTAGTTGTCCAGCTTCTTGCCGATGCCGCCCGGGATGCCGATCTCCTCGAGGCTCACGTCGCCGCTCCGGACCCGCTCGACGACGCCGTGGACGTAGTCTTTGATCTCCTCGCGGTCGGCGCCCGTCACGACCATCTCCAGGACCTCCCGCTGGACCTCCTTCGTGATCGGCGCGATGTCCGACCGCTTGTACTCGAAGCCCGTGATGTCGATGTCGTCGACGTCGTTGCCCTCGGACCACACTTTGTGGCCGGCGTACCGCTTTTTCTTGCCGGCCTGGAAGAACCGCCGGTACAGCTTCTCGAACTCGATCTCGAAGCGGTGGGTTTCGGCGTTCAGCCGCTCCGCGAACTCGTCGTACGAGTCGTTGATGTGGTCGGCTATCTCGACGGACTGCTCGATGGCCGACTTCTTCGGGACGTCCTCTCCGAGTTCCAACATGACAGAATCCGTATCACCGTAGGCCACCTCGTAACCGAACTCGTTCGCGGCCGCCTCGGTGAACTCGATGACGTCCCGCCCGGTTGCGGTTACGGCCGCACCCATCTCCTTGTCGTAGAGGCGGAATCGGTCCCATCCAAGTACGCCGTAGAGACTATTCATAATAACCTTGACAGCTGCTTGCTGGCGGTCGTACGTCTCGTGGGCGTCGGTGCCGGGGTCGTAGTCGTCCCGGAGGGTCTTCTTCTCCTCGCGCTCGGTGAGGAGTTCGTCGACCATCGACCGGATCATCCCGTCCGGCTCCTTCCGGAAGTGGGTGCCGTTGGGGGCGACGTAGGTGTCGCCGTCGTAGGCGTCGGGGTTGACCTTCGTCTCCGGGGAGGCGTTGATGGTGGTCATCGCCATCGGGTAGAGCGAGCGAAGGTCTAGAACGCTGACATTTTCGAGCACGCCCGAGATGGGGTCGAAGACGGCGCCACCCTCGTACTCCTCGCTCTCCTGGGCGCCCTTCGACGGCAGGGCGAACTCGCCCTGAATCTTGTGGAGGACGTACATGTCGACGGCGTCGCCGGGGGTGGTGGCGTCCTCGAGCTTGCAGCCAACGAAGGCGGCGACCTCCCGCCAGAACGGGACGATGTCCTGCTTGCGGTTCAGCTCGACGCAGAGCTCGACGTCCCGGAGGTTGTACTCCAGCAGCTGCTCGGGGTCGTCCTCCCAGAGGTCGCCGATGTCGCCCGGGTACCGCTCCTTGCCGACGCCGAGTTCCTCCTCGCCGACGGCGTCGAGTCGGTAGGAGTCCAGCTCGGAGAACTGGGTCCGCTGGTAGGCGTACAGCAGGTCGAAGACGACCCGGCCCTTGACGTTTGGGCCGCCCCACCCCGAGGTCCACACCTCGTTCACCCGGGAGAGCCGCTCCGAGTCCAGGCCGTCGCGGCGCCCCGAGAGGCGCTCGATGCGGTCGATGAGGTACGGCGCGTCGAAGTCGTCGAAGTTCCAACCGGTCAGGACGTCGGGGTCCGTCCGCTCGACGTACTCGAGGTAGTCGGCGAGCATCGCGCTCTCGTCGCCGAAGCTACGGACGTCGACGTCGAGGTCGCCGTCGCCGATGGGGTCGTAGTCGTCGACGGCCTCCGGGCCAGGGACGCCCTCGGGGGACTCGTACAGCCAGACGACGTACTCGTCGTGGTAGGAGTCGTGGCTGGTCAGACAGACGACCGTCTGCTCGCCGTCCTCGGGGAAGCCGTGGCGGTCGTCGACCTCGATGTCCAGCGTGTGGACCCGCGGCTCGACGACGCACTCGACGGTTTCGAGCTCGGTGTGGTGGATCTTCAGGCTGCCGTCGTCGAGCTCGCGGGCCGGCACGCGGACGCCGCTGCGGACGTCCTTGTCGATGAGCAGGCGGTTGGGAAAGAGGATGTCCGCCTCGTAGTGCTCGAAGCGGTCCCGCAGTTCGCCGACGTCGCGGGGCGTCTGGCCGAATACCTTCACCAGCTCCTCGCCCCGGATGGACTCGTAGACGACGATCCTCCCGGGGTCGGCGTCGTCGTTGCCGGGGCGGTCGCCGTGTGTCTCGACGCCGGTCAGTCGGTCGTGGTCGAGCCGGGAGTCGACGAGGTCGCGTTCGGCCAGCGGCGCCTCGGCGTCGACCGCCACGTCGAGGTCGTCCACCGGCGTGTAGAAGTACGGCCGGAAGTCGTGGACCCGGACGTGGACCGGCTCGCGGTCGGTCGTCCGGCCGAAGACGTGCAGCACCGGCCGCTCGTCGTCGCCGCTGCCCTCGACGGTGTAGTCGACCTGGGTGACCGACAGCTCCACGTGGTCGTCGACCGCCGGGAACCGCCGCTCGGAGAGGTCGACGACGGCCGCGTCGTCGCTTTCCGGCGTCGCGACGGCGGCGGCCTCCCCGTCGGGACGGACGCCGTCGCTGCCGTCGCCGTCGTCGCCGCCGCCGCCGCCGAACGCCTCGAGGGTCCCCTGCTCGCTGCCCGTGGTCATACTCTCCGATTGTACGCGTGCCCGCACAAAAACTCCGGCGGTCCGGCACGACTCGCCGGCTCGGCCGCCGTCGCGTCCGTCGTTTCGAGTTCTGACACGGACACAAGGGATTTACCCCGATACGCGCTACCGAACGATGGTGACATCCCATGGCCGACTCCGACGCGACGGGTGAGCAGGACAGCGCGGGCGAACGCCCCGAGCCGGTGGTTACCGACGCCGTCGCGGCGACGGAGTCCTACCGGACGGACGAGGGCGTGGTGTTCTACGACGCCGAGAACCCCCTCGCCTGGCTGCAGGCGACCGAGGTCGTCGATCTCGAAGAGGTCGCGTAACTTTTCTCCTCGGAGTCGCTGGGTTGCGGTGTGACCGCCGGCGACGACGCTGACGCCGACTCCCACTCCCAGGAGTTCGACCACCGGAGCCTCGGCCCCGAGACGTCGTCGGTCGACGTGCCGACCGTCGACGATGCCGACGCCGACAAGGTGCTCCTCCGGACGTTCTGGGGGTCGGTCCTCTCGCTGAACGTCGCCATGACCGCCGTCCCGCTGGGGCTGCTGTTGGTGTACTTCCGCGGCGACTGGGAGCTCGGCGGCCTCGCCGTCGCCGTCGGCTGCGTCGCCGCCGCCGCGACCGTCCGGTTCTACCGGCGCTTCCGGGCCGACCGCCGCGGGGGTGACGACCCGTGAGGACCGTCGAACACGACGGCGACAGCTACCTGCTCGTGAAGCGGTCCGGGGAGTCGAGTCTTGTCCGCGACCCCGAAACCGGCGAGGAGCGGTACCTGCCGAACGACGAACTCGTCGCCGCCGGCGACCCGCCGCTGGCGCTTTCCGCCCGGCGGGTGCCGGAGCCGACCCGGCGATTGCTGACGGCCGTCCGCTCCGAGCGGGCCCTCGGCGTCCTCCTCGAACTGGACGACCGCGGCCCGCTGTCCGTCCGGACCGTCCTCGGCGAGTACGACCTCTGCGAGTCGGACCTCCACGGGCTGTTCGGCGAGTTCCGGGCCGCGGGGCTGGTCGCCGAGACGGAGGTCGACGGCGAGCGCGGCTACCGGCTCACCGACCGCGGCCGCGAGGGGCTGGCGGCGCTGCGGGCGTAGCTACGACGGCGCCTCGACGGTCGCCGACCGCTCCACCGACGACCGGTTGGTCGTCGGGTTCTTCCGGACCGCCAGCAGGTCGTCGGCCGCCTCGACCAGCTCGTCGTCGTGGCTGACGACGAGTATCTGGTCGACGCCGTGGTCGGTCATCGACTCGACCAGCTCGACCAGCCGCGAGACGTGACCGGAGTCGAGAAACACCGTCGGCTCGTCGAGGATCAGCGGCGGCATCGGCGCCGCCCCGTCGATGCCCTCCGCGAGCAGCCGGTAGATGGCACACCGCAGCGAGAGGTTGAACAGCGCCCGCTCGCCGCCTGACAGCTGTTCGGGCTCCAGCGGCGTTCCGTCCTTCTGGTAGACGGTCAGCTCGTAGTCGCCGTCCAGCTCGATGCGCGCGTAGGAGTCGTTCTGGTAGACGAGCCGGAACGTCTCGTTGAGCATCGCCTCCAGCGTCTCGACGTTCCGCCGCCGCAGCTCCGCCCGGAGGTCGGCGTAGGTCCGCTGGAGGTCGTGGGCCTCATCGTACAGCGACTCCAGCCGGTCGACCGTCTCCCGAAGCTCCTCGCGCCGCTCGCGGAGCTCCTCGAGTTCCTCCAGTTCGTTCTCGACGGCGCCGATCTTGGCCTGCAACTCGTCGCGGCGCCCTCGCTGCTCCTCGAGGTACGGCTCGACCCGGTCGAGGTAGTCCTTGGCGCGCTCCTTCTCGTCGTGGGCGCTCTCGAGGGCCGACTGGTCGAACTCAGCTTCCAGTTCCGACTTCCGCTCGCGCTTGTCGGCCAGCCGCTCGCGGCGCTCGTCGTTCAGCTCCGCCTTGTTGTCGCGGCGCTCCCGGAATCGCTCGACTTCGCGCTCGTTGTCGGCGACGTCCTCCAGCAGCTCCTCGATCCGCTCGAGCCGCTCCCGGCGCTCGTCGATGGTCGCCTTCTCGGCGTTCAGCTCGTCGACGGCCTCGCGGGCTGCCTCGGCGTCGGCATCAGCGTCCTCGGCGTCGGCTTCCGCCTCCGCCGCCTCCGCGTCCAGTTCCTCGGCCTCCTCGCGTAGCTCCTCGACGCGCGCCTCGCGCTCTTCGAGCGTGTCGGCCTTCTGCTCGACGAGTTCGGCGACGTTCGCCCGGGACTCCTCCAGTCGCGCGAGTTCGGTGTCGGCCTCGACCAGCTCGGCGGCCCGCTCTTGGTCTTTGCCGAGTTCCTCGACGCGCGACTCGGCGGTCTCGAGGTCCGCCTCCAGTTCCGCGACCCGCTCGCGGTCCTCGTCGACGGACTCGACGTGCGGCGACCCCTCGACGGGCTGGCCGCACTCGGGGCACTTGCCCGCCTCGAGCAGGCGCTCGGC
>PXRL01000007.1 GCA_003020965.1 Halobacteriales archaeon QS_4_69_225
TATGCCCGGCCAGGACGGCATCGAGTTCCTGCGGGCCGTTCGTGACGAGTATCCCGATCTCCCGTTCGTCCTGTTTACCGGGAAGGGGTCCGAAGAAGTGGCCAGCAGGGCCATCTCGGCCGGCGTGACCGACTACCTTCAGAAAGGGTCGGGAACGGAGCAGTACGAAATCCTGTGCAATCGGGTACGCAACGCCGTCGAGCGGTGTCGGGCCGACCGCGAGTGCGAGCGGATGCGCGAGCGAATGGAACTCGCGCTCGAAGTGACCGAATCTATCATCTTCGAGATCGATCCCGATACCGAGGTCCTGCGCAGTCACGGAGCGGTGGAAGAGACCTTCGACGAATCGACCGGGGATACGGAGAGCAGGGCTGACTTCCTCGAGCGTGCCGTCCACCCCGAGGATCGAGACCGGTTCCGGGAGCTGTTCGGCCGGCTACAGCGGGGCGAGACGGATCACGACGTCGTCGACTACCGGACGAACCCCGCGGTCGGCACGCAGCGCTGGATGCGGAGCCACGTCTACTACGAGGACAGCGACGGTTCCCGCATCGTCGGGCTCGCAAGGGACGTTACCGAGCAGAAAGCTCGGGAACAGCGACTCCAAGAGCTGAACGAGCGGTTCGAGCACCTCGCGGAGGCCGTGCCCGAGGGACTGTTCATCGTCGCGGCCGACTACTCGGAGGTCGTGTACACCAACTCCGCGGCGGAGGAACTGTACGGAGTCGAGAGCGAAGGACTCGCCGAGGACCCGATCTCGTGGCAGCGACACGTCCACCCCGATGATCTGGACCGACTCCGGGAGGACGTCGAGACACAGGGGTCGGGAGACCTCGAGGGGTCACAGCACCAGGAGTTCAGGATTCGGCACCCGGAGCGCGGGACTCGCTGGCTCAGCGTCGACCTGTACCCGATTCGGGAGAACCGCGAGGTCGACCGCCTCGCTGGCGTCGCAACCGACATCACCGAACGCAGGGAACGCGAGACGGAGCTGATGCGATACGAACAGATAGTCGAAGATACGGACATCGTCGCCACGGTCGTCGCACCGGACGGAACGATCACGTACGCGAGTCCATCGGTGCGACGTACGCTGGGATACGACCCGGAGAGGTTGATCGGCGAGGAGGGCTTCCCGAACCAGCCGCAGACGACCGCCGACGCCGTCGCGGACGCGGTGGACGATGTCGTCGAGCACCCTGGCGATTCACGGACGATTCAGACCGAGTTCGAACGGAAAGACGGGTCCGTTTGCCTGGTCGAGGTGACGCTGCGGAACCGACTCGACGACGACGTGATCGAGGGCATCCTCGTGAGTATCCGAGCCCTCCGCTGCGACCGTCGGCTCGGGGTGCTGGACGCGGCGCTCTCGGTCGGCTGCTACGGGGAGCCGCGACGGGGAACGCAGGCCGACGTCGCGACGGTGGGGCTGGCCCCCGCGACGGTCGGCGAGCACCTCCGGCGCGTCGGGAAGATGGTCCTGCGGTCGCTCCGGGAGTGACTACTCGACGAGTTCGGGCCTGACGCCCGGTCGGTCGGCGATGACGCCGTCGGCGCCCCACCGTGCCGCCGATTCCGCGGCCGCCCGCCGCTCGATCGTCCAGACGTCGACCGTCAGGCCGGCCGCGTGGGCGCGCTCGACCAGCCGCCCGTCGCAGCAGTCCAGCGACGGCTGCAGGCGGGCACATCCCAGGTCGGCGGCGGTCTCGACGGCCGCCGGGCCGCCGTCGTCGGTGAGCAGCGCCCGGGAGACCGAGGGGTCACGGTCCCGGCAGGCCGACAGCAGCGCCGGCGCGAACGACGAGACGACCGCTCCGGGACGGGAGAGGCGGTCGACGGCCGTCTCGGTGCCGGCCGTCTTCAGGTCGACGACGACGCCGATCGAATCGGGAACCGCCGCCAGCACCGCTTCGAGCGTCGGGACCCCCTCGCCGGTGCCGAGGACGTCGAGCGCCCGCAGTTCCGCGAGCGTGTGGTCGGCGACCGGCCCGGAGCCGTCGGTGACGCGGTCGACCGTCTCGTCGTGGATGACGACGGGTTCGCCGGTCGCACACCGCCGGACGTCCACCTCGACGGCGTCGGCGACGGCGGTCGCCTCCCCGATCGCGGCGCGGGTGTTCTCCGGAGCGACCGCCGCGAAGCCGCGGTGGGCGATGAGTCGCACGGCCGTACGAGGCGGGCGAGCGGCAAGTGTGCGGCGGTCAGATCGGCATTATATAAAGCTGTGCCACGCGGCGGAAGTGTTCGGGCGAAGGGCCGGCGGCCGACCTCTGCTTCGAACGGTACTGTACGGCTGGTTATAGATTCACGTACGACTTCGAGGAGTGAGCCGATTCCGCCGACGTCGCCGACGTGGTCGTGTTCCTCCGCTCGCCGGAGGCGGAAGTGACCAGCGGCGCCGCGGCGCCGGTGTACGGCGAGTCCCGAGTCGCTGTCGCGGTCCGGGTCGCGCTGCCACGGGCCGCACGGTCGCAGACCGGCACGGTTCCACCAGCTTTTTATCTCGGTTGGGTCAGTCGGTCTAAACATGTCCGAACGAGAGACGTGGGCGACGCGGCTCGGCTTCATCCTCGCCTCGGTCGGGAGCGCGGTCGGCCTCGGAAACATCTGGCGGTTCCCCTTTCAGACCGCCGAAAACGGCGGGGCCGCGTTCGTCGTGGTGTACCTGGCCGCGGTCGTCATCATCGGACTGCCGGCCCTGTTGGCGGAGTTCGTGATCGGGCGTCGGGCGGAGGTCAACGCCATCACGGCGTTCGACCGACTGGATCGGCAGAACTGGAAGGTCATCGGCGCGATCGGCATCTTCGCCGGCTTCTGGACGTTGTCGTACTACAGCGTCATCGGCGGCTGGGTCATCCGGTACGTCTACGGCAGCGCGACGGGGGCGTACTTCGGGAGCCCCGACGGCTACTTCGGGACTATCTCGACCGGCCTGGACGCGGTGGCACTGCATCTTCTGTTCATGACCGTCACCGTCGGTATCGTCGCGTTCGGTATCGAGGACGGTATCGAGAAGGCGACGAAGCTGATGGTTCCGAGCATCGTCGTCCTGATGTTGGGGCTGGCCGTCTACGCGGTGACGCTGCCGGGCGGCGGCGAGGGGTACGCCTTCTTCCTCTCGCCGGACGTCTCGGCCATCGTCGCGAACTACCGGTCGGTCGTACCGGCCGCGGTCGGGCAGGCGCTGTTCTCGCTGTCGCTCGGCTTCTCCGTCATGATCACCTACGCGTCGTACATCGGCGACGACGAGAACCTCGGAATCGACGGCGTCAGCATCGCCGCGTTCAACACGTTCATCGGCGTATTGGCCGGCTTCGTCGTCTTTCCGTTCCTCTTCGCACAGGGGGTCGACGTCGGCGACGCCGGCCCCGGAGCGGTGTTCGTCTCGGTCGCAACCGCACTGGGTCAGCTCCCGTTCGGGCGGCTGCTGGGCGTCGTCTTCTTCGGGGTCGTCCTCATCGCGGCGCTGTCGTCGGCCATCAGCCTGCTGGAGGTCGTCGTCTCCTACGTCGTCGACAACTACCGGTTCGGCCGGACACGGACCGCCGTCACCCTGGGGGCGGTTCTGTTCGTGGTCGGCGTCCCCTCGGCGATGGAGACCGCCTGGCTGGGCTGGTTCGACGCCGTCGCGGTGAACCTGCTGCTGCCGATTGCGGCGCTGGGTGTCGTCCTCTTCGTCGGCTGGGTGATGGGCGGGGACGCCCTCGACGAGGTCCGGCGGGGAACCGGCGGCGCCGAGACGCTGTCGATGGTCTGGCTGTGGTCCCTCCGGACGGTCGTGCTGGTGGCGGTCGGACTGACCGTGTACCTGAGCCTGTTGAAGTTGAGCGCACCGCCGCTATGACATCCTCCCCGGCGTGAACGGAGAGGGAGCGAAGCTCCCTCAAGCAGTCGGGCTCGCCCGACGACAGCGTGGCGTCGAAGACGCCACGAGCAGACGGCGCAAGCGCCGTCGACGCCGTGGTTTCCCCACGCTCGGGGTCGGGCCGGCCCCGACACCGACGGAGGCAAGATTCCGCCGCATGGGCGTACTCCGGTTCGTGCTCGGTACGTGAGCCCCGCGAGGGGTGTGGCGGGTTCGGCGTCCCGACAGGGACGCGGTATCTCCTTGCACAGCGCCCGATACCGCATCGGGCGACCGCCCACGGTTGAGTGCGGACGGACACAGGCCGTGCCATCGGCCTGCCTGCCCTTTCTGTGGTTCGAGAATCAACGATTCTCGTCATCACGAAAGACGCCTTGCGTCTTTCGAACGACCACGGTGGACAGGCTCGCACGCCGAGGGGGTTGGATTGTGTCGTGCCGTCACCCCATCCTAAGTCCGTGGCAAGTGGAGTGAAAGTGGACGCGATTCCCGCCCGTCCCCAGAATGCGAGGCGTTCTGGTGTGCGAACGAATCGCTCTGCGATTCGTTAACGTCGCAAACAGTGTGGCGTCTTTAACGCCACGGGCAGACGGCGCGAAGCGCCGTCGACGGTGGGACTCTCTCGCTGAAGAAGGTAGGGAGTCGGAAACCCTTTTTCAGCCGCCGCCGTTGGGGTCGGTAATGAGTCCAGCGGGGCGAGAGACGACATGACGACGGACGAGGAACTCGAGGAGCTGCGCGAGCGCAAACGTGAGGCCGAGCTGGGCGGCGGCGAGGAGCGCATCGCGAAGCAGCACGAGAAGGGCAAGATGACCGCCCGCGAGCGGGTCGAGTACTTCCTCGACGACGGCAGCTTCCGGGAGTTCGACCGGCTGAAGACCCACCGGTGTACGAACTTCGAGATGGACGAACGGCAGCCGTACGGCGACGGCGTCGTCACCGGCTACGGCGAGGTCGACGGTCGGCAGGTGTTCGTCTTCGCCCACGACTTCACCGTCTTCGGCGGCTCGCTCGGCGAGGCCTTCGCCGAGAAGGTCTGCAAGGTGATGGATCGGGCCATCGAGACCGGCGCACCCATCGTCGGGCTGAACGACTCCGCCGGCGCCCGCATCCAGGAGGGCATCGACTCCCTTGCCGGCTACGCCGACATCTTCCACCGCAACCAGAAGGCGAGCGGCGTCGTCCCGCAGATTTCGGCGATCATGGGCCCGTGTGCCGGCGGCGCCGTCTACTCGCCGGCCATCACCGACTTCGTCTTCATGGTCGAGGACACCTCTCATATGTTCATCACGGGGCCGGACGTGATCGAGACGGTCACCGGCGAGGAGGTGGGGTTCGAGGAGTTGGGTGGCGCTCGCACCCACACCACCGAATCCGGCGTCGCACACTTCTCGGCGGCCGACGAGGAGCGGGCGCTGGACGACATCCGGCGGCTGCTGTCGTATCTCCCCGCGAACAACGTCGAGGACCCCCCGCGGGTCGAGCCGTGGGACGACCCCGACCGCCGCGACGAGGAGTTGGCCGACGTCGTCCCCTCCGAGCCGCGGAAACCGTACGACATGGTCGACGTCGTCGATCGGGTTCTCGATACCGATTCGTTCTTCGAGGTCGGCGAGGGGTTCGCGCGCAACCTCGTGACGGGCTTCGGCCGGCTCGACGGCCGCTCGGTCGGCGTCGTCGCCAACCAGCCCCGCGTCAACGCCGGCACCCTCGACATCGAGTCGTCGCTGAAGGGCGCCCGGTTCGTCCGCTTCTGCGACGCGTTCAACGTCCCCATCCTCACCTTCGTCGACGTCCCCGGCTTCATGCCCGGCACCGACCAGGAGCACGACGGTATCATCAAACACGGCGCGAAGCTCCTCTACGCCTACAGCGAGGCGACGGTGCCGCTGCTGACGGTCATCACGCGGAAGGCCTACGGCGGCGCCTACGACGTGATGGCCTCGAAACACCTGGAAGCCGACGTCAACTACGCCTGGCCGGGCGCCGAGATCGCGG
This sequence comes from Halobacteriales archaeon QS_4_69_225, assembly GCA_003020965.1. Lineage (GTDB taxonomy): Archaea > Halobacteriota > Halobacteria > Halobacteriales > Haloarculaceae > Natronomonas. Next base: position 5,864 of record PXRL01000007.1, read on the forward strand.
TCATGGGGCCGAAGGGCGCCGTCAACGTCCTGTACAGCGACGAGCTGGAGGCGGCCGACGACGTCGAGAGCCGCCGCGAGGAACTGATCGAGGGCTACCGGGACACCTTCGCCAACCCCTACACGGCGGCCGAACGGGGCTTCGTCGACGACGTCCTCGAGCCGCAGGAAACCCGCCCACGCTTGATCCGGGACCTCCGGATGCTCGAGTCCAAGCGGGCCGACGGGCCGGACCGCAAGCACGGCAACATCCCGCTGTGACGATGCGAATCGACGTTCCGGACGACGCCGACGACGCGGAAGCGGCGGCCATCGCCGCCGCCGTCCGGGCCCACGTCTCGGCGGACGACGACGGCGACGAGGGGGCCGACGACCGCGGCTGGGAGGGCCGCCGCTGGCGGTTCCGGGGCCGCGTCGACGCCCTCCGGCGGCGCCGCGTCCGGGTGCCGACGGCGGCGCCGCGGGACGCCTGGACCGTCACCGGCCGAACCGACCGGATGTAACGGTCACCCATCGTCGTCGGCCGCCGGCAGCCGGACGGTGACGACGGTCCCGCAGGGGTCATTGTCGTCGATGCCGATGCTACCGTCGGCGGTTTCGACGGACCACCGCACCAGCCAGAGGCCGAGTCCCTGGGTGTGTTCCAGCGGCGACTCGGCGCCTCGGAGCAGCGCCCGTCGGTCGGTCTCGTCGAGCCCCGGGCCGTCGTCGGCGACGCGTATCTCGACGGCGTCGGAGCGTTCGGTCACCGACACCTCGACCGTCGGGGCCGGGCGGTCGCTGTGGACGACGGCGTTCTCGACGAGCTCGTTCAGCGCGAGCTCGAACGTCTCGTGGGCGCAGACCGACGCCGACGCCGGCAGCGTGGTTCGTATCTCCGCCGCCGGGTGTTCGAGCCGGAGTTCCCGGACGACGTCCCGGGCGGTCTCGGCGGCGTCGACGGTCGTCGTCCGGCGGGCGTCGTCGGCGAAGACGCTCTCGAAGGCGCGGGCACTGTCGCTCAGCTCCAGCAGCTCCGTCGCCGACTTCTCGATGGCCTCCGCCCGCCGGGCCACCTCCGGGCTCGCCCTCGCGACGACGTCGCTCGCGTGGCCGAGGACGACCGACATCTTGTTGCGGACGTTGTGCCGGAGCACGCGGTCCAGCACCGACAGCTGGCGCTGGTGCTCCCGGAGGTCGGTGACGTCGTGGGCGGTGACGACGGTCCCCTCGAAGCGGCCGTCTTCGTGGATGGCGCCGAGGCTGATGTCGTACCGCCGGCGGGTGCCGTCGGCGGTCGTCATCTCGATTTCGGTGCTGGCCTGCTCGCGGTCGCCGGCCGCGAGCTCGGCGACCAGCGCCTCCTGTCGCCGGACGCCGGCCTCGGTCGTCACCGTCGAGACGTGGCTGCCGAGCAGCGTCTCGCGGTCGTACCCCAGCTCGTCGACCATCGCGTCGTTGACCCGGGCGAACCGCTCGTCGGCGTCCAGCAGGTAGATCGGTTCGGTCGTCGTCTCGACGATCGTCTCGTAGCGCTCCAGCTCCCGTTCCCGCTGTTTCCGCTCGGTGATGTCCCGGACGACGCCCATCAGCCCGTCGTAGGTGCCGTCGTCGTCGGTGAGGACCACGAAGTTCACCGACACCGTCACTCGGTCGCCGGACTTCGTCTGCATTTCCATGTCGATGATCTCGCTCTCGCGGCTGTCGGACTCGACGAGCTCGCCGACGAGCCGCTGACCCCGCTCGAGTTCGCCCTCGGCCATCGTTCGGGAGGCGTGGCTGCCGAGCAGCTCCTCGCGGTCGTAGCCGAGCATCGCGGCGAAGGAATCGTTGAGGTAGGTCACCCGAGCGTCGGCGTCGAGCGTGTAGAGGCCGTCCCGGGCCGACTCGACGAGCATCCGGTAGGTCTCCGGGCCGCGGGCGGTCCCGCCGGAGTCTTCGAGCGCCGCTCGGACCTTCTGGACGAGAAACGACCAGTCGTCGGGGTTCTCGGGCCGCTCGACGACCGTCGTCGCCGGGCCGAAGGCGCCGTCGCCGAGGCGGCTCATATCGGTGGTCACCCAGACGACCGGGCGATCGGGGGCGACGCGTCGGACCTCCTCGAGGAAGCTCCCGGGCGGGGCGGCCAGCCGCGTCGGGTTCACGACGAGACAGGCCGCCTCCTCGGAGAGCCGCTCGATCGCCGCGGTCCCGTCGTCGACCGACTCCGTCGACGGCCCGGCGGCGGCGATCGCCTCGGCGGCGGTCGGATCCTCGAGGAGACAGACCGTCGGCTCCGCCTTACCGTCCGTCTTCGCGTCCGAGCCGTCGGCGTCCGTCGCCGTCGAGTCTCCCACGGATACCGGTCATGACAACCCTCGGTACTTCAATATATCCCGTGTTACGACTCCGAAGACGTCGCAGAAATCGGCCGTCAACCGCCCGCGTAGCGGCGGTTGCCGGCGTAAATTCCCCCGGTGTTGGCAGTTGTCCGAATCGATAGAGTAACGTACGCTCCGCGATAGGCCTCGGACAAGATGTTCGACAAGGTGCTCGTCGCCAACCGGGGCGAGATCGCGGTGCGCGTGATGCGCGCCTGCGACGACCTCGGCGTCGACACCGTCGCCGTCTACAGCGACGCCGACAAGCACAGCGGTCACGTCCGGTACGCCGACGAGGCGTACAACATCGGCCCGGCGCGTGCGGCCGACTCCTATCTCGACCACGGGGCCGTCATCGAGGCCGCCGAGAAGGCCGGCGCCGACGCCATCCACCCCGGCTACGGCTTCCTCGCGGAGAACGCCGAGTTCGCCGACACGGTCGAGGCGACGGAGGGGCTCAAGTGGATCGGTCCGTCGTCGGAGTCGATGGAGCAGGCCGGCGAGAAGACCAAGGCCCGCACCATCATGCAGGAGGCCGACGTCCCGATCGTCCCGGGGACGACCGACCCCGTCGACTCCGTCGAGGAGGTCCACGAGTTCGGCGACGAGTACGGCTACCCGGTCGCCATCAAGGCAGAGGGCGGCGGCGGCGGCCGCGGGATGAAGATCGTCCGCGACCCCGAGGAGGCCGAAGAGCAGCTCGAAACCGCCGAACGGGAGGGAGAGGCCTACTTCGACAACGACTCGGTGTACCTCGAACGCTTCCTCGACAACCCGCGGCACATCGAGGTGCAGATCCTCGCCGACGAGCACGGCAACGTCCGGCACCTCGGCGAGCGGGACTGCTCGCTGCAGCGCCGCCAGCAGAAGGTCGTCGAGGAGGGCCCCTCGCCGGCGCTGACCGACGAGCTGCGCGAGGAGATCGGCGAGGCCGCCCGCCGCGGCGCCGACGCCGCCGACTACTACAACGCCGGCACCTTCGAGTTTCTCGTCGACGACGACCCCGACCGCGAGGCCGGCGAGCTGATCGGGACCGACGCGGACTTCTACTTCCTGGAGGTCAACACCCGCATCCAGGTCGAACACTGCGTCACCGAGGAGCTAACCGGCGTCGACATCGTCACGTGGCAGCTCCGGGTCGCCGCCGGCGAGGAGCTGACCTTCTCGCAGGACGACGTCGAACTCGAGGGCCACGCCATCGAGTTCCGGGTCAACGCCGAGAACGCCGCCGACGACTTCGCGCCGGCGACGGGCGGCGAACTCGAGACGTACGACCCGCCGGGCGGCATCGGCGTCCGGGTCGACGACGCCCCCCAGCAGGGCGACGACCTGGTGACCGACTACGACTCGATGATCGCGAAGCTCATCGTCCACGGCGCCGACCGCGAGGAGTGCATCGCCCGCTCGAAGCGGGCGCTCGCCGAGTACGACATCGAGGGCATCCCGACCATCGTCCCGTTCCACCGGCTGATGCTGGACGACGAGGAGTTCGTCGGCGGCACCCACACCACGAAGTACCTCGACGAGGAGCTGGACCGCGAGCGCGTCGAGGAGGCCCAAAAGCGGTGGGGCGCCGGCGAGGCCGGCGACGGCACGGAGGACGAGGTCGTCGAACGGGAGTTCACCGTCGAGGTCAACGGCAAGCGCTTCCAGGTCAACCTCGAGGAGCGCGCCGAGATGGCCGCCAACCGGCCGGCGCCCGGCAGCGCGAGCGCTGGCAGTGCGGGCGGCAGCGCAGGCGGCGGTGGCGGTGCGGGCGGCGGGTCGCCGTCCGTTTCGGCCGAGGGCGAGGTCGTCGACGCGGAGATGCAGGGTACCATCCTCGGCGTCGACGTCGCGGAGGGCGACGCCGTCGAGTCCGGCGACGTCATCTGCGTGCTGGAGGCGATGAAGATGGAAAACGACATCATCGCGGAGGTCGGCGGCACCGTCACCGAGGTCGCCGTCGAGGAGGGCCAGTCCGTCGACCAGGGCGATCCGCTGGTCGTACTGGAGTGAACACGGTCGGATATATTTCCGGCCCACATCGGACGCCGTGTCGGTGCGGGCGACTACGTGCGAGGGACCCACACGGGAGCGCATGTCGAGCGGCAAGAAGCTGCGGCACGGCGTCGGCGTGTGCGAGGACTGCGGTGCCATCCGGCCGGTGACGGTGAGTCCCGAGCACGGCATCCGGACCAAGGGCGACCCCAACTGCCGGTGCGGGAACAACCGCTTCCGGCTGATCGACTGACGGCATCGCTCGTCGCTCGCCGCTCCGCGCTCGCGGCCACGACGTACAGTACCACCCACGGCGACACCGCCGTCACCGCCGACACCCCCACGAACAGGTAGCCACCGATGGGTCCGACCGAGACGGTCGGGCGCGGGACGACGACCCGGTCGGGGAGCATCGGACCGACGAGGACGAGCCCCGCGACGGCGCCGGCGAGCGTCACTCCGGCGGTCCCGGCCGGGCCTCCGAGGCCGTCGTCCGTGCTCCCGGTACGGCGCCGGATCCACGATCAATTGCGGGAGCGCCGACGAGGGCGGCGGTGCCGGACCACGGCGTCGCCGCCGACGGCCGACGGGAGAGCCGCCAGCGTCGGAACGGAAGCGACCGGCGCAGCAGATGCCGTCTCCGATACGTCTTCGCGAGAGCACGGGCGCTCGGAAACCGGGTGGGGTCCTCGCGGCCGCATCCGCAGCTGCAGTCGCCCGCGTCGGCACCGGTGTCGGTATCGGTGGTGTCAATCGATGCGAGACGTTATGTCGAAGGCGAAAGGAGAGGGGGGTAATGGGACGCTTCGACGAGTTCGTGCCCGCGTGGCTGGTGCTCGCGGCCTGCGGTCTCGGCGCCATCGGCGTCGCGGCGCGACACGCCACGGTCGTCGAGACGATCAACGAGCTGCTGCTGTTGGCGATCGCGCCGCTGTTCGTGGCGGGCGGGCTCCTGGTGACGCTGAGCTATCGGGTCCGGTCGCTGTCGACCGGCAACGCCAGGGTGGCGGCCTGGACCGTCGTCGCGGCCGTCGCCGTCGGCGGCGTCGGCGACTTCGTGCTGGCGCAATCTCTCGGCGTCACGCTGCCGGAGTCGACGCTGCCGATCGCGACCATCGCGTCGATGGCGGCGGCGGCCGGCGCCGTCGGCGGGTTCGTCGCCGCCCGCCGGGACGAGACGGCCGAGACGGCCCGGCGGCGGGCCGACCGCGCCAGGCGGGTCATCGAGGACGCCGGCGGGATGGTCGTCGTCCGGCTCGACCCCGAGGGGTTCGTCCGGACCTGGGGCGCCGGCGCCAGGGAGCTGACCGGCTACCGGGCCGAGGCGGTCGTCGGCTCGCGCATCGACGAGCTGTACGCCGACGACGACGCCGCCGAGGAGGTCCGGACGCACCTCCAGCGCGCGCTCCGGACCGACGCCGTCGAGCTCGAACGGGGGTTCCGCCGCAGCGACGGCTCGACGTTCCACGGCTCCGGCGTGCTGACGGCCATCGAAGACGAGAACGACGACCAGGACGGCGAGCTGCTCGGCTATCTGCTCCTGCTGGCCGATCGCACCGACGAGCGGGAGCGCCGCGAACAGCTCGAGCGCCGCAACGACCAGCTCGAGGCCTTCGCGTCGGTCGTCAGCCACGACCTCCGGAACCCGCTCAACGTCGCCATCGGCAGCATCGGCGTGGCACAGAAGCGGGAGGACAACGGGTCGCAGCTCGACTCCGCCGAGGAAGCCCTGGAACGGATGGAGCAGCTCATCGAGGACGTCCTCGCGCTGGCCCGCCAGGGGAAGGACGTCGACGAGTTCGAGCAGGTCGGTCTCGAGGAGACCGTCCAGCTCGCCTGGGGCACCATCGACCAGAAGCAGGCCACCATGGAGTACGAGACGCTGTCGACGATCACCGCCGACGGCAACCGGGTCCGACAGCTTCTCGAGAACCTCTTTCGGAACGCCATCGAACACGGCGGCGAAGAGGTCGAGATCGACGTCGGGATGATCGACGACGAGGGGTTCTACGTCGCCGACGACGGTCCCGGTATCCCCGAGCACAAGCGAGACGAGATCTTCGAGGCCGGCTACACCACCGGCGACGACGGCACCGGGCTGGGGCTGGCCATCGTCCGCAGCATCGCCGAGGCCCACGGCTGGGAGATCTCCGCCGCCAAGAGCCGCTCCGGCGGCGCCCGCTTCGAGGTCCGCGGCGTCCAGACGCTCGCCGACGTCGAGGCCTGACGCCCACTGACCCGTGCTACATGCTACGCGACCGGTCCACCCGACGCGCGGCGGTGACGACTCGCATACACGCTGCGAGCCGGTCAGCCGAGCGTCGTCGGCCGGTCGGCCTGAATCCAGGCTCCCTCCTCGTCCGTGTCGTAGACGATGAGGCCGCCGCCTTCGAGCTGGATCTCCCTGACGACCGATTCCGCGTCCCGTCGGTGCTGTTCGGCGCTCATACCCGTTGGTATCCCGTGGTCGCACTTGACCGTTCGCCGAATTCGATCTAAACTCTCACCCAATTTCGGCCCGGCCGACCCCTCTGCTCCGCCACGAGTGCCGGGGAGTTCGGTGCGGAACTCGCCGGAGAGAGACGCTGCCCGGGGTTGCGGGGACGACGAGCAGCTTCCAGGCCCGCGGCGGCGACCGGACGACCGGATAGGAGCCGAGGTGTAATCCCGCCGAGTGACCTCATCCCCCGTGGTCCGTGATGCCGACGTAGGTGTCCCACCGCCGGTCGCCGGGGTACGGCACGTCGAACTGCCACCCGTCGCCTGGGTCGAGATCGACGGGGCCGTCGAGGCCGTCCCCGACCCAGGTCCGGCCGTGGTAAAACGACATCTCGACCCGGACGTCCCGCAGTCGCCGGTCGGCGGTATTCTCGACGGTCCCCCGGACGCCCGCGGCGCGGTCGTCGACGTATGCGCCGACGGAGACCGGCTCGAGGTACCGTAGCTCGTTCAGCCAGCCGTCGACGTTCGCGGGAGACGGCCGCGGTGCCGGCGTCGCCGTCGTCACCTCGACCGCCGTGGCCGACCGCCGCCTCGCCGTTCCGTCGTCGGCACCCGAGGAGTCGTCCGAACACCCCGTCACGACGGCCGCCGAGGCCGCGCCGATCGTCGCCAGGACCTCCCGACGTCGCATGTCACCTCCGTCCGGCCACGTCCGGATAAGCCCCGGGACGGCCGCGTGGCGGTCCGCCGCGCCGCCACCGCAGGCGGCGGTGGCCGACCGGGTCGGATTCGGCTGGTACCCGGATGGACCCGGTGATGCACGCGGGCCGACATTGTTCCGCCCGGTAGGCCTCTGATAACTGGCGTCGCCGACACGGAGGGAGTGACGGTCGCAGCCGGTGGTCGAAGGCCAGGACTGGGATTTGAACCGGAGGGAGATTCGCTCCGCTCGTCTCCCAGGGTTCAAATCCGCTCGCTGCTCTTCGTCCTCGCTGGCTCGCGGCTTCACCGTCCGCTCACGGCGGCCCGAGGCCGCCGTTCGCATGGTCCGGGGGACCTCAGTTTCCCGCCACTCGCGCGCTTCGAGGCGCTTCCCTTCGGTCGCGCCTCACGAGTTCGGCGTCTCGCCAAGCCAGGGGAGGGATATTGAACCAGGGGGAGACTCGCTCCGCTCGTCTCCCAGGGTTCAAATCCGCTCGCTGCTCTTCGTCCTCGCTGCCGCTCGGACAGAAGAGCCAGGGGAGGGATTTGAACCCCCGAACTCCCGATTACAAGTCGGGTGCTTGTACCGCCCAAGCTCCCCTGGCGCGTTCGTCCGTTATCGGTCGTCCGTTGTGAGCGTATCGCTTTCGACCGACTTCTCGAGTTCGACGCGGTGGGGCTCGTAGCCGTGCCGGCGATAGAAGCGCCGGGCGGCCTCGTTGTCGGCCATCGCCCGCAGCGCAACGGCCCCGACGCCACGGTCGGCCAGCGCCGCCTCGGCGGCCGCCAGCAGGGCGCTGCCGACGCCGTCGCCGCGGTCGGTCGGCCGGACGTAGAGGTTGTGGACGACCCCGCGGTCGACGTCCTGGGCGTAGCCCTCCGACTCCGTGCCGAAGGTGACGAAGCCGACGACGTCGGTGCCGTCGCGGGCGACGAAGGCGGTGGCGGCGGCGGCGTGACGAAGCATCGTCTCGCGGACCCGCTGGCGGTTCGCCGACGCGAGAAGATGCGAGCCGTGGTCGCGCTGGCCGGCCGCCAGTTCGACCCACAACGCCGCCGCGGCCCCGGCGTCGTCGGTGTCGAGCCGGTCGACGGCGTAGCCCGGCGGGGCCTCGACGTCGGGGTCGGCGTCGGCGCCCACGGCTCACCCCCGGAGGGCTTCGACGCCGGGGAGCGTCTCGCCGGAGAGCATCCGGAGGGCGGCGCCGCCGCCGGTGGAGACGTGGTCGAACCCCTCGACGTCGAGCCGGCGCATCGCCGCGGCCGTGTCGCCGCCGCCGACGATGCTCGTCTCCGCGCGGGTCGCCGCCTGATACAGCTCCCGGGTGCCGAAGGCGAAGCGGTCGTCCTCGAAGACGCCGGGCGGGCCGTTGAGGACCGCGGTGCCGGCGTCCTCGAGGATGTCGGCGTAGGCCGCCAGCGTCCGGGCGCCGATGTCCATGGCGGGCGACTCCGCGGGCATGTCGTCGAGGCCGAGTTCGGCGCGCTCGCCGTCTCGCTCGACGGCGACGTCGCGGGGGACGTAGATGCGGTGGCTGAAGTCGTCCAGCAGGTCACCGGCGGCCTTGACCGCGCCGTGGCTCCGCTCGTTGACGACGCCGGCGGAGGCCGCCCCCAGGGAGACGCCGTCGGCCAGTAAAAAGGCGTTGCCGGCGACGCCGGCCGTCAGGACGGCGTCGGCCAGCCCCCGCTCCAGCACCGACCGGGCGACGCCGATGGCGTCGTCGACCTTCGCGCCGCCGAGGACGTACACCCGGGGCTCGGGGCTCTCCTCGATGGAGCCGAGCATCTCCAGCTCCCGCTCCATGACGCGGCCGGCATAGGCCGGCAGCGCGGTCGGGAAGCCGACGATCGACGGCTGCTTCCGGTGGGCGGCGGCGAAGGCGTCGTTGACGTAGGCGTCCAGCGCCGGCGCGAGCTTCGACACCAAGTGCGTCTCGGCGGCCGCCGCGGGCTCGAAGGACATGTACTCCTCGGAGTAAAAACGGGTGTTCTCCAGCAGGACGGCCTCGCCGGGATCGAGGTCGGCAATGTGATCGCGGGCCGCCGCGCCGAACGTGGCGTCGCAGTACGACACCGGCGCCGCCAGCAGCTCGTCGAGTCGGGCGGCGTGCGAGGAGAGGTCGGCGAACTCCTCGCCGCCCGGACGACCCTGGTGGGCGAGGAGGACGACCCGGCCGTCTCGCCGGCACAGCTCGTCGACGGTGTCGACGTGGGCCCGGAGCCGTGCGTCGTCGGCCAGCGTCCCCTCCGCGAGGGGGCTGTTGATGTCGACGCGCACCCCGAGCGCCGCCCCCTCGGCCTCCAGGTCGTCGAGGGTCCGTATCATGTATGGGCGTGCCCGCGGCGGAGAGATATGCGTTTCCCTTGCGACGAAACGACGGCGCCGGACGGCCGTATCCGGGCATGAGTGGTGCTTCTTAATACGCTGATGTTCAAAATAACGAAGCTTTATTCAACATCCCGTGCCCCGGGTAGCGTGTGAGTCACACGTATGGGTGTCGCAGACGGATATAGAACGCGGGCCGAGGGGCTCGTAGAGAACCCTTTCAACGGGTTACTCGTGTTCATCGGCCTCTATCTGGTCGCCGACCTGATCCTGAAGCTGAGTGGCGTCGACGTCGTCGTGAACGTTCCGGGGATGGGCGCGACCAAGATCATGGGCGGGGTCGAGCCGCTGGACAGCTTCCTGAGCAAGGTCATCAACGGTATCCTGAGAGGGCTCATCATCGGGCTGGCCGGAATCGGGCTCTCGATGACCTACAGCATCCTCGGATTCGCGAACTTCGCTCACGGCGACTTCATCACCGTGGGTGCGTTCATGGGGGTGATGACGTCGTACATCGTCGCGGGCGTGGTCGGCGCCGCGACGTACGACATCGGTACCCTGGCGCTCATGAAGGTCGAGGCGAGTCAGCTGGGACTGGCCATCACGGGGGGTCCGCTGGCCTTCGCGGCCATCGTGCTCGGACTGCTCATCGCCGGCGTCGGGACCGTCGGCGTCGTTTTGCTCGTCGACCGGCTGGCGTTCGAACCCATCCGGGACCGCTCGAGCGTCTCGCTGCTGATCACCAGCATCGGCGTCGCGCTCGTCATCCGGTATCTCGTCAACTTCATCTGGGGCATCGAGAAGTTCTCCGCCAACTCCCCGGGTGACACGTGGGAACTCGCCATCCGCGGCAGCGAACCCGCAAACGGTTTACAGCGAGGCCCGTCCACGTGGGAATTCGTCATCACCGAACTGACCGGCAGTATCAGGGTCAACGCACACGATTTCACCCTGCTGATCATCGCGGTGTCGCTGATGCTCGGCGTCCACGTCCTGTTGCAGACCTCGAAACTAGGCAAGGCGATGCGCGCCATGGCCGACAACAAGGACCTCGCCCGCGTGACCGGCATCCCGACGGACCGTGTCATCCGGTTCACGTGGGTGCTCGGCGGGAGTCTCACCGGAGTCGCCGGCTACACCTGGGTGCTATGGTCGGGAACCTTCGGCTGGTACGACGGCTGGCTGTTCCTGCTGTTGGTGTTCGCCGCGGTCATCCTGGGCGGCATCGGGTCGATCTACGGCGCGATGGCCGGCGGACTCATCATCGGGCTGGCACGTGACCTCTCGATAATCTTCATTCCGAGTGCGTTTGCGAAGGCATTCGCGTTCGCGCTGATGATTGTCGTGTTGGTCGTCAAGCCGTCCGGACTGTTCGCAGGGAGGACGACAGCATGAGCGTCGGCGACAGCGTTCCGGACCGCGTCTCCGCGGTCGGGAGCAGCGACCCGGCGAAGATCATCGGGCTGCTGGTCTTCATCTACGCGGTGTATCTGGTCGCCGGCAGCATCGCCGGGATCAACCCCGTGTCGAACCTGACGTCGCTGACCAGGTGGATCGGCCTGTTCGCCATCGCCGCGCTCGCACTGAACCTCCACTGGGGGTACACGGGTCTGTTCAACATCGGCGTCATCGGATTCATGGGCGTCGGCGTCTACGTGGCGGCGATCGTCTCCAAGGACCCGGTGGCGGCCGGAGGCGGCGGTGCGGTCGGCGGGGCGACCGGCGGACTCGGGCTCCCGCTTCCGATCGGCATGCTGGCCGGCGCGGTCGCGGCGGCGCTGTTCGGCCTGCTCGTCGCGCTGCCGGCGCTTCGGCTCCGGGCCGACTACCTCGCCATCGTCACCATCGCCGTCAGCGAGATCTTCCGGCTGTCGGTCCGGAACGGAAACATCGCCTCGTTCGACGTCGGCGGCCTGTCCGTCGGGTTCGGCGGCGGCGACGGACTCCAGCTCGACTGGGGCAGCGAGGTCGAACTCCTCTTCGACGCCCTGCTGCTCGGCGGGGTCTACGACAGCCTCAGCGCGACGGCGGAGCGGCTGATCGGCAGTCCGGTCGCCGTCGACCGGATCGGATACGCGCTGATACTGCTCGCCTTCATGATAGGGTACTACGCGCTGCTGCGGCGGATCGGCAACTCGCCGTTCGGGCGCGTTCTGAAGGCCATCCGCGAGGACGAGGAGGCGACCAACTCCCTTGGCAAGGACACCGACCGGTTCAAGATCATCGTGTTCATGATCGGCTGCGGGCTGATGGGGCTGGTGGGGGTGCTCTGGTTCATGAACGCCGGGGGCGGCGGCGGTTCGGTCAACCCCACGCAGTTCCGCCCGGACACGACGTTCTACATCTGGGTGGCACTGATAATCGGCGGCGCCGGCTCCAACACCGGCAGCGTGATGGGCGGAGCGCTGTTCGCCGCCTTCCTCTACCGCGGGCCACGGTTCCTGCAGACCGTCATCGACAAGCTGACGGAGACGGACCTAGGTAGCTTCGCGCGACGGACCGGGTTCGGCGAGGCGATGGCGCCCATCGCCGGGAGCTTCGACCCCATCCCGCTACTGCTCTATGCCGTCACCAAAATCCAGAGTCTCCAGCTGCTCATCATGGGGCTGGTCATCATCTACCTGATGCAGAACCGCCCGCAGGGGCTGCTCGGCCACCGGAAGGAGCAGGCCGCCGCCATCTCGCTGTCGCGGCCGGACCGCCGGTCCGACGGCGACCGCGCGGTCGCCGCCGACGGAGGTGCCGAGGATGAGTGACACGGACATCGACCCGCCGGAGGAGGCGGTCCAGGCGAACGTTCCCGAGGATGCCGACGTCGACTACGAGAAGGCCGAAACACAGGACTCGGCCGCCGAGGAGGCCGCAAAGCACGTCCCCCAGGCCATCCCGCTGCAGGTGGAGAACCTGAGCAAGCGGTTCGGCGGGCTGACGGCCGTCGACGGCGCCTCCTTCGAGGTCGAACAGGGGACTCTGACCGGGCTCATCGGTCCGAACGGCGCCGGCAAGTCGACGACGTTCAACTGCGTCACCGGCGTTCTCGAGCCGACCGCCGGCACCGTCCGGTTCAACGGCGAGGACATCACCGGGCTCGCCCCCCACCAGATCGCCGACCGGGGGCTCGCCCGGACGTTCCAGATCGCCCGCGAACTCGGCGAGATGACCGTCCTCGAGAACCTGATGCTGGCGCCGACCCACCAGCGCGGCGAGTCGCTGTGGCGGAGCGTCCTGCCGTTCACCCGCGGATCGGTCGTCGAGCAGGAAGAAGAGGTGCTCGAGGATGTCTGGGAGACCCTGGATTTCTTCGACATCGACCACCTCGCCGACGAGTACGCGGGCAACCTCTCGGGCGGCCAGCGGAAGCTGCTGGAGCTGGCGCGCGTGCTGTTGACCGATCCCGACGTGCTCCTGCTGGACGAGCCGTTCGCCGGCGTCAACCCGTCGCTGGAGGAGCGACTCTTGGAGCACCTCCACGAGCTCCGCGAACAGGGCTACACCTTCCTCATCGTCGAACACGACATGGACCTCATCATGGACAACTGCGAACGCGTCATCGTGATGCACCAAGGCAGCGTCCTCACCGAGGGGACGCCGGAAGACGTCAAGGCCGACGAGCGCGTCCTCGAGGCGTATCTCGGCGGGGAGGTCGAGACGTGAGCGCCGAGACGGACGCCACGAGCGGCGCCGCCACCGAGATCGACCGGTGGTCGGACGCGCTGCTGCAGGTGCGAAACCTCGACGCCGGCTACGGCGACCTCCAGATCCTCACCGACGTCGACCTCGACGTCCGGGACGACGAGTACGTCACCATCGTCGGCCCGAACGGCGCCGGCAAGTCGACGGTGATGAAGTCCGTCTTCGGGCTCACCTCCCACATGGGCGGGACGGTGACGTTCGACGACGCGGACATCACCGGGATGCCGCCCGACGAGATCATCTACGAGGGGCTCGGTTACGTCCCGCAGAATCAGAACATCTTCGACTCGCTGTCGGTTCGGGAGAACCTCGAGATGGGCGCGTACATCCTCGACGAGGTGCCGGACGACGCCCTCGAGGAGGTGTTCCGGCGGTTTCCCATCCTCGAAGAGCGGGAAAACCAGACGGCCGGCACCATGAGCGGCGGCCAGCGACAGATGCTCGCGATGGGGCGGGCGCTGATGCTGTCGCCCGACATGCTGCTGCTCGACGAGCCGTCGGCGGGGCTGGCGCCGGACCTCGTCGACGAGATGTTCGAGAAGGTCGACGAGATCAACGACTCCGGGACGGCCATCCTGATGGTCGAGCAGAACGCCAAGGAGGCGCTGCGGCGCTGCGACCGCGGCTACGTTCTCGTCGACGGTCAGAACCGCTACGAGGACAGCGGAATCGCCCTGCTGGACGACGAGCAGGTCAGACGCGACTTCCTCGGCGGCTGACGGCGGCCCCGCCGTGCGGTCGGGTCGCTCCGCTGCCATGCCCGGATTCTCCGCCGTGTGATCTTCGGCTTTTCGTCTCGAGTGCGTCGCGTGGAGCGACTCGTCGGACGCTCGGCGGGACGGTGGACTCCGGTGTCGACCACATTCGTCGTCGCCGCCGACCCGTCGAAAGGGAGCCAAGGAGCCGAGTGTCCGGGACGGGTAGTCCGGGGTGGCACGGACGGAGACCCGTTACGGAGCCACGACTCGGGTCGGATACCGCCGGCGCCGGTCGGTCGTAGCGACAGGCGGACGGGATATATGTCAAAACGGGAGGGGCGTCAACTCAGCTGATGTCGAGGTCGGCCTCGTTGACCTCGAGGGCGGCCATCTCGGCGGCCTGCACCATCGGTCCGCCCACGGACGCGAGGTTACCGGAAGTCGGCAGCAGGATACCGAGTTCGACCGTCCGACCCGGGTCGCTGCCGGGCATCTCGTCGGCCGAGGAGCCGGAGCCGCCGGGGTTGTCGCCTTCGAAGGACTGGGTGTCGGCGACCGAGGTGGACTGGTTGTCCTGGCCGTCGAACTCCCAGATGTCGTAGGCTGCGTTGGCGGGGTCGCCCGCCTCGTTGAAGTTGACGTCCGAGGAGGCGCCCTGGTAGTTGACCTGCTCGCCGTTGGCGGCCAGCTCGACGCCCTCGACGAAGTTGTCGGGGGTGATCTCCTCTCCGGGCGGGTTGGCGACGTTGCGCATCTGGTCGCGGACGGCCGTTCCGTCGTTTTCGCCGGCGGCGACGTTCGCCAGGATGAGAACGGCGGCCGAGTCGTACGACTGCGAGGTGAACACGCCGGGAGACTCGCCGTACCGCTCCTCGAACGCCGCCGTGAACGCCTCCTGTGCCGGCCCGCCCGCGGCGGGCGCGGTGCCGGTGACGTTCGCCATGTCGTTGCCGACCTGGCTCGGCAGCGCGCCGTCGCGCAGGCCGTCCGGGATCAGGATCTCCTCGTTGCCGTCGCTGGCGGAGTAGTAGTCCCGGAAGAGCTGTATGCCGTCCTCCGGGTAGCCGACGATGAACAGCCCGTCGGGGTCGCCGCTGAGCGCCGACTGGATCGTGGACCCGTACGACGACCCGCCCTGTGCGTAGGCGTTCTGACTGAGCACCTCGCCGTCGAACTGCTCGGCGAACTGGTTGTTGAGCTGCTGGCCGTAGTCGTTGTCGACGTACAGCGTCGAAACCGACGAGGCTCCGAGCCGCTCGGACATGACCTGGGCGTCGACGGTGCCCTGGAGGATGTCGGACGGCGCCGTTCGGAAAATGTAGTCGTCGTCCTCGAGGTTGGTCACCGAGATGGCGGTCGAAGACGGCGAGCAGCCGACGGCCTCGTTGTCCGCGAGAACGCCGTCGGAAACGGGGACGTTGACGCCGGAGGAGGCGGTTCCACAGACCATCGGGATGCCCTGACTGACGAGCCGCTGTGCGGCCTCGGTGCCGGCGTTCGAGCGGGTCTCGGTGTCCTCGACGGTCGGGTTGATCTCGAGGCCGCTGCCGCCACCGTTGCCGGTGTCGGTATCGTCGCCGCCGTTACCCCCGCCGTTACCCCCACCGTTACCGAAGCACCCGGCGAGACCGAACGAGACCCCGGCGATTCCGATACCCTTCACCATGTCGCGCCGTCGCACGTCACGTGACATACCCAACGGCACCATCCCGTGGTATATAAAATCTGGCCACGGAATGGCCGACGGACCGGACGACCGTGATAACCGACCAGTTATAACCGCGTTCGCGGGATTTCAACTGACGATCGACAGAAAGGCTCACATCGGCGGGTCGACGACGGGATCGGCGGCGGTAGCACCTCCGCGTCGGGGTGCCGGTCGCGCCGGTCGGCCCACGTCGCCGCCGTCGAGAGTCGTACCGAGAGCCGATCCTCGGTCCTCGGACCGCAGGTCCCCCGCGCGAGCATCTGCACCGGTAGGAGCCGGTCCGGTCGTCGCACACGAGGTTGCCGTCGTCGGCGATGCTCGCCTCGCCGTCCGAGGACACCCGGCCGTCCTCGGCGGCGGCCGTCCGGACGCGAGGTGGGGTCCACAGTAGCCCCGAGGCGTCGGACCGTGCCGGGCGCCGTCGACCACCCGCTCGGCGATCATCCCGCCGCGGCAGATGGAGTAGTATGTCACGAGCACCGGGCCGCCGAGGTCGTCGTCGACGGCCTCGTGGACGTTTAACAAACACTGAAAGCGGATACGCGCACGCGACATCGTCTTCCCCACAGTCCGATCATCGTCGACGTCGCCTCGAGCGGCCGGCAACTGTCGGAGTCGGCCGGCCACGCGTCGCCGGGACCGAACGCCGGGTCGTCGACGGCGCGAATGCCATACGGATAGGGTTCCTTCCCGTAGATGGTCGGGGGCGTCCTGCTCGGCGAGGGTCAGTATCTCGACCTCTCCGTCGTCGGACGTCCGGCCGGCGTAGCCGGCGACACAGCCGGCGGTCGCCGTCGCCGCCCCGAGAGCGGCCGCCACACCTCGTCGGCGCACGCTCACGCTGTGAGAGCGACCCACAAACCACTCCCGGTCGTGGGCGCCGCGGAGTCGGGCGGCACCGGCGGCTCGACGTCGACGCGGCGGCGCCGTGCCGGTCAGACGCGGTCCGCGAGGTCGATCTCCCACATGCCGTTTTCGCGCATCGCCCCGCCGACGGCGACGTGGAACTCGGCGATGTCTTCGAACTCCGAGCGGTCGACGGCCTCGAGGATGTCGGCGACGCTGACGACCTCCTCGTGGTTGAGTCGGACGGGCTCGTCGCCGTGGGCCTCGATGAACTCCGCCTTCGTCAGCGGGAAGTCCGCCTCCTCGTCGAGCTTCTTCGCGAGGATCGCCTGTCCGTACTTGCGCATCCCCTCGGAGCCGTCCTCGCCGTCGGGGTCGTGCGGCCACTCCATGTCCGCCGTCGGTAGGCCGGCATCAAAGCGCTTGCGACCCCGGCGTCGGGCGACGACCTTTGGAAGGTTTTGTCATAATCTTAAATCCCCGTTGCACCCCGGTATCGTACAGACCCTACACGATGAAGTACCTGAAGCTCACCCTCTCGCCGACGGATCGGGCCGTCCATCCCATCGACCGGTTTCTCGCCGGCCACGACGGGATCACGCGGGAGGCCCTGTTGCACGTCGACGCGCGGGCCGACGGGACGACGGTGCTGCTCTACAGGGTGACCGGCGACGGAGCGAGGTTCGCCGACGCGCTCGAAAAGCGAGCGGGGGTGGTCGACCACGACGTGGTCGACCTCGCCGGCAACGGCTACCACGCCTTCGTCCAGGCGGACGCCGTCGACGACGGCGGGGTACTGCTGGAGATCGCCCGGGACAACGCGCTCATCGTCGACACGCCGCTGGAGTTCACCGACGAGGGGCTGCGGGCGACGCTCGTCGGCACCCACGAGAACCTCCGGGCGGCGCTGGGGGCCGTCCCCGACGGCCTCGACTTTTCGGTCGACAACGCCGGTACGTACGTCCCCGGCGGCGAGGACCTGTTGTCGCCGTTGACGGACCGCCAGCTCGAGGTGTTCGAGACGGCCGTCGAGGAGGGGTACTACGACGTCCCACGGCAGGCGACGCACAAGGACATCGCCGACAACCTCGGCTGTGCGCCGTCGACCGTCGACGAACACCTCCGGAAGGCCGAATCCCGGGTCGTCACTGGCCTCATTCAATAACACCTCGGAGACCCCTTATCGTTTCTCGGCGAACCATCCAAAGACATTTTTCGCCGCTTCTGTAACACCGGTTCGTGTACTGGGGACAGATTGCACTGTCTCTTGCGGCCGCGCTCGCGGGAGGGACGTATCTTCACGATCAAGGATATCGGTCAGCGGTTGCCGTCCTTGCTGGCATTATCATATATATTGCCGTCCGATGGGGAATCGCCTGGGCGTTCCGGACTAAATTCTGGTACCGCCACGGTGGGAATCGGAATAATGGCGATTCATGCCCGAACTGTGGACAGTACATCTATCGATTCGAGCGCGATTGGATTCTGCGCTGTGGCCGCTGTGGATGGACCGCAGGATGGCCCGTACTCCGGTGGTTCACGAAGTCAGTTCCGTCGCAACAGTTGCGCCGAACTGCCGCGGGACCACGGCTCCTGTTGGTGGTGCTCGCAGTTTCGGGGCTCTTCGCACCTGCCGCGGTCTCTGGCGCCGTCTCCGATGCTACGGATCGAGTCACCCCTCTGGTGGATTCAATTGAATCTGCAGATGAAACGACTCCAACTGAGCAAGAATCTGAGGAAAATAAAAGACAGGGCGAAGACCGACAGGACGGGGTAAATCCTGAGAGACAGAATAAAAGTCAACGAAGCGGTGAGGGTGGTGGAACACGGGCGGAGTTGAATCGGGAGGACACTTCGAACGGGTTCGACGAACGGAGAGTCGAGCGGCTGGTTCTCGAAAGCATCAACGAGATTAGAACCGAACGTGGAAAGCGATCTCTACGGCCATTAGCTGTCGATTCTCCCGTCCGAACTGCAGCACGAGGTCACTCCGAGGATATGGCGACAAGAGAATACTTTTCACACACCTCACCCGACGGAGAAGGCATTGGAAAGCGGTACAGTTGCACTCCAGGTGAAAATATTGCGATGACTTATATCGACAGGCGTGTTAGAACCGAGAACGGGACGGAAGTATACGATTCCGAAGCAGAATTGGCCGAGGGACTGGTCCGACTGTGGATGAACTCAGACCCACACAGAAAGAATCTACTACGTGAATACGAGTCGTCTGGTGTCGGTGTGTACATCACCGAAAGTCAGGAGGTCTACGCGACTCACGTATTCTGCCGGTGACTGAGATGAGAACGGTTAGCATGGAAGATACCTACGATGTTTATATCGCGTAACCGTTTCGGGGCTCCAGCCCTTCCGTCCGGCATGGGCGAGTGCGTGCTCTGTCGCCGACACGGGCCCGACCTGCCGACCGAACGGCACCACCTCCGGCCGGAGCGCCGCGCCGAGAGCCCGGTCGTCGAGGTCTGCTCGCCGTGTCACGATCAGCTCCACGCGCTGTTCACGAACGAGGAGCTCCGCGAGCGGTTCGACTCCGCCGCGGCGCTCCGGGGGGCCGACCGGATGACGGAGTACCTCTCGTGGATTCGCGGGACGAAAAAAACCGACATCAGCGTCGACACCTCGGGTCACGTCCGGGACCGGCGGTGACTTACAGTTATAGCTCGACGCCGCTGGGGATGAGACTCCGGCTCCGGAGCAGTTCGCCGTCGCCGTCGTACACCAGAAGCGTCGACTTGTCGTAGGTAACCAGCTCCTCGCCGTCGCGCTCGACGACGATGCGGTACCGCTCTTCGGTGTCGGCGGTCTGGCCGAACTCGCGGGCGGCCTCCACGAGCGCGAAGACGTCCGCCGACGGGGCGTTGAGCTCCAGGAGGTACTCGCCGGTGACGCGGTCGGCGACGGCGAGCACGCCGTCGGGGTCGTCATCGCCGCCGCCGTCGCCGTCGCCGTCGCCGCGGAGGCGGTAGCCGACGTCCACTTCGGGGTCGTCGAGCAGCGCCTCGCCCTTGGTCATCCGTGTTTCCAGCTGTCCGGCCGGGCCCTCGTAGCCGACGGTGACGACCGGCCGGCGGTCCGATTCGCCGCCGACGCCGTCGACCGTCAGAGTGAAATAATCACGCCGCATCCCTTGTCGTTCGTGTAGTAGGCCCGGCGTGATGAACGTAACGCCATCGTCAAGCCGGCCGCCGTCGCGCCCGCCGCCCGGGCCGTCGTCGGCGCTCGTTTCGCTGGCGGGATTTATACCGCCGGAGGACGTACCTACGGCAAGCGATCACGGACGCCGCGATCACATGGCACGAAACCAGGACGACCCCTCGAGCGGCGCCCTCTCCGACGTTCGCGAGCGACTGACACGGACCGCGGAGCTGCTCCGGGGGTCGACGGTTCCGAACGAGCGCTACCGACCGTCGGATCACGGCCGCCTCGTCGACGAGATGGAGTTCGACGACCGCGTCGTCGACCGGTACTGGCTGAACCCGCCGTTCGCCTACGCGGCCGTCACCTACGACGACCGGACGGACGAGCACCTCTACCGCGTCGTCGAGCCGGAGCTGGACCGGTTCGAGACGGACCTGCTGGAGGCGCTGTACGACGACGTCCGGACGCCGCTCGTCTACGGCACCGACGAGACGGAGGAGGACCCGGAGACGGTGCTCGGGCGGGAGCTACGGAGCCGGCTCGAGAAGTACGGCGTCGACGCCGACGTCGCCGGCTTCCACCGGCTCTACTACTACCTCCACCGGCGGTTTCGGGGCTTCGGGCGCATCGACCCGCTGATGCACGACCCCGACATCGAGGACATCTCCTGTGACGGCTACGACTACCCGCTGTACGCCTACCACGACGACTACCAGGACATCAAGACGAACGTCGTCTTCGGCCGGGAGGAGCTGGACGACTACATCGTCCGGATGGCCCAGCAGGCGGGCCGGCACATCTCGGTCGGTAACCCCATCGTCGAGACGACGCTGGAGGACGGCTCCCGGGCGGAGCTGGCCCTCGGCGAGGAGGTGACGCCGCACGGCTCGGCGTTCACCATCCGGAAGTACAGCGAGGAACCGTTCACGCCGATCGACCTCCTAGAGTTCGGCACCTACTCGCTGGAGCAGATGGCGTACCTGTGGATGGCCATCGAGCACAACCGGAACATCATCTTCGCCGGCGGGACGGCCTCCGGCAAGACCACCTCGATGAACGCCATCTCGATGTTCATCCCGCCGGGGTCGAAGCTCATCACCATCGAGGACACCCGCGAGCTATCGCTGAACCACGACAACTGGCTGTCGTGTGTCACCCGCGAGCGGCTCAACGAGGGCTCCAGCGTCTCGATGTACGACCTGCTGCGGTCGTCGCTGCGGCACCGGCCGGAGTACATCATCGTCGGCGAGGTCCGGGGTGCGGAGGCCATCACGCTGTTCCAGGCGATGAACACCGGCCATACGACGCTGTCGACGATGCACGCCGACTCGGTGCAGACGGTCATCAACCGCCTGGAGAACGAGCCGATCAACGTGCCGCGGCCGATGGTGCAGTCGCTGGACGTCCTCTGCGTGCAGACGCTGGCGCGGTTCGGCGGCGAGCGGGTTCGGCGAGCCGACGCCGTCGCCGAGATCGAGGGCATCGACGGACGGACCGGCGAGCTCGACTACACGAACGCCTACGAGTGGCTGTCGGCCGACGACAGCTTCCGGGAGGGCAACCAGAACATACTGGACGAGATTCGCGAGGAGCGCGGCTGGGCGCAGTCGGAGCTGCTCCGGGAGATGCAGCGGCGGCGGCGGTTCCTCAAGCACCTCTGGGACGAGGGCGTCGACCGGCACCGGGAGTTCACGGCCATGGTGAACCGCTACTACGCCAGGCCGGACGAGGTGATGGACCGCATCGAAGAGTTCGAGGGACAGGAGGCGATGCGGCTCGGCCCGGACGACTGATGGCCGCCTTCCTGTGGTACCTGCCGGCGGTCGCGGCGTTCCTGCTGCTGTGTCTGTTCGTGGTGGTCCCGTACAGCGGCCGACTCGATCGGCTCTTCTCGCGGGTGGCCTTCGCGCTCTCGCCGGGGGTCGATCTCGAGCCGGACGGCTATCGCGAACTGCTCCTCCGGCGGGCGGCGATCGGCACGCCGTACCGGGAGTACGCCGCCCGGACCCGGCTGTACGTCGCCGGGTCGGCGCTGGCCTGCGGCGTGCTGGGCGGCTACGCGGCCCGGATCGGGGCCCGGCTCCTCGGCGGGGCCGGACCCGTCTCGCTGCCGCAGTTGGGGTTGTTCACGAACGCGCCCGACCTCTCGTGGCTGCTCGAGGCGCTCAGGGGGGTGGCGGCGGCGGTCGGCGTCGACGGCGCCGTCGCCGTCGCCGTCGTCCTCGGGGCGGTCGTCCTCGGGGCGGTCGGCGGGGCCGTCACACACCTCGTCCGATGGCGGGGCCCATCGATACGGGCCGACACGCGGAGACGGCAGATCAACGCCGGAATGCCCCGGACCGTGGCGTTCGTCTACGCGCTCACCCGCGGGGGAATGTCGTTTCCGGACGTGATGCGGGCGCTGTCGCGCAACGAGGCGGTCTTCGGCGAGAGCGCGACCGAGGTCCGGGCCGCCGTCCGCAGCATCGACCTGTTCAACGCCGACTTCGTCACCGCGGTCCAGACGGTCTCCCTGCGGACGCCGTCCGAGCAGTTCGAGCAGTTCACCGAGAACCTCGGGAGCATCCTCCGGAGCGGCGGCGACGTCTCGCAGTTCCTCCGCGACCAGTACGAGCGCTACCGCGAGGAGGCCGAAGAGCAGCAGCAGGAGATCCTCGACCTGCTGGCGACGACCGCCGAGGTGTACGTGACGGTCGTCGTCGCCGGGATGCTGTTTCTCATCACCATCCTGTTCATCATCGGGGTGGTGACGGGCCAGGCGCTGTTCGCGCTGCGCGTCATCACGTACGTCCTTCTGCCGGCGGTGAACCTGATCTTCATCGCGTACCTCTACGACGTCACCGGGCCGTTGCGGATCTCGCGGGACAGCGAGCGGGCACTGGTCGGCGGAACGGAAAGCGACTCACTCCGGGGCGTCCGCTCGGACGGCGGCTACCTCCGGCCGAACTCCCGGCGCAACCACGGGCGGCTGCGGGCCTACGAGGCGGTCCGATCGCTCCGGACGAAGCTCGCCTCGCCGCTGCAGGCGCTGATCGACCGGCCGGCGCTGATGATCTACGTCACCGTGCCGGTCGCCGTCGTCGCGACGCTGTACCGACTCCGAGAGCCGGCCGCGGCGGGCGAACTCGGGGTCCGGCTGGTCGACGACTACGTCGTACAGGCGCTGCTGTTCGTCATGGGGGCGTTCACCGTCGTCTACGAGCTGAAAAAGCGCCGGCTCCGACGGCTGGAAGGCGCCGTTCCCGACCTGCTCGACCGGCTGGCCAGCCTCAACGAGGCCGGCACCGCCGTCGTCTCCTCGTTCGACCGGGTCCGCCGGAGCGACCTCGGCCCGCTCGACGACGAGGTCGAGCGCATCTGGCAGGACATCCGGTGGGGCGCGACCGTCGAGCAGGCGCTGGAGCGCTTCGAGAGCCGCGTCCAGACGGCCTCCGTCACCCGCGTCGTGACGCTCATCACGAACTCGATGCGGGCGTCCAACCAGATCGGGCCCGTGCTCCGGATCGCCGCCGAGCAGGCCCGCGCCGACCGGCTGCTCGAGCGCCAGCGCCGCCAGGAGATGCTCACGTACCTCGTCGTCATCTACATCTCCTTCGTCGTCTTCCTGGTCGTCATCATGGCCATCGACTTCGTGCTGATACCGAACCTGCCCGACTCCGGGGCGATCAGCGGCGACGCCGCCGAACGGGCGCCGGGCGTCGTCGGCGGGGTCGAGAGCAGCGACGTCGACACCTACCGGCTCGTGTTCTTCCATTCGGCGCTGATACAGTCGCTGCTGTCGGGGCTCGTCGGCGGCATGATGGGCGGCGGCTCGCTGAAGGACGGCGCCAAGCACGCGACGGTGATGCTGTCGATCACGTACCTCGTCCTCACACTCTTGGGGTAGCGCGGAACCGCGGCGCTCTTGTCGCCGGCTCCGGAACGCGGAACATGGCCGACGACCGGGACCGGCGGGCCGTCCGGACGACCTACGACGCCATCGCCGAGCACTTCGCGCGGACGCGGGCCCACCCGTGGCCGGAGGCGGAGGCGTTCTGCGAGGACCGGAGCGGCGACGTCGCCGTCGATGTCGGCTGTGGCAACGGCCGCAACGCGGAGTTACTCGCCGGCGTCGCCGATCGGGTCGTCGGCGTGGACGCCAGCGGCGGGTTGCTGGCGACGGCCGCCGATCGGGTGCCGGCGGCGGCGCTCCTGCAGGGCGACGCCGCGCGGCTGCCGCTCGCGGCCGACGTCGCCGACCTCGGCGTCTACGTCGCGACGCTGCATCACCTCCCGGAGCGGCGGCTCCGACGTCGGAGCCTCGGGGAGCTGGCGCGGGTGCTCGCGCCCGGCGGCGAGGCGCTGGTCAGCGCCTGGAGCACGACCCACGACCGCTTCGACGCCGACGACGCCGAAATCGGCTTCGACACCCACGTCGACTGGACGCTCCCGGACGGCGAGACCGTCCCCCGGTACTACCACATCTACGCGCCGGCGGAGTTCGAGGCCGACCTGGCGGCCAGCGACCTCTCGGTCGCCCGCTCGTGGCGCTCCAGCGGCAACTGCTACGCCGTCGTCGTCCCGTCGTGACCACGACGGAACGGAAAGGCCCTTAATCGGCGCCGTGTTACGTCGCCACGCGTGCCGACGGCGAACAGGTCGCAAGCCACGGGACGCGAACGAAGTGAGCGCGCCGATGGTGAGCGATTCCGGAGGAATCGCGAGCCCCGGGGCGCGAACGAAGTGAGCGCGCCGATGGTCTAGTGGTAGGACCTGAGCCTTCCAAGCTCATGGCCCGGGTTCAAATCCCGGTCGGCGCACTCCCTGCGGTCGTTTGCCGACCGACCTCCCGCTCACTTCTCTCGCGGGAGTCCCGGTCGGCGCATAGCGAGGCCGAACGTAGTGAGGCCTCGGAGACGCGAGCGGGGAGCGAAGCGACCCGCGAGTGCACTCCCTGCGGTCGTTTGCCGACCGACCTCCCGCTCGCTGTCTCACGGTTCCCTCCGGTCACCGTTCGGCCGCTCCGAGACGCTCCCTCCGGTCGCGTCTCGCCTCTCTTGCGGGAGTCCCAGTCGGCGCATAGCGAGACCGAGCGAACCGAGGCCTCGGAGACGCGAGCGGGGAGCGAAGCGACCCGCGAGCGCATAGCGAGGCGCGAACGAAGTGAGCGTCTCGGAAACGCGAACGGCGAGCGAAGCGAGGCCTCGGAGATGCGAGCGGGGAGCGGAGTGAGCCGCAACTGCACCCTGCGACGACGCGAGGTGCCAGCGCCCGACGCGTCGGGCGCCGGCGTCAACGACGTACTCGACGGCCGACGACGCTTCCGGTCGGATGGCGGCGGTTCGACCGCCGTACGGTAGCATGGTCGCGTCCCGCGGTTAGAATCTTCCGCTTGGCTCACCAGTGGTTTTATTCGCCAGCGATAATAGGATGGGGCCACAGAACCCACACAGCAACCATGTCCCCGTCGTATACGGTCGACGAGGCGACATGCGTCACGAGAGCGGCCGACGGCCAGCGGTGTCAGTCCTGATACAGATGACCGACGGAATCGACGGAACACCGACAGTGGGGAACCGGACTACGAACCGAGCGTGGGGAGTACCATGAGCAGCGACGGCGAGACGACCGACGGCGACGAGAACCTCGAGGTGGCCGACGAGGTCACCGATGGGGCGGATGGCGCGAGCGAAGCGGACGGAGCGGATAGGGCGAGCGAAGCGGACGGAGCGGAACCCGACGAGGTCGGCGAGCCGATCGACGGCATCGCCACCGACGACCGGTCGCTCGTCGCCGACCACCCGATAAAAGGCGAGATCCTCAGGGCGGTCGAGGAGTACTTCCAGAAGGCGGAGCTCGACGAGTCGTTCGCCGAGCGGCCCGACACCGAGTTCATCAAGAGCCGCTTTTTCGACTTCTCCTACCTCCAGAACCACGAGGAAATCGAGCGGCTCTGGGTCGACAAGCCGTACGCCTACGTGTCCATCCTGCGGCGGGACGGCGAGGACAAGCTCCGGTACCGGGTCCACGAGCCGGACCTCTCGGAGTTCGAGGAGTACGTCCGCGAGGACCTCGTGAAGATCCTGCGCAACAGCCTGATGTACCAGGACCTCGAGGACGGCGACGACCGGGAGGCGCTGTTCGAGGAGGAGGTCAAAGACGTCATCTCCGATCACGCCGCCGCGACGATCGAGGGGGGCTCGCTGCTGAAGCTGAGGTACTACCTGATGCGGGACTTCGTCCACCTGGGGCCCATCGAGCCGATCATGCGGGACCCGAACATCGAGGACGTCTCGTGTGACGGCGTCGGCATTCCGGTGTACGTCTACCACACCGAACACCGGGACATGCCGACGAACATCGCCTTCGAAAAACAGCAGCTGTCGTCGTTCGCGCTCCGGCTGGCCCAGCGGGCCGGCGAGCAGGTTTCGGTCTCGGAGCCGTTGATGGACGGCACCCTGCCGGACGGCTCCCGGGTGCAGTTGACGTTCGGCTCGGACGTGGCGACGAGGGGGTCGAACTTCACCATCCGGAAGTTCGCGACCATCCCGTTCACGCCGGTCGATCTCATCCAGAGCGGCACGTTCAGCACCGAGCAGATGGCGTACTTCTGGCTGGCGATCGAGAACAACCGCTCGCTCATCTTCTCCGGCGGGACGGGGTCGGGCAAGACCACCTCGATGAACGCCGTCTCGATGTTCGTCCCCGAGGACGCGAAGGTGGTCTCCATCGAGGACACCCGCGAGATAACGCTGCCGCACGACAACTGGATCCAGAGTCTCACCCGGGAGTCGATCACCTCCGAGGGCCGCGGCGAGGTGTCGATGTACGAGCTCCTGCAGGCGGCGCTCCGGCAGCGACCGGAGTACCTGCTGGTCGGCGAGATCCGGACCGAGCAGAACGTCGCCTTCACGTTCTTCCAAGCCATCGGGACGGGCCACACCGCCTACACGACCATCCACGCCGAGAGCGTCGAGGGCGTGCTGAACCGCCTGGAGAACCAGCCGCTGAACGTGCCGACGCAGATGGTGCTGGAACTGGACATCATCTCCATCCAGAAGCAGACGTTCATGGACGGCGACCGGGTGCGGCGGAACGACGGCGTCACGGAGATCCTGCCGAGCGGCGACGCGGAAGACGCCATCCGGGCGATCGACATCTTCGCCCGCGACGCCGACGAGGACATCATCCAGCGGGTGAACAACTCCCAGGTGCTGCAGGACATCGCCGACGACCGCGGCTGGAGCGGCCGCAGACTCGCCGAGGAGCTGCGGAAGCGCCGGGAGTTCCTCCAGTATCTCGTCGACAACGACATCTCCGACTACCAGGACGTCACCTCCGCCATCCACATGTTCGGCAACGACCAGGAGACGCTGCTGGAGCAGGTCGACCAGGGGACGCTCGAGTCCGGGGACTTCCAAGAGGAATGAGCGGGGAAACGCTCGACGAGCCGGCGCCGATCCCGGACTACGAACTGGAACAGCGGTTCCCGGAGCGACACGACCTCTCGGCGGACGACCGCGACCGGCTCAGAGACGAACACGGCCGCATCAGGACGTACTTCCTGTTGAACCCCGGCCGGTTCAAGAAGCTCCAGCGGTGGCTCAACCAGGCTCAGATGGGGTACACGTACGACGTCTACCTCGAGCGGGTGACGGGGTACGCCCTCATCGCGGGCGCCGTCGGACTGTTCCTCGGGACCGTGTTGAGCCTCCAGCTGTTCGTCTTCGGCGGCTGGGAGGCGCTGGGCGTCACGTCGACGGCACTGCAGACCGGCGGGTCGGCGCTGCTGGTGGCGCTGACCGTCGGGCTGTTCGCCGGCGGTGCCTTCGCGACCGGCTACTACTACCCGGCGTCGCGGGCGAGTTCGCGGGAACGGCAGATCGACGTGCTGCTGCCGCACGCCATCGTCTACATGTACGCACTGAGCCACGGCGGGATGAACGCCTTCGAGGTG
This sequence comes from Halobacteriales archaeon QS_4_69_225, assembly GCA_003020965.1. Classification (GTDB taxonomy): domain Archaea; phylum Halobacteriota; class Halobacteria; order Halobacteriales; family Haloarculaceae; genus Natronomonas. Next base: position 33,692 of record PXRL01000007.1, read on the forward strand.
ATGAAGGAGATGGCCGAGGCCGAGGACGTCTACGGCGAGGTCGCCCAGGAGTTCGACACCATCGTCCGGGACGTGGAGCTGTTCGGCAACGACCTCTTTTCGGCGCTGCGGGACGCCCGCAGCGCGACGCCGTCGGAGAACTTCGAGCAGTTCGTCGACGACCTGATATCCGTGCTGGATTCCGGCAGCGAGTTCGCGACCTTCCTCGAGGACGAGGCCGAGACGTACATGAACCGCGCCCAAGACGAACAGGAGGGGTTCCTGGAGACGCTGTCGATTCTGGCGGAGATATTCATCGTCGCCTTCGTCGCCGCGCCGCTGTTTCTCATCGTCGTGTTGCTCGTGATCAGCCTGCTCGGCGGTCAGGCGCTGCTGCAGGTCGTCTTCTTAGTGTACGCCGGACTGCCGCTCGGAATGTTGGGGTTCCTGGCGGCCGTCGACATCCTCGCGAAGCCGTACGCCGAATCGACCGAGACGCTGGAGCTGGACCGCGAGGAGGTCCGCGCGGAACCGACCGACCGGGTGACCTCGGACTCGGATTACGAGGAGTACGAGCGCCACAAGGAGAGGGCCCAGCGGCGGGAGAAGCTTCGGAATCCCATCGCACAGATCAAAAAGCGGAACCCGCTGCTGTCGTTGGTGCTGACCGTCCCGGCGGCCGTCGTCTGCGTGGGCGCCCTCGTCGCGACGGGGAACGCGCCGGTGTCGCTGGAGGGGCTCTACGACGCGCCCGTCAGGGGGACCATCGCGCTGTTCGTGCTGCCGTTTCTCATCGCCAGCGTACCGCTGACGCTGCTGTACGAGTCGGGACGGCGGCGGAAACAGCGCATCTCCGAGCGGTTTCCCGACACGCTGAACATCCTCTCCAGCGCCAACCAGATGGGCATCCGGCTCGTGGAGTCGCTGAACCTCGTCGCCCGGTGGTCGGAGGGCGTTCTCGCCGAGGAGCTACGGAAGGTCCGCAACGACATCGCCTGGAACGAGGACGTCGAGCGGGCGCTCTTGGAGTTCGCCAACCGGCTCCGCGTTCCGCAGGTGACCCGGACGATGAAGCTCATCGCGAAGGGTAACCGCTCCTCGAGCGACCTCTCGCAGATCATCTCCATCGCGGCCCAGGACACGCGCAACCGCCACCAGATCGAGCGCCAGCGCCGCAGCCAGATGGGCGCCTACACCGCCATCGTCATCATCGGCGTGCTGGTGTTCCTCGGCGTCATCGCCGTGCTGGACATCGCCTATCTGGGCCGTATCGCCCAACTGGAGGCCGTCGAGTCGGCCCCGGAGCAGGCCAGCGGCCCCGGCGCCGCCCTCGGCAGCGTCGCCAACCTCCGGATCGGCCTCTACCGGGCAGTGTTCTTCCACTCGGTGCTCATCCAGGGCATCGGCAGCGGCCTGCTGGCCGGCAAACTCGCCGAGAACGAGGTACTGGGCGGGCTGAAGTACAGCATCGTTCTCGTGATCCTCAGCACGATCGTATTTCTGGTGATCTGACATGCACACGCGACTCGATTCGGACGACAGAGGGGTATCGGAGGTCGTCGGGGCCATCCTGGTGTTCGGCGTCCTGGTGACGCTTCTGGGCATCATCCAGGCACAGGCGGTGCCGGACCAGAACCGAGAGGTCGAAATCCAACACACCGCCCAGGTGCAGGAGGACCTCATCAAGTTCCACGAGGTCGCCTCCGCCGTCGCCGCCGGCGGCGACGAGCAGTCCGTCGCAGTGCAGAGCGGCACCGGCTACCCCTCGCGGCTCCTGTTCTTCAATCCGCCGCGGGTGCAGGGAGCAGTGAGTACCACGGGGAGTCAAACGGTGGAGATACGGAACGTCAAAGCCAGCGGCGAAGCCGACGATTACTTCACCGACGACGCCAGCAACGACCTAGACTTGTCCACCAGACGGATCGAGTACAGCGCCAACTACAACGAAGTGCAGAACGACCCGACCATCCGTTACGAGTACGGCGTCCTCTACAGCAACTACAGCGACGGGACAACGATACAGAACGAGGGGTCCATCATCGATGGGAACAACATCAACCTGATATTCGCCGCCGGCGACTACAACCGAACGAGTTCGACATCTCAGTCGCTGGCCGTCCGGCCCGTTAGCGCGCCGTCGCGGAGCATTTCGGTTGAGGGAACGGGCAGCAACGATATCGTGCTGTCGCTACCGTCGGAGCTGCCCGAATCGGAATGGCAGGAGCTCTACGGCTCGTCGGGTAGCGTCGTGAACATCAACAAGCCGTCGTCGGACACCATCGAGATAACGCTGGACGGGTCACAGCAGTACAATCTCAGGACGTCACGTATCGCGCTCGGCACGGACGTGCCCGAGGAGGACGGATACTATATCGTCCCCGCCAATCCAGGGACGGCATCCGTTGCAGAGGGAGGGACAGCAAACGCCAGGTACGAGGTTCGTGACAAGTACAACAACCCCGTCAGTAACGTGACGGTCCGGGTCGACAAGCCAAACTCGGCGGGATCGAACCCAGTAGAGAGAACAACGAACGCAGATGGCCAGATCACGGTTCCAGTAACACCGACCGATTCGGGGACGAAGTTTGCAACCGCGTCGATAAGGGACCAATCAAACGTAGACGGGTGTACGAGTAGCCCGGGGAGCAAGGCCCCGCGGTGCCGGGCCGAGTTCACGCTCCAGGTTACCGACCTGAGTATCAATCCTGGAGCGGGTGTCCGACTGAGCGATTCTTCTATTGTGACCAGACCTGAAATTAACGTATCGGAAGTTGGTGTTACTGCTATCGGTACGAACACGAACGTTGTCAACGCAACGTTCGAAGTGACTGGGAGCAGTAACCGAGAAATAGAGTCAATCCGGATGAACCTCTACAGTACCAGTGAAAATGGACCTGTCACCGCCGGTATGAATAATAGTGATTTCTCGATAGCAATCGAGAACATGGAAATCGGTGGAGAGTTCTACACGTCATCGGATTCCGAATGGGTGAACGGCCCGGAAACGTTACAGAGCGGCACCAAGACGACGTACTCGTTCCTGTTCTACGAAAGCGACGGTAGCGGCCGAGTCGTCGAACAGAGCGATTACTTTGTCCTCACCGTCAAGTTTGGGAACAACGAACGAGCGGTGTACTTCGTTTCGCCGGACTGACCCTATTGCGGTTTCTCGCCATCGGCTCGTCTTCAACAGAGGTCCCGAAGCCAAACTATACCTTCCTCCCGGCGAAATATCGAATATCGAATGAGCGACTCGGACCAGCCGACGGTACTCGTCGTCGAGGACGAGCGGGCGTTGATAGAGTTGTACGTCCGGTGGCTCGGCGACGAGTACGACGTGCGGACGGCGGAGGGGGGCGAGGAGGCCCTCGAGAAGTTCGACGGGGACGTCGACGTCGCCCTGCTCGATCGGCTGATGCCGGGGATGAGCGGCGACGAGGTGCTCGAAGCGATCCGGGAGCGGGACACCGACTGCAAGGTGACGATGGTGACGGCCGTCGAGCCGGACTTCGACGTCATCACGATGGGATTCGACGATTACCTCACGAAGCCGGTCGAACAGGAGACGCTGTTGGAAACCATCGATCGGCTGCTGTCCCGGACGGAGTACGTCGACCTCGAACAGGAGCTGTACGCGCTGGTCTCCAAGCAGGCGGCGCTGGAGGCCTCCAAGTCGGTCGAGGAGCTACAAAAAAGCGAGGAGTTCGCCGATCTCGAGGAGCGCATCGCCGAGGTTCGGGACCGACTCGACGAGACGCTGGCCGGAATGCAGGACGACGAGTTCGTCGCGATGGTCCGGGAGCTGGAAGGCGACGGCGGCGACGAGCGGGAGGGCGGAGAGTGAGCTACCGCGTCGAGGGGTTCGGCGGGACCGGTTCCTTCGACGAGGGGACGAGTCTCCTGCTGACCGGGCCGCCGGCGCTGACCGACGAGCAGCTCTTCGACGTGGTGACGCCGCGACGCGGCGAGACGGCCGTCATCGTCACCACGAACACGAGCGCCTCGCGGGTGGCCGAGGAGCTGCTGGACCGCGGCGCCGCCGGCGACCAGGTCGGTATCATCGACTGCACGAGCCAGGAGTCCGACGTCGACGACGACGGCGTCCGGGTCCGGCAGCTGGGGTCGCCGGGCGATCTCACCGGCATCAGCCTGGAGTTCGCGAAGCTGCTCGACGACGAGGGCGACGACGCGCAGGTCCGGGTCGGCTTTGCCTCGGTGTCGACGGCGCTGATGTACACCGAACAGCAGACGCTGTTCAGGTTCCTGCACGTCTTCACCGCCCGCATCAGCTCCGGCGGGATGTTCGGGACCTTCGCGATGGACCCCGGAATGCACGACGAACAGGCGTACAACACCATCCGTGCGGTGTTCGACGCCGAGTCGGAGGTCGCCGACGACGGCGTCGCCTCGCTCCGCGGGATGGGCTTCGAGGGGTAACCGACGCCGTCGCCGGTGCCATCCCGTCCCGTCCCGTCCCGCCCCCTCCGGCGTCACATTTCGATGCGCTCGACGATCTTCTCTTCTCCCTCGTGGATGTTGACGGCGACGATGCGGACGGCCTCTTCGATGCCCGAGCGGTGGAGCTTCGACTTCAACAGCTCGTCGACCTGGTAGACGCCGGCGGCGTCGACCATCTCGATCTCGGCGGTGACGGGGACGGTGTCGCCGGCATGGAGCGTCACGCTCCGGATGGCCTGACTCGAGATGGTGTTGATGCCGCGGCCGCCCTTCTCGTAGGGGATGCGCGAGCGGCCGTGTTCCATGTCGAGGGCGTCGGCGACGCGGACGACGCCGGCCTCCCGCGTGAGCGGTTCTTCGGCGGTGTGGTGACAGAGGATGGCGTGCAGCACCTCGCCCTTCAGTCGGACTGTCTCGGCGACGTCGTAGCCCAGCTCCGGCAGCAGCCGGTCGAGGACGTCCGCGGCGAGCGGAATCGAGTAGTAGGGGTGGTCGTCGCGGTGGACGACGTGGCCGATGTCGTGTAGCGTCGCCGCCAGGGCGATGACGACCGGCTCGTCGGCCTCCGGCAGCCCCTGCTCGCGGGCGCCGTTGAACCCGACGTCGCCACGCTTCAGCAGGTCGTACAGCCGCAGGGCCCGATCCCGGACGATCTCGACGTGCTTCGTTCCGTGGTCGTTGTACCCCTTCCGGGTGACGGGGTTGACGTTCTGTGCCTCGAGGTAAGCGGTAATCTCGGCGTCGTCCTCGACGGCCGCGAGGGCGGCGTTCAGCCGGTCGTCGGGGAAGGCGTGGTCGTCGTCGGGGTCGTACGTCCGGGGGTCCGTCTCGGGGCGGTCGGGGTCGCTCATACGTCCGAAAGGCCCGGCGCGCGGAAAAGCAACGGGGCCGCCGGTCAGGCGTCGACGACGGCGGCCACGACCGCGTCGTAGTCGGGCTCGCGGGTCGGGTCGTCGGCGACCCAGGCGTCGGTCACCGTCCGGTCGGGGTCGACGATGAAGACGGCCCGCCGGGCGAGCCCCCCGACGGCGGGCGACTCGAACTCCGTTCGGACGCCGTAGGCGTCGACGAGCCGCCGCTCGGTGTCGCCGACCAGCGGGAAGTTCAGGTCGTGCCGGTCGGCGAACGCCCGGAGCGCGAACGGCAGGTCGGTGCTGACGCCGTAGAGGGTCGCGTCGGCCGCCCGGAGCTCCCCGAGCCGGTCGCGGAAGGTCGTCATCTCGGCGGAACAGACGCTGGTGAACGCGCCGGGGAAGAACGCCAGCACCGCCGGCCCGTCGGCGGTCGCCTCGGAGAGGGTCACGGTCTCGATGTCGCCGTCCGGCAGTGCCGCCGGCGCGGCGAACCCCGGGGCCTCGTCGCCGTCTGCGAGCATACGACCGGTAGCGGCGCCGTCGGCTTGAAGCTAGCCGTCTACGACCGCCCGGACTGACGGGCGGCGAAAGGCCTACAAGCGGGCGCGTGAAGGGAGAAATATGATATTCCCACTCCAACTCGGCATCCCCGGCGGTCCGGAGCTGCTGCTGATCGTCGCGGTTGTCGTGCTATTGTTCGGCGCCAGCAAACTGCCGAAGCTCGCCCGGTCGATGGGGTCGGCCACCGGCGAGTTCAAGAAGGGCCGCCAGGAGGTCGAGGAGGAACTGGAGGACATGCAGGGCGACTCCGGAGAGGACGTCGCCACGGAGGCCGACGCCGACGTCGCCACGGAAGCCGACACCGAAGGATCCAACGTCTGATCGCCGCCCGACGCGAGGAAAAAGCCTATAATCGATACTGAGTTATCCACCGACACGATGCTGAATACGATTCCGCTTCAGCTCGGCATTCCCGGCGGACCGGAGCTGCTGGTCATCCTGTTGATCGCGGTGCTCCTGTTCGGCGCGAACAAGATCCCGAAGCTCGCCCGCTCGACCGGCGAGGCCATGGGCGAGTTCCAGAAGGGTCGCGAGGAGGTCGAACAGGAGCTGCAGGACATGCGCGACGGCGAGTCCGTCGACGACGCCGGCACGGCGACCGGCGCCGGCAACGAACTCGACGCCGACGCGACGACCGGCACCGACGAGGAGTTCATCTCCGACGCCGAAACCGAGACCGAGACCGAAGCCGAGACCGGGGCCAGCGACAGCTGACCGACCGGACGACTCCGTTTTCCGCCGCTCGGGCATGTGGCCTAGCGGACAGGGCGAGAGGTTCCTAACCTCTAGATCGCGGGTTCGAATCCCGTCATGCCCGTGCAACGAGGAGCGAAGCGACGAGTGAACCGGAACGGGATTCGAACCACGCGAGGCGAGCGAAGCGAGTCTCGCCTCGGGTTCGAATTCCGAGAGACGCCGATGGCGTCTCTCGACCCTCGCGAACCCTGCGGGTTCGCTCAGTCCCGCCGTACCCGCTTTGCCTCACTTCGTTCGGCTCGCGCACATGCCGACCCTCGCGGCGCCCGGGGCGCTGCTCGGTCCCGCCGTGCCCATGCATTGCGAGGCGCGAGCAGAGCGAGCGCCCCGTGGAGGTGAACGGCGAGCGAAGCGAGCCGTGAACGAGTGGAGCGAAACGACGAGTGAACCGGAACGAGACTCGAACCACGGGAAACGACCGCCGGGGGCCTCGCCGGGAAGCCAAACGTTCCGCCGTCCCGTTCGAGCGACGGCGAGCATAACACCGGGCCGGACCGGACGAGCTTTTGCTCGCGGCCGCCGAACTCCGGGCATGGAACGACCGACCGAGGACGACCTCGCGGCGCTCGTCGGCGGACGGGTCCGACTGATCGTTCCGAAGCCGCGCGAGGACATGCGGCTCGTCGGGCGCGTTGCGACCGAGGACGACGACCCGATACTGCACGTCGACGGCGACCCGTCGGCCGACCGGTTCGGGGTCGTCCGGCTCCGGGAGCGGGACCGCGATGCCGTGCTGCGGGCCTACCGGAACGACGGGACGCTGCTGGGACGGGTGAGGCGTCTCGCCGTGCTCGAAAAGTCGGAAGAGAAGTAGCTCAGGCCGCCGCCGGCGTGGCGTCGGCGTCGGCGGACACCGCCGTGTACATCGACTTCCGGGCGTCCATCAGGTAGGCCGATTCCTCGACGGCGCCGGCGTCCTGGAGCTTGCCGAGGGCGTGGCGGACGGTCCGCTGCGGGAGCAGCGACTCCTCGGCCAACTGCGACTGCGTCAGCGAGCCCTCGTACTCGAGAGTCTTGTAGACGAGCTTCGCGCTCGGCGGCAGGTCCGCGACCGCGGACTCGGTATCTCTCATGTTCGTACACAACGGCGGCCGTCGTTTAATCCCTCGGCCGGTTGTGTGCCCCGGCCGCACGGACGTCCGGCCCTCGTCACCGACCGTGCCGCGGCGACGCCGGGAGATCGGGGAACAGCCGCGCCACGTCGGGGTCGTCGACCAGCCGCTCGAACCGCCGGCCCTCGGGGCCGGCGCGACCGACGATGCCCCCCGCCTCGAGGTGTTCGAGGTGGGCGAAGGCCTCGCCGGGGCCGTGGAGGACGTGAATGTCCGACAGCGATCCGAACAGCTCGTCGGACACTGTCCACGGCGTCGCCGGGCCGTCCGAGAGGATCTCGAGTACGCGCTCGGTGCGCCGGCGGTGGTGGGCGACGATGTCCGCCGCTCGACCGGGCGGGTCGACGATCGGGCCGCGGTGGCCGGGCCACGCGCGGGTGTAGCCCCGCTCGGCGACCGCGGCGAGGGTGTCGAGGTACTTCGCCAGCGCGCCGTCGACCCGCGTGTCGGCGCCGCCGACGTTCGGCGTGTAGTACGGCAGCAGTGCGTCGCCGCTGAACAGCTCCTCGCCGTCCCGGCCGTCGAAGGCGAAGCCCGCGAGGCCGGCGGCGTGGCCCGGCAGGTGGACGGCCTCCAATTCGACGCCGCCGACGTCGAACGTCGCTCCGTTCTCGAACGGCGTCACCTCGGGCGGCTCGCCGTCGATACCGTCGGTGGCGTCGAGGAAGGCCAGCAGCTCCTCTCGCTTCGGGTCGGGCATCCCCCACGCGTCGACGCGGTCGCGGAGCCGGTCCTCGGCGGCATCCGTCGCCGCCGGCTCCTGGGCAACCAGCGGGGCGTCGGCCTCATGGACGTGGACCGGACAGCCGCTCGCGGCCTGGATCTCGCCGGCCAGCCCGGCGTGGTCGGCGTGGTGGTGGGTCAGAAGCACCCGCTCGACGTCGGCGAAGCCGAGCCCGCGGGCGTCGAGTCCCGCCCGCAGCTGCCGACGGGTCGCCTCGACGGCGACGCCCGTGTCGATCAGTGTCGTCTCCTCCGTATCGATCAGGTAGCTGTCGTTGTTCCCCTCGAAGGCGCGGTTGCCGAGCGACACCACCTCGAGATCGAAGCCGAGACCGGGGTCGGTCACACCCGACCCGCCTCCGGCGAGCGCCCGCGGAACCGCCGTTCGACGTCCGTGTCCATATCCGAGACGCGGACGCCCGGCAGCAAAGCCTTTCGTTCCGGTCGCCGTCCGGCGCGGCCGTGTGTACCGCCGGGAGACGGCGGCCTTTCGGCTACCTTTAGTACCACCGGACGTCGGAGTCTACTCGTGGGTGCTTCTGCCAGGGGTAACCATGCGTCGGCGAGACACGGACCTGTCCCGGCGCTCGATATTTCGTCGCCCGAGCGTCACACACGGTCGGGGGCCAGGCGAAACGTGTCTCAACCCCCGATCGCGTCGGCACCGCCCCGGCGGGGTTCAGACCCCGGTACCGGTCGGCGCGTCGCCCTCGAACTCGGGCGTCGGGTCCAGGCCCAGTTCCTCGAGGGCCGCCTGCATGTGCTCGTCGTCGACGAATCCGGCGCCGGCCTCGACCCGCTTGTCGTGGGCCAGTGCCAGCACCTCGCCGCGGCGGTCGTCCGGAATCTCGTACTTCTCGACGACCAGCTCGACGACGAGCCCCGAGGGGTCCTGGGTGTACAGCGAGTGGAAGGCCCCGCGGTCGAACTCGTTGAAGCCGTAGCCCGCGTCCTCCAGGGCGGCTTTCGTGTCGTCGAACTCGCCGGAGGCGATGGAAAACGCCAGGTGATGGACGTTGCCGGGGCCGCGGTGGGGCCGGGTCTGGCGGTCCTCGCCGACGAAGAAGGTGAGAACCCGGCCGTCGCCGGTATCGAAGAACAGATGCGTCAGCTCCGGCGCGTCGAGGTTGGGCTGCTCGAGGACGAGCGGCATCCCCAACAGGTCGCGGTAGAAGGCGATGGTGCTGGCGGCGTCGCCGCCCATCACCGTCATGTGGTCGGTGCCGGCCAGATGGACCGGGCTGTCGGGCCGCTCTGCGGTGACGTCGTGCTCCGGGGTATGTTCCATATCCGACGTACGGTCTGGAGGTGCAAGTAGGCTTCTCCGGACGATGGTATCCGCTGTCGTGGGTCCGGCGACCGGCGACGATACCCCGCCGAGGGGAAGCGGTGGCGTGCCCATCGTCGCGACGCCCGCGGAGCGGGTCACCGACGTCCCGGACCACGACCACACCTGCGACGCCCGCGGCCCGCTCGGGGAACATTTCAACCGCGAGCGACCAGCCCGACACCCAACTCGAGGGCGCGATGCACTCCCTCCGGGAGGATTCGAGCGAGGCGATCGCCGAATAGGTCGTCGTCTTCGTCGACCGGACCTGACGAACGCTTTTGCGCTTGTGTGCACAAACACAGCCATGGGAACGAAGACGATCGGGCTCGACGACGAGGCTTACGAGCGGCTCAAGGCCCAGAAGCGAGAGGGAGAGAGCTTCAGCGATACGGTGAAACGCATCACGGAGACAGTGACGAGGGACTGGCGGGAGGGGTTCGGCCGCCTCGACGACGAGACCGCGGACCGGATCGCCGCCGCCGTCGCCGAGAGCCGTGAGTCGACCGGCCGGGGGCTCGCCGACAGGCAGCGGCGGGCGCTCGAGGCGATGACCGACGAGGAATGAAACTGCTCGACACCACGTTCCTCGTCGACTACGAGCGCGGCGAGGAGGCAGTCGCCGGGTACCTCGAAGCGAACGAGGCGGCCGAGTTCATCACGTCAACGCTCTGCGTCAAGGAACTGGCCGTCAGCAAACACATCGTCGATGACCCGACGTTGGCCGACGTGCTCGCGCCGTACGGCTGGCTGGAGGTAGTCCCGTTCCGGACCGACCACGCGATCGTGGCGGGCGAGATGGAGGCCGAACTGCACGCCGACGAATCGGTGAACCGAGACTACATCGATGCCGTTGCCGGCGACCTGCTCATCGCCGCCGTCGCACGGGCGATGGACGCGACGGTCGTCACGAACGACCGCGACGACTTCGAGCGGTTCGACGTGGCGGTCGAGGGGTACTAACCGACCCGCGTGGCGACGCCCTTCGTCTGCCGGTAGTCGCCGTCGAGAATCGACTCGAGGCGGTCGAGGAGCGCCGTCTCGTCGCCGTCTTCCCACCGGGCGGGCTCGCCGACCGGCACCACGAGGAAGCCGCGGCCGCGAACCTCCGTCACGTGGAGCGCGTCGGCGTCGTGGGGCAGTTTCCGGGCCTGCGTCGTGAACTCCTCGAGAACGTACGAGACGGCGTCGTCGCCGACCGGCAGCAGGATGTGTGCGTTGATCGCCCGGAGCTCGGCGTCGAGGTACCGCTCGAGGTCGACGGGGTCGCCGGGCGACAGCCGCAGGTACGACAGATAGCAGTTCGACAGCGTCGGCTCGACGTCGTAGGCGTCGGCGGCGAAGCCCGCCGCGTGCAGCACGCCCTGGAGCCGCCGGCCGGCGACGGAGTCGGTGAACGGCACCCCGGTCGCGGCGCCGCCGTGGGTCTCGGCGTCGGCGCCGACGACGTGGAAGTCGGCGTTCGCGTCGCCGTAGCCGTACACCGCCGGCTCCCCCGGCGCCCGCATCCCGAAGGGATTCGAGCTCCGGTCCGTCACTCGCTTCACGCCGCCCGGTACGGCCGCCCGGGTAAAAAAACGCCGCGCGTCACTCCGCGATTGCGACGGCGCCGTACATCCCTTGAGCCCGGTGGGGGTTGCAGAAGTACAGCTGCGGCCCCGACTCGAAGGTCTGCCGGAAGGTGACCCCCTTCCCGCCGGCGAGGTCGCTTTCGAACTCCGAGGCCGACTCCTCGGCGGCGACGACGTTGTGCCGGCCGCCCCGGCCGGTCCACTCCCAGGTGACCGTCGTGCCGGCGTCGACGCGGACCGCCGCCGGGTCGAAGGCGAGTCCGTTGCCCGCGCCGACGGCGACCGTCACCTCGCTCTCGCCGGTCATGTCGACGACCGTGCCGTCGTAGTTGTTGGCGCCGGAGAGATGGCCGTCGATGGTCCCGTCGCCCTCGCCGTCGCCGCCGATACAGCCGGCGACTGCGCCGGCCGCCAGCGCCGCACCCGCGCCGCGCAGGATCCGCCGTCTGCTCAGGTCGCTCATCCGAGTGTCCGTAGAGGGCGAAGCCGGTTGACATCTTCCCCGCCCTGAAGGGCAGGGATTCCCGAGGTTGGGATATTAGGGTTTGCAGTCTACCACCTCTCGTCGGGGTTGGAATCCCCGGGAGAGGTCATGAAGGTAGACTCCGGGCTGTGCCAACCAGCCGGTACTCCTATCGCCACCCAAACCAGGCGGAGACTCGGAGTTACTTTTAGTATTGGTGTTGAGACGGATGTTTTCCGCCCCGTTCACGTCAGCGTTGAACGCCGCATCACACATCTCGCAGACGTACAGGCCGCGTTCAACACGCTGACTGTCGTCTTTCCTCCCGCACACGCAACATATCCTGCTCGTGTCGCGTTCTGAAACTTCCACGACTTCGATACCCTCGACCTTCGCCTTATATGCGAGAATCGACCCAAAGCGGTCGAACGCCCACCCGTGTAGGTCAAGGTTCCCGTGCCGACCCCAGTTTTTTGACTCGCCGTCTTCGTCTTCACGCACTCCTTCCAAGTCACCGATATTGATGCGACCAACACCCTTCTTGACACACCGCTGGACGATGTGTTTAGCGAGACTGTGGAAGAAGTGCGTGCGGCGTTCCGACCACTTGTGGTGCAAGCGAGTTGCCCGCTCACCGCTGCTGTCGTCGCATTTCGCGATTTCTTTCGGGAAGTAATAGCCGTCCTGTTTCAACCGGTTGCCGGGGTACAGGTCGGCGTCGTCCGTACTGTAGGCGACGGCGGCGAAGTTACAGATGCCAAGGTCAATGCCCGCCGTCTCGGTGCCGGGTGCGTTGGGCGTCTCAACCTCGTCCGTGCAGACGAGATGGAGTTCCCACCGTTCCATTGCGCTGTCGTAGACAGCGCGAACCTGTTGCAGGTTCTCAACGGTGACACCGGGACGTGTCTCGTATTCGACAAGGATGTATTCCCGCGCTCGGGGGTATTCCTTATGATTCGCCCCTTTGGAGAGTCGAACACGGTCGTTATTCGTGTCGTGGCGGATGCCGTTCTGCTTCCACGTCACGGTGCTGCGTGGGTGTTCTTCGTGGACGCGTCGACCTTCCGAGTCGTAGTAGTTTTCTTTGCGGTAGCCGGGTGGGTCATCCCGCGGGTCGTCAGAGGAGTACCACGAGTTGAAGGCTTCAGCGAGTTCCTCCAGAACCCGCTGACTGGACTGACTGTGCAGCCCGTCGTATTTACTGTGAGTCTTCAACTCGTCTTTGAGGTCGCCGTGGTCGGGAATCTTCCCGGTTTCCTCCCATACGGTGCGGGAGTGGTAGTTGGCGACGTTCCAGAGTTTGCTGGCTGCCCACCCGTGCCGGTCGAGCGAATCCGCGACCTGGCTGTGATTATGGATTTTCGCCCGATGCGTACGGTGGACTGTCAGCATCTATGGAATGCCTGTATAACATCTTATACTCATATTCAGTATAAATTATTCGGATTCAGCGTGGGAAAGAATATCCGGTAATAGTGTTGATAGTGGGATGCGTCATTGGGTGACAGCGCGTATCCCCGCCCTGAAGGGCGGAGTTTTGCGCCTGCTCGTCGGATAAGCGCGTCAGAACCGGTCGAGGCCGGGGCGATGATGGGCCCGGTTCGCGCCGAACGCAGCGGCCCGTCGGATCGACGACGGTATCGAGGATCGCGAGGGCGTCGTCGAACGGTCCGGGCCGCGACGGCGACCCGCGGGCCGGTCTCAGGTCGAGACCGGCGCGACGAACAGCGTCTCGACGGAGCCCGCAAGGGTCTCCCAGTCCTTGCCGCCGCGGGAGGGGTCGGCCTCGACGCTGAACTGCACCGGCCCGACCTGCTCGTCGGCGGCGCCGTCGACCGTGACGAACACCGACCGGCTGCCGCTGCGGGCCGTCACCGTTTCGTCGAACTCGACGACGAGGCCGTCGCCGGTGTCGTAGGTCGTGGTCGCGTCGCCGCCGGTGACCTCCCAGTTGCTGGGCAGCCGGTCGCGAATCGTCACTTCCTCGTCGGTCTCGACTTCGTAGTCGATGCGATTGGTCTGGCCGCTCGTGAACGCGCTGGCGTCGTCGGTCCGCGTCACGGAGACATCCGCCGCGGTCCGGGTACCGACCTCCATCGGATCGGCGGCGAGGGCGTACAGTCCGGTGTGCTGGCCGGCGCCGAACGTGACGCCGTTCAGCGAGCGGGCGTCCCAGAAGTTCGGGAACGCGTTGTCGTCCGTGGCCGACTCCGGCGGTACCTCGACGTGGCTGCTGTAGTAGGCCTTCGCCTCCTCGGCGAGTCGGGCGTTCTCGAAGCCGCTGGTGAAGACGCCGTTTCTGTCTGTCTCGAAGGTCGTGACCAACTCCTCCTCGCCATCTCCGTCGAGGTCCTTCCGCTCCTGTCTGATCGGGTTGCCGTCGGTCGTCCTGACGCGCCGGCCGGCGATGTGCCACCCGTCCGTTCCCCCCTCACCCGGGGGCTCGATTTTCAGGAACCGTACGCCAGCGTGGTAGTTGGCCTGCACGATCCACGTGTCCCCGTCGTCCACGACGACGTCGTGGTTGTGCGGGCTGTACGCGTACGTCCCGTTGGCGAACTCGACGTTGTCGTACAGCGTCCACTGGGCGAGCGGCTCGACGGAGGTGAACCCCTCGCCCTCGATGATCGCGTCGAGGTCGAAGAGGTTGACGTATCCCGAATAGGTCGGGCCGCCCTCCGGGCTTTCGTCGCGCTCCTGGCCGGCGACGAGGAGACGTTTGCCGTCGACGAGTGCCGGGGCGGGCTGGGTGTAGTGGGCGACGTTCATCTTCCCGCGGCCGAGCGTCTCGATGTCGGTCGGGTCCGACATGTCGAGAACGACGGTGCCGAAGTTCCAGTTGGCGACGAACCCGAGCGGCGTGCCCGTCTTGGGGTCCCGGTGGACGAAGAAGTCGTGACAGTAGAAGCCCGGAATCGGACCGAACAGCCCGCCGACCGCGTTCGTGCCGTAGTCCGTCACCGGGAGGTCGTCCCCGCCCCAGAAGTTCACGGGGATCACGCCGGCGTCGGTGATCTGAAAGATCTGGACACCGGCGGTTCCGGTGCCGACCCCCTGGACGCCGAACACGTAATAGTCTCCACCGATCTGGTGGATGAAGCAGTTGTGGAACCCCGCGTGCGGGCCCTGGGCGCTCCCGATGTAATCCGGGTCGCCCGGATCGGAGATGTCGTAGACCTCCGCTCCGGTGACGTTCGGCCCCGGCGCGTCCTGGTCCTCCGTCGACGGCGATGCTGGCCGGCCGTACCTCGCCCCGATGGCCTGCTTCGAGAACACGAGATACTGGCCGTCGTCGCTCACCTTCACGGAGTTGCCCGCCCCGGCCTCCGTCTCGTTGCCGATGTAGGACAGCACCGTCATCTCGGCGTTTTCCAGCTCCACCCGACTCTCCGCCCGGGTGTAGGCGCTGACGTCGAGGATCGCCACCCCGCGGTTGCCCGTCGGTTCCGACGTCGTCTGCATGGAGACGAACCCGAGGTCGCCCTCCAGCCAGACGTCCGTGATCATCCCGTACAGCGGGTTGTCCGGCCCGCCGCTGACGGACTCCGACCCGACGTTGCCGAGGGTGTGAAAACCCACGAGATCGGTGTTCTTCGTTTTGTCGTGCCGGTGGATGCCGTGGCCCTCGCTGAAGTTGGGGTGTTCCCCGTCGCTCGGGTGGCCCGTCGCGCTCCCTACCGCACCGAGCGCGAGCGCGCTGGTCAGTCCCTTGACGAACGTCCGTCTGTTTGGCGATGTCATATACTGCTGTACACTTCCCTTCGGAAAAGGGATTGTGACAAAAGCGTCAAAAGGTCGGCAGAATGGAGTTTCCCGGCCGAAGTGGTCGACCGACGGCAGCCGGCGCTGGCCGCACGGGACACCGTCCGTCAGGTGGCGGTGTCGGTCGACCGTCGCCCGGAGTCAGGGCTGTTCGGACCCGACGACCACGTTCGAACTCTCCGTGTCGGGGACGGCCCGCCAGACCTGCTGATCGTTTTCGGCGCCGACGTCGCCGGTCACCTCGACCGGGCCGAGCGTCTGGACCGACCCGGGCTGTGACCCGTCGATATCGACGAAAACGTCGCGGGTGCCGGTGCCGTCGACCGGGTCGTCGAACTCGACGATGGTGCTGTCGGCGACGTCGCGCTCCTCGTAGTCGTCGCCGTCGACCGCCGTCCAGCCGTTCGGGAGGTTGACGCGGACCTCCGCCTCGGCTGACGTCGAGACGTCCAGCGTGACCCGGTTGGTCTGGCCGGCGGTGAACGCCGATCCGTCGTCGCGCAGCTCGACCTTCGGCTCGATGGTGTCGCGGGTCCCGACCGGAATCGCGGGGTCGTCGAGGCGCATCACGTACACGCCCGTCGAGATGTCCGACGAGAAAACCACGCCGTTGGCCTCGATGGCACACCAGCGGTACGGCGTCGCCGCCGACAGCGAGCCGAACTTCGCCTCCTTGGGCGTGTTGAAGTGGGTCCGCGACCACGATCTCGAGGATACGCGTGCCGGCGTGGTAGTGGCCGACGGTGACGAACAGCCGGCGGGTGCCGTCGATTTCGGTGTCGATAGTGCCGATGTTGTGGGCGCTGTAGGTGTACGCGTCGAAGGCGACGTTGGATCGCCACACCCACTTTGCGAGCTCGTCGCTCGGGGTCGTCGGCGCGCCGTCGAGGGAGGCCGTCCCCAGCTCGACGCCATCCTCGACGCCCGTCGCGTCGACGAGGTAGAAGTGCCCCGTGTGGCCGCGCTTGTTGCCGTACTGCTCGGAGCCGTCGCCGGTGTCGGGGTCGGGGTCGGGGTTCTCCTGGCCGACGACGAACAGTCGCCTGCCGTTCACCGTCCGGCGGAGCGGCTCGATGGTGTGTGCCCGCTCCATCGTGAACAGGCCGAGTTCCTCGATGTCGCCCGGGTCGCTCACGTCGAGGATGCGGGCGCCCGACTGGCTCTCGCCGGCGTCGTGGTTGGTCCCCCAGTTGGCCAGATACGCGTACGGGTCGCCCGTGACGGGGTCGTCGATGACCGTGATGTCGTGGGCATAGTACTCGTTGCCTTCGAAGAGGCCGAGGCCCTCGGTCTTGTTCGTCGGATTGCCCGGCTGCCCCTGGCGGAGTTCGGTGTCGTGGGCCCAGAAGTTGACCAGCTCGATGTCGCCGGACGACCGGTCGAACCGGTGGACGTACACGCCGGCGGGGTCGCCCAGCGGGCCGGTGACGCCGAAGACGTAGTCCTCGCCCCCGATGCGGTGGTGATAGCAGTTGTGCATCCCGAAGCCGTACTCCTGGCGGCCGAGGATTTCGGGGTCACCGGGGTCGGAGATGTCGACCGCCAGCACGCCCGCGTGCTCGACGTTGTCGGCGCTGTCGCCCTCCGTACGGGCCTCCGGAGCGTTGCCGGCCAGCGCCGCGAACAGGCCCGCGACCGGCTGCTGTGTCACGAACAGGTACTTCCCGTCGTCGGAGAACTTGACGTCCATCACCGACGTCGCGTTGTCTTCGTTGGGGATGAACGACAGGACGGTCATCTCGGCGCGCTCGAGCTCCTCGCCGCTCTCGGTAGTGGGGGTCGTCCGCGCTTCCGCTGACGGACTCGCTGCCGACGCCGCCCAGCGAGTGATAGCCGACGTTCGTCATTCCGAAGTCGTCCTCGAGGACGTGCTCGTGGTCCTCGCGCCCGTGGTCGCCGCTGGAGGGGTGGCCCGTCGCCACGCCCGTCGCCGCGACGCCGAGCGTCCCCGCGACGCCCTTCAGGATCGCCCGTCGCGTTTCGTCGTCTATCGTATCCTCTGTCATGGCTCTACACGAATGTAGGTTTCACTACAAAGAAGGGTTGTGACAAATCCGTCCAATCGTCGGACGAACGCCGGGAACTCCCGGAACCCGACGGTCGCCGGCGGGTGGCGCCGGCCCGCCCGTGCCGATTGCCGTACCTGTCTGGCTCGAACGACCGCGCGCTTTCGTGCGGTCGATAACCGAAACGGCTTGCAGTAATCGCTATCAGAGGTTCGTTCCGACGCCCACGACGAGAACGGTGGTTTCGGTTCCGGCGACGGGCTGCCATTGGCCGTCGATCGCCCGCGGCCCGCCGTCGTCGACGGCGAACTCCGTCCGCCCGAGGGTGTACGAGCCGGTCTCCGCGGGCGCCTCCACGAAGTACGTCACTTCGTCGCCGTCCTCGACGGTTCCCTCGATGGTGACGAGTTGGCCGTCGCCGGCGTCCTCGACGGACTCGACGTCGCCGTTGGCCTCGAGCACGTTCCACTCGCTCGGGACGCGGTCCCGGAGCCGAACCGGCGCATCAGTCTCGACGGAGAGTTTCACCATGTTCGTCTGGCCGGCCGTGAACGCCGAGGCGTCGTCGTTCCGGTCGATCCGGATGTCGGCCGGCGTCCGGGTGCCGACGGGCACGTCGGGGTCGTCGACCGTGACCGCGTACACGCCGGTGTTGATGCCGGAGCCGAACACGACGCCGTTCTCCTCGACCGCACACCAGAAGTCCGGCGTCGCCGCCGTCAACTCGGCGAACTTGGCCGACTCGGGATAGTCCTCGACGTGCGAGCGGAAGTACGCGACCTGCCCCATACCGTCGTCGCCGTTCGACACCGGCGCGCCCCAGTCGTACTCCTCGGCGTGGTCGTCGTCGTGGTCGTGCTCGTCCGGGTCGACGTCGTCCTCAGCTACCGTGGTGTCGTCGATGTAGTTCGTCTCCACCTGGTGGCCCAGCGCCTCCGAGAACTCGAGGAACCGGATGCCGGCGTGGTAGTGGCCGGCGGCGACGAACTGCCGGACCTGGCCGTCTTCGACCGTCTCGAACGGCTCCACGTTGTGGAGGCTGAACGTGTAGTTCTCGAAGGATACCTGGTCGGACAGTTGCCAGCGCGCGAGCGGCGGCTCTCGACTCTTGTCGTAGTCGTGATGCTCCCGCGCCGCGCCCAGGTCGATCGATTCCTCCTGGGCGCCGGGGTCGAGTGCTTGGGCGTCGACGAGGTACAGCCAGCCCGTGTCGCCGTCGACGTTCTGCCCGTAGCTGCCGAAACCGTCCTCGAACGTCGAACTCGGGTTCTCCTGGCCGGCGACGAACAGCCGACGCGCGTTGCCGTCGCCGTCCGTCGCGGTGATTGGCCAGATTTCGTGGGCCCGATACATGTCGAAGTGTCCGAGGGTCTCCATCTCGGTCGGGTCGGAGGCGGAGAGCACGAACGCGCCGTTGTTCAGGTCCGCGGCGTACGCGACCGGAACGCCGGTCTGTGGGTCGCGCTCGACCCGGATGTCGTGGAGGTAGTAGTCGTAGCCGCGGGTCGCGTACTGACCCTTCCGCGGGTCACTGATCTCGCCCGCCGCGTGGTTCTTTTCGTTCGACCAGTAGTTGACCAGCGACATCGATCCCGTCGTTCGGTCGAACCGGACGACGTAGATGCCGGCGTTCACCCCGATCGGGCCCTTGACGGCGAACACGTAGTCGGTGCCGCCGATGCGGAGGTGATCGGCGTTGTGGACGCCCAGGCCGTAGGCGCTCCACCGGCCGACGACCTCCGGGTCGCCGGGGTCGCGCACGTCGACGGCCTGGATCGACCCGGCTTCGGGACTGGTCCCCGCGCTGTCGGGCTCCGTCCGGACCTCCTCGTCGCCGTACAGAACGGCGATGGCCTGCTTGCTGACGAAGACGTAGTTGCCGTCGGCGCTCGGGCGGACGTCCATGACCGAGGCCCCGCCGTTCTCGTTGGGCAGGAACGAAAGCACCGTCATCTCGGCCCGGTCCAGTTCCGCCTCGCTCTCGGCCCGGGTGTAGGCGCTGACGTCCAGGATGGCCATCCCCCGGTCGATCGTCGGGTCCTTCGAGGAGAGGATGCCGACGTAGGCCGGTCGCGTCCTCGGCGGGGTGGTCGTGACCCTCGGGGCCGTGGTCGCCGGCGCCGGGGTGGGCGGTCGCGAGGCCGCCGACCGCCGACACGCCGAGGGTGCCGGCCAGACCCTTCAGGATCGCTCGCCGCGTCGCGTCGTCGATGCTGTCGTCTGACATGGATCTACCCGGTTTATTACGGTATCGTAAAGAAAGATTCTGACAAATCCGTCCAAACGAGTCGGCCGCAAGCCTCAATCGGCTGTTGTAGCTGTGTATCCGGTGCGACCACGGCCTCGTGCGGTCGATACCGGAAGGACCGACGGTAGTCGCTATTAGTCCTCGCCGGATCGCAACTCGGCCACGCGGTCGACGATCGCCTCGCGCTTCTTCGACAGCGCGCCGGCACTGCCGACGGCGACGCCGCCGGCAGCGGTGGACTGGCCGACGACGACGGCGGTGTCGGTCGTGTCGGCCAGCGTGTGCCACGTCTTCCCTCCATCGGCGCTCACTTCGACCGGGCCGAAGGTGTACGAACCGGTCTCGTCAGGAGCCTCCGCGAAGTAGGTGAGCGACTCCGACTCGTCGAGGTTGGCCTCGGAGCTACCTTCCACGACCTCCCACCCCGAAGGGAGGGTATCGCGGACGAGCACGTCGCGGTCGGCGAACTCGAGGGTGATATCCACCTGGTTCGTCTGCCCCGCGGTGAACGCAGAGGCATCGTCGGCACGGGTGACGCCCGCGACGGGGTCGGCGCCGCCGACCGGGATACCGTCCGCCTTGATGGCGTGGAGGCCCTGGTTGATGTCAGAGGCGAACGTGATACCGTTCTCTTGGTTCGCACCCCATACGAACGGCGTGATGTAGTTGAGCCCCTCCAGCCGGGAGTCCTTCGGCGTGTCGTACTGCGGGCGGGAGTAGCCGCGCTTGGTCAGGCGCCAGTCGGTGGTGTCGTGGGCGTCCGCGGCACCGCTGAGACCGTCTCCGTCTAAATCTTCGCCGGGTTCTTCGAACCGGTCGTCACCGGTGAGGCCGTCGTCCGTCCCGGGGATGACCTCGAGGAACTGGACGCCGCCGCCGTAGTGCGCCTGGTGGACCCAGAACGACTCCTCGCCGGTGTCGGGGTCGACGTGGCGGGCGAAGTCGGAGTTGTGCGGCGACAGCGAGAAGTCGTACGGGCCGAACTCGACCTCGCTATCGTCGTCGGTCGTGTCGCTGTTGGACTTCTTAGGGTTGGTGTACTCGTTCTGCCACTCCCACATGTTGAGTTCGCCGAGCTGGGTCGGGCCGTCCGGATTGTATCCGTCCTCGCCCTCGAACAGTCCATCGGCGTCGACAAGATAGACCCGGCCGGTGTGTGTGCTGCTCTCGGAGATTTCCTGGCTCGTGATGACGACACGCTTGCCGTCGATGAGTGTCGGCGCTGGGGAGGCGAAGTGGGAGGCGCCCATTTTGAAGTAGCCGAGCGCCTTCAGGTTTGACGGGTCGGAGGCGTCCAGCGCCCACATTCCACGGTTCCAGTAGGCGAGATAGCAGACAGGCGTCCCGGTGCGCGGATCGTCCTGAATCTCCATGTCGTGGATGTACGCGCCGCCCTCCTGTCCGACGGGGTCGACGCCGAAAACGTCACCAGGGTAGATGTCCTTCTCGTCAATATCTCCCTGGGCGAGGTTCCCCTCGTACTCCCACTGGTTGACGAGTTCGAACGTGCCCGTCGTTCGGTCGAACCGGAGGACGAACATCCCCTCGCCGGTGCTGACAAGGTTGCCCGAGTCGTTGATACCGAAGATGTAGTCGTCACCGTCGATCCGGTGGTGGTAAGCGTTGTGCGATCCGGAGCCCTCGAGCGAGAAGTTGGCGAGCGTCTCCGGGTTGGACTTGTCGCTCACGTCGACCGCGACGATGCCCGAAGTCTGGGCCGTCGCGCCCTCGTCCCCAAGATTGGGCGTGGGGTCGAACCCCTCTAGGCGCGTGGGATCGTCCGTGTTGCCCGCGATGGTGCCGAACAGCTGCTGGTACGGCTGGGTCGACAGGAACGCGTAGTCCCCGTCGTCGCTCACCTTCACGTCCATCACCGACGCGCTGGCGGTGTTGTTCCGAAGGAAGGACACGACCGACAGTTCGGCGTTCTCGAGCTGTGCCTGCTGTTCGGACGTGTCGGCGTCAGCCGGGATGCGCGTGTAGTCGGAGATGTCGAGGATGGCCATCCCGCGCCCAGGCGTCTCCGACCCCGACGAGAAGAACCCGACGTACGCGTAGTCGCCGTTCGTCCGCACCTCGGTGATGCCGCCGTAGTGGGGCCGCTGGGCCTCCCGCTCCGGGTCGCGGCGGGCCGTCCCCTCCGCGCCGAGCGCGTGGTAGCCGACGACCTCGGCGTTCTCCGTCTTTCCGCGGGTGTCCTCCCGCTGGCTCGTCCAGGTGTTCTCCCCGGCGGGACCTTTCTCCTCGCCCCACTCGTGGGCGCTCGCGGAGCCGGCCGTGGCGCCGACGCCGAGCGCCGCTCCGACCGTCTTCAACACCGTCCGTCGCGTCTTTTCGGATATGTCAGAGGGGTTTGTCACATTATACGATCACCGTATCTGTAAAAAGAGGTTGTGACAACACCGTCCAAATGTGTGTGACATGGATTGGCACGGGCGGCGTCGCCGACGGCCGTCGCTCGTCCGGCGGGCCGGCGGTGCGACGCGTCGACCGCTCCGGCCGGCTCTCGCGCAATTAAACATGGTCGAGCCGACGGCGCGAACCTTTTGACGCCGGCCGACCAACCTCGAAACATGAACGTCGAGGATGCCGCCGAGGAGCTCGCTTCCGAACTCGGGGTCGAGACCGCGGAGGTCGAGGAGGACCTCGAGAAGCTCGTCTCCTACTCCGTCCCGCTGGAGGAGGCGAAAAGCAGCCTCCGTCGCAAGTACGGCGACGGGGCCGGCGGCGGCGACACGCCGCCGGAGACCGACGTCGGCGCGGTCGGCCCCGACGACGGCAGCGTCACCGTCACCGCCCGGGTGCTGACCGTCGGCAAGCGCTCGATCCAGTACGACGGCACCGAGCAGGCGATCTTCGAGGGAGAGCTGGCCGACGAGACCGGCCGCATCTCCTACACCGCCTGGACGGACTTCGCGCTGTCGCCGGGCGACACCATCACGGCCGGCAACGCCGGCGTCCGCGAGTGGGAGGGCGAACCCGAACTCAACCTCGGGGAGTCGACGACCGTCACCGTCCAGGAGGAGCCGCTCGAGGTGCCGCACGAGGTCGGCGGCGAGCGGGACCTCGCCGACCTCGAGCCAGGCGACCGCGGCCGGACCGTCGAGGTCCGGGTCCTGGAGGTCGAGTCGAAGACCATCGACGGCCGCGACGGCGAGACGGAGATCCTCAGCGGCGTCGTCGGCGACGAGTCCGCCCGGCTGCCCGTCACCGACTGGGACCCACACGACGCGGTCGCCGCCGGCGAGTCCGTCCGGCTGGAGGACGTCTACGTCCGGGAGTTCCGCGGCGTCCCGTCGGTCAACGTCACGGAGTTCTCGACGGTCGAGCCGACCGCCGACGTCGACGTCGACGACTCGGCGGCCCGGATGACCGTCCGGGAGGCCGTCGCGTCGGGCGGCGTCTTCGACGTCGAGGTCGTCGGCAACGTCATCGAGGTGCGGGACGGCTCGGGGCTCATCCAGCGCTGTCCCGACTGCGGCCGCGTCGTCCAGAACGACCAGTGCCGCAGCCACGGCGCCGTCGACCCCGAGGACGACCTCCGGGTGAAGGCCATCCTCGACGACGGCACCGACACGGTGACGGTGGTTCTCGGCCGGGAGCCCACCGAGGCAGTGTACGGCGGGACGCTGGAAGAGGCCCTCGAGGACGCCCGCGACGCGATGGACCGCGGGGTCGTCGCCGACGCCATCGCCGACGACATCGTCGGCGGCGAGTTCCGCGTCCGCGGGATGCTGTCGGTCGACGAGTACGGCGCCAACCTCGACGCCGACGACTTCGCCGAAAGCGACGACGACCCCGCCGACCGGGCCCGCGAGCTGCTCGCGGAGGTGACGACATGAGCGACGCCGACGACTCCGGGCCCGGCCGCCGCGAGGTGGCCTACCGGCTGTTCACCGCCGAGTTCGACGACGCCGAGTTCGATTACAGCGAAAGCGACGAGGAGCGGGCGCCCAACTACGTCGTCACGCCGACCGGCGCCCGCGCCAACCGGCTGTTCGCGGTCGGCGTCCTCACGGAGGTCGAAAGCGTCAACCCGGAGATGGTCCGGGGCCGGGTCGTCGACCCGACGGGCGCGTTCGTCACCTACGCCGGCCAGTACCAGCCCGAGGCGCTCGCGGTCCTCGAGCGGACGGAGCCGCCGGCGTTCGTCGCGCTGTCCGGGAAGGCCCGGACCTTCGAGCCGGACGACGACGACGTCGTCTACTCGTCGGTCCGGCCGGAGTCGGTCAGCGCCGTCGACGCCGAAACGCGGGACCGCTGGGTCGTGACGGCCGCCGAGCGGACGCTCGACCGGGTCGGCGTCGCCGCCGCCGCCCTGGAGTCGGGGCTGACCGGCGACGCCCTCCGGGCGGCGCTGGCCGACGCCGGCGTCGACGACCGGCTGGCCGACGGCGTCGCCCTCGCCCTGGAGTACTACGACACCACGCCGGCGTACCTCGGGGCGCTCCGGGAGACCGCACTCGACGCCGCCCGCGTCGTCGCCGGCGACGCCGACGAGGCCGACGCCCCGGCGCTGGCGCCGGGCGATTCCGGCGGCCCGGACGCTCCGACGGCGGCCGACCTCGCGACGATGGAGCTGTCGGCGCCCGCGACGGCCGGCGACGCCGGCGGTGCCGGCGCGACGACGGCCGCCGAGCCGGAGCCCGAACCCGAGCCCGTGGAGGCAACCGCCGGCGCCGGAACGGACGTGGAGTCGACGACCTCGACTCCGGACGACGACGCCGCCGAGGCGGAGCCGACGGCGGCGACGGCCGATACCGGGGCCGACTCGGGCGTCGGTGCGGACGCGGACACGGACACGGAGGCCGACGCCGACGTCGACGCGGACGCGGCGGTCGATTCCGACGTCGAGACGGAGACGGAGGCGGACGTGGAGACCGAAATCGGAGACCTGGAGGCAGCCACGGCGGACACCGCCGAGGCCGACGACGAGCCCGCCCTCGACGCGGACCGCGGCGACGCCGAGGAGCCCGGCGAGTTCGAGCCCGGCGAGTTCGACCTCGACGAGGAGACCAGACAGGAGGTCGAGGAGGAGTACGGCACGGAGTTCTCGACGGCCGACGAGGTCGAGGAGGCCGACATCGAAACCCCGGAGCCCGACACCGAGGCCGAGGAATCGGACGAGACGGCCGACGAGCCGGCGGGCGACGATGACGACGACGACGGCGCCGACGTCGATGCCGAGGCCGACGAGCCCGAGTCCGACCCGGAGGAGGAGGCCGGCGAGGCCGACGCCGGAGACGACGAGGACGAAGACGTCGACCTCGAGGACGCGGTCATGACGGCGATGGAGACGGTCGGCGACGGCGACGGCGCCGACCGGGAGGCGCTGGTGGCGGCCGTCGTCGACGAGCACGGCGTCGACCCGGAGGCCGTCGAGGAGGCCATCCAGGACGCGCTGATGAGCGGCCGGTGTTACGAGCCGGCCGACGGGACGCTGAAGGCCATCTGAATGCTGGAGCCGGTTCCAGGCGAGCCCGCGGCGGTCGCCGATTGCGGGCCGGAGCGGGCCCTCGTCGTCGCCGACTACCACGCCGGCCTCGAGGTCGGCCTCCGTTCGGAGGGCGTCGAGATACGGAGCCACGCCGGAGAGCGCCGCGAGCACCTGCTGGAGCTGCTGGCGGCGACGAGCGCCGACCGGGTCGTCTTCCTCGGCGACCTCGGCAACGGCATCGGCGAGCCGACCGGCGCCGAGCGGGTCGAGCTCCGGGAACTGCTGTCGGCGGTGACGGACCGGGTGCCCGTGATAGTGACGAAGGGCAACCACGACGGCGACCTGTCGGCGGTGACCGACCGCTTCGCCGGCGTCGAGCTCGCCGACGGCCCGGGGACGCGCGTCGGCGACGTCGGCTTCTGTCACGGCCACACCTGGCCCGACGAGGCGGTGCTCGCGGCGCCGACGGTCTGTACGGCCCACGAGCACCCGCAGGTGGCCCTGGAGGACGCCGTCGGCGGCCGCCGCACCGAGCGGGCGTGGCTCCGGGGCCGGCTCGACTCCGAGGCGTTCGATCACGACTACGACCGCGTCGGCGACCGGCTGGTCGTCTGTCCCGCGTTCAACGACCTCTCGGGCGGCACCCACGTCAACGAGGCCGACGACTTCCTGTCGCCGTTCCTGCCGGCGGGGCTGGACGACGGCGAGGCGTACCTGCTGGACGGCACCCGACTGGGGCCGTACCGGGCGGTCTGACCGCCCGCTGCCGGCCATCCGACCCGGCGACCGGCGCGGACACAGATGCGGGTGCGGGTGGTTCGACAGTAGTGTTAGATAAGAACTCGTAGAGAGGCTTGAAGACGTAGAAAGCCCTCGACGCTCTCGACTCCCGCGACTCGCTGTCGTCCGAGAGAGCGATGCTCTCTCGTGATGACGAAAGACGCGTCGCGTCTTTCGAACCACGCGCTTCGGCCGCGGTGCGGCCTGCAGTGTCCTCGCGCGGCGCAGCCGCGCGAGCGGGCCGAGGGACCTCCGGTCCCTCGCGGCTTGCGTCGTCGGGGTTCGCCGAGAGCGCCTCGCCCTTTCAGTCCGCCAGGAGTCAGTTGAGCGGCCGACAGAAACTAACTCGGTGCTCGGTGCTTATCTGAACACCGCCGGTTCGACAAGCGGGCCGCTTAATCGGCTCGCGCTATTAGGGTAGAGCGATGAGTGACACCCTAGCCGCCGGCATGGACGCCTTCGCCAGCCTCCACCCGGCGGTGCGCGAGGCGCTGTCCGAGCGGGGGTTCACGACGCCGACCGAGCCACAGCGCGAGGCGATTCCGGCGCTCGTCGCCGGCGAGCACGGCCTCGTCGTCGCGCCGACCGGTACGTGACGCCGCTGCGGGCGCTGAACCGCGACATGCGCGAACGGCTGGAGTGGTGGGGCGAGACCCTCGACATCGATGTGGACGTCAGACACGGCGACACGACGGACTACCAGCGACAGCAGCAGGCCGAGAACCCGCCGGACGTGCTGGTGACGACGCCGGAGACGATGCAGGCGATGTTCACCGGCGAGAAGCTCCGCCGGGCGCTTGCCGACGTCGAGCACGTCGTCGTCGACGAGGTCCACGAACTCGCCGAGTCCAAGCGCGGCGCCCAGCTGACGGTCGGCCTCGAGCATCTCCGGGAGCACGCCGGCCCGGTCCAGCGGATCGGGCTGTCGGCGACGGTCGGCGACCCCGCGGAGGTGGGGCGGTTCCTCACCGGCGACCGCGGCTGCCGGGTCGTCGAGGTCGAGGCCGGCACCGACCTCGACGTCGAGGTTCGGACGCCGCGGATCCGGTCGACGGACCACGAGACCGCCAGCCGGCTGATGACCGACGCGACCGTCGCCAGTCACGTCCGCTGTATCGACGGGATCGTCGCGGACAACGACTCGACGCTGGTGTTCGTCAACACCCGTCAGACCGCCGAGGGACTCGGCTCCCGGCTGAAGGCCTACGGCACCGACGTCGGGGTCCACCACGGCTCGCTGTCGAAGGAGGCCCGGATCGACGTCGAGGACCGGTTCAAATCGGGCGAGCTGGACGCGCTGCTGTGTACGTCGTCGATGGAGCTGGGCATCGACGTCGGCCGCATCGACCACGTGATCCAGTACGCCAGCCCGCGGGAGGTGCGGCGGCTGCTCCAGCGGGTCGGCCGGGCGGGCCACCGCCGGGACGAGGTCTCGGCCGGCACGGTCGTCACGACCCACCCCGACGACACCCTCGAGGCGCTGGCCATCGTCGACCGTGCCGAGCGCGGCGCGGTCGAGGCGGCCGGCATCCACCACGCCAGCCTCGACACCGTCGCCAACCAGGTCTGTGGGCTGCTGATGGGGCTCGGCGACCTGTCGGCGGCCCGCGCCTACGAGATCGTCACGCGGGCCTACCCGTTCCGGGAGCTCGCCGAGACCGACTTCAAGGCCGTCGTCCGGCAGCTGTCGGACAACCGCGTCCTCTGGCTCGACGAGGAGGCCGACCGCATCGAGTCCTCCGGCGGCACCTGGCAGTACTTCTACGCCAACCTCTCGATGATTCCGGACGAGGCCAACTACATCGTCTCGGACATGGCCTCCGGCCGGACCGTCGGGACGCTGGCCGAGCGGTTCGTCGTCACCTTCGCCCAGCCCGGCGAGACGTTCATCCAGGGCGGCGACATGTGGCGCATCACGGAGATCGACGACGGCGAGGAGGAGGTACTCGTCACGCCGGTCGAGGACCCCGCCGGCGAGGTGCCCTCCTGGGTCGGCCAGGAGATTCCCGTCCCGTACGACGTCGCCCAGCGGGTCGGCCGGACGCGGGCGACGATCGCCCGGGGGTTCGACGAGGGCGCCTCCCGGGCGGCCGTCGCCGCCGACCTCGCCGGGCGGTTTCCCACCGACGAGCACACCGCCGAGACGGCGCTGGAGCCGTTCGAGCGACACGAGGCGGCAATGCCGACCGACGACCGCGTCGTCGTCGAGGGGTACGGCCGCAACGTCGTCGTCAACGCCGCCTTCGGCCACACGATCAACGAGACGCTCGGGCGGCTGCTGTCGGCGCTGATCGGCCAGCGCACCGGCTCGTCGGTCGCCCTCGAGACCGACCCCTACCGCATCGAGCTGGAGGTGCCGGGCGGGACGAGCCTCGGCGACGTTCGCGAGCTGCTGGCGGAGACCGACCCCGCCCACGTCGCCGGGCTGGTCGAGCTGAGCCTGAAGAACGCCGATTCGCTGAAGTTCACCCTGGCGCAGGTCGCCGCCAAGTTCGGCGCGCTGAAGCGCTGGAAGGGCAAGGGCTCGAGTCAGAACGGCTTCGGCAAGGACCGGCTGCTCGAGGCGCTGGAGGACACCCCCATCTACGACGAGGCCGTCCGGGTCGTCCTCCACGAGCAGCTCGACGTCGACGGCGCCGCGGCGGCGCTGGAGCGCATCCAGTCCGGCGACCTCGCCCTCGAGACGGTCGGCGAGCGCACGCCGGTCGGCGGTGCCGGCCGCTCGTCCGGCCGGGAGCTGCTCGCGCCGGAGAACGCCGACGCCTCCGTTATCGAGACCGTCAAGGAGCGCATCCAGGAGGACCGCGTGCTCTTGGCGTGTCTCCACTGCAAGGAGTGGGACCGCCGCCAGCAGGTCAGCCGCGTCGACGACCAGCCCGAGTGCCCGGCCTGCGGGTCGACGCGGGTGGCGGCGCTGAACCCCTGGGCCGACGAGGTACTGGCGGCCGTCCGGGCCGACGAACGCGACGAGGAGGCCGAAAAGCAAACCCGGCGGGCCTACCGGGCCGCCAGTCTCGTCCAGAGCCACGGCAAGAAGGCCGTCATCGCGCTCGCGGCCCGCGGCGTCGGCCCCCGCAACGCCGCCTACGTCATCAACAACCACCGCGAAAACGAAGACGACTTCTACCGGGACATCCTCGAGCGGGAGCGCAACTACGCCAAGACGAAGTCGTTCTGGGACTAATCCTCGATCTCCAGCTCGTTGGTCGTCACGTGGAGGTACTGGACGCTCGTGGTTCCGTTCTTGCCGTCGCCGACGGTCCGGCCCGAGAGGTCCTCGTCGTAGTGAACCTGTGCGCCGCCGTCGCCTTGGACCTTCTTGGCGATGATCGCCCCGTGGATGTGGGTATCAGAGTTGTCGATGTCGACCTTGGCGTTCGGCGCGTTGATGACGCCGGTGATATTGGTCTTGACGTTGGCACCCCCGGTGCCGTAGTAGTTGATCTCGACCCGCGTGGCGTCGTGCTCGCCGTCCGGCGCCGTCGTGATGTTGCCGCCGCTGAGTGAGAGGTCGTTGGAGACGTACAGCTCGACCCGGCCGCCCTCCTCGAAGATGACCTTCCCCTGGTCGACGTCCAGTCTCGAGACGTCGTACGTGCCGGGCGGAAGTTCGCAGACGTGACTCGAATCGCCGACCTGAATGGTGCCGCCGTCGTTCGTACAGCCCGCGGGAACGGGGTCGAGTTCGCTCTCAGGCGGGACCTCGATTTTGGGGGGGTCCGGCGCCGGCTCCTCCGGCGACTTCGGCGGGTTCGGGTCGTCCGGCGAGGTCGGGGCCGTGACGCTCGGCGAGCCGGTCGTGACACAGGACAGCGACGTATCTACGTGATGAACGTCGCCCGTGACGGTCACATTGGAACAACTGATGTTGCCGTCGACGTGGAGGTCGCCGCCGATAGTGGTCGACTTCAGATCCGCGTCGCCCCCGACGTAGACCGTGCCGGTGGCCTTGGTATCGCTCGAGGTGTCGAGGGCGCCGTCCACGAAGACATCGCCCGAGACCGTCGTCCCCGACAGGTCGGCGTCGCCGCCGACGTGGACGTCGCGCTCGTAGTCGCTGTCGGTGTCCTCGAGGTCCGCATCGGTGTAGGCTGACCTGTTGACGGTCGTGTCGTCGGTGTAGATGCCGCCGCTGGCGTGCAGTTCGCCAGGTACCTCGACCCCGGCGCTGTTGCTTTGCGTTCCGTAGGTGTCGTTCGTGTACACGTCGCCGCTCAGGATGGGGTTCTTGTTCCCGAGATCGTTCAGCGTCTCGGCGTGGATGTCGCCGTCGATCGTCACGCCGTCGGCGTTGAACGTGAGTCCGCTGCCGGTGCGGACCCCGCCGACGGAGAGGCCGGAGTTGCTCAGCGTGACCTTCTCCTCGGAATGGATGGTCCCGCCGACCTCGTCGCCGTTCACCGTGACCTTCCGTTCGGCGAAGATGTCCTCCTTGACGCTTCCCGAGTCCTGTATCTCCACCTTCCGCTGGCTGTGGATGCTGCCGTTGACGCGGCCGCCGCTCGTCACGCTCACCTTCTCGCCCTGCCGAATCGTGTAGACGTCGCCGTCGACGGTCCCCTCTATCGGGTTGACGCCGCCGTCGGTGACCACGTCGCCGTCGCCGTCGGCGTCCGACGACGAGTACGTGTCGGAGCCGTAGCTATCGACCTCCAGGTTCTGGACCTGGACGGCGTTGCTGCCGTCCCCGCCCGTGTAGATGGCGTTCTCGATCGTCGCCGGCGACGGCACGACCAGCTCGACGGTCACCGTCTTCGCGTCGTCGTCCAGCTCGACGACCCTGCCGGCGGTCCGGCCGGCGATGAACTCGCCCCAGGCCTGGTAGTACTCGCTGTGGATGGTCACGTAGACGCTGCCGCTGGAGTCCGGAAGCGGGTTGGTCAGGCTGTCGACCCGGTCGGTCGGGCCGGCCGTCGCGGTCAGATCGACCGTCGAGCCGCCGCTGCCGACGTCGCCCGAGACGACGACGACCGGCAGCGTCAGCGTGTCGCCGCGGTAGTGGAACTCCGGCGGCGACACCATCCGGGCTCTCCCGTCGTCGCCACGGCGCCAGACGCCGCCGCCCTCGTAGGCGACCGTCGTGTCGCCGGTGTCGTACTGGACGGTTCCCATGTTCTTCCGGGCGCCGCCGCAGCTCTCGTCGTCGTCGGCACCCTCCGGCAGGATGAACGACCGGTTGGTCGTCGTCCCGTTCTCGACGCAGATCCAGCTGGCGTTTTCCTCGACCGTGAGCCGTCCCTGGGAGGCGTCGACGGTCATCCCGCGCTGCTGGCTCCCGCCGAGGGCGACCGCCGCGGCCTCGGAGGCGACCTGGGTCATCTCCTGGCTGGCCCGCTCGCTCTCGGCGCTGGAGGAGACGTCGTCGATGGACCCGCCGCCGAGGACCGCCACGGTCGTCGCCCCGGTGAGGACGATCCCGATGAGCAGCACGACCGCAAGCGGGCTGCTCTGTCCCCGGCGTGTCATACTGTCTCTGCTCAGCACCGCTCGTGAAAAAAGGCCGCTCGCGAATCGACTCCCGAAACGCGCCGTGCCGCCGGCCCCGGCTCACTGCGGTAACAGCGCGGAAGCCACCGGCTTTGGCTGTTCCCAGAACACTTCGCGTTCTGGCGTGCCAGTCAGAAATCGAAGATTTCTGACGACGTGAGAGGAAGCACGGAAGCTCGATGTGACTCCGAACCGACCGCAATGATACGTCCCACAGGCTCACAAGCGGTCGGTGGGACCGGCTGTCCGTCAGCCAGCCCTGGAGTCAGGAAACAGCGAACGAGTCCCTCCGACTCCCGACACGGAAGCCACCTGAGAAAGTCCCTGATTAGGACATTGGGGCGTGGGGCTTTCGAGCCGGGAGCGCGACACTCGGGAGTCCCACTGACAAGCCCACGAGTTTACTCGTGGGTAGCTGACTCCAGGCTCTCGCAGGCCGTCTCGAGGTGGTCCGTCCGGATCTCGACCTCGTCGGCCCGCTCGGCGGCCTCCGCCGGGCCCAGTTCGGTCGCCAGCTCCCGGATGGCCCGCATCGACGCCGCCCGCAGCAGCGCCTCCAGCTGTGCGCCCGACAGCCCCTCCGTTTCGGCGGCCAGCGCCCCGAGGTCGACGTCGTCGCCGAGCGGCTTCCCCTCGGCGTGAACCGCCAGTATCTCCCGGCGGGCCTCGACGTCGGGCGCCGGCACCTCGACGTGGGACTCCAGGCGACCGGGCCGCAGCAGCGCCGGGTCCAGCGACTTCCGGCGGTTCGTCGCCGCCAGCACCACCAGGTTCGGGTTCTCGGTCAGCCCGTCCAGCTCCGTCAGCAGCTGGGAGACGACCCGTTCCGTGGCCTCGCCGGCGTCGCCCCGGGTGCCGGCGATGGCGTCGATCTCGTCGAAGAAGACGATCGCCGGCGCCGCCTGCCGGGCGCGGTCGAACACCTCCCGGACGGCCTTCTCCGACTCGCCGACGTACTTGTCGAGCAGCTCCGGCCCGGCGACGCTGACGAAGTTGACGTCGCTCTCGCCGGCCAGCGCCCGCGCCAGCAGCGTCTTGCCGGTGCCGGGCGGCCCGTACAGCAGCACCCCCGCCGGCGGCTCGGTGTCGGTCTCCTCGAACAGCGGTCCGTAGCTCAGCGGCCACTCGACGGCCTCCCGCAGCACCTGCTTCGGCTCGGCGAGACCGCCGACGTCGTCGAAGCTGACGGCCGGCGTCTCGGCGACGTGCTCCCGCATCGCCGAGGGGTCGACCGCCGCCAGCGCGGCCTCGAAGTCCGCCCGCCGGACCGACAGCTCCTCGCGGTCCTCCCGGTCCCGGAGCGCGCGCATGGCCGCCTCCGTCGACAGCGAGTGGAGGTCGGCGCCGACGAAGCCGTACGTCCGGGCCGCCAGGTCGTCGAGGTCGACGTCGTCCGCGAGCGGCATGCCGCGGGCGTGGACGTCGAGGATCTCCCGGCGGCCGGCCTCGTCGGGGACGCCGATCTCGATCTCGCGGTCGAAGCGGCCGCCGCGCCGCAGCGCCGGGTCGACGACGTCGACCCGGTTGGTCGCGCCGATGACGATGACCCGCTCGCCGGCCTCCAGCCCGTCCATCAGCGTCAGCAGCTGGGCGACGACCCGGTTTTCCATGTCGGCGTCCTCGTCGCGGG
The DNA here is from genome assembly GCA_003020965.1 of Halobacteriales archaeon QS_4_69_225. Lineage (GTDB taxonomy): Archaea > Halobacteriota > Halobacteria > Halobacteriales > Haloarculaceae > Natronomonas. The sequence continues at coordinate 66,846 of PXRL01000007.1, forward strand.
CGCCGGCGATGGAGTCGATCTCGTCGATGAACACCACCGCCGGCGCGCGCTCGACGGCCCGCTCGAACGTCTCCCGCAGCTGTTCTTCGCTCTCGCCTTTGTACTTCGAGACGATCTCCGGGCCGTCGATCACCTCGAAGTGCGCCTCGACCTCGTTGGCGACGGCCTCGGCGATGAGCGTCTTGCCGGTGCCGGGCGGCCCGTACAGCAGCACCCCCGACGGCGGCTCGATGCCGAGCCGGCGGAACAGCTCCGGCTCCGACAGCGGCAGCTCGATCATCTCCCGAACCTGCTCGAGTTCCTCGTCCAGCCCGCCGATGTCCTCGTAGGTGGCGTTCGTCGCCGGCGTCGGCGTCGGCGTCGGTGCGGGCGCGTCCTCGCGGTCGGCGTCGCCGCCGGTACCGGTGCCGCCGGTGCCGCCGGTGCCGCCGTCGTCGGGTTGCGTCGACCGGTCGGCGGTCTGTCGCACCCGGACGGCGGTCCGACCGGTGACCCGGACGGTGCCGTCGGGCGACGTCTCGGCGACCGTCGCCCGGACGCCGAGCCGCTCGAGACGGACCCCCTCGCCGGCTTGCAGCGGCCGGTCACGCAGCGCCGACGCCACCGCGTCGGCGACGTCGCCCTCGTCGCCGACGACGGGGAGTTCGACCACCACGCGGTCGGCCTCCGCGACGGAGATCTTCCCGACCGTCACCGACTCGCCGATGTTCACGCCGGCGTTGGCGCGCGTCTCGGCGTCGATGCGGACGGTCCCCTCCTCGCCGCCGGGCCAGACCTTCACCACGGTCGGGCGCTCGCCCTCGATGACGATCGTGTCGCCGCTGAGCACCCCCAGCGACCGCCGAGCGGCCTCCGGCAACCGGGCGACACCCCGCCCGGCGTCCCGCTTCTCGGCGCCCTTCACCGCGAGCGTGACCCGCCTGTCCATACCACCGTTCGGGCCGCCGGCGGCTTTACCGTTCCGCCGACCCCGGAGAAACGCCTATAGGTCGCCGCGGCCGACCCCCGGTATGGTCTCCACCACCGAGCGCGACGGGACGACCTGGTACGAGTGCGAGCGGTGCGGGATGCTGTTCGACGACCGGGGTGACGCCGACCGGCACGAGGCGAACTGCGACGCCGAGGAGCCGACCTACATCCAATGAGTCGCGGCGTCAGAACTGCTTGAGGTTCTGGAGATCGTGTTCGGTGCGGGCGAACTCCGACAGCGGCCGGCTCGCGTGACAGCCGGGACAGTGGAACGTCCGGGCGGGCGCGGGCAGTTCGTTCGGGGAGTCCTGCCAGCTCTTCTCGCATTCCGGACACAGAAGTCGGACGTACGTCTCCATATTCCCGCCAGGGACGGCGGAGTAAAAAATCCTCGTTAGGCGGTGACGACCTCGCCGGCCTCGAGCAGCTCCTTGTACCGGTTGCGGATGGTGACCTCCGAGATGTCCGCGACCTCGCTGACCTCGCTTTGGGTCACCTTCTCGTTGCAGAGCAGCGCCGAAGCGTACACCGACGCCGCCGCCAGCCCGACCGGCGACTTCCCCGACAGGATGCCGTCCTCGCGGGCGGCCTCGATGAGCTCGCGGGCGCGGCGCTCGACCTCGTCGCTCAGCTCGAGGTCGCTGGCGAACCGCGGCACGTAGCTCTCGGGGTCGGCCGGCTTGACCTCCAGGTTCAGCTCCCGGATGATGTAGCGGTACGTCCGGGTGAGCTCCATCTTCTCGACGCGGGAGACGCGCTCGACCTCGTCGAGACTTCGCGGAACGCCCGCCTGGCGGGCGGCGGCGTACAGCGACGCGGTGGCGACGCCCTCGATGGACCGCCCCGGAAGCAGGTCCTCGTCCAGTGCTCGGCGGTAGATGACCGAGGCGGTCTCGCGGACGTTCTCGGGGAGGCCGAGCGCGGAGGCCATCCGGTCGATTTCGCCGAGGGCCTGCTTCAGGTTGCGTTCCTTGGAGTCGCGGGTGCGGAACCGCTCGTTCCAGGTCCGCAGCCGCTGCATCTTCTGGCGCTGGCGGCTGGACAGGGAGTTGCCGTAGGCGTCCTTGTCCTGCCAGCCGATGTTCGTCGACAGCCCCTTGTCGTGCATCATCTTCGTGGTCGGGGCACCGACCCGCGACTTTTCGTCCTTTTCGGCGGAGTCGAAGGCCCGCCACTCCGGTCCGCGGTCGATCTCGTCCTCTTCGACGACGAGGCCGCACTCGCTGCAGACCGTCTCGCCGCGCTCGGTGTCCGTCTCGAGGCGAGCGCCGCACTCCGGACACGTCGTCGCGTCCTCGCGTTCCTCGGCGTCGGTCGATTCGGTGCGATTCTCGTCCGTGAAGGCTCTGATTCGTGTGTCGCTCATGATGGGTTACTCCCGGCTCCGGAGGCTTGAAAACTCAAGGAATCCGGGCCGTCTCGCTGAATGTACGTTAGTCCGAAAGCTACTTAAATCTTCTGGCCTTTCGCGCGCGAAGCGCCGATATCGGTCGTCTCAGCGGTCGCGGCATGCTACCAGCTACCGTGGAGCACGACGTCACGAACGTCTTTCCTGTATAACAGTTTCGAAGCCGAGGTTACCCCCCGCCGTGGCCGTGGGTTCAGCCGGGACACGCACCGCGAGCACCGCGTTGACGACCGCGACCAGCGCGATGATCACGCCTGTGTTGTCATGCGTGTGTGGGAGCGACGGGACCCCGTCGAGCAGGGTTCGTCGGACTCTCGATCCAAGTTCATCTCGAGATGCGAAAATCGGCGTGGAGATCCCCCCAACGTCCGCTCCGTCTTTCGGCAGGGACCTCCGCTGCCCGATCGAAATGTCGTCGGATTCGGCGAGCGACGCGAGAGTGAATCAGTCCCAGGTGACCCAGGTGAGAAAGGCGAGTCCGCCGAACTCCATGAGTCGTAGGCCGGCGAGCGTTATCTGGGCCGGGCGGGGAACCGCATCGCTGTTGGTAATCCACCCGTTGAGCGTGGGGTCCATAATGAACAAGTAGGCGGCCGCGGCGTTCTCCGCCAGCAGGAAGACGCAGAACAGTGCCAGCCCGAGCGTGTGCTTCGAGCGGAGTCGCCACCAGTTCGACCCCCAGACGTACAGCAGCCCGGCCAGCAGCAGGATGTTCAGGACGGCGAAGACCTGGACGATACGCACGTACACTGTACGACATCTTCCTCGTTCATCCTCTTATGTACTTTCCCAAATTCCTCTTGTTTCTATTCCACTTCCTCGAGTATCTCCTCGACGGTCTCCCAGTGAGCTCGGGCGGCCTCGCTCGGGAGATACACCTTCCCGTAGTCGTCGCCGCTGTCGGTTATCACGTTGTTGTCCGCGAGCACGTCGAGATGATGGCGGATCGTCTTGTAGTCGAGGTCGAGCGCCTCGGCCAGTTGGTTCGCGTTCCGAGGGCGTTCGTCGACGGCGCGCAGGATGCGGGCGCGGTTCGCCCCGCCACGCGTCCCCGAGAGCACGTACCAGAGGGCCGCCTCCATCGTACGGCCCGACTCCCCCGACGGACGTAAAAGAGTGGGTTCCGGCGGCGTCAGACGGTGAACAGATCGCCGTCCGTCGGCACCTCGAACGCCCCGAGCCGGGCGCCGGCGTCCATCCACCCGTGGCCGTAGGAGAACGACGCCAGGGCGTTGACGGGGTCGTCCTGCGCCCGGAAGTGGCGGCCGTCCTCGAGGTACGAGCGGGCCATCTCCTCGTAGTCGACGGCCGTCTCGTACAGCGGCGTCCCCTCCGGCGGTGCGATCTCGGCGGCCTCGATGGCCTCCGCGAGCAGCGACTCGTAGCGGTCGGTCTTCGCCGCGAGGTCGGCCGGCATGTCTCCGGGTCGGGCTTTCGGCCTCAAAACCGTACCGGGGGCGGCTCAGAACTCCCGGACCACGCCGTAGCTCAGCCCCATGACGAGCCCGTAGACGACGAACGCCAGCAGGAAGTACGGCTGCAGGGTGGGAACGAGCATGCCGTACGTCGAGACAGTGTTGACCGCGAGGGGGATCCCGATGGCGCCGACGGCCGCGGCGACGGCGACGCCGTAGACGAAGCCGGCCATCGTCGCCGTCGTCGTCACCGGGGCCGCCTCGAGTGAGCCGCCGACCGCCCTCTCGACGTCGGCCTCGTGGTCGGCGAACTCGTCGACCGAGCGGCTGTAGTCGTCCAGCCGCGGGCCGACGGTCACGGCGAACACCGTCCCGAGCAGCACCGAGAGCCCGAGCCAGACGGCCCATCCCGTGCCGACGCTGCCGGGGCTGCCGACGAGCGCCCCCATGAACAGCATCGTCACCTCGCCGACCGCGTGGAAGGCGACCAGCCCGCCGGCGGCCCCGCCGAACAGCGACCCGAAGACGACGGCTCGCTGGCCCGTCGTGCCGACGGTCGGCGACGTCGGCAGCCGCTCGCGGGCGAGTCGGCCCCGCCGGAAGAGGGCGTAGACGCCGCCGAAGACCAGCCCGGAGACGACGTACGCCAGAACCGTCGGCTGGGTGCTCGGCACGTCGATGGGATAGCCCCGCGCCCGGATCAGCCCCGGCACGACGAACACGCCGAGGGCACCGGCGAGGACGGCCCCGTAGATCGCCCCGACGACGGCGCCGCGGCCGACGCCGATACGGGCCTCGACGGTCCGGGCGCCGAACGGCACGAACGCCACGCCGAGCAGCAGCGCGAGCACGAGCCAGACGCCGACCCCGAGCCGCCAGGACGGCCGCACGCCGAGGTAGCTGAGCCCCAGGAAGTAATGCGGCTGCGGCTTCGCGAGGAAGATGTACGCCGCCGCGGCGCCGCCGCCGACGAGCGTCCCGCCGATCACCGGCACCGCACGACCGCGGATGAACGTCGGCAGCGCCTCGCCGTCGCCGGCGGCGGCGTAGCCGACCCCGAGGGCGGCGCCGAACAGCAGGTAACCGCCGAGGACGCCGCCCGTCGGCGGCGCCGGGGCGTACGCCGTCGCCGCGCCGAGCAGCCGGGAGATGACGACCGCACCGCCGAGCACCGCGAGCACGACCCCGTAGATGACGCCGAGCTTGAGCCCGCTTCCGGCGTCGTCCCGCTCGACCCGCCGGGCGGGCAGCGAGGCGAACCCGGAACCGAGCAGCACGGCGACGGCGACGAAGACGGCGGCGCCGACCGGCACCGACCCGCCGGCGTCGACCAGCAGCGCGAAGTACACCAGGTGATGCGGCGCCGCCGCGGCCAGGACGCCGGCGGCGACGACGCCGGCGACGAGTGAAGCCAGCACGGTCGAGCGGGTCCGGCCGACCATGAACGCCGGTCGGAGCGGCCGGCGGTCGACCCGCTTGCCGAACACCGACCCCAGGACGAGGCCGTACAGCGCGAAGCCGGCGAGCGCGCCGATGCCGACCTGCGTGTACGGGAACTCCCACTGGGTGCTCGCGGTGACCGCCACCGGCACCGCCAGCAGCCCGACGAACACCGCCAGGACGATGCCGTACGCCAGGCCGTAGCCGGTCGTACTGTGGCCCGCCCTGGCGCGGGACCGGCCGACGGCCGCGAAGACGACGCCGAGGACGACCGCCATCCCGACCCAGGCCACCAGGCCGTAGATCGGGGCGCCGTTGGCGACGGCCGCCCCGAGATACCGGAGGTAGAGCCGCTGGAGTCCGTAGACGACCCCGCCGGAGACGACGCCGGCGACGAGCGAGGCCAGAAGCGTCGCCCGACCGACGGGGCCGGCGTCGGCCTCGGTGCCGCTCATCGGCCGGTACCCTCCGCCGGGCCGACGTCGGCCGCCGTTCTCGTCTCCGTCGTCGCCGACCGGGGCGTGTCTGCTCCGTGTATCACTGCTCTCTGCGTTGCCTTCCCGGTGCTGTCCAATAAAGCGTTGCGGGGGCGGTAGCCGGGGATTTATATCCGCGGACGAACCGTTTAACAAACGGTCGGCCGTTGTGACGACGGGTGACACCGTCCGATGGCAACACCGTTCCCGTCCGAGAGGTGGATCCAGGAGTGGCGCGAGCAGCTGAACGACGACGACGAGTACGCCGAGGCCGGCGAGGGCTGGGGGGTCGGCTTCGACGGCGACTTCATCTTCCACGTCGAGGCCGACGACGATCTCCCCGAGGATCGTTACTTCTACGTCGGCCTCGAGAACGGCGAGTGCACGGTGGCCCGCGAGGTCGACGACTCCGGGGCCGTCGACGCCGGCTTCGTCTACCGCGGCGCCTACGGCGACTGGCGCGCGCTCAACAGCGGCGACATCGGCCCCATCGACGGGATGATGTCCGGCGTCTTCGACATCGAAGGAGATATGCAGAAGGTGCTGCAGTACAGCGAGGCCGCCGTCGCGATGACCGAAACCGGCCGCCGCATCGACACCGACTACGTCCACTGACGCGGCCGCCCGTTCCTCGCGGCGTGAGTCGGGCCCAAACGGTATATCCCGGTAGCCGGTAACGTCGGTGTTCGGATGTCGAAGAAACGAACGACGGTGCTGATCGTCGAGGACGAACGCGACCTCGCGGACCTCTACGCGGAGTGGCTGGAGTCGGCCGGCTACCGGACCCGCACGGCCCACAGAGGAACGGCGGCGCTGGAGGCGGCCGACGAGGCCGTCGACGTGGCGCTGCTCGACCGGCGGCTCCCGGAGATGCAGGGCGAGGAGGTGCTGGACCGCATCCGCGAGCGCGGACTCGGCTGTGCGGTGGCGATGGTGACCGCCGTCGAACCGGAGGCCGACATCGTCGAGATGGGCTTCGACGAGTACGCCGTCAAGCCGGTCGGGGAGTCGGAGCTGACGGCGCTCGTCGACGAGCTGGCGACTGACCACCCGCCGGCGGTCGACGCGCCGGTGCTGGATGCCCTCGGGGACGCCAAGGCCAGACGCTGTCTCCACGAGCTGCAGTCCGACCCGATGAGCGCCAAGGAGCTGGCGGGGGCGACGGGCTACTCGCGGACGACGGTCTACCGTCGGCTCAACACGCTCCGACAGGCGGGGCTAGTCGCGAGCCGGACCACCATCGACCCCGACGGCGACCACTACGAGACGTACAGCGCGGAGTCGGATCGGATACTCGTCGAGTTCGTCGACGGGGGAATCGAGGTCGACCCCGCCGAGGAGCCGGTTCCGTAGTCAGACGCCGCGGGTCTGCAGCTGCTCGTCCTCATCGAGGTCCTCGTTGGCCTGGCCTTTCATGCCCTTGCCGATGCCCTTGGCGACGTCGCGCAGCCGCTCGGGGTCGTCGTAGTTGTTGACGGCCTCGACGACGGCGGTGCCCATCGCGGTGGGGTCCTCGGCGCCGAAGATGCCGGAGCCGACGAAGATGCCGTCACAGCCCAGTTGCATCATCAGCGCGGCGTCGGCGGGCGTGGCGATGCCGCCGGCGGCGAAGTTGACCACCGGTAGCCGGCCCCGCTCGGCGGTCTCGTGGACCAGCTGTCGCGGCGCCTCGTGCTCGCGGGCCCACTCGTCGCGCTCCTCGTAGCTCATGCCGTCGAGCTTCCGGATCGCGCGCTGGATGTTCCGCTGGTGGGTGACCGCCTGGTTGACGTCGCCGGTGCCGGCCTCGCCCTTCGTGCGGATCATCGCCGCGCCCTCGTCGATGCGCCGCAGCGCCTCCTGCAGGTTGCGGGCGCCGCAGACGAACGGCGCCGTGAACTCCCGCTTGTCGATGTGGTAGCGCTCGTCGGCCTCCGTCAGCACCTCGGATTCGTCGACCATGTCGGCGCCGGCCGCCTCCAGAATCTGCGCCTCGGCGCGGTGGCCGATACGGGCCTTCCCCATCACCGGCAGCGACACCTCGTCGATGATCTCCTCTAACGCCCCGGGGTCGGCCATCCGGGCGACGCCGCCGCGCTTGCGGATGTCGGCCGGCACCGATTCGAGGTGCATCACCGCGACCGCGCCGGCGTCCTCGGCGACCCGGGCCTGCTCGCGGGAGACGACGTCCATGATGACGCCGCCCTTCTGCATCTTGGCGAAACCGCGCTTGACCAGTTCGGTTCCCCGACGAAGTTCCTCGAGGTCCGTCTCGCTCATACACACGCGAGGGGTTGGACGCACTTAACGGGTGTCGTTCGCCCCCTCCGTTTCCGGCTGTCGGCGCGGCGTGGGTGTTTTTGTCCGCCGCGCCGCTGTGTCGGGCATGAGCATCCGGACTCGCGCCGGCGCGGTCGTCGACCGGGGCCGGGCGCTGCTGGAGTCGGACGTCCCCCGCGAGGACCTGCCGCGGTACGTCGCACCGCTGCCGGAGCCCCTGGAGAACCTCGGGCTCAACCTCGCGTGGCTGATCGTCGCCGTCAACCTCGCCGGCACCGCCTTCGGCTTCTACTACTACCGTATTCAGTTCGCCCGCACGCCCGTCGAGATGTGGGCGTTCGTCCCCGACAGCCCGCTGGCGACGCTGCTCATCGCGCTCGCGCTGGCCGCCTGGAAGCTGGACCGCCAGCAGGAGTGGCTCACCGCGCTCGCGTTCTACGGGAACATCGTCCTCGGCGGCTGGACGGTGTACGTCCACCTGGCGTTCTGGCCGGCGTTCACGGAAACGGCGATCAACCCCGCCATGCGGCAGTTCCTCATCTGGAGTCACGCCGCGATGGTGTTGCAGGCGTTCCTGCTGCACCGCATCGGCGACTTCCGACCCCGGGCCGTCGGCGTCGCGACGCTGTGGTACGCGGTCAACGCGACCGTCGACTACCTCGTCCCGGTGCGTGGCGACCCACACCACACCATCATCCCGCTGCGGGACGACGCCCCGGTCGGGCTCGGCGCCGACGCCCTCGGCGTCGCCGGCGCCGGCGCGTTCGCGCTGCTCGTCGTCTCGATCTACCTCGCGATGCTCACTCACGTCGAGAAGCGGCGCTCGCGTCAGGGGCCCGACTCCCTCGGCGGCTGACCCCGGATTCCGGGGCCGCTCTCACGGACTATTATAATGTTCTTTAGCATTACAGAAGAACTACCATGACAACTCTTGCACCTATTTTCGGACGGTCTGAGCCGGATACAGAGCCAGGATCCGTGGGAACGCGTCACAGAACCTATCCGAAATATGAGGATATTTAGGCCTGGAGCCGCTACGGTATACCGAACGGAATAAAATGCGAACCGAACCCCGCACTACCGACACAGACATGACACATACGACACTTCACGGCAAGTCGACATCGCCTACGGACACCTCACCGGTCGGGGGCACGCTCGCGGTTCCCCTCCTGCTGTTCGGGGTTTTCGTCGCTTTCAGCTACCCCGTCACGGCGCTCTCGGCGGTCGTCGCCGTCGTCGCCGGCAGCGCACTCCTGCGGCGCGGGCTGGCGGCCCTGGTCGCCCGCAGCCACGATCACGTCCACGAACTCTCGTTGCCCGGCGGAACCGTCAGGTTCCGCATCGCGCCCCGGTAGTCCGGGCCGACCCTCGGAGCGGCGGCGTAGCGACCGACTCAACGCGACCCGTTTTCGACCGGCGCCCTCGCGGCTGCCGTTCGCCTGCCCCGCAGCCGTGAGGCCGGCTTCCCGGCGGGTCGCCGCCGCGCCGGAATCGCAGCTGGCGTCCCCGGACGGCCCGACGGTCCGCCGCCCGCGGGGCGGTTCACAGTTCCGACTGGTCGGCGTGGGAGCGGACCCACAGCTCGCCGATGCGGGACAGCCGCGTCCGGTAGGATTTGCCGTGTTCTTCCTGCTCGATGTACCCCTTGCCGCCGGGGCCGAGCCGGTCGACGTTGTAGATGACCTTCGACCGGAAGGAGTCCGTGTACTCCTCGCCCAGTTCGCGCGCGAGCGTCTGTGCGAGTTCGGAGACGGACTCGAACTCGCCGTGCTCGCCGAGGGTGAAGAGGATGACCTCCTCGAACGGCTTGACGTTCGAGAACGACGCCACCGGCAGCTCGACGACGTGGGAGCCGTCGATCTCCTTCGCGCCGATGGTGGTGCCGCGCTCGTCGAACTCCGCGAGCAGGTCCCGAGCGGCCGCCAGCCGGTCCCGTAGCCGGTCCACGTCGGTCGTCACGACGGTGCGGTCGCCGTCCCGACCGGGCTCGGCGCCGTCGATGACGTCCGCTAGCAGGTCGATCTGGCGGCGCAGCTCCTCGGCCAGCTCCGTCTCGAGGTACTTCTCCGGCACCGTGTGGTAGGTGTGGATGCGCTCGCGGTCGCCCTCGCGTTCGACCATGATCGAGTGGGCGGCGGTGGCGAAGGCAAAGGAGACCGTCCGCGGCATCGCGGAGACGTTGACCCACACCTCGTTGCCGTCGTCCAGTTCGGCGTTGATCAGCTCGAACGCCTGTCCGAAGGCGGCGTCGTAGTCGTAGACGTCGTCGACGACCACCCGCTCGGTTTCGGCGCCCAGCAGGTTGCCGTAGTCCTGCTCGAGCTTCTCGGCGAGGTTCCGGGAGTACTCGACGTTGGCCTCGCTGCCGACCGCCCCCTCCAGCAGGACGACCCGGTCGACGTCGAGCTGCTCGCGCACCAGCGGCGCGATCAGCCGGTCGTAGTCGAAGCCGACCGGGACGATGTGCGTCTGCATACGCCTACTGTGGCTGGCGCCGTCATAAACCACCAGTCTCCCGCGCCGTCGGCACGGGCGACGGGCCCGGGGTGGACGACCGGGTGCCGCGAGACCGTCGGGCCGTGGGGCGGACACCCGCGCCGCCGCGCCGCTCAGCACATCTCGCCGAGATCCCGCCAGTCGTCGGCCGCCCGGACGTCGACTTCGATCTCGTAGCCGCAGCGCTCGCAGAAGAACGCCACCGTCCGACGCTCGGGGCGGAACTCCTCGGCGGTTCCGTGCTCCTCGCAGGCGACCCGGATACCCAGCTCCTCGCCGTCGGGGACCGTCACGGTGTAGCTCGACATGACGATGGACCCCAACCGACGAGGGGCGCCGATGTAAAGCTACTCCCGGGTGCGGAGGTACTGTTCATCTACCGCCCGATAGTCACTCGGGGTCGGTCGGCGCGCCGCCAACCCCCTGGCGGACTGAACGAGCGGGGCACGCTGGCGTTCGTACGGTCGCTACTCCGGACTATTCGAGCTACGAGGCGTCGAGCGAGGCGAGACGTCTCGCATGCGAACGGCGTCCTCGCGGATGAAGCGAGCGAGGGCTCGACAGAGCCTTGCTCTGCCGGTGACCGAACTGAGTCGTGAGCGAAGCGAGAGTATCCGGGGCAGCGACCGCCAGCGGGCCGAGGGCGTAGGTCACGGACGACTGCATCGAGCGACATCCGTGTATCTGGACACCACCGATGCAGGCGGCGTGAAATTTATTTAATTCGGCTCGCTACGCTCGAATAGTGATACCGATGGGCAAGGACATCCTGATGATCGCCGGCGACTTCTCGGAGGACTACGAGGTGATGGTGCCGTTCCAAACGTTGCAGACCGTCGGCCACGACGTCGACGCGGTCTGTCCGGAGAAGGAAGCCGGCGAGACGATCAAGACCGCGGTCCACGACTTCCGCGGCGACCAGACGTACATGGAGGCGAGGGGCCACGACTTCGAGCTGAACGCGACGATGGCCGACGTCGACCCGGCGGCGTACGACGCGCTCTGTGTCCCGGGCGGGCGCGCGCCGGAGTACCTCCGAACCCACGAGCCCGTCGTCGAGGCGGTACGGCACTTCTTCGAGGCGGACAAGCCGGTGGCGGCGCTGTGTCACGGCCCGCAGATACTCGCGGCCGCGGACGTCCTCGACGGCTACGAGATGACGTCGTATCCGGCCGTCCGCGCGGAGTGCGAGGCCGCGGGCTGCTCGTGGGTCGACGGGGTCGTCCGCGACGGCAACCTCGTCACCGGGCAGGCGTGGCCGGACCACCCCGAGTGGCTGGCGGCGTTCATGACGCTGCTCGGCGACGAGGTGAGCCACGGCGAGCCGGTCGCCGCGGCCGGCGACTGACATCGGTCGTCGCGGGCCGTTGCCGGCGTCGAGCGAGCCGGCTGCTCGGTGCCGCTGCGGGCTCGTCTCCGGTGCTGCGCCGAAGGGTGCCGCGACGACCGTGTGATCCCCGTCGTCAGTACTCGTGGAACTGACGGCCGCACTCCGTGCATTCGATGCGCGTGCGTCGGAACAGCGGGCTCCGCTTTACGACCGGACCGTTGCAGTCCGGGCAGACGCCGATTCCGTCGCCGTAGGCCACGCGCGTTGACAGGTCCAGAAGCGAGTCCTCGAGGTCTTCGATGCGTTCGCTCTGCTCTTCGATGACGTCGCGCAGCTCCTCGACGTCCGCCGTCTGCTGTTCGACGGACTCGACGTCGAGGACGGCCTCGGACGATTCGGTTTCGCTGGCCTCGACTTCTTCGTCGGTGTCGGCCTCGATTTCTTCCTCTCCGGCCGGGCTATCGTTTGCCATGCGTGTCGGTTCGAGCTTTTCCGGAATCAATCTACTGGTAGTTCATGCGGCTTGGTACCGGACGACGGCGACGAGCCCAACAGGTTTGGTAGCATTCTCTTGATGATAGCCCCCGGAGTTACTCGTGCATGTTCCCGACGCAGGCAGGAACGCTTGGTGGCGTAGAAGGCGAGGGCGTCTGGCTAGCCCTCGGAACTGTACTGATGCTTATTGGGATGGTCGTCTTCATCGCGAAGGGTTGGGGTGTGGATGACCCCCAGAAGAAGGAGTTCTACATCATCACCATCCTGATTCCCGGCATCGCGGCCGCGTCGTACCTGTCGATGTTCTTCGGGTTCGGCCTGACGGAGGTGCCGGTCGGCGAGGCGTACAACACCTACGCGGCAGAGAACGGCGGCACCCTCGAGGTTTACTGGGCCCGGTACGCGGACTGGCTGTTCACCACGCCGCTGCTGCTGCTCGACATCGGCCTGCTGGCCGGTGCCAGCAACCGTGACATCGGCGCACTCGTCGGCCTCGACGCCTTCATGATCGTTACCGGTCTGGGCGCGACGCTGATGAGGTCGGGCGTCGCACGGTACGCGTTCTGGACGATCAGCACCATCGCGATGGTGCTCCTGCTGTACTTCCTGTTCGCAGTGTTCAGTGAGGCGGCCTCCGACCTCAACGAGGACGCCAAGGGGACGTTCAACGTACTCAGGAACCTCATCCTGGTGACGTGGACGCTGTACCCCATCCTGTGGCTCATCGGTACCGAGGGTGCCGGCGTGGTCGGCCTGTACGTCGAGACCCTCCTGTTCATGGTTCTCGACGTCACCGCGAAGGTCGGCTTCGGCTTCATCCTGCTGTCGAGCCGTTCCATCGTCGGCGACGACTCGGTTCCGACCCCGTCGGAAGAGGAAGCCGCCGCGGACTGAGACACCGAACGACGACGACAACGCAGTTTTTTTGCGGGCGACGGACCTGTAGACACGTATGAGCCGCAACGACGACGACAACGACGACCTGGCGGTTTACGAGTTGAACACACGGTCGGTCGTCGGGCTCGTCGTGTCGGTGGCCGTCGGTGTCGTCGGGCTGTTCGCGCTGCCGGCGCTGCAACGAGGCTTCGGGCTGAGCTTCCAGGAGGCCTTCTGGCCGCTGTTGGCCGTCGAGTTCCTCGCGTTCGTCGGCGTCGCCGTCTCGGTGCTACGACTCCACGAGAAACGGTCGTTCGATTGACGACCTTTCCGATATAAAAGGCGAGGATTCCACAAGGGAGCTTCGAGGTCGCGCATTTCCTCGGGAGTGAAGTACGCTTTCGCGTCCTCCCGCCGTCGATCGCTTCCCGTGGTGACCGAGGGAGTGCCTTGCAGCGTCATCAGAAATCGGAGATTTCTGGTTGGCTCGAAAATCGCCACGTGACTTCCGAACGCGCGCAGCCGTGTCAAAGCAGTCTCCTACCCGGACGCGCCGGGCGTAGCTGGAGAGCGTCGCTCTCTCGTCGTACCGAGAGAACGGAGTTCCCTCGTCGCTCGCGGGACCCTCGGTCCCGCTCACCCACGAAAGACGCGGAGCGTCTTTCGGACGATTTCGACGCGGAACACCGCGTTCCGCTCGGCGGCAGCGTGTTCAGCCGCTATGTACTGCCGTCCGCGTCCGACCCATGAGCCGGGACGTGGCGGACTGATTCGGTGCCGGCATGGTTCGTCACCACGCGAGAAGCCACGGCGAAGCCGTTGTGCCGTCGAAGGCGGCGTTTCTCGACGTTGGAACTCCGGTACCGTCGTCCACGGCGGGCGGCTGCATCGAACTCACGGCGCGCACCCTCGCCTCGAAGCAGGAGTGCGCCCGCGGCTCAGTAACCCAGCTGGTCGCTCAGCGACTCGTAGTAGTTCCGCTCTTCGGCCGACACCGACGGCGTGACGAGTTCGAGAGCGTGCTCGAAGTGTCGCGGCATGATGGCCGGGTCGCCAGCGTCGCCGTCGGCCGCGCTTCCGACGTGGTCCTCCAGCGCGAGCAGCCCGGCCTCCCGGACGACGGCCGCGATGTCGCTGCCCGTGTAACCGCCGGTCCGTTCGGCGAGGGCGGCGTGGTCGGTCGTGGCGACCTCCCGCTCGCGGGTATGGACGCGGAATATCTCCGCGCGGGCGGTTTCGTCGGGGATGGGAACCTCCACGAGCCTGTCGAACCGGCCCGGCCGCAGCAGCGCGTCGTCGAGGCGGTCCGGTCGGTTGGTCGCGCCGATGACGGTGACGTCGTCGGCGCCGCCGAGGCCGTCCATCTCGGTGAGCAGCTGGGAGACGACCCGCTCGGGGGCGGAGCCGTCGCCGTCCATCGACCGCGGGGAGCCGAGGCCGTCGACCTCGTCGAAGAACACCACCGTCGGGGCGCTGGCGCGGGCCCGCTCGAACACCGTCCGGACGGCCCGCTCGGACTCGCCGACGTACTTGTTCATCAGCTCCGGCCCGTTGACGGGGACGAAGTTGGCGTCGGTCGTCGAGGCGACGGCGCGGGCCAGCATCGTCTTGCCGGTGCCGGGCGGGCCGTACAGCAGCACGCCGCCGACGGGGTCGATGCCGAGCCGGTCGAACAGCTCCGGGTATCGGATGGGCCACTCGACGGCCCGCCGGAGCTCCCGCTTTGCGGTCTCGAGGCCGCCGATGTCGTCGAACCCCGTCGAGGAGACCTCCCGGCGGGAGCCGACCAGCTTCCGGGGACCGGTCGCCGCGAGCGCCGTCTCGAGGTCCGCCTCGGTGATCATCGGCCGGTCGGCGTCGGAGCGGGCGGCGGCGGCCTCGACCGCCCGGGAGCGCAGCGCCAGCAGGTCGGCGGCGACGTAGCCGAACGCCCGCCGGCCGATCGCCTCGACGTCGACCGAGGAGTGAACCGGCGTCTCCCGGGTGACGGTCGCGAGGATGTCCCCCCGATCGTCGTCCGTCGGGCGGTCGACCCGGACGGTACGGGCCAGCAGCTTCCCCCGGAGGAACGATTCCGGGACGTCCTCGGCGTCGCGGGCCTCCGCGACGACGACGACGCCAGGTTCGTCGACGAATCCCCGGAGCCAGCCGCGGAGCCGGGCGGCACCCGGGTCGTCGGCGGCGTCGGCCAGGAAGTCGTCCAGCCCGTCGAGGTGGATGATCCCGGGATCGTACCCGGAGACGGCGGCACCGGCCTCCCGGAGGCGGTCGGCGACCGCGTCCGCGTCGCCCGGCGGCAGCGTCCGGGCGTCGACGGAGTGGACCGTCGCGCTGGCCCGCCAGGCGGCGTGGCCCAGCAGGTGGCTCTTGCCGACGCCGGCCGGCCCCGACACGAGAACGCCGGCGCGGTTCGTCCCGCCGAGGGCGTCGAACCGTTCGTCCTCCAGAAGCGGCGCGACGACGGCGGCGTCCAGCTCCTCGATCGTCGGTCCGTAGCCGCCGACCGCCTCGGCGGCGACCGGGCGGATCCAGCCCTGCTCCGTCGTCGGTGCCGGCCCGTCGAGCAGCTCCACGGTCGTCCCGTCGGCGACGACGACCGGCCCCGGCGGCGCCGTCTCGGTCACCCGCAGCGGGACCGACAGCGAGCCGTCGAGAAAGGAGACGTCGAGTTCGTCGCCGACGGACAGCGGTCGGCCGCCGACGGCCGCCCGGACCGTCGGGCCGCCGCCGGCCAGCGAGAGCCGCGGCACCGGCGCGAAGGTGACCGCCTCGGCCGGCGTCGTCGAGACGGGCTCCAGTAGCACCACCGACCCTCCGTCGACGTCCAACTCCCCGGCGACGTCGGCGCCGACCCGGACGGTTCCGGCGTCGACCGTCTCGTCGATTTCGGCCCGGCTGACCGCCGAGCCGCCGGCCCCGTCGAGAACGCGGACGACGGCGTCAACGCCGAGTTCGTCGGCGACGTCGGCGGCGAGTCCGAGCGGTCCGTCGGTCTCGGCGACCGTCGCGACCGCGCGTATGCGACGTGACATCTCAGTCCTGTATCGGATCCGGTAGCGGGCTGCCGTAAAGGAGGTACCGGACGATGCCGAAGGCGGCGAGCGCCAGCGGCGTGGCGAGGATCCCCAGGTAGACGAGCGCGTCGGCCAGGTAGACGACGACGTTTCCGACGACCAGCACCAGCGAGGCGGCTATCAGCGGCAGCCGGTCCTTTGATTTGATTCCCGTCATGAGGTGAAGTTCCGTTCTGTGTCGCTTGGCGTTGTCGGTTCGGTCATCGTCGCGCGGCGATCCGACCGGCCGAACGGCCCATGAGGAGTATCAGAATGCCGACGCCGAACAGCGGAATCGCCCCGATACCCTCCCCGCGGAGCAGTCCGAACGTCGCGAGGCCGAACGCACCGACGGCGATGACGGCGTGTACGAGGAACACCCACGGGTGGACGTCGTCGAGTCCGACGGCCTCGAGCGCCCGTGCGGCACCCCCGGTGCGGTCGTTTCCGGACACGACCGACAGTTTCCCTTCCACCGATATGAAGCTGGCGTCCGGGGTCAGTCGGCCCGCTGTCCGCCGAAGTACGCGCCGACGTCCTCGCCGGGCGAGGGGGAGGTCGCCACGGAGACGCCAACGACCAACAGCAGCGACAGCAGCATGCCGGGGATCCCCGGGTGCCAGCCGAGATAGTAGGTCGCGCCGACCGACCCCATGTTCTCGAAGGGGCCGAGGATGACGCCGGCGACGAGGGTGCCGAGGTAGAACAGCTGGGCGCCGACGACGGCGGCGAGCATGCCGGTCCGGGTGGTCCGGGGCCAGTACAGCGCCGCGATGACCGGGAGCGTCAGCTGTGCGAAGCCGCCGAAGGCGGTGTTGCCGATCCGGACGATGCTCTGGGTGGCCGTCAGCGAGAGAGCGAAGGCGGCGACGGCAAAGCCGACGACGACGGCGCGGCCGAGCAGCGCTTCCCGGTCGGCCTCGCCGGCCAGCGGCGCGTAGACGTCGCGGGTGAAGTACGACGACCCCGACAGCAGCATCGAGTCACTGGAGGACATCATCGCCGCCAGCGCGCCGGCGACGACCAGCGCCGCGAACCACGCCGGCGTGAACTCCCGGAGGACCGCCGGGATGACGTTGCCGCCCTCGGGGACGACGACGCCGAGGCCGGCCGCCCAGGTGCCGAGCATGAACGCCGGGAGGAACAGCAGGACGACCAGCACCGGCCACAGCGAGAACGTCCGCTTCAGGGTCGCCGCGGAGTCGGCCGCGAAGAACCGCTGGTTGATCTGCGGGAACATCGTGACGCCGAAGGCGATGTAGACGGCGGTACCGACGACGTACTGCGGTGTGTAGAGACCGCCGCCCAGCACGAGAAACTCGGGGTTGGAGTCGGCCAGCGCCTCGGTGGCGGCCGTCGGGCCGCCGACGGCGGCCAGCACCCACACGACCGCTCCCCAGATAAACGCGAGCATGAACACCCCCTGGAGGGTGTCGGTCCAGGCGACGCCGCGCATCCCGCTGGCGACGACGTAGGCGATCATGAACAGCGTTATTCCGCCGGCGCCGACCCAGTAGGGGACCGCGCCGTCGGTGAGGCCGACGACCGCCTGGCCGGCGCCGCGCTGCTGGAGCATCACGTACGGCAGCAGCCAGAACAGCGAGACGCCGGCCACCAGCACGCGCAGGCCGGTCGACCCGAAGCGGTCGCCCAACATCTCCCCGAGGGTGACGTACCCCTCGTCGCGGCCGAGGAGCCACTGTCTGTAGCCGACGACGTACCAGAGAACGGCGAACAGCACGCCGTCCATCAGCCCCATCACGAGCATCCACTCCGGCCCCCTGGCGTAGGTCAGGGTCGGCCCGCCGAAGAACGTAAACGCCGACAGTAGCGTCGCGAACGTCGTGAACAGCAGCACGACGGTGCCGAGCGACCGCGAGGCGAGATAGTAGTCCTCGGCGGTGTCGTCGGTCAGCCGGAAGGCGACCAGTCCGACGGCCAGCGCGAGGACGAGGTACGCGCCGACGAGGGCGAGTTCGACGACCGCCACCTACGCCACCCCCTCGACGCCGTCGTCCCAGGCGCGGATCGCGAACAGCCGGAAGACGACCGCGGCCAGCCCCATCCAGCCGACGTGCCACCAGAGCCACAGCGGCAGTCCCAGCGCCGTCCGACCGTCGCCCCAGAGGAACCACGGCACCGCGAAGGCGACCAGCACCGCCAGCGCGAGTATCCAGCCGTACCGCTCCGCTCTCGAAACCATTTCTGATCGAATATATCATCCAGAGACACCTAAGTCTTGGCAGGAAGTCACCGACCGCGGTAGTTGAAGAACTATTCTCTTCGATCTGGGACGCGGCTCCCGTCCGGCACCCGCCGGTCGGGCCGGAGGCGGACGACATCACCGTCGGCGTCGCCGTCGGGGTCTGCCCGACCGCCCCTGGGACTTCGTCCCGCGCCGTTGACGCCGGAACGAACGGACCGGTCACGCCAACGGTTCGCATGGTTTATGTACGTCGGCCGGCGAGTTTCGGTCACCCATGGGGTCGCTCATGGACGTTCGATCACGATCCACGCCCGGCAATGGGCAGTTCACCGATGCAAGACACGGCAAAATACCTCATTCACGCGGATATCACGACGGACGGTATCGTCGAGCGGTCGGACGTCGTCGGGGCGGTCTTCGGGCAGACGGAGGGCCTGCTCGGCGACGAACTGGACCTCCGTGAGCTGCAGGACTCCTCGAAGGTCGGCCGCATCGACGTCGACGTCGACTCGGAAAACGGCCAGTCGTTCGGCCGCATGACGGTCGCGACGAGCCTCGACCAGGTCGAGACCGCCATTCTGGCGGCGGCGCTGGAGACCATCGACCGGGTCGGGCCCTGTCGGTCGACCATCGAGGTCCGCCGGATCGAGGACGTCCGGGCGGCCCGCCGCCGGGAGGTCGTCGAGCGGGCCAAGACGCTGCTGACGGAGGCGTTCGACGGGTCGATGCGCTCCAGCCACGATCTCGTCGAGGAGGTCCGGGAGGCGGTTCGTGTCGAGGACATCACCGAGTACGAGGGGCTGCCGGCCGGCCCGAACGTCGCCGACTCCGACGCCATCGTCGTCGTCGAGGGCCGGGCCGACGTGCTGACGCTGCTCCGCTACGGGGTGAAAAACGCCATCGCCGCCGAGGGAACGGACGTTCCCGACGCCGTCGGGAGCCTCACGGAAGAACGGACCGTCACCGCCTTCCTCGACGGCGATCGCGGCGGCGAGCTCGTCCTCAAGGAGCTGGCACAGGTCGGCGAGGTCGACTACGTCGCCTTCGCCCCCGAGGACCGGTCGGTCGAGGACCTCGACCGCCGGACGGCGATGGCGGCGCTCCGGGAGAAGGTGCCGTACCACAGCGTCGCGGACCTGGAGACTCCGAGCGACCTGGCGACCGACGCCGGAGCGGTCGACGGCACCGGCGCCGCGCCCGGCTCGTCGCCTGCGACGACGTCGACAGCCGCGGCGCCGGCGGCCGACGGAAGCGACGCCAACGGAACGGACGACGCCGACGGCGTCGGCGACGAGACGGCAGCCCCGCCGGAGACGCTACCCGGCCACGTCCGGGCGGTCGTCGAGGGCGGAACCGGCGGCGCCCGGCTGCTCGACGCCGAGTTCCGCTCGGTCGCGGAGGGTGACGCCGGAGAGGTGTTCGACCTCGTCGCCGACGCGGCGGAGCCGCCGGCGGCGGTCGTCCTCGACGGGGAGATCGACCAGCGGCTCCTGGACGTGGCCGCCCAGCGCGGCGTCGAGCAGGTGGTCGCCGCCTCGACCGGCGAGTTCGTCAAGCAGCCGACGAGCGTCCGCGTCAGGACCGCCGCACAGCTACTCGCGGCGAACGAGGCGTAGCGCCGCGGTCCCGTCGTCGTAGAACGACGCCAGCCGCCGGTCGGTCTCGAAGCCGAGCGCCCGGTAGAAGTCGACGGCGTCGGCGCCGGCGGGCGTGGTGGCGACGAGGCGGTCGGCGTCGGCGGCCGCGGCCACGGCGTCGACGAGCGCGCGACCGTGGCCCGCCCCGCGGTGGGCCGGGGCGACGACCAGCTCCGAGAGGGCCGTCTCCGGGCCGGGCAGCGCGACGGCGTAGCCGACGACCGTCCCGGCGTCGACGGCCACCCGGCAGCGGAAGGGGCCGTCGAGGGCGGCGTCGATCAGGTCGGGGTCGGCGTACGGTAGCAGCCCCTGCAGCGACCGGAGGGCGGACCGTTCGTCGGGCCGCGGTCGTCGCGTCACAGGACGACGGCGGCGGCCGTCAGCAGCCCGGCCGACAGCGTCGCCAGCAGGTTGACGCTCTGGTTGTCGAGACGGCTCCCCTCCAGCGTCGCGCCGAGGACGCTGTCGATCATCATGCCGGCGAAGCCGGTGACGGCGACCAGCGCGACGGCCGCCGACGTGAATCCGAAGAAGACGCCGCCGAGCCCGCCGATGATGGCCGCCCCGACCAGCCCCGCGATCGCCCCCTGCCAGGTGACGGCGCCGTCGGTGCCCGGGTCGACCTGCTCGAGGGTCGTGACGAGCCGCGGGGCGTCGAAGAGGCCGCCGAACTCGCTGGAGAAGGTGTCGGCCAGGGCGGCGGCGACGGCGCCGGCGAAGGCGAAGCGGAACGGCGAGGCGTCGATTCCGGCGAGGCCGCTGGCGGCGTAGCCGACGACGGCGACCAGCGCCACCGCCGAGTTCGCCAGCACGTTGCCGCCGCCGCGGGCGCCGTCGTTCTCCTGGGCGATGCCGCGGTCGAGCTTCTCCTCGTAGCGGTACTTCGAGGCGAGGCCGCCGAGCCCGAAGAACGTCACGAGCAGGACGAACCAGCCGTACCCCCCGAGGACGACCGCGAAGAACGCCAGCAGGACGCCGGTCAGCATGCCGGTGATCGACGCCGTCTCGAGGGCGTAGGCGACGTAGCCGAGCGCGACGGTGAGCGCGAGTCCGGCGGCGACCCGCCGCGTCGACGGCCCGGGCGTGCCGGCCTCCAGCTCGACGAGCAGCCAGATGAGCAGCCCGCTGGACAGCAACACGAGCGGGTCGTCGCGGACGTACAGCGCCGACCGGATGAGCGCCCCCAGCAGCGCGCCGCTGGCGGCGACGAACACCGCGAGCCCCGGCGCGGGCGGCGACGCACCGAGAACGCCGGCGACGGCGGTCGAGGCGGCGCCGCCGAGCGTCCCGACGACGGCGAAGGCGGCCGTCCCCGCCACGGGGCTCGGGCGGCGCCGCCCGAGGAGGTCCTGCGCCAGGTTGCCGGTAGTGAGCACGAAGACGGCGGCGACGAACGCCGTCGTCGGGAGGCCGAAGCCGACCAACAGGATGGCGAGGCCGGCGACCGCGAGCGCGAACGACGCCAGCCCGTAGAGCCGGCCCTCCTGGCGGTCGCCCTCGTAGGCGAACAGCTCGAACAGCCGGCCCTCCGTCGAGCCGAGCGCGACGGCGGCGACGAGCAGGAACGGAGCGACGGTGCCGACGGCCGCGAGCGTGCCGTCGGCGTAGGCTTCGAGCAGCGGCGCGACGAGGCCGATGGCCCCGACCGCCAGGAAGCCGACGGCACGACGGACGTCGCGTGTCACGACCCGAGGCTTTCGCCGTCGCTCACTTAACGTTCCCGAAGCCGCACCCCGGGACCGACACGTTGACCCCGCCCGGCGTCGACGTCCGGCCGTGGGACTGTACGACCGCTATCTGGCCGCCCGCGTCAGGTGGAGCGACGCCGCCGCCCCCGGGCGGGTCGCGCTGGTCATCACCGAGCAGGACCTCCTCGAGCAGGGCGCCTACGGGACGCTGTCGTCGTTTCTCGAGTGGGCCTTCGAGCTCGGCGCCGAGCGGGTGCTCATCTACGTGAGCGTCCTCGACGCCGCGGCCGTTCCGACGCTGCGGACCGCGCTGTCGGAGCTTCGGAGCCCCCGCGAGGTGGCCGTCCGCGGGCCGGACGCCGACGCCGCCGCCGACGCGCCGGTGCAGGTGTCGATCGGCCTCGGCGGCCGCGAGGAGTTCGCGGCCGCGGTCCGACGCATCGCCGAGGACGCCGCCGCCGGCGACCTCGACCCCGAGGTCGTCGACGAGGCCGAGATCGAACGCCGGCTCGTCTTCCAGACGCCGCCGGATCTCGTCATCAAGACCGGCGCCGAGCGGCTGTCGGACTTCCTCATCTGGCAGTCCGTCTACTCGGAGCTGTACTTCACCGACGTCAACTGGCGGGACTTCCGTCGCCGGGACTTCCTGCGGGCGGTCCGGGATTATCAGGAGCGTCAGCGGAGGTTTGGGCGGTGAGCGAAGCGAGCCGCCCAAACGTCGACGGGCGAGCGAAGCGAGTCCGTCGGAAGTTCGGCCGATAGGCCGAAGTACGCTGGACGAACAGCGCGAGTCCAGCGGTGGTTCGGACGCTGAGCGAAGCGAACCGCCCAAACGTCGACGGACGAGCGAAGCGAGTCCGTCGGAAGTTCGAACGCTGAACGACGTGAAGCGTTCGAGCCTCGAAACGCGAACGGAGAGAGCGTTTCGGTGGTTCGAGCGGTGAGCGGAGCGAGCCGCCCGAAGCCTGGAAGACGAGTGGAGCGAGTCTTCCATCGGTTCGGCCGGTAGGCCGAAGTACGCTGGACGAGCGGACGTGAATTCGTGAAGTTCGGGCGACGGGACGGCACACGTCGGACGGGGCGAGTCGTCCGGACCCGACAAGTGCGGGCCGGGTCAGTCGCCGTCGACGGCCGGGTCGGCCGGCAGCGGCGACGACGGGTCCTCGTCGGTCGTCTCCCGGAACCGGCCGACGGCGCAGCGGGCCTCCTCGAGTTCGGCGTCGCCGACGGCCGCCAGCAGGGCGGCGGCCCGGCGGGCGCGGGTCCGGCGCCACGACTCCCGGCGGGACTGGTAGGTCCGCAGCGCCCGCAGGAAGTCCGGCCGGGAGAACTCCGGCCAGTAGGGCGCACAGAAGTAGACGGCGGCCTCGTTGCCGTTGGCGTGCCACGGGAGGAAGTTCGACGTCCGCTCGTCGCCGCCGGTCCGGATGATGAGGTCGACGGCCCGCGTCGGGCCGGTCGTCAGCCGCCGTTCGACCTCGGCGACGTCGACCGTCTCAGGGTCGAGGTCGCCGGCGGCGGCCGCGCGGGCGACGTCGCGGGCGACGCCGAGCAGCTCCGCGCGGCCGCCGTAGGCCAGGGCGACGTTCAGCCGGAGGTCGTCGTAGCCGGCGGTGCGGCGGTCGGCGTAGGCGACGGCCTCCCGGACGCGGTCGGGCAGGCGGTGGGTCTCGCCGATGGCCTGGATGCGGACCTCCCGGTCGTGGACCTCCTCGCGGTCGGCGAACGACCGCAGCTTCTCGGTGATGAGGTCGAACAGCGCCTCCTGCTCGTCGGGCGGCCGCTCGAAGTTCTCCGTCGAGAAGGCGTACAGCGTCAGCTCCTCGATTCCGAGGTCGCCGCACCACCGTAGCACCTGCTCGGTCGTGTCGGCGCCGGCGCGGTGACCCTGGGTGTCGGCCTCGCCCTGCTCGCGGGCGTACCGCCGGTTGCCGTCCTGGATGACCGCGACGTGGGTCGGCGTCCCGGAGATCTCCCGCTCCAGCAACCGCTCGTAGGCACCCTCCAGCCGCCGCCGGACTCCGTGCAGCATCTACCGGGAAATTGCGGGCCATCCAAATGAGTTTGCTGGCCGTCCGGCCGCGGCGTCGCGGGTCGGCGTGCTGGCCGGGACGCCGCCGAGAAGCGCGGCGTCGTTCCGAGTCGTCGCAGGGTTTTTGTACCGGCACGTCCACGCGTCAGACGTAATGGCGCAAGGCGAGGTTGACTTCTTCAACGACACCGGCGGTTACGGCTTCATCGAGACGGACGAGGCGGACGAGGACGTGTTCTTCCACATGGAGGACGTCGGCGGCCCGGACCTCGAGGAGGGCCAGGAAGTCGAGTTCGACATCGAGCAGGCCGAGAAGGGGCCCCGGGCGACGAATCTCACCCGGCTGTAACCGGCACCGACAGCACGACGACCGCGGGACGTGCGGAGTGACGTTCGTCGCGGACCGTGACCCGTATTACGCTCCGTAGCTACCGCTCCACATGAGCGACGCCATCGACGAGGACCTCCGCCAGCGGACGAAGGCACTTCTGGAGCCGGGCGACATCGAGCTGAACGGGGTCGTCGTCCGGACGGAGCTGACGAGTGCCGAGGAGCCGACGCTCCACCAGGCTACCCTGGACGTCGGCGACGTCATCAGCGAGGCCGCCGGCCTCGACCCGGCGGCGACGTACGTCTACTCCGGCAACGACGACGAGCGGTTCGGCGTCAACCAGCACCAGGGGCTGACGCTCGACGGCGACGAGTTCGTCTGGGAGTGCCAGCAGCTCATGCGGGACGGCACCTACGACGTCGTCTTCTACTACGAGGCCGACGCCGACCAGGCGGCCGTCGTCGAGGGCGTCGAGGCGCTGGGCTTCGACGCGACGGGCGTCGAGGGCGATTGAGCGCGCCGACGGTCGGCCGATGCCGCCGGGAACGGACGGCTTATTGGCGGCTACCCCGAACCGGACGGTAATGAGCGAGACTGCCGCGCTGGACCGTCTCGACCGAGCGGTCCTCAACGCGTTTCAGGGCGGTTTCCCGGTCGTCGCGGAACCGTGGGAGCCGGCGGCGGCGGCGCTGCGGGACCGCGGCGTCGACGTCACGGCCGCGGAGCTACTCGAGCGCGTCCGCGAGCTGGACGAGGCGGGCACCCTGACGCGCTTCGGCGCCCTCATCGACGCCGGCGAGATCGGCGGCGCCGCCACGCTGGTGGCGATGCACGCCCCCGAGGAGCGGTTCGACGAAATCGCCGAGCAGGTCAACGCCCACCGCGAGGTCGCCCACAACTACGAGCGGGAACACCCGCACCTGAACATGTGGTTCGTCGTTTCGGTATCAGACCCCGACGCCGTCGACCGCGTGCTGGCGGAGATCGAGGCCGAGACCGGTCAGGAGACGTACAACCTGCCGAAACAGCGGGAGTTCCGCGTGGAGGCGAAGTTCCTGCTCGACGGGCCGGTCCCCGAGGGCGACGTCGACTGCTCGGACCTGGGGCCGGACGTCGAGGCGGTCGACCGCGAGGCGCTGACGCCCGACGAGCGGGATCTGGTCGTCGAGATACAGGACGGCCTGCCGGTCACGGAGACGCCGTACGCCGACGTCGCCGACGCGCTGGAGGTCGACCCGGAGTGGGTCCGGCGGACGATCAGGCGGTTCGACGCCGAGGGGAAGGTCCGGCGGGTCGGCGTCGTCCCGAACCACTACGCGCTCGGCTACACGGAAAACGGCATGACGGTCTGGGACGTCCCCGACGACGTGGTCGAGGAGGTGGGGCCGGCCGTCGCCTCGCTGGATTTCGTCACGCACTGCTACGAACGGCCCCGCTTCGAGGGCGTCTGGCCGTACAACTTCTTCGCGATGACCCACGGCCGCTCGGAGGCCGAAAGTGCCGAGCGCATCGAGGCGGTGCGGGCGACGATGGACGAACACTGGGACGTCGCCGACGGGGACTGGGACACGCTGTTTTCGACGCGCATCCTGAAGAAAACCGGCATCCGGATGGCCGAGCGGGCCGACGCGAACACCGAACCATGATCCCGCTGTTCCACGACTTCGACGGCGAGACGGTGGTGGTGTTCGGCGGCGGGAGCGTCGGCGCCCGGAAGGCCCGGCGATTCGCCCGGGAGGCGTCGGTGGTGGTCGTCGGCCCGGCGCTACCGGCCGACGACTACGGTGGCGCCGAGACGGTGCGGGCGGCGCCGGACCCCGACGACGTTCCCGGCTGGTTCGACCGGACGGAGCCGGCGCTTGCGGTCGCGGCCACGGACGTCGAGGCGGTCAACGAGGCCGTCGCGGCCGCCGCGGCCAACCGGGGGGTGCTGGTGAACCGCGCCGACCGCGCCGGCGGCCGCGACGCCGGCAGCGTCGTCGTGCCGGCGACGGTCCGGGACGGCGACGTCGCCGTTGCGGTGTCGACGGGCGGGCAGAGTCCGGCCCTCGCCCGGGAGCTCCGGAAGCGGATCGAGGCCGAAATCGACGGTGCCGGCGAGTTGGCGGCCGCCACGGCCGCGACCCGGGCGGAGCTGAAGTCGCGCGGCGTCGCCCCCGACCGGCGGCGGGATGCCGTGCGGGCGGCGGTGCGGTCCCCGCGGGTTTGGAAGGATTTAGGTGCGGGAGGAACCAAGCCTCGGCGAACGGTAGACGCCGTCGTCGAGTCGGTGCTGGGTGAGACCGAGTGACTTCGAGCACGGAGATCATCGCCGGCGCGAGCGTTTCACACCACCACGCGGGCGTCGCCGACGTCGAGGCGGCGTGTGCGGCCAGCCAGCGAGCGGCCGTCGACTCGCTGCTCGAGGAGCCGCTGGTGTCCGAGGCGTTCGTCCTCCAGACGTGCAACCGTGCGGAGGCGTACGTCGTCGCCGACGACGAGACGACCGCCCGGGAGACGCTGGACGCGCAGTTCGCGGCGGTCGACGACCACGCCGTCCGACGGCTGGGCCACGAGGCCAGCCTGCGGCACCTGATGCGGGTCGCCTGCGGGCTCGAATCGCTCGTCCTCGGCGAGGACCAGATCATCGGCCAGGTCCGGGAGGCCTACGAGGACGCCCGCGCGGCCGGCGGTATCGGGCCGACGCTGGACGACGCCGTCCTGAAGGCGTTGCACGTCGGCGAGCGGGCCCGCGACGAGACCGCCATCAACGAGGGGGTGCTCTCGCTTGGCTCGGCGGCCGTCCGGCTGGCCGACGCCGAGTGCGACCTCGAGGGGGCGACGGTGCTGGTGGTCGGCGCCGGCGAGATCGCGACGCTCGCGGCCCGGGCGGCCGCCGTCGTCGCCGACCGGGTCATCGTCGCCAACCGGACGCTACCGCACGCCGAGCACGTCGTCACAGAACTCGACGTCGAGGGGTCGGCCGTCGGGCTCGCGGCAGTGTCGGCCGCCGCCGCCGAGGCCGATCTCCTCGTCACGGCGACGGGCAGCGACGAGTACATCGTCGACCGCGAGACGCTGGCCGACGCCGGCCGGACGTTCGTCGTCGACCTCGCCCGACCCCGGGACGTCGACCCCGGAACCGCGGCCGTCGACGGCGTCGCGGTCCGGGACCTGGACGCCCTCGAGGCGGTCACCGATGAGACGCGCCGGCAGCGCCAGCGGGCCGCCGAGACCGTCGAGGCGATGATCGACGAGGAGTTCGAGCGGCTGCTGGAGCAGTACAAGCGCAAGCGCGCCGACGAGGTCATCGCCGCGATGTACGAAGGCGCCGAGCGGGTCAAAAAGCGGGAGCTCAGGACCGCCGTCGCCAAGCTCGGGGCCGACGGCGACGCCGTCACCGACCACCAGCGGGAGGTGCTGGAATCGATGGCCGACTCGCTGGTCAGCCAGCTGCTGTCGGCGCCGACCCGGAGCCTCCGGGACGCCGCCGAGAAGGACGACTGGACCACCATCAACACCGCCCTCGAGCTGTTCGGCCCGGGGCTGAAGCCGACGCCCGACGAGATGCCGGAGCTGCCGGACGGCCCCGAGTCCATCCCCGAGGAGATGCGCCAGCAGATGCCCGACGCCGTCCTCGAACAGCTGCAGGCCGACGAGGAGTGACGCCGCCGACGGCCTCGTGTTTCAAGATACCGGCGCCGGTACGGTCCGTATGGAGACACTCCCGGACGCGGACGTGGTGCTGTCCGGTCGGGCCGACTGGCTCGACGAGGCGTGGGCCGAACGGTTCGCCGAGCACCCCCTCGACTCGATCGAGACCGAGTACCCGCACTACGTCGGCGCGCTCGAGGGTCCCGACGACCACGAGCCGCCGAGCGACCGCCATCCGGCGTTCTACGGCTGCTTCGACTGGCACTCGGCCGTCCACAGCCACTGGGCACTGGTCCGCGCGCTCCGGCTGGTCGAGGACCACCCCGACGAGGCGGCGATCGTCGAGAGCATCGACGACCGCCTGACGGCCGCCAACGTGGAGCGGGAGTGCGACGCCTTCGAGGCCGACCCGACCTTCGAGAAGGCCTACGGGTGGGGCTGGCTCCTGCACCTGGCCGCCGAACTCGACCGCTGGGACGATCCCCGCGGCGACGCCTGGTACGCGGCGCTGTCGCCGCTCGAGGAGGCCGTCGTCGACCTCGTCCGTTCGGAGTTCCTCACCGACGAGCGCCCGTTCCGCGTCGGAACCCACGGCAACACCGCCTTCGCGCTGCACTGCGTTCTCGACTACGCCCGGGCGGTCGGCGACCGGTCGCTCGAGCGCGACGCCGTCGACACCGCCCGCGGCTTCTTCGACGAGGATACCGACTACCCGCTCGCCTACGAGCCGCTGGGGTGGGACTTCCTCTCGCCCGCGCTGACCGAGGCCGACCTCATGCGGCGCGTGATCGAGCCGGACGCGTTCGCCGACTGGCTCGAGACCTTCCTGCCGGGGCTCGCCGAACGGCCCGTCGACCTCGCGGTCGACCCAATCTCGGTCGGCGATGACCGCGACGGCGTCGCGCTGCACTACGTCGGTCTCAACCTCGCCCGCGCCTGGAGTCTCGCCGGCGTCGCCGATGCCCTCGGGGACCACCCCGCGGTTCCCGCACTCGAGCGCGCGGCCGGCCGGCACGCGACGACGGGGCTCGGGCAGGCCTTCACCGACGACTACGCCGGTGCTCACTGGCTGTCCTCGTTCGCGTTCTACCTCGTCACGAGAAACGAAGGCGGCATCGGGGTGAACTGAGACGCGGCACGGCCGGCGGAACCGCGACGCTCAGTCGCTCGCGGGTTCGCCGCCGAGCGACCCGGAGCGGTCGCGTTCGGCCCGCGACGGCGGCGGGTAGCGGTCGTCGTCGGGTGCCCGCCAGCGCTCGTCGTTCCGGGGCAGGACACAGCGGTCGGGCTCGCGGTTGACGTGGGCGTACTGGTCGGGGGTGTTGGCCAGCGGGTGGGCGGGGTTGTCGCGGCTGTCGATGCGGGCGGCCCGTAGCTCGCCGAAGCCGGCGACGCGGGCGCGGATGCCCCGCCAGTGGCTGGCCGTCCCCGCCGGCAGGTCGTACGGGTGCGGCGGGCGGGCGTCGGGCGACTGCGCCGCCAGGGTCGCGCGGTTGACGTTCGCGGCGAGGTCGTCGTGGTCGATGCAGACGCCGACCCGGGCGCCGGCGGGCGTCCGGGCGGCCAGCACGTCCAACCCGAGGTGCAGCGCCCGGTACTCGGCGACGTTGTTGTCCGGCGCCGCGTGCGGCACCGACAGCCGGGCGACCCGCTCGCCGTCGCGGGTCTGGATGACGACCCCGAGCCCGCCGCTGCCGTCGTCGCGGTAGGAGCCGTCGGTCGCGACGTAGAAATCGCGGCAGTGGGTTCGCGGCGGATGGGCGATGTGTGGGGTGGGCGAGTCGTCGAACAGGTTCCGCAGGACCGGCCGACGGTATGCGGCCATACACGGTACTCGGAAGTCGCGGTATATAAATCTACGGGAGTAACCGGGGTGACGCGGCCGGATTCCGACGGTACCCGGCTCCGACGGCCTGCCGTGAGCGGCCCCGTCGGAACGGCCCGCCGGCCGCGTGGACCCCCACCGTCGACCGGGCGATCGGGCCGTCGGCCGTCGGTTTCGAAAGCTTCAGGCGCGCGCCTCTCTCCGGTTCGGACGTGCGTCACCGGAACTTCCTCCGTCGCGCCGGTCTTCGCGGCGCTCGCCGGCTTCCTGTTCCTCGGCGAGGGGATCAGCCTCCCGACGGTCGCGGGCTTTCTCGTCATCCTCGGGGGGTTCGTGCCCGTCAAGCGGCGGGCGCGCGGAACTCGTCGCCCGCGGCTGACGGTCAGTGAGCCTCCGTCAGGCGCCGCCGCTGGCTGTCGGTCAGGGCGACCTCGGTGGCCCGGAGGTTGGCCTCCAACTGGGCGGGCGTCCGGGCGCCGACGACCGGGACGGTCCCCCGCTCGCGGAGCCACGCCAGCGCGACCGCCGCCGGCGGGGTCTCGACCTCGGCGGCGACGTCCTGGAGGACGTCCAGCACTCCGAAGTTCCGCTCGGTGAAGTAGCGGTCCGCGAAGTCGTCGCTGCGGGCCGCCCGCGAGCCCTCCGGCACCGGCCGCTCGCGGCCGTACTTGCCCGAGAGGAAGCCGCCGGCCAGCGGCGACCACGGACAGACGCCGATCCCGTAATGGTCGCACATCTCGCGGTAGTTGCCGGCGATCTCCCGGTCGACGAGGTTGTACCGCGGCTGGGCGACGGTGAACGGCTCGTACCCCCGCCGGTCGGCGAGTTCGTTCGCGCGGGCGACCTTCCAGGCGTTCGGCTCGAACGTCGAGGTGCCGAGGTAGTGGACGCGGCCGTCGTCAACGAAGCCGTCGAGCGTCCGCAGGAACTCCTCGGCGGGGGTGTCGTCGTCCCAGCGGTGCGCGTAGAGGACGTCCAGGCGGTCGGTGCCGAGCCGCCCGAGGATGCCGTCCAGCGACCGCCGCAGGTGTTTGCGGCCGAGCCCCCGGCCGTTGGGGTCGTCGCGGGTCGGCCAGTACACCTTCGAGGCGACGACGAACGACTCGCGGTCCCACGCGCGGTCCGCGAACCACTCGCCGATCCACCGCTCGGCGCGGCCGTCGCCGTACATGTCGGCGGCGTCGATGAACCGGCCGCCGTGGTCGGCGTAGACGTCCAGCAGCTCGAAGGCCCGCTGTTTGTCGATCTCGACGGCGCCGGTGGCGTCCTCGCGGCCGAACCGCCACGTCCCGAGGGCGAACTCCGAGACCCGCAGCCCCGTCGAGCCGAGGTAGACGGCGTCCATATCCCGCGTAGGATCCCCCGGGGTATGGCTGTGCGGGTCCCGGTTCTACCGGCCGTGACCGTGGCCGACCACGAAGGCGACGACGTTGACCGCCAGCAGCGACGCCAGCCGCGTGGCGTCGGTCACGGACCCGGCGGCCACCAGCGCGACCGAGCAGAACGGCAGGAAAACGGCCGCCCAGAACGCCGTCGCCCGCACCGGCCACAGGAGCCGCGACGACGCCACCGACCGCAGAAGCCCGCCGAATCCACGCGTGCCCATTCTACTCTACCGTGGCGTCGTATCCACTAATAACGGCCGGAGGGTTCGCGTCGTTTCGGTTCTTTTAGCGCCCCGGCGCCCGGATCAAAACGTTTCACGAACGGCCGAGCGGGCCCGAGACGTTTCATGCGCCGTCGTCGTCCGGCGAGCGCCGTCGGTTTCTCGAGAACGGACACCGACACCCCGTGGGCGCCGGCCGGCGCTTCCCTCCGGCGAGCGCCGTCGGTCACTCGAGGACCGACACCGATACTTCGTGGGCGCCGGCCGGCGTCTCGATCGTCGTCGCCCCGACGAGTGACGTCCGGACGGACGCCCGCCACTCCTCGAGGGCGGCCTCGTGGCGGCGGCGGTGGGTCTCGGGGTCGTACGACAGTTCCGGGTCGGTCCGGAGTTCGTCCTCGGTGTCGTCGGGCGCCGGCAGCGGCGGCGGCGAGTCGACGAACCGCTCCGGCGACACGTGCAGCGGCTCCGGGACGCCGTAGTCGGCGTCGACCGTCGTCCGGTGGAGGCGGGCGCGCATCCGGCCGCTGAACGGCGGCGTCACCCGGAGCACGGCCGCCGTATCCCGCCGCTCGTTGGCCTCCAGGGCGGCCACCACGTCGTCGGCCGTCACCGCGAGCGACCGGATGACGGTCGGATCGTCGGACTCCACGGTCGGACACGGACGCCGACCGCAAAGAGCGTATCGACGGCCGGCGGCCGGCGTCGCCGGCGTCAGGACAGTCCGGGCTCGAACGCCCGCAGCGACTCCCGCCAGGCCGCCGGCAGCGGCCGCGACGACGCTCCGTCCCAGGCGACCTGCACCGACTCGGCGGTCGCCGCCGGTTCGTCGCCGTCGCCATCGCCGTCGTCGTCGCGGACGCGGTAGCCCATCCGGAAGCTCGAGTCGCCGACGGAGACGGCACCGCACTCGACGCGAATCGAGCCGACGGCGGCGTCGACCGGCCGCCGGAAGTCGATCTCGAGGCTCGCGAGCACCATCCCGCCGTCTTCCAGGTCCATCCCGAGAACGCGGTCGACGTAGGCGGCCCGGGCCTGTTCGAGGTAGGTCGCGTAGACGGCGTTGTTGACGTGCCCGAGCGTGTCCAGGTCGCGGTACCGGACGGGAATCTCGACGTCGAAGCGGAACTCGGCGTCCATGTCACGCTTCACCGGAGGCCGGCCGATGGGTCTTGCGCTTCCGAGCGGACCCCGCGACGGCCGGGCTCACAGCCCGAGGAAGACGAACAGTAGGGCCGCGAGCACGAGCACCACCACCAGTACGGTGAACCCGACAAGGGCGGCCTGGTGGAACGGACTGACCCCGGCGTTCATACACGTCCTACGCCCCCCAGGGCCTAACTCCCCGGGGGCGGCTTCACGACGAGAGAACGGCGGTCAGTCCTCGGGCGACAGCCGGGCCAGCCGCATCGCGTTGCCGGTGACGCCGAGGCTCATTCCCATGTCGCCGACCACGACCGCGAGCGCGACGCTCACGTAGCCGAACGGGACGCCGACCGCGAGCAGCGTCTTCACTCCGAGGCTACCCCAGACGTTCTGCCGGATGATGCCGTTTGCCGCCCGCGACAGCGCGTACAGGTAGGGGAGCTTCCCGATATCGTCGCCCATCAGCGCGATGTCGGCCGTCTCGAGGGCGGTGTCGGTGCCGGCCGCGCCCATCGCGACGCCGACGTCGGCGGTCGCCAGCGCCGGCGCGTCGTTGACGCCGTCGCCGACCATCGCCACCTCGCCGTGGGCCGACCGCAGCGCCTCGACGGCCTCGACTTTCTCCTCGGGCAGCAGGTCGGCGCGGTAGTCGTCGACGCCGACCGTCTCGGCGATGGCCCGGGCGGTGCCCTCGTTGTCGCCGGTCAGCATCACGACGCGATCGACCCCGAGGTCGCGGAGCCGCTCGACCGCGCGCCGGGAGGCCGGCCGGACCTCGTCGGCGACGGCGATGACCCCGGCCAGCTCCGACTCCGTGCCGACGAGGACGACCGTCTTACCCGCCGCCTCGAGGTCGGTGAGCCGCTCGGCCGGCGACTCGGCCATCCGCTGGGTGCCGCCGTCGGTCGCGCGTCGGGGCCGCGAGAGGTCGAATCCGAGCTCCTCGAACAGCGCCGGCTTGCCGACGTAGTATGTCTCGCCGTCGAGGTCGGCACGGACGCCGCGGCCGGCCAGCCCCTCGAAGCCGGTCGGCTCCGGGCCGCCGTCGACGCCGGCGGCCTCCGCGCGGTCGAGTATCGCCCTGGCGATCGGGTGTTCGCTCCGCCGCTCGAGGGCGGCGGCCCGCCGGAGCAGGGTCGTCTCGTCGGTCCCGCTCAGCGGCACGACGTCGGTGACGGCGAGCCGACCCCTGGTGAGCGTTCCGGTCTTGTCGAGGGCGACGGCGTCGACCTCGCCGGTCGTCTCCAGGTGGGTGCCGCCCTTGACGAGCACGCCGTTGCGGGCGGCGCTGGTGACCCCCGAGACGACCGAGACGGGCGTCGAGATGACGAACGCACACGGACAGGCGATGACCAGAAGCGTCAGTCCACGGACGAACCACGGCCGCCAGCCGCCCGGCAGCGCGACCTCGACCCCCGCGAGGCCGACCGTCGTCGCCCCGTCGAGGAAAAGCGGCGGCAGCGCCGCCGTCAGGGCCGCCGCCGCGACCACCACGGGCGTGTAGTAGCCCGCAAAGCGGTCGACGAACCGCTCGCTGTCGGTTCTTTTCTCCTGAGCACCCCGGACCAGCTCGATGATCCGCGACAGCGTCGAGTCGTCGGCGCGGGCGGTCGCCTCGACCTCCAGGTAGCCGCCCTCGACGATCGAGCCGGCGTAGACCTCCGCGCCCGGGGATTTGTCGACCGGGACGCTCTCGCCGGTGACCGGCGACTGGTCGAGGGCGCTCTCGCCGTCGACGACGGTCCCGTCGACGGGCACCCGGTCGCCGGGTCGGACGATCACCGTCTCGCCGACCGCGACCTCGTCGGCGGGGACGGTCACCTCCTCGTCTCCGCGGCGGACGGTCGCTTCCTCCGGCGACAGCTCCATCAGCTCGCGCAGTGAGTCCCGGGCGCGGTCCATCGAGTAGTCCTCGAGCAGCTCGGCGACGCTGAACAGGACCGCCAGCGTCGCCGCCTCGATGAAGTAGCCGATGCCGGTCGCCGCGAGGATGGCCGTCCCCATCAGCAGGTCGATGTCGAGACTCCGGTTCCGCGCCGAGTAGTAGCCGTCGCGGACGACCGGGTGGCCGGCGACGGCGGCCGCCGCCAACAGTAGGCCGTCGGCCAGCGACAGCGGGGAGCCGAGGACGCTCGCGGCCTCGGGGTCCGGCCCCCCGAAAACGAACTCGAGGAGGAGCCCGACCGTCAGGAGGACCGCGCCGATCCACGTCTTGATCGCTCGGCGGCTCGTCCAGACGGCCGACGGCTCGGCGACGGCGGGCCCGTCGGCCGCCTCGCCGTCCCGGTCGGCCACCTCGTAGCCGGCCCGCTCGACGGCCGCGACCACGTCGCTTCGCGAGCCCCGCTCGGGGTCGAGCGTCACCGTCGCCGTCCCCGTGGTGGGCCGCAGCGTCGACTCGCGGACCCCGTCGACTCGCTCGAGGCTCCCCTCGACCTTCGTCGCACAGGAGGGACAGTCCATCTCGGGGACCGTGAGCCGAACGGATCGCTCGCCGACCGCGCCGTCGCCCGTCCCGCCGTCCATCTCGGCGTCGTCCGTCATCGCCCGGAGGTTGGGGCGACACCTCGATGAGCCTTTTCTGGAATATTCCAAACGACCGTCAGCCCGGGGTCGATGCCGGCAGCCGCTCGTCGGCGACGTGCTGTTCGGCCAGGTACGCCTCGGCCCGCCGGAGCCGGTAGGTCAGCGTCGACCGCGGCACGCCGAGGTGATCGGCGAGTTCGCTCACGTCGATCTCGCGGGGCGTCTCGTAGTAGCCGTGCTCGACGGCGGCCCGGAGCGCAGCCTCCTGTTCGGCCGACAGGGCGTCCGGTCCGTCGGTCGTCTCTCCCGTCGGGCCGTCGGCGGCGGCGGTCCGGAGCATCTCCATCCGGACGCCGCCGCCGACGGTGGCCTCGAGCTCGTCGAAGAAACCCGTCGCGTCGCCCTCGCCGGAGTGGATGATGCGCCACGTGTAGTGGCGGCCCTCGTGGTTCGTGTCGAACAGCAGGCCGTCGCCGAGGTAAGCCCGGGCGATGTGTGGGACCGAGGCACAGTCGGACGACCGCTCCCAGCAGGAGTACAGCACGAGCGTCT
Organism: Halobacteriales archaeon QS_4_69_225; assembly: GCA_003020965.1. Classification (GTDB taxonomy): domain Archaea; phylum Halobacteriota; class Halobacteria; order Halobacteriales; family Haloarculaceae; genus Natronomonas. Next base: position 102,248 of record PXRL01000007.1, read on the forward strand.
CCCCGGAGTGGTCGAGCACCTGGGTCCGCTGGCTGGCGCCGCAGTCCGTCGTCGCCAGACAGTCCGCGTAGTAGTCGGTCTCGCGGAACGTCGTCTCGATGTCGGCCAGCGCCTCGGGCGGCCCCGTGGCGTGGTCGACCCGCCAGAGCCGCTCGTCGGTGACGTGCAACGACAGCGAGCGGATGCGGGCGTCGGCGTGGTCGGCCAGGGTGTCGGCCACCGCGTTCGACCCCGGTCCGTACTCCAAGGCGAAGACCAGCTCGCGCATACCGGCCGTACGTGCCGCCCGGATAAACACGTGTCCCACGGGCGCGGCGGCAGTGTTCAGATAAGCGGCGGTGGACTATGAAGGCCACCACCGGGTGGGACTGGAAGGGGCCGACCGGTCGGCGGCTCCGACGACGCTAGAACCGCAGGACAATCGCTGATTTCCGGAGACAGCGAGTCAGAGCCGCCGAGCGGGAGGGGGCTTCCGAGGTGATCTCAGTCGAACCGTTACTGCCTGATTTCTTATTTGAACACTACCGGAGCGGCCGCCGGAACCGTCTTGTCGCCGTCGTCCGAACCGCGGGGCGTGCGGCCGGAGCACCGCGACGGACTGCTCGCGGTCGGCGGGCTCGCCGGCCTCGTCGGAATCACGGCGGCGACCGTCGGGGTCGGACGACTGCTCGACCCGGGCGCCGCCACGGCCGGCGTCGTCGTCGCCGTCGTCGTCGAGGTCGTCTTCCTCCGGGTCCCGTCGCGGGCGCTCGGCCTCTGGGAGCGCCGCGGCGTCCCGGTCGCCGGAGCGGGGGTCGTCCTCGCGGGCGGGCTGATCGCCGTCCGGACCGCGCCGCGGCTGCTCGGCGTCCCTTTCTGGGGGCTCGTCACGTATCTCGTGCTCCTCGGCTGTGTCCTGTCGGGCGCCGGCAACCCGGTCGCGGCGCTGGCCGGCGGGGACGGCTGACCGCCCGTGTGCGTTAGTCGTCGGGCCCACTAACGTCGATCGCGACGCCGCCCTCGTTCGGCCGGCCGCCGTCCGTCATCGCCCGGCCGTCGGCGGCGTCGTACACCTCGTCGACGGCGGCGCCGGCGAGGTAGCCGACGGCGCCGCCGAGCCCGGAGGTGACGCCGGTCGTCACCGGGCCGACGCGGCCGCCGACCGCGGCGCCGACCTTCGCTCCTACCTCCGCGATCGCTCGGGCGTTCTCTCCGCCTCCCTCGGAACCGGATTTCGATCGCATCGGACGTACCTACGGGCCACATCCACTTGGGCATACGGCCGACCGTACTCCTCACCGGCCGTCGACGTACGCCTCCAGCGTCAGGAGGTCGTCGACGGCGACGCCGAACGCCGAGACGTCGTTCGGGGCGGCGACGTTGTCGTGGCGCAGCGCCCGGTGCTGGTCGCGCCCGACGGGGACGCCGGGGACGGCATCGGCGACGGCGGCACCGGCGGCCGCGACCGCGCCGGGCACCGGAACGACGACGCGGTCGCCGGCGACCCGCCGGACGGTCTCGGCGAACGTCAGCACCTCGGGGCCGCCGAGCCGGTACGTCTTTCCCGTGTGCCCGGGGCCGACGACGCCGTCGGCCAGCATCGGCGCGAGGTCCCCGACCCACATCGGGTGGAGCCGCCCGGCGCCGGCCGGCAGCGGCAGGACGACCGGCGGGACGGCCCGCTCCAGGAACGGGACGAACGCACAGCCGTCGCCGAAGACGACCGACGGTCGGTAGACGACCGACTCGGGGGCCGCCGCTCGCACTGCCCGCTCGGCGCGTCGCTTCGCCCGGAAGTAGGCGGTGTCGATGTCGGCCGCGACCCCGAGGGCGCTCACCTGGACGAACCGCTCGACGCCGGTCCGCTCGGCGGCGGCGACCAGCCGGCGGGTTCCGCCCGCGTGGACCGTCTCGTGGCTCCGGGCCGGCCGGACGTGCGCCGGAAGCGCGACGAGGTTCGCGACGACGTCGTGTCCCTCGACCGCCCCGCCGACGCCGTCGTCGGTCACGTCCAGGGCAACGGTCGCGACGTCGTCCGGCAGTGCCGCCCGGTCGGGCGACCGCGAGGCCGCGGTGACGTCGTGGCCGCGCGCGGCGAGCACGTGGCAGAGCGCCCGCCCGACGAACCCCGATCCGCCGGCGACGAAAACGTTCACGTCGGCCGGTCGGGCTACCATCGTGGTGTGCGTTCCGGTCGGGAGTGCCCGGCGCTCGGGGCCGCCAGCCGCGTCCAGTCGGTCAAACGGACGGGTCCGTGCCGCTCGCGGGGGTCACCCGCCGTCTTCGACGGTGACGGTGCGCTCGCGCCGGTCGGCGCCACAGTCGAGGACGACCCGGATCGGCCGGTCGCCGTCGCCGGACGCCGTGATCGACTCCCGAAGCGTCCCGGTCGCCCCGACGTCGACCGCGACGCCGGACTCCGGGACGTCGAGCGACCCGCGTTTCGCGCCGAGCGTGGCCAGAAACCGGCCGGCGCGGTCGCCGACGTTCCGCACCTCGTCCGTCGCCTCGAACGTCTCGCCGGCCTCGACCCGGTCCGGGACGTCGAACCGCTCGACCTCGAATCGGGGGCTCGCGGCGAGGTCGTTCACGACGTCGTCCGACAGCTGCCACCCGGGCCGCGGGCCGTCATCCCGCTCCCAGACGATGCGGGCATCCGGAACGTCGGCCACCGGCACCCGGATCGCCACGCGGTCCCGGTCGGGCCGCTCGTCGAACCCGACCGGTATCATCCGGTCGTGCCGCGTGTCGTCCGCCTCGACGGCGAGCGGAAGGTCGATGGGCTCGTCGGACTGCTCCCACCCGCCGGGTCCCGGCTTGAAGCCCGCCGTGGAGACCAGAACGGAGAGGTACTGGTCGTCGCCGGCGTCGGTGACCCGTTCGTAGCGGTGATGTGAGACGGCCTCTACGGTGGCGACTGACGGGTGCACGACGGGGTCGGCGACGCGGAGGGCGCGCCCGTCGTCGGTCTCGAACCGGTCGCCGACCGGGAGCCTCGGCCGCTCGCCCGACCCACCGGACGGGCCGGCGCACCCGGCGGCCGCGACACACAAGGGAAGCGTTCGGAGGAGCGCACGTCTGGAGGGCATTCTCGTTCGCCGCCTGTTCGCTGTCGGGCATATGTCTTCCGGGCATTGCCCGCGGTCGTCGCTCGCTCCGTCGGCGTCTCCTCGACGCAGTTCCGTCGTCCCAAGGAACGCCCGCATCATCCCTCTCCAAACCGGGGGCACCCGAAACGGGCGCGACCAAGGCCGTGCCGTCGAGACACACGACCCCGGTGGTCGGCATGCACCCACGATACGGGCGGCCCAGCCATAGGTCGGCACCTGTCAGGACACGACCGACGATGTCGTATCGCCTGTGTCAATCGCGATGCGCCCGCTCGTGTGGCGTTCCCGTGCGACCTGCGCGCCCACAATTCGCGGTGACACTCCGCTATGGAACTGTGCCAGAACGTGATTCCCTGCCGGTCGAACTCCCGGGTCGATTACGTACCACCGGGGAACAGTCAGTAGGCGAACTTCATACTGGTATCGTTATATATCGAATACGCCGAGGGACCTGACGCCCCGCCGTATGGGTATATCTTTACCTCCTCTCCGTCGTCGTTCGTACACGACTGCTGACGCTTTTGTTCCTCGGTTGCGCCCGAGTTGATCGCCAGTATGTACGCGTTGTCATCGCGGTAATCGTACATCGGGCCCCCGGAGTCTCCGCCGGCTATATCGAACGTCGTTACGATTCCCTCGCCCTCGTAAGTCGGGCAACTGTCATTCTGGTGATCGATCTCCGTGATGTACTCGCCGGTCAGGCTCCCCAACGCTATGCCTTCTTTGCGAATATCCTCCTTGGAACAGTCGCTGTTCGTACACGCGTCGTTGCACATCATCACACAGACGCCGTTGGAGGAGACGTAACCGTCGACACTTACTCTCGAATCCAACGACGAGTCCAGTACCTTGTTTTGATATTCGTACGTGTCGTTCAGCGAGAGGTCGACGAACGCGTAATCCAGGTCCAGGTCGTGTTTCCTGACGTCGCCGAGTACCGTGCCGTCCTGGTACACCCTCGTCTCGGAGGTGTCCTTACAATCGCCGGTATAGAACAGGTGATCGGCCGTCAACATCCTCACTTCATCCTTGTTGGTGTCCTTGACGGCGCAGGTCGAGGTAGCCGCGCCCTCGGGGTCGTGTATTTCGACGCCACCGGGCATGTCGGGATAGTCTCCGGCGTTCTCGCACTGTGTCATCAGCTTTCGGTCGGGGACGGTCCTCTTCGTGACGGATATCCCGTGAATCTCGGCTGGCAGATCGTTTCCATACCTCCTCGATTCGACGCCCACGCTGATCTCCATCTGTCTTCTGTCCCCGACCTCGGCACAGCCCTGAGTGATTCCGACCGATCTGATCCCCTCGCTGCCGAGATATTTCTCCGAAATGATGTCTCTGTAGTGTCTGGCCTGCTGGACGTGCTCCCACCAGTCACTGCTGACCCGTTCCCTGCGCACGACCTCGTCACCCGACTTGTGAGTATCGACGTGACGATACGAACTCGCGTCTCGAAACAGCGTAAGGCCCGTTCCGGCGATACCGGCACCACCCCCGACGGACCTGAGTATCCTTCTCCGCTTCATCGTTGCAGCAACCATATGAATAAAACAAATTAAATAGTTTTGGGCGCAGCGCCGGGTGGTACCGGTAACGACGTATCGCTATCGGACGCGCTTCCGGTGTCATCAACCGTCGCCGGACTCGTTTTGGACGACCTGTGGTCACCCGTCCACATCCCCACGATCCCCGAGCGGGGTGCATCCGTATCTAAAATACGCCAGTATTCGCGGGCCTCCGGACACCATCGGCGTGGCAGCGAGAGGTGCGTTCGCCGGCGATCCGGCGACTGGATGGGCGACAGGAACCACGATCCATACGCGGAGCGACAGACCTCGATCATCCGTAGCGAGTCGTTCGCCGCCGCCCGAGTGCCGATGAATGAGAGCGCCGACGACCGGGCGGGTCGTCCGCCCAGTAGCGATCTCCGATCCACATCCGATGTCGGGCACGAATCGAAACCTCAACCCGCGGTGGGCCACACCGGGGACCGGAGGCACTCGTCCGTTGTCGGTATGTGGCCGGCACGGGTCCAGTTTGGTCGTCCGGTCTTCCCCGCCTCGCGTAAGATGACGGTGCCCGGGGAGGGTACGCCGGACCACGCCGAGACGTGCTCGTCAACGTGCGTCTTTAGGATAGTGACCGTGAGTTCCTCGAGATCGTACTCTGCCTCAAGCTCGCGTTTGAGACCGAGATGGTCGGGGTGGGGCCGTCTTCTGGCCGTACTTGTCGAGGAGTCGAGACAGCGGCTCAGCTGAATCAAACGCGTCGGACTCGTAAATCGGACAGTCCGTCACGCTTGACCACCCCACTCGTCGAGCGTCGCCTGCCCAGTCGTGTCCGGCCGCTGTTCGCCGCCGTTAGGGACAGGGACGTCTTCGACGCAGGTCTCGCCGCCGGCGTCGAGACGGTCGTCGACGACATTAACGGTCTCGCCGTCGTCCTGCCAGTACGGCGCTTCAGAAATGTGCTGGCCGCGACCGTCGAGCGCCGGCCCCTCATAGGAGTGGGACGGCGTCACGCCGCGACACCCCCGAGGTAGCGGCAGGAGAGAGGGCGTCATATACCGATACTGTGACACACCCGGTACGGCCGCTGTCGGGCGTTGTCGCTGAGTCATGTAAATATTCTGAGTAGTGCCCGGGGAGGGCTCCGAACCCTCGATCTCCGCATGTCCCAGGTACGAGACGCAGGCGACGTCTCGGGACACCGCGGGTGCCGCCTCGTAACCCTATGAGTGCGGCGCTATGTCCAGCTAAGCCACCCGGGCTCACCCGGACGTAACCCGCTTTCACTCTTCAACCTTCCTATCTCTGGCGGGCGATTCGACGGCCCACACGACCACCGTACTTTATACCCGACTGTCGACACACCACGGGCATGAGCGAACTCCCGGACCGGCTGCTGGAGGCGGTCGGCGACGAACCGGTCGTCGAGACCGTCGACATCGGCGGCGGCGACGCACTGATCGTGGCGGTGACGACGACGTACCTCTACCGCTCGGAGGGGCTGCTCTCCGACGAGAGCATCGAGTCGTACGGCCACGATGCCCGCCGGCTCGCGGTCGACGCCGGCCGCCGGAAGGCCACCGTCCGGCTGGAGACGCTCGACGACGAGCGGAGCTTCACCGTCCCCGCGGAGGCGGCCGAGACGGTCGTCGAGGCGATGCTCGAGGGCGTCCTCCGGACGACCGGCGTCGTCGACCGCGAGGAGTCCATCGCCGGGCGGTTCCGGTTCAACGACCTCACGCTGGTCGTCACCGACGCGAAGCTGTTCAAACACGTCGGCCCGGCCGTCTGGAACGAGGACTTCGAGATTTTCGACTACGGGAGCCTGACCGATCTCGACTTCGAGGACGGCAGCGTTGCGACCCGGGTCGTCGTCGAGATCCAGGGCCGTCAGCACCGCGTGAAGGTGCCCAACGACCGGGCCGGGGAGGTCCGCCGGACGGTGCGGGACGCCGTCTTCGACCACCACGACGTCACCACGCTGGGGGAACTCCGCTCGGCCCTCGACGCCGCGTCGGCCGACGCGGAATCGGAGCCGAAGCCGGACTCCGCGCCGGAGCTGACCGGCATCGACCCCGTCGAGGAGGAGACGACCGGCGGGGACGACGACGCGAGGACCGACTGGTCGCCGCCGGCCGACCAGGACGTCACCGGACCGAGAGGGTCGACGTCGGCGGGCACCAGCGCCGGCACCGGAACCGCCTTCGGCACGGCCGGCGGGCGGGGGCGAGGGTCGACCGGCGGGTCCACGGACGGCGAGACGACGGCCGACGAGTCCGACCCCGGCGGGGCGGACGTCGCCCGGCTTGCCGACCGAGTCGACGAGCTGGAGAGCCGCCTGCAGCAACAGAACGAGCTGCTGGAGTCTCAGCGGGAGACAATCGAGCAACTGGTCGAGGAGCTGCGGCGCGGCCGGTAGCTCACTTCACTCCCGCCCGGTCACCTTCCGGATACAGGAGGAGCCGAACGGCCCGTGTTCGCCGGCCTCCAGCCGCATGAAGTAGCCCGTCGAGAGGCCGGCGCCGCAGCGCCGACACTCGAAGTCGCCGTCCCGGGCGACGACCTCGCTGTCGAAGCTGAGAAAGCGGCCGCCGGCGGTCGTCACCGTCTCGCCGTCGCGGGCGATGTGGCCGCGCTTTTCGGCCTCCTCGAGGATCGCCCGCGTCGTTTCGGGGTGGGTCGTGACCGTCTCGATGCGGTCGATGACGGCCGACAGCGGCAGTTCGGGGTCCTCGAGGCGGGCCAGCAGCTGGACGCCCAACTCGACCGGGTCCGTCTCGCGATCCACGCCGGCAGTCGGTACAGAACTGACAAAAGCCCACCGGCGCGGCGGGCGACACCACAAGACGTTTGCCGAGCGGCGAACACCGACCGTCGTGAAGCGCGCGTCGTTGCGGCAGGTCGCCGGCATCGCGGTCGTCCTCGCGGTCGCCGGCGCGGCCGCCGCCGTCACCTCGCCCAAGGCGCTGTTGACCGGTGCGGCGGCGCTGAGCCGACGGCCCGCGGCCTTCGCCGTCGCCGTGTTGGGGCTCTATCTCGTACGGCCGCTGCTGGCGTGGCCGATCAGCGCCATCTCGATTCTGCTCGGCTACGCCCTCGGGCCGGTCGCCGTCCCGGTCGCACTCGCCGGCGCGGTCGTGACGGCGCTGCCGGCCTACGCCGTCGCCCGGTGGCTGGGCCACGACGCGGGCGTGCTGGCCCGGGTCGGCGACGCCGGTGCCGCCGTCCGCCGGACGACAGGCGACCTCCGCGGCGTCATCGCGGTCCGGCTGGCGCCGCTGCCGACCGATCCCGTCTCCTACGCCGCCGGGCTCGCCGGCGTCCCGCTGCGGCCGTACGTCGCCGGCACGGCTCTCGGGGAGGCGCCGTGGGTGACCGCGGCCGTCCTGCTGGGCGCCTCCGCCGGCGAGCTGACGACCGCCGGGGCCGCAGACCCCGTCCTGCTCGCGACGACCGTCGCGCTGGCGGTGCTGCTGGCGCTGTCGGGGCCGGCCTACCGCCGGGTGGCCGGCGACGCCGACCTGTAGCGGTGCGACGCGTCAGTAGAACGTGTCCGAGCAGTCGTAGACGACGCCGTGTCGCGGGCAGACGTACTTGCAGTGCCGCTCGTACATCGGCGTCTCGCACCGCGGACAGGGGCGTCCGCCCTCCCGTGCCGTCATCGGTCGACTCTCGGGCGCCCGGATCATAACTCGTGCGGTGGGCCGCCGGAATCGACACCGTCGACCATGCGGAGACGCCGAAGGCTTCGACCTGGCCGGCGAGAAACAGCATCCCGCACCACCACCAGATGCCGACGACGGTGCCGAACGACGGGAGGCCACCGGGCTGGTCCCGGGTCTGCCAGGCGAGGTAGCCGATGCAGCCGCCGCTGAGTGTCGCGAGCTCGTAGACGGCAGCGACTGTCTGTGTATGTGTGTCTCCTCTCGTGTCGTGGTCGCGTCGAGTCACGCGCCGCCGCTCAAAAATCGCGGGGCGCGCCGGCCGTCAGTTCAGCACTCCGACCAGCCGCAGGTCTCGCAGGTCTTGCACCCCTCCGAGTAGTACAGCGTCATGCTGTTGCACTCGGGACACTCCGGCGACTCCCCGGAGTCGATGAGTGACTGCGTGTCGGCGTCGCTCGGCGCGACCGCGCCGGCGGCGCCGCCGTCGGTCTCACGGGTCGCAACCTCCGGCTCGTCGTCGCGGGCGACCTCGGGATCGTCCTCCTGGCGGGTCGTCTGCTCGAGGGTGGCCTGGTCGGGGTAGGCCTTGTCGACCTCGCCGTCGAGGTACCGCCGCATCGCGGTGCCGACCGCGTCCGGGATGGAGTTGATCTGCTCGC
>PXRL01000008.1:0-170687 GCA_003020965.1 Halobacteriales archaeon QS_4_69_225
GGCGGCGAGGGGTTCTGGAGGTCCTCGGCCCATTCGACGATGCGCTTGTGGTGGGGCCGCGGCTCCTGGCCGGGGCGTTCGAACTTCTCGCGGACCGGCAGGGCCTCTCCGAACGCCAGCGAGCGGGCGTCGACGACGCCGCTGCGCTGGCCGTCGGCGACCTCGATGTCGTCGACCCAGTGGGCGCCGTCGTGAACCAGGTCGAGTCCTTCGTTGTCGAACTCGGGGACCGCCCGGTAGCGGACGCGCTGTGGGTTCGTCTCCCGCGTCGGGTCGGTCGTGAGGAACTCGACGGCGGGGGTCCAGTCGTCGAAGTAGCCGAACGAGAGGTGGTCTTCGGGGAAGATGTCGTGTTCGTGCCGCCAGCCGAGCTCCCGGAGGCGCCGCTGGAACTTGACGACGAGCGGGAAGGGGACGAGTTCGTCGGCGACCGACGACCACATCCGGAGCGGGACCGTCCGGAGGTTGTCGAGGAGGACTTCGAGGTCGTAGTAGGTGTCCTGGGTCCGCTCGTCGCCGACGGAACCGACGATGGGGAAGGCCCGCGAAAAGAGGTCCGGGAACTGGGAGGCGAGCTTGTAGGTGCCGATGCCGCCGTTGGAGTACCCACCGATGGTCGTCCGGTCGAGGTCGACGCCGTACCGGGCGCGGACGTCCGCCATCGCCTCGAAAACGTCCAGTTCCGCCTGGTCGTGGTAGGGGACGACCGGCCCCCGACCCGACGGGGTCAGGATTATGCGGCCCTCGCCGTCGCCGAGGTCCTGCAGGAAGTTCGGCGTCCAGGAGGCGTACTGGTTGCAGGTGGCCGTCAGTGAATGCAGATGCACGTGGAACGGCCGCACCTCCGAGGGGTCGTAGTCGTCGGGCACGTACAGCGCGTACGGGACGATATCGTTCCGGAGGACGTCGGCACCGCGGCTCTGGCCCTCGATGGGACGGATGCCCGCCCCGAGGTCGTACCGGGAGACGTACAGCCGGTTGAAAAAGCCCGTCTCGGGCACCCGATACCGGGTCCGGTTCTCCCGGAGCGCCCCGAAGTCGATGTCGGCGTGGAACTGCGAGACGTCCCCGTCGGCGAGCGCCGTCGCCTGGGCGTGGTCCCGCCAGTGGCCGTAGCCGACGGCACGGGAGCCAGTCGTCTCCTCGACGGCCTCCTCGGCCTCGCGCTCGGCGCTCTCGGGCTTGACGTTGGGCGTCCCGAGCGGCTCCTGGTCGTTGAACCGGAAGCCGACGTTGAACACCGGCGGCGGATCCTGGCCGCGGGCACCCCCCGGCCGGTCCTCGGTGGGCTCTTCCCGAATCTGCTTGAACGCGTGGGTCTCGTCGTCCCACAGACCGACGAGGAGGTAGTGCCGCCACGTCTCCTCGCCGGGGTCGAGGTCGACGTCGACCTCGATCTGGTTCCGGTCGAGGTCGACGGCCGCGCTCGCGCGGTCGGCGTTGCCGTCCAGTTCCGCCGTCTCGCCGGCCACCAGGACGACGTGGTCGAGACAGAGGTCGCCCAGCGAGCCGACCCCGTAACCCCACTCGTCGGTGCCGGACCGGCCGCCGCGGTCGATACCGACGGCGACGGCGGCGGCGTCGGGCACGAACATCGTGTTCAGAGCGATCCGGTAGGCGAGGCCGTCGGTGGTCGGTTGCGCGCGGAACTCCAGCAGGTCGGCGGCGTTGTGGCCGTAGGTGTCGAAGTCGGTCGGGTAGACGACGTCGCCGGTCATCGGACCGAAGGTGTGGTCGGTCGGCCGCGGGTCCGGCGGGTCGATCGTCGCGCTGGTGTTCGTCCCGTTGTCGTCGTAGACGAACGGCTGGAAGACGTACTCGCCGTCGACGTGGGCGTCGGCGCCACACACCATGAGCGGGTCGGCCCGCCACCGGCCGGCCGGGTCGAGTTTCGGGGACGTCACCGGGTCCTCGTACAGCACCTCCGGCCCCGGTCGGGGTGGGCCGGCGTCGCCGGTCCCGGCACACCCGGTGTCCCGTGGACCGCGGGCCGCGTAGGTGTCCGTCGTCGATAGCGAGAGGCCGAGCGAGCCGCCGCCGAGCAGGCCGAGCGCGGCGAGCATCGATCGACGTGTCGCGGTCGGCCGGCCGTCGTCGGGCGCGGTCACGGCCGCACCCCGCCGGGGCGGTGTTCGTCGTGGTTCGTCGGCGCTCGGTCGCCGGCGGCGCCGACGAGACGGACCGGACGTCGAAGTGACATGACACGTCGGTCTGCGGCCCACCTGCACATATAACCCGACGTGAACATGTGAACCCGAACCCGAACCGTAGCGGCGTTTTCGCTTCAAATTACCGGCAATACGCCGCGGTTTAAATAGGGTGCGCGGCCGGCGTCCCTCAGGTCTCGCCCGTCCCGACGGAGAGGTACTCCTCGAGGAGGTCCTCGCGGTCGCGGAGCTCCTCGACGGAGCCGTTCCAGACGTTCGACCCCGTATCGATGATGTAGGCCCGCTCGCCCAGATCGAGGGCGAACTCCACGTTCTGTTCGGTCATCAGGACGGTGACGTCCCGCGCGACGACGTCGCCGAGCACTTCCCGGAGGTCGTCGACGATGACCGGCGCCAGGCCCTCGGTCGGTTCGTCGAGCAACAGCAGGTCGGGGTTCTGGACGAGCGCCCGCGCCACCGACAGCATCTGCTGTTCGCCGCCGGAGAGGTTCCGCCCGAGGTTCCCCCGGAGATCGTCCAGCACCGGGAACAGCTCGAAGGTCTCCTCGACGTCCCGGGGGTCGGCGGCGAGTTCGTGGGCCAGCTGTACGTTCTCCAGCACGGTCAGCGTCGGGAACACCCGCCGCTCCTCGGGGACGAGCTTGACGCCACGTCTGCTGATCCTCTCGACGGCCGTGTCGGTGATCTCCTCGCCGCGGTAGGCGATGTGGCCCTCCCGGCGCGGCACCGTCCCGGTGATCGCCCGTAGCGTCGTCGTCTTGCCGGCGCCGTTGCGGCCCAGAAGGGTGACGACGTCGTTTTCCTCGACGTCCATCGCCAGGTCGAAGAGGATGTGGCTGTTGCCGTAGTAGGCGTTCACGTCCCGCAGTTCGAGCACCGTCACGCCTCGCCACCTCCGGCCGTCCGGTCCTCCGTCGTCGCGCCGTCGCCGACCTCCCCGCCGAGGTAGGCCTCCTGGACGCGCTCGTCGGCCATCACGTCGTCGGGAGGCCCGCGGGCGATGAGCTTCCCGCCGTCGAGAACGAGAATCCGGTCGGAGATGCCGAGGACGACGTCCATGTCGTGTTCGGTCAGCACAAACGTGGTGTCGGTGCTCGAATTCAGCTCTCTGACGAGCTCGACCATGCGGTCGGTCTCGGTGGGGTTCATGCCGGCGGTCGGCTCGTCCAACAGGACGACCGACGGGTCGGTGCCGAGCGCGACGGCGATCTCGACCTTCCGGACGTCGCCGTGGGAGAGACTGGCACACTCCTCGTCGGCGACGTCCTGCAGATCGGTCAGCTCGAGTATCTCGCGGGCGCTCTCGGTGAGCTCCCGGTCGGTCCTCGCGAGCGAGCGGACGTCGAGGGTTCGCCCCTCCCGGCTGATACGGGCGATGCGGACGTTGTCGATGACCGACAGCCCCTCGAAGACGTTGTTGATCTGGAAGGCCCGCGAGAGCCCGAGGCGGTTGATCTCGTGTGGCGGCATTCCCGTCGCCGTCACGAGTTCGTCGCCGTCGCGAGGCTTGATGTGGACGTCCCCGTCGGTCGGTTCGAGCTGGCCGGCGAGGAGGTTGTAGAACGTCGTCTTGCCGGCGCCGTTGGGGCCGATGATGCTCGTTATCTCCCCGGAGTCGACGGCGACGCTCACGCCGTCGACGGCCACCAGTCGGCCGAACTCCTTGGTGAGGCCCTCGGTTTCGAGGACGGTCGTCACACCTCGGCCCCCCCGAAGAGACCGGTCGGTCGCAACACGAGCACGACGATCATCGCCAAGAACGGGAAGAACTCGCCCGCACCGGCGATGACCTCGCTGCCGACGGCGGTGAGGATTCCGATGAGGATCGCGCCGACGAACGCGCCGACGAAGGAGCCGAGACCGCCGATGACGACGACGACGAACGCGTCGATGATGATCGAATTGCCGAGGTTCGACGAGATGGACTCCGCCGGCGCCGCCAGGGCGCCGCCGAGACCCGCCAGCGCCGCCCCCACGACGAAGACGCCCGTGTACAACCGGGGCACGTTGACGCCGAGCAGTCGCGCCATCTCCCGGTCGCTGGAGGTCGACCGGACGATCCGACCGACGTTCGTGTACCGGAGCACCGCCAGCAGCCCCGCCAGCACGAGCACCGCCATCACGATGACGAACCCCCGGTAGGTCGGAACCGACAGCCCCGCTCCGAGCGGGACGGTACCGGTGAGCACCTCGGGAGGGGTGAGGCTCTTCCCACCGGACCCGAAGACGAACCGAACGACGTCTTCGATTATCAGCACGAACGCGAACGTCAGCAACAACTGATCGAGTATCTCCTCGTCGCGGCCGTACAGCCGCCGGATGAAGACGCTCTCGAGTGCCCCGCCGACGACGGCGACGACGACGACCGCGGCGACGACCCCGAGCACGAAGCTCCCGACTACGCTCTCGACGACCACGATGGCCACGTAGGCGCCGATCATGTAGAGAACGCCGTGTGCGAAGTTGAGGACGTCCAACACGCCGAAGATGAGACTGAGGCCGGCGGCAACCAGGAACAGCCGACTCCCGATGCCGATGCCCGTGATGATCTGCTCGAACACCAGCGAATGGGTCGACATAACGTGCACCATTGTCAGATATCAATTAAGCTTTTCGCAGACGTGCCTCGAAGCTCCTGTGGTTGCTCCTTTCGAGGCCCACGAACGATATAAGTATTACAACATGTCCGACAGCAAACCTGCACAATTATAAGTCCGATGCGATTATCTACCGAGAACCTATGCCAGACGACCACACGGACGGGTCAGACACGAGGTCGAGCACGGGGGCGAGCGGACGGCCGATGGTCGATCGCCGGCGGTTCCTGGCGGCCGCGGGGGCCGGCGCGACGGCCGGAGTCGCCGGCTGTCTGGGAGGTAATGGTGGGGGCGACGGTGGCGACGACGGGACGATCACCCTCGGGGCCGTTTACCTGCTGTCGGGCGTCGGCGAACAGCTCGGTGCCTCCTCGCGCGCGGCCGTCGAGGTCGCCGTCGAGGAGATCAACGAAAACGGCGGCATCATGGGCAGGGAGGTCGAGACCTTCTTCCGGGACCACGGCAGCGACCCACAGAGCCAGATTCGGAGCCTCGTCCAGGAGGAAGGCGCGGACGTGATGGTGGGACTGACCTCCTCCGGCGTGACGCTCAACTCCGGTGAGGTCATCAGACAGCTCGGGGTACCGTTCACGCTGACCGACATCGGGACCCCGTTCATCACCGAGTCCGACACCGACACCTACGGCGACTACTACCAGGGGAACGGAACGGCGGCGGCCGTGCCGAACCTCTTCCGGACGAACGCCAACACGTCGATCAACTGCTATGCGATCGCGAAGTGGGTCGACGACAACTACGGGTCGGCCAGGATCGCCAACATGGGACCGGACTACGCCTACGGCCAGCAGTGCTGGGACTACTTCAAGGCGTACTCCGACGGCCTCGGCGTCGACCACGAGTACGTCGCCTCGGCGTTTCCCGAACTCGGAGCGAACGACATGACGCCGCAGATAAACCAGGTACTCGACACCGACCCGGACCTCCTGTTTACGAGCTTCTGGGGCAACGACGTGGTCACCTTCGTCGGGCAGGCGAACGAGCAGAACCTCTTCGAGCAGGTCGACGACGTCTTCGACACCATCGGGTCCGACCCCAGCAGCTTCGAGGCGCTCGGCGACAGCATGCCCGAGGGGCTCCACTACTCCGGGTGGTACTGGGGGTCGGCCTTCGACAACGAGGAAAACGAGGCGTTTCTGGACTCCTACGAGAGCACCTACGAGGGGACCGGCGTCAACCCGTACCCCTCCTTCACCGGCGGCAGCTCCTACGCCGCCCCCTACGTCTACAAGCAGGCCATCGAGGCCGCGGGCGGCACCGACCCCGACGATATCGTCGCGGAGATGGAGGGCCTGGAGTTCACCGGGCCGCGGGGCACGTGGACGCTCGACCCCGACAGCCACCAGGCGACCGCGCCGACGGTCATCGGGGAGACCTCCCTCGACGCCGACGTCCCGTACGACGGCGTCGGGCTGGTGAACGCCGAAACGTACTCGCTCGACCGGAGCGCGGCCGAGGACCTGCTCTCGGACAGCGACCTCCCGCCGGGCGTCTGAGTACCCATGAGCCTCAGGAACCGCACCCGGCTGTTGACCGAGGAGCTCCGGACCGCCGTCCGACTGCTGCTCGAAGGGGCGCCGGTCATGGTGTTGCCGGTAGTGACGGCGCTACTGCTGGCCATGCCGGTCGTGCTGCCCGGGTTTCACGTGTCGCTGCTGGCCCGGACGCTGCTGTTCGCCGTCTTCGCCGCCGCTTTCAACCTGTTGTACGGCTACACGGGACTGCTGTCGTTCGGTCACGCGATGTTCGTCGCGGCCGCAGGGTACTCTGCGGCGAAAGTGTTCAACGTCGTCGGACCGATGCTGCCGTTCGGTGGTGTCACGCCGCTCGTGACGCTGCTGCTCGCGATCGTCGTCGGCGTCGCCGTGGCGGGGATATTCGCCGTCCTCATCGGCTATCTCGCCGTCCAGCTCGAGGAGATCTACTTCGCGCTGATTACGCTCTCGTTCAGTATGGCCATTTACACCCTGGCGAACCAGGACATCCCCGGGCAGGTTCTGGCGGCGGTCGGCTTCGGTGATGGGGGGTTCACCAACGGGTCGGACGGATTGGCCTTCTTTATCGGCAAGGTGAACCTGTTCGGGTTCGAGTTCCGGCTCGTCGACCTCACGAACCCGGTGGCGTTCTACGTGCTGACCGTGTTCGTGTTCGTTTTCGCGGTCTACGGGCTGTGGCGGGTCGTCAACTCGCCGTTCGGGATGGTCTGCAAGGCCATCCGCGAGAACCCGGAGCGCGCGAAGGCGGTCGGCGTCGACGTGACCTACCACCGGTGGATGACGTTCGTCATCTCGGGGCTGTTCTCCGGGCTCGCCGGCGCGATGCTCGTGATCTCGGGCGGGGGGGTCGACCCACAGAAACACGTCTACTGGACGGCGTCGGCCGAACCGGTCGTGATGAGCGTCATCGGGGGGCCGCTGTCGTTCGTCGGCCCCATCGTCGGCGCGTTCACCTACGAGTACGTCCGCTGGGGTATCAGCCGGGTTCCGCTGCTCGAGGAGTACTGGCAGTTCTCCTTCGGCATGCTCATCCTGGTCGTCGTGCTGTTCTTCGAAAACGGCGTGGCGGGCGGGCTCGAGGCCGGGTACGCCCGCCTGCGCGCCTGGCTGCCGGTCGCCGCCAAGCGGTATCGCGCGGACGGCTGGCGAGGTGTTCTGGCGTTCGTCGGCGAGACGGTCGCCGGCTGGCTCGCCGCGGCCCGCGAGACGATCCAGGCGTACGCCGCCCGCGTCCGCGACGGCGTCCGCGGCTATCTCGTCCGCGTCCGCGAACTCGTCGGCGGCTGACCGCCGGGGTCTCGTCCTCGGCCGCGGAGGCGAACGGTTTAGCGGCCTGCGGCCGTCCCGTCCGTGTGGCCAGCGCTCGACTCGGCACGCTACTGCTCGTTGCGCTCGTGACGGCGGCGGGCTGTAGCGGCCCGCTCGCGGGACCCGACCGGGGGGATACCGGGACGCTGACCCCCGCCCCGGTCCCCGAGGACCCCGACCCGGACCCGGACCCGGATCCGACCCCCGCAACCGGGGAACTCGCGCCCGGGCTCGACGCCGACGGCATCGCCGACGCCACACGCCTCGTCGAGGCACACACGGCGGCGCTGGCCGGCACCTCCTACACCGCCCGGCTCTCGACGACGCGTGCCGCCCCGAATGGGACCGAACGCGAGCGGTACGACCGGGTCGTCCGGGTCGAGTCCCGGGACCGGTTCCGGTACGTACTCACCTCCGAGACCGCCGACCTCGAGCAGCGGACCGACCGGTGGCGGGACGGTGACCGGGCGTACGAGGCGGTGACCGAAAACGGCACGACGACGTACCGATCGCTGGACTCGCCGTCGGCTCCGACGCTGTTGAGCGGGAGTGGCGTCGTCCGGCCGTTCCGAGTGCTGTCGTCGCGGGTCACGGAGACGCGGACCACGAACGGGACGACCGTGCACCGGGTGGTCGGCGGTCCCAACGACCTGCCGCCGCTGGTCGACGTCAGCTTCGTCGCGGTCGTCACCGAACGCGGACTCGTACGATCGTACCGCGTCTCCTACGGCGTCGACCGGCGGGACCGACGGCGGACGGTGACCGTCGAGGCGAGCTTCACGGCGGTCGGGGAGACGACCGTCGAGCGGCCGCCGTGGTACGGCGAGGCGACGTGACTACCGGTGGCAAGTTCGACGTGACTACCGGTGGCGGGTCCACGGACGGATTCAAATGCGTCGGTCCCGTCGTCCGTGTATGGACGTATCCGAGGCGTCGGCGGTCTGTGAGACGGTGCTCGACGCCATCGGGGAAGCGGTCGTCGCCGACCGGCGCGTCCTCGAAACCGTGCTGACGGGCGTGCTCGCGCGGGGTCACGTCCTGCTGGAGGACGTCCCCGGGACCGGCAAGACCCTGACGGCCCGCAGCTTCGCGACGGCGCTCGGGCTGTCGTTCGCCCGGGTGCAGTTCACGCCCGACCTCCTGCCGGGCGACATCACCGGCTCGCACGTCTACCGCGAGGGAGCCGGCGAGTTCGAGTTCGCCGAGGGGCCGGTGTTCGCGAACGTGGTGCTGGCCGACGAGATCAACCGCGCGCCGCCGAAGACCCAGGCGGCGCTGCTGGAGGCGATGTCGGAAAAGCAGGTGTCGGCCGACGGGACGACCTACCGGCTCCCGGAGCCGTTCTTCGTGATCGCGACGCAGAACCCCATCGAGGAGGAAGGCACCTTCGCGCTGCCGGAGGCCCAGCGGGACCGGTTCGTCCTGAAAACGAGCCTCGGCTACCCCGACCGGGCGGGCGCCCGCCGGCTCGTCGACCGCCGGGCCGACCGGACGACACGGGCGCCGGAGCCGCGGTCGGTGCTCGACGGCGACCGGGTGACGGCGCTGCAGACGGCCGTCGAGTCGGTCGCCGTCGACGACGCCATCCGGGACTACGTCGTCGACCTGGGCCGGCACACCCGCGAGGACGACCGCGTCGAGGTGGGCGTCTCCCCGCGGGGCATCCAGCGGCTCTTCGAGACCGTCCGCGCCCGGGCGCTCGTCGAGGGACGGACGTACGTCGTCCCGGACGACGTGAAGGCCGTCGCCCGAGAGACGCTCGCCCACCGGCTCGTGCTGACCGCCGAGGCGACCGTCCGGGACGTCTCCCCGACGGCGGTCGTCGAGGCGACGCTGGACCGCGTCGACGTGCCGGCCGTCGCGGCCGCCGACGACTGACGGCCGACGACCGACGACCGGCGATCGAGACGGACGATCGACGACCGGCACGTCACCGGAGTGCCGCCAGCAGCAGCAGCGTCCCGACGGCCGCGGCGGCGGCGGCGACGACGGTCGCCGGCGTCCCGGACGCCGGAAGCGTTCGGACCAGCCCCGCGGCCGTGACCGCCGCGACGACCGCGACGGCGGCGAGCGCGACCGCGCCGCCGACGTGGACGAACTCGCCGCGCCGGGAGGCCCCGCCCCGGCCGACCTCCCGGCCGAGCGTCGCGGCGAACTCCCCGAGGTCCCACGCGAGCAGGGCGGCGGCGACGCCGACCAGCACGACGACCCCGGTACCGGCGATTCCGCCGGCGACGGCCGCGAGGAACGTGCCGGCGGCGACGAGCTGGAGCCCCGCGACCCGCCCGAGGAGACCCGTATCGGCCGCCAGCCGGACCGCCAGCAGGAACCCCGCCGCCAGCGCCGGCGCCGCGACGACGACGCCGGCGACGGCACCGAGCGGGCCCGTGACGGCGAGCGCGTCGACCAGCGCCCGCCGCCGGGTCTCGTCCGCGGCGGCCTCGACGGCGACGGTCGCGAGCCGGCCGTCGACGACCGCCAGCGGGACGACGAGGCCGGCCCCGGCGACGAGGGCCGGACCGTCGAGCGCCGGCCGGTCGGCGACGACTAACCCGGCGGCGACGACGGCCACGGGTACGGCCGCCGCCAGCCCGCCCGCGGCGACCACCCCGGCGGCGGCCGGAGCGGCCGCGACGGTCGCCCCGGCGACGGCCGCCCGCCCGGTGGCCGCCGGGGGGAGGTGCCAGACGGTCGCGGCGGCGCCGAACCCGACGAGGCCGCCGGCCAGGAGCAGCAAAAACGGCGCGGCCGGCAGGAACGGCACCGGCAGGGTCGGCGGCCACGGGACGCGGGCGAGCGTGACGGCCGCGACGCCGGCGACGCCGAGCCCGCCGCCGAGGGCCGCCAGCATCCCTGCGAGAGCCGTCTCGGCGTCCGTGGCGGCCCGCGTCGCGCCGGCCAGCGCGAGGCCGGCGGCCAACCCGACGGCGGTGACGGCGGTCTCGCCGGTCGCGGCCCCGAGCCCCAGCGTCGCGACGACCCCGACGGCGACGCTGCCGGCGGCCGTCGTCCGGGCGGGTCGGCCGGCCGCCGGCGCGGTGCTCACGCCGATCCCTCCACGGCGACCGACAGCGGCTCGGCGACGTCCCAGTCGACGACCTCGACGCCGCGGGCCCGGAGCCGCTCGAGCCGGAGCCGGCGCTCGACGCCGGCGACCCGACCGCCGGGCCGGTCGCCGCCGGTCACGTCCGGGCTGACCGCCAGCACCGGGTGGTCCGCGCCGGCCAGCGTCTCGACGAGCGCCGCCGCCTCCTCGTCGAGCAGCGGCGTGACGACGACCACCGCCGCCGACCCGGGCAGCCGCGCCCGCAACGCGCCGGGCCGCGCCGGCGCCCGTCGCCCGGCGTCCCCGACGGTCGGCGGGGGGCGGGACGGCCGCTCGGCGGCGACGTCGGCGGCCGCCTCCAGCACCGCCGTCGTCCGGGTCCGCGTCGTCTCGCCGTCGCCGGGCGGCACCCACGGGCGGTCCGCGCGGTCGCCCGCCACCGGGACGTCGACGTCGGCCGCCGCGACGCCGAGCGCCGACAGCCCGATCCGGTCGCCGGCCGCCGACAGCCGCTCGAACAGCCGGCCGGCGGCGTCGACCGACAGCGTCGCCGCCGTCGGCCGTCCGGGCGCGCGACCGACCCGGCCCGGTCGGCGGACGTCGACGACGACGACGGTTCCGGCAGCGTGCGGCTCCCGGAAGTCGACCGTCGAGAGGTCGCCCGTCTTCGCGTACCGGCGCCAGTCGACCCGGGAGACGTCGTCGCCGCGGCGGTACTCGCGGACGGAGTGGAACTCGACGCCGCGGCCGGGGCTGTCGCCCGCCCGCGCTCCGGCCCGCCGCCGGGCGGCCGACCGGACCGCCGGCGTCTCGGCGGCCTGCCGGCAGGACAGCGTCGCGTCGCCGTCGACGGACGGCCGCGCCGTCCGCCAGCCGGCCGCCGACAGCGACCGAAACCGGGCGACGGGGTCGTCGAACTCGTGGTCGCCGTGGCCGGCGACGACCGCGTAGCTGATCGAGGCCGTCTCGCCCGGTCGGACCGACACGCAGCCGCGGGCGGTCCCCTCGACGACGGTCGCGCCCTCCGGCGGCCGGTCGACGAGCCGGCAGTCCGGTATCGGCCGGTCGCCCTCGTTGGCGACCGTGAGCGTGACCGTCGTCGGCCGGCCCGGCGGCACCGCCGTCGACCCGAGGGACCGCTCGACGCGCACCGCCCCCGGCGACGGCGGCGAGGCCGCCGCCTCCGCGACCAGGTACACTCCCGGGACGACCGCGGCGACGAACAGCAGGCCGTTGCCGAGGACGGCCCCGACGGTCAGCAGCGTCACGGCCGCGAACGCCGCGGCGTCGAAACGGCCGCCCGGATCGGAGCCGGTGCCGGCGTCGGCGGCGGTCATCGGCCCCGCTCTCGTTCCCGCTCGTCGAGCAACGCCTCGACGGCGGCGATCGTTCGGTCGACGCGCCGTCGGGTGGTCCTCCGGGGTCGGAGCCGGGCGGCGAGGCGCCGCCGGAGCGATTCCGTCGACCCGTCGGCGAGGTAGGCGGCGGCGACGGGGTCGTCGGTCCACTCGCCGGCCTCGACGCGCCGTCTGGCCGTCGTCCGGTCGCAGCCGTCGACGTGGACGAGGGCGTCGACCGCCAGCGACCGCAGTTCGGACCGGACCTCGTCGCGGTCGGCGCCCGCCGCGGCCGCCTCGACGGTCGCCTCGACGTCGCCGTCGAGGTCGCCCCCGACGACCGGCTCGTCGGCCGTCGGCGCGGAAAGCGGCGGCAGCGTCGGTCCCGGGTCCTCGTCGCCCGATACCCGGGCGATCCAGAGGAGACAGCTGACGCCGACGCAGCCGAGCGCCAGCACCCGGCCGGCGGCCGCCGACAGCGCCGTCGACCGGGCGATCGCCGAGACCGGCAGGACCGACCCGATCGCGCCCGGCGCGAAGAACAGCCCCGCCGCCAGGACGACGGCGGCGGCGCCGACCGCGCCGCCGAGCCGGCGTCGCCGGTCAGTCATCGGTCACCTCCCGGTTCTCGCCGTCGTCGCCCGGGTCGGCGGCCCCCCGCACCTCGGCGATGGCCGCCCGGACCTCCGCCGCCCGTTCGTCGTCCGTCTCGGCGCCGTACTCGACGGCCCGGAAGGCGTCCCTGAGCGTCGCGACTGCCCCGTCCGGGAGCCCGTCGCGGTCGACGGCCCACCGCGCGATCTCGCCCGGCGTCGACGTCCGCCACGAGGGGACGGTGACGTAGCCGCGGAGCTCGGTCCACGCCTCCCGGACGGTCGGCGGCGCCTCGTCGTCGGCCGACGACGCCTCGTCGTCGGTCGTCTCGCCTCCGGCCGGGAGCCGCCGCAGTCGGCCCGCCACGGCGATCGCCGCGGCGGCGACGACCGAGCCGACGGCCCGCAGAAGGGCGACGACGCCGTCGTCGGCCAACAGGTCGGCGCCCCGGCGGCCCCGCCGGACGACGGCGGTCGCGGCGGCATCGACGGCCGTCGCGAGGCCGACGAGCGCGGCGACGGCCCGCCGGAGCGTCCGGACGGCCCCGAGCCGCGCCGCCAGGACGGATTCCCGGAGGCTGCCGTGTCTGCGGCGAGCGAGCCCGCTCAGCGTGGCGACGACGACCACCAGCCCGGCGACGGCGCCGCCGGCGTTCCGCCGGACGCCGCTGACGGCGGCGGTACCGGTCAGCGTCGCGGCCTCGATGCCGGCGCCGCGGTCGGCGAAGGGGTTCGTCGCCCCGCCGTCGACGCCGGTGACCGGCACCGTCGCGGTGACCGTCACCGGCTCCGACAGCGGGAGCCCGACGTCGAGGCGACCGTCCGCCCCCGTCGTACCCGCCGTCTCGCCGTCGACGACGACCGTCGCGTCGGCGACCGGCTCCTCTCGATAGGTGACGGTCACCTCCGCCGGCGCCGCCGGCAACGCGAGGTACCGCGGCGCGACGGAGACGTCCAGTTCGCCGTCGTCGCCGCCCCCGTTGCCGCCGTCGGTCGACCGGAGCCGGACCGTCCGGCTGCCGGCGGCGGCGCCGCGCTCGACGGTGATTTCGGTCCGGTTGGCCTCCGGCAGCGTCACCGTCGCCGACCCCTGCTCGTCGGTGGTGGCGACCGGCCGCCCGTCGACGAGAACCTCGGCGCCGGCCACCGGCTCACCCGCCAGGCCGGCGACCAGCTTGACGCTGTCGCCGGGCGCCGGATCACCCAGTAGTTCGACCCCGATGTCCGTCGGCAGCGGGAAGCTGACCGTGGCGTTTCCGGTCGCGGCCGTCTCCCCGTCGGCGCCGGGCGCCACGACCCCGACCCCGGAGCTGCTACCGACGCTGACGTCGACGACCAGCGACTCGGCGTACGGTACCGTTCCGGTGACGACCCCGGAACGGTTCGTCCGGCCGACGTCGCGGCCGGCGAACCGAACCGGCGCGTTCCGCACCGGTCGTCCGTCACGTGTCACGACGCCCGTCGCCTCGCGGCCGGGCGTCGGCTCGGCCGTCAGCGAGACGATCGTCGAGCCGCTCCCGGAGTCGTCGGCCGCCGTCGGCACGCCGGACCCGTCGTCGCCCGGGCGCCAGCCGTCGCCGAGGGCCTCCAGCGACCGCACGTCCCGGCCGGCGGTCGCCCGGGGGCCGCCCGGCGTCGGGTCGAACGTCACCCAGCCGACGTCGGCGACGTACACCTCGACCCAGGCGTGGGCGTTCCGGCCCCGGACGACGTACTCGTCGTCGCCGACCGGCTCGCCCGGCCCGTAGCCGGTGACGTACCGGGCGGGGACATCCTGGGTCCGGAGCATCGCGACCATCGCGGTGGCGAAGTACTGGCAGTAGCCGGCGGCCATCTCGAAGACGAACTCGTCGGCGACGTCGCCGTCACGGTCGTGGGTGGCGTCCAGCGAGTACGCCTTGTTGGCCTCGAGCCACCGCTCGACGGCGACGGCGCGCTCGTGGGACGTCTCCGCGCCGGCGGTGATCTCGGCGGTCCGGTCGCCGAGACGGGCCGGCGTGTCCTCCGGCAAACCCGTGTATCGGCGCTCGACCGCCGGCGGGACGTCGCCGTCGCCGCCCGCGGCGGCCGCCTCCCGCGGCACCCGGCCGTACGTCAGCACCGTGTACCGGTCGCCGGCCTCGATTCGGCCGTCGACGGTCAGCGCCCGCCCGTCGTCGACGAGCACCCGTCGGTCGCCGGCGGTCGCGAAGGCGGGCCGCCACGGTGAGATGAGCCCGTCGAACGGCCGGCGGGCGGTGACCCGGACCTCGTAGCGCGGCTGCGACCGGCCGGACAGCGTCGTCGACAGCGGCTCCGTCAGCGGCTCCGGTGCCGTCCCGTTCCGCTCCCAGCCGTCGCCGGTGTAGCTCGCGTAGGCGCCGAGCCGCCACCGCCGGGGGCGCGGGCTCTCGACGCGGAACGCCTCGTGGTCGGACAGCGACAGCGCCCCGCCGACGGTCGCCCGTCTCGGGTAGCCGCCGGCCGCGATGCCGCCGTAGCTGTCGACGCCGAGGTCGTTCGACCCGTTCCCGTCGACGTCGCCGCTGCCGACGCCACCGTCGCCGTCGCCGTCGTCGAAGGCGCCGTCGCCGTCGTCGCCGCTGGAGCCGTCAGCGCCGAGATCGGGTACCGGCGTCCCGACGCCGATCGCGGGCGCCAGGGTCCCGCCGAGAACCAGCCCGACGAGACAGCAGGCCGCGAGCAGGGTCCGGATCATCGAAGCGCCCGCGTCGCCTCCATTCCTGCTTCCAGTTGCGCGTCGCGACACATGAGTGTGGTGTCCGGTCGAACGGTCGTGTTCGGACAGGGGATCGAGAGAAGAGGAAGCAGGAGAAAGCCCTCGGCGCTTTCGACCGAGCGCCGCCGGGGGCGGTTCCGCCACGTTAAATACTCTCGCCGACGACGCGACGAGCATGACACGTTCCGTCTGGCTGAAGGCCGACGACGCGGTCGGCGACTGGGAGGCGCGGAAGCGCCGCATCACCGCCGGCCTGGAAGCCGGCGTCGACTGGGTGCTCGTCGACGAGCGCGACGTCGCCCGGATCCGGGAGCTCGGGGCGGTGAACGTCGCGGCCTTCGCCGGCGACGACGTCCACGTCATGGACGCCGAGGAGTCCGACTCCGCCGACCCCGACGCGGTCGTCGTCGGCAAGGACGGCGAGGGCGACGGGACGGTCGACCTGCCGACGGACCACGCCGGCTCGGCGGACCTGACGACGCTGCGGCGGACGGACGGCGTCGGCGGCGCCTTCGTCCGGATCCTCGGGGAACCGTACGAGGGGTTCGCGGAGGCGGCCGCCGTCGACGCCGACTACACCCTCGTCGTCGGCGAGGACTGGCAGATCATCCCGCTGGAGAACCTCATCGCCCGCATCGGCGACGAGACCGACATCGTCGCCGGCGTCCGGTCGGCCGCCGAGGCCGAGACCGCCTTCGAGACGCTGGAGACGGGCGCCGACGCCGTGCTCCTGGACACCGACGACCCCGAGGAGATCCGCGCGACCGTCGAAGTCCGGGACGCCGCCGACCGCGAGACGCTGGAGCTCCGGCGGGCGACCGTCACCGACGTCGAGCGGACCGGCAGCGCCGACCGTGTCTGCGTCGACACCGCCTCGATGCTCGACGACGACGAGGGGATGCTCGTCGGCTCGATGTCCCGGGGGCTGTTCTTCGTCCACGGCGAAACCGCCGACTCGCCGTACGTCGCGTCCCGGCCGTTCCGGGTCAACGCCGGCGCCGTCCACGCCTACGTTCGGGCGCCGGGCGGCGACACGAGGTACCTCTCGGAGCTGTCCTCCGGCGACGAGGTGCTGGTCGTCGACACCGACGGCCACACCCGAACGGCCGTCGTCGGCCGCGTGAAGATCGAGCGACGGCCGATGTTCAGCGTCGAGGCCGAGACCGACGACGGCGACCGCGTCGAGACGCTGTTACAGAACGCCGAGACGATCAAGATCGCGACCGCCGACGGCCGCCGGGCCGTCACCGACCTCGAGGCCGGCGACGAGCTACTGTTGTACTACGAGGACGTCGCCCGCCACTTCGGCGAGGAGGTCGAGGAGTCGATCATCGAGAAGTAAACTACCCCGCCCTACTCGCCGCCTTCGGCGGCTCCGTGAGGACGGGGCGTTCCCACAGTGGTTTCGGCCCTGCCCCCATGCACGGACGAGGCGCGACCTTCGTTGCAGTCGCGTCATCCCGGCCGAACAGCGCACGTAGAGTTACTACGCCGCCTTGGACTGATTCGGCCGGTCTGCGACACTCCCGCTTTAATCGTCGGTGGCTACGACGTGGCCCCGACATCAGGGGACGGTTTACTCGCGCCCCACCTCGGCAGGACGTGCGCCCGCCGAAGTTCGCATGGATAGTTATGGGTGGTATCGGAAAAAGGTATGGCTGCAAACCGCCGTCAGCACCACGCACACCGAGGACTTCCATTCGTGTCGGGTTCTGCGCGCGGGCTTTGCCCGCGCGCATGGTCCGCGGAACTCCGTTCCGCGCTATCCTCCCCACCCGATTCACTCGCTCCGCTCGTTTATTGAGGGTGGGGCATCCACCTTGGTTTTCTGATGAGCCGGCGGCGGCGACCGCTTAGTCGTCGAGGTCGAACCGGTCGAGCCGCATCACCTTGCTCCAGGCGTCGACGAAGTCCGAGACGAACCGTTCCTCGGCGTTGTCGGTCGCGTACACCTCGGCGATCGCCCGGAGCCGGGAGTTCGACCCGAAGACGAGGTCGAACCGCGTGGCCCGCCACTCGACGGCGCCCGTCTCGCGGTCCCGACCCTCGTAGACGCCGTCCTGCCCCGCCGGCGCCCAGTCGGTGCCCATGTCCAGCAGGGTGACGAAGAAGTCGTTCGTCAGCGTTCCCGGCCGGTCGGTGAGGACGCCGAGGTCGCTGTCCTGGTAGGTCGCGCCGAGCGCCCGCATGCCGCCGACGAGCACCGTCATCTCCTCGGGCGTCAGCGTCAGCAGGTGCGAGTGGTCGACCAGCAGCTCCTCGGCCGGGCGGTCGGTCTCGCCGCTGCGGTAGTTGCGGAAGCCGTCGGCCGCCGGCTTCAGCGCCTCGAAGGAGTCGACGTCGGTCCGTTCCGGCGCGGCGTCGGCCCGCCCCGGCTCGAACGGCACCTCGACGTCGTGGCCGGCCCGCTCGGCCGCCCGCTCGACGGCCGCGTGGCCGCCCAGAACGATGAGGTCGGCCAGCGACACCCGCACGTCGTCGTCGCGGCCGTCGTTGAACGCCGTTTGGATACCCTCGAGGGTGTCCAGGACCGTCGCCAGCTCCTCGGGCTCGTTGACCTCCCAGCTCCGCTGGGGCTCAAGCCGGAGCCGGGCGCCGTTGGCGCCGCCGCGCTTGTCGCTGTCGCGGTAGGTGGACGCCGACGCCCAGGCGGTCCTGACCAGCTGCGGGACGGTCAGCTCCGTGTCGAGAACGTGCCGCTTCAGCTCGGCGGCCTCGTCGGCGCCGACCAGCTCGTGGTCGACGTCGGGAATCGGGTCCTGCCAGACCATCTCCTCGTCGGGGACCTCCGGCCCGAGGAACCGCGACGGCGGCCCCAGGTCGCGGTGGGTCAGCTTGTACCAGGCCTTCGCGAAGGCCATCCCGAACGCCGCGGGGTTCTCCTGGAACTCCTCCATTATCTCGCGGTAGTCGGGGTCCCGCTTCAGCGCGATGTCCGTCGTCAGCATCATCGGCGTCACCGACTTCTCGGGGTTCTGCGCGTCGGGGGCGACGCCCTCGAGGGCGTCGTCGGTCGGGGTCCACTGCCAGGCGCCGCCCGGCCCCCGTTCGGGTTCCCACTCGTAGTCGAGCAGGTTGTCGACGTAGCCCATGTCCCACTCCGTCGGCGAGGCCGTCCACGGGCCCTCGATGCCGCTGGTGGTCGTGCCCTCCGCGTCGGCCTCGGCGCCGGACTGCCAGCCGAGGCCCATGTTCTCGATGGGGGCGGCCTCCGGCTCGGGGCCGTGGGCCGTCTCGGGGTCGTCGGCGCCGTGGACCTTCCCGAAGGTGTGGCCGCCGGCGATGAGGGCGGCCGTCTGCCGGTCGTCCATCGCCATCCGGGAGAAGGTCTGGCGGATGTTCTTCGCCGACGCCATCGGGTCCGGCTGACCGTCCGGCCCCTCCGGGTTGACGTAGATGAGCCCCATCACGGAGGCGCCGAGGCCATCCTGTATCTCGCCGGGCTCTTCGAACCGCTCGTTGGTCTCGAACTCCGTCTCCGGGCCCCAGTCGACGGACTCGTCGGCCTCGAAGTCGTCCTCGCGGCCGCCGGCGAAGCCGAACGTGTAGAACCCCATCGACTCGATGGCGACGTTACCGGCGAGGATCATCAGGTCGGACCAGGAGATGCTGCGGCCGTACTTCTGCTTGACCGGCCACAGCAGCCGCCGCGCCTTGTCGAGGTTGGCGTTGTCCGGCCAGCTGTTGAGCGGCGCGAACCGCTGCTGGGCGCCGCCGGCGCCGCCGCGGCCGTCGCTCGCGCGGTACGTGCCGGCGCTGTGCCACGCCATCCGGATGAAGAACGGCCCGTAGTGGTCGTAGTCGGCCGGCCACCACTCCTGCGGCGTCGTCATCACCTCCTCGATGTCGGCTTTCACCGCCTCCAGGTCGAGCTCCCGGAACGCCGCCGCGTAGTCGAAGTCGTCCATCGGGTCGGCGTCCCGCGCGTTCCGCTCGAGGTCGCTCAGATCCAGCTTCTCCGGCCACCAGTCCTGGTTGGATTTGCTCACGACGAAACGTCGTTCGCTCGACCTGTTAACGGTGTCGGAGTCCCCGAAATCGTCCGGGGAGACGACGGTACAGGACCGGCCGGCGCGGCCGGTCCCGGCGGCCTACCGGCTCCCCTCGCCCAGCAGTCCGTCGACGAGCGACCGCAGCGTCGCGAGGTCGTACTGGCCGGGAGCGGTCGTCCGCGCGGGGTCGACCGGCGCGTAGCCGATACGGGAGCCGTACACCGGCGCGACGGCGCGGGTGTGGCGGCCGGGTTCGCCCATCGCCATCGTGGCGACGGTCGCGCCCTCGGCGGCGTGGGCCCGCGTCGCCGCCAGCAGGTCGAGCGCGTCGTCGCGGTCCGTGGCGGTGACGGCGAGCTTGGCGACGTCGCCGACCTCGCCGGCCCGGGTGAGCAGCCGCCCGAGCTCGGGCCGCGGCGGCGTCCCCTCGAAGTCGTGCGTCGAGACGACGACCGCGACGCCGAGCTCGGCGGCCCGCTCGACGAGATCGTGGCCGTCGCCGTTCGACAGCGCCGCCAGCTCGACGTCGACGGCCGCGACGGCGTCGTGTTCGATTGCGGTCTCGAGGGCGTCGAGCCGGCCCTCGGGGTCGGCCTCGCCGCCCTCCCAGGTCGGCCGGTTGGTCGCCAGCAGCGGCAGCTCGCCGTCGTAGCCGTCGAGAGCCGCGAGCGGCGCCGCCGCCAGGTCCATCCGGAACTCCACGCAGTCGGCGTGCGGGCGGGCGTCGGGCTCCTCGTCGAGGTCGGCCGTCGCCGCCGCCAGTACGAACGTCTCGAAGTCCAGCCCCATGGTCGGCGTTGGACCGCCTATCGGAAGGACTCGTGGGTGGCGACGACCCGCAGCGGCGCCTCGCCGACGCGCTCGACGGCCGCGACGGTCGACAGCCGGATGCCCCGCTCGGCCGCCGTGACGACGCGGGTGTCGTAGTGGTCGGCCTCGTAGTCGGCCTCCCTCTCGTCGTCGGCGACGAACTCGCGGTGTCGGCGGAGGCGGTCCTCGGCGATTTCCTCGGAGCGGGTCGGCGCCTCGGCCGCCCGCTCTTCGAAGGCGGCGACCAGCTCGGGGTCCCGCTCGACGCCGACCGACGAGCGGGCCTCCAGCAGCGCCGCCGTCGCGGTGGTGCCGGTGCCGGCGAAGGGGTCGAGGACGGTGTCGCCCCGGACGGAGTACATCCGGACCAGCCGCAGCGGGATCTCCAGCGGGAACGCCCCGGAGCGCTCCCGGCGGCCGTCGTCGAGGGTCTGTCCGGCGCCGCGGACCTCCCAGCAGTCCGAGAACCACTCGTTGCGCTCCTCCCAGAAGAACGCCGACGCGTAGCGGTCCTCGTCGTTCGGCGGAAACGAGCGGGTGTCGCCGTTCCGGAACAGCAGGACGTGTTCGTGCTCCAGCGTCGCGTAGGCGTTGGTCGGCAGCGTCCCCGACCCCATGAACTTCGCGGAACTGTTGGTCGGCTTCCGCCAGACGATGCCCGGCAGCTGTTGGAGGCCGGCCGCCGACAGCCCCTCGACGACCCGGGCGTGGTTGGGATAGAGCCGGAACGACCCCCCGAGCCGGCGGGTCGCGTCGCCGACGACGACCGCGGCGACGCCGCCCGGCCGCAGCGCGTCGGCGACCCGCCCCCAGACGTCGTCCAACAGCGCGTGCATCGCCTCGAAGGCGGCGTCGCCGTCGCCGGTCTCGAGCGCCGCCGCCGCGGCGGGGCTCTGGGCGGCGAACCCGTCGTCCCACATCTCGACCATCGGATACGGCGGGGACGTCACCACGAGGTCGACGCTGCCGGCCTCGAGTTCGAGGTCGCGGGCGTCGCCGACCTGCATCTCGTGTGTCGTCTCCACGACCGGGGATGTCCCGGACGGGTTACGGCTCTTGCGGTCGCGGCGGTCGCGAGGAAAGGTGATGTTTGGTTGAGAGGGAGCAGCGTCCTTCGGGGGTGATGACGGCGTGTCCGAACGCCCCCTCCCGCTCGCGGGCTGCGCCTCGCTGCGCTCCGCGGCTCCCTGCGGTCGCCGCTCCGCCTCGAGGCCTCCCTCGCTATGCTCGCTCGGCCTCGCCGCGCGCGGCCGAGGGCCGTGCTTGCGTCGGCTCGCTCCGCGAGCGGTCGGCCCCGTTCGAGGTCCCGCCCGATGCCGGCTGACCGCCCGGCTCTCGCAATTAAACACGATGCGAACAAAAGACAGAACCTCTTTAGGCGGCGCTCGCAGACACACGGCAAATGGCCGACCGGGAGGTGAGCGTCGTCCTGCCCGCCTACAACGAGGCGGACAGCATCGAGCACACCGTCTCGGTCACCCTCGAGACGCTGGCGGCGTTCCTCCCGGCCGGAAGCTTCGAGGTCGTCGTCGCCGAGGACGGCTGCGACGACCGGACGCCGGCCATCGCCGACCGGCTGGCCGCCGCCGACGACCGCGTCCGGCACGTCCACGGCGACGAGCGGCTCGGCCGCGGCGGCGCCCTCGAGCGGGCGTTCCGCGGGAGCGACGGCGACGTCCTCGTCTACTTCGACACCGACCTGGCGACGGACATGCGACACCTCGAGGAGCTGGTCGACTCCGTCCGGGTCGGCGGCTACGACGTCGCCACCGGCTCCCGGCGGATGCCGGGCGACGAACAGCGACGGGAGCCGGAGCGGGGCGTCGCCTCGACGGGGTTCAACGCGCTCGTCCGGCTGTTCTTCCGGTCGCCGCTGTACGACCACCAGTGCGGCTTCAAGGCCTTCGACCGCGAGGCGCTGTTCGACCTCCTGACGGACGTCGAGGACGACCACTGGTTCTGGGACACGGAGGTGCTGATCCGGGCCCAGCGGGCCGGCTACGACGTCCGGGAATTTCCGGTCGAGTGGGAGCCGACGGGCGACACGACCGTCGACCTCGTCCGGGACGTTCTCGGGATGGGCAGTCAGATCCTCCGGCTGTGGTGGCAGCTGGCCGTCCGGCCGCGGGTCGACCGCCGGGTCACCGTCGCCGCGGGAACGCTGCTCGTCGTCGCGGCCCTCGCGGTGATGACCGTCTACCTCGACCCCCGAGCGGTATTGTCGGCAATGGCCGGCGCCGACCCGGCGCTCGTCGCCGTCGCCGCCGTCGTCTACCTGCTGTCGTGGCCGCTCCGGGGCCTGCGGTACCGCGACATCCTCGCGGAACTCGGCTACCGCGAGCGGGTCGGCTTCCTCACGGGCGCGGTGTTCATCAGCCAGACGGGCAACCTCGTCTTCCCGGCCCGACTCGGCGACGGGGTCCGGGCCTACGTGGTGAAGGCCCGCCGCGACATCCCGTACCCGTCGGGGTTCGCGTCGCTGGCCATCGAGCGGGTGTTCGACCTGCTGACCATCGCTGCGCTGGCCGGCGGGACGTTCCTGGCGCTGGCGGCCGCCGGCGTCGACGTGACGGCCATCGGGGGGACCGAGGCCGGCGCCGCCGGCCGCTCCGGGCGGACGGCCGTGCTGGTCGCCGGTGGAGTCGGCCTCGCGGCCGTCGCCGCCGTCGCCGTCATCGTCGCGACCGCCCGCTCCGAGCGGAACGCCGTCCGGGCGACGCTCGGCCGGGTCAGCGACGACTCCTACGTCGACTACGTCGCCGGCATCGTCGAGCGGTTCGCCGGCGACGTCCAGACCGTCGCCGACGACCGGCGGGCCTTCGCCGTCGTCGGCGCCTCCAGTCTCGCCGTCTGGGCGCTCGACGTCGTGACGGCGCTGGTCGTCTTCCTAGCGTTCGGCGTCGACCTCGCGCCGGCGGCGCTGGTCGCGGTCGGCTTCTTCGCCGTCAGCGTCGGCAACCTGGCGAAGGTGCTGCCGCTGTCGCCCGGCGGGGTCGGCCTCTACGAGGGCGCCTTCTCGCTCATCGTCGTCGCGCTGACGTCGGTCCCCTTCGAGGTCGCCCTGGCGGCCGCCGTCGTCGACCACGCCGTCAAGAACGTCGTCACCGTCGTCGGCGGCGTCGCCTCGACGCTGCTGTTCAACGTCTCGCTGACGGAAGCCGTCGAGGAGTCCCAGGAGGTCGGCGAGGCGCCGGCCCGGGAGTGAGCGGCATACGTTTCCCGAATCGTGAGGCCCGATAGTGACTCGTATATTCCATTTCAGCATCGACTACACGACAGCGTGTAGCCGTGTCAGTAGACAGTCACGTAACTACTGTGGATGACCCGTGATAAGACACAAATCGGTCTAATCGAAAACACGGTACAGTCAGTCCCGGGAATTCGTACTCAGAATGTCGTCAAAAAGTCAAATCGCATTTCAATAGTCTGATAGAAAGCTGTAGATATTCCATTTACCCTACTCCAGTAGGGTGCAATGCAGGGAGAAAAATTATTGCGGCGAAGTCTATTCGTTTGAGAAACGGATGAGTAGGATCATTATTACGGCGGTTGTGGGATGAACTATCCGTGTCTATAGGTCCGTCTCTCAGCACTAACCGATTGGTAACCTTCGTGCTGGTTGCCGTTCTAATCACCAGTTCGGGCTGCGTTGGAGTGAACCCATCTACCAACTCACCGACACCGACGCCCACGCCGACGGTCGAACCGACGGAGACTGTCCCGACACCGACGCCCATACCGACGGTCGAACCGACCGAAACGGTCTACGATCTCCCATACGACCTCCGGATCCGTAACTACGGAAACGAAACAACGAAGATAAAAATAACCATGCGATATAACCGGACCGGAGACGAGGTCTTCAGGGAGGAAACGACCCTCGAACCGGGCGAGCAGGCCGACCACAACATCTCCTTCGAAGGTGCGGGCAACTACACCGTGACCGCGACGACGGGAGACGCGTCGGACGAATACGTGTGGTACCTGGAGTCCTCCCCTCCGTATCACGAACTCATCGTGACGGCCGACGGTCGGGAAATCAGGTTCGTGCGGAGCGCAGCCTGATACTGTCGGTCGCAGATATTTGATCCGACAGTTCACTGTTCGTTCGTCTGAGGCCGCGCAGAGTCTACCTATGTGATCATCAATTCACGTATTTATAACCGGCAGTACGAGCTGATCCCCAGCGTGGTGAAGAACCGTCGCGACGTACTGCACATCAGAATTCGCGTCCCTGATCTTGAGTGGTCGTTTGACTATCCTGACCTCCGTAATACTGCCGGACGCTGTGTCAGATAGACGAATACACGGTACCTGCCGACGAGGCGCCGGCGTTCGAGCGCCTCCGCGAGCGCATCGAGGCCCAGCCCGGCACTTACGGCGAACTGGCTGTCTCCTTCAAGCGCAACGAAACGTACTACCGGGTCGCGTGGTGGACGGTGACATCCATTGCGCTCGCCAGTTCGACCCCCGACGGTGGGTGAAGCGATACCGGCCGTCTCACCGGCCGCGACCGGCCTCGAGGCCGCGCTCGGCGACCTCCAGGAGCGTCTGCCAGGTGTCGAGGCCGGCCCGGAGCGCAACGAGGTCGTCGGCCTCGACGTCGACGTGGACCGCGTCGCCGTCCCGGCGGACGGTCGCGGCCGAGCGGTCGCCGTCGATTTCGCCGATCTCTCGGGAGACGGCGGCGGCGATAACGGCGGCGGCGTCGCCGTCGGAGTAACGGGCGGTCACCGCGGCGCTGTGCGGTCTGTCGGTCACGGAACAGAAGAGACGGTCGCCGTTACTGGACGTTGACTTCCTTGATGTCGCGGCTCCGCTCCTTCAGCAGGACGCGGTGCCCGCAGTACGGACAGCGGACGCCGCCGTACTCGTCGAGCTCGACGTCGCGCTTGCAGCGGGAGCACTTGTAGCTCATCGTCAGGCGTCGTCCTCGCCGAGGGCAGCGCGGATCGAGCGGGTGACGGTCTCGCCGGCCGGCGTCTGCGGGCGATAGGCGCCGCCGGTGAACTTCTCGCCGGTCTCCTCGTTGACCCAGATGCCGGTGCCGACGCGTTTCACGTCGTCGCCGTCGACCTGTGCGTTTTCGGTGTCCTCCTCGATCTGGGCGACGCGACGACGGGCGACCCGGCCGTACCGGGCGCCGAACCGCCCCGCGCTGCCGGTGGAACCTCGTTCGGCCATGTGTAATCGTGGTGTCAGCGAACGCATAAACCCCACGTTTCGCCCCTGCGGGCGGCGACGGCGCCGCTCTCGTCTCGGGTCCCGTGCTGGTCGGGGCTGGCCCGGCTGGAGTGGGTCGCCCCGATCACTCCCGGAGGCCGGCCTCCGCGAGGGCGTCGTTGAGGTCCGCCCGGACGTGCTCGCCGAGCTTGCGGTCGCCGGCGGTCGTGACGACTCGGTTCTCCTGGACGCTGGAGCCGTCCCGGATGAGCAGCCGGACGTTGCCGGTGCCGTCGGCCCGGGTGGCCTTCGCCCGGACGCCCGTCCGGGAGCCGGAGCCGCCGGCGTCGATCGGGCCGGGGACGATCTTCTTCACGTGAGGGTGGTCGGCGACCGTCTCCAGGACCGTCCGGCCGTCGCGGCCGCCGATGAGCGTCGAGTGGCTGCCGCCGAGCTTTTCGGCGACGGAGGCCTCGACGACCTCCAGGGCCGGCTCGCCGCGCCGCTCCCGGACCGCCTCGATGGGGTCGTCGTCGCGGACCCGGTAGAAGGGGTAGTGGAGGTCGGCCCGAACCGACGACAGCACCTCGCGGTCGCCGGCGGCGTACACCTCCTCGGGGCGCTTGCGCCGGACCTCGTCGGCAACCCGACCGGCGTAGTTGCGGAGCTCCGTCGTCGCCCACCGGCCCTCCTCTTCGGGTTCGGTGGTGATGGTCCGCTCGGCGACGACCGTCTCCTCGAGCAGGCAACTGACGGTCGCCCGCTCGCGGCCGCAATCGAGAACCGCGGTGTCGGCGTTGGCGCTGCGGCAGACCAGACAGTAGTCGCCCGGCCGCTCCAGCGCGCTCGCACAGTGCCGACACTCCATACCGTTAGAAGGCGTCTGCGCCGGATAAGTCGGCCGGTTGCGACGCCGGCGACTCACTCCGCTTCCCGTCGGCCGGCCGTCCGGACGAGTTCGACTGACCGCTCGACGACCGCCCGCTGGTCGTCCGTCGGCCAGGCGTTCCGCGGGAAGTACTCCTCCAGGAACTCCGCGCGTTCGGCCGGCGTCGCCGTCTCGACCCGCTTGCGGTAGTGGTTGCCCATGAAGTCGGCGAAGGCGTGGGCGTTGGCGCCGTGGGCGTCGCCGTGCTCCGCGGCGACCCGCTCGGCGACGGCCCGGTTGTGCGTCTCGACGGCCGCCCAGTCGTCGCCGCCGACCCCCGACAGCGACCGCTCGACGCCGCGGTCGACGTCCTCGATCCGGTCGACCTGCACGACACCGTCTTCGACCCACTCCTCGGGGTAGAGCACGAGCGTCTCGCCCGCGTCGTCCTCGCGGACCCGTGGGACGTAGCCGTGGTCGGCGAGCAGGTCGTCCCGCTCCTCGCGGTAGGCCGCCCGCTCGCCGTCGTCGACTGCCTCGCGTATCCGTCGGGTGAGCGTCAGCGCGCGCGTCACGATCTCTTCGGGGAGTGACTCGTCGTCAGCCATCGAGTGCGTCGTTCACCAGTTCGTCCGCGCGGTCGTTTATCTCCCGCGGTACGTGGTCGATCGACCACTCCTCGACCCGGGCCAGCAGCTCCCGGGCCCGGATTCGCCGCTCCCGGAGCCGCGGGTCGTCGGTGTTCCACTCGCCGCGGACCTGCCGGACGACCAGCTCGGAGTCGCCCCGCACTGCCAGCTCGTCGAAGCCGACGTCGACGGCGGCCTCCAGCCCACGGACCAGCGCCGCGTACTCGGCCTGGTTGTTCGTCGCCCGGCCGATGCGCTCGCCGCCCTCGGCGGCGATGCCGTCGCCGGTGACGAGAACCCACCCGACCGCCGCCGGGCCGGGGTTGCCGCGGGAGCCGCCGTCGAAGTAGAGATGCGCCCGACCGCCGCCGCCCTCGAGGAGGCCGACGAGCCGGCCCGGCGACCCGCCCTGGACGACCACCTTGTCGTCGTAGGCGACGGCCGTCGCGTCGGCGTGTCGCGCCCGCCACCGCTCGTGGTCGGTGTTGCCGTCGTCGACGTCGACGCCGGCCGCCTCGAGCCGTTCGCGGGCCGCCTCCGGGTCGCAGTCGACGACGGGCACGTCTCGGCGTTCGGCTTCCAGGTGTTATTCCTTCCGGTCTCGGGTCGACGGCGCCGCCGCGGCGCCCGCGACGTCGCTGCGGGCCGTCGATTCGTCTCGCCCGTCGCCGAACGGTGGCGGGGGTTTTAAGTCGGTCGGTCGGTTCAGCTACAGACACGATGACACGGCCCACCCGCCAGCGGGAGCGCGAGCGCGAGGAGTCCGACGCCGAGCAGGACGAGCGGAGCGACGCGGCGGCCTGTCCGGAGTGTTCCTCCGAGGAGATAATCAAAGACGGCGACCGGGGGGAGCTGATCTGCGACGACTGTGGGCTCGTCGTCGAGGAGGACCAGATCGACCCCGGTCCGGAGTGGCGGGCGTTCAACCACTCCGAGCGGCAATCGAAGTCCCGGGTGGGGGCGCCGACGACCCAGACGATGCACGACAAGGGACTGACGACGCAGATCGACTGGAAGGACAAAGACGCCTACGGCCGGTCCATCTCCTCGAAGAAGCGTTCCCAGATGCACCGCCTGCGGAAGTGGCAGGAGCGCATCCGCACCAAGGACGCCGGCGAGCGCAACCTCCAGTTCGCGCTGTCGGAGATCGACCGCATGGCGTCGGCACTCGGGGTCCCCCGTTCCGTCCGGGAGGTGGCGTCGGTCATCTACCGGCGGGCGCTCGACGACGACCTCATCCGGGGGCGGTCGATCGAGGGCGTCGCCACGGCCGCCCTCTATGCGGCCTGCCGCAAGGAGGGCATCCCTCGCTCGCTGGAGGAAATCGGCGAGGTCTCACGCGTCGAGCGCAAGGAGATCGGCCGCACGTACCGCTACATCTCCCAGGAACTCGGCCTCGAGATGGAGCCGGTCGACCCCACGAAGTACGTCCCCCGGTTCTGCTCGGAGCTGGAGCTGCCCGAGGAGGTCCAGACGAAGGCCCACGAGATAATCGAGACGACAGCCGAGAAGGGGCTGCTGTCCGGGAAGTCGCCGACCGGCTACGCGGCGGCGGCCATCTACGCGGCGTCGCTGCTGTGCAACGAGAAGAAAACCCAGCGGGAAGTCGCCGACGTCGCGCAGGTGACCGAGGTGACCATTCGCAACCGGTACCAGGAGCAGATCGAGGCGCTCGGCATCCACTCCTGAGTCCGGAGCCGGGGTCTCGACGAACCGACCGGGGGTGGCGTCGAGGCCTGGCCATCGACCGCCGATTGGACGGATTTGTCAGAACCGACTTAATTACCGGGCGCGTTCCATCGGGACGAGATGACTGACGACTCCGAGAGGACCGGGTTCTCACGACGGACGTTCATGCGGACGACCGGGCTGGCGCTCGGCGCGGCGGGCGCGTCGCTGTCGGCCGGGTCGGCGGCGGCCCGCGAGGGCTTCCAGGCGGAGTTCGCCAACTGGCGGGTCCAGGAGGCGAGCAAAGCCTGGGAGCGCGGCTACCGCGGTCGGCCGGACCGGTCGGTCGCGGTCGGCGACTCCGGCGCCGACGGCCGCCACCCCGACCTGAGCTGGAACGGCGTTCGCATCGTCGAGAACGGCGACAGCATCGGTCTCCAGAAGGCCAGCGTCGAGGGCTCCGGCGAGAGCACGGTCGGCGAGCTCAACGACGGCGAGGGCTACTCCGGAACGCTCGGTCCCGGCGCGGCCGACGCCGGCGTCGTCGACCGTGGCGTCCACGAACTCACGGTCCCGGAGGACGCCGACGAGGTCGACGTCACGCTCACCTGGACGCCCCAGCGGCAGGACAACGAGCTGTTGCTGGAGGACGAAAACGGCAACGTGAAGGCCTCGGGGACGGATTTCAACCCGCTTTCCGGCGCGGGCGAGCGGATCAAAGCGCCCGTCGAGGACGGCGACCGGGTCGTCGCCGAGACGTACGCCAACGTCGCCGCCGACTACGAGATCACCGGCGAGTTCCTCGAGACGAGTATCTCCCTAGAGGCGTTCGGCGGCGACCCGCTGCCGGGCGGCGACATCGACGAGGACACACCGAAACTGGTCGGCTGGAAGGGCGGAACGCTCGCCCGCGACGGCGACGGCCACGGCTCGCACGTCTCCTCGATCACCGCCGGCTCCGGCGAGGCCAGTGCGGTCGACGAGTCGAGCGTCGTCGAGGAGGAGCCGCGGACGGTCCTGCTGCCGACCGACGTCCTCGAGTACGAGGTCACACCCAAGGCGGGCCACGGCGACCACCGCAAGAACGGCGGCGTCTTCGCGTCGGTGTACGGCGAGAACGTCGAGATCGCCATCGAGGCGCCGGACGGCCGGACGCTCGAATCGACGTCGGTGACGAGCGACTCCAGCGAGAGCGGCGACGTGACGGTCGCGGAGGCGTACGCCGAACAGTCGGGCGACTACTCGGTGTACGTCCGGCCGTCCGACACTGCCGGCACGAGCACGGCCCGCGTCGAGCGGGTCAGCGTCGGCGCGCTGCTGCCGCCGGCGGCGACGACCGGCAGCCGGACCGGCGAGCCGACGCTGCACGCCGGTACCGCGCCGAACGCGTCGCTGGTCACCATCCAGGGGCTCGGCAACGCGCTGTCGTCGCTGTCGGAGTTCGCCGGCTTCTACACGGGAACGTTCGGCGTCCGGACGGCGAACTTCTCCTACGGCGGGCTACCGACCGAGCGGGTCGGGCTGGGCAACACGTACGAACTCGTCCGGAAGATGGCCGAGGGCGGCATCCTCACCGTCTCTTCGGCCGGCAACAACGGCCCGCTGTCGGGGTCGACCGGCCCCTCGGGGTCGGCGGCGGCCATCGCCGTCGCCGCGACCGACCCGGTCGACGGTCTCACGGCCTACACCTCCGGCGGGACCGTCGCCCGCAACGACGAGGGCGACGTCTACCGCAAGCCCGACCTCACGGCGCCGGGTGGCACGATCGACGACCTGGTCAACGCCGCCGACGTCGGCGCCGCCGACGGCCCGGCCGACGCCGCCGTCCGCGGCTACACCGGCAAGGCCGGCACCTCGATGGCGGCGCCGTACGTCAACGGCATCGCCGGGCTGGTGGCCAACGCCATGGAGTTCGACGCCCCCGACGCGCTGTCGATTGCCGAGCCCGCCGAGGCCGGCATCGAGGACGTCGAGCGGCTGAAACACGTCCTGCTGGCGACGGCCAGCGAGACGGCCTTCACCGCGGCGCCGCATCACCGCGCCCACACGCCGACCTACGACTTCGGCGACCGCGACCCCTACGAGGGGTACGGCCGGGTCAACCCCGACGCCGCCGTCGACGCCGTGGCGCGCGAACTGCTGGACGCCAGCGACGTCGACGACAACGGGTCGGCGAACGCGACGTTCGAGGAGACGGTCGGGCTGAACATCCCCGAGGACTCCCGGGCCGTCGCCGGCTTCGTGCGGACCCGCGGCGGGACGCTCGAGGTCTCCGTCGAGTTCACCCGCTACGCCGGCGGCAACACCGGTCTGACGCGCGGTGACCCGCACGTCGACCTGTTCGTCTACGACGCCGAGCCCGGCACCAACGGCGAGCCGAACGTCGTCGCCCGGGCGGCCGCCGTACAGGGGTCCGCCTCGACCAGCGTCGACGTCTCCACCGCCGAGGCCGGCGAGGAGCCCAACGAGGAGACGTACTTCGTCGTCGCCAAGCTGGTGAACGTCCCCGGCGTCGTCAACGGCTACGACGTGCAGGTCCAGTTCGACCTCGACGTCGGCCTCGAGGCGGGCGAGATTCCGGACGTGACGACGGAGTTCACCGCCTCCGGCTCCCGGAGCGACGACGCCTCCGTCTTCACGGCCGGCCAGACCGACCGCGTCCGGGTCACCGTCGAGAACTTCGAGAACGCCAGCGAGGTCACAATCACCGACCAGGTGCCGGACGGCTGGACGGTCGACGAACGCTACGGCGACGTCGAGAGCTTCGATCCCGACAGTGGGACCGTCACCTTCCAGGGGACCGTCAGCGCCGATCAGGTCGGCGACGACGGCAACGTGACGCTGACGTACTTCGCCGAGGCGCCGGAGGGCGCCGACGGCACCGGCACCTACACTTTCGGGCCCGCCGAGGCCGCGGTCGTTGAGCCCGACGTGCCCGAAGGGGATACGGACGGCGAACTCGACGGCGACGGGACCGACGAGTTCGGCGGCACCGACACCAACACCGTCGTCGGCGCCGACACCGAGACCTGAGGTCGCAACCCCGGCAGCGCCGGCCGCCGATTGGACGGATTTGCCACAAGCGGTTTCTTTCGTACGGGCTCGTAGCTAGATAGACGAACCCGATGACTGACGAACGAGACGCCGACGGCGACGTACCGCGACGGACGTTCATGAAGATATCCGGGGCGGCGGCCGGCGCCGGGCTGGCGGCCGGCGTGACCGGTGCCGCGGCCGCGGCGGAACTGACCGCGGCCGACTTCGAGGCCTTCACCAACTACCGGCGGCGGCGGGCGTCCCACGCCTGGGAGCGCGGCTACCGCGGTCGGGCCGACCGCGTGCTGGCCATCACCGACTCCGGCGGCGAGTCCCGCCACGCCGGCCTCGGGCGGTGGAACGGCCTCGTCGTCACCACCGACGTCGAGGAGTTCTACGCCGGGGCCGACGCGGTCATCCCCGCCGAGAAGCAGGCGTTCGACTTCGTCGACGACGCGGGCCGCGGTATCCGCGACAACACCGGCGACGGCAACGTGACCGTCGACGGCGATAGCTTCGAGATCGACCTGCCGGCGCCGGACGACGACCCCCAGTACGTCGGCTGGCTCAACGACAGCGACCGGTACGGCCGTCACGACGCCCCACGGGACACGAACAGCCACGGTACCCACTGTACGGGCATCATGACCGACTCCGGGCGGGCGACGACCATCGACGTCGACCGCTCGACGGTCGACGAGCCGCGGGCGGTGCTGGCGCCGGCGGAGACGCTGTCCTACGAGGTGACCGCCGCGGCCGACACCGCCGTGTTCGGCTCCGTCTACGGCGAGGACGCCGAGGTGGCCATCGAATCGCCCGACGGTCGCATCCTCGACAGCTCCGCGAGCGCGGTCGGCCCCGAGCTCTCGAAGCTCAACAACACCGTCGAACACGAGACGGTCCACGGCGACGGCGAGGCGACGTACACGGTGTACGTCCGAGCGCCCGAGGGAGAGGCGCTTCCGGTCCGCGTCGAGAGGGTCGCCGCCGGGGCGTTCAAGCCCCCCGAGGCCGCCGGCGGCGACATCGCGGACAACGGCGAGGTGGCGCTGCACACCGGGACCGCCCCTGGCTTCAGCATCTTCCCGGTGACGGACCTCTCGACGGGTACCGAGCACCTCACCGAGTTCGTCACCGAGTACAACGACCGGTTCAACGTCCGGGCGGTCAACATGTCCTGGGGGCTGATCGGCGGCTACCCCGGCGGGACGGTCGCCGGCGCCGACCCCGTCTTCGGCTACGGGGAGACAGTCGCCGAGATACGACGGATGGCCGACAGCGGCATTCTGACCGTGGCGGCGGCCGGCAACAGCGGCCAGCCTGCCTCGGGGAACGGCCCGCCGGCGGTCATCAGCGAGGCCGTCTCCGTCGTCGCGACCGGGCCGCTGGACGGCATCGCCTCGTACTCCTCGGGCGGCGTCGGCGGCGTCGACGACGAGACGGGGGCGCCGTACACCAAGCCCGACGTCACCGCGCCGGGTGGTATCCTCGAGGACCTCGACTGGTCGACGATGCCCGGCGACCCGAGCGAGGACGACCCCGCCGACGAGGGCGACAACTTCGGCGACGTCTTCGAGTACAGCGGCAAGGGCGGCACCTCGATGGCCTCGCCGTCGGTCTGCGGCATCGCCGGTCTCGTCGCCCAGGCCATGGAGGAGGACGGCCCCGAGGAGATCGCGCTGCCGGCGCCGGGCGACACCGACCGCGTCGACGTCCTCCGGCTGAAGCAGGCGCTGCTGGCGA
Organism: Halobacteriales archaeon QS_4_69_225; assembly: GCA_003020965.1. Lineage (GTDB taxonomy): Archaea > Halobacteriota > Halobacteria > Halobacteriales > Haloarculaceae > Natronomonas. Next base: position 33,192 of record PXRL01000008.1, read on the forward strand.
CGGCCTCGACGACGGCGTTCACCGCCGCGCCGTACCATCGGGCGAAGGCGCCGGCCTACACGCCCGGCGAGCGGGACCCCTACGAGGGCTGGGGCCGGGTCAACGCCGGCGCCGCCGTCGACGCCGTCAGCCGGGACCTCGAGGCCGACGGCTTCCGGGAGACCGCCGTCGGGCTGGACGTCCCCGACGACGAAGGCGCCGTCGCGGGCTACGTCCGCGCCGACGACGGCGACACCGCCCGCGGGGGCGAGCTCTCCGTCGACGTCGAGTTCAGCCGCTACTCCGGCGGCAACGCCGGCCTGGCGAAGGGCGACCCCCACGTCGACGTCCTCGTGGTCGACGCGGTCGAGCCCGTCGGCGTCGACGCCGATCCGGAGACCGGCGAGGAAGACACCGGCGCCCCACCGGTCGGCGACCCGAACGTCGTCGCTTCCGCCCGGGGGCCGGGCGGGTCGGCGTCGGTCTCCGCCGGCATGAACGCCGGCGACGTCTACTACGTGGTCGTCGAACTGGTCGACGTCCCCGGCGCCGTCAACGGCAACGACCTGCAGGTCACCCTCGACATCAGCGTCGACGCCGCCCTCCAGCCGGTCCCCGACGAGGTCGAAATCACGAAGGCCGTCCGCGAGACGAGCGCGTCGGTGTTCACCGCCGGCCAGACCATCTCGCCGGAGCTGACCGTCGAGACCGACCGGCCGGTCGTCGTCCGGGATTTCGTCCCCGAGGGCTGGACGGTCGACGCGGAGTACGGCGCCGTCGAAGCCACCGAGTCGACCGACGGCGGTACCTTCGTCTACTTCGCCCTCGACGGTACCGACTCCTTCGAGGGGCAGTACTTCGCCGAGGCGCCCGAGCGGACGGGTCGTTACTCGTTCGGCCCCATCGAGGTGACACAGGAGGTCGACGGCGCGGCGCTGGCCGACCGCGAATACAAGGCCGCCGGCGGCACCACCGACACGGTGACGGTCGTCGGCGCCGACACCGAAACCTGAGGCCGCGACCCCTCCCAGAAACGGCCCTTCGTCACCACCGGTCAGGACCGGGGTCACGCCGTCGAAGCCTGCGCCGTCGACGCTTTTAGCCGGGCCTCCACGACCGCAGTCGAACAGCATTTATTCGCTCCCGACGAACGATCGACATGCAACTCGACGAGTACGTCGACGGGCTCGAGCGCGACGAGTCCGTCGAGTTGCGGAAGCTCGCCGAGAGGAAGTCCTACGCCATCACGGACCACATCGAGGCGGCGCGGACGCGGTTCGACGAGACGCTGTCCGGCGGGACGATGGTCGGATCGACGGCACCGTCGGTGTTCGTCGGCCGGTCGTCGTATCCGGACGTTTCGGCCGGCCTGCTGGCGCCCGTCGGCGACGAGGCCGACGCCGACAGCTACGTGACCGACGGCGATTGGTACCGTCGCGGCTTCGACATCGAGGACGTCTTCGAGAAGCGGGCCGGGCTGTTGAACTCCACGCGGCGGGCGACGGTCGACGTCGCGGACGTCTGGGACGGCTTCGTCGGCACCCAGCGGGAGGTGGCCATCGCCGACCGGCCGGTCGACGTCGAACTCGGGCTGGCGGAGACGCCCGGCTTCGACATCGATGGCCCCCTGGAGGACGTCACCGCCCCGCGCGGGCCGCGGGCCAGCGCCGACGACGCCCGGCTGACGGAGAACCCCTCGGTCCCGCGGGCCGTCGAGCGGACGCTGTCGGACGACGACTGGCGCGCCGAGGGCGCCATCACCTACCTCTACCGCCGCGGGTTCGACGTCTACGAGATCAACAACGTGCTGTCGGTCGGCGCCCTCGGGCTGGCGGAGAACCGCCGGCTCGTGCCGACCCGGTGGTCGATCACCGCCGTCGACGACACCGTCGGGCAGTACCTCCGCGGGACGATCCACAACGCGCCGACCCTCGGGGAGACGCTGGTGTGGCACAACGACTACCTCGGCAACGACTACTGGATCGTCGCCGCGCCGGGCGACTGGGAGTTCGAGCTACTGGAGCTGAAGGCGCCGGGGTCGATCTGGAACCCCGGTACCGACGGCCAGATGTACATGGCCGCCGACCGCGAGGGGTACGAGGGCCGCTCGGAGTACGTCGAGGAGACCGCCGGCGCCTACTACGCCGCCCGGCTGGCGGCTCTGGAGGAGCTGTCCGACCGCGGCCGACAGGCGAAGGTCTTCGTCGTCCGCCACGCCACCGACGAGTACTGGGCGCCGGTCGGCATCTGGCAGTTGCGGGAGGCGGTCCGGGGAGCCCTCGACGCCGAGCCGGTCGTCGCGGAGTCGTTCCACGATGCGGTCCGACAGCTGGAGCCACGACTGCCCGTCTCGACGGCGGACCTCCGGCGGAAGTCGACGATGGTCGCCGGCGTCCAGGCCGACCTCTCGGCGTTCGGCGCCGGCGCCGGCGCCGGCACCGGCCGCTGAGACGCTCTCGAAGTCGTTAAGCCGCCGTCGCCGTTCTCTCAGGTATGCTCCCTGCCTCCACGCACGCGGCGCTACTGTCCGGTCCGGCGCTGTTCGTCCTGCTGCTGTCGGTCGTCTTCCTCGTCTTCCCTTGTTTCTACATCTACAAGGCGCTGTCCGAGCGGGGGGTGTTCCGACGCCTGCTCGGCCGGTGAGGCGACCGGCTCGCCGTTCTATCGCGGTTCGACCCGGCGGTCCAGCGCGGCACCGAGGTCCCCGCCGACGTCGTGGCCCGCGGCCGCCCCGTTCAGTACGGCGGCGGCGGGCGACTCGCGCAACTCGGCGTCGTCGTACCCCAGCTCCTCGAAGACCGACTGGAGTCCCGGCGTCCCACGGAGGCTGTGTTTCTGGTGGTAGTCCTCGGCGAGGTGGAACCGGTCGAGCCGCTCGATTCGGGTCCCGACCGCGTCGGCCTCGAGGCCGCGCTCCCCGAGGAGGGTCGCGAGCGTCTCCCGCTGGTCGGCCGTGGCCGCGAAGAGTACGTTCTGGTACTGTGTCTTCGGGACCCGCCGGTTCGGATCGTGGGCGTCGAGGGCGCGCTCGGCCAGCGCCCGATAGGAGGTCCGTCCGGGATCGAAGTCGACCTGGAAGACCTCGGTGTGGTCGCCGAGGGCGTGGTACGACGGGTCGGTTCGGGTGCCGCCGGCGTAGCCGACGCGGGTCCGGACGACCCCTTCGAGGGCGCCGAACCGCCCGTCCGGGCCCCAGAAACAGCCGAGGCCGAACGTGGCCGTCTCGGTCGCCGACGGGTCCGGTGCCGTCCGGTCGTGCTCGCGGACGACGCTCGGAGCGAACTCCATACACGTACTGGCGGCTCCAGGGCAATAGGTGCCCGGGCGGCGCGTGAGACTGCGTTCACTTGAGCGAGAGCCGGCCGGTCAGCCGGCGTCGGGCGGGACCTCGAACGGGGCCGACCGCTCGCGGGGCGAGGCCGAGCGAGCGAAGCGAGGGAGGCCTCAAGGCGGAGCGGCGTCCTCGCGAGTGAAGCGAGCGAGGGCTCGGCAGAGCGTTGCTCTGCCGGTGACCGCAGGGAGCCGCGGAGCGGAGCGAGCCGACGCAAGCACGGCCGGAGGCCGCGCATTGCGAGGCCGAACGAGCATAGCGAGAGAGGCCTCGAAAAGAAGTGAGCGGGAGGGGCGACCGGAGGGAGCGACGACACGCGAGCATAGCGAGGCACAGTCCGCGAGCGGGAGGGGGCGTTCGGAGACGCTACCGCCACCGCCGAAGCGCGCTAATCCCTCTCGATCAAACACTACCGCGTGCAGCGGCGCCCCGTGCCCGCGCTCAGACCCGCTCGAAGAACTCCTCGACCAGTTCGCCGGTGTCCTCAACGATTCCATCCCAGGCGTCGTTGTCCGGCGCGATTCCGGCCAGCCGGGCGAGCTTCATGGAGACGTGGTAGACGCGCTGGACGCCCGGCTCCTCCTGCCAGACGACGAAGTTACACGGGAACAGCGCGCCCTGTTTGAGGGTCTCGTCGAGCGCCCGGTCGGCCATGTTCGGGTTGCAGGCGCCGAGCACGTAGTAGGGATCGCGGTCGGCATCGACCTTCTCGTTGAGCAGCTCCGACGGCGAGAACTCCACGGGGATGCCGAAGCCGGTTTCCTCGGCGACCTCGCGGACGTGTTCGACGGCTGCCCCGTGGTCCATCTCCAGGGTCGTCTGCTTCTCGCCGATGTCTTCCGAGTCGAGTTCGGCCGGATCGAACGCGAGGCTCATGCCGATAGTTGATCGCTCGCGGACAAAAAGATGCCGCGGGACTGCGCGGCGACGGCACCGCGCGGCCGGCCGCCGACTTCGCGCGCGCGCCGCGGTCGCCGTTCGTCCGCGACCTACTCCTCCTCGGCGGTCGGCACCGGTCCGGTCCCGACGACCTCGCGGACGGCGTCGACGAACGACTGCCGGGTGTCGAAGTAGACCTCGTCGGTTTCCTCGAGGACGTCGGCGAGTTCGCGGGGGCCGTCCGGCGTCCGGATGGTGACGTCGCCCTCGCGGCGGACGACCTCGCTCCGCTCGATGGCGTAGTGGAGCCGGGAGGCCACCCGCGCGGGCGGCGCCCCCTCGACGGGGTTGCCGTCGCCGAGTTCGACGGCCGGTTCCTCCGGTTCGTTTTCGTCGTCGCTCATGCGCCGACCTTCTCGGCTCCTCGTCGTAACGCTTACGAAGCGACGGGTGACGGGCGGGGCCCGGAGTCCTGCCCGAGTGTGACACCCGGTGGTCGCCGACGTCCACCCGTGTCCGACGCGTCGAACGACCGGAACGGCTTAGTATTCGTGCCCGGTACCACACGGTTGTATGAGCGACTTCGATGACTTCTCGAACGTCGGCGAGGCGGAGGTAACACGCGCGATCGGCCAGGAGTGGACCGAGGAGTTCATGGACTTCTCGGACTCGGACGTCATCGTCGTCGGGGGCGGTCCCTCGGGGCTGATGGCCGCCAAGGAGCTGTCCGAGCGGGGCGTCCAGACGATGGTCGTCGAGAAGAACAACTACCTCGGCGGCGGCTTCTGGCTCGGCGGCTTCCTGATGAACAAGGTGACCGTCCGGGACCCCGCCCAGGCGGTGCTGGAGGACCTCGACGTCGACTACAAACGCTCCCAGGACACCGAGGGGCTGTACGTCGCCAACGGCCCCGAGGCGTGTTCGGGGCTCATCAAGGCCGCCTGCGACGCCGGCGCCAAGATGCAGAACATGACGGAGTTCACCGACATCGTCATCCGCGAGGACCACCGCGTCGGCGGTATCGTGATGAACTGGACGCCGGTCCACGCCCTGCCGCGGGAGATCACCTGCGTCGACCCGATCGCCGTCGAGGCGGACCTGGTCATCGACGCGACGGGCCACGACGCCGTCGCCGTCTCGAAGCTCCAGGAGCGCGGCGTCCTCGAGGCGCCCGGCATCGAACACGCCGAGGAGCACAACACCGGCATGGACCAGACGGGCGAGGACAGCTACGGCGCCCCCGGCCACGACTCGCCCGGCCACGACTCGATGTGGGTCGGCGAAAGCGAGGACGCCGTCGTCGAACACACCGGCGTCGCCCACGACGGCCTCGTCGTCACCGGCATGGCGACGGCGACGACCTACGGCCTGCCGCGGATGGGACCGACCTTCGGCGCGATGTTAGTCTCCGGCAAGCGCGCCGCCCAGGCCGCCCTCGACGAGCTCGAGGTCGACGCCACCGACGTCGAGCTGACCAGCCGGGCGGCACCCGCCGACGACTAACTACTTTTGACACGGCCGGTCGCCCGCGGGCGACCGGCCGGAAAAACGTCGGGGACGCAAGGCGACAAAGCCGCCTCGTCGGTCGAACGGCGCCGGAGGCGCCGTGAGACGTGCGCTGCGTGGTCGTTCGAGAGGCGCAGTCGCGGGAGCCGGCGTCCTGCGCGCGACACGCCTGACTGTACGGCGACGGGTGACCGCGGCGGCCGGCGTTCGTCACACGAACCACAACCCACATTCCTGTCCCGAATATACAGAGTGCAAATGTCTCGTCGGTACGAGCCGACCCGTCGGCAGTTCCTGAAGGCGGCCGTCGCGGCCGGCGGCGCCTCGGCGCTGTCGGCCTGTCTCGACCTCGGCGGCGACGACCCGGTGCCGACCGGCGTCGAAAACCCCGCCGAGCTGGAGCGCCGCCAGCACGCCTGGCGGGACGTTCTCGAGACGGACGATCAGGGCAACCCGAAGCTGCCGCGGCACCACGCCTTCCTCTACCTGGAGCTGGACGCCGACGGCGAGCCCTCAGCGGCCGACCGCCGGCAGGTCGCGTCGGCGCTGTCGGTGCTGGACCGGGCCTACGAGCGGTCGCCGGCCGGGCTGGTCCACTCGATTGCCTACTCGCGGCCGTACTTCGAGCGGTACGGCCGCGAACCGGCGGGCGTGGACCTGCCGCCGCCGCGGCGGCTCTCGAGCTTCGAGACGCCGGAGCTGGACACCCAGGACGCGCTGCTGCAGCTGACCTCCGACCGGGGCGAGGTCCTGACGGAGGCCGAGGCGGCGCTGTTCGGCGACCGCGAGACGGCCAACGGCGTCGAGGCCGTCGACTTCCCGGCGAGCATCGACGACCGCCGGACGGGCTTCATCGGTCGCGGCATGCCGGCCGACCGCGCCGACCAGGTCGACGGTATTCCCGCCGACGCCGACCTGCCCGACGCCTCGAAGCTGTTCATGGGGTTCAACGCCGGCTTCGCCGGCAACCAGGCCTCGGAGTCGTACGTCACCCTCGAGGAGGGCCCCTTCGCCGGCGGCACCACGAAACACGTCTCGCGGGTCCAGCAGCGGCTGAAGCGCTGGTACGAGGACAACGACCACGCGGAGATGGTGATGAAGCTGTTCGGCACCGACCGTGCCGGCGAGATCCAAAACGCCGCCGAGGACCTCGACTTCAGCGGCGTCGCCGCCGAGGACCTCGACGGGCTGGTCGAAGCCGCCCGCGAACACGGCGTCGTCGGCCACGCCCAGAAGATGGCCCGCGCTAACCGCGACGAGGCGGGCAACTTCCGGACCGTCCGTCGCCACGTCGAGTCGACCGACCAGGGCATCGCCAGCCTCCACTTCCCGAGCCTCCAGAAGGAGATATCGACCTTCGAGGAGATACGGAAGGCCATGAACGCCCCCGACGTCGTCGAGGAGACGCCCGCCGTCCGCCAGCGGGTCAACAACGGCATTTTGCGGTACATCTTCGTGAAGAACCGGGGCAACTTCCTGGTGCCGCCCCGGGAGCTGCGGGCGCTGCCGACGCCGGACGGCGAGGCGCCGCAGTGATCCGAGCGACACCGGCGGCTCGCGTCGTGGCGACCGAGCCGTGAGCCGTGCCGCCGTGCCGACGACGCGGAGTGGGCACCGACCGGGCCTGGGCCCTCACGACGCCGTCTCGCGGCCGCCGGCGCGTCGGAGCCGGACGCCGACGGCCGCCCCGACGGCGCCCGACAGCGCGTAGACGGGTACGACCAGCACCGCGATGAGCAGCGTCTGGACGCCGAGCACCAGCACCGGGGGACCGCCGCCGAGCGACTGCCCGAGGCCGACGGCGACGAAGCCGACGAAGCCGACGGCGCCGCCGTAGGCGCCGGCCCGGGCACCGGCGCCGACGTGGCCCGGCTCCCGGGAGAGGCCGCCGGCGAGGAGGCCGCCGGCGGCGCCGGCCGCCAGCAGCAGCGCCAGGAGGTCCGCCTCGGCCAGGAAGTCCGCGACGACGCCCGTGACGACGGCGGCGGCCGTCGCGGCCGTCCCGGCGAACGTCCGTCGGTCCATGCTCGAACGTCGGCCGGCGCCGCGATAACGCTAGCGGACCCGCCCGGACAGCAGGCCGACGAAGCCGAGCCCGAACGTCTCGTAGCGCCGCGCCTCCGTGCGGTCGGTCAGCGCCGCCCGCGAGGCCGCCACGCGGCGGGACAGCGGCTCGTCCGGCCGGCCGAACGGTGCCCGGAGGACGTCGCCGGGGCCGCTCCCGGGGGCGCCGGCGGCGACGAATGCCCGGAACAGCGGCACGAGCGGCCGACCGACCGCCGCCTCCGTCGCCGTCGCGTCCATCAGCGCGACCCGGCCGCCGGGCCCGACCAGATCGCACCACCGGTCGACGACGTCGCCGGGGTCGTCGAACAGTCCGCAGACGAAGGTCCCGAGGACGGCGTCGGCGGTTCCGACCGGCGGGTCGGTCGCGTCCCCACGGACGACGGCGACATCGTCGTCGCCGTACCGGCCGGCCCGGTCGCGGGCCCACCGCAGCGGCGGCCCGGCGAGATCGACGCCGACGACGCGGCCCGCCGGGCCGACGCACTCTTGGAGGTACGGCAGGTTGGCGCCGGTGCCGCAGCCCATCTCGACGACGGTGTCGCCGGGGCGGGCGACCCGCTCGGCGGCCGCCCGGCGCCACCGCTCGACGCCGGGGGCGGTCGCGACCCGGTCGTAGAGGGCCGCCCACCGGCCGTAGAAGTCGGCGACGCTCACCGACGGAGCTCCCGGACGGCGGCGACGACCTCGCCGGCGTCGGCGCCGAGAACGTAGCAGATCGGCTCGACGCCGAACCCGCCGGTCTGATAGAGCACGCCGGCCGGGCCGTCGGCCAGCGCCGCCGCGACGGCCGGCTCGAGGTCGGCCTCGGCGTCGAACTCCGCGGTCTCGTGGCCGCGGGCCTCCAGGTCGGCCACCAGCGACGGCTCGTAACGGACGTTCAGCGCCGCCCGCGCAGGGCTGCCGGCATCCCGAGCCGCCAGCAGCACGCTCGCGACGTGGCCGGAGACGCCGAACTCCGGGTCGCCGGGCACCGTCGCCGTCCCTTTGACGTCGAGAATGCGGCCGGGGACGGCCGCCACGTCGTCGACGGTCGTCGCGTCGGGCAGCGCCTCGACGAGGTTCGACCCGACGGCAGGGATGAGCGCGGCGAAGCCGCCGGTGTTCTCCAGCGTCGCCACGCCGCGGCGGACCGACGCCCGGACCCGCTCGGTCGTCCGCAGCCGCCCGTCGGGGTCGTGGACGTCGAAGGAACCTTCGAACTCCGCAAGCGGCGGGAAGGCGGCCTCGTGGAGTCGCGCCAGGAGGTCGCCCCGTTCGAGCCGGCGGATCAGCACCTCCGCCTCGACGAGCGCCTGTACCCGCGTCATCTCGTCGCCGGCGAGGCCGTCGGCCAGCGTCTCCACCAGCTCCCGGACCCGGTCGTCGCCGGCGACGTCGTCGTCGACCTCGACCCCGCCGTGGGCGTACTTCGAGACGGCGCTCTGAGAGATGCCCAGCAGGTCCGCCACCTCGCTTTGAGTGAGGTCCCGCTCTCTGAGTTCGCCCGCCAGAAGCGACCGGAACGTCGGCAGGAACTCCTCGACGACCACCTCCTCGATGAACCTCATGAGTGCCGGTCGCCCCCGAACTCCTCGTCGGACTGGATGCGGGAGGCCTGCGGCCCCGACTGGCCCTGGTACTTCGAGCCGCGTTCCGTACCGTACGGCCGTTCGGCGCGGCTTTTCAGTTCGGTGAAGATGAGCTGCGAAATCCGCATATCAGGATTCAGAGATACCGGTGCAGTACCGAGATTGGATAGCTCGAGGGTTATCTGGCCTTTGTAACCCGGGTCAACGATACCTGCTGTCGCATGAATGACAATTGCGAGCCGGCCGAGCGAGGACCGTCCCTGGACCGTCCCGAGGAGGTCCGGCGGAATCTCGACGCGCTCCTTCGTCGTCCCGAGGACGAAGTCGCTGGGGTGGAGAACGAAGTCCTCGCCCGCCTCGACGTGGGTTTCGTCGACGTACTCGTCGACCTCCTGCTCGCTGTCGGGGTGGATACAGGAGATGTTGGTGCGCTGGAACTCGAGGAACTCCCGGCCGAGCCGGAGGTCGATGCTGGCCGGCTGGATCTGCAGTTCGGGGTCGTCGAGCGGCTCGACGACCAGTTCGCCGTCCGTCAGCCGGCGGCGGATGTCCGCATCGGAGAGTATCATATCGCGAGAAGGGGCCGACAGGGGCTTAAATGCCCGCGGTAGCGGTGGGACGGCACCGCGACTCCAGGGCTTTTTCAGCGCGTCCCACCCACCACCGGGCATGAAACAGGCAATCGTCGCCCGCACGGACCTCGGGATGGGGCAGGGCAAACTCGCCGCACAGGTCGCCCACGCGTCGCTGCAGGCATACGAGTCCGCTGGCTCGTCGGCCCGGGGCGACTGGAAATCCGGCGGCCAGAAGAAGGTCGTCCTGAAGGGCGCCGGCGAGTCACAGCTCCAGGAGCTGGCCGACCAGGCCCGCCGGGAGGGGCTGCCGTACGCGCTGGTGCGGGACGCCGGCCACACGCAACTGGAGCCGGGGACGCTGACGGCGCTGGCGGTCGGCCCCGGCGCGGAGAACGTCGTCGACAAGGTGACCGGCGAGTTGAGCCTCTACTGAGAGCCGCGGGTGTACTGCCGCGGGACGGGCGCCTCTTGACATCCTCCCCGCCCTGAAGGGCGGGGCTTTCTCCTTGAATCTACGTAAGCCCAGCGCCCCGGCGACTCGGACCGCGAAGTACGGGTCCCGGAAGTGCTGGCGACCGATGACCGCTAGGTCGGCGCGGCCCTTCCGGACGACGGCGTCGGCGCCCTCCGGGGTCGTGACCTCTCGGCGGCACCGACCGGGAACCACCGCCGGCGATCCGTTCGGCGTACGGTATCCGGTAGCGCGGCCCGGCCTCCGGCACCCGCAGGTCGGTTTCGCTTGATAGCGGATTCCGCCTGCATCGACGTCGATCGGGTCGACAGCCCCGCGACAGGCCCGGCGCTCGTCGCCGGCTTCGGGGCCGCGATGACCCGCTTTCTCACCCGGTCGGACCTGCAGGAGGTTCCGCCGGCCAGACGCTCCCTGCCCCGGCGGGACCCCGGCCGGGTCGCTGCGACCAGCGCCGCCCTCGGAATGCTGTTTTACCTGGTCATCGCGGCTACGACCGGCGACCTCGCGGTCGTTCCGGCTACGCGACGAGCCCGACCTCGCGGACGTGCCGTCGCAGCTTCGCCTTCGACCCGAAGGTTCTCCCGCAGTCCTCGCAGACGTGTTCCTCGGCTGTCTCGTTCATATCCGGGCGTGGCCGTCTATGGTAATGAACCCCACGGTCCGGGCTCGTGACGCCGGCCTCTCGCTTCTCTCGGGAAGTCGCGGAGTCGACTCGGCGGCCGTGTGGCGCCTCCGACGCGTCCGGAAATGGAGAAGTTTACCCGTTCAGGAATCGTAATCGAAGGCTGCAGGCGGAAGAAACCCCCCGACCTCGGGGTCAACGGCGGACGCACCGTGGACGACCCGCGGGCGGGGTCACTACAGACGACGAACTCACGATGGAACGACGACACATCCTACGGACGACGGGTATCGCACTGGCGGCCGGGCTGGCCGGCTGTACCGGCAACGGCAACGACGACGGCAGCGACGAGACGACGGAGACGGACGGCGGAATGACGGAGACGGACGACGGGATGGGCGACGAGATGACGGAGACGGACGGCGAAATGGACGGCGAGACGCCGACGGACGGCGAGATGTCGGCGGAGATCTCCGGCGCCCAGTTGACGATCGACAACGTCGGCGTCAGCGCCTGGGAGGTCACTCAGGACGAGACCGGCTCGGTTGCAGAGACCGGCGCCGAGAACCCGACGATGACCTTCGAGGTCGGCCAGCGGTACGCCGTCACCAACGACGGCTGGTCCCAGCACCCGTTCGCCGTCGAGACCGACGACGGCACGGTGCTGCTGTCGCAGAGCCCTGACGAGGAAGGCGACTTCGAAGGCGACGCCGACGTCGGCTGGGTCGACGAGGAGACCGAGTTCTCGTTCACCTTCACGGAGAGCCTCGCCGCCGAGGCTGCCACCTACCGCTGTACGGTTCACCCCTCGATGGAAGGCGACGTCGAGTCCGCCTGACCCGCCGACCTCCCCTTCTACGACCGCCCGTCGCTGTGGGCCGCCCGGCGGGTTCCGTCTCAATATCATCAACGAGCATTACGTTTGACACCGTCCGGCTGCCGCGGTCGCGCGGATGACGAACGACGGAATCGACCCGCTGGTTCCCGAGACGGCTCGACGAACGTCCACCGAGCCGGTCCGTGCGGACGGCGGCTGCTCCTCGCGGCTCGACGCGGGCAAAGTCGAGGCGCCGCTGATCTCCGGGTTCCGAGCCGCGGCCGACCCGTCGGCGGGGCGAAGGGGCTTTGCCCCGCCGGCCGGTGGTGTCGGTATGCACGAGGCCCACCCCATCGAGCGGGCCGTCGGCATCGAGTTCTACGTCTCGACGGCCGACGGCGTCGGCGGCCGGCTCCGCGACCGGCCCGAGGACTTCCGCGTCCGCGAGCGGGAGGCCTTCGACGTCGACCTCCGGCCGGTCGACGCCGACCCGGGGTCGTACCCGCATCTGGTCTTCCGGGCGACGCTGCGGGGCTGGGACACCAACGACTTCGCGGCCGCGCTGTCCGACGCGCTGGGGGTGAGTCGCGAGCGGGTCTCCTGGGCCGGCACCAAGGACAAACACGCCGTCACGACGCAGCTGTTTTCCGTTCGTTCCGACCGGACGGACCTGCCGGCCGTCGACGACGCCGACCTCGAGCCGCTGGGCCGGGCCGGGCGGCCGGTGCTGTTCGGCGACCTCGCCGGCAACGACTTCGAGGTCGTCGTCCGGGACGCCGACCGTCCGGCGGCCGTCGAATCGGTCGTCGACGAGCTGCGCGACTTCGCCGGCGACGCTGACGGCGACGGCGACGTCGTCGCGGTCCCCAACTACTTCGGCCAGCAGCGGTTCGGCTCGCGGCGGCCGATCACCCACCGGGTCGGCCTCGACGTCGTCCGCGGCGACTGGGCGGCGGCGGCCGTCCGCTACGTCTGTGAGGCCAGCGAGCGCGAACCCGACCGGACCCGGGAGGCCCGCGAGGCGGTCGACGAGACGCGCGACTGGGCGGCCGCAGTCGAGCGGCTGCCCGGTCACCTGCGCTACGAGCGGGCCATCGCCGGCCGGCTCGCGGAGGGCGCCGACGGGCCGGCCGACTACCGGGCCGCCCTGGAAGAGCTGCCGACGAACCTCCAGCGGCTGTTCGTCAACGCCGCCCAGTCGTACGTCTTCAACCGGATCTGCTCCGAGCGGCTCCGCCGGGGACTGCCGTTCGGGCGGCCGGTCGCCGGCGACGTGGTGTGCTTCGCCGACGACGCGGGGCGGCCGGCCACCGACCGGACGCAGGTCGTCGACGAGGACCGCCTGGCGACCGTCCGCCGACACTGCGAGCGGGACCGGGCGTTCGTCACCGCGCCGCTCGTCGGCACCGACACCGTCTTCGGCGACGGCGAGCCCGCCGACGTCGCCCGCGGCGTGCTCGACGAACTCGGGGTCGGGCGGTCGGACTTCGACCTGCCGGGGGAGTTCGGCACGACCGGCACCCGGCGGCCGATCCGCGTCGCGACCGACCTCGCCGTCGACCGCGACCCGCTGACGCTGTCGTTTTCGCTACCGCCGGGCAGCTACGCGACCGTTCTCGCCCGGGAGGTCTGCAAGGTCGACCCCGACCGGCTCGCCTGAGTGCCGTCTCGCAAGCGGTGTGGCGGAGCCGACGGTCACGTGAGGTCGGATGCCACCTCCCAGCACGTCGACCCGGTCGGCGACCGACACGATCGTCCCGGCCAGTTCCGACAGCAGGCCGGCGGTCGTCGCCGGGCCCCTACTCGCGCTGCCGGGCGCGCGGTCGAGCGTCGCGGAGCTCCGTGTCGGACGGACCGCCGAGGTCGTCGGCGTCGACCGCCGTCGCCGCGGTGGCTCGGGCGAGAGCCGTCGCGTCGCAGAGGAGAGCCCGACCACCGGCCCGGGCGCCGTGTCACTCGAACTGGTCGACCAGCTCGTGGAGTTCGTCGCCCCGGCCGTCGCCGGTCGCGACGTTGGAGAACACCCACTCGAGCTGTCCGAGGACGGCCTCGAATCCCTCCTCGGTGAGGGCGTACTCGTTGGTCCGCTTGTCGAGTTCGCTCTTTTCGACGAGTCCCATCTCCACGAGGTCGTCGAGGTTCGGGTAGAGTCGACCGTGGTTCACCTCGCTGCCGTAGTAGCTTTCGAGTTCGCGCTTGACGGCGAGTCCGTACCGGGCGTCCTCCGCGAGAATCGTGAGGATGTTCTGCTGGAACGCCGTGAGCTCGCGTGCGACGCCCGGATCCGAGACGGTAGAGCGTGCTTCTGACATGGAAACTGACAGGTTCGCGGCATACTTAACACTTAGTAAACATCTACTTGTCTCCGGTTGTCTATGTCACGCTTCCGGCCCGTGGTTCGGGGGCGTGTCGAAAGCTCTTTGCGGCCGTCACGCCCACGCCGACGTATGGCCGGAACGAACCTGTGGACGGACCTCGAGACCGGGCCGAACCCGCCGGAGGAGATATACGCGGTCGTCGAGTGTCTGAAAGGCGAACGCAACAAGTACGAGTACGACAAGGACGTCCCCGGCGTCGTGCTGGACCGGGTGCTGCACTCGAACGTCCACTACCCGTCGGACTACGGGTTCATCCCGCGGTCGTACTACGACGACGAGGACCCCTTCGACGTGCTGGTGTTGGTCGAAGACGCCACCTTCCCGGGCTGCGTCGTCGAGGTCCGCCCGGTCGCGCTGATGAAGATGGACGACGACGGCGAGCAGGACGACAAGGTCATCGCGGTGCCGAGCGAGGACCCCCGCTTCGACCACGTCGAGGACCTCGCGGACATCCCCAAACAGACGCTCGCGGAGATCGACGAGTTCTTCGCGACCTACAAGAACCTCGAGGAGGGCAAGGAGGTCGAAACGCAGGGCTTCGAGGACCGCCAGGCCGCCTTCGACGCCATCGAACACGCCCAGGAACTGTACGAGGAACAGTTCGGCTGATACCGCCGGGTGTAATTCTTTCGAGACGTCTCGGCGGTATCCGGGTGGATACAGTCCGGAGTATCCGTCCGGAATCCCATCTTCTCGATGGGACCGCTTCACGTAGTTACGGCCGGCGGTGTGAGCGGCCGCCCGCGACCGCGCCGTCGCCGCCCAAACGATTAGCCGCCGGCGCCCGAACGGCGGGTATGTCAGTCGACTATCGGCCCGGCTTCGAGACCCAGCGGGAGGAACTGCGCGACGAGCGGCTTCCCGTCGAGGGATCGCTGCCGGCGTGGCTCCGGGGGCGGTACCTCCAGAACGGCCCCGGCCAGTTCGAGGCCGACGGCGAGCCGCTGAACCACTGGTTCGACTCCTACGCGATGCTGCGGCGGGTGGCCTTCGACGACGACGGCGTCCGGTACGCCAACCGGTTCGTCGAGAGCGAGGACCTCGCCTTCGAGCGGTCGGGCGGCGGCGTCCGGACGCCCTTTCCGGGGACCGCGCCGGACCGACCGGTCTGGACGCGGCTCCGGCAGGCGCTGACCGGGGTGTTCCCCGACAACCCGGTCATCGGCGTCGCCCGGCGGGACGGCGAGCCGATGGCGGTGACGGAGTCGCCGTGGGGGCTCCGGTTCGACCCCGAGACGCTGGCTACCGAGGAGCGGGTCGACCTCACGGCGGGGCTGGACTGCGACCTCACGCTGGGGCACCTCCACCGCGACCCCGACGGGACCGTCCTCAACCTCGGCGTCTCCTACGGCCGGGAGACGACGTACACGCTGTTCCGGCGGGACGGCGGCGAAGCGACGCCGCTCGCGACGCTGCAGTTCGACAGGGCGCCGTACATCCACTCCTTCGCCGTCACCGAGCGGTACGCCGTCGTCACCGTCGGCGGCTACGGACTGGACCTATCGTCGCTGCTGGTCGGCAGCCTCACCGGAACGACGTTTCTCGACGCCTTCGGGCCGCTGGAGGGGCCGACCCGGTTCGTCGTCCTCGACCGGACGGACGGCGAGCGGGTTGCGACCGTCCCCGCCGACCCGTTCTTCGTCTACCACCACGCCAACGCCTACGAGGACGGCGACGAACTCGTCGTCGACCTGGTGGCGTTCGACGATGAGTCGGCGGTGACCGGCCTCACGCTGGAGAACCTGCGCAGCGAGACGCCAGATCTGCCGGCCGGCGACCTGGTCCGGTACCGGCTGTCGCTGGACGGCGGCGACGCCGAGCGCCGCGAGCTGCGGCGCGGGCCCCTCGAGTTCCCGACCATCCACTACCGGCGGCGCGTCGGCCGGGAGTACCGGTACGTCTACGCCGCCGAGACCCACGGCGGGTCGAGCCTCCCGACGGACCTCGTGAAGGTCGACCTCGAGACGGGACGGGCCCGGACGTGGGGCGAGCCGGGCAGCCACCCCGGCGAGCCGGTCTTCGTGCCGGCGCCGGACCCCGACGCCGAGGACGACGGCGTTCTCCTGTCGGTGATCTGTGACCCGCCGGCCGACCGCTCGACGCTCGTCTGTCTCGACGCCGCGACGATGACCGAGCGGGCCCGCGCCCCGCTGCCGCATCGCCTGCCGTACGGCTTCCACGGCCAGTTCTACGGCCCGACCGACCCCGGCCGGAGCATGATCTGACGCTCCCGCCGCGGCGGCATGCACCGCGGACATACGCGGGTCGCGGTGATTCCCCCGGGTAATCGAGCAGCGTTCCGTCGCCCTCTGTCGGTTCTCCGTTGGCAAATACGCGGGGATAATACCTCGGGCCGTGGGGATACATTATGTTTATGGAGTGATATATGTGGCTGCGGTCCCACCGTTCGTACATGAGCGCCGAACGACAGCGTTCGATGGGGATGCACCACATGACGGTCGTGCCGGAGAACTTCGAGCCGTTCGACGACGAGAGCGGCGAGGAATGATCCCGCGGCCGACGGCTGTTGTATCGCCGGCGCCGACCCGGGGGCCGTCGAACGGCACCGGACCGGCGGCAAGCGGACCGGGAGGCTCCCGTTCCCGATCGTCGGGTAGTCGAGTCCGATCGCCAGCTGCGTTCGCCGGGGTCGACGAGCGCCGTTCCGTCCGGCGGTAGAAACGAAAGTACTTGTAGGCGCCTGCCCCATCGGTCGGTATGGGACTGTTCGACCGGCTCCGCGGCGGCGACGGACCGCGGGTCGCTTTCTTCGGTATCGACGGCGTACCGTACAGCCTCGTCGCTGACAACCCCGACACCTTCGAGACGCTCAACGCGATCGAGGCGGCCGGCGCCGGCGGCGCCATCGACTCCATCGTGCCGCCGGAGTCGTCGGCCTGCTGGCCGGCGCTGACGACCGGCGTCAACCCGGGCGAGACGGGCGTCTACGGCTTCCAGGACCGCGAGGTCGACAGCTACGACACCTACGTCCCGATGGGTCGGGACGTCCGGGCGACACGGCTGTGGGACCGCGTCGACGACGCCGGCCGCGAGGCGACCGTGATGAACGTCCCCGTGACGTTCCCGCCGGACCGCGAGGTCCAACGGATGGTCAGCGGCTTTCTCTCGCCGGGCGTCGAGGAGGCCGCCTACCCCGACGACCTCCGGGAGACGCTGGAGGACCTGGAGTACCGCATCGACGTCAACGCCAAGCTCGGCCACGACGACGACAAAAGCGAGTTCATCGAGGACGCCCACGAGACGCTGGACGCACGGTTCGAGGCGTTCAAACGCCATATCCAGCGGGACGACTGGGACCTCTTCTTCGGCGTCTTCATGACCACCGACCGGGTCAACCACTTCCTGTTCGAACACTACACCCGAAACGGCGAGTACCGCGAGGAGTTCCTCGAGTTCTACGCGAAGGTCGACCACTACCTGGGCGAGCTGCGCGACATGCTGGACGAGGAGACGACGATGATCGTTGCCTCCGACCACGGCTTCACCACCCTCGAGCACGAGGTCAAGTGCAACGTCTGGCTCGAGCGGAACGGCTGGCTCTCCTACGAGGGCGACGACCACGACAGCCTCGGCGATATCGGCGCGGACACGCGGGCGTACTCGCTGATCCCCGGGCGCTTCTACGTCAACCTGGAGGGCCGCGAGCCGCGGGGGGCGGTCCCGCAGGAGGAGTACGAGGCGGTCCGCGAGGAGCTGAAAGCCGACCTCGAGGCGATGGAGGGCCCCGACGGCCGGCCGGTCGCCGACCGGGTCGTCACGAAGGAGGCGGCGTTCCGGGGCGACCACGACGACATCGCCCCGGACCTCGTCGTCGTCCCGAACCACGGCTTCGACCTGAAGTCCGGATTCAAGGGCGGCGACGACGTCTTCGCGACCGGCCCCCGCAACGGAATGCACAGCTTCGACGACGCCTGTCTGTTCGTCGACGACGAGGGCACCCGCGTCGGCGACGCCGACCTCTACGACATCGCGCCGACCGTTCTCGACCTGCTGGAGTTGGAGGTCGACCGCACGGCGTTCGACGGCGCCAGCCTGGCCTGACGGACCGTCCGCACTTTCGTTTCAACCCAGTCACGGAGCCCTCCGTCCGTACCGCCACCGGTCGACCTCGTGTCGTATTTAGGCATCCGACCCCAACCGGAGGCATGGACGACTCCTCCGACCGGGACCCGATGCAGCGAGGCTCCTCTCGCTTCGAGGACGTCGAGCAGGCGGTACACAGGACCGACGAGTCGCCGTCCGGGTCGCCGCCGGGGACGCCGACCGCGAACGCCGACGAGTCCCCGCTCCGGACGGTCGGCGCCGCCGTCGCCCTCGGCGTCGGCGGCATCCTCGTTCTCGGGCTCGTCACCGGCGTCGTCGGGCTCGCCGGCGGCGCGGCCGGCCTCTCCTTCGAGGTGCTCTCGCTCGTTTCCATCGCCGTCGGGCAGTACGTCGGCTTCATCGGGCTCGGAGCCGCCTACCTCCGGGCCCGCGGGTTCGGCTGGCGCCGCCTCCGCTCGTATCTCGGCGTCCGGCTCCCGACGCTCCGCGAGGTCGGCGTCATCGCCGCCGGCTACGCCGCCATCATCGGCACACTCCTGGTCGTCGTGAGCGTCGCGCTGCGGTTCCTGCCGGAGCCGGCGGAAAACGGCGGCGCGGAGACGTTCGCCAACAACCCGGAGCTGATCCCGGCCGGCATCGTCGTGATGTTCCTCGTCGTCGGCCCCGCCGAGGAGTTCCTCTTCCGGGGCGTCGTCCAGAACCGCCTCCGGGAGCGGCTCTCGGCCGTGCCGGCGGTCGCCGCCGCCGCCGTCATCTTCGCGTCGCTCCACGTTATCGCGCTGGCCGGCAGCCCCGACGCCGTCGCGGTCACGGTCGGACTCCTCCTCGTTCCCGGAATCGTTCTCGGCGCCGTCTACGAGTACACCGGCAACCTCGTCGTCCCGTGGCTGCTGCACAGCACCCACAACTCCGTGCTGCTGACGGTTTTGCTGCTCGGCAGCATGGCCGGAGAGAGCGTCGGATTCCTGTCGGCGCTGGTCTGACCCGACCGGCAGGCGGGACTCCTCGCGACCCGAGCGTCGTCCGAAGAACGGCGAGCGTCGCCGACCGGCGGCCGCCGCTCCGGTCTCTCGGGGCGCATGCCGGTCGTCGGAACCGCGGGCGGTCCGACCGTTCGCCGACGCGGACGCGCGTCAGGCGGCCTCCTCGGCGGCCGCGACGAGTTCCTCGTAGTCGGGCTCGTCGGTCGGATCCTCGGCGACCCACTCGTGGCTGACGGTGCCCTCCTCGTCGAGCACGAACACCGCCCGATTGGCGATGTCGTGCAGGCCGAGTTCGGGGATGTCGATGGCGAGGTCATACGCGTCGATGGCCGCGCCGTCCATGTCGGAGACGAGGTCGAACTCGAGGCCGTACTCCTCGGCGAAGGCCTCGAGGCTGAACGCCGAGTCGGCGCTGACGCCGAGAACGGTCGCGCCGGCGTCCTCGAACTCGCCGATGCGGTCCTGAATGGCGACCATCTCGTTGCTGCACGGCGGCGTGAACGCTCCCGGGAAGAACGCCAGTACGACCGGGCCGTCGCCGAGCTGCTCCTCGAGGTCGAACGTCTCGTGGTCGCTGCCCCTGTACGTCGCGCTGAACGTCGGTGCCGTCTCGCCAGTAGAAACCATGGCGTCGGACGGTACGACCGCCAGCGGTCTAAACTCGGTGGTGGCGGCCAGTGCCGCCGGCCCCGACGCCGCTACGACCGAGCGACGAGCCGTCGGCCGGCGACGCCGGCGCCAACTAACAGGGGCGGCAGCACCGCCGGCGCGAGGACGGCGGCGCTCGCGCCGACGAACGGGGCGGCGACGACCGCCGGCAGGACCGCCAGCCCGCCGCCGAGCAGGAGCGCCCGACGGGGACGGAGCGCGGCGCCGGCGCCGACCAGCGTGGCCGCCGTCACCGCGAGCGCCCCGCCGACGACCGCCAGCCGTCGCTCCCGGAGCACGACCGCGGCCGTCACCACGACGAGCGTCGCCGCCCCGACCGCCCCGAGCCACGCGGGCCCGCGAGCGTCGTGGTCGTCGTACGCCGCTACCCCAGTCCCGAGGACGACGAGCCCCAGGAACGCGACGACGACCGCCGCGAGCTGTGTCTCCGGGAGGAGGTCGTTGTCGTACGTCGTGAGCAGGTAGCGCGTGTCGTCTTCGACGACGACGTATCGGCTCTGGTCGACGCCGTATTCGAATGCCGCGGGGCACCGTTCGCCGGTGACGGTCACGGACCGGTCGACCGTCCGTGCGCGGTCGAAGGCGCGCTTGGCCGTCGGCGAGAGGTCGTCGTACTGCCGGACGGGGAGGTCGCCCCGCTCCTCGCCGTCCTCGAGCCGGTCGACGTCGTTCGCACACTCCGCCGGCTCCTGGAACTGCAGTAGCACGGCCGGACTGACGAGTAGCGCCAGCCCGACGAGGAGGGCGACCAGCGCGGGGCGGGCGACGGACATATCGCCGGGTTACGGCAACACGACAAGTGTCTTCCGACCGTCAACTCGTCGCCAGCGCCGCTCCGCGGATCGCTCCGACGGCGAGAAGGGAAGCGGCGGTCGGATTCGGCCCGCCCGGTAGCGCCGGGTTTCGACCCCGCATCACTGTCGGTTAGTCCGATGATTCGGGTCCGACACACCGGTCGTTCCGGCCCGCCCGGAGGTTCATATACGAGGGAGCGGCCAGGCCGTCGCATGCCACCGAGCGACCACGACCGGGACTCGCTGTCGCGCCGGCTCGACGCCGTCGAGCGGGCGCTCTCGGAGGAGGAGCCGCTGGAGCGGGCCGACCGACTCGACGACCTCGAGACGCGGGTGGCCGAACTGGAGGCGGCCGTCCGGGCGATCCGCGGCTACGTCGGCGAGGTGCGCGCCATCAACGAGGACGTCGAGCGCCGTGCCGACCGCGCGCTGCGGAAGGCCGAAGCCGTCGAGCGGAACGTCGGCGTCGCCCGCCCGGGGTCGACGACGTCGCGGCGCCCGGACACGGAGCCGGACGACGAGGACCCGAGGACGAGCGCCGGAGCGGGCGCGGACGCGGGCGCAGACGCGGATACGACCGCGGACGCCGACACCGACTCGACGGTGGACGTCGACGGCATCTTCCGGTGGGGGTGACCGGTGATCCGGGTCGTGCTGGCGGTGGCGCTGTCGGCCGCGCTGCTCGGGGCGAGCCTCCCGGCCGCCGAGCGGGCCGAGCGGGACCGCAACGCGGCCGTGGCGACGGACGAACTCGAGGAACTCGCCCGGACCGCCGACCGCCTCGCCGCCGAGAACGACCCCGTCGCGCCGGCGGCGACGCCGGCGACGGCGACGATCGTCGTGGCGCCGCCGACGCCGACGGTCACCGACGGCGGTCGAATCGTCGTCGACGACGACCGGCTGGCGTGGGTGCCAGCGACCGGCGAGGCCCGGAGCGTCGACCCGGCGACACGGCTCCGGACGCCGGCGCCGCTCGTCGTCGCCGACCGGACGCGGCTGCGGCTCGCCCTCGTCCGGACCGACGACGGCCCGGCCGTTCGGGTCCATCGCGCGCGTCGGGCGAGGGTTGAAGAGGGAAGCCGCAGCCAGACGGCCCGTGTTCGGGAGCCTGCTCTCGTCCGACGAGGACTGCCGGTGTGAGACGGCCTTCGAGCGCGACCGGCTGTGCGTCGACAGCGACGACTGCCCGGGGGAGGGGCGTCTCGCGGAGTCGACGCCGTGTCGGGCGACCGTCGTCGCGGCCCTCGAGGAGCGGGACGCCGACGTCGTCTCGACGCGTGCCGCCGGCTTCGAGCGGGCCTACGAGGACGACGCCGCCGCCCTGCTCGTCGCCGCCGGTCGATTCGCCGGTGCCGTCGCGTTCCACGATGACGCGCTCGCGGCCCGGGCCCGCGAGGACCCGCTCGGAGCCGCCCGGGTCGCGGGCGGGCGGGGCGGCGCCCCGGCGCGGACGGCCGCCGAGACCGGCCTCGCGGCGTTCCTCGAGGCCGACTACGAGGGGCTGCTCCGGCCCAGCGTCGGCCCGACGGTCGCCCGCTCGCGGGTCGCCACGCGGCCGCCGCCGGACGTGACGTTGCGGGACCGCTACGAGCTCGACACCGGCGCGGTCGTCCGCCGGTACGAGCGCGACGGCCTCGACACCTACCACCTGATCCCGGCCGAACACCGGCTGGACGCCGACGCGACCGCGACGCTGGCCCGCGCCTACGAGCGGCTCGCCCGGGGGGCCGTCACCGGCGGCGACCGGGCGCCGGCCCGGGCGGTCCGGTCGGTCGCCGACGCCGACCAGCCGGTCGAAACGCTCGTCGCCGCCCTGCGGAAGCACACCACCGGGCTGGGCGTCGTCGAGGACTGCTTCGCCGACCCGGCGGTGACCGACGTGTTCGTGACGGCCCCGGTCGAGGACAACCGCATCCGCGTCCGTCACGACGGGGCGACGCTCCGCACGAACGTCCGGCTGACGGACGACGGCGCCGACGCGCTGGCCTCGCGGTTCCGCCGCTCTAGTGGCCGCGCCTTCTCGCGGGCGAGTCCGACGCTGGCCGCCACCGCCGACGCCGGCGACCGGCGGGTCCGGGTCGCCGGCGTCACCACGCCCGTCAGCGACGGCGTCGGCTTCACCTTCCGCGCCCACGACGAGTCGGCCTTCCGGCTGTCGGATCTCGTCGACAACGGGACGCTCGCCCCGGCGACGGCCGCCTTTCTCTCCGTGGCCGTCCGCCGCGGGGCGGCGACGCTCGTGGCCGGCGCCCGCGGCGCCGGCAAGACGACGCTGCTCGGGGCGCTGCTGTGGGAGCTGCCGGTCGACGTCCGGACGGTCCTCATCGAGGACACGCCGGAGCTGCCGGTCGGCGAGCTGCAGGCGGCCGGCCGGGACGTCCAGCCGCTCCGGGTCGCCACCGGCGACGGCGCCTCCATCGAGCCGACGGAGGCGCTCCGGACCGCCCTCCGGCTCGGCGACGGCGCCATCGTCGTCGGCGAGGTTCGCGGCGAGGAGGCGACGGTGCTGTACGAGGCGATGCGCGTCGGCGCGGCCGACGGGGCCGTCCTCGGGACCATCCACGGCGGGGGCGGCGAGTCGGTCCGCGAGCGGGTGGTCACGGACCTGGGGGTGCCGGAGACGGCCTTCGCCGACACGGACCTCGTCGTCACGCTCGAGGCGTACGACGACGGCGACGGCCGGCGGCGACGGCTCCGGGCGGCCGAGGAGGTGCGCCGGACCGACGACGGCGTCGGCTTCGCGACCGTCGCGACCGAGGGGTCGCTGTCGCTCGACGACTGCCGGACCCTCGACGCGCTCGCGGGGCCGACGGAGACGGCCGCCGACGTCCGAGGCGAGATCGACCGGACCGCCGACGAACTGACCGGACGATGTCGCTGCTGAGCCGCCTGGCCGAGCGTTCGCCCCGGGAGACGCCGCCGTCGGCGCTGGAAGCGGCGGCACCGTTCCTCGACCGCGACCCCGCGGAAGTCGCCGCGGCGGCCGATATGGCCGGGCTGGCGGTCGGCTTCGTCGCGCTGCTCGCGGCCGTCGTCGTCTGGCAGCCGGCGCTGGTCCTCGTCGCCGGTGGCCTCGGCTACGGGGCGGTCGCCGCGGTCCGTGGCGGCGCCGTGGCGGCGGCCAATGCCCGCCGGAGCCGGGCACTCGGGGCCGCGCCCGAACTGGTCGGCCGTGCGGTCCTGCAGACCCGGGTCGTCTCGACCGCCGAGGGCGCGGCGGCCTTCGCCGCCGAGACCGAGGGCCGTCTCGGCGACCGCCTCGCCGACCACGTCCGCCGCGCCAGGGGGACGCCGCGGTCGGGGCTGGGGAGCTTCGCGGCCGCCTGGCGGGAGGCGTTCCCGGCGCTGCACCGGGCGCTGACGCTCGTCGACGCCGCCGCGGGCGCCCCCGCCGAGGAGCGGGACCGCGCCCTCGATCGGGCGATGGCGGCGATACTCGACGGCACGCGCGACCGGGCGGCCGACGCCGCCGACGCGGTCCGCGGCCCGGCGACGGCGCTGTACGCCTTCGGCGTGCTCCTGCCGCTGGCGCTCATCGGCGTCCTGCCGGCGGCCGGTGCCGCCGGAATCGAGGCGACGCTGCCGGCCGTCGTCGCCCTCTACGACCTCGCCCTGCCGGCCGTCCTGCTCTGTGCGAGCGGCTGGCTGCTGGCGAACCGCCCCGTCGCCTTTCCGCCTTCGCCGGTCGACCGTGACCACCCCGACGTTCCGGACCGCCGCTGGCCGCCGGTCGCGGCCGGCCTCGCCGTCGCCGCCGTCGGCTGGGTCGGCGCCGGCGCCGTCCTCCCGGCGTGGACGCGGCCCGTCGCGGCCGCGGGAGCCGGCCCCGGGGTCGCGCTCGTGGTCCGGTACCGCCCGGTCGTGGCGGTCCGACGACGTGCCGACCGACTCGACGACGCGCTCTCGGATGCGCTGTACCTCGTCGGCCGCCGCGTCGCCGACGGTATCGCCGTCGAGCGGGCCGTCGCCGACGCCGCCGACGAACTCGACGGCGTCGCCGGCGAGGTGTTCGAGGCCGCGGCGAGACGGCAGTCACAGCTCCGCATCGACGTCGAGGCCGCCTTCGACGGCGAGTACGGCGCCCTCGATGCGGTGCCGAGCGGCCGGGCCCGCGGCGCCGCCAGGCTGCTCGGCACCGCGACGCGGGAGGGCCCGCCGGCCGGGCGGGCGCTCGTCGAGACGGCCGACCACCTCGACGACCTCCGGCGGGTCGAGCGCGAGGCCCGCCGCGACCTGGCGCAGGTCACCTCCACGCTCGGCAACACCGCGGCGTTCTTCGGCCCGCTCGTCGGCGGCGCGACGGTCGCCCTCGCCGACGCCGTCGGCACCGCCGGCGCCCTCGAAGGCGGCGCCCCGGAGACCGCCGGGCTCGGCCTCGCCGTCGGCGCGTACGTTCTGCTGCTGGCGGTGCTTCTGACCGCACTGTCGACGGGCCTTGCCCGCGGGCTCGACCGGGCGACGGTCGGCTACCGGACCGGCGCCGCGCTGCTCGCCGCGGCGGCGACGTACCTCGTCGCCTTCCGTGCGACCACCATGGTGGCCGGAGGTTTATGAACCAGACCGCGACCAATCCGCCACATGTTCGAGGCGCCACTCGACGCCTGGTACGTCTGGGTCGGGCTCGCGGTCGTCGCCGGTACGGCCGTGAGCGTCGTGACCGCGATGCCGGCCGTGCCGCCGCCGGACGCGACGGGGGCCGCCGAGACGGTCGACGCCGTCGCCGCCGGCGAGCACGCCACCGTCGAGGAGCGACCATTGCCGAACGCCGAGGCGATGCGGGTCGGTGTCGACTCGCTGTCGCTCCGCGGCCCGGGCGGGACGACGCACGCCCGATTCGGCTACGGGCCTGTGACGCCGGCCGCCGACGACGACCCGCTGGAGGCGGTGCTGCACGGGACGCCGCCGGCACGCGCGTTCGACTCGCCGGCGGCGCTCCGGCGTGCCGCGACCGCGGCGCGCGACCGCCGACCGCGGTGGACCGCGACCGACCGACTCGTCGTCCGGCGGATTCGCTGGGAGGGGGTCGATGTCGTCCTCGTCGGGTAGGGCGCAGACGGAGCCGCTCGCCGCCCTCGTCGCCGTCTTCGCGCTCGGCGTCGGGCTGTCGCTCTACGCCGGCGCGCTCGACGCGACGCTGCCGGCGCTGACGACCGACCGGGAGATGGCGCCGTACGCCGCCGATCGGCTCGTCGCCGAATCGTCGGCCTTCGGCGCCGTCGTGCCACCGCTCGAGGACCACGTCGCCCCCGCCCGGCCGACCGGATACGAGCTGAACGCCTCGCTCCGGACCGACGAGGGGACCTGGGCCGCCGGTCCCGACCGGTCGTCGGCCGCCGAGTGCGTCGACAGGTCCGTCACCGTCCGCGTCGCCCCCGGGCGCGTCCGGCCGGGGCTCCTGGAGGTGTGCGTGTGGCCCGCGGCGTGAGCACCGTCCTCGACGTGGCGGTCTGTCTGCTGCTCGTCGGGGCGGCGCTGGCGACGCTGTCCGGGATTCCACCGTCGCCGGCCGCCCAGCCGGAGGTCGACGCCGACACCGCCGCCCGGACCGTCGCGACGACGACAACCGGCGTCCCCGTCGACGGCCGGACCCGACACGGCACGCTCGCGACGCAGCTGGCGGACGCCGCCGTCGCCGGGGCGACGCTCGACGACCGCCGGCTGGTCGAGACAACGTACGACGAGGCGGTCGCCGACGCGACCGAGACGGCAACCGACGACCGGGTGTTCGTCACCGCCACCTGGGAACCCTACCCGGACGCGACGGTCTCCGGCCGTCTCGCCGTGGGGCGCCGTCCCCCCGACAGTGCCGACGTGGCCGCGACGACCCTCGTCGTCGACAGCGGCGTCGACGCGCCGACGGCTTCGACGTTCGACGCGCTCGCCCGCGAACTCGCGGCCGCCGTCGTCGACCGGCTGTTCCCGCCGCGACGCACCCGCGCGGCGCTCGTCGACCCGCGGACGTCGGCCCGGGCTGCGACGCGCTATCGGACGGCGGCCGCCCGGCTCGGGGTCGACGTCGACCGGGCGGTCGCCGACGCCGACGCCGCCGCGGCCAACGAGGCGCTCGCCGCCGGGCTCGCTTCCCGGTTCGAGCCGGAGCTCCGCGACCGGTACCGGACGCCGGAGGCGGCCGCCGCCGCACTCACGGCCGACGAGGTCGAGATCGTCGTCAGGCGGTGGGACCGATGAACGACCGGGCCCGGGTCCCGTTCGCGCTCGTCGGCGTCCTCGTGCTCGTCTCGAGCACGACGCTGGCGGCGACGGTCGTCACCGACGACCCCTCATCGACCCTCGCGGTCGACCGTGCCATGGACGGCGCGACGGACGAGACGGTGACGGCCCTGCGGACCGCGGCGGACGACGCGGCGACCCGGACGGCGTCGAACCCGGTCACCGTGCCGGCGAACACGACCGCCGGCCGCGCCCTCGACGAGGACCGCCCGTTCCGGGACGCGCTCCGGCTGCGCATCTACCTGTTGGCCCGGGGCCGCCTCGAGACGGTCGCGGTGCGCCGCGGCGGCGTCGTCGCGAACGCTTCCCTGCCGCCGGTCGCGCCGACGACGGAGGGCTATCGGTCGGCGATCGAGCGCGTCCGCGTCGAACGGGCCGGCCCGAACGGGACGGCGCTGCGCGTCGAGATACGCGGCGTCCGGTTGACCGGCACCCACGAGGGCCGGACCGTCGCGAGCGAGGAGCTGTCGCCGACGTTCGTGGTCGCGAACCCGGTGCTGCTACAGCACGACCGGACCGAGCGCTTCGAGCGGCGGGCGAACGCGCCGGTTACCCGCCCCGGCCTCGCCCGGCGGCTCACCGCCCGGCTCTACCCGATCGCGTGGACCCGCGGCTACGCACAGTACGGCGGGGCGCCGATCGCGAACGTCGTCGGGACCCGCCACGTCGAGTTGGCGACGAACGACGGCCTGCTGGCCGAACAGCGGGCGGTCTTCGGAACGGCCGACCCCGAAGGCGACCGCGGCGTCGCCGCCGCTGCCGGCCGGGTCGCGACGGAGGACCTCGTGGCAGGGACGGCGATCAACGGCCGATGGACGGACGTGGTCCTCCCGAAACCGGACGGATCGGACTCGGCGGCGTCGCGCCGGCGCCGGGGCACCTGGCGCGAGTCGCCGACCGACCCGTCGGTCACGGTCGGCGTCAACGGCTCCGCCGACCGGGCCTTCGCGGACGTCGTCGGCATCGACGGCGACGACGAACTCGCCCGTGCCGTCGAGCGCGCCCACACGGTCCAGGCGCGGACCGTCGTCGAGACCTCCCGTCGCGGGAGCGACGTCCGGCGGACTGGACCACCGGGCGGCTCGTGGCGCCTCGTCGGCGAGCGCACCACGCGCCGCGTGACGCTCGAGCCGGCGGCGGGCCGGCCACCGACCGCCCCCGGCTGGGAGACCAGAGACGGCGCGTCGTTCCGCGCCACCGAGACGGAGACGACGACACGGTCGTGGCGCCGCGGCGACGAGCGGACGACGACGACGGCCGTCGTCGAGCGGACCTACCGTGTCCGCGTCGCCGTCCAGGCGCGCACAGCGCCGGTCCGGGGCGCCCCGGCCGGCGCGCTCGACGGGGCGCTGTCGGGGGCGACCGACCGGGCCGTCGACGCCGCCGCCGCGGAGGCCGGCGGCCTGGAGGGAGCCGCCAGGCGGGCGGTTGCCGGCGGCGACGTCTCGGCGACGACGAACGCGACCGCCGACCCGACGGTCGAGCGGACGGCCGTCGAGGCCGATGTCCGGGCGCTCAGAGAGCGGACCCGGGCGTTCTCGACGACCGTCCCGGCGACCGACCTGGCGACGGGCCGCGCCAACCCGCCCCGGCGGCTCCACGAAGACCTGACCGCCCGCCGCGACCGGCTGCGCGGCGAGGCCGACCGGTCGGCCGCCGAGCGGGCCCACGTGGCGGCGCGTGCGGCGTACCTCGACGCCCTCGACCGACGCCTCGAAACGCGAGCGGAGCGACACGGAGAGGTGAACCGTGGGGTCGGCGACGAGCTCGCCGACCACATCGACCCGGCCCGGCTCGATGGCGCCCTCGCGGCCCACCGTGCGGCCTCGCGGTCGCCGTCGAGGACCTACGAGGACCCGGCCGGGAACCTCTCGCTGGCCGTCGAGACCGGACCGTCGTACCTCCCTTCCAGCCCGGTCCGCCGCGACCGCATCGACGCCCGCGGCGAGGGGAAAATCCACCCGCTCGCGACCCGGAACCTGAACGTCTTCGCGTCCCCACACGGCCAGGTCGTGAAGTCGATCTTCGACCGGCTGCCGATCCTCGGCGAGAGGACCGTCTCGCTCGCGACGGCCGCGCAGGTGCTGGCCGAGATGGACGGCGACGAGCGTCGGTACGATGCCCTGCGGGCGGAGGTGGCGCGTGCGAACCGCCACGTCCGGGGCGAGTTGGTCGCCGCGATGACCGCCGAGGGCGTGTCGGAGTCGACGGCGCGGGCGGCGCTGGAGACCGACGCGTCGACGGCCGCCGAGGCGAAGGCACTCGCCAACGGCTCGGCGACCGACCGGGCCGTCGAGCGGGCCGCCGGCGACGGGGTCGACCGCGACCGCCTGCGGGTCAGGCTCCGGGCCGCCCGCGAGGATGCCCTGACCGACGAGGCGGCCAGGCCCTCCCTGTCGACGACCGACGGCGCCGCCGGGGGGCTGAAGAAGGAGATTCGGCGAAAGCTGGAGTCGGCCGCCAAAGCACGCCTCGAGGCGGCGATCGAGGACGGACGGCGGCGGGCGCTCGGCAAGCGGGCCGGCTCGGTGCCGGCCGGACTGCCGCTCGCGCCGCCGCTGACCGGCTGGTACGCGACCACCAATGTCTGGTACGTCGAGACCGCCGGCACCTACGAGCGGTTCGTCGTCCGGAGCGACCGCGGCGACGCCCGGGGACCGACCGTCTACGTCCGGGAGGGACGGGTGTCACGGCTCGACCACGGCGACCGACGGCTGCGGCTCGGCCGCGACGAGCGCGTCTCCTTCCGGACGGAGACGGCCGTCGTGGTGGTGGTCCCGCCCGGCGAGAGCGGTATCGGCGACACCGACGGCGTGGCCGACGAGCGCTCGCCGGGGTGGCCGCCGGACGAGGCGGACGACCGGTGACCGGTGACCGGTCGCTCCGCCGTCCGCCCGCGAGGCGACCCCGACACACGACCGGGAGCCTTAGGAGTCGAGCCGTCGAAGCACCGTCCAAGACTCAGAATGTTCCACGAAATCACCGACGACCCCGGCTCGAGGACGCCGGCGGAGCTCCGGGAGCTGTACGAGGCGGAACTGCTGGCCGTCGTCGACCGGCACGGACTCGAGGCCGTGGCGGCGGCGTCGGACGTCGACGAGGCGACGCTGCGCGCGCTCCGTGACGGCGACTCGCCGGAGCTGGAATTGGAGGCCGCCGCGTCCGTGCTGGCGGTGGCCGACGACGCGCCGGACGCCGACACTATCGCGACGGTCTCGCGGGACGCCCTGCTGATGGGCATGACGACGGCAGTACTGGACGTCGAGGCCGTCGAGTCCGGCCTCGACGGCGAGCTCGAGGCCCGCGAGATACAATCGAAAATCGAGGGGCGATTCCCGATGACCCTCGAGGAGTTCGCGCTTCTCCATCGGTACATCGAGAGCCGGACGTAACGATGCGGGTCGCGATACTCGGCTGCGGCTACGTCGGCTGCGAACTCGCCCGGCAGCTCCGGCCGGCCCACGACGTCGTCGGCGTCCGCCGTTCGGGGGCGGGGCTGGCGGCCGTCGAGGCGACCGGCGCCGAGGCGGTGCGGGCGGATGTGACCGATCCGGCGGCGCTCGAGCGGGTTCCGGACGTCGACGCGTTGGTCTTCGCGGCCTCCTCCGGCGGCCGGGGCGCCGAGGCCGCCGAGCGGGTCTACGTCGACGGCCTGCGGACGGCCATCGAGGCGTTCGGCGCCCGCGAATCGCCGCCCGAGCGGCTCGTCTACACCTCGAGTACGGGCGTCTACGGCGACCACGACGGCGGCTGGGTCGACGAGGCGACGCCGCTCGACCCGACGACGGCCAAGACCGAGGTGCTGGCGGAGGCCGAGCGGGTCGCCCGCGAACTCGCGCCGGAGTTCGGCATCGACGGCGCCGTCGCCCGGTTCGCGGGGCTGTACGGCCCGGACCGCTACCGGCTAGACCGGTACCTCGAGGGGCCCGTCACCGAGGGGTACCTGAACATGATCCACCGCGACGACGCGGCGGGGGTCGTCCGGTTCATGCTCGAGTCGACCGACGAAGAGCTGCTGCTGGCGGTCGACGACGAGCCGGCCGACAAGTGGGCCTTCGCCGACTGGCTGGCCGACGCCTGCGGCGTCGAGCGACCCCCGAAGCGGACGAAGGCCGAGCGGCTCGAGGACGACCTCTCGGCGGCCGCTCGGCGCCGCATCCGAACGAGCAAGCGCTGCTCGAACGACCGGCTTCGAGCGCTCGGCTACGAGTTCCGGTATCCGACCTACCGGGAGGGCTACCGTCCGGCCGTCGAGGCGCGTTCTTAAAAGATTCTGCCCGAAGAAACTTATTGTAACAACAAAAAACGTGGCGTATGTACGGCCAGGTATCCGGTAACCCCGCGGCGGTCGGTGACCGGCTGGTCGAGATGGTGCTTCAGCGGCCGGTGCTGCTGATCGCGGCCGTCGCCGCGGCTGCCGTGGTACTGGCGGCCGGGGTGTACCTCCTGCGGCGGTTCACCGCGCCGGCGAGCGAGCAGTTCGTCGCCGCTCTCGAGGAACTCGAGGAGGTGGTCGTCCTGATGCACCCGACCCCGGACCCCGACGCGATGGCCTCGGCGATGGCCGTCGCGACCCTTGCGGAGTCGGTCGACACCGACGCGACGATACAGTACCCCGGGAAGATCCGCCGCTCGGAGAACCGAGCCTTCGAGGCGGTGCTGGAGTGCGAGTTCGACCGCATCGTGACCGACATCGACCTCGCGGCCGACGAGGTCGTTCTCGTCGACCACAACGAACCCCGCGGGTTCACCGGTGCCGACGGAGTCGACCCGTACGCGGTCATCGACCACCACCCTGGCGACGGCGAGGGCCGGGCGTTCACCGACGTCCGCCCGGACCACGGCTCGTGTTCGAGCATCCTCGCGGAGTACCTCGCCGACAGGGGCCACGGGGATACCGGCGACCGGCCGCTGCCGTCGCGGCTCGCGACCGGCCTGCTGTACGGCATCCAGTCGGACACGACGTCGTTCACGCGGGGCTGTACGTCCCCCGAGTTCGACGCCGCGTCGTATCTCTTCCCGGCCGCCAGCGCCGACGACCTGGACCGCATCGCCAACCCGGAGATCGACGACGAGACGCTCGACGTGAAGTCGCGGGCGATACGTCGCCGTCGCGACGACGGCGGCGGGCCGTTTCTCGTCAGTCACGTCGGCAGCATCGGCGCCAGGGAGTCCCTCTCGGCGGCCGCTGACGAACTCATCCGGCTCGAAGGGATCACCGCGGTCGTCGTCACCGGCGAGACGGACGGGGAGCTACACGCCTCCGGCCGGTCGCAGGACGACCGGGTTCACATGGGCAAAACCCTCGAGGTCGCCTTCGACGGCCTCCCGGACGCCAGTTTCGGCGGTCACTCCCGGATGGGCGGCGGTCGGGTTTCGCTGCCGGACGCCGGACGAACTGAGCCGCCCCAGCTGGCCGCCGACGGCGGGCCGACCGGGCTCCACGCGCGGCTGTTCGCGGCGATGAACGGCGAGTTGTAACCACGCCGCGACGGCGAGTTCGACCGGCGACCGGCCGGTGGCGTGCCGCCCGACGCGTGCCGACGCCGCAGCGTCCGGCGGACGTCTCCCGTGCCGACGGACGGCGACGGCCCGACCGTTCCGCCCGCCGCGGTGTTTTTGTGCGCGACTCGTGTAACGGCCGATATGGCGACCAGGTCGGCGACGTGGGCGTACCGGGACCGCTTCCACGAGCGGTTCGCCCGGGCGCACTTCCGCCGGTTCGGCGACCGTCTCGTCTCCTCGGTCGGCGTCGGCACGTATCTCGGCGAGGCGACCGACGCCGTCGACGAGCGGTACCACGAGGCGGTCGTCGAGGCGCTGGACAGCGGCGTCAACGTCGTCGACACCGCGGTCAACTACCGTCATCAGCGCTCCGAGCGGGTCGTCGGCCGCGCGGTCGAGGCCGCCGACGTCGACCGCGAGGCGGTCATGCTGGCGACGAAGGGCGGCTTCATTCCCTTCGACGGCGAGCGGCCGCGGGACGCCGCCGCCTACATCGAATCGGAGTACGTCGCCCCCGGAATCGTCGACGCCGACGACCTCGTGTCGGGCAACGCGATCACCCCCGAGTTCATCGAGTGGAGCCTCGAGCGGTCGCTGTCGAACCTCGGCGTCGATTCGGTCGACCTCTACTACGTCCACAACCCGGAGGCGCAGCTGGCCCGCTTCGACCGCGAGACGGTGTACGACCGCCTGGAGGACACCTTCACCCGCCTCGAAAAGCGGGCGGCGGCCGGCGACATCGGACACTACGGCGTCGCCACCTGGGAGGCGTTCCGGGTGCCACGGGGCCACGACAGGTACCTCTCGCTGCCGGAGGTGGTGTCGCGGGCTCGGGCGGCCGCCGACCGCGCCGGGGCGACCGGCACCCACTTCCGGGCCGTCCAGCTGCCGTTCAACGTCCACATGGCCAACGCCTTCACCCTCTCCGTTCACGAGTCGGCCGACGGTACCCAAAGCGCACTGCGGTTCGCCGACGAGGCCGGCCTCGACGTCTTCGCCTCCGCGCCCATCCTCCAGGGGGACCTGGCCGAGCCGGGCGGAATGCCGGCGGTCGTCGAGGCGGAGCTGGCCGGCGACACGCCCGCCCAGCGGGCCATCAACTTCGCCCGCAGCGCCCCCGGCGTCACCGCTGCGCTCGTCGGCACCGGCTCTCCCGAACACGTCGCCGAGAACGTCGGCGCCGGCGAACACCCGCCGATGGGCGCCGACGCCTTCGACGCGGTGTTCGAGTAGCGGCACCGACCCGTCGGGGGCGGACGGCCGTCCCGCCACAACCCCTCGTCGTCCATCTCCGGGCCGCGCCTCGCTGCGTGCGGTCTCCGGCCGTGCTTGCGTCGATTCGCTACGCTCCCGTGTCGTCGCTCCTCACGTCGCTCTTCCCGCTCGCTTCGTTCCGAGGCCTCCCTCGCTGCGCTCGCTCGGCCTCGCCGCACGAGCGATCGGAGGCTTTCGAACACGTCCTCGTCACTGCCGAAAACACGTCCGGAAGCGCGTGACGACGCTCCACGAGGTCGACACTAACGCCAACGCCGCCGCGCCGCCGGGCGAGGACACGCGACTGCCGCCGCGACGGACCGCTGCCCTCGTCGAAGCGACCGCTCGTGCCGTCGATACGGCGCCGACCCGACCGTCGGAAGTGAGCCCGCCGCCCCGTCGTAGTGATTATTGCGGTAATCTTCAGCATGACAGTGAAAGCAAGACTGCTCGGGCTCTAAGAAATCGGGCTTCTCGACATCGGCGGTGAAGACTCGCAATAATCACTATCAGGCCGCCGTCTTCAGCTCCGGAAAGTAGCGGCCGTGGAAATCGAAGGGTGTGGCGTGTGGCAGTTCGACCCGGGCCCGCTCCTCGAGCCGTTCGCCGTCGAGGGCGAGCAGCCGGGAGCGCTCGGCATCAACGTCCAGCGCGACCGTCAGCACGACGCCGGCGTCCTCCGGGCCGTCGGGGGCGGGGACGAACACCGGCTCGCCGAAGTAATCGCCGCCGTCGTGGAACTCGACGGCGTCGCCCGTCCGGGTGTCGTGTTTCAGCACGCCGGTCGCCCACCCGGTGGCCGGCTGGTCCATGCTCATCGCGTAGACGTAGCGGTGTGACCGACACCACCGCGCCGGCGAGGCCGTCGGCAGCGCGGTGCCGTCGTCGTACAGCATCTTCCGGCCGACGGTCGCCTCGCCCGTACGGTAGCGGTCGACGCCGGTCACGCCGCCGAGGTCGACGGTGAACCGCTCTAACCGGCCGGCGATGGCGTCCAACTCGCCGTTCCGGAGCGTCTCCAGCGACAGCTCGCCGATGGCCGTCGCGTCGGGGATGGTTTCGAGGTCGAACACCAGCTCCGTTCCGCCGTCCCGCTCGAAGGCGTTGACGTGGTGGAAGCCGAACAGCGGCTCCGTTTCCGGCTCGGCGACCACCTCGCCGGTCGTCCGGTCGACGACGACCACCCGCGTCCCCCGCTCCGGCTCCCACGCGAACCGCTCGATGAACGGCCCCTGCCGCCCGGGCAGGAAGAACCGCAACGGGTCGACCCGCAGCGGGAACTCCGTCAGCACGACGTACCGCGGCGTCAGCGCGAAGCTGTGCATGTACGCCGGCGCGTCCGTTTCGACGCTGCCGACGTGTCGTCGCTCGCCGGCGCCGTCGAGGGCGTGGATGTGATACTCATTGAAACGACCGAACGCCGTCTCGACGTTGAACAGCGTCCCCGTCGCGGGGTCGCGCTTCAGATGCGCACACGCCAGCTGGCCGGCCGGCGCCGGTCCGTCGTATTGAGCGTCGCCCTCGACGCCGAGGGTCACCGGGTCCACGACGACCGCCCGCGGCGATTCGGTCAGCGCGAGGTACCGGTCGCCGACCCGCTCGACGACGATGTTGGTGTTGTCGTACGGCTCATCGAGCAGCCCCGCCAGCCGCTCGCGGAGCGTCGTCTCGCCGGTAGCGAAGCCGCCGTCGAACTCGCCGGCCCGCGCCTTCCGGTAGGCGTCCGTCTCGAGAAAGCGGTTGCGGTAGTGGACGGCGTCCGCCGCATCGACGGCCCCACCGGCCCGATTGCCGGGGTCGAAGCCGAACCGGTAGCACATCGCCAGCCCGTCGAACCAGTGATCGACGGTGTCGCCGCCGACCGAGAACGCCCCCGGCCCGTTGCGGACGAGGCTCCCGTCGAGCCATCCAGGCAGCGACCCCTCGACCGCCAGCGACGCCGTTCGCTCCTCCGTCAGCGAGTGAAAGCCGGGCGCCGACTCCATGCCCGTTCCAACGAGTGGCGACGGCTAAACGGTAGCGGTCGTACGTCTCGCCCGGCGGCACCCGTTCTCGCGGCCGAAGCGGACGGCGAGACGGGACCCGCCGGCCGAGGACATCACCCCGATGACGCCGACCGCGTCCGGGAGGAGTTCATCTCCCAGGTCCGCGAGGCGGGCGAGGGGTTCACCGACGACTTGAGCTGCGCGATCAAGAACGGATGGAAGGTCCCGGCGGGAATCTCGAGGGGACGCTCGATCCGGGCGGAAACGACGGGCCGACGGGAACGGTCGCGATGCTGCGGGACGTCTCCGACCGCGTCGAGCGCCGCCGGGAGTTCGAGGCGACGGTCGAGCGGCTGAATCGCTTTGCCGGGATCGTCTCTCGCGACCTGCAGAACCCGCCGTCGATTGCCATGGAATCACATCCCTAAGCCGAAGGGATGGTTTAATTGGATTCGGCTTCTGATGGTCGCTAGTTGTGACAGACAGCATTCGCGTTTCTGTCGTTCAACTCGACGAGTACGGTCCGTGGACCGTCGAGCCGGCACCGCGACGAGAGACGGATCTCCAGGCGCTGCAGGCGCGTCTGTACGCTGACTTCGCGGACTTCGTCGGCCGCAGCGACGGATACGCGTTTTTCAATCGGTTCGACAACATGCTCGGTATCGCCAACGACGTCGATACCGACGAGTACGAACGGTTCCAGGAGCGGGTCCGCAACCGGTATCCGGTCACCGTCAGCGTCGGCGTCGGCGAGCGGGAGACGCCGGTCGGCGCGGTGGAGGCGGCGAGCCGGCAGCTGCAGGTCGCGGGGAGCGCACAGGACCCCGACAGGCTAGAGGTGCTCAGCGCCGGGCCCACGACCGACTCCGCCGGCCCCATCACGGTCGGACACTTCGACATCGTCGGCGTGACGGAATCGTTCACCGACACGGAGCACGCTGCCGCGGCCGGGCTCGAGATACAGCAGTCGATGGTGGCGCTCAAGCGACGACTCCTGGCCGAGTACGACAGCATCGCGCAGTTCGTCGGCGGGGACAACATGATCGCCGTCTGCCCGCAGCTGAGCGAGGACGCCTTCGGCGACATCGTCGATCACGTGTACGACCGGACCGGCGTCGAGTACCAGGTCGGCATCGGCTCGGGGGCGACGGCCCACGTGGCGGGCGGTCGGGCGAAGCGGGCGCTCGAACACTGCCGAGAGACCGGAACGAGGGTACACGAGGCTGTGACGGCCCGCCAGCAGGCGGATGACTGAACGGGCCCTCGTGTTCACCGACGAACGGGAGGTCTCCGTCCGACAGGTCGAGACGCCTGCCCTCGCGGAGAACGAGGTGCGCGTCGACGCCGACGTCTCGGCCATCAGCTCGGGCACGGAGCTGCTGATCTACCGCGACCAGGCGCCGGCCGGCATCGCGGCCGACTCGTCGCTGGAGACGCTGAACGGGGACCTCTCGTACCCGCTCCAGTACGGTTACTCGCTGGTCGGAATCGTCACCGACGCCGGACGTGGCGTCGACGACGAGTGGATCGGCCGCGAGGTGATCGCCTTCCACCCGCATCAGACCCGGTTCAACGCCACGACGGACTGTCTCACGCCGCTGCCGCCGGATCTCGACCGGCGGGCCGGCGCCCTGTTCCCGTCGGCCGAGACGGCCACGAACTTCCTGCTCGACGGCGCCCCCAAGGTCGGCGAGCGGGTGGTCGTGTTCGGCGCCGGGGTCATCGGCCTCTGTACCACCCGACTGCTCGCCGAGTTCCCGCTCGACTCGCTGGTCGTCGTCGAGCCGCGTCCCTCGCGGCGCGACATCGCCCGATCGTTCGGCGCCGACGAGGCAGTTCGCCCGGAGGCGGTCGATACGCCGTTCGACGCCGCCGGGAACGAGGGGTCCGCCGATCTCGTCTACGAGCTGTCCGGCCGGCCGGAGGCGCTCGACGACGCGATCGACGTCGCCGGCTACGACAGCCGGATCGTGGTCGGGTCGTGGTACGGCTCGAAGCGGTCCGAGCTCGACCTCGGCGGGTCGTTTCACCGCGACCGCGTCGAGATCGTCTCCAGCCAGGTGAGCACGATCGACCCGACGCTCCGCGGCCGGTGGTCGAAGGACCGCCGCACGCAGGTCGCTCTCGACAACCTCCGTCTGATCGACCACGACGCGCTGATAACCGACGTCGTTCCCTTCGACCGGGCCGAGACGGCCTACGAACGGCTCGACGAAACCACTGAAGGGACCATCCAGGTGCTTCTCTCGTACGACTGACACATGCCTGCCGACACCACAGCCGACGCGCGCGACGGGACGTACGAACTGACGGTCACGCGGGAGTTCATCGCCCAGCATTACCTGACCGTCCCCGACCCGGAGCCGCCCGAAGGGGACGTCCACAGCCACCGCTTCACGATCGAGGTCGAGTTCGCCGCCGACTCGCTCGGCGAGTACGGCTATCTCGTGGACATCACCGAGGTCGAGGCGCTGCTCGACGACGTCGAGGGCCGCTACCGGGACACGCTGCTCAACGACCTCCCGGAGTTCGAGGGGCTGAACCCGAGCGTCGAGCACTTCGCCCGCATCGTCTGCGACCGGTTCTGCGAGGAGCTCTCCGACGATAGTCCCGACGAGGTGACGGTTCGGATCCGGGAGGACGACCTCGCGTGGGCGAGCTACCGGCGGGCAGCGTGACCCACACCCGGATTCACTACTTTGGAGTGAACGTGCTATCAGTTGTCAACGAGCCTGCATTCAGTATGGATTCAGCGAGGGGCTATCTGGCGTCGACGAGCATTCGCGTCAGGTGGCGACCCGGCTGTTCGAAGGCCCTCCGGAGACGCCGACCGTCGACTCGGCGATGGACGAGATAATCGAGAAGTCGGTCGGCTTCTACGAGCCGGAGGCCGGCGTCGTCGCCGTGTCGCCGGAGACCGTCCGTTCCCCGTCGGCTGTGAGATCTCGCCGGGCACCGGCGGCGGGTTCATGACGCTCGAATCCCTCTACATGATGATGACGGTTTCGGTGCTCGACAGCTACGTCGAGTCGATGGAGCGAATCCAGCCCAACCAGGCGAACAACTACGGGAACACCCACGGCGGGGAGATGGTTCGGTTGATGGACGAACTGGCCGCCGTCGCGGCGATGACCGTCGCCGGCGAGACCTGCGTGACGGCCCACATCAGTAGCGTCGATTTCCGCAGCCCCATCCCGGTCGGCCACGTCGCGGAGCTGTCCGCCTACGTCTACGATACCGGCGACAGCAGCCTCGAGGTGTACGTCGGCGTCGAGAGCCGCAACCCCCGCGAGGACGAGGCCGCCCCGACGACGGCCGCCTGCTTCACGATGGTCGCCGTCGGCGAGGACGGCGACCCCGTCGAGGTGCCGGCGGTCGTCCCCGAAACCGACCGCGGCGAGCGGCTCGTCGAGACGGCACCCTGCTGACGGCGGCCCGGGGCTGACGCCGCTTTTCGGCCCCGACGGCCGCCTCGCGCCGGCGTCGCCGTCCTCGTTCGTCGGTGACCGTCCGTGGTTCGATTCCTCTGCCGGCGGGCCGCCGCCGTGCCCCGCGACACATCTCACTGCCCGCCCACGACTATCACGACGGTCAACTCCGTCTCGCCGTCGGGGCCGACGACCCGAACGTCGAAGCCGACCGCAAGCAGGACGGCCTCGTCGGCCCGCTCTTGGACGGCGACGCCATCGTCGACCACGCAGTCGCCGAACCGCCGGCCGTCGTCGTCGACACAGTTGTCATCCAGCCACCTCTCGGCGGCGGTGCCGTTGTACTCGACGACGTACGCCACCCCTGAATCGAGTCGCGACCGCTCCAGGGAGTCGACGTCGTCGTCGATTTCGTCCCGGACGGCGTCGACCATCGCCTCGCGCTGGCGCCACTCGTAGTCGCCGGCGGTTTCCGCGGCGGCGTCGTGGACCGACCGGTCGAGATACGCGACGGCGGTCTCGCCGGAGACGTCGGGTTCGGGGGCCGTGTCGGGGTGGTAGCCGAGCTGGAGGTACGCCAGCAGGACCGGCACGAGCCCGACCGCGACGACCGCGGCGGCGACGAGCACCAACTGCCCTCGGTTCAGACGTACCAGACCCATACGATCACCTCCCCGTTCGGCGTCGGAACGGTCGCTCGTCCGGTCGGCGCGCCGGCCGGTCGTTCGTAACCGACCGCGCCGTGCGGCGTCCCGACGCGGTACATCAAGTTGTCCGCGAGGATGCGGTCGACGCGCTGCTCGAGGGCGTCCCGCTCGCGGTCGAAGGCGTCGGCCGAGCGGGTCACCTCCGACAGCCGCGTCTCGCCGGCGTGCCGCGGTGGCTCGCTCGCCAGCACCGTCGCCGCGTCCTCCGCGTATGCGTTCAGCTGTGGTGTCTCGGTGTCGGCCGCCGGCACGCCGAGCGCGAACCCGGCCGTCACCGCGAGGATGAACACCACGCCGACGGCCGCCTCGACGATCGACAGCGACAGCTGCCCCCGGTCAGGCACCGACCGTCACCTCCAGCTGTGTTTTCGTCGTCCGCTGGGGGTAGTACGTCACCGTGACGTCGCCGGCCTCGGCGCGGCCCTCGAAGCGGAGTCTCGTCGTCTCGTACCGCGACAGCCGGACGTCGTGTTCGCCGACGATTCCGGCGGAGTCGTGCAGGACGACGCGATCGTTGGCCCGCACCGTTTCGACTCCGGCACCGGAGTCGATCTCGACCGTCGCCCGCGGGCTCCGCCGCGGCAGCGTGACGGTCTCGAACTCCAGCGGCGGCTCGAACGCGACGGTCTGCCGTTCGGCGACGACCGCCAGTCGCCGGGCGGTCGGGCCGGCCGGGTCGCCGCGCTCGTACACCGTCTCGCCGTCGACGGCGACGCGCAGAGGAACGTCGGACGGGACGGCGGCCTCGATGTCGGCCGCCGTGAGCCGGCTGGCGTTGAGGACGTTCCGGCGGTCGGTCAGCGGGCTGTCCGACGCCAGTAGCCGGTCGACGACGGCGTCGGCCGTCGCCCGGGGCCCGGCGTCGCGCTCGGCGCTCGCGAAGGCGCCCTCGGCGACGACGACGGCGAGTCCCGCGGCGGTGGTGACCACGAGCAGCGCGACCGCCACGGCCGGGAGGTTCGCCTGCCCCCTCACGCGAGCCGCACCTCCAGCCCGCCGTCGGTCGACTCGACCCTGAGTTCGGTGCGGGCGCCGCTTTCCCACTCCCCGGTCACCCGGACGACCCGGGCCGGGAGCACGAGTGGCGCCGTCGTCGACACCGCGGGGTCGGGGTGTTCGAGGACGAGCACGCGGTCGCCGCCGTCGACCTCGGCGCGGACGCGGTACGCCGAGCCGGCGATGGTCGCCGGGAGATCGACGGTGACGCGCACCGACGCCACCGTCGCCGTCGGCGGGACCGCTGCCTCGACGTCGGCCGCCGCGTCCGCGAGCGTCCGCTCGGCGACCTCCGCGCCGGCCGCGCCGCGGTACTCCGCGACGGCACCGCCGTACAGCGTCGCCGCCACGAGCCCGACGTACAGTACCACGATCGTCGCCTCCATCGCCTTGCCGACGACGGGGCTCATCCCGCGGTCGGCCGCGCCGGCGTCAGCCACCGGCCGACACCTCCGCGTCGAGGTCGTGGACGACCAGGTAGCCGGTCCGTTCGCCGTCGAAGGTCGCCACCACGGTCGGCGGCTCGCCGGGTTCCCGGGAGACCGTCGCGCCGAGTTCCTCGAAGGCCCGCTCCCAGGCGCCGGGGGCGCTCGTCTCGACGGCGACCGCGAAGGTCGCGTCGCCGAGCGACCGTCGGTCGTGGCTCACGTTCGTCTCGACGGTCGCGGTGACGCCGCCGGTTCCGGCGACCGACCCGACGTCGTCGCCGAGACGCGGCGCCCCGACGATCAGGACGTCGTCGTCGACGGTGACGGGCGGCTCCGTCTCGAGCCAGCCCCGTCCGTCGGTCCCGCGGACGACGGCGCCCGCGTGGAACGCGACCCGGCGGTCGCCGGCGCGGTAGACGAGCGCTCCGACGTCGAGTCGCTCGACGGCGCTCCCGTCGGCCCGCACCTCGAGCGTCCGCTCGACGGCGTAGAGCCGGCCCTCGGCGAAGGTCACCCGCCCGCGCTGTGGTCCGGTCGCGGCGATGGGATCGACGGCCGTCTCGAGGTCGGCAGCGACGCGGTCGGCGTCGGCCTGCGTGGCGCTGGAGTCGACGATCACGCCGACGGCCGCGGTGAGCGCCCCCATCGAGGCCGCCGCGATTCCGAGCAGCAGCGCGACGGCGACGACGTTCGACTGGCCGCGGCTGCGGCCGCGGTCGCGGTTGCGGTTGCGATCACGATCGTGGTTGCGGTCACGGTCGCGGTTGCGGCTCATATCATACCAGCCCCCGCGAAGACGGCGTAGCAGATCACGACCAGCGCGCCCGAGTGCAGCAGCGCCTCGTACCGGCCTCTGGAGGCGGTCCCGGCGAACCAGCCGCAGGCGAGCATCGTCGCCTGCGTGACGACGTAGAATCGCCGGGCGTCGCGGTCGACGTCGACGGCCTGCGGGTCGATCGCGATCGTCGACCCCTGCGAGACGCTCGACAACTGTGCGAACCCGTCGAGGACGTATGCGTTGACCGCGACGACGATACCGACGACCAGCAGTGCGGTCGTCCAGCCGACGGCGACGTATACGATCATCGCTGATCGAAGTTCCTTTCGTTGATGATAGAGTGAGGAGATTTCAGTCTGGAGCGTCTCGAAGGTGGTCTCGGGGTCGCTGCCGGCCTCGAGCGCGCCGGTGACGAGTCCGACGGTCTGTCGGGCCAGCGGCGTGCCGACGCGGTCGACGAACCGGTCGAGGGCCTCCCGCCGGGTGTCGCCGCCGCTACCGGCCGTCGTGAGGCCGAGCGAGAACGCCAGGTCGTCGATGTCGGCCTGCAGCGGGCCGAAGTCGACCTCGCGGGCGACGGTCTCGACGGCCGCTCCGAACGGTTTGCCCAGGCTGACGTGGCCGGAGACGGCGTGGACGAAGTCGCGTATCTCGCGGTCCTTGGCGTCATCGCGGCGCGCCCGCCGGAGCGCGACCAGCCCGACCGGCAGTCCGTGCGCGGCGTAGCCGAGCAGGACGGCATTCAGCGGGCGTTCGCCGAGTGCCCACAGGCCGCCGCCGACGACCGCCGCGACGGGCAGGAACACGACGGCGGCACTCGCGGGATTCACCGTCGCGCTGGTGACCAGCGCAAGTCCCGGCGGCCGCTCGTACGTCGGCGTGTGGCTCGGCGGCCGCAGCTCCGACACCAGAACGGCGGTGACGGCTCCGACGACGAGGATGAACCCGGCGCTGCCGTAGATGAGCAGCGCCCGGACGGTCGGCGCTCCCGGCAGGCCGACCGTCGCCGACAGCCCCGGCGCCAGGACGCTCATCACGGTGACGATGATGACGAGCAGCGCAGGCAGCACGAGCAGGACGATGAATAACTCCGCCAGCAGTTCGAGGAAGTCACTGGCGCGCTGTCGCGTCCGCGACTGCCGGTGGGAGAGCATCCGCGACTCCATCCGGAGGTAGCCGACCAGCGCCTCGGTTCCCTGATTTGCGTGTTCGCGAAACTTCAGCAGGAACGGCGCCAGTGCCTCCCGGGACGGGGTCTCCCGGGCGACGCCGCGGAGCCCGGCGTCGAGACTTCCCGTCAACGCGGCCTTCCGAAGAACGCGCTCGAAGGCGGCGCTCGTCTCGCCGTAGGCGTCCTGTTTGGCTACCTTCCGGAGCATCTCGTGGTTGTCGTCGCTGCCGTCGGCCAGCGCCCGCAGGTATCGCACCGCGCCGGGCAGCGTCCGTTCGATGGCGCTGCGACGGGCGCTCGCCCGCCATCGCAGGTAGACGCCGCCGGCCCTGACGGTCACGAGCTTGCCGGCACCGCCCGCTCCGAGGGCGACCACCGCCGTGTACAGGCCCGGTACCGCCGGCGGCGGCGCCCGGTCGAGCCCCGGCACGGCGGCGGCGACCGTCCGGGCGACCGCCGAAAGCGTCGTCGACGGCAGCGCGAGCGCGATCGACAGCGCGAGACAGGCGACGCCGACCCCGATCAGCCACGAGGCGCCGTACACCCGTGCCAGGTACGTGTCGAAGCCGATCCGGAGGGCGGCCCCGCGGTACCGGTCGCGGTCCCGATCGTGCCGCGGCCGGTCGGCGTGCCGGGAGAACAGCGCGTACAGCCCTCGATCGAGGGCGGTCGGCAGCTCAGTCATCGACCCTCCCGACGTGGCGGCGCTGGAGCCACTCGACGGTCGCCGCCTCGTCCGTCCGGAGGTCCGACAGGAAGCCGAACACCGACTCCATGTCGTCGACCTCCTCCCGGACCAGGTACTCGACGTAGCCGTGCTTGCGGTGGAACTCCCTTTCGACGGC
This sequence comes from Halobacteriales archaeon QS_4_69_225, assembly GCA_003020965.1. Taxonomy (GTDB): domain Archaea; phylum Halobacteriota; class Halobacteria; order Halobacteriales; family Haloarculaceae; genus Natronomonas. The sequence continues at coordinate 77,225 of PXRL01000008.1, forward strand.
CTCGACGGACCGGTCGGTCCGCCCCGCGAGCCGGTCGAACGTCCGGAGCCCGCGGTGTGCCGTCGGGTCGCCGAGCTTCGGGTGATCGTAGGCGAAGCGCCACCCGCCATCGGCCGTCCGTTCCAGCACTCTATTGTAGTGGATCGCGGTGCCGTCCTTCCGGATGCACTCGGTGTCCAGCCCCTCGGCCTCGCGGTCGGTGAGCAGCTCGACGACCTCGCCGACGTACCGCTCGCCGTCGACGTGCCGCGGGAAGACGACGAGGTCGATCTCCCGCAGGAGGTACGCCGGTAGTCCCTTCTCGATGACGCGGTTGACCAGCTTCTCGATGTCCTCGGCGTGGGTCGTCCCGAGGACACCGTGGCCGGTCTGTAACACCTCGCCGAACGTCTCGAACGACGCCGCGGTGTTGATCTCGGCGACCACCTCGATGTCGGGATTCAGGTAGTTGGTCTCCGTCATCAGGTCGGCCATCGAGACGTTCTTGTAGTCGTCGCGGTGCTCGCGGGTCGTCAGCGAGACGCCCGTCTCGTGCGGCAACAGCACCTCCCGGGAGCCCTCGTCGATGCTGACCGGCCGGTCGTCGTAGTCGACGAACGGCATGTGGGCGTTCATCAGCGTCGTCTTCCCGACGCCGGTCGGCCCCGAGAACAGCACGACGCCGCGGTACTCGTACAGCATCCACAGCAGCGTGACGAGCTCGGTCGGCGCGGAGCCGTTCTCCACGAGGTCGACCGGCGTGAGCACGTCCGGCGCCTGCTTCCGGATCGAGATGTGGGGACCGTCCTCGGAGATGGTCGGCAGCGCGACCGCACATCGGATGGTCTGGTCGACGCCGTCGGGGTCGAGGTTCACCTTCGCCGAGGGCCGGCTCGCCGACAGTTCGACGCCGTCTCTGGCGGCCAGCTGGGTGACGACGTTGACGAAGGCGTCCTCGGAGTCGAACCGGAGGTTCGTCGGCTCGCGGCCGTCGCCCCGGGGGACGACCTTGACCCGTTCGTCGACGCGGTTGGCCTCGATGTCCTCGAGGTTCGGGTCCCGGATGGGGACGGTGAGTTGGCCATCGCCGGTTAGGTCCCGGAGGACGTAGTACAGCAGGTCGTCGAGGCGGTCGTCGGCGAAGCGGCGATCGACGGGCGGTACCGCCAGCCCGTGGTCGGCCAGCAGGTCCCGAAGCCGGTGGCGGGTCGCGTCCAACCACGCGCGGGTGTTGCGGGCGGTCAGCCGCCGGGAAAGCAGCTTCTCGGCACGGTCGCGGACGACCGCCGTCCGGTCCCGGAAGGCGATCTCGCCGTCGACGCCGCCGACGCCGACCTCCCAGACGCGCTCTTTGCACTCGTCGATGAGCCGCTCGTCGCCCGGCAGTAGGTCCGGCTCCAACACCGCGTACTTCCGCTCGAATGGGTCGGTCCCGAGGCTCCGCTCGCGGTAGCGGACGACCGGAATCTCGTAACCCGCGAACGGGACGGTGTAGCGCTCGATGCGCTCGGCACAGAACCGGTCGCCGAACTCGGGGTTTTCGATGTCCGTCGCCGCCGGCGCGTAGTCGGTCAGGTGGACGAGCAGCTCCCCGTCGGCGAGGCTGGCCACCTCAAGACGGCCGTCCAGCGCGTGCGGCGTCAGCTCGCCCAGACACTTCAGCTCCGACAGCGCGTGGTACTCCAGCCGCCGTCGCTCCGCCGGCGAGCAGTCGATCAGCCGGTCGATGGCCCGCTCGTACTTCCGGCCGAATCCCGCCTCGAGTCGCTCGACGGCCCCCTGACGGGTGCGGGGCCGCCGTAGCTCCGCGTCGGCGAAGTGCTCCAGCACCGACTCTAGGTCGCGCTCGGCGCACGCCGATAGCCCCGGCTCGCGGACGTCGTAAACGAACTCCCCGTCCTCGGTTCCGACCGTGGCGACGACCCCCGACCCGAGGGCATACTGGTCGTGGACGTCCGGGGCGTACCATGCGTCCGGCGAGTCGGGCGGTTCCGGCGGCGGCACCGTCGGTCTCATTACAACAAGCTTTCTGTAAATTACCGCACTTAAATTTTTGTAACAATTGGGCCGCCGCGAACGGCGACCGCAGGGAGCCGTGAGCAAGCGGAGGGCGGCAGCGGCGCGCGGGGCGGGGCGACACGTACACACTTGTCCGGCCGACCACGCCGCCCGGTGGGCCATCAATATTCCTGGTAGACTTCGAAAGGGTGAGACCGTCTCGCCCGTCCCCCGACCTCGCAAGCGCCGCAAGGACGAGGCGCGCAGCGGGGTCCTCGTGAGCGTAACGAACGAGGGCCAGCGAGACGCAGTCTCGCGCGGTCGCGGGACGTTGAGCGGCCGACGGCTCTTGAGGTGCCGTGTACGGTCGATCGAAGGTCAGTAACCGTCAGTGACCAGTCGAATGTAGCTCCTCGATGAATCGGAAGCCGTTCACGAACGTCATCGAGTCACCGTACCCCTCGCTCGCGAGTACGGTTTGAGCGCCTTCGCCGGCCGCGATATCGGTCGTGTAGATGTACACCTCGGTTGCCGCTCCCGTACTGAGCTCCTGGACAGCCAGCGCGGCGAGCGCAGCGTCCGCCCGTTCGACCTCGTCTGCAGGCCGGTCGTCGGCATTCGCGATGTACCGCCGGACGCCGTCCATCACCCGTGAGACGATGGGCTCGGAGAACTCCGGTGGCGCCGCCACCGTCGCCCATCCCTCGTCGATCGCGGCGTCGACCGGCACGTTCTTGACATCAAGATCGTCGACGGTCAACTCTTCATATACTCGCTCGGGGAGGACGAAGGTGACGTCGTTCCGGCGGGCAAATCGCCGTACTGCCTGGTACCGGCTGTTCGATGGCTCTCCCATTGCGACGAACAGCCCGGTGTCGGCGATGTGGAGCCGGTTCACGCGTCGTCAGCAGGGACGTCGTCGTCAATGTCTAACTCCTCGAGCGACGCCCCTGCCGCCTCAATGTCGTAGTGCTCGTGGACGACGGGTTGGAGCGCCTGGAGGATCAGCTCCGCAGCAAGCGGGGAGATATCGAGGTCGTCGGCCATCAGCCGGTGGGTCACCTCACCGCGCTCCCGAGCGACAGCGTAGGTGAGCGCGGTCGCGAGGCCGGCGACACCGTGGCGATCGATATACGTGTCGATATCAACGTCCGTTTCGCGGCGGCCGACGGCGTCGATCAAGACAGGTGTAATAGTGTATTCGCAGTCGGCGGCAGCCGTCGTCACGGTTAGATCAATCTCCCGGGCGGCGTACCGGCGAGGCTGGTCGCCGTCGGTGATGTCGACGATGCCGGCATCGACGAGCCGGTTCACGTAGCTATAGGCCGTTCCCTGTGCGAAATCGAGATCGTCTATCACATCCTGGACGGTGGTCTCATCGTCCCGAGCGAGGTAGGCATACAGCCGGGCGAGCCGTGGGTCCTCCAGTAAGTCCGCGACCGAGAGGAAGTCTCGGACGATGTCACCGTTGGCGCGATTCGAATTGCGTGACACAGATCGTCCCCGACTACAGCTTACAGCAAAACGGTAAAAGGTGTTTGGAGTCACTCTGCTGGCGTCGTGGCGAGGTGCTCTCAAACTCGCTGGTTCAGTGTGTTTCGAGCGCCCCCCTTACTGAGAGGTGGGCCGGCGGGCCTCGCGCGGCGGTTACGGGCCCGTCACTCACCGGAACTATCGCGCAGTGCTCGCGCCGCGGCACCGACCAATCCAGCGAGGCCGGCCGCTGCCGTTGCGATTCCGAACCCACCTCCGGACGCCGCTGTCGCCTCTGTGCTGTCCGTTTCGGTATCGACTTCGGCGTCGGTCGCAGTTTCCGAACCTGTTTCAGTCGGCTCCGGGTCGTCGTCACCCGTGTCATCACCGTCCGTACTTCCGGCGGTGGCTTTTATCACGACCGGATTGATCGGACCACCCGTCGCCATCTCGACGTGTAGGGGGGCACCCGAGAACATGAACTCGTAGATACCGTCTTCGGCACATTGTGCGGCCAGCTCGGAGAGGTTCATCACCTCGTTGAGCATCAATCCGAGGTCGCGAAGAAACGCTCCGTGGAGTGGGAGAAGGTACGTGCCGGTAAGATCCGCACGGTCGTCGCCGAGGTCGTCCTCGGTAACCTGCTGGGTGATCTGTTCGACTGCGAGGTTGTCGGCCCCCATGTACGGAATCTCCATGTCACTGGCCCACTCGACGAGCGCGTCGCTGTAGGTCAGTCCCGGTTCGCCCAGCGCGTGCCATTCGGCGTCGGAATCTTTGGTGCGTTCGATGGCGCCGGTCCGGATCAGGACGATATCTCGCTTGCGAATCTCGGTCCCCTGAGCCTCGGCGGTTTCCTGCAGGTCGGTGAGCGTGATCGCGGCGTTTTCGTCCGTTCCGGTCGGGTCCAGCGGGAGCCAGGTTCCGTCGGGACCGTCCGTGCCCAGGTGCCGTCCCACGTCCAGAAGGACCCCACGGCCGACGACGCCGGCATCGGCGGCCTGTGAGATGTCCGCTCGCCCGAGGCCGTATGTCGTGCCGAGATTGTCGAGTTCGGGGTCCCCGGAAAGCGCGTTGAAATTGTTGATTCCTCGCACCTCTTCTTCGAACTCTCGAGACGTGTGGGTCGTCGCCACGTCGAAGCCATTGTACAACTGTCCGTCGTACCAGCCGTGACCGAGTGCATCCGCGTGGGTCGCGCCCTGGATGTACAGCGGTGCCGCGAACGCATCGTCGGCAAAGCCCATGCCACCATCCGCCGGGGGCGTGGTAAGCGACCCCGTCTCGTCGCTTGCGTCGGCCCAGTTCGTCCGTCGAGCCGGAAACCGGCCGGGGAACATCGGGTCGCCGGTATCGGTGGTGGGATTCTCGGCATCACCCACCAGCGCGTCGATTCCGTACCCTGTAATGGGATCTTGGAGCGTAAACCGGGCGGCGCTCTCCGGGTCGTAGTCCGTAACTGCCGCCATGCCGGCGGCGACTTCTGCCCCGCCCAAATGATTGATCGCCCCGAGTTCGTCGTCGTCGCCCCACCGCCCCCAGTTGTCGGGCATGTCGTCGAGAAGCGGACTGATAGGTCGTGGATCACTCTGTGTCGCTGCCGCCGTCGCCGTGCCGGATTCGCCGCCGGCGATCGTGAACGCGAGCGCCGCACCACAACCGCTGATAAATCCACGACGACTCGCCCCGCAGTCACAGTCCGGAGCGTGCTCGTGATCTGTCATACGCCGGGTTGCTTTCGATCGCGTAAATTACCATGTGTATCGGCAACAATATACAAGTAAGTGCCCACAGCCTGGTGATCCTGCAGGATGTGTATCTCCAGACGCTGGCTGAGGAATATCCGCTTCGAGGGGCGGTCCTCGCAGAAGATTCCGAACGAACGTCGAACTGCTTCGACCATCGTTTGCGAAGCGCGACCTCGGCTACTTTGATCCGAGACAGGGCGGATTTCTCCTCTCGATGGGTCCGATACCAGTCTAAATTTTATAAACGAGATATACCGGGTGTGATCGTGATTGAATCTATAATTCTAAGACTGGCACCGAGATACGGGCAATTCAATGGAGCCAGGCGTGGCGACAACAAGCCCGAACAGGTCCTCGGCCTCGGTGATGAGCGGCACCGATAGTTCCGCTTGGTCGCTTACGCCGTGCGAGAGGACGATACCAGCTGCCTCCCGCGATCCGAAGTACCCGCTATCGGTCGTCGAAAGCGTCAGCCGGAGGCGATCGCCGGGCACGAAGCCCTGCTGGACGGTGGTGAGTTCTTCATCGAGCGTCGTCGGCTCGCCGACCCGCATCGCGGCCACCTGTTCGTAAATGACCGGTGCCGTCTCGCTGGCGACGTGGTGTAGTTTCGCAAAGAGATGCGCATCGCCACCGAGCGATTCGACCGGCATTTGGAGCTGCAGACGGCCGACGGGTTCGACCGGCTCTGTTGCTTCGAACGCGAAGGCGGCCAACGACCCGGGCGAATCCACGCCGGGCTCGGCGAACACCGTCCCCGCTGGCCCCCGGGGCGGATGTCAGTGCTGCCGTGTTCATAAGCGGCGTGAGGTCCGTCGCCGCCGAGGCCGACGGATCGAGCGTCGTCCGGGTAACTGTACGTGGCGGGAATGCCTTCGCTGTCCGCCACTCGTCGGCCCCATCGACGTGGTACGAGACGTTCGATACGGGCGGGGAGGCCCCCAGCTTGACGTGGCGGTCGAACCACGCCAGCGAGAGTTCATGAGGTAACAGCAGCGTCGGCGTTCGAACCCCTTCGATACGGGCCTCCGGAGCCGACCGCTCCCGGAAGTACTCCCGCGCATCGGTCGGTCATAGCTCCGTTCAACAGGTACAGCGCAATAGGTCTTATTTTCGAACAAAGCGATTGGGTCCCCGTCTTTTGCGTTATAGAAACAAATTGAATAAATTGTATCACTGGTTATCATTAGTGCTCAGACCAGCGATATTATGCGTTTGCGATAGACTGTTTGCCGATTAAATATGTAACTTTGCGCTAAATTTATACACTGTGAGAATATGCCACAAGCTAATGCGTCCCACGTGGGGGAAGGTAACACAGGTCGTAGCAAACAATCGCCCGAGTAGACAGCGGGTAGCAGCCGTCACGTTCGCACTCCTTCTGGTGTCGTCGCTCATCGTCGTCAGCATCCCGATCAATGCCGATATCTCGGTGGCAGCGACACAACAGGAAGCGGAATTTAATCCGCCGGTCCCTGCTGAGGCCGTCGACCCTGGACAGACGGTAGTCGCACCGACGCAGACTCCATCCGGAGAAACTGCATTCACCATCGTCGGGGCTAACGGGACGGAAACGAGAATCCGACCTGACTCACAGCCGAGCGTTCTGGGGCCAACTACACGGTCACTCTGGGGGTCGTACGTCGCGCGACTCCCGTACGTAGAGTCGGGGACCGGAGCACTCAAAGTCGCCACCGAAACCAACAGCACGGAGACGGTACTTCCAGGTAATGCGACGGTCACGCCGAAACGGTCGAAGACGACCCTCGCGGTCGGCCGCTGGAACACCAGCGCTCCGACCGTATTATTCGTCGATGCCGAAAAAGACCGCATCTATCGGGTGGACGAATCGGGCAACGTAACAGCGGTAGCGGACCCGGCCAATGGTGCACAGGCGGTGGCAGGCGTCGGTGATATCGACGGAGACGGGCAGGACGAACTGGTGTTCGCAGACGGGTCACAGGCGATCCGGTACATCGAGCCCAGCGAGAGCGGCGCCCAGACGTTCTCGAAGGTATATGACGGAGCCGGTTCGAACGACGGTATCGGCGTCGGGGCGCCAGCCGACTTCGACGGTGACGGCGTCGACAGCGTTCCGATCGTCGACGGGAGTAATCAGATTCGGCTGGTAACTGCGGGAGCTGGCGGCCGGACGCTTACCGGTGGCATCGCGGCCAAAGCGCCGGTCGCCCCCGGCGACGTCGATCGGGACGGGACGGTCGAGCTCGCGTTCTACCGGACCGACGGTGACCTCGCGTATATCGACGATGTTGCGACCGACCCGGTCAGTCGAGATATCTCGGGGCCCGACCAGCCGCCGGTCACCGGCGACGGGCTAGGGGTCGCACTCTCGAACGAGCGGTCGATTCTCGACCGCGAGGAGACGGATGTCCTGACCGATGCCAGTGCATCGCTGCAGAAGCGCTGGGCACAACTGCTCCTGTTGAATCTGCGAGCGGAGGGCACCGAGTCGCGGTACGATGGCCCGCTGAACGACCTCAATCAGTCGATCGAACTGACCACTCCGCCGTCACGGATCGACGATCGGCAGGCGTTCGCCTACGACAGGTCGGCCATCGAGGGGTTGGCATTCACCGACTACCGCTCCCGGAACGCGAAGATCGTCCTCGAAGCCCAGCTCATCGCCTCTGCGGCGAACGAGACGGCCGTTGCGCAACTCGCGTACGCCCGCTGGGCGTTCAACCGCACCGAATCTGACCTGTCGCCCGAGGGCCGTCGGGCCGCAGAGACGTCTATCGCGAACGCGTCGGAGGCGCTCGCTCGCTCCCAGCGGCAGGTTTCGAACTCGCCCGGATGGGATCTCGAATCACGGCAGGCCGCGATCGATAACTCGAGTCGTGCCTGGGCAGAGGCCACCGCCGCTCTCGAGCGCATCGACACCGAAACGGAGCCCGAGGTGACGGTTACGACCCGGCGTGACCCGGTCAGAGACGGCAGCGAGAGCGTCACAGGGCAGATACGGGTCGATGTCTTCGACATTCAACCGCACGAATTGTCGGACGCGACGGTCACCATCGGTGACGACCGGACGACGACAGCACCGATCAACGTGACCGACCGTCGGTCGAATGCCTCGGTACGGCTCAACGTCACGCTCGAGGACAGAGTCACATCGGTGGACGTGACGGTGGAGGACATCAACAAACGGTCCGAGGCTGCCACCCGAGTCGGTCGAGCCGGCTCCGACACCGTACGATTCGACGGCGATGGGGTGCCAGATTTCTACGAAACCGAAACGCTCGGCACGGATCCGCAGGACCCCGACAGCGACTCGCCGAAGGTGTCCATCGATACGGCCGACGACGGGACCATCGACGGTCGCGAGGATTTCGACGACGACAGTCTGTCGAACTACCACGAAGGAATCTTCAGAACCGACCCGTTCGATTCGGACTCGGACGGGGATACGCTGTCCGACAGCTACGAGGTTCAGTACCCGCGACTGAACCAGACCGCAGCGACGACCAACGGGACGGCGCCGCGAGACCCCAACTGGGACCCCGACAGCGACGGATTGGATGTCAGCCAGGAGCGGGCCCTCGGAACGCACCCGTTCGTCGCGGACACCGATACGGACGGGCTCTCAGACGATCGCGAACGCGGTATCGGAACCGATCCGACCGATTCCGATACCGACGACGATGGAATACCGGACGGCGAAGAGGTCGAACTCGGAACCGACCCGCTTTCGGCCGACTCCGACGGCAATGGGACGCCGGACGGACAGGAGACCTACCGGACGTCGACCGCGAACCAGTCGCTCGGTGTGACCGTCACCACGACGGGAAGCGGCAACACCGCCGGCAACGTGACGATCCAGAACGGGTCACTGCCGACATTCCAGCGGGACAGCGTCGAATCCGCTCAGGTCACCTCGTGGGTGAATCTCGAGTCCGAGCGGCCGATCGACGGGGCGAACGTGACGTTCGACTACGACGAGTCGGAACTCGGAGCGACCGACGAATCCGATTTGGTGGTCTTCCGGTACAACGAGACGGCTGCGGCGTACGAACCGCTCGATACGACCGTCGACGCCGCGAACGATACGGTGACGGGACGGACGGATCAGTTCTCGCGGTTCGTCGTCTTCGACGTCCGGAACTGGGCGTCGAACTTCGTGGCCGATCGGCCGGATGACGTAAGCACCCCCGACGGTGATACTGACGTCCGACCGCTCGATACGGTGTTCGTGATCGACTCCTCGGGGTCGATGAGCAGCAACGATCCGGACGAACTCCGGAAGACAGCCGCGAAGGAGTTCGTCGGCGCTCTCCTCGAGGACGACCGTGCGGGGGTGGTCGACTTCGACGGCAGTGCATACGTCGCCCAGTCACTCACGACCGACTTCCAGCGTGTCAACGAAAGCATAGAGGCGCTCGACGCCAACGGTGGGACCAACATCGGCGCGGGCGTCGGGGAGGCAAATGACGAGTTCGCCGGGGAGAGCAACGCCTCGCGCGCTAAGGTCGGCATCCTGCTGACCGACGGAATAGGCAACGGCGGCCGGTCGGAGGCCCGCACCGCGGCCGACCGGAACATCACCATCTACACCATCGGGTTCGGAGACGCGAACGGCGAGAAGCTCCGTGACATCGCCAATATCACCGGCGGGAACTACACCTTCGTCGAGGACGAGCGCGACCTGCCGGAGGTATTCGCCCGGGTCGCCGAAGATGTCACCGGCGGTCAGGACAGCGACGGCGACGGTATCCCCGACCGCAGAGAGATCGAAGGCGTCCCCACGGGCTCCGGGGTGGTCCAGACGGACCCCACTGCCGCCGACACGGACGGCGACGGACTGACCGACGGCGAGGAACTCGGCGAGCCGAAGACGGTGACGGAACTGCGAGGGGAGTACTACGGCGACGTTATCCTCGATACGCTCGAACGAGCGGGGTACACGCCCGAGAACGCGAGCGAGCGAATCTACGTCGATCCCGACAGCGATCCGACGATGGTCGACACCGACGGCGACGATCTCGACGACCTCGCCGAGACGACCGGTCAGACGACCGTCGCCCGGACGACGGACAAGCAGGCGACACAAGCCGTGCTGTCGTCGGGTGAGCCGTCGGCGAGCACGCTCGAAGGAGCCTTCGACCCCATCACGGTATCGTCCGATCCCCAAAGCTACGACACTGACGGCGACGGACTGTTCGACGGCCGCGAACACACGCTCGGGACGGACCCGACCGGCGCGGATACCGACGGCGACGGCATCGCCGATCCGGACGAACTCGAAACCGAAAACGACCCGACGCTGTACGACGTCCGACGGCCGGAAGTCTCGGTTCGGAGTGCCCGGTACGACGTGCCGTCCGCACCGTCCGCCTCGCTGGAGATGACCTACAGCGTGGAGCTCACGGCGACGGACGCTGCCGGCATCGCCCGTCTCGAGCTCCGCAAGGACGGCGAGACCGGGGCCTCGAAGTCCCTGAACCCCGACGCGAACCGCGGCGAGACGGTCCGGCGTCGACTCACCTTCACCGACGGCATCGAGACGCAGGACGTCAAGACCGACAGCGTCACATCGACGTTCACCACGACCATCGGGGCGGCGGGCGACGCGGTGAGCGGGGTCGGCGGCAAGGTCGCCGACGCGACGCTCGGAACGACGGTCTACATGCGGGCGATCGACGGCAACGGGAACCAGCGGCGGGGCATCGCCATCGAACAGAGCAACTTCTACGGCGAGGTCGCCGGCGACGTCATCACTGGCAACGACTTCATCGACGACGAAGTGGCAGAGCGGTTCGGCAAGGTTTCGGGCTTTTCGGCCAGTGTTGGCGTGCTGTTCCGCGACATCTCGGAGATCGTCGACGACCCGACGGCGTTCATCGATGGTATCACCGCGCTGTACGGTCTCGTGCGCGAGGAGGGCGCCGGTGTTGCCGGGACGATCACCGAACTGCTGATCGAGGAAATCGAGCGCAAGCAAGCCCGCAACAACCCCTACGGCGACCTCGACAGCAAGGAGTATCCGGAGCTGTACGACACGTATAGAAACAACTACTACGCGGGGTACAGCGCCGGGTTCCTGGCGAAGCTGGTGGTCTCGGCCGGCGCGGGCAAGGCCGCGAAGTCGACGATCAAGAACCTCGACCGGGTCAACAGCATCGCTCAAAAGCTGAAGAAAACGCGAGCGGTGCGGGCTCTGGCCCGGGTCGACAGCGCCAAGGAGGCGGCGAAGGCGCGGACGGTGGCGCGCATCCTGCTGGCCGGCGACCGGGCGGTCGAGCCGGTGGTGAGCCAGGCGCGGACGGCCGGCCGTGCGTTCCGGGTGTGGCGGATCCAGCGGTCGATCGATGCGGATGTCGACGCGCTACCGGCAAGTAAGCAACAGGACCTCGGGCGGTTCCTCGCGCGGACGGGCGGCGACGGCCGACGGACGTACGCTGATCTCAGGGCAGTCGACAGCGACGCCGCCGACACGCTGGCGGCCATCGACGATCCGGTGACCCAGCGGCAGTTCGTCAACGCATATGAGCGTGGCGAGGTCGACAGCAATAAGCTGGCGGCAGCAATCCGTCGATACGATGAACTCGACGCGGAAGGAAAGGAAACTGCTGACGATCTGATTGCAGCGACGGGCGACGAGGGTGTAGAGTTCGTTTCTGAAGCCAACGGTGAAACGATTAGAGTTCTTGCAGACGGATCTGGAGACATCGACGATGCGTACGACCAATCCGTTGTTCGTGCTGCTGATAGCGATGATATAAATAACAACCAGCTCAAGCGCGCCGTCCAGAAAATCGACGGACTCAGTGGTGAACGGAAACGACGGGCGAAACAGTTGGTCGCTGATGCCGGACCGAACGGCGCTAAACTGGTTGACGAACTCGATGACGAGAGTCTAGAGAATCTGCTTACAATTAATGTCGACGGCGCGTCTACCAATACGCTTCGCCTTCTCCGAGAAAATCTAGCTGAACTGAATGGCAACGATGTTTCAACGAGCAGAATTAGAGAATTCATACAAAACACGAAACAATTGAGTGGATCTGATAACGCTATCGAGGGGGTCGACGATCTCGTTCGCACGGCTTCAAAGACCGATTCTGGGTCATTTAGCGGTCCGGCGGCAGAAGCAGAATTCGCATCAGATAACATCGACACGGTCACTGCCGTCCGTCGCGACATTAAGACACCCCCCGCTGGACGCCCAGGAGATATCGACGCTGTTGAAAACGTCGACGGGGCCCAAGTAGGTAGCGAAGTAAAGAACAGTGGCAGAAATACTAATCGCCAAGACGTTGGACAAATCGCAAAGGGATATGAAGAACTCATACAGCGCGGTGAAGTAGATGAGTATCAAATCGTATTCAGAGAACTGTCGAATCCGGATATCCGAAAGTATATGGAAGACAATGACATACCCTACACCGTAATCAACGAAGATTGAATCAGTATGTTCCGAGTAGAACTCTCGATGGAGGCTGACCCCGATTACCGGCTACTCTCAAGTATATTATACTGCGCTGTTGCGGATGGACTTCGGTTCAATTCTCACAATTTCGACGGCACATACCGGATTGTTCCGTCAGATCCGTCCGAAGAGATTGTGGTGACCGAGTCCGGCGATGTCCATCGAACGGAACTGCTCGCTGATGCCATCGACGAATACACCGGGTTTGATTCATCGTCAACAGGGCTCGGGATCATGACCACGTATGTCGATTCTAACCCTGCTCTCCCTTGTTTCGTACAGGTACACTCCAGAGACGATGACCACGTGATATCGATCGGCACCAACATATCTGACATTCGGGGGGCGAAACATCTTGAGGAATTTCTCGAGCTGCCGAAAGCAGTATTCCAGCGATTCGATTTCGTGTATGGTGCATCGCGCTACGGTGAGGAGGAACTTATTCCGACGAGTATCGACGCCGCGTATGACGACCATCCCCGACTCGTCACGTTCTACTCGCCGGAGATGGTCGACGAGATCGGTCGCGAGACGTTACTCAAAGCTCCAGCAGAAGTGACTTTGGAATTTGTCGATGGGAGTGTATTTTTATTGGCTTCCTCAGAATTAAGCGAGCGAAGAAGGCGCGTTCAGGCAATTCATGAGTATTTATATAACTCGTGATAATCCGTAAATAAAAGTTCACGGAGGGCGACGCGACAAAGCTTGAGGACATGATATTCGAGTCAAAGTATTTAGGCCAGTCGCCATGTGAACCCGAATGCGGAGATTCGATTCGTGATTAAAAGAGTGGAGAGGTAATGACGGACTGAGAAGCACATGTATAAGAATAATGACTGGATTGAAATCGTATTTCTGTTCGAGGGTCGGCTCACCGAAGACATGATTACCAACCTGCTAGATGTGTTGGCAACTCGTTCGACCCACCAAAACAACGATGAGACGTTGAGCACCGCGTTTTGGGACGACACGAGCGACATCAACCGAGAAAAAGTGAGCGTTGAGGGAGCCGCCGATATCGTTACGAATTACCAGGTTTCAGTAGTCACGATCTCATTCGACGGGTTCGAACTACAAGTTGAATGTGAATACAGTGACAATTATCTTGACTCGGTCCCACACCTAGCTTTCAGCGAACAAATTCATCCGTTTACCGGGACCGACGAGACAAGAATTGACGCTGAAATACAAAGGCGCCGGCATCTGTTTGCGGATATCCTCGCTGATGCAGGTGAAACGGTTACTCCGAAGTGGGGTTTCGGCCGTCGGGGAGGGGTTGCATCAGATAGCAAACCGGCAACGGAGCTACTGATGAAAAATCGGCCGGCCCTCTACGAGTATAATCTGTTCAATAGTGAGATGGTCAATTCTATTGGTCGCAAGGCGATCACCGACTCTTCAGCATAGTATATTAGCGAACTGTCCTCTGGGGGGATGTTTTTGATTACACGGGAGCCACCACGCTCGTGTTCACCGCGGGAGGATGCCTGTGTGGCAGTTGCCCGACATCTGGGTTTAGAAACGGCCGATTTTTACTAACAACATGTCGTCGGATCTTCATGCTCTCAGATAGATGGACCGCTCAATCCGTATATGCCATCCAGAGTTAATCAGTTTTATTAATTATATCTGACTCGAACAACCGAGGATACGACCAACAGCAGAGTCTGTTCTTGTCGGTCTCGCAACTGCTGAGTTGCTCGGACAATTGGCTCAGCGGTCGCTTCCGGGCGGTCGAGCCGGTGGTGAGCCAGGCGCGGACGGCCGGCCGTGCGTTCCGGGTGTGGCGGATTCAACGGCAGTTAGACAGCGATGTGGACGGGCTGTCGGCGAACAAGCAGGAGAATCTCGGTCGACACCTCGCCCGGACGGACGGGGGTGGCGGGGAGGCGTACGACGACCTCGCAGCAATCGATAGCGACGCCGCCAACGCGCTGGTCCGGATTCAGGATCCACTGATTGAGCGGCAGTTCGTCGACGCTTATCGGCGTGGAGAGGTCGATGATGAGCAACTGGCCTCTGCACTCCGTCGCTACGATGAATTAGACGCTGATAGAAAGGGCACGGCTGACGAAGTGATTGATGAAACCGGAGCCAGTGGTGTCAAATTACTGGCCAGAATGGATGGCGACGGTCTCCGTCGCGTTCTCGATCTCGATATAAAGAGAGCCGACGAATTCCGCGCGGCCGCAGCACGGAACTTAGAGGGGGGCTACGCCACGACCGAAGACATCGATAACTTCGCCAGATACGCCGACAATCTCGAAGGCATCGACGGACTGAACAGCGGCCCGGTTAGCGACTTTATTACCGCAAGTGACCCCAGAAATGTGAAAGGAGCGCTCCGTGAAGTGCGGCGCGCTGACGAGATTGGAGCGGAGAATATCGAGCGAATGAGTCTCGAAAGTAGTGCAGGCGAATTGGATATCCAGACGAAATCAGGAAAGATTGTCGAGAGTAAATCCACTTTCGGGTACAATGAACAAAATGTTGATGCAGAACTAAGAAAGAAGCTAACGGCGATGCGAGACGACCCAAGAGTCTCCTTCGACGGAAATACACTAAGAGTTATCGCGACAAAGGTTGACGACAGAAACATGGTGAAAACAAAAATCAAAAAATGGGAAAACAAAGTCGAGTCTGAGTCCGAGTGGAATAACGCTAATATCCAGATCAAAGTGGTTGACGAGAGAACTGAAACTACAATCAAAAATTAAAATCAGAGACAACTTATGCAAGATTACGATAAGATTTGGACGGGATATATCTTTGAGAGTAAGCCAACTGTGAACGACTACCAGTTGCTGTTCGAACGATTACTCGAATATATTAAAAATGACAGACAAATAAAAATATCTATCGACCAAACCAAAGCTGATTCGGCGGAGGCCGCCGAGTTCATACATAAAGATAACTCGGGAAATATCAGACCTCCTGTTGAACTGGATATTTCGATAGCATCCAGTAAAGAAGGGCGAGGTCTTCTATTAGACCCATGGGTGCCACATCTAAGATCTTTGACCTGGATTTACCGACTGAAGCGGGCCGACGATGGAGAGGGTTCGGCAGAAATCGAACGACTCCGCCGCGAGTTCATCGATATTCACGCCCTCGCGGCCGAAGTCCTTGAGCCCCGGTGGGCGTTCGGCCGCCGTGGCGGCCTCGCAATCGGGGAAGACGAATCGATCAAGGAACTCTCGGAGACGACCACGCCTCCGCTGTACGAGTACAACTATTTCCGGCCGGAAACGGTTGACGCCCTCGGGTGGGATTGCGTGCTCACCGCACCCGCCTGGTACGTCGACAAACTGGACTCCGGCGGTGTCTTCCTCGCCGTGCGCGAGCCGCCGAAGCAGTGTTCCCGCGGCGTCGATACCTGTGTTGAGGTGGCTGACCACCTCGGGATTCCGCTCGCTACCCCCGAACGGTACCACTGACCTGCCGAAGCCAGGCTCTGCCCCGGCTGGCTCACTCGCAGGATGTCTCCGAGGAGGTACTGACGGAGACGACCGGGTATTGGCCGAACCGCAGCGACTGGAAGGCAAACACGGCCTTAACCAGCGTATCCGAAATCGGTGGCTGTGACAGCAGGCCGTTTCTCGCGACGTATCCTCACTGAGTTCTCCGGGATAATCGCTTCTGGCGGAGTAATCGAGCCATCAAGCCAGTGGTGAGTCAGGTGCCGGCCGGGCATTTCGGATGTGGCAGATCCAACGGCAAATCGATGGGGATGTCGACGCACTATCGGCAAGCAAGCAGCAGGACCTCGGGCGGTTCCTCGCGCGGACCGGCGGCGACGGCCGACGGACGTACGCTGACCTCAGGGCGGTCGACAGCGACGCCACCGACACGCTGGCGGCCATCGACGACCCGGTGACCCAGCGGCAGTTCGTCAATGCCTGTACGAACCTGGGGCCGGATCGAGCTGCCCGTCTCGGTCAGAAGAGCCGTTCAGAGGCGAGTGCCGCCCCGTCGACAAGCGCTTCGAGTTTCTTCCAGACAAGCGTCGGATGGACGACGTTCGCCCCTTCAACAACCGTTTCAAAACCGCAGTCGGCGCCGGCAACCAGTCGTGACGGGTCGCCGACGGCGTTCGAGAACCGTTCGAGACGGTTCGCGACAACCTCCGGATGTTCGATAATATTCGTCTTTACATCGATCACTCCCGGAACGAGCTGCCAGTCGGCCGGTAGCGGGTATTTTTCGAACGTTTCATACGTATTCTGATGCCGCGGGTTCGCTCCTTCGACTACGAGCGCGCTGACGTCGGCCTGGTAGATTTCGTCGATCACGTCCGATAACTCGACGTCCAGATGGTGCGGCCCAGGATAGTTTCCCCAGCAGGCGTGAAGCCGAATCTGATCGGCCGGCAGCCCTTCGACTGCGCGGTTTATGACTTCGATATGCGTCTGAACCGCCTCGCGGAACTCCCCGATGGTGGCGTCTTTGTACGTGAGGGTGTAGCCGGCAAGCACATCGGGGGCGTCGATCTGGAGGGTCGCCCCAGTGTCGAGTATTAATGCGTACTCGGTGTGGAGTGCGTCCGCGAGGTCGAACAGGTACTCCTCGTTGGAAGCATGGTAGTTCGAGTCCGCGAACCGCATCACCGCGCCCGGTGAGGGCGCCGTGTGAAACCGGCCAGCGAAATCGACATCTTCGGCGTCGACCGCGTCGGGAAACCGCTGGAGTTCGCGTTGCAGAGCGGACTCGCCGACGTAATCGATAGCGCCCGTTGCAACCGGACCATCGATGTTCTCGGTCGCGCCGAGCAGTGCCTTACCGTACTCCGGAAAATCGTCGAGATCCTCCGGCCATTCTCTGGTCACGTTGGCCTCACCGAATCCTGTCAGCCGGTTCGTCGTGTCTACCGAGTACGAGATACGGCTCTGCTCGCCGGCATTCGCGATGTCAACTCCCGCCTCGGCCTGCTTGCGAACGATCCGCCGGACGGCCGCCTGAACGGCCGCTTCGAACGCCTCACAGCCGCGGGCCTCCGGGTCAGCGAGAAGGTCACGAAGCCGATCTGAGCGTGGGAGGCTACCGACGTGTGTCGTCGGAATCTCGCTCGCCATACCGGATCATCGCGGGCATGCTCGATAGAGCTTGTGGGAAACCCGTTAGGAACTGGCCGGTCGAGCGTCGATGACACCCTCTGTGAGAAGCAATAGGCAACCCGAAGATACGGGGGACGTCTAGATGAGAGTAATTTAGTTTACGTTTACACGACTGAATTGAACTTTGTAAACTCCCTTGAGACGCCGGTTGAAGACTACCCCGATCGAGAAAGCCCAGCAGTGCGTGAGCCGTCGCGATGCCGCTACGGATTTTATTCTCTATGCCAACCGAGAACGCGGAAAAAGAGCGATATTAGTTTCGAGGACTGGATTACGGCTCGTACAGAGAACTACTACGAGCGTCACCACATTCAGTTGTTCTATGTCAACAGCTCGTTGTAGTTGCAATCGCGGACGCCGGGACCGGGGGCGCGTGGCCGAACTGGGGGTGTATACGATATAACCTGGAACGATAGAACAAATTAAGTGTGAATCATCAAAGATTGTGATATGCGGAAAGTCGACCGAAGAGAGTTTGTTAGCGGTCTCGGTGCGGCCACACTTGCGAGCATCGCCGGGTGTAGTGGTGGTGATGACGGCAGTGACTCCGGGGGCGATAGCGGCGAGGATATGCCAGCCCACACGGATCCCTCGACGTACGCCGAGTTCGACCCAGCTGACCCCGAGTTCCCCCAACTCACGAGCACGCTGCTCGAAGCCGGCTTCGAAACCGGAACGGTAGCCGACCTCGAACGGCTGCAGGAGAACCAACGCGACGAACCGCGGTATGGCCAACCGGTCGCCGAGACCCCTGACGACGAAAGCGAGTGGCTCGACCCCGACACGCTGGAGTTCTCGCTGACGCCGACCGAGGACCCGACGGTCTACGAGGACACGCTCCAGCCGCTTCTGGACAACATCGCGGAGGAGACCGGCAAGGAGGTCAACTACGCCAGCTTGAACTCGTACGCCGCCCAGGTTGAGGCGATGCGCTCCGAGCGGCTGCACCTGGCCGGGTTCTCGACCGGTGCGGTCCCGTACGCGGTGAACATCGCCAACGCGGTGCCCTTCTCGATCCAAATCGACGGTGGGGGCGGGTCGTTCGGCTACCGGCTCTGGCTGGTCACGCAGGTCGACAACCCCGACATCGGCTCGCTCGAGGACCTCGCCGGCGATCCGATGGAGAACGTCGCCCACGCCGACCCCTCATCGAACTCCGGGAACCTCGCGCCGCGCGCGCTGTTCGCCAACGAGGGTGTCGTCCCCGAGGAGGACTACGAGGTGAGTTACTCCGGTGGTCACCAGCAGAGCTCGCTCGGCGTCGCCAACGGCGATTACGAGGCCGCTCCGCTGTGTTCGACGTGTTTCGCCCGGGTTGCCAGGGACGGCCAGCTCGATCCGACGCAACTCAAAGCGGTGTATGCTTCCGAGCCGTTCCCGACGACGTCGTTCTCGTACGTTAACACGCTCCATCCGGACATCCAAGAGGGCGTCCGGAAGGCGTTCCTCGACTTCGACTACCAGGACACCTCGATCGCCGAGGAGTTCGAGGGCCGCGGTACGTGGGTCGAAATCGACTACGCGACGGTCTATGATATCATCCTCCAGATCCAGGAGTCGCTGGAAGTCGAGTACGAGACCGGTAACCTCTCCGAATAGCGATTGCGGGCCCCGTTATTTTAATATACGGCTGTCACAGACACACTATGCTCTCAGTAACGGACCTGCAGAAGACGTATTCATCGGGTGACGAGGCGCTGAAGGGCGTTTCTCTCGACGTGACCGGCAACGAAACCGTCGCGATGATCGGCCCCAGCGGCGCCGGAAAGAGTACCTTCATCCGGTGTGTGAACCGGCTCACTGAGCCCACCAGCGGCAGCGTCGAACTTGACGGGGTGGAGATCACCGGGCTCTCCGGGAAGGAACTCCGGAAGGCCCGGCGAGATATGGGCATGATATTCCAGGAGTACAATCTCATCGAGCGGCTGACCGTCATGGAGAACGTTCTGTCAGGGCGGCTCGGGTACGTCAGCACCTGGGAGGCCTTCCGGCGGAAATTCATCGGCGACGACATCGCACGCGCCTACGAAGTCCTGGAGCGCGTCGGGCTTGACGACCACGAGAACAACCGGGCCGACGAGCTCTCCGGCGGCCAGCGCCAGCGCGTCGGGATCGCCCGTGCCGTTCTCCAGCGCCCGAAGATTCTACTGGTCGACGAGCCGACGAGCAGCCTCGACCCCGAGACCTCGCGGGCGGTTATGGATCTGCTCAGCGACATCGCCGCCGAGGACGACATCCCGGTGTTGATCAACATCCACGAGGTCGACCTCGCGGTGAAATACGCCGACCGGATTGTCGGGCTCCGCGACGGCCAGAAGGTCTTCGAGGGCGACCCCGCCGACCTCGACGAGACCGCGAAAGGCCAGATCTACCGGGGCGAGGAGATCCCAGAGGGGGCCGGCCCGACCGGGAAGGTTGCCGCCGAGGCTGACGCCGCCGGCGAAACGATCACCGAAAGGAGCGATCTCAGAAGCACTTGATATGACAGCCGAACAACCCCGCCGGGAGTGGTCCCGCCCCACCGCGTTCTACAACCACTACGTGAAATGGGCGGTTTACGTTGCCATCACGGTGTTCCTGCTGTGGAGCGCGTGGAATATGCGTATCTCCCCCGAGCGGATCGTGAACGGATGGGACGCAGCTGTCGGGCTCGTCCAGGGAATGGTCCCACCGGAGGTCTCGACCGAGTTCAAAAACGACCTCCTGATCGAGGGACTAACCGAGAGTGTGGCGATGTCGGTGATCGCGACGATCATCGGCGTCATCCTCTCACTCCCTGTGGCGTTTATGGCCGCCGAGAACATCGCGCCGAAGCCGGTCTATTGGACGGGGCGGGGAATCATCACCGGCTCCCGGGCGCTCCACGAGTTGATCATCGCGATCATCGCAGTCAAGGCTGTGGGGATCGGCGCGCTTGCCGGCGTGATAGCGCTGTCATATAAGACCGTCGGCTTCTTCGCGAAACTTCTGGCCGAGGAGATCGAGGACATCGACACCGGGCAGATGGAGGCAGTCGAGGCCACTGGGGCGAGCCGCATCCAGACCCTCCTCTTCGGGGTCGTTCCGCAGGTGATGCCGCGGATCATCGGGCTGACCATCTACCGGTGGGACATCAACATCCGCCACAGTACCATCGTGGGGATCGTGGGCGCCGGCGGGATCGGTGCGACGCTGCTCAACTCCTTCGATCAGTACGATTACGATTTCTTCCTCACGATCATCCTCGCGATCATCGCCATCGTCATGATAGGTGAACTCATCAGCACCTACGTTAGGGGACGGATCCAGTGACCGACTACAAGACTTGGGAGCGACGGACCCGACGGCAACGGATCGGACGGTACGTCCTGATCCTGATCGGGATCGTCGCCGCCGCGATCTCCTGGCGGCTACTCCAGATCAATTACAGTTACCTCGGGACCGCACCCGTGGAATTTATGGACCTTATCAACCGGATGTACCCGCCGGACGTCGGGTACACCGGTGAGATCATCGGCCCGATGATCGAGACGGTCCACATCGCGATCCTGGGAACCGCACTTGCGATCCTGTCGTCGATCCCAGTATCGTTGCTCGGCGCGGAGAACACCACCCCGAACCGGTATACGCTCCTGCTAGGGAAGTTCATCATTTCGGCGTCGCGGTCGGTAAACGTCATCATTTGGGCCTTAGTGTTCGTCATCGTCTTGGGCTCCGGCGCGCTGGCGGGGACGCTCGCGATCGCGGTCCGTTCGATCGGGTTCTGCTCGAAGCTGATCGCGGAGGCCATCGAGGAGATCGACCCCGGCCAGGTGGAAGCGATCACCGCCACGGGCGCGAACTCGATCAAAGCCGCGATCTACGGGATCGTCCCACAGATCAAACCCGCGTTCATCGGCGTGGCCACCTACCGGTGGGACATCAACGTGCGCGCGTCGACGATCATCGGGTTCGTCGGGGCCGGCGGGATCGGCGTCGAGCTCAATACCTCGATCAACTTCTTCGCGTGGCAACAGGTACTCACCATTCTGCTCGCGATTCTCGGGATCGTGATCGTGAGCGAAGTCGTCTCGGCGTACCTCCGACGGAAGGTGCGGTGACACCATACAAGATCGGCGACGTGTGTGAATGGGAGGCTCCGAGCACTTACGAAATCGACGACGGCCACGAGATAGGGTGTCGCCTGCTCGAAGCGGAGTACCGCGACCGGCTGGAGTGGGGTGATCGTAGTAGAATTCTCCTCAGCGATACCGATACACACGGGATGGCGAACCGCGAACCGAGCGCCCGGCCCGCTCGGTCGGCGTCCACCGTGCCGCCGTTGGCGCTCGCACGAGGAAGGGGCTCTGGCATCTCGGTGAGCACTACCGCTGATCGTGTCCATACATAACACGTATCGTAGAATTAATATCGGCACTGATGGATTTAGGGGTGTGAGTCCAGAATCCCGCTTACGGAAACTCTGGGAGTATTGCTGGCAACTCGATCGTCGGACGCGGGACGCGCTTAAGATGCGCCCGACTGCGCTTCTCGACCGTTCGATGCTGTCACCCGAAGAACGGGAGTTGGCCGATCGCCTCGCAACCGACGGAGGACGCGAGGAGACCGGAGAGCCGGCAGGTGATGACAGCGGCGACGACGACGGAGACGGCTCGGCGTTCGATGTCGGCAGCACGTACGACCGCCGCCAGAAGATCGGTCTCGTGCTCGGGCCGGTGCTGTTCGCGGCCATCGTGCTCCTGCCCACGCCCGAAGGCTTGTCGTCGGGCGGACAGGCGGTCGGCGCGACTACTGTTTGGGTGGCAGTGTGGTGGATCTCGGAGGCCATCCCCATCCCGGCAACTTCGCTGCTCCCGATCGTGCTGTTCCCGTTGACCGGGGCGCTCGACGTCGACGCAACCACCGCACCGTACGCCAACGACCTGATCTTCCTGTTCATGGGTGGGTTCTTCATCGCGATGGCGATGCAACGCTGGGACCTCCACCGGCGCATCGCGCTCCGGACGATACGCGTAATCGGGACCGGCCCGGACCGTATCATTCTCGGGTTCATGATCGCGACGGCGTTCCTCTCGATGTGGGTGTCGAACACCGCGACGGCGATGATGATGACGCCGATCGGGCTGGCGGTGATCCTCCAGACGCGCAACCTCGTGCACGGTCGGCGGCGTCGGAACGATCATCGGCACCCCACCGAACCTCGTGTTGGTCGGTGCCATCAACGAGACGTTCGATCGGTCGATATCGTTCGCCCAGTGGATGCTGTACGGCGTTCCGATCGCCGCGCTCGGAGTCGCGATCACCTGGACGTACGTCACGAAGTTCCTGATTCCGCCGCAGATGGACACCCTGCCCGGCGGGCTGGACGTTATCGACGACGAACTCGACGCCCTCGGTCCGATGACCCGCGAGGAGAAACTCGTTCTCGCGGTCTTTACTGCGACGGCGCTCGCTTGGATCTCGCGGTCGTTTGTCCTCCAGCCGGTCGTTCCCGGCATCAGCGACAGCATAATCGCCATCACCGGCGCTGTGGTGCTGTTCCTGATCCCGGCCCGCGAGACCGACGGGTCGTTCACCTTCCTGCTCGACTGGGACACCGCCGTCGGCATCCCGTGGGGTATCATCCTCCTGTTCGGCGGCGGCTTGTCGATCGCCACCGGCTTTCAGGAGACCGGACTCGCCGTGTGGATGGGCGAGCAACTCAGCGCCTTGGGTGGCGTCTCGATGATCGTGGTCATGACCGTCGTCGTTATGTTGACGATCTTCATGACCGAGGTCACCTCGAACACCGCGACCACCGCGATGCTGATGCCGATCATGGCGTCGCTCGCGGTCGGACTCGAACTCCACCCGTACGGGATCATGATCGCCGCAGCGACCGCCGCGTCGTTCGCGTTCATGCTTCCCGTCGCTACACCCCCCAACGCCGTCGTCTTCGGCTCCGGATACATCACGATGCCCCAGATGGCGAAAACCGGCCGCGCTGACGTGGCTCCCCCTGATCTGGGGCATCGACCTCGGACAGCTCCCCTCGTGGGCAGGGATGGTCGTGCCGTTCTGACCTCTCTCGGCGGGTGAACCGTCCGGGCTTCCTCCCTTCATACGGCCGTGAAGCCCCCGAATCTGCACCGCCGGTGAAACGAACCAGTCCGGACGTGTCCGTAGATAGTCGTCCCGGCCTGCTTCGCTGCCGAACGCCTCTCCACACGCGGGACACTCGAACTCGGCGTCGAATCGCCTCTCGTAATCGAAATGCCGACCCGGAAGAGAAGTGTACTCCGAGCTCGGAGGTCGCCGTCATCGCTCGTCCGTCGACCGTTCGGGTGTACCACGGTGACTGAAAGGACCGCGTCGGCCCGCCTTCGACTCGACTACGGCTCCGACGACTCCGGCACCACCGTCACCGGTCGATCGCTGTTGAGAATCACGGCCTGCGCGACGCTACCGAACAGCACTTTGCCGACCGGCGAGTGTCCGCCGACACCGAGAACGATCCCGTCGCTGTCACGTTCGGCCGCGAGTTCGAGGATTTCCTCGGCCGGGGTGCCGGGCCGTTCGTGGACTGCAAACTCAACGCCGCTCGATTCGAGAATCTCGACGACAGCGTCGACCGACGGAGGGAGACGACCGGTCTCGTCGGCCTGCTCGGACATTTCCTCGGCGTAGGTCTCGCTGACAGCGTCACCGGCGGCCCACTCGGTGTCGGCCGTCGACACGTCGTCGTGAACGTGGACGATGTCGACGACGATCTCACCGGCCGCCGCCGGAAGTTCGAGAACCGCTTCGGCCTGCGCGCGCGCTCTCGACTCCCTGTCTTTGATCGGAAGCAGGACGCGGTACATGTGTGTGTTTATTTACTGTTAGACGGTACAGGTGTTAAGAGTACCCTTGCTGTTCGTTGGCGACGGCGACACCGGACGAGTTCATGATATTTCTGCTCCTTGCCGCGCTGGATTGGAAGCGGATAGCGGAGTTTGAGCCGGAAGAACTGCTACTCCCGGTCGGCGACCGCACCGACGTCTTGGAACTGCGGCATCTGTGTCTGTGCCGCGATGAGCACCAGCGTGACGACGACCACCCCAAGGCGGGGTATCAGCATCCGTCGTCCTCGATATCGCCCGTGGCGGGCACCCCAGCACCATCGTCACTGAGATGATCGTCGATTCTGGCCAGCGCCGCATTGAGTCGGTCGCGGGGGGACTGCTGGTCGGACCCGCGGGCCGTGAGCCGGCGGCGAACCTCAGCGGCGTGCCCCGCCTCACCGACGAGGAGGGCTCCCTGCTCGAAGATCGCTGCCGCGAGTGATGGCGAGACCGTGTGGAGATCCACGATATCCACGTCATCCGTTTCGAGCGCGTCACTGAGGTCGGCACTCACCCCCAGGAACACGTCGTTGTAACTTGGATCGGGTGGCCGGTGTTCGTCAAATTCGACTGCGAGATCGATATCGCTCGTTGCGTGAGCCGTTTCAGTAGCGTGAGAGCCGAAGAGAATCGCGAGGCGGACCGGATGCTCTCGGAGCACAGCCTGGAGGGCGTCGAGATCGAGGGAGATATCGAGAGCGATCGACTCAGCAGTTTTCGTCGTCAGAAACCGGGTTCTCGGGTCATATAAAAACGTATGTGGGATTCCACGGAGTCCACTATTCACGGCCCTCTCGGATGAAATGCTGATCGAGATTGCGCGTCCAGTACTCGCTGGCCCGCCAGGGCTGCACCGCGTACAGAACTGGAGCGGGCCCTCGAGGTGGCCAAGTTCCACGCGGAACCGGGTAAACCGGGCGGGGCCGGAGGTCCCGCTGGCAGCCGGCGTGACGCGCCGGCGACGCCACGAGGGCGTCAACCACGATCTCCCGCTCAACCTGCTCGAGATCCTCGCTGGAGGGGAGAATGTCGAACTCATAGCCGGTATTATAGACGACAGAGGTCGGGTCAGCATCGTCGAAGGAAATATCACCAATGGTTTCCTCGGTGTTGTGGTATTCGTCGTCATAGCCTAATCCGACGGATGCGTGACCGTTCGGATCAAGATCAATAAGAAGAACATCGTGATCCTGAGCGGCCAGCTGTCGAGCGAGGTTGACTGCGATCGTTAATTTACCAATGCCCCCCTTCAGCATACAAACCGACACACCGCGAGAGTTCCCGTCAGTCTGTACCGAGCTATATGGGCTATTTGTGCTATCTATACTATTCTTGAATAGGATCCTGCCTGCTCAGGTACGCTACTCCAGAGCACCCCACAATGACGGCAGGTACGGTCCTAAGAGATGAAAATCATCTG
Organism: Halobacteriales archaeon QS_4_69_225; assembly: GCA_003020965.1. Taxonomy (GTDB): domain Archaea; phylum Halobacteriota; class Halobacteria; order Halobacteriales; family Haloarculaceae; genus Natronomonas. The sequence continues at coordinate 103,246 of PXRL01000008.1, forward strand.
GAGATTGAGCGACATTACAATTTAGCTTTTCACATGAGCAAGAACCAGTCGAAAGCGCCTCATGGATCTATTTGGGTTCTTGATGTAAACAATGTGACTGAAACCACTAATTGTCTATCACATTGAAGTATTCGCTGGAGCCCTCAAGTACCAGCGAACTGTCAGGTTGAGTAATCGGTCGGTGACGCGCCGATAGAAAGTTCGTCCTCGGAGATGCTCGCTTCGGGTTTTAGGAGATTTGTTCGGTCGAATTCAGCGAGTTCCCGTTCGGACTTGACGCGACGGGGCCAGTCGGGATTGGCGAGTGCCGAGCGAGCGAGGGCGACCAAGTCCGCGCCGGCTTCGAGTGCGTCCTGTGCCATCTCTGCCGTCCTCACGCCACCATTTGCGATAATAGCCGTGTCCTTAGCGCTGTACATGACGGCGGCCTCCGCCAAGGATGGTCCCTCGTCACCGAAGGTTGGCGTGGTTGCCCTTCGTTCAGTCGTGTGGATGTAATCCGCGCCGGCAGCCGAGAGTGTCTTGAAAAAGACGGCGGCCGCGTCTTCACCTTCCGGCCACTCATAGCCGAAATCAGTCACCATACTCTGTGAGATGCGAATACCGACGACGAACTCCTCCGGGACCGCGTCCACGACGGCTGAGAGCACCTCTGCGGGGTACCGGACCCGTTCTTCTGGGTCGCCACCGTACTTGTCACTGCGGCGATTCAGCGTCGTCGAAAGAAATTCGTTGAGCAGGTAACCGTTTGCGCCGTGCAGTTCCACGCCGTCAAAGCCGGCCTCGTCGGCGTTCTTGGCCGCCGCAACGAACCCTTCCTTTGCCGTTTCCAGGTCCCCCTTACTCGCTCGCTTCGGCGTTGAATATCGACCGTCACCACCGTACTCCTCTTTTTTCTCACCATCGGGCCGGACTGCGGAGGGTGCAATGGTTTCTTGATCGTGGTCACTCGGTATCCCCTGGTTCTGGGCCCCACAGTGCATCAACTGTGCGAACACAGCGCCACCGCTATCGTGGACTGCCTCGACCACTTGCTGCCACGCGTCGACGTGGTCGTCCATGACCAAGCCAGGCTGATTGAGATAGCCCTTGCTGTAGACGTCATCCGTATATGTCCCTTCGGTTATGACGAACGAGAAGCCTCCCTCGGCGAACTTCGCGTAGTACTGTGTCATTTCGTCGGTCGCTCGGCCGTCGGCTGTCGCGCTCACACGTGTCATTGGCGCGACACCGACGCGGTTATCGAGTGTCAGACCGCAGACTGATGTCGAATTGAACAGCATCTTTGCGGCGTGTCCGAGTCGCAGACGCATAATTGCTCCGTAGTCATGTTCATGTGTGACACTAATCCATACCCCGACACACAGCGAGACGGCTCAACGGCCCGGTGAGCTCTGGCTGAGCGACTGGCTCCGGCCCATCTCGACGAGTAGGTTTTAGTGCCGCAGCGTCCACGCTATCCTCATGGAGGTTGACCTGCCGGGTACTGACAAGAACCGGCTGTTTGACACGCACGCCCACCAGCCGACCGCTGAGTTTCTCCACGACGCCGGCGGCCAGATGATGCAGGACGCTGCCGACCGCTTCGGGACCGACCTCGAGACGTGGGACTACGAGGAGATGATAGAGGAATACCACGAGGCCGGCGTCGGTCGGGCCGTCCTCCTTGGGTGGGACGCCGAGACGAACACGGGCAACCCACCAGTCCCGAACGACTACGTCGCCGAGGTCCGCGACGAACACCCCGACTTCTTCATTGGGTTCGGGAGCGTCGACCCACTGAAGGACGACTGCGTGCAGGAAGCCATCCGGTGTGTCGAGGACCTCGGCCTCTCCGGGTTCAAGTTTCAGCAAATAGCCCAGGGATTCAATCCCTCTGACGACCGGCACGACCACCTCTGGAGCACCATAGAGGATCTCGGCGTGCCCATCGTCTTCCACGGCGGTAACTCCACACTGGGGGCCTGCAGCGCGGGCGGTCGCGGCCTCAAGGTCAAATACGGCAACCCGATGCTCATCGATGACGTCGCCGCTGAACACCCGGACCTCCAGATTCTCATTGCTCATCCCGCGTATCCGTGGGAGAAGGAACAACTTGCCATCTGCCAGCAGAAGGGCAATGTCTACATGGACCTCTCGGGATGGATTCCGAAGTACATCGATGAGCAAGTCCTCAAGTACGCTGGGACGCTCCTAAAGGACAAGATGATGTTCGGGACCGACTATCCGATGATAGAGCCCGAGACGTGGCTGGAGTCGTTCGCAAGGGACACCGATTTCGACGAGGAGATGCAACGGAAGATTCTCTTTGAGAATGCCGAGAATTTCTTCGACCTGTAGTCGGGCCCACCCCACAAGGTGACTTACTCGAAGTCCAGTTGTCGCCCATTCAGGAATGCGTCGATGCCCTCTCGTGTGCGGGCGTGTCGTAGGACACAGACTGGAGGCGGGCCTCGCATGCTAGACCGTCCCACCAGAGTTGGCCCGAGGTTGTCGTGAATCGCCTCCTTCGCGAGGCCGATGTTCGCCGTCGGGCGATTCTGGAGCCTCTCCACGATGAGTTCAACCCTGTCGTCCAACTCGTCGCCCGGACCCGCTTCCTTGACAAGGTCCATCGCTGCCGCCCGCTCACCGTCGATGAGGTCGCCGGTGAACACGAGTTCCTTCGGTCTTCCGTAAGTCCCCGGTGTCGTCTCATCGCGTAGATCATCGCCTTGATGTCGCCGCCGGCGCTGAACGCGTCACCCTCATCAATGATGACGGCGGCGTCGTGTTCCTTGGGGTTCAGGTCCCCGAGCGCGTCGACGAGTTCTCGGGCGGTGTCGGACGTCATCGCGTTCTGGATATCCGACCGGCCAGACGTGATTCGTCTGACTGTGCCGTCTTCAACACGTACGTATCTACTCGCATGTGGGACTACTTGTTTTAGTTCTCCGTGACCGCATTCTAGTCCGTCGCTTCGTCCTCTGCGTCGTCACTCCTCTTCTGGCCAGTTCGGCCTCGACTGCGGGTGTCAGCGAATAACTGGGTCAGCAACGCGTGCTGGGCCCTGTGGAGGCGTCCGATGAACGCTGACTTGCTGATGCCCATCTCCGTTGCGACGTCGTCGGCGATCACCTCCCGGGGCACTGTAAAGTACCCCATCTCGACGGCAGTCCGAAGACTCTCCTCCTGTGCGGGCGTCAAGTCCCACTGCTTGGCGATGGACTCCTCCTTTTCGGCACTCAGCGCGTAGACTCGTTCGAGTTTGACACCGACCGTTTCCCCGGCCGTCTGCATCACGCTTTGCATAACATCGTGCCCGACCACGGCGCCGGTGAGAATGGCGTTGCCGCCTTGGTAGCTCATCGACTCGATCATAAACCCCGCGCTGATGAGTTCGTGGACCACGCAGGGGTGAAGGGAGAGACAGCGATAGTTGACGCGGTCGTTGTCCCGCGAGGAGTAGAAATAACGGATACGGTCGTCCGCGTCAAGATGCTCGGTGAGCTCCTCACTGGGGGCCGAACTGAATCGCAAAAGGACATTGCCGTCGTCACGCATCAGGGGCGGTGCAACATCAATGACAGCGCCCGTGGCTTCGCTCGCGTCCGCCAGCGGGCAGTCGTCGCCCTGAATCCTGAACTCCGTCATCAGGCATTCTTCTATCATTACCTCGATATTGCAAGCACGAGTATATAAAGTCCGTCTATGTGCTGGGCAATTAGTAAGTGTGGCCACACATAATGGATTAATGAACATGGACATCGACGAAGTCAAAGAACGCGCCGGTCCGCAGGAGTTCAGTCCCAAGGACGACCTCCCCGAGGAGTATCGTAAAGCTGCGACGCGGATGCTGGAGTTCCACGCGAACAGCGAGATCATGGGCGCGTACCTCGAGCGCCCGTTCATCCGCAAGGCACCGAGCCTCGAGCGGAAAATGGCCTTCAGCGCAAAGACCCAAGACGAGATTGGGCACGGGCAGATGCTCTACCGCGCCGCCGAGGCACTTGGCGTCAAGACCCGCGATGAGATGCTCGACGACCTCGCCGAGGGCAAGGGGAAATTCCTCAACTGCTTCCACTACCCGATGGAGAGCTACGTCGAGACGCCAATGATCGCGTTCTTCGTTGATGGTGCCGCGATGCGCCGGCAGGCGACGCTGAAGAAGTCCAGCTGGGAGCCATACGCCCACGCGATGGACAAGATCTGTTTCGAGGAGGGTATGCATGTCAAGCACGGCGAGTCTATCCTCCGCGAACTGATGAACGGCTCCAAAAAGGAACAACAGATGGTTCAGGAGGCCTTCGTGGAATGGTGGCCCCGCATCCTGCAGTTCTTCGGCCCGACGGACGACCAATCCACCCACCATGACTTCGCCGCCGAAGTCGGCCTCAAGACCTGCACCAACGACGAGCTTCGGAATGCCTTCCTCAACCGTTACATGCAGAAGGCAAAGGACTACGGTTTAGAGATCCCGGAGTACCCGCGCATCCGTGACAACGGCGATGGCACCTACGAAGTCGTTGAGGACGACTTAGACTGGGACGAGTTCTTCACCGTCTCGAAGAACGAATACTCCGGCTCCATCGAACAGATCAATAGCCGCGCCGAGGCGCAGGAAGCCGTCGAATGGGTCCGCGAGATGATGGACAACCAGGAAACGACCGGCAGTTCACCCACGCCGCAGGCGGCGGACTGATAGCCATGATCTGGGAAGTCTTCCGGAAGGGAAGCGCGGACGCCGACTTCGTCTACTGTCGAGACGTCCACGCACCCGACAAGGAGATGGCCAAGCAGTTCGCGGTCATCCAGCACGGCCGCCGTAAGCCGACCGAGGCGCTGTTGGTCGCCCCGCAGGACGAGATTGCAGAGGTCTCCCCCGGCGAAGACCTCAGCGAGTCCAGCGGTGACGGCCCCGAAGTCACCTGGACCGTCTTCCGGCAGGACCGCGCTGGCGGCTACCACAGCCACTGTGGTGAGGTGTCCGCGACGGACCCCGCCGACGCGAAGGCCAAGGTGCTGGATCAGTACGCCGCCACCGACCCCAACAGCCTGTGGGTTGTCCGGGACCGTCTTACCGGCGAGATTACCAGCGACGAGGTGACCTTCGGCGGGACCACGGACAAGTCCTACCGGTTCGCCCAGACGTACAATGTCGACCCTGCCGCAGAGGAGGTTGAGGCCTCCGAGGACGAACAGGTCGAGGTTGCACGCAAGCGAGGTGATATCTAATGGCGACGGCAACCCCCGACCTCGGCTCCCCGGACGAACTCAGCGAGCGCGAACAGCGGGCCGTGGAGGCCCAGCTGTTCCGGCTGGCCGATGACGAATACGTCCAGGCCGAGCGCTACACCTTCTGGCAAGTCCGCGCGCCGACGCTGGAGTCGGACCTCGCTGTCGCGAACAACTCGCAGGACGAACTCGGCCACGCTCGCCTCTGGTACGAGGCCATCCAGCAGTTCGGGTACACCGAGGAGTCGCTGCTGTTCGAGAGCGACCCCGACGACTTCCAGCACAGCACGCTCGTCGAGTTGCCCTTCGAACAGGGCGACTGGGCCGACGCCATCGTCCGCGCGTACCTCTACGACGTGGCGGAGTACATCCGTCTGTCGGCACTAGAGGAGTCCTCCTACGAGGTCATCCGGAACCGTACGAGCCGTATCCAAGGCGAAGAGGATTATCACATCGAACACGCCCGGAGCTGGCTCGAACGGATGGTTCTCGACAAGGGCGCGACCGAACGCGTCCAGGAGGCGCTGGAACGACACTACTCCCACGCGTTGACCATCTTCGAACCCGTCGGGGACGTCGAGGAGGACATCGAGGAATTCGGCATCCGGAAGATGACACTCGAGGAGATGCGCGCCGAGTGGGAGGACCGCGTCGACGGCTTCCTGTCCGGCCTCGGCCTGGACGTCCCGACGGACGCAGACGTCGCCCAGCCGACCGGCCGCGACAACGAGCACACCGAGCACTGGGCGGACCTCTTCGAGGAAATGACCTCCGCCTACCGCAATCTCGGTCGCGATGAGGCGACCGTCATCATGGATGAGAACGATGAGTAGCGACTACGACCGGCCCCGGGCCGACCAGGACGCGAGTCCGTGTTCGTATACGGACTACCAGACCAAGAAATGCGTCGAAGGCGAGGTCCCCGCCACCGGCGAGGGCGCGACCGGCCTCGAACGTGAGGTTTGGGCTGCCCTCTACGAGGTTGAGGATCCGGAGATGCCGGTCAGCGTGGTGGACCTCGGGCTCGTCTATGGGCTGGACGTCGATGACGGCACGGCCGACATCGAGATGACGCTCACGTACAGCGGTTGTCCCGCACGCGAGATCATCCTCGACGAAGTCGAAGAAGCCGCCGAGAGCGTCGACGGCATCAACGAGGCCGAAGTCCACCTCGTATGGTCGCCGGACTGGTCGGTGGATCTGGTCACCGAACAGGGCAAAGAGTCGCTGCGCGAGTTCGGACTGAGCTTCGAACAATGAGCGAACCTGACCCGAGCGTAACGACCAGCGGCGAGATAACGGGTGCAAAGTGCCCGTACTGTGAGTCGACCGACACCGAACGGGAACATCCATGTGGCCCCTCGCGGTGTCAGTCGATTCACTACTGTAACGAGTGTCTCCAGCAGTTCAAAAAATTCGAGTGAACGGCCGCGCGCGTTCATTTCCGATATAGTGGTACTCGCCGCCGTCGAGGACAGGTTACTTCGACGTCCCGATGGGGGGGCAACGGCGCGGACGTGACCGAAAAAGTCAATATCGGCAAGTCGTTGTTCATTGGCCACATCAAGCATACCCAGCAAACCATATTCGAACAGCTACTGGCAGAAGCAGACTAAACTCTCTCGACCCCGCGTCGCCCGGTTCACAGTGCTGCCGCTGGCTGTCGGGAAACGTTGCTTTCGGTGTCGTCGAGCGATTCAGTCCTTCTTTTTGATCAGAAATTTCATGTCGCCTTCGAAGACGGTGGTGCCCTCCTGGTTCTCCATCTCCGTGTCGAGGACGACCATGCCGACGTCATCGCGACCGACTTCTTTCTTGTTGGAGACGACCATCTCCAACTGGAGCGTGTCGCCGATATTGACTGGGTTCGGCAGGTCCATGTAATTCATCCCGAGGAACGCGTAAGCCGTGCGCTCGACGACGCCCGTTCGATAGACGAAGCCGGTCGCCTGGACGAACGTCATTGGGCCGTGGGCGATGCGCTCGCCGAAGTCCTGCTCCTGTGCGTACTCCTTGTTGGTGTGGAGTTCCGTCCAGTCACCGGACAGTGCCGAATGCATGACGAAGTCCGACTCGGTTACCGTCCGGCCGACGCTGATGAACTCCTGTCCTTCTTCGAAGTCTTCGAAATGGTGTGGCTCGTAGCTGTACGCCATGTTCGGTTATCTGTCAGGGCCCATTTATAGATTTACGCTCGTGCGTTCGGGGCTGCGAATTGAAGTACGACTAATCGCCCACCGGCAAGCACCCCGGTAGGATCAATGTCTATTTAATCATCCGTGGGCGAATATGTCATCGTATGTCAGACGTTGCCGACGAGGTTCGCGAACGCGTCGACTCCGACGCGTTCTGTGACACACTTGGTATCGACGTTATCGAACTGGACGTGGGCTACGCCCGGACGGAACTGACCATTATGGAGGACCTGCTGAACTTCCACGGCACCCCACACGGCGGTGCCATCTACTCGCTGGCCGACGCCGCCTTCGCCGCGGCCTCGAATTCCCACGGCACGACGGCTGTGGCGTTGGAGACGAACATGTCCTATCTGGAGGCCATCGATGTTGGCGAGACGATTACCGCGGAGGCCAAGGAGACGCACCTTGCCGGGAATACGGCAGAGTACAAGGTAGAAGTCACGGACGGTGCGGACGACCGCATCGCGACGTTCCGCGGCCGAGTCTACCGGATGGATTAATCGCGGTGGTCGTGGACGCGCTGGACCTTGCCGACCTCGGTTCGGCCGATCTCGCCGTGATTTACTAACTGAAGGTCGTCAGGCGTGAACTGCAGGACGTTCTCTAGTCGTTCGAGGACTTCCCCCTCGAGTGACTGCTTGCTCTTCGTGAGGCTCTGTTCGGTTTCGACGGTGAGTTCCATTACATCGAGGTTATCCTCCTCATAGAGGTCGATGCGGTAGTGCGGAGCGACGCCGTCGATGTCGAGGATGGTATGTTCGATTTCGCTGGGGTAGAGGTTCACCCCACGGACGATGAGCAGGTCATCGGTGCGGCCGGTGACGTTGTCCATCCGAACCATCGTGCGGCCGCACTCACACTCGTCATAGTATAGCGTCGTCAGGTCGCCCGTGCGGTACCGCAGGACCGGCAGCGCCTCTCTGGTAAGGGTCGTCAGGACCAGTTCGCCCTCGTCGCCCTCGTCGACGGGGTCGCCGGTTTGGGGGTCAATGATCTCTGGGTAGAAGTGGTCCTCCCAGATGTGCAGACCGTCCTGTGCCTCGTGGCACTCACAAGAGACGCCGGGGCCGATAATCTCCGAGAGCCCGTAGATGTCGACGCCGTTGACGCCGAGCTTCTCCTCGATTTCCTCCCGCATTGGGTCGGTACACGGTTCCGCCCCGAAGATGATAGTCGAGATGGGAAGGTCAGCCGGGTCATGGCCCATCTCCTCGGCCGTCTCGGCGAGGTATAGCGCATAGGAGGGCGTGCAGGTGAACACGTCGCTCTCGAGGTCGATCATCAACTCGACTTGTCGCTGTGTCTGCCCGCTGCCGATAGGAATGACCGTCGCGTCGAGTTCTTCCGTCCCGTAGTGCAGACCCAGGCCACCGGTGAACAACCCGTAGCCGTAGGCGTTCTGGACGGTGTCACCGGCCTCGGCACCGCTAGCGGCCAGCGAGCGGGCGACGACCTCACTCCAGATGTCCAAGTCGTTGTCGGTGTAGGAGACGATTTTGGGCTTGCCGGTCGTCCCCGAGGAGGCGTGAATGCGGAGGACGTCCTCGTCGTCGACGGCGAATAGGCCGTCCGGATACTCGTCGCGGAAGTCCTCTTTCGTCGTGAACGGCAATTCGCTGATGTCGTCAACGGTTTGAATGTCCTCAGGGGTGATACCCATCTCGTCGAATTGGTCGCGGTAGTACGGTACGTTCTCGTAGGCGTGCTGAACGGTTTTCTGCAGCTGATCGCTCTGCAGGTCACGTAACTCCGACCGGTCGGACGCCTCTACGGGCTTGTATACCATGCTTCACACGTTGATTCGGCAAGTGGCATAAAAAATGGTTGGGGTATTTTCCTGATAGGCTGAGACACATCGTGGCATCCCGTGTACGGGCATTACGCGTGCGGCGCGCTTACGGACAAAAAGGTATTTTCAGCCACCGAGTGAATAACCCACTTGAATCGGCCCATCTGAGAATCCGTGTTCGCTCCACAGACAACACATTGGTCTACTCGACTCATTCTCTGGAATGGCTGAATTCGGATATGAGTACTTGAACTCGTCCAACTCATCTTCTAACTTAGCACAACTTCTGGTTCTGGTGGAAATGTTAAATCATCAGCTGGCGGGTGTAACCGCAGCAAGCACGTTTTTATCGATTGATACTGTAAGTCGAAATGATGTATGTTGCCGTACTCGGAGCCGGCACCATGGGGCACGGCATCGCACAGGTGTCGGCCATGGCCGGCCACGACGTCCGTCTGCGCGACATCGATGAGGACATCGTTGCCGACGGATTGGACGCTATCGAATCGAATCTCGAAGAGGGCATCGAACGGGACAAGATGACAGAGGAGGCGGCCGAGGCGACACTCAATAGACTTTCCGGAACCACTTCACTCGAAGAAGCCGTCACGGACGCCCAGTTCGTCATCGAGGCCGTCCCCGAGGACATGGACATCAAACACGAAACGGTCACCGACGTGGAGTCACACGTCGCCCGAGAGACGCTCATCTGCTCGAACACCTCCTCGCTGTCGCTGACCGAAATCGCCAGCAGGCTAGAACATCCGGGCCGGGCCATCGGCCTGCACTTTTTCAATCCCGTTCACATTATGGAGCTGGTCGAAATCGTCGTGCCCGAACAGGCCACAAATGAGACCATCGACCGCGCCCATCGGTTTGTCAAAGGTATCGAGAAAACGCCGGTCGAGGTGACCGACTCGCCGGGGTTTGCCTCATCGCGACTGGGGGTCTCCCTTGGCGTCGAGGCGATGCGAATGGTCGAGGAAGGCGTCGCCTCGCCCGAGGACATCGACACCGCGATGGAACTCGGGTACAACCACCCGATGGGGCCCATTGAACTTGGAGACATCGTGGGACTCGACGTGCGCCTCGACATCTTGGAGTACCTGCAGGAGGAACTGGGCAGGCGGTTCCGGCCGCCACGGATACTCAAACGGAAGGTCCGCGCCGGGAAACTCGGGAAGAAGACCGGCGAGGGCTTCTACGTCTGGGAAGACGGCAAGCCCGTCGGGACGAGCCATGACCGGGGGGAGCGCTGATGGGACTAGAAGCGATCAGTACCGACTACGAGACTGTAGACGTCTTCGTCGGTGACCGCGTCGACGGCGTTGCGACCGTCGAACTGAATCGCCCCAATTCCCGGAACGCGCTCAACGGCCAGCTGCGCTCGGAACTCAAGACTGTCATCGACGAAGTACCCGAAACCGATGTTCGTGTTGTCGTCCTGACTGGCGCGGAGGACACGGGCGCGTTCGTCGCCGGCGCTGATGTGACCGAACTCCGGGAACGTGACGCACTCGAACAGCGCGAGGCCAGCAAGCGGCCCCGGGTATACGAAGTGATTGACGACTGTCCGATGCCAGTCATCGCCCGCATCAACGGTCACGCTCTGGGCGGAGGTTGTGAACTCATACAAGCGTCGGACATCCGCATCGCCCACGAGAATGCGAAAATCGGCCAACCCGAAATCAATCTCGGCATCATCCCCGGTGGCGGTGGCACGCAGCGCCTGCCCCGTCTTATTGGCGAAGGGCACGCGATGCGGATGATTCTAACCGGCGAACTCATTGACGCCAAGGAAGCCCAAGAGATAGGCCTCGTCGACGAGGTACACGGCGAAGAGAGCTTCGACGAGCGAGTGTACGAAATCGCGGCGTCGATAGCCGCGAAGAGTCCCGTTGCACTCGAATTTGCGAAGAAATCGATCAAGGCGGCCTCCCGAATGGACCTCGAATCCGGCATCGAATACGAGGCCGAACTTTTCGCCCAGTTGTTTGCTACCGGACATAAAGACGAAGGCATTGATGCCTTCTTCGAAGACCGCGAACCCGAGTGGGACGATGTTTGAGACGTAATACCAATCAGCACGCAGATTCGATGAGAGTGAATTGTCCTGGGACCGCCTGACCTACTTTCTCAAGCCGCTTTCCAATTACTCTACCGTACAATCACATCTAAATTCGTTCGAGTAGCTCGAACCATTTACTATGGCAAACTAAATCTTTGGACAGAGTTTTATTTTGACTTTCGAGAGGAAGAATAATATACTCCAGCTGGTTACGCGGATTTTTGGGCGCCTGAAGTGTCTAGACAGCGATTGTGAGAGAATAATAATGCCTGTCAAGTCGCCGTGTAATGAAGGACCATTCTGATGTGTTCACTCTCGATAAATGTGCGTTCAAAATGTCTCTAAGACCTGTATTTAGACTTTTTGTAGGTTTCACCGAGACATCGTCGTGCCGCTCGAATCAAAGCTACAGGCGACGACCCCGATCCATTACAGTCATACGCCTGTAATCCGCCGGGGATAACCGCAAACCATGTACAATTCGGCGTCCAGTACCGTGCTAGGATCGATCGTGCGTCGGAGGCGTTCGAGTTACTCGAACATCCAGTCGCTAGTCTGACAAGGTGATTGACGTTCGAATCCTACTTTCACGCCTTCTGCAGTCTATTCTGTGCTCGCAGTTTATTCAGGCTGAAACTGGGTCAGATTGTAATCTAAGCAGTCGACTAAATCTGTTCACTCTCGTCAAACAGGGGCAGGACTCGATACCGTGATTCTATTGCCTGAATAACCGCGAGGTGGTATGGACGCACGGATATCAAACGATCTACGACACAGAAATATTTAGCTGCCCCTAAGCGGTGAGCCACTTTCCTCAAGGAGCGAACGGCGCAAGAATACAGAGTTCGAACTGAGCAGTCGACCGCGAAGGGGTTCAGGCGTGTGCCAGGTTTATGCTGATTTCGTTAACTGCGCCCAGCAGGAGCGTAGGGAGTTCCTCACGGAGGAGAGAACCTTCAAGTCTGTTTGCAGGGCCGGAAACGCTGATAGCACCGATAGCGACGTCGTGCTGATCGGTAACTGGTACGCCGACGGCGTGCAGGCCTTGGACAGATTCCTCGAAATTGAACGCGTACCCACGGTCCCGAATGGTCTCGATTTCCTCCCAGAGGTCGTCCTCGGAGGTAATTGTGTGTGGTGTCTTGGACGGCAGTCCGTGGGTAGCGATTATCTCTTCGACGCGCTTGTCGGGCATGTGTGCCAGCATCGCCTTACCTGCGGCGTGTTGGTGGAGGTGGTTTCGATGCCCGATGCGTGCGTAGGTCTGGACGGAGTGTTTCCCCCGTGCGCCGTATATGTGAACACTGCGGCCGTGTTCCTCGACGGCACACCAGATTTTCTCATCCGTCTCGTCAGCCAGTTCGTCGACCTTCGGCTTCGCCTCTTGATAGAGCGTGTACCTGGCGCGCGCGACCGACCCATAATCCAGAAATCGAATGCCGAGCCGATACTCGTCGCCGTCCTCGATAAGGAAGCTGTTCGATTCTAACGTCTTGAGGTGCCTGTGGGCCGTGCTTTTCGCACAACCGAGGTAGTCCATTATTTCCGGGATGGTTGCCGACCCATTCTGTTTCAGATAGTCGATAATTTCGATGGCCCGCTCTACTGTCTCGACAGGGCGGTTGACGTCGGCTGGCATCGTCATGTACCAGTAATGGACTGAAGTCTTTACAAAGCTTTTTGTTCGAGTTATTCGAACGAAGTCGGCGAGGATTCTGGACGCACTCCCACTCAGGTGCATTCTCAGTGAGCAAATAAATGACCGTTAGACAGAAGATCCACGAATGAGACGTTGTTTGTGTATGCCAAAAATAGTCGACCTGCTCATTCGGAAGGACGGGTATAGCCACGAGGACTTTGCAAAGCGCTGGCAGGGAGACCACGCCGATCTCGCGAAGGACCTCCCGGGTCTGAAACGCTACGTCACCTCTGTGCCAACACAGCCCGAGGACGCCGAGTTCGACGGTGTCCTCGAGCTGTACTTCGAAGACATGGCCACGCTTGCGGAGGCCTTTGACTCGGACATCGCTGCGGAGGTCCAAGAGGACGCGACGGAGTTTATCGACTTGGAGGCGGGCCCACGGCTCATCGTCGAAGAGACTGTACAGTTCGACGAGACCCATGACTGAAGTTGGGGAACGCCTCGTCGAGGAACTCGACGAGCAAGACGTGGAGTACATTTTCGGCTACCCAGGTGGGCGCGTCATCGAGCTCTTGGACCACGTACCCGGAGCTGACGTGACAATGGTGCGCCCGCGCGACGAGCGCGAGGCTAGTGTGATGGCCGAGATGCACGGTCGTCTCACCGGGAACCCGGGCGTCCTCGCCGGCCAGGGCCCCTGGATCGGTAGTCTCGGTGCCATCGGCCAGATGGAGGGGTATCTCGCCTCCTCGCCGATGGTCGTCATTACCGAGGCTAGCGAGCGTGGCGACTACTCCACACTTGCCCCTTACCAGCAGGCCCGCGGTGATTACGGGGGGTTGGATCTCCCATCGGCACTCGACGCCTACACGAAGGAAAACTGGTTCCCGCGCTCGCCGACCGAGACGATTCGGAGCCTCCAGCTCGCGTTCAAACACGCGACTGCAGGCCGGCCAGGGCCAACCGCAGTCATCCTCGACGGTGATGCGGTGACCGAGAAGGTGCCGGAAGACCCCGTCCCACCCGTGTGGGACGGCCACGACCAGGTCCAGAACTGGGAGTCCCGGCCCGATAGTGACGACATCGAGACGGCTGTCGACGCGCTGAGCGAGGCCGACCGGCCGGTCATCGTCGCCGGCAATGGCGTCCACGCGGCCGACGCATATGACGAGTTGCGCGCCGTCACAGAGGCCATGGACGCTGTCGTTGCGACGTCTTATCTCGGGAAGTCGACATTCCCCGAGACCCACGACCTGGCGGCTGGTGTTATCGGCTCCTTTGGCCACGAGGGCGCGAACCAAGTCGTCAGTGAAGCCGACGTTCTCCTCGTCGTCGGCTGTCGGATGAACCCCATGGACACCAACTGGCAGTCCCCGGAATTCATCCGGCCCGGTGAGCAGACCATCATCCACGCCGACATCGATACTCGCAACGCCGGCTGGGTCTACCCCGCCGACGTGGCGCTCATCGGCGACGCGGCACTGAGTCTCGCTGATCTCGCGGCAGAACTACCGGACGGCGCCGGCAACGATTGGGCGCGGGATCGTGCGGCCGCCGCACGCGAATCGTTTTACGATCAGGAATGCGATGCCGACGATGCGCCGATCAAGCCCCAGCGGGCCGTCAAGGAAATTGAGGCCATCGTCGACGAGGACACCATCGTCACGGCGGACTCCGGTAACAACCGCTTCTGGTTGCTCAACTACCTGCAAGCCCCAGATACCGGCACCTATTACGGCAGTGGCGGCGTCGGTGCGATGGGTTGGGCAACGCCCGCAGCGGTGTCGGCGGCTATCACTACTGATAAGGACGTCATCGGCGTCGCTGGCGACGGCGGCTTTACGATGACGATGACCAGTGTCGAAACGGCCGTCCAGCACGACGTGGCCCCTACCTTCGTTGTTCTCAACGACACTAGCCTCGGGATGGTCCGCCAGATGCAGCACGAAGAGGGCGACATCGCTGGCGTCGAGTTCCACGACACTGACTTCGTCAAAGCCGCCGAAGCCTTCGGTGCCGAGGCGACGCGGGCAACGACCCCTGACGAACTCATCGAGGCGCTTGATAAGGGAGTCAGCGCCGACGTCCCCTTTGTGGTCGACGTCCACATCGACCGCGACGAAGAGATGGCTAAGTCCCTCCAGTCTTCGTTCTACGAGGAGGTCGGTGGTCTGCACGAATAGACAGCAAAACTATTGATGACACGCGATAACCACACGGTTACGACAATGACAGACTGCACCGTACTCATTACTGGTGGTACCGGCTTCCTCGGCTCCTACATCGTCGATGACTTCATCCAACACGGACACGAGGTCGTGGCCTACGACCTCTCGACGGACGACCGCATTCTCTCGAAACTCGGCGTCGCCGACGACGTTGAGATTCGTCGCGGTGACGTCTCCGAAGTCACCGACGTGATTCGCGCCGTCGAAGAGACTGGTGCAACACATATCGTCCACCTCGCCGCACTGCTGACCAACAGCGCCCGAGATAACCCCCGTGCGGCGCTTGACGTCAATGTTCAGGGCACCAATAACATCTTCGAGGCCGCGCGCGTCCTCGACGACCAGGTCGAACGCGTTTCCTGGGCCTCCAGCGCCGCTGTCTACGCCCCACCGCACAATTACGACGCCGAGTACGTCGCCGAGGAAGAACTTGTCTACCCCGACACCCTATACGGTGCGACCAAGGAGTACAACGAACACCAGGCTCGTGTCTATCACGAGGACTACGGCCTCGACTATGTGGCCCTGCGACCCACCGTCGCATACGGCCCCTACCGCGAGACGGGCGGCTCTGCCTTCCTAGCAAATATCGTTGAGAAACCTGCGGTCGGTGAGTCTTTCAGCGTCGAGTACGGCGACCAAGTCATCGACTGGCAACACGCCCGCGACATCGCTCAGGCGTTCCGCAAGGCGACGTTCGTCGACGAATCGGAGGTCTCTCAGCGCGTCTACAATGTCCGTGGTGTGCTAGCGACGATTCGGGAGGCCGCCGACACCGTCCGAGAGATTGTTCCCGGCGCCGATCTCGACGTCTCTGACGACGGCGAACTCCCCTGGACCCAAAACCTCGACATGACCGCCGCCCAGAAAGACTTCGGCTACGAGGTGGAGTACGACCTGGAGACTGGCTTCCGCTCGTACATCAACACCCTGCGCGAGGAGAACGGCCTCAACCCAGTGTAGTCAATTCTCTTCACTTGCCGAGTCGCTCGCCGTCCACGTAGAGCCGCTCCGGTTCTGGTCGGCTCCTACCGTATGTGTCGTGGTACTCGAACAGTTGGAAGAGAGCGCCGGTCGGATTCGATGGCGGGACGAACGCCTCCGTCCAGTCGTCGTATTCGCGGTACTCGATGATGTCGAGGCCGGCCTCCTCGACGGCAGCGGTGACAGCATCGATGGCTGCCACCTCCAGTGTGACGTGGTGCAGGCCGGGCCCGTGGTCGTGGAGGTACGTCGTGAGGAAGGTGTCTTCCGCCTCTGGCGCGATGAGTTCCAGGCGAGAGGCGGACCGCCCGAAGTCGTACTGTGCCCACCTGAATCGTCCCTCGACGGATTCCTCGATGAGTTTTTGACATCCGAACGCCAGTAATACCGGCTCGGCGTCGTCGATGGATTCGACGGCAATGCCGACGTGGTCGACGCGGATAGGCGTCTCGTGTGCCATAATTTCGCCTTCGTTTCTGAGGTCATCTATACTCTTCGCTCACGCCGGTCTGCTGGGTAATAATATTCGATCAAAAGCTAACTGTGGACGACGAGAGAAACCGGAGTTTATAATGAAGCCTGCTATACTGGCAGGTGATGTACGAGCGTGACTTCATGGAAGGCACGCGTGGCACCATGGCTGTCGACTGGGAGGAACGCATCAATGTCCAGCGGATGCGACGCGAGCGTAAGAACCGCGCACTCGAACGGCTGCAGGACTCCGAACTTGGGTCGATGTTACTCATCAACGACCCCAATGTCCGCTACATCACCGGGCTGGCGATGACCGGCGGTAGTGGCGCCGACCACTACACACTCATCACCGAAGACGGCGACATGGTTCACTGGGACACGGCCGATCACGCTTCTAATCAGAAATTCAACTGCCCCTGGCTAAACGACATCCGCTATGCCTGCCCCGGCTTGGGCAACGTCCCACGAGCATCCGGGCGCTCGTCGGCGCGTGACTGGTTGAAGGACAAGATGGCCGGGACGGTCTACGAGGCCATGGAGGAGTACGGCGTCGACAAGGAACCGATGGGCATCGACGTCGCCAGCGGTGCCCTCGTTGAGAAGTTCGAGGACCGCGGCGTCGACGTCGACACTAATGTGGCGACGGACATCATGCTGGGCGCTCGCAAGACGAAAACCCGGGACGAAATCGAGTGCCTGCGGATGGTCGCCGCCATCTGTGAGGCCGGCTTCCAGGCCATCACTGAGAGCGCCAAGCCCGGCAAACAAGAATCCGAAGTCTGGGGCGACGCGGTCAAAGAACTCTGGCGCCACGGCGCGATGGCACAGGGTGGCTACGTGACCTCTGGTCCCAACACGTGGCCGAAACACCAGGCGAATACGACCGACCGGATGATTCGTCCCAATGACCTCGTTTACGCGGACTTCTACAACATCGGCTATCTCGGCTATCGTTCCTGCTATTACCGCACCTTCAGCATGGGCCAGCCTACCCAGGTCCAGCAGGATGCCTACGAGAAGGCTCGCGACGACCTCTACGACGTACTCGAGCGCATCGAGCCCGGTGCGACGACGGACGAGATTTGCAAGGGCTTTCCCGACGAGGAGGGCGAGCACATGGACTGGTACGGAGCCGACGACTTCTGGCAGATGACTACTAACCACTGGGCTCACGGGCTGGGTCTCCAGCTTTACGAGGTGCCGCTCATCTGGCGCGGTCTCTCGCCGGACCATCCCATCGAAATCGAGGAGGGCATGACCATGGCCGTCGAGACGATGCAACCCGCCGACCGACAGGGTGTCCGCGTTGAGGAGATGGTCGTTGTCCGCGAAAACGGCGTCGAAATCCTCTCCGAGTGGCCCATCGAAGAGATCACTCGCATCGACTACTGAGGACGCTCCAGGGCTGACTCAGTTGCTGCTGACGCGTCCTCGAAGGCGCGTTCTGTTCGACCATCTTCGGCCCGCCTGAGCAGGTGGTCGACAAATTCGAAACCTACTGCGAAGCGCCGGGTAACGACGTCCACTCCATTGTCCGGACCTACCACACCGGCATCGGTACCGACTGGATGGCCGAATGTATCCAGCGCCTTGGCAAGGACGTCTAACCGCACCTGACGTGAGGGCAGGCGGGGGTGCGGACCACGAAACCTTTTTTAAGATCTTGTCAAATCCACTGTATATGCGAGATAACAACGAGTCCCTTGATCGGGCAGAGCTGCGTGAACTGCAGACAGAGCGGTTCAGAGAGACGGTCGAACACGCCTACGAGAACGTCCCTTTCTACCGCGAGCGGCTTGATGAAGCTGGCGTCGCTCTCGATAACGTCGAGGGTATCGACGACATCGTCGACTTCCCCTTCACGACAAAAGAGCACTTTCGCGACGAATATCCCGATGGCCTGTTCGCGGTAGATGACGATGAGGTATCCCGTATCCACGCCTCGTCGGGAACCACCGGCAAACCCAAAATCGTCTCCTACACGGACGAGGACCTGGACCTCTGGAGGGAGGCAATGGCCCGGTCGCTGACCGCCGCCGGTGCTGGCCCAGCCGATACCGTCCAGAACGCCTACGGCTACGGGCTGTTCACCGGTGGCCTCGGCTTCCACGAAGGGGCAGAACAACTTGGCGCCGCCGTGGTTCCGACCAGCAGCGGTGGCACGCAACGCCAGGTCGAACTCGCCCGTGACCTCGCCAGCACCGTCCTCGCGTGTACGCCCTCCTACGCGCTGTACTTTGCGGAGGAAGCCGAGGCGATGGGCTACGACCCACGTGACCTCCCAATCGAGATTATCGCTTACGGCGCCGAGACGTGCACGGAGCCGATGCGGGCGGAAATCGAGGAGACGCTGGACGCCACTGGAATCAATAACTACGGGCTCTCGGAGATCATCGGTCCTGGCGTCGCCGCCGAGTGCCACGAGGCACAGGACGGTCTGCACATCTGGGAGGATCTCTTCTATCCCGAGGTCGTCGACCCCCAAACCGGCGACCCCGTCGACGAGGGCGACGAGGGCGAACTGGTCTTGACAACGCTCACCAAGGAAGCATTGCCTATCCTGCGGTACCGCACGGGCGATCTGACGACGCTGTCCTACGGTGAGTGTGAGTGCGGCCGCACGATGGTTCGGATGGACAACGTCACCGGCCGCACCGATGACCTGCTCATCGTCCGCGGTGTGAACCTCTATCCCAGCGAAATCGAACATACCATCCTCGACATCGACGGCGTCGCCCCGCACTACCGCATCGATCTTTACGAGGAGAACAACCTCGACGCAATGGAACTCACTGTCGAACGCGCCGAAAGCGCGAAGCGAAGCGACCAGGCACTCCGTGACGACATCCTGACCCGCCTGGAGAACGTCCTCTCTTTAACCCCGGATAAACTGGAGTTGGTCCCAGCCGGCGGTATCGAACGCACCGAGGTCGGCAAGGTTCAGCGCGTCTACGATCACCGTGGCTGAGGTCCGGCAGACCGACAATGTTTATACCCCGTCGATGAGACGATTCTGACGAGTATGGACATCGAAGCCTTTTTCCAGAACATGCCGTTTGCTGACCTGCTGGGCATCGAAGTAACTGAAGTCGACGACGGCCACGCGGAGGGACACATCGAGATGCGTCAGGACCTCTCTTGGAACGAGGACCAGGTGATGGCCCACGGTGGCGTCACGTTCACACTTGCAGACACCGTCGGCGGCGCTGCACTGGTCTCGAAGGTCGACCAGCCTTGCCCCACCATCGACATGCGCATCGACTACATAGAGGCCGGCACGGGGGACCTCCGCGCGGAGGCCGATGTGGTGCGTATCGGCGGCGACGTGGGTACCGTCGACGTTGAGGTGTACGCGGAGGACAGTGCACGCGTCGCGAACGCCCGGGGCGTCTACAAGACCGGGTAGACGATTACTGGAGGCATGATAGTAGCCGTGGTCAGCGTCAAGACTGGGTGACGGGTCGGATCCGTTATCACCACAATTAATCATGTGATACCACCTCTCACGCCACGTTTACAGTCAACAGAAAGCCATTCACGATAGCAATAATAGAGCCCGACGTAACGGATAGCGACGCTGAGTCGAGCCAGGCGTTCTGGAAGCCGGCATTCACTACGTTCGTCAAGCAGTTTCGGAGTTCACCTTGTATCGTCGACGACGAGGGGAAAGACAATGGCTTGGAACGACAACATGGTTGACCTGCTAAGGTACACCGAGGGAGAGCTGATAACCATCTGCGAGACGACCCGATCGCATCTAACTGATTCGTATATTCGCTCTACCTGCTCGATATCTGGCTATTCCTCCCCTAAATTTAATAAATGTCCACTCCGCCACCGACTGTATGCCAGAGAGTCTCCACCAGGCCTGGCGAGACGTATCACGGCGAGACGTCCTCAAAACCGGCGCAGCCGTGGCCGGCGCGGCTGGCATCAGTGCCGTTGAAACCGAACTTGCATACGCACAGGACGACGGCGAGGAGGTGAAAGTCGAAATCAAACGCGATGACTACGGCGTTCCACATATCTACGCACGGGACGCGGACAGTCGTGCACCGGTGTTCTACGGCTACGGGTACGCGACGGCGAGTGACCGGCTGTACCAGCTAGAACTCTATCGACGGTACTACCACGGGACTACCGCTGAGGTCCTCGGGGCAGGCGAGGGCGGCAACGACTGGGTCCAATTCGACAAGGAAGCACGCCGGAACACGGCCGGTGAATCGCCGCTGACCGAGCAGATTGACGAGCAACTGACGGACTCCCAGCAGAACGTCCTCCAAGCGTTCACGGACGGCATCAACCGGTACATCCAGGAGATCCGTGACAGCGACGACATGGAGTTCCACAAGGCCTTCCAAGACAAGGGCTTCGAGCCCGATGAGTTCACCATCACGGACACGGCCGGAATGTACGTCGGCAGTATGGCCTTCTTTAGCGGGTTCCAACTGGAGACGCTCGGCGCCGCGGTGGTCAGCGCCCTGACCGACAGCACCGGCAGTGAAGGGCGCGCCATGGAGCTGTTCGACGACCTGAACTGGGGCAACGACCCCGGCGCGCCCACCTCGACGGTCCAGTCCGAAGAGGCCTACAAGCCGCCCTTTACCGACGTGGCCAACGGCCTCGATGAGAGCGGCGGTGCCGCGAGCAGGTCTAAACAATCTTCGGTCAGTCGTGGCGCAACCGGTGAGGTGAACGCACTGTCGAATCGGGTCACCGGCGGCGATCTCGCCATCCCCGACGACGCACATAGGATTCACGAAGCCGAGATGGACCGCATTGAGACGCTCGCTACGGGCCTCGACGAACTCGGGCTCCCCATCAAGTACGGCAGCAACGCGCTCGCCGTTCAAGGCGACATCACCGAGAGTGGCGACGCCCTGATGATGGGTGGCCCGCAGATGGGCTTCAATACGCCGCCAATCATGTACGAGGCGGGCCTCCACGGGCCGGACTTCGACGTGGCTGGCATCACCGTCGCGGGCTACCCCTTCATTATGTTCGGGCACAACCGCAACGGCGCGATGACGTCGACGGCGGGCATCGATAACTGCCTGCAGATGTTCCGGGAGTCCGTCACCATCAACGAAGACGGGGCGGATACTTACAGATTCCAGGGCGAGGAGTACGAGGTCGAAACCAAAGAGAAGACCGTCGAGGTCGCCGACGGCGAGAATGAGACCTACACCGAGCGATTCACCCGCCACGGCGTCGTTACGCAGTGGGACCCGGACAACGGCCAAGCGCTGGCCCAGACTAAATCCTACGCCGGCCGACACATGACCAGCTGGCGGGCCTTTTACGAGTGTCAGTTTGCCGAAGACGCCCAGGGGTTCCGCGAGTCCGCGAGTCGCTGCGACTATGCACTGAACTTCATGTGGGCGGACAAGAACGGCGACATCGCGTACGTCCATCTCGGCCGGTACCCCGACGCCGAGAGCGTCGAATGGGACACCCGACTCCCCGCTGACGGGACGCAGTACGAACTTACCGATGACGACTACGTCAGGGCCGCGAACGGAGAGGTGCCCTACGCCATCAACCCGGACCCGGGTTACTCCGCGCAGTGGAACAACAAGCCAGCGCCGGAGTGGAACAACGGCGACCTGAGCTACTCCTGGGGGACCGACCACCGCGTTCAGCGCATCATCAATACTGTCGAGCAACGCCTCGACCGGAACGGCGCCGTCTCCTACGAGGACCTGAAGGACGTCGTCTACGACATCTCGTTCACCGATCTCCGCTCTATCCGCTACAAGGATCACCTCGAGAGCGCCCTGGAAGAGGCCAACCTCACAGAGACGGAAGAACTCGCCCGGCAGGAGGTCGCCAACTGGGACCACTTCGCGCAGGCCGATGGCGAGGATAATAAGGGTCTGTACCCGGCTGGATACACTATCTGGAATGCCACCTTCCCGAAAATACTTCAGGAAATCTTCGCTGATGACTTCGGCGATGCCTATGGCCCGGCCTCGTTTTTCCTCAGTTATCGTTACGGCCGCGGCACCCTGATGCGCGTACTCAATCCCGACCAGACGGCGATGGACACCGCCGCCGACTATGCCGATGGCAGCCCCGACGAAGCACTTGTGACGGCGTTCAAGAACGCTGTCGCCGAACTCGACGAGCAGTACGACGGGATGCCTGCCTCGTGGCGCACGGAGGCAGATCTTCACGGGTTCAACAACATGGCACTATTCGGGATGCCCATCGGCGTCACCTCGGCCGGCGACACCGCCCAGATGAACCGCGGGACTGAGAACCACTTCGTGCGCCTGAGCGAGGACCCCACAGCAGAGAATATTCTGCCGCCGGGCAATGACGGCTACGTCGCACCGGACGGCTCCACCGGTGAGCACCACGACGACCAGCTGTCGATGTTCGAGAGCTTCGAGTACAAGGAGTTGCTGTTCAGCGACGACGAGGTAGACGGAGCCGCTCAGTCGACGCAGGAACTCACCTCCCAGACCACGGACGACAATGACGACAGCGATAGCAACCAGACGGAGACGACCGAAGACCTAGACGACGGAACTGCCACACCGACCGACGGGAGCGGACCCGGCTTCGGTATCCTGATCGGCGCCGCCGCGGTGCTGGGCTCGGCACTCATCTGGCTGCGCAACCGCGACGAAGACGACGAGTGACGACCGGTCGGCACTACCCACCGCGAAGATCTCGTTTCTGCGTGGGATATCCGGCACGTATCCGAATTATCTAGTCTCGTCACAGGCGGGTCGCGTCGGGAACGTGATGGAGTGACTCAGTCCTGGGTCTGTGAGTACTCGTCGACCCACTCCCGAAGGGTAATGCCCATCGTCGACTGCGTGACGGCGTTGGAAGACGCGGAATTTGCACTCTTGACGAGTTCGGCCTCCAGGGTCCGGGTAGGAATCTCGCCGATGAAGTGCGGAATCGCGCGCTGGACTGCGAGCGAGCAGCCGACCTCGTGGGCAAGTGCGTAACCCGACAGAGAGTGTGGTACCTCCTCGGTTGCGTAGCGGGGGTCGGGTTCTATGAGTTTCTCGTCGTCGACAAAATCCACGTATTCGTAGCACTTTCCCACGTCGTGGAGGAGACACGCCGCCACGATGACGTCCATATCGGGGTCTGCGCCGTGGAACTCGCGTTGCTCCTGAGCGGACTTGCGAGCGATGCGCGTGACTCCGCGGACATGTTCGACGTTCGTTACCTCGTGGATGTTCCAGGCGTAGGGAATGTCTGCGATATCACGCCAGCCACCACGCTCCAGTCCCAGCATCCAGGCCTCGACGACGTTCTCCCTCAGCCCGTCATCTGCGATGTGATCGAGTTCGGGAAACGCATCGCGGATCTGCGTCTCATAGTTGGGCATGTATCACACCTGGTCTTTGAGGAGCTGTTCCTGGCCGATAAAGCGCGGTCGCTTGTCGATAGCCAAGAAATTGTCCACGTCCTCGCGGGCCTCCTTTGCCTTGCCGCCGGGGGCGTCGTAGTCCCGGGACCCCTCGCTCCCGAGGGCGCGGTAGAGCTTCTCGATGTCCTCGAAGTAGAGTTCGGCGACGCCGTCGAACTCTGCGTTTTCTGGGTCGGTCGGGATGACCTGATTGTACTTGACGACGCCCTTGATCTCGCGGGCGATGGGTGTGTGGTTGGTCTGCCAGTGATCGATAAATTCCTCGTGGGTTATGCCGTTTTGCCGGACGAGGAAGGCAGAGTGTTTGTACAGGCCGTCCGTGTCGCCGTCCACCTCGTCTTTCACGACATGTTCCTCGCCAATGAACCGCGGCCGCTCGTCGATGGCCAGGAAGTTGTTTACGTCCTCGCGGGCCTTTGCGGCGACATCCTTCGTGGGGTCGTAGTCGCGACTGCCGGGACTGCCCAGCGCCTCGTGAAGATCATTTAGCGTCTCAAATGATAGCTCGGCTAACCCGTCGAACTCGGCGTGATCCGGGTCCGTCGGGAGTACCTGCTGGTACCGGATGACGCCCTCAATGTCTCTAGCGATAGGCGTGTGGTTAGTCTGCCAGTAGTCGACGAACTCCTCGTGAGACATATCGTCCTGTCTAACCAGTAGGGCGATGTGCTTGTACATCATCCTACACTTCTGCCCGACCGAAAATAAAACCTGAGGTCGACTGACGTCTGCAGAGTACATCCGGTCAGTCTAGCCCGTCCGAATCGACGTCGGTAACACCGCCGGTGGTCGAAATGCCGCTATCGAGGACGAACGAGGACTCGGACATCCTGTTGCTGGACGACCCGACCGCAGGACTCGCCATCGGTAAGAAAATACAGTTATTCGCCGTCATCACGAACATCGCGTCGAACAGGACGCCACGGTCGATTTCGAGTCGTTGTTCGACCTCTTCCCGGACCTCGCGGACTACGCCGACGCGAAGGCTGGTCACCTCAGCGACGGCCGGCAACAGATGGTCGCGCTCGCTCAGGGGCTAGCCCCGGACCCGGATACCCTCCTGCTTGACGAACCTGTCCAAGGCCTCGCGGTCGAGTTCGTCGAGGAGGTCGAAGACGAACAGGAGGCCATCGAGAAGGTGAACGACACTCGGTTCGGTTTAGCCGCGAACCTCTGGACGGAGGACCGGGAGCGGAGCCAGCGTCTGGCCCGCGACATCGACGCTGGCTATGTATACATAAACAAAATGACAAATACTGGCCCACGCGTTCCCTTCGGCGGCATTAAGAACGCAGGTTATGATCGTGAACTCTTCAAAAGCAGTATCAAGGAATTCGTCAACCGCAAGCCTGTTTGGACACAGTAACTACCCGGGTCTCTACCTTCGCGGGTAACCGTTGGGCGGCTATCTTGCTCACGGGTCGAGCGACGCTCAGTAGCCGGAGAAAGCCGGTTAGAGTGGCGATTTAGGATTATCAACACAGAAGGTTTTAATAGGTGTTAACTGCCAGTCACGGGTATGATGACGGAGCACACAGATGACTCTGCAGACTCAAGCGTACAATCAGATACATCACGCAGGAAGTTTCTGGCGGCAGCAGGCGCGACCAGCGCATTCGCACTCGCCGGCTGCGGGGACGGGTCCAGTGGCGGGACGGACACGGTAACAGTAGCCAGTTTGAACCCCATCAGCGGTAACTACAGTTCCCTCGGCCCAAGCCAGGTGCAGGGCGCCCGGCTGGCCGTCGACCAAATCAACGGTAACGATAACTACGATTTTGAGTTCGAACTCGTCGAGGGTGACACGGAGACCGAGTCCGGGGCAGCCCAGGCGGAGGCACAGCGTGTCGTCCAGCAGGAGGGGGCGGAGTTCGTCTTCGGTGCGATTTCCAGTTCTGTCGCCCTGGCCCTCAACGATTTCGCCAGTTCCTCTGAGTTCGTTTACTTTCCCGGCGGCGCTGCCGTCCCCGTCACGGGGTCGTCATGCAACGAATGGGTCTTCCGATTCGAGACGAACACGGCACAGATTGCCGAGGCTATCTCTGCCTACACCGTCAACAACCTCGGCTCGAATGTCTGGTTTCATTATGCTGACTATGCGTACGGCGAGTCGGTCTACAACCGCGTCAAGTCGCGGATGCAGGACGCAGACAGCGACTTCAACGAGGTCGGGGTGACAACCTCAGAACTCGGGTCGTCGAACTACGGCTCCTACATCAGTCAGATCAGTAACTCCGACGCCGACACGGTCGTCCTCGGGATGACCGGTGGCGACGAGGTCAACTTCACGAACCAAGCAGCCGACCAGGGCCTCATCGACGAGATGGCCGTCGTCGGACCGACCGCGACGTTCCAGAGCATCCGAGCCGGGACTGGCGCCAATAGCGTCGGGAAGTACGGCGGCGTTCGGTACGTCCCATCGCTCGAAACCGGCGACAATCAGCAGTTCGTCGAGTCATACATGGACGCGGAGGGAAGCACGCCCGACAACTTCGCGCGGGTTGGTTACGACTCCATTCGTCTCATGGCCAAGGGCATGAACGAAGCCGGCAGTACCAACCCCGGGGACGTGCGCGACGCGCTCGAGGGCGGCACCTTCCAGACCGTCCTCGGTGACATCACCCTCCGCGAGGGCGACCACCAAGCGACCAACCCGACCTGGATGGCCGAAATCGTCGAAGGTGACGGTGACCTGCCTGCCGTTGAGCTCCTTGAGAAGGTAGAGAGTGAGGACACCCTCCCGCCGGCGAGTGAACTCGGCTGTGACCTATAACTGCCCATGGTGCTCGCTGACTTCGTCGAACAACTGCTGAACGGACTCACGGTGGGGATGGTGTACGTCCTCTTAGCCGCGGGCCTCTCCGTCATCTTCGGCGTGATGAACGTCATCAACTTCTCACACGGGGAGCTCTTCGCACTCGGTGCGTACTTCGCGTTGAGTATCACCAACCCACTCGGCGCCGAGACCGGCTTCTGGGTCGCACTCGTTGCCGCCCCGCTAATCGTCGGCGTCATCGGGGTCGGCATTGAGCGGCTGACGATACGGCCTCTGTACGGGCGGAACCCACTGTATCACATCCTTCTTACCTTCGGATTAGTGCTGGTCATCAACGACCTCGTCCGCCTCGTGTGGGGAACCGAACAGCAGCAACTTGTCGTCCCCAACTTTCTCACTCAGCCGGTCGCCGTCTTCGGCATTCAGCTCTCGCTCTACAACTACTTCATGATCGGCTTCGCCGCTATCCTAGCCGCCGGGACGTGGGTACTGCTGAACAAGACGAAGTACGGGATGATTATCCGGGCCGGGTCACAGGACCGCGAGATGGTCAGGAACGTCGGCATCGACATCGACCGGTACTATACCCTAGTGTTCGGTGTCGGTGCGGCCTTAGCCGCCGTCGCAGGCATCGTTCTCGGCGGCTACCAGAACGTCAACACCACGATGGGGAACAGCGTCATCATCCCCGCGTTCGTCGTGGTCGTTCTGGGCGGCCTCGGGAGTTTCCGCGGGGCGGTCTTCGGCGGCCTGCTCGTCGGCGTCGTCCAGACACTGATGCGCGCCTACAACGGGACCGTCCTCGCGGACCTCGGTGAGTTCACGCTCACCGTCCCCAACATGGAGGGGCTGACCGTCTTCCTGCTGATGATCGGCGTTCTACTGGTCAAACCGCAGGGGCTGTTCGGAACGCGAGGTGAAGAGTCCGAGGGCGGCGAGGGCGAAATTCTCGTCGGGGGCGACGGCGGACTGTTGAACGAGTCGACCAAGTTCAAGCTCGGCGTCGTCGCAGTCGCGCTGCTGGCGATTGCCCCCTTCGCCCTGCTGGTCACGGGCCAGCGCTACTACGTCACCGTCCTCAACGAGATTCTCATCTGGGCCATCTTCGCGCTCAGCCTCGACATCGTGATGGGCTACACGGGCCTCGTCCCCCTCGGGCACACAATGTTCTACGGCGTCGGCGCGTACGCCGCGGCGCTCGTGATGCTGCATTACACCTCTTCGGTGTTCCTGGTGCTCGGCGCTGCCATCCTCATTTGTGCAGCGCTGGCGTGGATCGTCGGGGCGCTCTCGATCCGTGTCTCCGGCGTCTACTTCGCGATGATTACGCTGGCCTTCGCCGAACTGCTGTACAGCGCCGTCTTCAAGTTTGAGTTCACCGGCGGCAGTGACGGCCTGCTCGGCTTCGAGGCGATGATGGGCATCGCCGGCATCGGCGTGCCGCTGTCGGACATCGAACTGCTAGTGTTGGGCTACGAGATCGAACAGCGAATCGTGTTCTACTACTTCGCGCTCCTGCTGGGCGTGCTGTCGTTCCTGGTCGCCCGACGCATCATGAACGCCCCCTTCGGGAGCGTACTGCAGTCCATCCGCGAGAGCCAGGAGCGCGCCAAGTTCATCGGCTACGACGTGACGAAGTACAAGCGTCGTGCGTTCGTCCTCAGCGGCGGCGTTGCCGGCCTCTCCGGCGGTCTGCTGGCCGTCAGCCCAACGACGTTCATCATCTCGCCCGACCAGACGCTGTACTGGATTCACTCCGGTGAGGTCATCGTCCTCACGCTGCTAGGCGGGATGGGGACGCTGTACGGGCCGATGCTCGGCGCCGGCGCGTTCCTCGGCCTCGAGGAGGTCCTTTCGGGGTACACTGACCAGTGGCGAATGGTTATCGGGTCCATTTTCATCCTGTTCGTACTGTTCGTTCCCCGTGGGCTAGTTTCGGTGCCCTCACTGGTCGCCGAGCGCGTGGACCGGGTTCAGAACGAGGGCGACCCACCCGTCAACATCGACGACCCGGAGGTGAACCCCGATGACTGACGCAGTACTCCGGACCGATGGCCTGACAAAGCGCTTCGGCGAGTTGACCGCCGTCGACAGCGTGTCGCTCACCGTCGAAGAGGGCGAATTCCGGAGCGTCATCGGTCCGAACGGCGCCGGCAAGACAACCACGTTCAACCTCATCACCGGTGCCCTGACCCCGTCGGACGGGATTGTCCAGTTCAAGGGTCAGGACATCACGACGCTCCCGCCACACGAACGCGTCGCACGCGGCCTCGGGCGGTCGTTCCAGATTACGAACGTCTTCAGCGGGCTCACCGTTCGCGAGAACGTCCGTGTCGCCGCCCAGTCTGTCAACCGTGATGACATCAACACCTGGACCGCGCTCTTCCAAGACAAAGATGACTTCGAGTCCATCAACGCACAGACCGATGAAATTCTGGAACAGATCGGGCTCGCAGCCCGTGCCGACGAGCCGGCCGAGACGCTAGCCTACGGCGACCAGCGCCGCCTGGAAATCGGGCTCGTACTGGCGACCGACCCGGACCTCGTCATGCTTGACGAGCCGACCGCCGGCATGAGCAGCGAGGAGACGCAGGCAACGATGGACCTCATCAGCGACGTGCTCGCAGACCAGTCGCTGATGCTTATCGAACACGACATCGACCTCGTGATGCGCGTCTCCGACGAGATTACAGTCCTCACCCGCGGCCAAGAGCTGGCTAGCGGAACCCCAGAGGAGATTGCGAACAGCGAGGATGTCCGCGACGCGTACCTCGGAGGTGCACGAAAATGACCGACACGCTGCTCTCGCTGGAGAGGGTCCACGCCGGCTACGGCATGACCGAAGTGTTGCAAGGCGTCACGCTCAACATCGAGCGCGGCGGCGTCGTCTCACTTGTCGGCCGCAACGGCGTCGGGAAGACGACGACCCTGCGTTCCATCATCGGGAACATCACTCCAACCGCCGGCAAGATTACGTTCGACGGCGAGGACGTCACGGAGACCAGCACGGAGGAAACCATTCGGAAGGGCATCGCGTTCGTGCCCGAGGGACGGCGCATCTTCCCCGAACTGACCGTCCGCGAGAACATCGAGATGGGCCGCATCGGTGTCGACGCCGCCGACGGTCCCTCGGTCGACGATATCCTCGATATGTTCGAGAACCTCGAGGAACGTGAACACAGAAACGGCTCCGTGCTCTCCGGTGGCGAACAGCAGATGCTCGCCATCGGGCGCGCACTCACTGCTGACCCCGACCTCTTATTACTGGACGAACCGACCGAAGGGCTCGCACCATACGTCGTCCGGCAGATAGAGGACATTATCGGCGACCTCAACGACCAGGGAATCACCATCCTCGTCGTCGAGCAGAACATCCCTGTCGCACTCGACGTCTCCGACTACACCTATATCCTCGAGAAGGGCCACATCGTCCACGAAGGGCCGACTGAAGAGGTCCGCGACGACGAGGACATCCTCGATAAACACCTCGGCGTCGCCATGGCTGAATGAGACCTGAGTCCCGAATCACCCTTCCCCTTCTCGCCCGATACGAACGCTCCTAACCATAGCAGTTGGCGACGTCGCTAGTATGAACGATAGCTATTTGACGTTCGTGTTTGAACTGGGTTGAGGTCCTCTTAGGCGTCGACCGCGCAGTCGCATAGGCCGAGACCGCGATCGACCTCCTTGAGGACGATCTGACGGTCTCCATCTCCACGATTTCGAGGACAACACCGAGGGCGTATCCATTATAACTTGACGCCCTGAAGCACGCACAGGAAATCTGTGAAGCGGCCGGGACATCAGTCGAACTCCGTGAGGGGAAATGGCGACCCAGCAGAGTCCATCATCGACTGCGCCGACGAGATAGACGCCGACGCTATCTACGTCGTAGGATGGGAACACTCACCCGCAAACAAGATGCTCTTTGGCAGTGTTTCGCAGGCGGTCATCCTGGATACGGAATGACCAGTACTCGTCTGCAGCCCACCCGATCAACTCAAGTGACCGCCCACTGGAACATGCGGACAATCTGGTCGAACGTATTATATATTCCAACACTGCTACTGGTCAGCTCCTGAGATGGTATTAGTCCAAAATTGCCAGAAAGATGGCGTTCGAGATAGTCGAATTACTGGTAAGAGAGATTGACCCGCAGTTCGCCGGAGATACCACGAACGAGGTCCGTGAACTCGCTTTCGACGCGGTCGTCGAGACGGTCCACGGGTCCGTAGATACTGATTGCGCCGTATACGTTTCCGGAGTTGTCCGTTAGAGGAGCGCCGACACCCGTGACACCTTTCAAGAACTGCTCGGCGCCGTATGCGACGCCACGGCCTGCGATTTCGTCGATTTCGGTCTCAAGTTCTTCTCGAGTCCGGCCATCCGGGAGAGGGAAGTCGTAGGAATCGAGAATCGTCTCGCGGCGCTCGTCGGGCAAGACTGAGAAGATTGCCATTCCCGCCGCAAGCTGGTAGAGTTCAGTGTGCTGGCCAATGCGAGAATTGGTCTGGATGGCCCGATTGCCCATGGACTTCGCTAAGAAGACCGCCTGGCCGTTTTCTTCAACGACCCACCAGGCCTTCTCGTTGGTCTCCTCGGCGAGTTCGTCAAGTTTCGGGACCACCTCGTCGTACATCGCCTGCGTCTCCCGGACCTCTATGCCAACGTCGAGGAATTGGAGACTCAGTCGGTATTTTTTCGACTCTGTCTGGACGACGTAGCCGCTATCCATCATGGCCGAAAGGTGTGCGTGAACAGTACTTTTGGGCATATCAAGGTGTTCAGCCAGTTCTGTCACGCCAACTGTCGTCTCCTGTTTGAGAGCTCCAATGATGTCGAAGACGCGTTCATCCGAGGCTACTGTATTCTTTGTCGGCATGCCATAATGTTGATTGAGGCTCGGATAAGCCTGTTCACTCTCAGTGAATGAGTTAGAGTAGATGGGCCAAACATCCTAAACACCAATACTAGAAGGACAGTACACACCGTCGTTGGCCCCTACGAGAGGTTTCATCGGACGAGTCACAACGATCATAGAAACCGCTCTCGAGGGAGTATGACTCGATATTTGAACCTGTTGAGATAAGTAGAACAGTAGTTCGAAACCAGGTCACCGATTTCTAATAGCGATGACGCGAGGTGACCGCCAGAGCGCCGATTACGCTACGTATCTGTTAACGCGTAATTCCGACTCCACACGAAGTGATTCTGAATAAGTTTAGGCTGTTCGCTCTTGATGAACGTGGCAGGGCCACCACTCTCTGATATATTCTGGAGCCATCCATTACTGATATACGACTGTAATTGACTCTCGTCACCCCGAACCAGATAGGTGTCAAGAAATCTACCTTTCGACCGGCTGTCTTATACTAATGTAATACTAATATTCAAAACATATCGCTAAGTATATTACTGCTTATCAGACCCGCAGAATACTTTTATTACTTTTTGATATATGCTGCAAGCCGAGTTGACTGATTTTTGTCGCAATTATATATAAAATATATGATAAGGGAAGACTTTGTGACTTGGCAGTCTACTCGATCCCTTCGTGCCCTAATAGAATGGATGAACGAGTTTAGATTTCGGAGATACGCTGGTAGTCGTCGTCCAGTGCTGCGGCGTCCTCGGCTAGAAGTGCTACTACGAGGTGGTCGGCGTACTCGCTCACATAATCGACCAGCGTCGCGATGCGTTCGGAATCGATAGCCTCCAGCGAGTCGAGTATTATGAAAGGTACGTCCTCGTAGACGTGGTGTGCAAGGTAGCCGGCCAGCGCGAAGATGAGGCCGGTGACCTCCCGTTCACTCTCCGAGAGGTGTTTCAGTCGATCCTCGTATGCGACGCCGTCCTCTGTCGAGCGGACGATGTGGAGTCTGAACTCGCTGGTGGTGACCCTGTGCCGTCCTTGACGGGTCTCGGTCTCGACACGCTCGACCCAGATGCGGTCTAGATTGTCGTAGTCGAGCAACTCCAGAACGGTGTCCATGTGATCGTTGAATTCATCGACCGCTTTCTGTTCGATGCGGTCGATGCGGTTCCGCAGTTCGTCCAACTGGTCATTGATTTGCTCTCGGCGCTCTTCGAGTGAGTCGATCTCTTCGTCCTGGGACTCGATGTCGTCGAGTTCCGCCTCGACGTCCTCGAGGTCACCATTCAGCCTGTCTATCTGGAGTTCGAGTTCGTTAACCTCGCGGTGGACCTCAAGCACTTCCGAGCGGTCCTCTGCCTCAAGTTCCTCGATTTCCGTCCGGATGTCATCGATTTCCGATTCGATGTCTTCCCGCTCGGTCTCCAGTTCTTCGAGTCTGGTCTCACGCTGCTCGATTTCCGCTTCCACCTCGGCCAGTTGCTCCTTCACGTCGGCCCGCTTCTGTTTCGTGGACTCGACGTCGGACTTCTTCGACTTAAGTGTCGATAGTTCGTCTTCGACGTCGGATCGCTCGGCGTACTTCGAGCGCCGGAGGTTGCGGAGCCGTTCGAGCGTGGTCTCGATTTCGTCGACGTCGACTTCCGTGCCACAGGTCCAGCAGACCACTTCGCTCGAGTCGTCGACGAGCTGGTCGGTGACGGAGCCGTTCGTGTTCCCGTCTCGCAGGGCTGCAGCGATGTCCGTATTCGTCCCCTCTAGCATCTCCTCGTTGAACTGGATGACGTTCTGGAGTTTGTTCAACTCGCTTTCGAGTTGCTGTTTGGACTCCCGCAGGCGCGTGATTTCGGACTCGATGTGCGAGAGGTCGTTTAGGTCCTCATCGTGTAACTTCTCGTAGCGAGAATCGAGTTCTTCACGCTCTGCCTCCAGCGATTCCAGACTCTCCTCTTCGCTGTCGATTCTGAACTCGCTCGTGTCGAGGTCGGAACGCTTCTCTTGAAGGGTCTGCATTTTCCGGTCGAGTTCGGTCTGCCCGGAGCGAGCTTCCTTGGCGTCCGTCGAGAGACTGTCAAGTTCCTCGCGCTTTTTGTCCAGTTCGATCTCCTTCTTTTCGATGTCGGACTCCAGTGTCTGCTTTCGTTTCTGGAGCTTCGGAAGTCGCTGGTTTTGTGCCTGGAGAGACTCGATTTGCTCATCCACATTATCACGCTCGGTCGTCAGCTGGCGAATCTCTGCTTTGATTGCGTCGGCGTCTACCGGCCGCATGATTATCTCTCGGAGATCTTCGTCCTGTGCGACCGTACGGCGCGCCTCGTTGGATTCAAGAAGGAATGCGAACAGGTCGGCCAGTTCGGCGTTCTCGAGGTAGGGGTCACCACTGAGCCTGACCGAGCCACCCTGGCGCTCGAGCGTGCGGGTGTACTCCTCGTCTCCGATCTTGAGTGTGATCTGGCCTTCGTCGGCGTCGCCCTTCAGAGACACGTCGGGGCTTCCCAGACCGGCCATGATGGCCTGCAATAGTGACGTCCTGTTTGTCGCGTTACGCCCGGATAGTACCGATACACCTTGCTCAAAGGTCACGTTGGTCTCGTCGATACCTCCGATGTTCTCGGCCCGCAAATGAACCTCTTCGGCGGCGAGATTTCCTGTTGGCATATCCTGGATTTGCCGCTCGCAATCTTAAGTCTCTCGACTATGATTTCCTCGAGCTAATAGGAGCAACGGCTGTCTGGCCCAGCCGTCGGTTCGCCTGTTCGAGAAATCCAGGGGAGAATCGCCCCACAAGAATGGGTACGACCATAGACCAGCAAATATCCCGACGCTTACGGTGTGTTCGGGACGCCGCGTTCTTTAGGACACGGAGGAGGCAACGGCATCCACCCCGTGGCTACTCCTGACAGTCACAGCCGCCGTCGTCGAACAGTGTTGTGAGATCGTATTGCGTCTCGCAGTCTTGGCAATAGACTTGTACTGAGACGGTGGTATCCACGCATCCGAGTATAAGAGCATCGACGTTCTGGAGAGCCTCGAGAGACTGTGCCGCGACGGCGTCGAGTCGGTTCCTGAGTCGCTGTATCCGGGTCTCGTGCTTCTTGAGTGTGTCTTCGTCATCGCCGTTATTTTTGGAGACGTCGAGGCCCTTCGTGAGGTAGGTGTACACTGCCTGGTGAGTCACGAAATCGTTTTCTAGCGCATCGACGTCGATGCCGGCTCGCTCCAGTCGGTTCCGCTGCTGGGTCCTGACCCCGACGCTGACGTCGTCGTCTCTCAATAGCCGGTAGGTGTTCTCCGCTTCGCCGTCGAGGGGATTCTCCCCGGCCTCGATGAGCGCCTCTCGGACGATACTAGTATTAACATATTGGGCCAGCTCCCGCAGACTCAGTTCCTCGCCGTTGTCGCCACGCCACAGTTCGGGAAGGCGGTCATGAAGATCCTGGAGATCGTACTCTGTGAGCACCCGCCCCATTTTGTACCGCGTGTCTAGATCTCCACTATCCGCCATACCCTTCGGTTCTCGGAGCGCGTATTTAGCCATTGGGCTATGTGTGGGAGGATCAACTCATAAACTCCATCTTCTGTTGTGTTGAATAGATGCTGAATTACGGCTACAGCGGTTCACACGGGGGTTTTGTATTGACGACGGTGAACATCAAGACACTTTCACGGAATCGCCGGTACTACTCAAGCACTCGCACGGCATCGCCGAGCGAGCGCTTCATTGTCGAGACGGCTGTCGCCGACAGTCATCTTTAGCAAGTTCATGCTTTGGAGAGCCGATGAACCCCGCGACGAAGCGGTTCTGGGGCTGATGGTAACAGTTGAATGGCGTACCGATCTGCTGGAGTTCGCCGCTGTTGAGCACGGCGATCCGCCTCGGAAAGAAACTTGAGCAGTTCGACTTGGTGTGGCTAGAGGCTCCCGTCACACCGGGAAAGGTTCAGGATACTGGTATCGTGTTGAAATCCGTACTTCGGGACAGCCAGCTGGAGGATTTGGTCTAGCTTACGTTCAGGTGCTCCGCACACCCCGGTCACGAGTGTGTTTTTGATACGACGGAAGCGTGGGGTGGGTGTCTTCCCTCTTCGAGTTTTTAATTGTCCGGGTTAACCGGCCCTTCGTACTGTGAGCGAATCTTCTCCCCATCCCGCCACTGCCAATAGTAGTAGCGATTGTCGTTGATCTCCTTGATCGTGATCGTTGCCTTGGCAGGGACGTCGTCCGGAAGGTTGTCTGGTCGCTCCTCTACTGGTTCCTCGTCAGCCGACTCCGTGAGACGGGCCTCACGTTCCTTGTGCTCGGCGAGTGCTTCGGCGTGCGTTGCAATCTCTTGGAGTTGTTCCGTGGTCGACTCGTTGAGCGTGTTGACGATCTCCGTTGTAAAGATCGTGGGTGGTGTCGGGGGTTCGTAAGACATCGGCTATCCTCGTGTTAACCAACACGACCCGCTGTCGCATAACTTTGTTGGTTAAAATGATCGGAGCGGCTTCTGTGCCCGCTACTTGTAACACTACTCGAAACTTCTTTATATACCAGTTTCGTACTGTGTTACACCGTGCTCCGGCGCATCGAACTTGAGGTTCTCGCCACGGTCGACCGCGGCGACACGATCTCCGAACTCGCGACGAAGCTCGACTACAGCGAGAGCTACCTCTCCCGTGCCGTCGCCGACCTCGTCGAGAAGGGGCTCGTCTACACGGAACGCGATGGCCGGCGAAAACGTGTCGTCCCGTCTGATGCTCGCGCCGTCGAACTCTATCAGGACCTCGTCCGTCAGCACTCCCACATCGACTTCCTCGAGCTGTTGACCGGCAAGGCCCTCGAGGTACTACACTACCTCGACCAGCCACGAACCGTCACCGAGATCGCCGACCGGAGCGACAACTACCGCAATACGGTCAACCGGGTCCTCAAGCGATTCCGCGACCGTGGTCTCGTCGGAACGGACGACGGCCGCTATGAGTTCAACGCCGACTTCGACCGCCTCAACGAGTTCGCCCGTGAACTCGCACACCATTTTCATCGCCACCGTCTCGAAGCCGTCGCCCCGAAAGGCTCGATTCTCTGGGAAAACTACGACGAATTCCTCGCCCAGACCGAGACGAAGATCGACGCAGACAGGCTCCACGAAACCGGACTCGCTCGATTCGCGGCCTTCGATCTCCAGTTCCTCCTCACTGACCACCGCTACTACCTCTACTCCGAGGAACTCGACGAGGTCTCGCCGGCGGAGCTCTGCTGTCACACACTCTTGATCGACGACGGCAGCCGCCACCGCTCGTATTGTCTCCTCCTGCTCAGCCACGTCGACGTCGACGAGGAGGACCTCCGAGCGCAGGCGGCGAAGTATGGCCTCGAAGACGAAATCGACGCTTTGCTTCGCTACCTCGGGACGCACGGCGAGGTCGACGACGATCGGCTTCCGGAGTGGGACGAGTTCCAGGAGCTGGCGGCTGACTACGACATCGAAACGGTAATTGAGTACTGATACGGTGCCGGTTCTAGAGGGGTTACGCGTCGTCTGGGCGGGGGGCGTTCTCGTACTTAATTATCTTCTCGGACTTGTTAGTGATGGTCTCGTAGATCTGTTGGAGGGTCTCCTCCGCGGCGAGGAGGTTGTGTTCATTGAGGAAGGTTCGACCCTCCTCTGTGAGGCCGTAAAACTTCCAGGGATACCCCTGCCGGCGCTGATCATCGTCGAGGGCCACCTCCTTGACCATGCCAGCATTGATGAGTTTCTGAATGTGCTTGTAGACGGTGGCCTCGCTCACGCTGGGATTGAGCTCCTCGAGCTCGTACATCGAGGGGAGTTGTTTGGGGTGCTGGAGGATGTTGTTGATCAGTGCGAACCGCGTCTGCTGAGTTACGAAGTGGACGAGTTCGCGCGATTCCATCTCCCCAGCAGTCCCCAGATCGGTACTCATACGACACAGTACACACCTTAGCGGCAAGTAGTTTACCCCTCAGTAAATCACTCTATAGTAAGATACTTTGACTTGACCCGGTGATTCGATGGAGGTTAAAATGCGCCTCCGCCCCTCGACGGGCGCAGAAAAACGCAACAATAGATTCGTCGTGTCACCTCTCTCGCGTTGGTTAACCAGACTCGCCCTACTGCGGTCTTCTGGCAGTGACGAATTCGCTACGTTGTTTCTCCGCAGATACACTCGTGGCCCTGTCGAGACCGGCCAGTTACGTATGCGTGAAGTTCAGTGGCAAGTTCGTACATCGCGTCGGCACGCGCTGCGGAGGCAAGGCCATCCTGATAGTAGGTCTTCGCGCGGTGGTCGCGCCAGAGATCCGCGAGGTCCGCGGCCATCGACTCCCCGAAGACACCGGCTGCTGTAGCCTCACGATAGACACCAGGATGGGTACCGGGGAGATCATCTGGCTGCATCGTGCCGCGCTCGAGAAGCCGAAATTCGACGGTGCGTTCAATTGCGACGAACGACGCCTCGATGACGAGCGTATAGTAGTTGGCATCCCGGAGGGCCTCGGCGCCGGCGAGCAAGCGACAGGCCTTCCGTAGCTGGAGCAGAGCGGCATCCTCGACATCGAGCCCGGCTTCGATGTCCGTCGGACGGCGGTCGAATGCGGCTTGCACCTCGTCGATGAGGGCCTCGATGCGCGTACTACTCATCGACGACGACCTCCTTGCGGATCTTGTCGAGGCGGTCACTCCCGTATACTGTAATCCCCTCGGCGAAGATCTCGTGGAGTTTCGACCCGGCTCTCCCAGCGCTCTCTGCAGATTCGACGTACGGTTCGAACACGAATCGGTCACCATCGAACCGCTCCGACTGGAGATCGGCGACAACGTCGGTTATCTGCCGGCGGGCTGTCGTCCGGTCGCCATCGACGACCACGAAGCAATCGATATCGCTCTGTCGGTCTGCCTCCCCACGAGCGACGCTTCCAAAAATGACGATCCCGAGGAGGTCGTTGATGTCGTCGGCGTCAGAGGTCGTGGCTCGGACGCGGTCGACGAACGCTCGAATCGGCGCGTGGAATTCTGACTGAGGGATGCCAAGGATCGGATCGTCCTTTTGAAGGCGGTCTGGGTTGATCGCGATGTAGTTGCGCTGGGGAGTTTCTCGAATCTGGATGGCGCCGATACTGTTGAGGAGGTCGACGGCCCGCCATACTGTCGAACGAGTAACACCCGTGGCGTTGACGAGTTCGGGGATCGAGAACTCCGTGCCGTGAGCGTCGACGAGCAGGCTGAGGATGTCGTCCGCGGCACCGATACGAAAGATATCGGTGTCCGGGTCGGGATACGCATCGATACAGACCGTTATATCCTGTTTCGCCATTTCAGACACTATCTGATTTTGTGCAACAACGTATAAATAGGTGGCGGCGTCACGAAGTAGACTGCTTTGCTCTGCGAATAGCCGATTCAGCTAGGACTCCGTCAGCGCCAGCGTGTCCGGCTCGATATTGATGCGGAGCCGGTACGTGCTATCTGTCGACCCGGTCTCGGGACGCGTGGGGTCCAGCAGGGAATAGCCAGTCGTGAACGACGCGACGAGTGCCTCTCGGGTGGGAAATTATTGCTACTTCCGTCGCCGTCCGCGGAGTTCTCCATCTCGATCGCCCTCCACCCATTGAGGGAGAGAAAAACAGACCAGACGACTACCTCATCGTCGCGGCCTCAGGTCATCGCGTCTTAGAACCGCTCGCGAAGTGCATCTTCGCGCTCTTCGAACTGGTCGACCTTCTCCTGTAGGTCGTCACTGACCCGCTCGATGCTCGCAAGAGCCCGCTCGCCGGCGAGGGATGCTTGCGATCCGCCGTCGCTGTCCGCCTGCAGCTGCTCCTCGTAGGCCTGCTCGACGCGCTCGATGGTGCCCTCTGGGTTGAACAGCATGTCGCTGACGATGCGGACGTACTGATCGAGGAATGTGCCTTTTCCCTGGAAGAAGTGGGTGAGTGCGTACGTCGCGCCGGAATGCAGCGTCCACATATCGATCTCGAAGGGCGACGTCGCGTTTGCTTCTGCATCACCTGCCGCGCGCTCGGCTAGATAGTCCGGGAAGCCCAGCAGCGTGCAGAACTCCGTGACCGTGAACGGGAGCTCGGAGAAGTCGAGGTTGATCTCTTGGGCGCCCCGAATGAACTCGAAGAGGTCGTCGACGACGAGTTCGACCTGTGCAAGGATCTCCTCCCACCAGGTCCGGAAGTTCCGCACGTTGCCAACGTGCTTGATGACCTCCTTATCGGTGAGCGAGCGCATCGTGTTCGAATAGTAGCCGTTCTAGACAAAACCCTCTACGTAGACGGCGTGCTCGCCGAAGAAGTCGTACCCCGACGTGACGCCCATCGTGATTGGGTTCGACCGACCGGGGAGACGCACCTCAAGGCCGTCAAACATGATATCCATGTGTACCTCGCCGCCGCCGCGGTACTGCCTGATTTCGCCGAAGGCGAGTTCCGCGAGCGAAGTTTCCTTGTAGGTCTCCGACCGGAGTACATCCTCCAGCGGCCCGTAAACATCAGTCGGGTTGATGATCGAATAGGAGTCCGTCGGAACCGAAAATAGCGGATCGGCTTCCTGCTCGTCGCTCGCCTGTGCGATGAGTCGGTCTGGTTCGACCACCGCGTTGTGTCGATCCGTCTCGACCCACTCGTCTGTGTGCGGATTCTTGTAGGCGACCGTCGTCTCGGTTGCTCGCGGCAACTCGCGGATGGCCTCCGCGAAAGTCGTCGTTTCGTCGGTCGACGACCGGTCTTCGTACCACTCGGGCAAGTCCATCTCTGTTCGTGCGTCGACGCCAGCGAATACTGTCGTTGTTTCTGGAGCCTTCATTCGGTCTCACGAGGGACTTCTTCAAGCGCCCCTCGCCCCTTCAGGGGCTGAAAAACACTACCGCGATGACGGACTGATCGGACATAGTAGAGTGGTGGGCCAAGACTGAATCAGGGACTGTAAACCTAGACATTTTGACAATCAAGCACCGTTTCCAGCACTATACACAGTTGTTCGCTTTCAGGATAATACAAACTGGATTATTCTTGCTGCTGCAGAGGCAACGGCTTCACGTCAACCGGATCTGAAGAGTATGTTCCATTTTATCGCTTACCCCTGGCCCGCATTCTGGGTCGTCGAGAGTCCCTCCGCCCTGAGTCTCGTTGGACGTCTTTTATCAGCAACCCGATGATAGTCTGTGTTCCATAATTTACCGTTGGAATAATACTCACTCAACTATCGTAAGAGAATTGCTCGATTGGTCTGTATCATTTATCCGCTACTTTGTGAAGACGCCATCGGCCGAGGTAGATATCTATCTTCTCTCCATCGACGTCCACACGGAGTTCCTTTGTGTCGCCCTCCTCAGCGCGGGTATGGAACGAGAAGTCCTCAGGGTCCGTCGAATTCGGAACGAGCGGGAACGTGATCGCTGGTGCACCGTCAGATCTGAACTTGAGTGTCGTTCCCTCTCGTGACACGGTCCCAGAAAGCACACTTCGATAGCTCTCATATCGGCCGGTAAGCCTATCGAGCTTCTCTCTGACACTCCAGAACGGAACATCAGCAGACGGATTGCCTCCGAGAACGATTGAGAGTACACCTTCACCGACTGACTGAAGGAGATAGTCCGGTGAAACGTTAGTGAGCAGCGCTACCCCGATATCCTGTCCAGGAATGAATCCGATGTACGCCGAGGAGACGATAATATCGCCAATATGGCTAAACACCTCCTCCCCCATGAACTCTCTCATCGTCCATCCGTACCCGTATTGATTATTCGAACTCGAGAGGGCGTAATCCCATTCGACGTACCCCTCCCGCATTCGGTTGAGCGATTCCTGCGAGAGGATCTGCTCTCCGTTGTACTCGCCACCGTTGAGCTGCATGCGGAGGTAATTTGTGAGTTCCGAGACGGAACTCAGGAGACCGCCGGCGGGGTAAATCAACGGGTCATAAGGGAATTCACTCGGTTCGGGGCCGTCCTCAGTCAGGAGGTACCCCGTAAGCGCATCGTGATCGGCAGCAACGTCAGCTTCGTGGAACGTTGAACGGCCCATGTCAAGTGGGTCAAGGATATTGTTTTGAATGTATGAGGCATAGGACTCCCCCGTGACGTCCTTGATAACCTGACCTAAAAGTGTGTATCCTGTGTTACAATAAAAGAATGACTCTCCGGGCCCCGAAACACGCTCGTCAAGAGATCCCTCTGCGAATCGATAAATGTCCTCCATTGACCCGAGCGGCGATGTCGCATTCGAGAGGCCGAGCTCTCGGGTCAATAACAGGAAGGCGCTTCCATCGCCGGGCAACCCCGACGAATGGGAAAGCAGGTCGTGAATGGTAATCTGCGGATCTGCTGATTCCCACAAAGCCGTATCAAGATGGTCTCCGACCGGATCATGGACGTTCAACTTGTCCTCTTCAGCTAGTTTCAGTATAGCCGTCGCTGTGAACGACTTAGAGCATGAGGCGATGCCGTACAGCGTATCCGGTGTTGCGGGATCGTTCTCTCGAAGATTCCGTGATCCAAGCCCGACCTCGTACGTTTCATCTCCATCGACGACCGACAGGCTCACCCCTGGAGCTCCCTCTCGCTCCATCCAGTTGGACAGGAAGTTTTCAATCCGGAATTCTACTTCGCTAGTTAGTGCCATACCACCAGTTGTGCAAACCCCGATAATAAGGGCACCACCTATTAATGACGCCTACTGCCGTTTCAGTGGGGTTGCAATCACGAACGATCAGAATCGTCTTTTCAGGATCATACTATGTCCCAGACTCGAGATCTTGTAGATCAGGCCGCCTTCCGTCTCGATAACGTCCTCAATGAGTAACCGATTTCTATCGAGGTCGACAAATGAAAATGTTCCAGTGCCGGTGACTAAAGAGCGCTCGCGTGGATTCCGACTGTGCTCTCAAGCATACAGCTGATTATAAGATTGAGTTCAGCACCCTTCGTGATCGATGTAATGTCGGCGACCACCAGCGGGTCGGATTTCCCGAGTTTCATATTGATGATGTCCGCTGGCCCCTCTGAATAACCCTGATGGCTTCCATAAAGTGAACATCGTCTCGTCGGTGGCAATAGGGAAATCGAAAGCCTACTATTCTAGACACAGGGAGAGTCTTGTATAGTCAGGGATTGGACTGGATGCCGAAAGAACGCTGCTGTCGCGGTCTCTTACTTTCTTACTGCCTGTCCCGGTAGCCGCTCCGTGATTTCACTGTCTCGCACTGCGAACTCTCCATTTACAATCACATGTTCAATTCCCTTCGGATATCGACGCGGATTTTCGAATGTGGCCTGGGTATTGACAGTCGCAGGATCGAAGATGACAAGATCCGCGTCCATCCCGGTCCGGAGGACGCCTTTTCGATCCAGTCCCATTGCGCGAGCGGGGAGCGAAGTCATTTTTCTGACTGCCTCCTCAATCGACAGAAGATTCTCTTCGCGGACATAGTGACCGAGGATACGCGGATACGACCCGTACACCCTTGGGTGAGGTTTGCCACCGAACAGTCCATCAGTACCCACGCAAACGTGTTCATACGAGAGGATATCTTGGACGTCATCCTCACTCATCATATGTAAAGAGATACTTACACTGAGCTTCTCTTCCACGAGGAGGTCACAAATAGCCTTGACCGGCTCCACATCGCGCTCTGTAGCGATCTCTCGAACGCTCATCCCTTCACAATGCTTGTTTGTCTCCGACTCGACATTCGT
Source organism: Halobacteriales archaeon QS_4_69_225 (assembly GCA_003020965.1). GTDB lineage: Archaea > Halobacteriota > Halobacteria > Halobacteriales > Haloarculaceae > Natronomonas. The sequence goes on from PXRL01000008.1 coordinate 146,587, forward strand.
GATGACGACATTCTTCCATCCAGCGAGGGAGCCGATGTTCTCCCACCCCTCTATCCGCCATTCCTCTACGTCGCGAACGATCCGCTCACGTGTATCCTCGTCCTGAAGATACTCCAACATTCTATCAGGCCCGTCAGCGTGGACCCACGGCGGGAGGACAGCCGAAAGCATCGTACTCCCGGCGGTGTATGGGTACTGTTCGGCCGTGAGGTCGACTCCGCGTTCCCGCGCGATTTCAATGAATGTAGTCGCTAAATCGACCTTGCCCTGTTGCATTTGTCCGGCGAGCTTGAAGTGTGAGAGGTGGAGTGGAATCTTCTCCTCGTCGCCGATATCGACGAATTCATCAAGAGCATCCCAGATCCAGCGTCCCTCACTTCGAATGTGAGCGATGAACGGCCGGCCGTACGGCCCAAGTTTCGACGCTAGCTCTCGGACTTCGTGCGTATCAGCGTATGTACAAGGAGTGTATATAAGCCCCGTCGAGAATCCTAGTGCTCCATCTTCGAGCCCTTCTGTAACGAGGTCGGCCATCTCTGTCAGTTCGGACTCGCTCGGCGCACTGTCCGACATACCGAGAACGTTGAATCGGACCGTTCCGTGGCCGACGAGGAGTCCAATATTCGGGCCAATCCCGTTCTCTTCGACAGCGTCGAGATATTCACCGACACTTCCCCAAGTCCACTCCATATCCACTTGACCCGCAAGGGCACTCAGTTGTTTCGACCATTCCTCGGCGCCTCCGTCACGGTACATCGGGGCCATTGAAAATCCGTCTTGTCCGAGGACCTCGGTAGTAATTCCCTGGCGTATCTTCGGTGAGAGCATCGGGTCGTCGAACAGCTTCATATCAGAGTGAGAGTGGGTATCGATGAAACCTGGACAGACGATCGAATCATCGGCATCGATAATTGTCGACGTGTTAGTGTCAGGAGACGAATCACGATAGACGGTCTTGATTTCGCCCCCGTCTACGACTACGGCGCCTCGAAACCACGGCGCTCCACTCCCGTCAATGATCCGAGCGTTTTCAATGAGTAGGTCGTTCACGGATGAGTGTGCCCGCTATCCGGACAAAAACACGCCCCCGATAATAGAAGGGGCCGGGACGAGATGAACGATCAAGTGTGAAGGAGTATCTGAAACAATTTGGCTATCGATTTCCCCCGTAAATAGCGAAATACTGATCGATACCCACGAGTTCTCCCAATTAGGCAGGGTTGCGAATATGCTAGTGTTTTCTAAATTTATAGCCTGGTAATGTCGGCTACGGCAACAAGTTTATCGATCTCAATTCAGGACGCGCCGCATCCTTGTGGGCCCGAACAAAAGATCTTAAACTGTACGATGAAAATAAACGACAATGTACCGAGCCGCTGCACCGGTGTGAACATGTAGGCAAAGTAGGTTTAAACAATTCATATTCAGTCCCGCACTGTCAGTAGGTCCTCCCCGACGAGGATAGAGCCGATCTGATCGACCGCTCTATCGCGCGGCCCACGTCAGTCGACTCACAATGAGTATCCGGCGCCACCGGGAGGAATTACTCGTCTAGTCATTCAAACTAATACCTGAACTCCCGGCTGATATAGAGTTGCTGCCAGACGCATCAGCGATATACTTAACCCGCCTACCGAGGAAGGTGTAGGTTACTGTAACGTCCTACTTAATCATCCTATCGAATTTTGGGTCGATATTGAACAGTGTAGTGAGATAAGTTCCTGGCCATGAGGAAGGCGATCGACTATTCCTGTCGCCCATTGGTATGAAGGGGTCGATTTGGACGGCTTCGGCAGGAGGTAGGGGGCCCCTTCGTCTACCGATGATTCAGTTCACCCCACTATGATAGGGGGTGGTATTATTCTCAACAGTACGTCGCTACATAATATGGATCGGTCTGACCAGATCAAGATTGCGGAGAAACCTGAAGATTTGCGGGGGACGCCACTTGAACGCCGGGAATTCATGAGCATGCTGAAAGCAGGTGGTGCACTCGCACTTGGCTCATCGCTTGCGGGATGTGCAGGCGGTGGTGGCGGTTCCGACTCTGACGTACCGGAAGAACTTGTTATCGCTCGACCTTCGGACGCCGATTTGCTCGATCCGCATCAAACTACCGACGCCAATGCCAGTCGGGTCATGTCGTTGCTTTACGATGGCATGATATTGATGGACGGTGACCGGAACTTCCAAGAGATGTTGGGTAAGGGGTTCGAGGTGAGTGACGACGGCACTGAGTGGACTATTGAGTTCAACGTTGACAGCGGCATCACGTTCCACAATGGCGACGAGTTTACGATCGATGACGTGGTGTTCACCTTCGAGCGGTTCCTCGAGAAGTCGCTCATTCGCTCGTGGGCGGTCGGATCGATGCAGGGCGTCGAGAAGGTCGATGACCGACGAGTAAAGTTCACTTTCGAGGAACCATACGCCTTTTTCGACTCTCACGCCGCCATGAACTCCTATTTTGCCATCCTCCCGGAGAACCTCGGTGGAAAATCCGACGAGGAGTTCGCCCAGGAACCTATCGGGTCAGGCCCTTACGAGCTAGAGGAGTGGGTAAAAGGCGAACGGATTACGCTGGCGCGTAACGACGACTGGAAAACACCGACCTACGACGTCGTCGAGTCCGACGATCCGCCGGTGCCAGAGAAGATCGTCTGGCAGGTTATTCCGGAGGCGACACCGCGCGTGCAGGGACTACTGTCGGGCGAGGTAGACGCGCTCATGGGCGTCCCGCCCCGGAAGCGCGAGAATATTAACAGCTCAGAGGAGGCCACGCTCCACTCGAATACCGGCGGGTCCATTTACTATGTCCCAATGCACAATGAGCTTGAGCCAACTAGCGACGTGGCAGTTCGGAAGGCTATCGCTCACGCTATCGATAAGGAGCGTATCGTCTCTGACATTTACAACAATGCGGGCAGGATAAATTACTCGCCGATGCCCGCGAGCTACCCCTCATGGGCGGGTGAAACCGTGCGCGAGGAGGTCGGTTACGAGTACGACCTGGACCGGGCTCGTGAGTTTCTGAGCGAGGCGGGCTGGGAGGAGAGCGGCGGCGATTACCGAGAGAAGGACGGCGAGACGCTCGAACTATCGATGATTACGCCGAACGCGCCGCCGGCGACGCTCCAGAGTTCCGAAGAGATCGCCGCTATGCTCGGTGAAGTGGGTATCAACGTTAATCTCACAACCACTCAGCCCAATACCGCCTACTCGGAGATGGCGAAAGGGGAAACTCACCTGATGTACGCCAGCCTGAGCTGGTTTACCGCTGACGTAATGCAGTTCATGCTCTCCTCGGCCCTAGCTGGCGCCTCTAATCTCCAGTTTCTGAAAGACGACCAGGTCGATCAGTATCTAGACGAGGCTGCCCGTACATTAGACAACGAGGAGCGTGCTGATATATATGAACAGATGCAGCTCCGTGTGATGGAGCTGTGTGCGACGGTCCCCCTGATGACATTGGCCGAGGAGACGGCGGTTCGATCGGAGTTCACCGGCTACGACTACCTAAACGGCGCGGCTAGTAGCATCTGGCTCGATATGCGCCTCGAGGATGATTAGGCTAGTTCGCTACCTGTTCGGTCGCCTCCTCTGGGCGGTGCCGGTGCTTCTAGGGGCATCGGTGGTAACGTTCATGATCATGCAGCTTACTCCCGGGGATCCGGCACGGTTCATTCTCGGTCAGCGCGCCTCCGAGGGAGCAGTGATGGAACTTCGGCGAGAACTCGGGCTCCACCAGCCAATATATGCCCAGTATGTTGAGTTCGTCGTCGACGCTGCCCAGGGTGACTTCGGCCAGTCGCTTCAGACTCGCGAAGACGTAATGGGGATGTTGCTCCAACGGCTCCCATATACCGCACAGCTCTCGCTCGCCGGACTACTCATCGCGGTCGTCGTCTCGTTTCCTGTCGGCGTCATCGGTGCTGTCCAGGAAGGGAAGTTCGCCGACCATGTGAGCCGTGTCGGAGCGCTCTTGGGTATCAGTACCCCGAACTTCTGGCTGGGACTACTGCTTATCCTGGTGTTCGCAGTACCCTCGGAAGGGTTCCCTATATTCGGGATGACGCTAGTGACCGAGGATCCCATCGACGGGATTACCTCAACTCTCCTGCCGGCGATTGCTTTGGGAACCGCGCAGGCAGCACTGCTGACCCGGCTCCTGCGTGGCGGAATGCTCGACGAATTGCAGGAGGGGTACGTCCGTACCGCGCGGGCCTACGGCATCGACGAGCGGGAGACCACGTACGTCTACGCATTAAAAAACGCTGTCCTGCCAACAATAACGGTTATTGGACTACAGCTGGGCGCCCTGCTTGGGGGTGCTGTCATCGTTGAGCAGGTGTTTGGTATTCCCGGTATTGGCCGAATGGCGATTCAGGCCATCTTTAATAAGGATTTTCCGGTGATTCAGGGAATTACTATGCTGGTCGCAGTGGCTTTCGTTGCCGTGAACCTGCTGGTGGACGTGCTCTGCGCTCAGCTTGACCCACGCATTATACTCGGAGGCGAGAAATAATGAGCGAACAGGAACGCAGCTATACCAATGTCAAGTGGCGAGTCTACCGGCGCGTCCGGTCCGATACAATCGCGAAAATCGGCGCGGTTGTCGTCATTATCTCGCTCCTACTGGCAGTGTTCTCCATTGTAGATGACTTCTTGTTAAATGGACTTATTATTGAGACATTACTGCACGACCCGTACCAACTCAACCCCGATAATCGGCTGGCACCGCCTAGTCTCTCGCACCCATTCGGCACAGATGAACAGGGACGAGACATCCTTGCACGCGTCATCTACGGTACCCGAACAAGCATCGTCGTCGGTGTAGGATCCGTATTGTTCGCGGCGATAGTGGGGGTCAGTCTTGGTATCATTACCGCTTACTACGGTGGGCTGGTCGACGATGTCGGCATGCGGGCGATGGACGTGCTGCTCGCGTTCCCTGCGATCCTGTTGGCCATCGCGCTGCTGGCGTCACTAGGACGGGGATTCACCAGTATCATCCTCGCACTCGGTATCGCGTATATTCCGTCGTTCGCCCGAGTCACTCGGAGCAAAGCACTATCGGTGAAATCCGACGAGTACGTCACCGCGGCCGAGGTGATTGGTTATCCGACCCGCGACGTATTGATAGATGAGATCCTCCCTAATTGCTTCACGCCAATTATTGTCCAGGCGACGTTCACGCTGGCGGTTGCGATTATCGCCGAGGCGGGGCTCTCCTTCCTCGGGCTCGGCATTGAGCCGCCGACGCCGACGTGGGGCATTATGCTCGCCGGCGCCCAGCAGTACATCACCTCGGCGTGGTGGTACTCGCTATTCCCCGGTCTCGCCATCATGCTGACGGTACTTGGATACAACCTGCTCGGCGACAGTATCAGGGATGCACTCGACCCACAGACCGGGGACGGGGAACGGAGGCTTTAATGATGAGTGTTCTACAGGTAGATGGCTTACATACGTATTTCGACACGGAAAATGGTATTGTTCGCGCCGTCGAAGGGGTCGACTTCTCTATCGAGCCCGGCGAAATCGTCGGACTCGTCGGCGAGAGTGGCAGCGGTAAAAGCGTCACCGCGAGCTCCATCATGAACCTCGTTGAGCGCCCCGGCCGCATCGCCGAAGGCACGGTGCGCTACGACGGCCAGGACGTATTCGACCTTTCGAAGTCGGAACTCCAAGATCTTCGAGGCGGTGAGATATCCATGGTGTTTCAAGATCCCATGAACGCATTCAATCCGACGCAGACGGTGGGTCGACAGCTCCACGATGTACTCCGGACCCATCGCAATGGAGCCGTTCATCCGGTGAAGCGTATATTGGGGCTCGACCACGACGAAGACTGCAAGGAGGCGGTCGTTGAGATGCTCGATGCTGTTGGTATCCCCAACCCAGAAGCCCGTTACAGCGACTACCCACACGAGTTCTCTGGCGGGATGATCCAGCGGGCAATGGTCGGGATGGCGTTACTCTGTGACCCCAAGCTCGTATTAGCTGACGAGCCAACAACCGGTCTCGATGTGAGCATCGAGCGCCAGATACTCGAATTGTTCAATGATCTCGTCGAGGAATTGAATACAGCGGTCCTATGGATCACTCACGACCTTTCAGTAGTAGCGAAACTCTGTGACAGGGTAGTGGTAATGTACGCTGGTAAAGTAATGGAAGTAGGTCCCACTGATGTCGTACTCTCGGACCCAGCAAACCCGTACACGGAGGCGTTGCTCGACTCAATTCCACGGTATGATCGCCCCGACGAGGAGATACGCGTTATTGAGGGCGATGTACCCGACCCGCTCAATCGCCCCGACGGTTGTCGGTTCGCGGACCGCTGCCCGAAGGTCCACGAGCGGTGTCACGATGCGCATCCTCCACAGTACGAACTCGGTGACCGTGAGGTGGCGTGCTATCTCGCGGAGGAGGGGACCAAATGAGCCTGGTTGAGACTCATGCCCTCCGAAAGTACTTTCCAGCGGGAACAGGATTCGTCTCCCGTTTGTTCGCTGACAAGAAAGTTCACGCAGTTGACGGCGTCGACCTAACTATCGATCGGGGACAGACCATGGGGTTGGTTGGTGAGTCAGGTTGTGGTAAAAGCACGCTTGGCAACCTCCTGTTACGGATTCATGACCCCACTGAGGGAACTATCAGGTTCAACGGTACCGATATTACGGCGCTGAGCGGGTCGGAACTCCGACCGTACCGCAGCGAGATGCAGATGATGTTCCAGAACCCCCAGAATAGCCTCAATCCCAAGCACACCGTCGGGAAAATACTGCGGAAGGCCATTGAGTTTCACGACGTGGCCCACGGTGACAAGGCAACAGAACTCGCTCGACAGTACCTCACGGAGGTAGGGCTCCGTCCGGAACACGTTGATCGCTACCCCCACGAGTTCTCGGGCGGTCAACAGCAGCGCATTGCCATTGCGCGAGCACTCTCAGTCGATCCGGAGTTCATTGTGCTCGATGAACCTGTCTCGGCGCTTGATGTGAGCGTACAAGCGAAGATTCTCTCTCTCATAGAGGACTTGAAAAACGAATACGATCTGACGCTGCTATTCATCACTCACGACTTGAACGTAGTGCGACATGTCTGTGACGAAGTGTCGGTAATGTATCTGGGCGAAATTGTCGAAAATGCTTCGACCGAAGATCTGTTCAACGACCCTTATCACCCCTACACGCGTGCCTTATTCGACTCAATTACGCTTCCCGAACCGGGCGAGCTTAGCAGCGGTGGTATCCAGGGCGAGACGCCTTCGCCCATCGACCCGCCCTCCGGTTGCCGGTTCAGAACGAGGTGTCCTGACGCTGTAGCAGAGTGTGAGACTGTCAACCCTGAACTGGTGGAACGCGAGCGCGATACCAGTGCTGAGACCAGAGACACTGCATGTCACCTCTATGATCCCCTTGACCGCTAAGTCCTGACGGGAGGAATATCTTATACTTTCGTAGTATTCGAACTGGCGCTGAACCGAGTAACTTCAGTGATCAGTTCGTTCCGCTCAAGTTTATGATTCAAATGCCTCGTCATAAATTAGTTCTATCGGGGTCAACGACAGGGTCGGACAGACCAAGGATGCGATCATCACCCGGCTTGATTACGAACGACGCTAATTCTTTACGAGTCAATTGTTCTACTGATTCGTGGGAAGTGGACATCTGTAGATAGCAGGTGGCAAGATAATCCATGAAAAAAACATTGGTTATCCAATCTCGGTGCTACGCTGAACGACCGCCACACGATACAGCGGCGAGTTGATGCAATGCCCTCTCATGCAGGGCTGTAGGCTTATATCCCGATAGACAGAGGCAGTTCTATGGACGGAACACTTTCGACGGTAGACTCTGACAGTCTCAAGGCGGTCGAACGGTTCGCATGCGATTGGATGAGCGAGGACCGTATCCCTGGCGCGACACTCTCGATGTTCGATATCGAGGGCACCGTTGCCACCGCGTTCGGCGCTCGTGAGCTTGAGAAAAATATTCCTGCGACGCCAGACACTCTGCTGGGGATCGGTTCCTGTACCAAGTCATTCACCGGCATCGCCGTCCTTCAACTCGCTGAGGACGGCGAACTCGCCATTGACGACCCAGTGAGCGACTACGTTGGCGTCTACGACGATGCTCCAGGTGATCCGATTACCATCCGCGAATTGCTCTCGCATAGTTCGGGACTTCCGAGCGACGGGATGGCAACGGCACTCATCAGCCGAATGATGGGGCTTGAACCGGCGGAAGTGCCGCTTTCCGACGAGGGGGACTTCCATCACCATGTCTCGGGCGCCCTCGGTGAGCGCGCGACACACCTGAACGAACCGTTCTTCTACTATAACTCGGGTTTCACCGTATTGGGTGAAGTCGTTGAGGAACTCTCGGGAAAGCGCTATGCAGACTATGTCGAGGACGAGATTCTCAAGCCGCTTGGGATGATGCGGTCAACATTCGACCGGAAGGCCTTCGAAGAGGACGACAATACCATGACACCATATTACAAGGAAGATGGCTCTTCGACTGCCGGGAGATTCCCATTCGATGAGTCAATTCACGCGCCCGGCGGAATGTTGAGCTCAGTTCGAGACCTAGCCCGCTACGGCCGGATGCAGCTGAACGGCGGTGAACTCGACGGCGAGCGGATCCTTCCCGAGCATCGCATTGAGGAAGCTAGATCGCCCGTCACTCAGCGGGAGAGTCTTGTTGACGGCACGTCACAGGAGTACGCATACGGCTGGGTGGTCCGAGAGTTCCTCGATGATACATTGGTGTGTCACGGCGGGAGCATCGGCGTCAACAACGCTTTCATTGGGTACCTTCTGGACGCTGAGCTCGGCGTCGCTGTTCAATGCACGACCCAGCCTGAGACTCATCCAATGTACGCTGGGCCCGCCGCGCTCGCGGTGGCGCTAGGTGAGAGGCCTACTGAGGCGGTCCCCCACCTTGCACTGAAGCGGGGTCTCTCAGCGCTGACCGGGGAGTACGCCTCCTACCGTGACATCATGACGATGACTATCGAGCAGATGGGTGGTGGGCTTGCGCTCAAGACTGAGAGTGACCGGGCGGGCAGCATGGAACTGCCGCTAACACCGGTCGACATAGGCGACGACATCTGGAAGTTCACGGCCGTCGAGCCAAGCGGCGCATCTGTACCTGTCCGCTTCGAGCACCACGCGGACGGCATTGACCTCTACTACCAGCGCTGGCGACTGCATAAAATCGACTGATGGGTCACCCGACCATGTGAGGCCGTCAGTACATATGAGATAAGAAATAGCAAGTAGACAAGATGCCTGACCCGGCGTTCGACTTCTTCCCTCGGGGGACCGAACTCATCGTCACTGATAGGATTGAGCGACGCATGCGCGCGGAACTGGACGCAGGTGCGGACGCCAGCGTCGCATACGACGCGATGGAGACTGAGCAAGTTCGACAGCTCCGCGAGGAGCCGGCGTTCCGAAACCGGCTTCGTGAGGCCTATCTGGAAGCCGGTGTCAACCTCGTCAGCCCGACGATGATGGGGTTCGACCGCTCGGGCAGCTACGCTGAGGGTGTTTGGGACGACCTGTCGCGCTGGCTTGGCCGATTCGAAGCCGTCCCATGGCTACGGAAAGCAACAAGCCCAGCAGAAGCCAGAGAGATCGTCTCTGATGGTGATGTAGGCGCGGTACTAAATACACAGAACATCGGTGCCGCCATCGATGGCGACCCGGATGGTGTCGAACAGCTCTACAACGCCGGTATCCGTGTCGGCCAGTTAACGTATAATAGTCAGAACCTCGTGGGGCACGGCTGTACCGACCGCGTTGACGCTGGGCTCTCGAATCACGGCGTCGAGGTGGTTGAGCGGATGAACGAAGTCGGAATGGTCGTCGATTGTTCGCATTGCGGGAGGGAGACGACCCTCGACGCCGCCGCCACCTCCGAGGATCCAATTGCGTACACCCACACGTTCAGCAAGACGCTATCGGACCACGACCGGGGGAAATCTGACGAGGAGCTAACGGCGCTTCGAGAGGCCAACGGTTATGTCGGCGTGCTCGCTGTACCATTTTTCCTCGAACCTGAAGAAGAGAGCGCAGAGTTCTCTCAGGTGTTCGACCACATCGACTACATCGTTGAGCACGTCGGTATCGACCGGGTCGGCATCGGCACCGACTGGGGCTCGTGGACATCTGAGATCCCAGAGGAACTCTATGAGGGGTTCATGCGGACGTTCAAGTCGCTTGGCTTTCGCGAAGAGCACGGCATTACTATCGGCCGAGGGTTCGGTCCGATGCAGTCCTACTCGGACTGGTCAGCGATTCCCAAGAGATTGGAGCGACGTGGTTATGACGCTGAAGAGCGCCGCAAGTTGTTAGGCGAAAACTTCCTGGCATTCTGGGAGCGGGCGGTGGCATAATTTGGCTCAAGATTGTGTTCAAGCCTCAGCATTAGCATAATAATTAAGTATATAAAATAAATATGCTTGACCATGTCAAGCGCAACCAAGGAACAAACAGACGAACGGTTTCAGGCCTCACAAATAACGCTCAAGGTGTGGCACCCCGATTGCTGGACGCTCCAAACTACCGATCGCGTGGATGCGGGTCTCATCGCTCACGGGGTATACAAGCACAACAGTACTGTGGCGGCGCGGTTAACCGCCTACGCGGACACCACGACTGACATCGATAATCTGGTGGCTGAAATCGAGTCATCGCCATTAACTGATACTGTGAAAGTCATCAACGAGTACTTCAATCCGACGTTACACACTAATGCTGCGGGTAACGCGACCCAAGAACTGCTCGTGGAGTACGAGCCGAAGAACAGTATTCACAACGCATTCATCTCTCGGGGGTTCGTCCCGGAAGAGGAAATCCGCGTCCAAGGCGGCTACGAGTACTGGACGGTGATTATTACTGCCTCCCGTGAGACGGTTCAGGATCGTCTTGATGAGATCCGATCTGAAATGAACGCCGAGATATCCGTCGAGGGGATGAAATCTGCTTACACCGATAGCGCTCACAGAGGGAATCCGAAACAGCTCTCGGAGCGGCAGCGAGAAGTGTTCGAACTTGCGAAACGAGAAGGGTATTACACATGGCCGCGTGAGAGTTCAGCCAGCGAACTCGCGGAAGAATTGGGCATTGTGAAGACAACATTGCTCGAACACCTCCGGAAGGCCGAATCGAAGGTACTCGGCCAGCAGAACTGAATCACCGTCCATATTTGTAGTTTCTCTCGCCCGGTCCTCCTACGGCCCGTATGTATAATATCGAGGGCTTGGAGTGTACGCTCCGTGGCGAGACGCATAACTCGAACTAACCGATCTACACCTGTTTGAATCACAAGGGGGGCCGTAGCATTCCCAAAGTTACATAGGACCGCAACCTGATCGTCGATCGATTCAACTAATCGCCTAATTGATACATCAGATTTTTGATTGACCGGAAAATAATAAGCTGCCCTCCTCACACGGCGGGAGAAGATTCTCACGATACGGTCGTGGCGACCCTATTCATGATAGGTTCCAATTTTAATAACCTCGAAGTGAGAAAAAAGTTCTATGGCTGACGGGACAGTTGTTCTCGGTGGATTCTCTCACGAAACGAACACATTTGCGAGCGAGATGACCGGCCGGCCGCTCTTCCAGGAGCGCCGCGAGTACTTCGGCGACGAGATACCTGAGAAGATGCGGAATACCAACACTTGTGAGGGGGGCGTCATCGATGTAGCTGAGACAAAAGGAATCGACCTCTATTACACGGTGTCAGCCTCGGCGACGCCGAGTGGCGTTGTCGCCGCTGACGCCTACGAATTCTACACGGAGAAAATTCTCGAGGGTGTCGAAGCTCGGAGTAGCAATCTTGACGGCGTGATGCTCTGTCTTCACGGCGCAATGGTTCCAGAGGGGATGACCGACGGCGAGGGACCGCTCGTACAGAAGGTTCGGGAGCGGGTCGGCGCAGACGTCCCCATTGTGGTGACACTCGACCTCCACGGCAACATCTCCGACGAATTGATTGAGCAAGTGGATGCACTCGTCGCCTACGAGGAGTACCCCCATACCGACATGGGCGACACTGGTCGGCGGGCAATGAATATCCTCGTCCGAATGATGCGCGGCGAGCTTAACCCGGCAATTCACATCGAGCGGCCACCGGTGCTGCCGATGGGCCCGAAGCAAAATACCCGCGAGGGACCGATGGCCGAGGTAATGGCGACCGCCCGGGAGTGCGAAGAGCGCGACGACATCGTGAAGGTGAACGTGTTCCCAGCGTTCCACCAAGCGGACGTCCCGTCGATGGGATTCTCGGTGCCTGTCGTCGCGACGAACAAGGAGGCCGCCCGAGAAGTCTCGCGAGAACTCGCCGCCTATGTCTGGGAGCGGCGGGAGGATTTCCTCGACAATTACCCAGAGCCACCGGAAGCGGTCAGTCGAGCGAAGGAACTCGTCGCAGACGGCGCGACTGAGGATGGTCCGGTCGTAATGGCTGACGTAGGGGACAACCCCGGTGGTGGTGGCGTGGCGGACGGAACAACAGTGTTACGCGAGATGATCGATCAGGGGCTGACGAACGCCGGCTTCGCCATCATGCGTGATCCCGAGGTGATCGAGGCCTGCATTGAGGCGGGTGTGGGCGAACGCATGACCGCTGATCTGGGCGGAAAGACCGACGACATGCATGGTGATCCCATCGAAGATCTCGACGGTTACGTCAAAACTATTACCGACGGGGAGTTTGCCAACACCGGCCCGATGGGGACGGGCAGCGAGAACCACCTCGGCCGGACCGCCCACCTACAATGTGGCCACGAGGACGGTGTAAGCGTCATCCTAACCGAGAATCGTCTGCAGCCGCTGGACGCCGAAATTTGGCGACACGTAGGTATCCAGCCTGAACGGCTCGATACGCTGGTGGTCAAGAGTACGAACCACTATCGAGCGGACTACGAGCCGATGAGCTGTGAGGTCCTCCCAATAAACAGCATCGGCCTCGTTTCGATGGATCCACGGAATTTCAAGCTTGAACATATCCCACGCCCACAGTTCCCCCTCGACGAGATGGCCAACGATGACTACCCCGACTGGGAGTAGTACGGAATCATTCTTTTGAGAAATAGTGGACAGTCTGAGCCGCTGCCGCGTAATTTCCGCGTACATGCTTCTATATAAATGCGAATCAGGGCTGGTCAGCCGCCAGAGCGATAAACACAGTACCGCAACTTGACGAGGCGGCCGGCGGGCTAATCGAGCAATTGGTCCCGCACGACGACATCGCTGACATGCGCCGCGTCCGTGAGGCAATCGGAATTCTAGTGCTGGCCGACGAGCCGTGGTTCTCACCGCGGGATGGGGCGTCGCTGGCCGAGCAGGATGCCTGTGACATTATCAATATCAAACTCACCAAGACTGGCCGGCTCAACCGCGCTCGGAACGTAGGTACCGTTGTAAGCGCGTACAGCCCCCTACTTTACCAATGGCATGCTGGAAATCGGCGTCGGTACCGCTGCCAACGTTCGGTCCGCCGCCGCTTCATCCACGGTTGATCATTTATCTGAGGGCTCAACGTTCGTGCTGCCTCCACGCTCGTTGAGGAAACCAAGTGCTGGTCACCAAAGGATATCGCTTCACCGTGTCGAACAATTCAGGGCTAGGGGTGACCTTGGATATGACATCGTTGAGTGGTACCAGGTCGACTAGCCGTCTCCTCGGCTCTCCCCACTATGAGAGGGTGTGAGACTTTAATAATTGAATTCGTAATTCCAGATCACGGTATGAATCTTCGAGAATCGTTTGACGCACCCGCTCCCGCTATTGTGCTCGCTGAAGGGGAGTTTGGGAAAACCGGTGGAAAAACCTCGAACGGAGTTGTCATTCATAGCGAGCTGTTCGACGCGCGAGCGGTCATTGACTCCGCGACGGCCGGGCAATCGCCAGCGGACGTACTCTGCCGGGAGGATGTCCCAGATATCCCCATCGTTGACTCCGTCTCGGAGGCGCTGGAGGCCGCGCCGAAGGCGGAGGCCCTTATAATCGGGGTCGCTCCAGCGGGTGGAGAGCTACCGGATGCATGGATTTCCGGTATTGAGGAGGCGGTCCGCGCGGGTTGTGACATTGTTTCTGGGCTCCATACCTTCCTCAGCGAGGACGAGCACTGGGCCGATCTGGCCGAGGCCCACGATGCACGCATCTTCGACTTACGCAAGCCGCCCAGAGACGAGGAGCTCCGAGTCGGTGACGGCTCCGTCGACGAGGTCGATGCCGACGTGGTGCTCACGCTCGGCACTGACTGCGCCGTCGGCAAGCGTACGACGACGTTCGAGCTCTACCGCGCCGCCCGGGAAGAGGGATTGAATGCGGGCTGGGTTGCGACCGGCCAAACCGGAATAATGGTCGGCGCTCAGGCGGGCGTCGTCATCGATCGCGTGCCTGCGGACTTCGCTGCCGGTGCGGTTGAGGACCTCGTGAAAGAGGTGGGTGCTGACCATGACCTCGTGTTCGTCGAGGGCCAAGCATCGCTCACCCACCGCGCATACTCCAATGTCACACTGGCCATTCTTCACGGCTCGTGGCCTGACGCGGTAGTCATCGCCGACGAGCCCGAACGCACTAGTCGAACCCACTTCGAGCAATTCCTCGTCGAGGGCGTCGAGATCGAGATCTCCCTGATCGAGGAGCTTTCCGAAGCCGACGTAGCAGCTGTCTCGACATGGGGCGACCCTAAAGTCGAGCGCGAGCGCTACGACCTCCCGGTAGCGAACATCTACGAGGAGAAGGGTCTGGACAAGCTCCTGTCTGCTGTTCAGGAGACGTGCGCTGATCGCACGTCGAGCAGCCCTGCGAGGGAGCGCTCATGAGTCGTATCGTCGAGCTTACTGCTGAGCCGCTCAATCTACCGCTCTCCGACCCGTTCGAAATCTCGCTTGGCGTCCAGCATAATGCGTCAAATGTGCTTGTCACGGTCGAGACGGAAACGGGGGTCACCGGCTATGGCGAGGGCTCGCCTATTCCCCCAATTACCGGCGAGACGCAGGCGGCCGCACTCGCGACGGCGCGAGCATCTGCGGAATTGGTTGAGGACCGCTCTGTGGCGGCCTACCGTGAGACGGTCGGTGACCTTCGGAGTACCTTCCCTGGGATGGTTTCGGCGCTGTTCGCCGTTGAGACAGCGGTGCTCGATGCGTACTGTCGGGAGAACGAGATACCGCTATCGGCGCTGTTCGGTGGCCCGCCTGACCCCGTCGAGACAGATATGACTATTCCCATCGTCGGACCCGACGATGCAACCCGGCGCGCGAGTGACGCGGCTGAGTGCGGTTATGAGCATCTGAAGATCAAGACTGGCAATGATGTAGCGGAAGACGTAGAACGTGTTGTCGCCGTCCAAGAGGCCGCACCCGACGCTGCAATCAAGATCGACGCGAACCAGGGGTGGACGCCAAAGGAAACAGTCGAATTCGGCAACGCGGTGGCCGAGCAGGGAGTCAACCTCGAACTCATCGAGCAGCCCACTCCCGCCGACGATATCACTGGCTTGGCTGACGCACGTCAGCGAACAAACGTCCCAATCGCCGCCGATGAGTCTGTTTTCACGCCGACTGACGCGATCCAAGTAGTTCGTGAGGGGGCCGCAGACATCATTAATGTCAAGCTGGGCAAGTCGGGTCCGCTGGCGGTCGCCGAGATTGTGGCTATTGCACAGGGTGCAAATCTTGATTGTATGATCGGCTGTATGCTAGAAAGCGCGATTGGTATTCACACCAGCGGCCATGTGGTCGCGGGAACAGGAGCGTTCTCCTATGCGGATCTTGATGGCAACCGGCTACTCGCGGAGGATGTTATTGAAACCGACCGTGGCCCGGTACATTATATCTCAGGGCCGGGCCACGGGGTGAAGCCCAGAAATTCTTAATGTATAGTGAGCGATTCGTTTTCTCTATGTTTGTTTCTTCAATAGGAAGATCTAATTACCTCTACGAGCGCGATGGGTCCCCGACTAATTTGGTCGGATAGATCTTAATTCGAACAACTTCCTACTGACAGAAATCGGTGAAGTTTACGCAATTCTTCAGCCTTACTGGCCCTACTCGAGATCGGGGCCGTGGCGAGCCGTGCTACACATCTGGCACTCCCAGATTGGTTGTCCTGTCCACGCCTCATTCGGGACCGACTCGTGGGTCTTGAACCGATGGTCGGTCGCCTGTCCGCAGTCTTGACAGTCCAGTTCCTGAGCCGTCGGTACCGACGGAACCTGGCGATCAGTTGCACCCTCACCAGTGGATTCGGCCAGCGCCACCGCTGGAACCAGCCATACCGCATTGTCGGCGTTGTTGAGGACCGCTTTGAGGCGCGACTCGTCGTGGATGCCGTTCCCTCGCAAGTCGTAGAGCCGCGTCAGGGGCTGCTCCTGATGCCTCAACGCTTCCTGCCCATGCCATCCATCCCGGTCACGGGCGGCTCTGAGAAGCTGCTCTCCCTCCTCTGACGACACCTGTACCGCGTCGGGGAGTGAAGGCCATTGCTCGGTCAGCTGGCGCGCCGGTGCCTCATCGAGATCGTAGATGAGCGTATAGTCATTGACGGCTGGCTCCGCCTCATCAGTGGTAAGGAGGTTTGCCGCGGCACTGCCCTTCGCGACGGCGCCGTAGATTGTGGTCGACTCGACGACTATATGGACGATGCCGAGGAACGTCGTCGACGCTGACTTGTCTATGCTAGTCGCGTCACTCCCGAGATGATTGGTGAGACAGAGCCGGCATTTCGTCTGTCCATCTGGGACTAATGCTCCACAGGACCGGCACTCGTCGTCGGTGGTCGCCGGCGCATCAGGGTAGCCACCAGAGCTCGACGCAACGCGTTGCCGTCGGGGGTCACCATCACACCCGTCGTCTAGTCTTGTGTCCGGAACGTGGGACGCCTCGCCGGTCGGCCGCAGTTCCTCAAAGTCGGAGTAATGACCGTTCATAGCGCAGTCTACAGAGAGCATGGCTCGTCTTCGTATTTAAGTTGTAGCGTGAATAAAATAATATGCGGTACAGACGGAAGGACAGCGGGCTGCGCCAGGCGACTTATTCTTCCGACGTATCTCGGCGTGCCTGGACAGTCGCCTTTGAGGCGTCCGCCACGCCCGCGGCCTCGGATTGCCTCAGCCATCGTCTCTCCTCGCAATCAGCCTTGTAGAGACAGGCCATTGCGAACTCGGCCGGACGGGCGTCCATCGTGACGCCGTGCTTCTCGACCTGCTCCGCGAGGTCTCGGACCCGCTGTCGGATTTCGTCCGGACACTCAAGATCCGAGGCTAAACGCGGCACGAACGTACTAAGGGGAGATAAGTTCTGCAGGAAGCCCCAGCTCCTCGTTCAGGGCTTTGTATGCGCTCGTGACCCGTGACTCCGCGACGCAGGCCATTTCGCTGGCCTCGCCTACCCACCGCGAGAGGCCATTGTACCGGCGGCCCCATACACCCTGGCCGCGGTACCTCAATGGATCTTCCTCAGAGCAAATCTTCGCTCTGGGCGCTCCGGAAGAGCTGACATACTTGATCACGAATCGACTCTGAGAGCCTGAGTGTATTCGCCAGCTGGCGCACTTCGCCCAGTTCGTGTGCGAGGTTCCATTCCGCCTCGGACGGCCAGCGACCACGGGTCTGCTCACGTCGCATCCGAGCTAGTCGCCGGCGTTTCTGCACTAAGAGTTAATTTCAGTTTGCATTGGTTCTACACCCAATCTCAGTTGAAAGGCATCAATCGTAGCGGGCCGCTGTCAGCGATGCGCCTGTTCGCTCACGCTTGTCCTCATCGTACGCTCGCCGCTCCGGCCTGTGACCGAAGCGTTGTTCATTGATAACGAAGCCGCAGTCCTCATAGACGGCTTCGACCGCGTTCACGATGATTCCGCCGTCGCACTCAGGACATTGGTTGGCGCCCGACTCCGTCTGGATGTTTTCGTTGAAGCTCGTTTCGTAGATAATTGTATGAAAGTGATGAAGCAGCAGGAAATGGTCCACCTCAAACAGCATCAGATGTAGCGGACCAGTTCGCAGCAGAAAATAATTAAATGGATAGAAGGTTTTCGGAGTGACACTTAACCCTGTAACAACTCGATTCAACTTGGAGCGAAAAGGTCTCTGATCAGGTTTAGCAGAGATTCGTGGACATTCTCTAACCCCTGTCTTGAGGAGGTCACCGCTTCTGTGGTTGACAATTTAGTAACATTCAATATACTCATACTGTTATATTGATTCATACTGATTGTTTGACCGAGGAGCGTTCGGTCTTCGAAGTAGTGAAAGTAGTACCGGGTATATTGGTTTTCTTGTTCCGTAATTACTCGTTCGTCAAGC
This sequence comes from Halobacteriales archaeon QS_4_69_225, assembly GCA_003020965.1. Taxonomy (GTDB): domain Archaea; phylum Halobacteriota; class Halobacteria; order Halobacteriales; family Haloarculaceae; genus Natronomonas. The sequence goes on from PXRL01000008.1 coordinate 164,924, forward strand.
GATATCTGATTGACAACGTATCTTGGAAACACAGTAAGGCTATGCGGGGAGAATATCTTTCTCTAAAAATTCTCGAAGCTCAGTAATATCCAAGCCGCTAATAGAAGCCTCATTTCTAAAGTTCTCAAAGAAAATATTAGCATCTTCTCTCGTCAAGTGAACATAATATTCTCTATCAATATCCTGATGGTATAATTTCCCGTCATTGAGAGTTAAATAGAGTTGTTCATAGAAGTCGTGGATGTTGTCCTTGATTAGTTCCATATTTTCATTGTAGCCGATGTAGAGTCCAAGGAGAAAATCAGAGTGCATCAATACGGGGATACCATTCCATTTCCTCATTCCATTGAGCTTCTTCGCACCAACCGAACCGAAGTTCCCCGGCCTTGCGTTCGTGATGATGATAAAATTCTGGAACTTTGAGTCCGAACTCTTGACTTCATCACTCTTGTAGATTTTGAGTGCATACGTCCGAAGCATTTCAGCTTCTTTTGAAGACATATTGATCTCATCCTTCGTAGTGAATTTCCCGTCGTAGGCGAACGAACGGAAGTACTCGTTGGCATTTCGATAAAAGAATAGTTCTCCGAAGCCATCTGGTTGATTACCTCGTCTTTTCTCTCCCCACTGCTCCGTGCTTACTATAGCTTGTTTGATCATGTGGAAAACATCCTGCTCAAACTCACTACCACTGTAATCCTCAGGCTCGGTTACTAATTTCCCGAGCTGTTTGAACGCATCATGGGCGTTATCAGAAATCCTCTTTTCAGTCGTTCTAGCAACACTGTGAAGACGCTTAGAAATGTAGTCATCCGGCAGTTCGTCATCTATGTCTTTTTTGATAAGGTCACTCAAATCAATAACTTCGGAGGTAATTTCTTCGATCAGGTTCTCGTCTATCACTGTTCCTGGATTAAGAACAAGAACTGGATGGATACTCTTTCGGAGGTACTCTGCACTTCCGGGCGTCAGGTTACCTCCTTCTACGTTTAGCAGGACACGGATGATTTCGCTCTCATCCCCAATTTGGTAGAATTCGAATTCGCGTCCGTAGATACCTTCTCGCTTCTGTCCATAGTAGGTGAGACACTCATCTTTGACTAATTTCTCGAAGTACCGACGAGTACCAGATTTACTCAGATCAAGCTCGAATGAGTTATAGAAGACTTCAAGATTCCCTCCACATTTTTGACACGTGTCATAGTCTCTAAGATAAATATTTTCACAGCCTTCACATTGTTTATGTTCCACGCTGTCCTTGTCTAGAACTCCCAAATCATCGGTAAGCGTCTCAACCAGATCATCGTCTCGGATGTATCGGGCTTCATAAGCGGAGACACCCTTGAGCATCTGCGAAATCAAACGCTCTCTGGTTTTCGCCACAAGATGAAGGGGGATTTTTTCGTTTAATGGAATTCCGAAGTCCTTGTGAAAAATCTCAGAGATTTGCTTTTGACGAGTCTCTGACCTTGTTTTTATATCAGCGTTTAACTTTAGAAAATTATTCTCAATATTCTCTTCAATCTTCACGCGAGCATTGGTTCCAAGATGGCTAAACCAGAATTTCCGTATGTTCTGGAGATTGATATCTGCAATCTCATCTGAGAACTTGGCGAGAACTGGCCGGATATCGCGTTCCTCCGATTGCTTGGAGAGAGCAATTGGAATGGAGGGTTGAGTATTCGTTTGCCGGAGCTGAGCCGAGAGAATAGAGTTGTCATCATCTTCAATATCAATCTTCGTGAACTCATCGGCAAACCGTGACGCCATCAATTCGTCATTATCCTCAATCCAGTCTGCCTCAACTGTCAATATTGAAAATACTTCTTCAATCTTGGTATTGAGCGTCTCTCTAATCGCAGAACTTGAAGTATCAATTCTAATCGTACCCTCATTATGATTCACCTCAAGAAATACTGTTTTTATGTCCCGTCTCCGCTGTGATCCGCTTACCATATCGCGAGCTTCTCTGTCAGAAGCCTGTCGATCGATACTAAAGATGGTAGAATCCTCAAACTCGATTCTATTCCGGGTATTATACCTGAAGTTCCTTGCACGAGTTTTCCTAGAAAGGGTCATTTGGAGACCTCGGCTATTTTCCTCAAATCGGGATCTGTAATCGTTGGGGATTTGATTCTGAACTCGATATCTGATTTTATCAGAACTATCGAGCCAATCATTGTACAAGAATATATGATATACGAGGTTCTCATCATCATCAAGTAGCTGTTCTAATACATATTCGATTTCCTCTCCTTGACGGACAGAGTGTCCTCTCTTTGACGCGAGATCTCGAATAGAGAGCCGTTTGTCATCAAGGAATTTGTATAGAGAGAATACAAAAACTGTTTCTTCAGACTGTCTAAGAAGTTTCTCGAAAATACTCCCTTTTGATGCATCAATACCCGCAAATTCCAACGTCAGATCAAGAAAATTGGACGTCGTACTATTTAATATATCGCTGAATTGACCTCGGTATGTGCTACTCCAATTATCTTGATAGACAGAATATTCGAGGGGGACGAGTTCGGTAGTTTGCGAAATAATATCGCCAACATTACTAGACATACGATTATCGTACCACCAGGGTTACTTAATATTGACCCCTCACTCGAACAGTTCATCTCCGGTTCTAAGGTATGGTTAATCACTTAGTGTCTACGGAGTACTTCGGGCGTTTGTGCGACTGCACTTCTCGCGAGGCCAGACGACTTACTCTGGTCCTACACCGACTCTTAAGATTCATTGATAAGTACTATATCCGTATCCGAGGTTGTGGCTGCGCGCGCAGCGACCGCAGGGAGCGAGCACGGAGCGGTGGGGCTTGGGCTGGTCCGGCACACATCAAAAAAGAGGGAAACTCAGCCCCTTATTCTTTCCACCAGCGGCGGTCGCGCTCTGGGAAGACGATCATGCTGTCGTAGGTGACTGCGAGGGAACAGCGCTCCTGATGCCAATTCTTTTTGACCGCACGCATCCGGACTTTCTCTCCTTCACGGGCAATCCGGGGATCGGACTTCACCCAGCTGGTGAACTTCGTGTGCCCGGTTTCGTCTGCAATGAGGCCAACCTGCTCGATGTTCGGGCTACTGGGTTCCCAGAGGATCTGGATTGTATCTTCAACACTCACCTCGTCGGTCGGCACGTCCGGAACGTCCTCTATCGGGCAGATGGCGCCCGGGGCCGCTTTGAGCCTGTCCATCGTCGCGAACATCGCTTCGGTGATGTCCTGGCCTTTGGCGACCCGCTTTGCGAGTGCCCGCGAGACGGCCGCCCGACTGTGATCGGTGCGAAGCCGCCGTGCCATCCGGTCTGCTTCCCGGTTCACCTCCGCCAGCTCCATCCGCGAGAGGCGCTCACGTGGGTCCGTCCGGTCCGGCGTGCGTTCCATCCGCTTTTCATTCTGCATCTCGGTGACGACTTCACGGGTCCGCCGCGCCCGTCCGTTCTGGCTACTCAGCGCCGCTCGAGCACTGATCTGCTTCAACTCGGCTTCCCTTGCGCGAATCTCCTCTTCCTGGGCCAGCGGCAGATACGAGAAGTCCTGAACGATTCCGTCGGGGTGGTTGGAATCTACCTTCGCCTGCTTCTCCTGTTCGACTGTCGCCCGGAACTCCGGCTGCTCGTCGACGACCTCGAAGCCGTCCTCGTTGACGCTGGTGTCCTCGGCTCGTTCGAATGCCTGTTCATCGACCGAAACTTCATTACTCGAAAGCTGCTTATCTGACATTGGAGGTAGCACTCCTGAAGGCGCTCACGCGCCGCCACCGCGATGCCCTTACATCGCGGCTTTCCGACGACAACGACCGGCAGTACTGACTGCGCGCTCTCGCTCGCGCCTTCGCGAGCCCTGTGGGCGCGAGCGAGAGCGCGCCTCAGGAAAGTCGCTCAGCCAGCACCGCGCGCCGACCCGCCCGGAGCGAGCGGCCAGCGCATTCCCCGTTCGCCGCGACGCAACTACGTCCGTCGCGGTCGGCGGAGCCGAGGTCCGGAGGACCCGAACGGGTGAAGCGCTGGCGTCGAGGGCACATCCATTTTAGCCCGGCAGTCCGCCCGCTACTGCAGGCAGACCGCCCGGAATGGTCGGTCGCGAGCGACGCGAGGCGCGACCGCAGGGAGCGCCTCGACGCGAACGGCGACCGGAGGGAGCCGTGAGCAGGTGGAGGGCGGCAGCAGCGCGCGGGGCGGGCTGTCTCGAACCATCTGTTCATTCGGTCTTAACGCTCGGTGCTCCAGCCGCTACCCTGGTGGACTCAGAAAGGGCGAGGCTGCCTCGGTCACCGGGAGACGTAGTCTCCCGAGCTCACGGCGCCTCGCGCCGTGAACGTCCCCCGACCCCGCAAGCACCGCAGGGACGAGGCGCGCAGCGGCGTTCTCGTGAGCGTAGCGAACGAGGGCCAGCGAGACGCAGTCTCGCGCGGTCGCGGGACGTCGAGCAACGGGAGAGCAAAGCTCTCCCGAGCCAACGGGCGGCAAAGCCGCCCGTGAACGGCCGAGGGCTTTCAGGAGTCGTCGCCGGCGCTAAATTTTCAGCGTTGCTACTCGGATGCCGGCTACTCGTCGAGACGGCGGAGCAACTGTGTGACGTACGGACTGTTCTCCCAGCTCCGATGCGGGCTAATCGTCGTGATCAGTGTTCGAGCCTCCTCGTGACTCAGATGGCCGTTTCGGGCGTAGTCGACAATGAGCCGCGGCGTCGGAACGATCTGCGGGCCCTCCAGCACGGCATGAATCAGCGGGAAGTTCGTCCCGCCAAATTCGTCGGTGAGAAACCCGTCGACGGTGAGCGCATTCGCGAGGACGATCCCGTCGGTTTCGCCGTCATCGAGGCCGAACGTCGGTCGGGAGTCCGGCGTCTCGTCGCGCTCGTATGGATCCTCTACTGTGTAGTGGTTACGGGTTGCGAGGACATTGTTCGCCGCCGCGGCGTGGATATCCTGATACTGCGTGATATCGCGGAGTTCCGCGACCACTTCTGGCGGTACGAACACCTCACAGGAGGTGAGGAAATACTGAAACGGGTCTGGGACGTCGGTGCTGACGGCCGCGTCCGCATGAGGAACGGCGAGACTGACGAGCGCGCTAGTGTCGGCGACGACCGTTCGCAGTCGTTGACCGCTCATCGATCGTCGTCGGTTGCGGTCTCGACCGCCGTCGCGTCGCCATCGTAGACGTCGACGTCGTCAGGGGCAGCGAGATCGAATGGCTCGTCCTCGAGGTCCGCTTTGAGAAGCCGGAGTCGCTGGGCCGTCTCGGCGCCGACCAACTGCTTGACCGTCTCGAACTCGAGCTGGTCATCGTAGTACTTCGTCGCGACGAGCTCTTGGAATGTCTCGCTGTCAGCGGTCTCTTCGATGTACTCGCGAATCGCCTCGACGAGGACGTCCGTCCGATCCTTGTCGAAGAGTTCGGCGATCGCGTCGAGTCGGTCGACGAGGTACTCCGGTGATTGGAAATGTACCCGCCGGGGATCGTCGCTTGCGCTCATCTTATGTGCAAGTTCTGCACATAGATGCATAACGGTTTCGGCGACTGCACACAGCTTGCACAGCAGCGTACGTGGACCAGCCCTCGTCTCCGCCGATCTCACCTGTCGTCCCGAGTGTTCAGTTCGTCGAGGAACCAGCCGGCTGTCGTCCCGATCCGAACGCTATCGATGTTACGCATATCGAGGTCAACCGTGGCAGTACGGAACGGGTAGTGTTCGACGAGGACGCGATGGATGACGGTTCGGACAGCCTCTGTCCCGTATCTGTCGACGGCC
>PXRL01000008.1:170759-309771 GCA_003020965.1 Halobacteriales archaeon QS_4_69_225
TCAGCTGTCGATGGCTCCAGTCGTCGCTGTCTGCGGACCTCAGCAAGGGCATCTTCGAGCGTGGCCAGAGTATCGATCGCTGCGAGTTCGTCGGTGATCTCGTCGATGAGTGCGGCTCGTTCGATAGCGGTTTCGTCTCCCTCGGTCGTCTCGATCGAGGCAACGCGAACCTGGCGTTCCTCATGCCACCCACAGTCCCAACAATTCCGTGAGACTGCGATACACTCGTCTTCATCCGCTGCAAGGAGGGCGTCGGTGAGTGATGCCGAAAGCGGGTAGTCCGGCCCGATTTCGAGTGCTACCGAGGACCCGCATGTGGGGCAGTCCATAGTTCTCCTGAAGAGCGCCCGTCTGTTGAAGATAGTGGAGTGATGCGATCGTCGCACAAACAGGCTGTGAAGGGGAAGACTCCTTTTTGAGTTGATTGGAGAGGAATCTGTGCTCTTGGTGTCGCCATCGGCAGCGGGTTAAGTCCGTTTAGGAGGAGATGTAGTCGATCAACTGGCTGGCCACATCTTGGGTGCGATCGTCGACGAGAGAGGTCAGGTAGTGCTCGACATCGGCGGCACTGTTGAGAGTCGCAAGCGACCACGGAAGCACGTGACTTCGTTCTCCGAGTGGGTCGCCATCGTAGTCGTCGTCTCGGAGTGTGAGTGCCTCCTCATGACAGGTCTTCGAGGAGAGCAGGACCGTGATGAGTTGGGTACCATGGTTTGGGAGGTGCGGCGCTCCCAGAACGAGCATCGGGCGACCTTTCTCCGAGAGCGGGTCACTCGCCCAGACGATGTCGCCACGTTCTAGGTCCCCGAACGCAGTTACTGTACTCCTTCCATTTTGTCGGTCTGAAGTTCTTCGAGACGCTCCTCACCGTATTGTTCATCTGCATTCTCGTAATGTCGGTGGAGCCGGTAAGCAGATTGGAGCCGTTCCCTGTCGTCCGTGATCGCCCAGTACGGGCGCTTGTGCCGCACGAGACCGCGTTCCTTCAATCGCGAGAGAATCGCGCTGACAGCGTCCGTCTCCAGCCCGAGTCGCTCGAATTCGTTGGCGTCAGCGTTCTCGAACTCGTCGATATCGATGGTGCCGCTCGACATAGACTAATGTTGGTACTGTTGGAACATAGTCGTTTGGCATGTTTGTTACCGTGGATAGGGCGTTCCGGTGCCCAAGACTGCGGGAGAGGGTCACTCTAATAGCGTCGCGACGAGATGCTCCATCGAGATCGCGCGTCCAGTACGTCGCGGGCCCGCCAGGACTACATCGCGCACATAACTGCAACGGTCCCTCGAGATGGCCGAATTCGACGCGGAACCGGGTGAGCGCTGCGAGGGCATCGACGACGAGCCCACAGCTGTCGCAGGCGTGGTGATCGCGCTCATCGGGATCCGACTCTGTCTGGATCGCGCAGTCCACGCGGATGGGGTGGGTGACCCGCTTCTCTTTTCCCCCATGTGTAAGCGGCCCCAGTCTCCGTGCCCGGTGCGGCCTCACAAAAGGCACACCCGGCCAGCGTCTGTTGCTCGCTCATCCCCCTCGCCGGCGCCGTGGGTAGCCATCCATTCTTCATGGAAGACGGCGAATTGTAGCGGCGATTTGGACGCTGTCCTGCTGGGCTCGTGCACAAGGATGCGCTGGTCGACGACTGGGGTGACCGTCCCGGCATCAAAGAAATATCGAAGCATCTGACGGGCTGTCTCGTCGTCGAGATCTGCTGTCGATGGTGATCGGGCATCCCGATCCTGCGCGAGCAGTTCCACTTCGAACCGTTCGTGATCGTCTGTCGTATCGTCGTATCTATCCGGGTCAGACATACGTACTGGGGGCAGTACGGGAATCGCCCCGCACCCGTTCTGGGGTATAATAAACAGGCGCTACTGACCTCTCGGTCAACATGTGCACCCGAGACGAGCAGGTCGCGGCGATCATACACGGCCCCGAAAAGAGCGACCAGTAGGCCCAAGCCGAACACGCCAAGCAGCGGTTCTGATATTGACGGGGCGCGGGGGCGATCCGCCCGCCTGCCTGCGGCCTCTGAGCTGTATCCCTATCTGTATCTGTACCTACACTCTCATGAGGAGAACTCCGCAGCGCCGTCGCCAGTTCGTCCGCGCTCGTATCGCCCTGATCGTAGGCCCGCACGAACCGCCATTGTGTTTCGGGATCGTCGATTTCGAGCAGGATGTCGGCAGCCTCTTGATCGGTATCCGAAAGAGCTTCGCGCGCCCGCCGCTCGCTCAATCCGTCGGCAGTCTGGAAGACTGTGGTCTGTTTAGATCAAAGGGTAGCGAGACAGTTTTGAGCTGCCTCTCGCAAGTCGGGATCAACTGTGTCGGCCTGGAGGTCCACGAGCGTTGATTGGAGGCTATCGAGACTGGATTCATCAAGATAGTTCTGGAGGCACACGTCTTCGAATAGTTCGAGCGCGGCGAGAAACGCCTCGCGTCGCTCTGAATTATCTGTCGCGCCACGGAGAAGCGAAATCATGTCCTCAATCACTTACCTGTCAGGGACTTGAGCGAGTGCCTCGATGACAGTATTTTGGTAGTCCACGACCCCCCAGAGAGCGACAAGGAGTTGACGTCGGGCGCGTTCATCACCCGTGTCGTGTGCAGCGAATGCCTCAACCGTGGGACGTCTCAATGTGCGCTCCTCGGTCAACAAGTTATTGTAGCACTGGCGCACGAACTCGTCGTCGCTTCTATCAGGCAGCGAACGGACGAACGGTTCGAGTGCGTTGGTCCGTTGAACGTGCTCCGCGAGCCACTCGTTGCGATGGCAGCCTCGGAGGGTTGAACCGATGCGTGTCTTTCTTTCGACGTCAGTAGGATTGAATCACCCGTTCAGTACGTCTGCGAATGCGACAGCTAAGTTCGTCTCCTGTCGTTGTGACATCAGTTCGTCACCGACATGTCGAGTATAAATTGGGCGAATCCGGTCGTTCTCAAAGTCCCCGATCCTTTGAACGGAAGTGCAATCCTCAGGGGGGTGTACGGTATGGATGATCGGAGGTCACCATCCGAATTCGTCGTCCGGCTTGACCACGTCACGTACGAGGTGATGACTACCTAAACAGCGTCGAGGCGACCCGCGAATTCTACGAAAAGCACGGCGATGAGGAGATCCAGTGGGTCGCTCCGGTTCCGGCGTTCGCTGAGGCTTTCCTCGGGGAAGGGAACTTTCCGAGCGGGAAGTCCGAATTTTCGCTTGTAATTGGCTGAGAAGTCCTGCACCGAGGTCCACGGTCCGCCGTTGATCAGCGCATCAGTTCGCCGCCGTTGACGTGCAGGGTCTCGCCGGTGACGAAGCCGGCGTCCCGGAGGTAGGCGGCGGCCTCGGCGATGTCTTCCACCTCGCCGTACCGCTCGACCGGGATCTCCGCCAGTTCCTCCTTTTTCTCTTCGGCCGACCGGTCGGCGGTCATGTCCGTCTCGACGTGGCCGGGGGCGATGGCGTTGACCCGGATTTCGGGCGCGAAGTCCCGGGCGTGGCTCTTGCTCAGCGACACGAGCGCGCCCTTCGACCCGGCGTAGTGGCACTCGATAGGCGCACCACTGAAAGCGAGAATAGAACTGACGTTCGTGACCGAAGCACCGGGATCGTCTCCGGACGCTTCGAGTTCGGGGAGGGCAGCCTTCGTGCAGTTAAACGCCGAGTTGACGTTGACGTCCATCACGCGATCGAAGTCGCCGGGGTCGAGGTCGGCGGTGTAGACGTGCTGGTCGATCCCTGCATTATTGACGAGGTGGTCGACGCTGCCGAACGCCTCGACGGCGGCCTCGACCAGCGACGCGGCCTCGTCGTACTCCGAAACGTCTGCCTGCCGAACGACGGCCTCGCTCCCGGCCGCCCGCACCGCGGCGGCGGTCTCCTCGGCGGTGGTCGCGCTCTCATTGTAGTTGACGACGACGTCGTAGCCGTCCGCGGCGAACCGTTCGGCTATCGCCGCGCCGATCCCGCGTGACGAGCCGGTGACGATGGCTGTTGACATGGCCGAATCTGGGCGCTGGAACACTTGGGCGTTTCCCGGACGCCTGGCCGACTCGGATTGACGCGGAATACGCTGAATTATCTACTAACTGATAAGATAGCCGTGCAAGATGTAGAGGGCGTTTCGAGCGGATCGACGGTAGTGATCAGTTTTCGATATGCTACAAGCCGACGAAGCTACGCAGCGGACGACGAGATCCGTGAGATACGTGGGAATTAATTATAACTCCGTCCGCGGGTGCTTGGATATGGCAATCATCGACTCGGTCATCGTGTTCACCGTCAGTCTGTTGCTGGGAGCGTTCGGAATCTACATCGGCGGGCGGGTCATCACAGATTACGAGGATTACACGTATGCCATCGTGACGGCGCTGATCGGCGCGATCATTTGGGCGGTTATTGGATTTCTGTTCGGCTGGATTCCGCTCCTCGGACCGCTGCTCGTGCTATCTGCATACGTGGCCGTCATCAACTACCGATATCCGGGAGGGTGGGGCAACGCTATCCTGATTTCTCTGATCGCATGGGTCGCATCAGTCGTCGTTCTCTATGTCCTCGCAGCTGTCGATATCGCGAGTTTCGAGGCAGTCGGTGTTCCGGGCGCCTAACTCTGAATCGCCGACTCCCGACGGATACCAGATCACCTGCCTCGGACGATGGTGAATGTGCGCTTTCCACCTTGCACTACTGATTCTGTCTATGACCATCTGTCAGCATGCCGTGCAAGATAGAGAGGATGAATTCGGCACGATGGCGGGCGCGATTGCCAACCCGTTCAGACGGGGTTGCGGCGACATCGGACCGAAGCCAGCGTCCACTCTGTCAACCATCTACGGCATGATTACTTGGCTCCCCCCACAACATACCGCAGGAACGCGGTCGATTTTAAATATAGCGGGCACGTTCGAGCCCGGGTGATCCGATTCCAGTAAGCCAACCGAAGCGAAATCCGGATGGTGAATAACAATTCAGGTACCACCCCTGGTGAAGATGTGGTAAATCAAAGCGGAAGCAACGACGAACGCCCGGGAAGCGACTCTCACAACAATACGCGGCGACAGTTCATTGCCGGGTCTGCCGGAGCACTCGGTGGCCTCGCGGTCGGCAGCGCACTGCCTGGATCCGCTCTTGCTCAGGAAGACGGCGGCACGGAAGGCGATGGGGACGGCGACGATGACGACGGTGGATTCGAAGACGACGTCGCCATCCTCAATTACGCTCTGACGCTGGAGTACCTCGAGGCCAGGTTCTACAAACGGGGTCTCGACAATATCGGCGAAGAAGCCCTCTGTACCTGCAAGGTTCTCGGCGAGGACAGTGACCTGCGCGCTCGGGTCTACGACGAACTGCAGACGATACAGGAACACGAGGAACAGCACGTCGACACGCTGGTGTCGACCATCGAGAGCCTCGGCGGAACGCCCATCGAGGAACCGGAGTTCGACTTCGGGCTCGCGGTGCAGTACCCGATGGCGTTCCTCGGGACGGCTGCACAACTCGAGGATATTGGCGTGTCCGCCTACGCCGGTGCGGCACCGTATATCGAGAACGAAGACCTGGTCGCACCCGCCCTCGGCATCCACAGCGTCGAGGCGCGTCACGCGTCGTTCCTGCGGACGCTCACCAGCCAGACGGGCTTCCCCAACGTGATCGACGAGCCTCGCTCCCAGTCCGAGGTGCTGGAGCTGGCAGGCTCCTTCATCGTCGACGGAGAAGACGATGAATCCCCAGACGACAATAGTACCGACAACGGGATGGACGATTCAACCGGTAACGGTACCGACAACGGGATGGACGATTCAACCGGTAACGGTACCGACAACGGGATGGACGATTCAACCGGTAACAGTACCGACAACGGAATGGACGATTCAACCGGCAACAGCACCGAAACGTCCAGTTCGTAGCCGGGAATCGAGAGACATATAAAATAAGCTGGAGGCCCAACACTCAACGAGATACGACCTTTTTGAGATATTGACTGCCCACCGAGTTGACATTCCTCCTCTACATTCACGCGGAGACTAATGTCAATCGTTATCACGAATCATAAATACCCTGTGCCGTTCAGGGATGCCCTGTACTACTGATTCCGACACCTCGAATCTGATTGAACCACTCGTGCAAGACTCGCGCCCTCCATTTTGCACGCCGCGAAGAACATATACAGAAGTTGGCAGGAGTTTAAGCGGTCGGTCCATGCTCCAATCAACCGTTGTATACGAATAGTAGTCAGTTACATCCCGTTCAAGCAGAAAGCGGGCTACCGAGCGGTTCGTAGTCGGCTCTGAGGCAGCATTACAGCTAGTCGAGACACCGAAATGTGAGTAAACGTGGCTGCTGTAACGACGGGCTTGCTGAAGTCGGTCATCCATACAGGTCGGCTGCGTGCCAGTACATCATCCATTGTTCCACGTCGAACGGACCTCCTACGACCGTATGTGTCACTTAGGGGGATATAACCTAAAGCCAGAGCGCTGGACGACCAGTATACGCGTATTACTGAAACCCCGCTACACCCCCAGAGTATGGGGGTGTAACGCCGTATTTCCAACGTTGAGATTCGACCGGATACGGGCGTCCGGTGATGCGGCAGTATCGGATTCGCGCCGCTCGCTCGCTCTCGACGGGCTACTGTACAGCCGCTCTTTCCCGGGACAGTCGCTCGATTCGCCCTCGCTGGATACCTGCCGCTACAGCAGTTCACGGAGGACACATTCCGGACGTGCAGATGTCCGCAACACCGACTACACCCCCAACAGCGGCTGTAACACGCCGATTCTCTCCGGCTGTTGTAGTGTAGGTTAGCACCTGCTACTCGATTAGACCGGCGAGAGTAGTCGCTCAGAACCAGCCGAACAGCGAGTCGTCCGACTCGGACTCCCGTTCCAACTCGGCTTCGAGTTCCTGTCGACGGGTGCGCTCTTCTTCGAGTTCGGCTTCCAGCTTCGCCTTCTCCTTGAGCAGTTCATCGAGTCGCTCCTGTAACTCCGTGATTCGCGCCGTCCGCTCGGCTTCGCGAGATTGTACCTCCTCTGAATTGGCCGACGTCGACGTCTCTGGATCCGTTGCCGCCGACCGTGTCTCCGGGGGCTCGTAGAACTCGGTCGTCCCTGCGACAGCCCGTTCGATGGTCTTTTCGCCGTAGGTGCTGCCGTCGGCGTAGTGAACCTCGTCCCACTTCTCCCGCATCAGTCCGGAGTCGCGGAACAGGCGGTCGATCCGCTGTTCGTCGCCACCGGTCCAGAAGGCCAACAGCGCACACAGCGCCATGTCCGCCTCCGAGTGACTCTCGTAGCCGGCCGTCGACCCGCGCCACAATCGCTCGAACTTCTCGCCGTTCTCTGCGTTTCGTGCCTTCTGGAGTAATCCGTTGTCGGAGAGTCTCCGTGTCGGCCGGCGCGGTGTCCGTGCTACGTCGTCGCTCGATCCGTCGTCCGGCGCAAGATATTCAGCGTGTATCCGTTGGAGCGCCTCCGTTCGCTTCTCTATGGTCGTTGGCGTGCCGTCGACGTGGGCACCGGTGACGGTAAAGAAGCGGGCCGTCTCGTACAGCTCGAGATCGTCTTTTCTGTTCCGCCCGTCGGGGAGCGTCCCTTCGACGAGAACGTGATAGCCGGTCCCGGAAGGGCTAATTTCGGTGAACGACCCCAGAATCTCAGTCACCGATTCGGCCCACCCCTCAGTTTCGCCCGTCTCGGGGTCTCGGCAGTCGTCGAGATCGACGCCGACAACCGGGTCATCGTCGGTAAACACGAACCCGAGGCCGTCTTCGCCCTCTCTTGTCGCTCGTCTCCGGGCTGCTTTAAATGACGACCACGTCTCGGGATCAGTCGTCGAAGCGTACTTGCCCGTCCCGGGATCGATTGGAACCTTGGTCTGCTTGCCGTCCCGTGGTTCTTCGCGCCAGCAGAGCCACTGTTCGCGCCGCAAAAGCAACCCAGGGATCGCCTCACGCGTGGGAAGCGAGTGGTCTGGCACTGGTCATCGGATCATTCGTCGTGGACGATTAAATTTTGTTTCTCTCCAGTAGCTTGGTGTTCAGACGATGACCCCGTGTGAGCGGAGGTATCTGCGCCTCTGCCGACGGTCGTGGGGGATCCATCCGGCAGCGTGCGTGGACCACGACGACCCTCGCTCACGGGGAGTCGCAATACGGTGCCGCTTTCGCCGGATTCCCCGTAGAGCAGGACGCGGTTGCGATTCGGCTCGCCGTGGTCGCTGATTGCCCACTCCGCGTTCGAGGAGGCAACGACGACGCCGAGCCGGTGGCCCGCCTCCAGCACCCAGTCGACGTCCCACAGATCGACGGGCACGCGGTATGGTTCTGCTGGGTCCGGCGGCCGGTGTTCAGCCCCGAGTCGACACGGGAGAGGTCCGTGACGCCGGTATCGATGTCGTAGAGCCAGTAGTCGAATCTGGCCCTCTGCACTGCGGATGTCACCGGTGCCGTGCGACGACGCGACAGCTGGCCACGGCTTTCGAACCCCACCATTATTCTCCTTGCGCGACGCTTACGCATCTATGCTCGATTCGAAGGACCTCCGCGTGATAGTCGTCGGAAGCGGTCGGACCGGCCTCCAGACGGCCCGCCTGCTCGACGACCGGGGCCACAACGTGATCATAATCGAACGGAACCCCGACCGCGTGCAGGAACTCGTCGACGAACGGGTTGCGACGATCATCGAGGGGGACGCTACCAACTCCGAGATCCTCCGGCAGGCCGGCCCCGAACAGGCGGACGTGATCGCCACCATGACCGATACGATGGGGACGAACTTCACGGTCTGTACGCTCGCGACCGAGATCAACCCGGACATCCGGACGGTCATGCGGTCCGTCTACGAGACGACCGAGGATTACGCGAAGTTCGTCGACGACATCGTCTTTCCCGAACGCGCCGGTGCCCGGGCGACGGTCAACGCCGTCGAGAGCGGCATCCAGGCGCTCAAGGACACGTCCGCACAGGTCGATTTACTGGAGATCCGGATCGCCCCCGGCGCCCCCATCGCCGGACAGACGCTCGCCGACGTGAACCTTCCCAAGGGATGTGTCGTCATCTCCGATATCGAACAGACCCGCATCGCGACTGCCGACACCGAACTCCGACCCGGGCAGACGTACGTCATCGCCGTGGAACCCGGCGGTGTCGACGAGATCCGGCAGCTGTTCAGAGGCTGAGCGCTCGTCGGACGACCCGCAACGCGCCGGCGGCACGGCTCACGCCGCGACGACGCCGTACGTCCGTACCTCTCCCCCTCCGGATGGTTCTCGGCTGTACCTCCGGCCGATGATGGAGCCGCCGATGAATGGTAAGAAAATGCACATATGAAATCATTAATAAGGGATTGATACACAGGAGGTAGTACGTCTTATCGATGGGACAAGGTAGTCGTGGGCCGTCGGCCGAACTCGGGTTGCTCGACGCGACGATGATCGGCATGGGGGCGATGATCGGGGCTGGTATCTTCGTGTTGACCGGACTCGCCGCCGACATCGCCGGCCCGGCCGCAATCGTCGTCTTCGCGTTGAACGGCGTCGTCACCGCATTCACCGGTCTGTCGTACGCGGAGCTGGCCGCCTCGATTCCGAAAAGCGGCGGCGGCTACGCCTTCGTTCGAGAGATCTTCAACGACTTCTCCTCGTTCATCATGGGCTGGATGCTCTGGTTCGCCTACATGATCGCCGGGGGCCTGTACGCGCTCGGCTTCGCGCCGAACTTTCTCGAACTGTTGCACGTCTACGGAATCGTGCCGTCACCCGACGAGGTCGGTGCCATCGTGCTCCCGGTCGTCGATACGGCCGTGCCGCTCGCCTTCGCGCTGGCGTTCGTCGCCGTGATCGGCCTGGTCGCGCTCAACGCCGTCTCGACGGCCGCCAGCGGAAGCGCCGAGACGATCTTCACCATCATCAAGGTGAGTATCCTGGTCGTGTTCGTCGGATTCGGTCTCTCGTCGCCGATGCTGTCCGAGGCCGAGTTTCAGCCGCTGTTTCCCGAAGGGACCGGTGCGGCCGCGATTCTGCCGGCGATGGGGCTGACGTTCATCGCCTTCGAGGGGTACGATCTCATCACGACGGTCACCGAGGAGGTCGAAAATCCCCGTGAAAACATCCCGAAGGCGATCTTCGTGAGTCTGGCTGCGACCGTGGTCGTCTACCTGGCGGTCGTCGCCGTCGCCATCGGGACGCTCGGAGCCGACGGGCTCGCCGACGCCGGAGAGGCGGGAATCGCCGCGGCGGCGACGTCGTTCATGCCGACCGGTCTGCCGGTCATCCGGAACGGGGGAGCGCTCATCGTCTTCGGGGCGGTCTTCTCGACGCTGACGGCGCTCAACGCGGTCGTGATCGCCTCCTCGCGGGTGGCGTTTTCGATGGGTCGCGAAGGCCAACTGCTGCCTTCCTTCGGCCAGCTCCACCACCGGTACGGGACGCCGTTCGTGGCGATTCTCGCGAGCGCGGTCGTGATGCTCGGGTCGGTAACGCTGCCGACGCAGAGTGCGGGGAACATGGCGAGTCTGTTCTTCCTGCTGTCGTTCATCATAGTCAACGTCGCCGTGATCAGACTCCGGCGGGAACGTCCGAACATGAACCGCCCCTACGAGATGCCGTTGTATCCGGCCCCTCCGCTGATCGGCATCGTGCTCAACCTGATCCTGGCCGGGGTGCTCGTCGAGTACCTGATCCGGACGGATCTCCTGGCGCTGATGCTCAGTGCCGCCTGGATTCTGCTCGGCGGAATCGCCTACCTCGGATTGAACCGACTGCGAGCGGAGCCGGCCCGCATCCCGACGGACGGCGATACCGAAATCACCCCGGAGGTCGAGGACTGATACGGTGACCAGTGATCTCGACATCATCGTCGCGGGCGGCGGGCGCGTCGGATTCCAGACCGCGGAGCTCCTCGCGAACCGCGGTCACGACGCGACGATCATCGAATCCGACGAACGGATCGTCTCGGAGATAGCCGACGAGTGGGTCGCGACCGTCATCCAGGGCGATGCGACGGACCCGGACATCATCGAGCAGGCTGGCGTCGACCGGGCCGACGCGATCGCGGCGCTGACGGGCGAGACGGGGCTGAACCTCGCGGTCTGTCTGGCCGCGTTGGAGCTACAGCCGGAGATCCGGACCGTCGCGCGCATCGACCGCGCGTCTGCCGAGTCGTACACCCGGTTCGTCGATGCGATCCTGTTTCCCGAACGTGCCGGCGCACGCGTGGCGGCGAACGAAATCGTCGGCAGCGACGTCCAGACGCTGGTAGATATGACGGGGGACCTGGAGATCATGCTCGTCCGAGTCGCCGAGGGAGCTCCGGCCGCCGGCAAGCGCTTGGCCGACGTACGTCTGCCCGCGGGGGCGCTGATCGTCTCCGACGACGACGGCAACCGGATCGCTCGGTCGGACACCACGCTGACCGCCGGCAGCCGATACGTCGTCGCCATAGAGCCGGACGTCGCCGACGAGGTGATGAACCTGATGCGAGGATGACATCCTCCCCGACTTCCGGTCCCACCCGGACTGCCGTCCGTCCCGTGTCCGGCGAGACGGCCGAAACACCGATCGGAGTCGGTAGCCCCTCCGGCGGTCGGTCCGTGTCTCCGTGTACCGAATCGGGCCCGTCGCTGCGCTGCGCTATACGACGACCCCGTACTATCGCCTCCCCCCACCGACGAAACTCGGCCGGACGCCCCGCCGCCCGACACGCTCCACGAGGGCCCCGAACGCGGCCTCACAGATCCGAACCCGCTGGACGGCAAACCCGTATCGCCAGGTCAGTCACGGGGTACCGTCGCGCGATTCCGTCCGGAGACGACCGGCTTTCGAGCGCCGAGAGCAGCGCAGCGGCCGCGTTCGGACCGGAGCTACACGGCGAGGTGGGTTCCCCGGGAGGCCGTCTTCGTTCGCCCGGGGAGTGACTCCCTAGAGGAAGTCCCGCCGACGGACGTATCCGAGGCCGACGAGCGGCGCGACGACGGCCCAGACGATGACGACGACGAGCGCGAACTCGGCGGACGTCGCGACCTGTGCGACGCCCTCGTCGGGGGCCGCCAGCAGGGGATGGTCGTCGCCGGGGAGGAACGTCGTCGTGAGACGAACGTAGGCGTTCATCGGGTTCACCCGTCCCAGCCAGAAGTACCACGCCGGCTGTTCGTAGTGTCGTGCCGTACTGATCTCGATCGCGAGCCACTGGGCGGACGGCCAGCCGACGCGGAACAACGCGTAGACGCTCACGACGACGGCGACGGCGAGGTTGTCGGTGTCGGCCCACGCCGACGCCGCCAGTCCGAGGCCGACGAACAGGAGCGCGTACGGAAGCGTCACGAACAGCAGCCCGAGCATGCCGAGCAACGAGCCGTTCTCGAAGGAGCTCCCGACGATGATCGCCGCCAGCGGGAGACCGACGAGAAGCGGCACGCAGACGACGGCGGCGCGGCTGAGGTACTTGCCGGCGTACGCCCCCTGCCGGGAGTTCGGGAGGCCGAAGAGGACCCGGATGCTCCCCGTCGTGCGCTCGCCGACGATGGCGGCGTAGCTGGCCAGCATCGCGACGATGGGGACCACGAGCGACAGGCCGCCGCCGACCCCGATGACGGCCAGACGCATGTCGGGTGGGTTCTGCGGGTTCGCGATGGCGGCGGTCCACAGCACGGCGAGCCCGGTGAACACGACGACGACGGCCGCGATGGTGCGGGGGGTGCCGAGGAACACCATGCCGAGCAGGACACCGACGGTGACGACGCCGCCGACGGCCGCGACCGTCGCGGCGTCGGCGGCCAGCGCCATGAGCCCGACCAGAACCACGGTGAACAGCGCGACCAGGGCGGCGACGGCCGGGCCGGTCCGGGACCGATAGACGCTGAAAACGTCCCGCCGGGCGACCTCCCGCCAGCTCATGGCCGGCTCCCCGACGGCTGTTCGGGCCTCCCGGGGCTCGTGTGGCTGGCGAAGACGTCCTCCAGGGAGGCCTCGGTCAGCTCGAAGTCCCGGTAGACGCCGGCCTCGGCGACCGTCTGCAGCGCCGCGAGCTTCGTGTCCCCGTCGTCGACGCACTGGACGTGGAGGGTATCCTCCTCAACCGCGACGTCCGTGACGCCGGGGCGGGTCTCGAGTTCCTCCGGGAGCGTCGATGGGACGTCCGTGACGTCGACGGCGAGCGTCGCGCCGACGCCGAGTTCCCGCCGGAGGTCGTCCAGGTCGCCCTCGGCGACGAGTTCGCCGTCCAGCAGGATTCCGACCCGGTCGGCGACGGCCTCGACCTGTTCGAGGATGTGCGAGGAGAAAAAGACGGTCGTCCCGTCGGCGGCGGCCTGCTGGACGAGGTGCCGCATCGTCCGGGCGCCGTTGGGGTCCAGGCCCGTGGTCGGTTCGTCGAGTACGAGCAGGTCCGGGTCGCCGACGAGCGCCATCGCGATGGCCATCCGCTGGCACATGCCCTTCGAGTAGTCGCCGGCGGGCCGGTCGGCGGCCTCGAGGAGGTCTACGCGGTCGAGCCACTCCGCGGGGTCGTCGTCGGCCTCCTTCGTCCGGATGGCGTGTTCGAGGTGTTCGCGGCCGGTCAACTGGGGGTAGACGCCGTAGCCCTCCAGGAGCGTGCCGGTCCGGCGGCGGATGGCGATGCTGTCGGCGGCGGCCTCCCGGCCGAACACGCGGACCTCGCCGGCGGTCGGTCTGGCGAAGTCCAACATGACGTTGATGGTGGTGGACTTGCCGGCGCCGTTCGGGCCGAGGAAGCCGTAGACCTCGCCGTCCGCGACCGACAGGGTGAGGTCCTCGACGGCGGTGACGTCGCCGTACCGCTTGGTGAGGCCGTCTATCTCGACGACCATCGGTGTTCGTGGAGGGTGGTCGGGTGGGAACTGTTCACGGCCGGCCATAAGCCATCGGAGTAATAAGCCTTGTCTCGGCCCGAGACACGCCGTTGCGGGGCTCCGACCCGTCTCCGCGACCGTCTCGTCGGCGACGTCGCCGGCGGACTGCCCGCCGCCCCTGCAGGACGGATGACTGGGGCAGGGGTCGACCGGCCTCGCAGATCATCGTTGACCCCGGCCTCGGGTTCGGCCTGCAGGACGGATAACTGGGGCAGGGGTCGACCGGCCGGCGAACGGCGTCGGGTCGCGGACGGGGCTCCGGGGCCCCGGTGGCGGCGAACGCACTCCGGCTCGCAGTCGTTGATCCTTGGCTGTGGGCCGCGCGCCAGCACTCAGACGATTTCGTCGAACGACGCCCGGCGCCTGTCGTCTACGTCGTCCTCGCCGGCGGGCACCCACAGCACCTCGGGATCGTCCGCGTCGCTCTCGCCGGGGTCGACGTCGACGATCTCGATTTCCTCGCCGGTCGCGATCACCCGACACCGGTCGCCGAGGTCGACGCCGTGCTCCTTGCGCAGTCGCTCGACGGCCTCCTCGTAGCGGCGCTGACGTTCGGCGACGGCGCAGGGTTCGTGCTCGATGCGGAGCGCCGAGAGTGTCTCGAACTCCTCGCCGCAGGCGTCGCAGGCGTACATACCGTCCCCTCCGTCGCCGACCGACAAACCTCTGGGGGTCTCGCGCCGCCCGTCAGCCAGGGTTTGCGACGACGCCGGACTCGTCGCACAGCCGGGCCGTCGCCCGTTTGCCGCTGCCGGCCGTCAGCGACACGGTTGCATTGCTGGTCCAGACCGCCGACGACCGGGCCCCGGTAGACCGCGCTCCGGTTGCCGGTGCCATCGCCGGTGTACAGCGTCACTGTCTCGCCCGGCAGGAGCACCTGCCGTCCGGAGGTGTTATCCGGGTTAATTACCACATGTCCGACGGAGCATGAAACGACACTCACGCCTGGACGCGACGGACGACGACGGTACGACGGGGCTCTCCCGTCGGGACCTGCTCGCGGCGTCGGGCGCGCGACGGACGCTGAGCCGGCGGACGGCGCTGCGGGGGGCGACGGCGCTCGTCGCCGGCGGCGTCCTCGGTGGGACGGTCGCTGCCGACGAAGGCCACGACGAGGGGTACGTCCCCGTTCCCGACGTCGAGGGCCCGATCAGAGGCGGCGCCCGGACGGGCCGGCCCATGTCGGCGAGCGTTCCCGACGTCACGCGATACGGATATCTCGAGGAGGAGTACTTCATCACGGGCACGGCGCGGGGCTTCGACGGTGCCGACGACACGGCGCCGTACACGACCCGCATCGTCGTCTACCGGCCGGTCGACGGCCGGCGGTTCAACGGCACGCTCGTGATCAACTGGCCGAACGTGACCGAACAGACCGACGTGCCGTTCTCCTGGGCGAACAAGTTCGACTACGCGATGCGGAACGGCTACGCGATGGCGATCGCGTCGGTTCAAAAGCAGGGCGTCGACGGCAGCCCGCTGGCACTACAGGCGTGGGACCCCGCCCGCTACACCGGCGTCGAGCACCCGGGCGACGACTACGCCTTCGACATGTTCTCCCAGGCGGTACAGGTGCTGCGGCACGACCCCCGGCCGACGCCGGACCCGCTCCGGGGGCTGTCCGTCGACAACGTCGTCGCCTGTGGCATCTCACAGTCGGCGAACCGGCTGCAGGCGTACATCAACGAGGTCCAGCCGGCCCACGGCCTCGTCGACGGGTTCATCCCCGAGTCCATCGGCCCGCCGGAGTCGCCCGACGACATCCGCGACGACCTGGTGCCGATCCTGTGGGTCAACACCGAAACGGAGGTGTGGTTCTTCGGCGGCTCGGCCGCCGGCGAGGCCAGCGCTCCCCGCGACGATGGCGGCCTGTTCCGACTGTGGGAGGTCGCCGGCGCCACCCACACGAACAACTACTCGATGACGTTCCGCGACAGGATGAAGCGCCGGGACAACGGCAACGTCGCGAGCGTCGGGACCGACCCCGAGTGGAACCCACAGCAACTACGCCAGTACGGCGAACGGGGCGACTCCGCGTGTCCGTATAACCTCTTTCCGCACCAGTACGTCCACCGCGCGGCGCTCGCGGCCGTGACCCGGTGGATCACCGACGACGAGGAACCGCCGAGCGCGCCGCGCATCGAGCGCGAGGGCGGCGACGTCGCGACCGACGAGTTCGGCAACGCCCGCAGCGGGTTCCGGCTCCCGGTCGTCGACGTCCCCGTCGCGCAGTACGAACACACGCGGTGTGTGCCGATGCGGGGCCGGACGGTTCGCTTCGACGAGGAGACGCTGCGGGCGCTGTACCCGACGACGGACGACTACCTCGCGGCGTTCGAGCCGGCCGTCGAGACGGCCCGCGAGGAGGGCCGGCTCACCGACGGCGACGCCGGCTACCTTCTCGAGCGGGCCCGAACGTCGCCAATCCCGGACGTCGAGTGAGCGGTCACGACCGCAGGCGTCGCCAGACGACGCCGCCGCCGACGGCCGGCAGCCCGAAGACGAGGGCGTACGGCGCGAGGTAGGCGACGGCGACGACGAGCGCCCGGACGGCCGTCGCGACGCCGTTCACCGACGACAGGAACGCCGCGACGAGCCCGGTGTCGTACCAGGTCGTCGACGGCTCCTCGGGCGGCTCCGGCGGCTCCTCGCCCAGCCGGACGGTGATCGTCGCGAGGGCGACGTCCCGCTCGAGGGCCGCCTGCCGGGCCTCGAGCCGCTCGATCTCCTCCTGGACGTCCGACAGTTCCCGCTGGACGGCGAGGACGTCCTCGGTGTCGTTGGCCCCGTCGTACAGCTCCCGGAGCCGGTCGCGCTCGGCTCGGAGGTTCTCCAGGCGGGCCTCGATGTCGAGTAGCTGGTCCGTGACGTCCTCGCTTCGGGTGTCGACGCTCCGGACCTCGCCTTGCGACTCGATCTCGGCGACCGTCGCGTCGAACTCCTCGCTCGGGACCCGGACGGTCATCGTCCCGGTCCGCCGGGTCTCATTGTGCCGCTCCTCGACCTCCTGACTGCTGTCGCTGACGAAGCCGCCGCGTTCGGCGGCGAGACGCCGAATCCGCTCGCTGGCCCGCTCGGTGTCGTTCACCCGGAGCCGTATCTCGCCGGTCCGTATCGTCTGCCGTTGTCGGGTCTGGAGCCGCTGTGCGTCGCTCGCGTCGCCGGCGTCGTCGCTTCCGGCGTCCACGGCGTTTGCGCCGCCGCCGCCAGCACCGTCGCCGGCGTCCTCGACCGCGGTGGCGGCGTCGCCGTCGGCGTCGGGCCCCGAGCCGGCGTCGCCGCTTCCGGTGCCGCCGAAGCCGCTGCAGCCCGCCAGCGCGACGAGCAGGACCGCCGCGACGACGGCGTACGTGCGTCGGTTCATGTCGCCGACACCGAGGCGCGGGCTGGTAAAAGTGATCGTATATCAAACGGCTCTTTGAGCCATACGACTGGCGGATCGGTAGTCGCCTGCACGTCCGACGACACCGGGGAACCGCCCGACGGTCGAGTTGCGTCGCGGGCGTAAGTATATACCGCTCGAGGCCCCAGTTCCCGCCGAACATTCGTGTATGCAACGCCAACGTCACACCGGTAGGACTACACCCACCCGGAGCATCGTCACCCCCGGCACGGCGACGCGGAGCGGCGACCGATGACCGACGACGTGTCGGTTCTCGTCGTCGGCGGGGCGTCGGTCCCCGACCTCGAGGCCGACGGTGGCGTCCGACTCCGGCGGTGCGCCGCCGCGGCCGGCCTCGAGGCAGTCGAGATGTCGCCGCCGGACTGCGCGGTCTGTGCGGCCGACGACGCCGACGTCGACCCGTTCGGCCTCGTCGAGCGAATCCACGACTGTGCGCCGGAACTGCCGGTCGTGTTGGTGGCGACCGACCACGACCCGGAGCTGGCGGTCCGGGCGAGCCGGGCGGACGGCGTCGAGTACCTTCCCGACTCCGTCGCCGCCGAGGGCGAACTCCGCGAGCGGGTTCGGAAGCTCGCCGACGGCCGCGGCCGGTTCGCGCCGGCGGACGTCCTCGCCGACCTCCGGCGGGCGCTCGCCGGCGGGGAGGCGTCGCTCGACCGACTGCTCGCGGTCGGCCGGGGGTTCCTCGGCACCGACGTCGCGTTCCTGTCGAACGTCGATCGCGAGACGGGCACCTACGAGGTCGAACGCGCCGTCGGCGACGACGACCTCATCTCGGCCGGGACGACCGACTCGCTGTCGAACACCTACTGCCGGCGGGCGGTCGACGGCGACGGTCTCTTGGGCGTCCGGGACACGACCGCCGACGAGGGGTGGACCAGCGACCCCGCCTACCGGCGGTACGGGTTCGGCTGCTATCTCGGCGCCCGGGTCGAGATCGACGGAGAGCTGTACGGGACGCTCTGTTTCGCCGACGACGGCCCCCGCGACCGGCAGTTCGCCGACCGCGAGAGGGCGCTCGTCGAGCTGTTCGTCGAGTTGGTCGCCGGGGAGCTGCGACGGCGGCGCCACGAGGACGAACTCGAGGCCGCTCGCGCGGACCGGCGGCGGACCCTGTCCCGCATCGGCGACGGCTTCCTGTCGGTCGACGACGACTGGGTCGTCGACTCGGCCAACGAGCGGGCCAGGGAGCTTCTCGACCGCGACCGGGAGTCGCTCGGCGGCGGGCAGCTGTGGGACGTCCTCCCGGAAGCGACCGGGGAGGGGTTCGGCGAGCCGCTCCACCGGGCCGCCCGCGGGGAGCCGGTCGAGTTCGAGGCGCGCCACGGGCCGCTGGAGCGGTGGTTCGAGGTCCGCGCGTACCCCGACGACGATGACGGGCTGTCGGTGTTCCTCCGGGACGTCGGCGAGCGGAAGCGCCGCGAGCGGGAGCTGCGCCGGAGCCGCGAGCGCTACCGGGCGCTGGCGGAGAACGTCCCGAACGGGGCGGTGGTCCTCGTCGACGACGACCGGCGGTTCCAGGTGGTCCGCGGCGGCGGGCTCGCGGGGACGGGCGTCGACCCCGAGAAGCTCGAGGGTCGGCGGGTGTCCGAGGCGCTCGAGGAGCTGGACGAGCTGGCCGTCGGGCTGGTCGATCGGACGCTCGACGGCGAGTCGGTCCGGACCGAGCTGCCGCTGGCCGGCGACGACTACCAGCTGCAGACCGCCCCCGTCGCCGACGACGACGGCGAGGTCTTCGCCGCGACGGCGGTGATAACCAAGGTGACAGCCATCCGGGAGCGCGAGCGGGTCGTCCGGGAGCTGTACGAGGCCATCGCCGACCCCGAACTGTCGTTCGACGCCACGGTGGAGTCGCTGCTGTCGCTCGGCTGCGACTACCTCGGCACCGACTACGGGACGCTGTCGGCCATCGAGGGCGAGGAGTACCGCCTCGAGGCGGTCCACGCACCGACGGGCACCCTCGAGGCCGGCGACATGATGCCGCTGTCGGAGACCAACTGCCAGCGGGCGGCGGCGACCGAGAAAACGGTCGTGCTGTCGGACATCGAGAGCGAGGCGCCGGAGCTGGCCGACCGGGCCGGCAACGTCGAGCTGGGGCTGCGCTGCTATCTCGGGGCGCCCGTCTTCGCCGGCGACGAGCTCCACGGGACGTTCTGCTTCTACGACGGCGAGCCGCGGGCGGAGTCGTTCTCCGAGTGGGAGCGGACGCTCGTCGACCTGATGAGCCAGTGGGTGAGCTACGAACTCGAACGCGGCGACCGCGAGCGGGAGTTGGAGCGCTACGAGTCGGTGCTGGAGAGCATCCAGGACCCCATCTACGCGGTCGACGAGTCGCTGCGGTTCCGGCTGGCGACCGACCGGCTGGCCGGGCGACTGGGGTACGACCGGGAGGCCCTGTCGGGTCGGCGCGTCGACGACATCCTCGGGGAGACGACCGCCGACGACCTCGCCTCGGTCGCCGCAGACATCCGGGAGACCGGCGGCTCGGCGGTGTTCGAGGGCGACTGCTGCACCGCCGACGGCGGCCGCTACCCCGCCGAGATCGAGGTTTCGGCGCCGGCCGGCGGGGCGGGCTTCGTCGGGTCGATGCGCGACGTCACCGCCCGCAAGGAGCGAGAGCGTGACCTGGAGTTCTTCTACGAGCTGGTGTCGGCCGCCGGCGTCGGCGTCGTCGCCGTCGACGAGCGGGGCCGGCTGGAGTACCTCAACGACGCCTGCGCGGAACTGCTGGGCGGCGGCGGGGACCCCGCCCCCGAGGCGATCGACGACCTGCTCGCCGACGGCGCCGTCGCCGATCACGGTCCGATGTGGGAGGGCACCGGCTTCGAGGGGTACGCCTCGGTGTGGGAGCGGGTCGGCTTCGACGAGACGACCACCGTCGAGGCGGTCGTCGGCGACGACACGGGGGTGCCCGTCGAGCTCCGGCTGACGAAACAGCGCATCGACGGGGAGCCGTACCTCTTCGGGACGGTCGTCGACGTCACCGAGCGCAAGGAGACCGCCGAGATACGACGGACGCTGGCCGACACCGCCGGCCGGATGCTCGAGTCCGACGACCGGGCGACGACCTGCCGGGGGGCGCTGTCGGCCGCCCGGACCATCACCGGCTTTCCCGACGGAGTCGTCTACCGCTTCGACGACGACCGCGGAGTGTTGGTGCCGGAGGCGGCGACCGAGGGACTCCGCGACGCCGCCGGCGGGCGACTCCCGACGCTTTCGGGCGGCGACAGCCTCGCCTGGCAGACGTTCGTCGACGGCCAGCG
Organism: Halobacteriales archaeon QS_4_69_225; assembly: GCA_003020965.1. Classification (GTDB taxonomy): domain Archaea; phylum Halobacteriota; class Halobacteria; order Halobacteriales; family Haloarculaceae; genus Natronomonas. The sequence continues at coordinate 191,282 of PXRL01000008.1, forward strand.
GCGCGTCGTCGACGACGTCGCCACCCACGAGCGGACCTACATCGACGACCTCCCGTACACCGCCGGACTGTTCGTCCCGCTGGGCGAACACGGCGTGCTGACGCTCGTGGCACCCGGCGACCGGGACGTCTCGGAGCGCCGGCGGGAGGCGCTCGACATCCTCGCGGCCGACGTCGAGGGGGCCCTCGACCGGACGGCCCGCGAGCGGACCCTCGAGGGCCGCGAGCGCGAACTGGAAGAGCGGACCGAGCGGCTCGCGCGGCTCGACCGCGTCAACGGCGTCGTCCGCTCCGTCGCGGCCGTCGTCGTCCGGGAGTCCGACCGCGAGGGCATCAGACAGGCCGTCGCCGAGCGGCTGGTCGGCGCCGACCCGTTCGCTTACGCCTGGGTCGGCGCCGACGGCCCGGCCGGCCCGACCGCGGAGGCGTGGGCCGGCGAGCCGTCAGCCTTCGACGATCCGGCCGACGTCGACGACGCCGACCACCCGGCGTCGGAGGCGGCCGCGACCGGCGAGGTCGCGGTCGTGGAGAACCTGGTCGGCGTCGCCGACGAGAACCGCTGTGTCTGGCAGGCGGCCGCCCTCAAGCGGGGGTATCCGTCCTGCTGTGCGGTGCCGCTCACCTACGAGGGGACGACCCGCGGGGTGCTGACCGTCTACGCCGACCGGATCGGCGTCTTCGACGACTCGCTGGTCGAGCTGCTGTCGGAGCTGGGCGAGATGATCGGCTACGCGCTGACGGCCGCCGAGCGGCGGGCTGCCCTGGAGTCCGAGCGAACCGTCGAGCTGGTTTTCGACGTCCCCGAGGGAACCGCCTTCACCCGGCTGGCCGACCGGCTCGGCTGTGAGGTCGAGCTGAAGCGCGTCCGCACCGGTGGCGAGACGACGACGGTGACGTACCTGCTCGAGGGCGTCGACCCCGACGCCGACGTGGAGACGGCGCTGCCGGGCGGGACCACCGCGACGACCAGCCGGCTCGGCGGGGAGACGGCACTCGTGGAGGTGACCGTCGGCGGCGAGTGGGTCGGCTCGCCGTTCGCCGCCGAGGGCGGCCGGGTGACGACCGCAACCGCCGACCCCGAAGGCGGCGAACTCCGCGCCCGGATGCCGCTCGGCATCGAGGTCCGACCCGTGGTCGAGTCGCTGCGGGCGTCCTACCCCGGCGTCGAGTTCGTCGCCAAGCGCGAGCGCGCCGAGCGCCGCGAGCCCCGGAGCATGCTCCGCGGCGGCGTCGAGGAGCGGCTCACCGACCGGCAGCTGGAGGTGCTGGAGACGGCGTACCTGGCCGGCTTCTTCGACCAGCCGCGGACCAACAGCGGCGACGACGTCGCCGACCTCCTCGGCGTCAGCCAGCCGACGTTCAACCAGCAGCGCCGGGCCGCCGAGCGGAAGCTCGTGGAGTTCCTCGTCGAGGGCTGACGGCGGCCGTCTCTCCCTCCTTGCCTATCGATATCGAACGTTCCGTGGCATGGCTATCAGTATAGGAAACAGTCGGTGGTGGGCGCGGGCCGTCCCCTCGGCCGATGACGGACGCTCCCGACGCCGCGGCCCGCTCGTCGACCATCGCCCCCACCGACCGCGGCGGGGCGACGATCCCGACTCCGACTCCGACTTCGGCCCCGACCCCGACCGACGGGTCGCTCCCGGCCCGGCTCCGGGCGGCGGCCCACCCGCTCGATCTCGCCGTCCTGCTGGCCGTTCCGGCCGTGCTCGCCGCCGCGGCGCTGCTGCCGGCCGACGTCAGACTCGCGTCGGCCTTCTCGTACGCCGACCCGACGCTCCGCACCGCGTTCGAGGCCAACTTCGTCCACGCCGGCCCCGACCACCTGCTGTTCAATCTCGTCATGTACGCCCTCCTCGCGCCGACGGTCTACCTGCTGTCGGCGCTGTCCGGCCGCCGCGACCGGTTCTACGTCGTCTTCGTCTCCTTTCTGGTCGTCTTCCCGGCGGTGCTGTCGGTCCTGAACCTGGCGGTCTTCCGTCGGGGGGTTCTGCTGGGCTTCTCCGGGGTGAACGCCGCCTTCGTCGGCTACCTCCCGCTCGCGCTGGCCGGCTACCTCCGGAGCGTCTTCGGCGTGCGCGCCGAGCGCGAACTCGCCGCCGGACTGTTCTTCCTCGGACTCGCGCTCGTGGCGGTGCTGGTGGTCCGGACGCCCGTCACCTGCGCCGTCGCGGCCGTCGCTACCCTCGCGGCGGCCAGCCGACTCCGCGCCGTCGACGCCGGCCCGTCGCGGTCGACGGACGCGCTGGGCGCCCCCGGCGAGGCCGAACTGGCCGTCGCCGCCGTGATCCTCCTGTTCGGCGGCCTGCTCTGCGCCTTCCCGTCAGATCCCGTCGTCGCCGGCGCCATCGTCAACGTCTACGTCCACCTGGTCGGCTTCGCGCTGGGCTTCATCGCGCCGTTCGTCACCTTCGGGCTCGCGCCGGTCGTCGAGCGCTCCCGAGCCGTCGCGGCGCCCCGGAAGAGTACCATATCCCGTCCGGGCGCACGTCCGGATCGTCCTGCGCGTTCCGCCTCGCCCGACGATCGGCCCGCCGGCTCGCCACCCCGGCGCCGTCGGCACCGTGCCGCGAGCGACAGCGGCAAGTGCCCGCTGGTGGTAGGTCGCGGCCGTCCCGATGGACCGCATCGAGCGCCTCGGCCGGCTGTTCGAACGCGGCGGCGTCATCACCGCCGACCGCTTCCGGCGGACGGTCGAGCTGGCGTGGCCCCGCGTCGTCACCGGCTTCGCCATCATGTCGAAGCAGACGGTCGACCTCGCGATGGTCGGCGTCGCCGTCGGCACGGCCGGCACCGCCGGGCTGGCCTTCGCCCTCGCCTACTGGGGGGTCGTCGCCCTGCTCGGGCTGGGGCTGGCCGGCGGCACCGTCAGCCTCGTCTCCCGGATCTACGGCGCCGACCGGCCCGAGCGGGCGTCGCTGGTCGTCACCCAGAGCGGCCTGCTCGCCGTCGCCCTCGCGGTCCCGATCGTGGCCGTCTTCATCACCCTCTCGGAGCCGCTGGTCGGGCTGCTCGGCGCCGACCCGGCGTCGGTCCGGCACGGCGGCACGTATCTCACCGTCGTCGCCCCGGCGGTGCTGTTCGAGCTGCTCAACCTCATCGCCAGCCGGACGTACACCGGCATCGGCGACACCTACACCGAGATGGTCAACCGGGCCGCGGGGGCGCTGCTCAACGTCGTCCTCAGCGCCGGGCTCATCTTCGGCGCCGGCCTCGGCGTCGCCGGCGCCGCCCTCGGAACGGCCGTCTCGACGGGCGTCGTGACGCTGACGCTCGGCTGGGGGATGACCGGCCGTAGCTACGGCGGCCGCCTCGGCATGGAGCCGAGCCCGGTGCCCGTCTCCGCCGGCCGGCCGTGGATCGACCGGGCGCTGCTGCGACAGCTGCTGGAGATCTCGCTGCCGGAGATCGGCCGCCGGCTCGCCCAGGGGCTCGTCGTCTTCCCGCTTTTGTGGGTGGCGGCGGCCTTCGGGCCGGTCGTCGTGACGGCCGTCGAGGTGGCCCGCCGGGTGCGGACGGTCGTCAACAGCCTCAACTGGGGGCTCTCGCTGGCGTCGAGTTCGCTCGTCGGCCGCCACCTCGGCGAGGACGACGAAACGGAGGCCGGCGCCGTCGGCGCCGGTATCGTCCGGCTGGCGTTCGTCCTCTACGTCGCCGCCGCCGCGGCCGTCGCGCTGCTGGCGACGCCGCTTTCCCGGCTGTTCGTCGGCACCCCGGAGGCGGTCGCCCGGACGGCGCCGTTCGTCGTCGTCGCCGCCGTCAGCGCGGTCGGCCAGGGCGTCGACGGCGCCGCCACCGGCGCGCTCATCGGCGCCGGCGACACCCGCCTGCCGTTCGCCGCGTCGCTCGTCGGGCGGTACCTGTTCGCCCTGCCGGTCGCCGTCGCCGGCCTCCTCACGCCGCTGGGCGTCGCCGGCCTCTACGCGGCGCTACTGTTGGAGATGCACGTTCCCGGCTGGATCAACTACGCGCTGTTCCGCAGCGGGCGCTGGAAGGCCGTGAGCCGGCGCTACGGGCCCCCGACCGACGCCTGAGAAGCGACCCGAGTAGTTACAGCTGGGGGGTCATCCGACGGCCCGGCGGACCGAAAGAGCGAGGCCTGCGTGGCGGCGTCGCCGTGGTTCGAGAGAGCGACGCTCTCTCGTCGCACCGGAAGAGCGAAGCTCTTCCGTAGATCGCGGATCTCCGACCCGCTCACTCCCGAAAATCTCCGATTTTCGGAGACAGCGGCCACGAGCCGGCCGAGGGCTTTCGAGGCGGTCACGGGGTCCGTCCATCAGAACACGGTCGAATTATTTCCCGTCGTACGCGGACGCCGGCTGCTCGCGGGCGTGAAACGAAGACGAGGCGAAGCGAGAGGCGCCGGATGCCGGGGAGTCCGGCGCGGGTGGTCGGGCGCTCGCGGCGGGCCGTGTGTTTCGCCATCACGACGAGAAAAGCGTCGTTCAGGCATGAACGAGTACGCCGTCATCGCGTATAAACCCTGTTGTCCGGGAAGGCTACCGGCGGTCGTCGAGGGCGGGAAACTCCGCCCGGACCGCCTCGACGCGGTCGGGGTCGACGTCGGCGGTCACGACCGCCGGCTCCTCGCCGGTCGTCGCCACGGGCGTCCCCCAGGGGTCGTAGACGGTCGAGCGGCCGACCAGCTCCGGGTCCGGGTCCGGGTCCGGGTCGGCGTCGACGTCGGCGGCCGCCGAGCCGTTGACCGCGCCGACGTACAGCAGGTTCTCGACGGCGCGGGCCCGCGGCAGCAGCTTCCAGTGCTCGACGCGGGGGTACGGCCAGGCGCTCGGCACCAGGACGAGCGTCGCCCCGGCGTCGACGAGCCGGCGGTACAGCTCCGGGAACCGGAGGTCGTAGCAGGTCGTCACGCCGACGGTGTGGCCGCCGAGGTCGGCCGTCGGCAGGTCCTCGCCGGCCACCAGCAGTTCGGCCTCCGCGGAGTCGTAGCCGAAGAGATGGCGCTTCCGGTAGACGAGCCGCCGGTCACCGTCGGCGTCGTACAGCACCGCGGTGTTCGCCAGTCCTTCCGGCGCGGGGACGGACTCGCCGGCGGCCGCCGACGCCGCCAGGTCCTCGACGACCGTCCCCGCGAGAACGGCGACGTCGTTGGCGACGGCCGCCTCCCGGAGCCGCCGGTGGGTCGGGCCGCCGAGCGGCCCGGCCGCGTCGGCGTAGTCGTCGAAGGCGAAGTAGCCGACGTCGAACAGCTCCGGCAGCGCGACGCAGTCGGCGCCGTCGGCCGCGGCCCGCTCGACGGCCGCGACGGCGCGGTCGACGTTGGCCTCGACGGCGCCGCGCTCGACGGCCTGCTGGGCGAGCGCGAGTCTCACGGCTCGAGAAACGCCCGGGCGTCGGCCTCGAGGTTGGCCAGCTCGTCGTCGAGCTTCCGCTTGAAGTACGTCTCCACGCCCGGCAGTCGGCCGTCGACGATGAACCGGTTAATGAGCCGCGTGTCGCCGTCGTCGGTCGCCTCGAGGGTGTGTTCGCCCTGGACATTCATCGCCCGCGAGCGGCCGACGAACTCGACGTACCGCGGTTCGTCGAGTTCGACGTCCTCGGTCTCGACGGTGATGGTCCTATCGAGCCGCGGGACGGGCAGCTCGACGTGCCAGATGGCGGTCCGGTCGCCGGTCGTCTCGAAGTCCTCGACGACGCTTATCGCCCCGGCGCGGCGCTCGGCGTCGGCGATGAACGCCCAGACGTCCGGCGGCGGGGCGGGGAGCTCGAACACCCGCTCGACGCGAACGGTCATGACCGTCCGGAGGGGAGGCGGGAACAAAAAGGCCGTCGTCGTGTGCCCGCGGGCCGGCCGTCAGCGGTTTCGAGGCGGAGCCTCCGGCCTCAAGGAGTGAGCGACGCGAACGAGTAGGCCGGAGAGGAAGCCGACAACTCCGACACATTCCATGAACTATTGACCCTCCTCCCTCCCCGATATTGATAAACCATCATGCATACGTCTGACGTATGGAGGTGCGGCGGACAGTCCCGGTCAAACTCGACGTGGACAGTGACGACGCCGCACTTCTGCACGAAACAGTAGACGAGTTTTTGTGGGCCGCCAACCACGTCGTCAACCACGCTTGGCAGGGCGAGTACAAGACGACCAGCAAGGCACAGTTGCAGGAGGAAACCTACGACGAGGTGCGCGACCGGACACGGTTGCACGCGAATCTCGTTCAGAACGCTCGCAACAAGGCTGCTGACGCCGTACAGGGCGTTGTCGCTCGCTGGAGACAGGGCGAGTACGCGGGCAAACCACACTTCTCGGAGCCGACCGCCGTGTACGACAAGCGGTGTGCCACCTTCCACGACGAGTACGTATCGCTGGCAACCGTCGACGGACGCATCGAAGTCGAGTACGTCCTCCCCGACCCCGCCCGCGACACACCCCACAGTCGGTACCTCGCGGCGAGTGGTTCCTTCATCTCCGCACAAAGGCGGAGGTGGAGTCTGACACGCCGGAACGGGCGACGACCGGGCACAGTACAGTCCTCGGCGTTGACCTCGGTGTGAACCAACTTGCGGTCACTTCGACAGGCACGTTCTGGACGGGCGACGAGTTCGACCACTGGCGACGGGAGTACGAGAAACGGCGCGGGTCACTCCAACAATGTGGGAGTCGCCACGCTCACGAAAACATCCAGGCAGTCGGGCGGAAGGAAACAGGTCGATTCAAAATGATGCTCCACCGGATTGCCAACGGCATCATTGAGGAGGCAACCGAGAACGGCTGTATGGTCATCGCCTTCGAGGAATTGACCGGCATCCGCGACAGGCTTTCTGGCGCATCGTGGGGACACAAATGGGCGTTTGAGCGGTTGTACGAGTACGTCGATTATAAAGCCGAGTTACACGGTATCGACGTGAAACAGGTGGACCCGGAGAACACGTCCCGGCGGTGTTCGACATGTGGGTTCACGCACCCGGACAACCGCGACGGTGAGAGCTTCGAGTGTCTAAAATGTGGCTACCGGAACCACGCCGACTACAACGCGGTCGCCGGACTACGTCCGGCGGGCAGCAAAGTCGCGTAGCGACTTTGCGACGGCGAAGAACATCGGCTTGCGGTATCTCCGTCGTAACCAAACCGGGGATGACGGAGGCGCACCCGTAGGCGTGCGCTTGAATCGCGGGATGTTGAACGCGAACGGAGAATTTGAACCTCCTGCCGGGGAGTCCGGTCAGAGCGGGAGTCCACGCGAAAGCCCCACCCTCAACGAAGCGAACAGCGAAGCCGTGAGCGAGTAGGGTGGGGTAGTTTACTCGGGCGTGACGCGCCAGGTCGTCGAGCGGGCCCGGGACCACTTCTCGATGTCGACCTCCTCGGACTGCTCGTCGAGGTGTGGGAGACGGGAGCCGACCTGCTTGGCCGTCAGGCCGATGGCCTCGGCGATGCCCTTCGAGCGGAAGTACCGCTTGCCTCCCGCCGCCCGGTCCCGTAGGTACGAGAGAATGCGCTCGTCCTCCTCGCTCAGTTCGGTCATATTTCGAACAACGGGGGCGAGCATCTTAAGCCCCATCCCTCGGGCTGCCGGCTATGACCGCCCAAGGCGGTCCCGTCGGGAGGATGGAGTTCAGACGATTCCGTCCGGATCGAGGAATCTCGGAGGAATCGGGGCCGGCAGTATCAACCGTAGGCGTGGTAGGCGGCCACCGACAGCCCGCCGGCGGCCATCGCGACCGCGAACGACCAGCCCGACGCCACCTGATCGCCGGTGATGCCGAAGACGGTCATGCCGACGGCACCGAACAGGGCGACGAGTCCGAAGGCCAGCGGAACGGCGATGCGCTTGTCCGACGGGGCCGTGCTCATGGGCGGCGGTACGCGACGGCGGGTCTAAATCCCGTCGGTCGCGGGCGGGAGTTCGCCGACCCAGAGGTATTTTGACGGGGCCGGGCGTCGGCACGAGTGATGGACGGACTCAGGGAGATATTCACCGCCAGACGGCTCAAGATCGCCGGCGCGGTCGTCGGCGTGGTCGTGGCGCTGCTGGCGGGCGCGTTCGCGCTGGGCGTGCTCGGGACGCCGACCGTCGAGGCGGTCGACAACGAGTTCGGCGAGGTCGACGACGAGACGACCATCGTCTTCACCGACCTCGTCGTCAACAACCCCAACCCGGTCGGCGTACAGCGCGGCGACACGACGATCAACTACACCGTGCGGATGAACGACGTCCCGATGGCCGTCGGCGGCCGCGAGGGGCTGTCCGTGGAGTCCGGCAACTCGACGCTGGCGTTCACCACCCGGATGGACAACGAGCAGATCCCGGCGTGGTGGGTGACCCACGTCAACGGCGACGAGCGGACGGTCGTCACCATCAACGCGACGGTCCGGGCGTCGCTGCTCGGCCAGCGGCAGTTCGACATCACCCAGGAAAAGGAGGTGGAGACGAACATCATCGGGCAGTTCAACTCCGAGGAGACCCGACCCGTCGAGGCCGACAGCCCGCCGCCGGGCGTCGAGAACCCGATTCTGTACGTCAACCGGACGAGCGCCGCCTGGGGGGAAGCCACCGCCGAGCGGACGCCCATCGACATGGAGTTCGTCGCCTACAACCCCAAGACGACGCCGTTCACCGTCACCGAACTCGGCTACGAGATCACGATGAACGGCGTGGCGGTCGGCGAGGGGCAGACGGACGAGCCGGCAACCATCCCGCCCGGCAGCACGGAGACCATCCGGACGGAGACGGCCATCCGCAACGAGAACCTCGACGACTGGTGGGTGACGCACCTGCGGAACGACCAGGTGACCGACCTCCGCATCGAGTTCTACGCGGTGGTCTCCAGTGACCTCCTCCCGCAGGACGTCCGGGTGCCGCTGGACGAACTCACCTACGAGCGGACCATCGAGACCGACATCTTCGGCAACGAGAACGCCTCGACGGACGGGGCGACGCCGACGCCGGGCGGCGACGGGGACGGGACGCCAACCCCAACCCCGACGCCGGAGCCGGTGGACCCCGTCGAGACGCCGACGGACCCGATCGACGAACCGGTCGGCGACGGGACGCCGACCTCGACCGACGACGACCTGTTCTGAGCGAGGCCGCCGCGGGACACACCGCCCGACGGCGGGCCGGCCTCACTCGATGGAGACGTGTTCGCTGTTTTCGTTCAGCGAGAGGTTCGTCGCGATTTCGGCGATCCGGACGGCGTACTGTGCGGTCTGGCCGATGCTGACCAGCACCTCCCGGACCCGGAGGAGGTCCTCGTTGGGCATCTCCTCGAGATCGTCGAGGATCTCCGTCTCGCGGTCGCGGACGGCGGCGAACCGCTCGCGGGTCTCGATGGCCATGTCGTAGTCCCGCTCGACGGCCGCCCGCACGCCGAGTTCCGTGATGGCGTTGACGTCGTCGGTCAGCTCCCGGATGCGGCGCATCGTCGCGTCGTCGACCTCGAGCGTGTGGCCCTCCGTCTCGAGGACGATCTCGGCGATGTCCTCGGCGTTGTCCGCCGTGAGCTCGAGGTTCTTCGCGACCGCCCGGTAGCCGATGAGCGGGAAGCCGGAATCGAGTTCGACCGCCCGGGCGAGGTTGGGGTTCTGGTAGGCGGTGAAGATGAGCCGCAGCAGCAGCACGAATATCTTGTTGGCCTGCCGCTCGCGGTTGAGCGCCCGCTGGGCCAGGTCGGGATCGCCGCGGGCCAGCGACTTGATGGCCTCGTTGCGCATCGTCGAGCCGGTCGACTCCAGCCGTCCCAGCAGGTTGTCCAGCGAGAAGTCCTCCGGGTCGACCGAACACCGGATGGCGATGCGCTCGGGGGTCTCCTCGATGACTCCCAGTCCCATCAGCTGCGTTTCGGCGTTGTACACGGCGTTGATCTGCGCGGAATCGAGCGTGCCGTTTTCCTCGACCTCGACGTGGATGATGCGCCGGCCGAGCACGTACTGTGCGACGATGGCCCGCTCGACGGCGTCGGCGTCGAGGTTCTGGGCGTGGATGACCGCCTCGCTTTCCTCCTGCTGGACGGACTCCGGCATCACCGTCAGCGTCCCCTTCGACCCCATCCGCAGCGACACCTCGTCGCCCTTTTCGACGTCCTGTTCGCCGGCCCACTCGGCCGGGAGCGTCATCGCCAGCGTCGACGGCCCGAGCCGCTGTACCTTGCGGGTTTCCATACCGTCGAATCGTCGGCACGGACCTTAAGGTTCACTATACACCGGACAAGACACCGGCAGATAATTATACACCCGGACGGGCGGTGCCGCAGGAACGCTTACCGGGCGGGGCGCCGAGACGCCGGCATGGAGACGACCGAGGCATTCGAGGGGTTGCGGTGTTTCGACTGCGGCGAGCGGGTCGACGCGATGGCGACCGGTCGGTGTCCCGACTGCGGCGGAATCCTGGACCCGACCTACGACTACGAGGCCGTCTCGCTGTCGACGGGCGGGCCCGTCGCGTCGATGTGGGACTACGAGGCGGTACTACCGTTTCCGGCCGCGTCCGCGAACAGGATGGGCGCCGGCGGGACGCCACTGGTCGCCTGCCCCGAGTTGGCCGACCGGATGGGCGTCGACCGCGTGTTCCTGAAGGACGAGGGCCAGAACCCGACGGGTACGTTCAAGGACCGCGGGGCGGCCGTCTCGGTCGCCGCCGCCGCGGCCGCCGGCGCCGACGACGTCGCGCTGTCGTCGGCGGGCAACGCCGGTCACGCCGCCGCGGCCTACGCCGACGCCGCCGGCCTCGACGCCCACGTCTTCCTTCCGGAGCGGGCGGGCTTCACCCAGAAGGCGATGGTCGAGGTCCACGGCGGCGACCTCCACGTCGCGGGCGGCGAGGAGGCACAGATCGGCGACGCCGGCCGCGCCTACGAGCGGGCGATGGCCGACAACGAGGCGTGGCAGTCGGTGAAGACGTTCGTCACGCCGTACCGCCACGACGGCAAGAAGACGATGGCCTACGAGGTGATCGACCAGCTCGGCGGCGAGGTGCCGGACGGAATCGTCTACCCCACCGGCGGCGGCGTCGGCCTCGTCGGCATGCACAAGGCCGCCAGGGAACTCCGGACGATGGGCCATATCGACGAGCTGCCCGGCATGTACGTCGCTCAGTCCAGCGGCTGTGCACCCATCGTCGACGCCTACGAGGCCGGTGACGACCGCCACGAGCCGTGGGCCGACGTCGAGACGGTCTGCGGCGGCATCGCCATCCCGGATCCCGGCGCCAGCGACCTCGTCCTCGAGGCGGTCCGCGAGAGCGACGGCGGCGCCGTCGCGACCGACGACGAGGCCATCCTCGACGCCGCCGTCGAGGTCGCCCGCCACACCGGCCTCGAGATGGCGCCGGCCTGTGCGGCCGCCGCCAGCGGCGCCTCCGAACTGGCCGACCGCGGCGAGTTCGGCCCCGATGACACGGTCGTCCTGTTGAACACCGGGGCCGGGAGCAAGGACGCCGACGCGCTACGGGCCCACGTCGGCGAGCGAAATGCCGGGTAGCACGGGCGGTCGTACTGCCGGCCGTGCCGGCAGGCGGATCTCGGAACGGAACGAAACGCTCGGCGCGGTCGGGCCGAGGCAACGAGGTCACAAGATCACGGACGTACGGGCGGTATCAGTCGTCGTCGGCGGCCGCCGGTGGCTCCTCGTAGCCGGGATGGCCCTCGTGGTCGAGCGCGCGGTCCCGGAGCCGGTCGGAGATGCCCGGCACCTCGGCCTCGTCGACGGGGCCGTCGGCCTCGATCTCCTCGACGGAGCGAGGGAACGCCCGGAGGTCGTAGTGGTTGCCGATGCCGCAGCGGGCGCCCTCGCCCATCGCCGTCGGGATCTGGTTGTGACCGGGCGTGACGTCGCCGACCGCGTAGACGCCGTCGACGTTCGTTCGGCCGTGGTCGTCGACGGCAACGGTACCGTCGTCGTTCAGCTCGACGCCGAGCGACTCCGCGAGGTCGGTGTTGTAGTCGGAGCCGTACATCGGGAAGCTGCCGCGGTACTCCCGGCGGGTGCCGTCCTCGAACTCGAAGGCCTCCAGCCAGCCGTCGTCGCGCTTCTCGACGCCCGCGATTTCCTCGTGGACGACGTCGACGGGATGGTTCTCGAGCATGACCTGCGTTTCGGCGGACCACTCCGGATCCTCGCCGCGGGTGAGCAGGTCGACCTCCGGCGTGAAGTTGAGCATGATCATGGCGACGTGGGCCGCCGAGTCGCCGACCCCCATCACGGAGACGGGCTCGTCGACGAACATGTAGGCGTCGCAGTGGAGACACCAGTGGAGCCCGCGGCCGGTCCGGGGCAGCGGCGGGTCCGGCCGCTCGTCGGAAAAGCCCGTCGCCAGCACGACGTGGTCGGTCGTCACCTCGACGTCGCCGGCCGTCACCCGGTAGCCGTCCGCGACGGGTTCGATCTCGGAGACGTGGTCCTGGTGGTAGTCGGCGCCGTACTCCTGGATCTGCTCGGTCGCCGTCGCCAGGAACTCGTTGCCCGACACCTCCTCGGTGACGCCGATGACGTTGTGCGTGTCCAGCATCATCGCCGCTCGGCCGCCGCCGCGGTTGATGACCGCCGTGTCGTGGCCGAGTCTGGTCGTGTACAGCGCCGACGTCAGCCCGGCCGGCCCCCCGCCGACGACCGTCACCTGGTAGTGATCCGTCATCGACGGACAGTAGTGGTCCCACCGGCTTAACTCTCCGGCCGGTGTGACACCGCACGCGCATGCGGGCCGGGCGCCCGCCGAGAGCGCGCCGGACGTATGCCGACATCGGCGTGGACGTGCGCCGATATCGGCGCCGGCACCGCGCATGCCGCCCCTGACGCCCCGCGCGCGCCGCTGTCACGGCGGCGCGGGAACCCGACGCACGCCGAAGGACAGGTGATATAAGTGAGGAACCCCAACATTTACCTGAACCGCTCGCACCGGAGGGGTCGGCCCCTCGTGGGGCAGGGACACGACATCATGACCAGTCGCGTTTACAGACTCCACTCGACGCTGGAACTGCAACTCGACGACGTCCACGAGTTCTTCGACGGCTACGAGATGCCCGTCGAAATCGACGACGTCGATGTAACACGCCGCAACAACACGCTCATCGTCAGTGCCGTCGCCGCCGAGGACAACATCTCGAAGTACACGCCGACGGCACAGTTGAAGGCGAGCGTCACGGAAAACCGGATCTACGAGACGGAAGACGGCTGGCAGGAGACGCCACCGGACCCCCAGGACACCGCGGCGGCGACCGGCGACGACGACGGCCCCCAGTGGGGAAGCTTCGGCGACGCCGGCCAGATGCAGGAACAGGAACCGGAGATCAACTCCAAGCTCGTCGAGTACGCCTGCTTCAAGGGCGACCGCGAGACCGTGCTGCAGAACACCGCCCTCCAGTACCCGATGTTCGAGGTACTGCGGGACCTCGCGTTGTACGCCGACAAGGGGACGCTGACGTCCATCGCGGCCGTCGACGACGACCTCGAGGCGACCCGCATCGTCGACGGCGAGGAGCGGTCGGCGAGCATCGAGGTCATCGACGACCCACAGGAGCGGGACTCCGAGAACAGCGTCGACTGGCGCAACAACGAGTTCATCTCCGACTGACCCGCCGACGGCCGTCCTGTACTGCCGACCGTACTGATCTCGAATCTCGGTGCCGTGAAACGGCTCTCGTCGAACGGTTACTGCCGAACGCTTCGAAGCGGATCTCCACGCAGCCACAGCCGGCAGTATCAGGGGAACGTCGGTGCTCTCGAAGGCGGCCGCGCGCTCGAGTCGTCGCGCACGTATTGTCGACGACGGTCGCCGGCGGGTTCCTCGCGGGTCCGCTCGAACCCTGTCGGCGCGACGTCGCCGGAGAGGCCGACGACCCGGAGGCCGTCGGCGGCGGCAGCGGTGCTTGAATACACCAGCAGCGGTGCTTGAATATACCGCCCTCGCTTTTTTCTCGCCCGTCGACAGTCGTATCTTACATGACAGCCGAGAAGCCGCGGGCAGAGTCGTCGCACGGGCGACCCCCCGAGTCGCTGTGGCTGGCGACGACGCCGGAGACCGACTACGAACCGCTGGCGGACGGACTCGAGGTGGACACGGTCGTGGTCGGCGGCGGTATCACCGGCCTGACGACCGCCGACCGACTGACGGACGCCGGACGGACGGTGGCGGTGCTGGAGGCCGACCGGATCGTCGAGAGCACCACCGGTCATACGACCGCGAAGCTCACCTCCCAACACGGTCTCGTCTACGACTTCCTCACCTCGAAGTTCGACGACGAGCGGGCCCGCCAGTACGCCCGGGCCAACGAGGCCGCCATCGACGCCGTCGAGTCCCGTATCGACGACCTCGGCGTCAACTGCGGGTTCGAGCGCCTGCCGGCCTACGTGTACGCGGCGTCGAGCGACGACGTCGAGACGGTCCGCTCGGAGGCAGCCGCCGCCGCGGACCTCGGTCTGCCGGCGTCGTTCACCGAGACGACGGACCTCCCCTACGACGTCCCCGGGGCCGTCCGCTTCGACGACCAGGCGCAGTTCCACCCCCGAAAGTACCTGCTCGCGGTGGCGGAGTCGGTCCACGGCGACGGGAGCCACGTCTTCGAGAAGACGCGGGCCCTCGACGTTGACCCCGGAGATCCCTGCGAGGTGGAGACCGAACGCGGAACCGTCACCGCCGACGACGTCGTCGTCGCCACCCACTTCCCGTTCTACGACCGGAACGGCTACTTCGCGCGAATGCACCCGGAGCAGGCGTACCTGCTCGCGGTGCGACTCCGGGGTGACCCGCCCGAGGGGATGTACTACAGCACGGCCTCGCCGGCCGACACGTTCCGGCCCTGCACCGTCGACGGCGAGGAGCTGCTGATCGTCGGCGGACAGGGTCACGATGCCGGCGAGAACCATCCACCGACGTCCGAGCGGTACCGCCGGTGTGAGGCGTTCGCCCGCGAGCACTTCGACGTCGAGTCCGTCGAATACCGCTGGTCGACCCACGATTACTTCCCGGTCGACAGGGTGCCGTTCGTCGGGCGCGCCGGTCCCGGCCAGGAGCACGTCTACGTCGGCACCGGGTTCAAGGGGTGGGGAATGAGCAACGGCGTCGCGGCGGGCGAGATACTCTCGGAACTCGTTCTCACGGGCGACAGCCCCTGGGCGGACGTGTTCGACCCGCTACGATTCGAGCCGGGCGCCTCCGCCAGGCGCTTCGTCGAGGGGAACGCCAAGGTCGGCCCTACGGCGTCTATCACGACGAGAACGGCGACGTTCACGCCGTGTCGGCCGTCTGCCCACACATGAAGTGTCTCGTCAAGTGGAACGACGCCGAGCGGACCTGGGACTGTCCGTGTCACGGGTCGCGGTTCGACTACGACGGCGAGGTCATCTCCGGGCCGGCGGTCGAGGACCTCCCGAAGAAGGAGCTCTGAGCGCCGGCAGTGCCGGTTGCGGCTCGCGCCGGCACTAACGCCCGCTCCGCGCCACCCCTGTGAGACACCCGACCGGCCGTCGGCGGTTCGGGGCTCGAGGGGGCTGCTCGGAACTACAGCCCCGTCTCGCCCGTGGAAGTCGAAAGAGACTTTAGCTCTCTAATTAGATGTCATTACACACGATGAGCGACTTTCCCGACTACCTCGACGTCGACTACGCCGACGGCGAGGGCGAAGACCCCGCGGACTACCCCGCCCTGGAGGACAAGATCGAAAAAGCCGTCGAGGTCGTCCGGACCGGCCTCGAGGAATACGACACCCCGGCCATCATGTGGACCGGCGGCAAGGACTCGACGCTGACGCTGTACTTCGTCAAGGAGGTCGTCGAGCAGTTCGACCACGAGATGCCGCCGACGGTGTTCATCGACCACTACCAGCACTTCGACGAGCTACTCGGGTTCGTCGACCGCTGGGCAGAGGAGTGGGACCTCGAGGTGATGTTCGCGCGCAACACCGACGTCGGCGACTACGTCGAGGCGAACGGGCTCGATCCCGGCGACGAGATTCCCGTCGCGGAACTCGACGAGCACAACCGCCATCACGTCCGGGAGATCCTCGAGTACGAGGAGGACACCTTCCCGTTTCTGCTCGACACGTACGTCGGCAACCACCTGCTGAAGACGGTCGCGCTGAACGACACCCTCGAATCGGAGGACATCGACGGCATCATCTCGGGCATCCGCTGGGACGAACAGGAGGCCCGCGCCGACGAGACGTTCTTCTCGCCGCGACACGACCCCGACATCTACCCGCCGCACGACCGCGTCCAGCCCATCCTGCAGTTCGACGAGGCCGACGTCTGGGACGCCTTCTGGTTCTACGTCGTCCCCGAGACCGTCGAGGAGTACCCCGACGACGGCTACGTTCCCCAGGGCTACGACGACCTGCCGAACGACCTCGACCACGAGGACATCCCCGTTTCGCCGAAGTACTTCGCCGGCTTCCGGTCGCTCGGCAGCGAGATCTCGACCGAGAAGTCCGACGAGGAACCCGCCTGGCTGCAGGACCTCGACAACACCACCGAACGCGCCGGCCGCGCCCAGGACAAGGAGGACCTGATGGAGCGGCTGCGCGATCTCGGCTACATGTAACGGCGGACGGACCCGCCTCCGTCGGTCGCCGTAACGACAGTTTTAATTATCTCTGTTTCCGCCGTATCTCATGACTGAGACGACGCCTGCGGGCGGCGCCGGAGGCCGTAACCAGCGGGTCGACGACGCGGTCGACGCGCTCCGCCGGACGGTACTCGCGGTACGGGACGCCTGGGAGGTCGTGCTGCTGTTCGTCCTGGTGGCGCCGCTGTCGGCACTGCTCGGGTCGGCGGGTGGTATCGTCGGAGCGATCGGGTCGGCGGTCGGCGTCTATCTCATCGGAGCCCGCCGCCCCGGCTCGGTCGAACGGGGACGAGCGAGCAACTCACTCGGCGTCCGGATATTCCTGGCGCTGCTGGCTGCGTTCGTCGCCGGGGTCGTGATTATCGTCGGACTGCTGCTGCTCGTTCTCCCGGGACTGTACCTGGGCGTCCGTCTTTACCTGGTGATCCCGGCGGTGATGCTGGGCGACGACGGCCCGCTGGAGGCGCTGGGCAGCAGCTGGGACCGGACGGGCGGACACGTCTTCACGGTTGCCGGCGTCGCGGCCGCGATCCTCGCGGTCTCCTTGGCGGTCTTCACGGTCGTGCTGGTCGGGACCGCCGGCGGCGTCGACCCGGCGATCGAGCGGGTGCTGAACGACGAGGCCACGATCCCACAGGCAGCCAGAACCCTGGTTAGCGGCCCGCTCGGGGCGGCGGCGATGGCCGTGCTGTACAACGGTCTGGAGTAAGTCAGGTCTGTTCGGCTTCGACCTGCTCCTCGACGGATTTCGGTCGGACGAGATTCGCGAGCGTCACCAACAGCCCGAGCAGCCACCCCAGCGGCGTCGCAATGCAGAACCACATCAGCGCGACGACGACCCCCTCGAAGTCGAAGCGGTCGCTGAGGTAGTCGCTGACGGGGTCCAGCGGCCCGACGAAGACGTCGTCCCGGAAGAACTCCGCCAGCTCCGTACTCCGCTCGATGACGACGCCCAGGGCGGGGTCGTACAGCGCGGCCACCACCGGCGGCAGGAAGATGGCGTTCATCGCGAAGGGGTAGGCGAAGGCGACGGTCGTCGCCCGGCCGCCGACCCGCTTGAAGACGGCCGCGAGGCCCGCCGAGACCACGGCGACGGTGCTGGCGGCGGCGACGGCGACGAACCCCGCCTCGTCGAAGCGGATCCGCGCCGCCGCCGTCAACAGCCCCCAGACGAGCGCCGCCAGGACGACGACGCCGACGACGCCGAGCCGCGTCGAGGCGCTGTCGAAGCGGCGGGCGTTGAACCGGACGGCGACGCCGACCAGCAGCAATGGGTACAGCAGGGCGACGAGCGGGACGCCGAGCGCTCCCCAGAGGTAGTACTTCACCTCGTCGGCCCGGGTCCGGGGCTTCCACTTGCCGAGCACGCGGTGGACGGCGGTCCGCTGTCGTGGGAAGACGAGCTCCATCCACGTTTCGTGGAGCCGCACGACGTCGACCCGGATACCGTTGACGATGCCGCCCTCGGACATATCGGTATCTCCGGACGGGGTGGCAAATAGGTTCCGACCGCCGGTTACCACTCCCGGGGGGCGAAGTCGGGGTGGACCTGCCGGGCCTCGCGGTCGATGGCGTCGATCTCGGCGACGTCCGTCTCGTCGAGTTCGAGTCCGAGCGACGCCCAGTTGTCCTCGATGTGGTCGGCGCCGGTCGCCTTCGGGATGGCCGTGATTCCCTTCTCCCGGAGCCACGCCAGACTCACCTGCGCCTCGCTGACGCCGTGTCTCTCCGCGATTTCCTGCAGCTCGGGGGCCTCGAACACCTCCCCGCGGGCTAGCGGCGAGTACGCCACCAGCTCGACGTCGACGTCGTCGCAGTACTCCCGCAGCTCCTCCTGCTGGAGCAGCGGGTGGACCTCCACCTGGTTGGCGAAGATCGGCGCGTCGATGGTCTCCCGGGCCGTCTCGATGTGCCGGGGCTCGAAGTTCGAGACGCCGATGCGGTCGACCCGGCCGTCGTCGTACAGCGTCTCGAAGGCCGGAAGCGTCTCCTCGGGGTCGTAGGCGTCGGCCGGCCAGTGGACGTACAGCAGGTCGACGGAGTCGACGCCGAGCCGCTCGAGGCTGGCCTCCGCCGAGTCGACGACGTCGTCGCCGCCGAGTTCGTCGATCCACACCTTCGTCGCCAGGAAGATCTCCTCGCGGTCGACGTCGGCGGCGGCGATGCCGTCGCCGACGGCCGCCTCGTTCCGGTAGATCTGGGCGGTGTCGATGTGGCGGTAGCCGGTCTCCAGCGCCGTCCGGACCGACTCGGCGCACTGCTCGGCGTCGTCGTTCTCCCACGTTCCGAGCCCGAGAACGGGCATACCGTGGCGCTCGGGGGCGCCGCTCGGCTCCTGTTGCGACATGTCTACGGGTAGGTCGAGCAGGGCAAAAACGGTTGTGACATCCGCCCGCGCCGCGGCGGCTGGCCGGAACCGCAAGGGGGTTTGCCGGCGGCGACCTACCGCCGGTAGTGGCAGTTGCCTACCGCTACGTCGTCCTGACGCTGTGTACGCTGGCTTTCACCGCGACGATGGTCGCCCGGCTGGCGATCAGCCCGGTCGTCCCGGACGTCACCGCCGCCTTCTCCGTCTCCCGGAGTGCCGTCGGCCTCGCGCTGACGGGCATGTGGGCGGCGTACGCCCTGGCGCAGTTCCCCAGCGGCGTCCTCGCCGACCGGGTCGGCGAGCGGCGGGTCATCCTGGCGGCCGTCGGTACCACCGCCGTCGCGGGGCTGGCACTGGCGGTCGCGCCGACGTTCGCCGTCTTCGCGGTCGTCGTCGTCGGCCTCGGCGTCGGCGCCGGCCTCCACTACAGCGTCGCGACGACGTTCCTTGCCCGGCAGTTCGACGACGTCGGCCGGGCGATCGGCGTCCACGTCGCCGGCGGGCCGCTGGCGGGGCTCGTCGCGCCGGTCGCCGCCGCGGCCGTCGCCGTCCGATACGGCTGGCGGTCGGCGATGCTGCTGGGCGTCGCCGTCGCCGCGCCCGTTTTCCTGCTGTTCCGAGCACGGGTCCGGCCGACCGAGCCGGCCCGACCGGGCGAGTCGATGCGGTCGCGGTTCGAGTTCGGCCCGCTGCGGGAGCTGCTTGGTCGGCCCGCCATCCGGTACACGACGGTCATGGCGGTCGGCGGCGCCTTCTGCTGGCAGGCGACGGCGTCGTTCCTGCCGGCCTTTCTCGTCGGCTACCACGGCTACTCCGCCGGGACGGCCGGCCTGCTGTTCTCGACGTACTTCGTCGTCCACGGCGCCACCCAGCCGGCGCTGGGCGGGCTCTCCGATCGGATCGGCCGGGACGCCGCCGCCGCGGTCGCCTTCGGCACCGGCGTCGTCGGCTACGGGACGCTCGTCGCCGGCTCCGGGCTCGCCGTCGTCGCCGCGGTGCCGCTGGTCGGCGTCGCGATGTCGTGGGGCGCGCCCATCCAGACGCGGTTCATCGACCACCTCAGCGAGGCCGAACGCACCGCCGGCTTCGGGCTGGTCCGGACCGTCTATATGGTGCTCGGCTCGCTCGGCAGCGTCGTCGTCGGGACGCTGTCGGACGTCGCCGGCTGGGCGGTCGCCTTCGGCGTTCTGGCGGCGCTGCTCGGCGCCGAGGCCGCCCTGGCCGTCGGCGGTGCCGTAGGAGGGCGGCGACCGGCGGCGGCCGCCGAGGCCTGATAGTGATTACTGCGAGTCTTCACCACCGTAACTCCGTATCGGCGATGAGAGCCGCTGAAAATGCTTCTTTCGGCACCGTTGGAACTGTTCGCGGTAATCACTATGACCCGGCGCCGTAGACATAAGCCGCTCGCCGCCGTCGGTCGGGGTATGTCGCTGCACTTCGCGTCGGCCGTCGAGATCGCCGACGCCGTCCGGTCCGGGGCGCGCGACCCCGTCGACGTAGTCGAGTCGTTTCTCGAGCGGATCGAGCGCCGCGGCGACCCGACGAACGCCTTCGTGTCGGTGCTGGAGACCGACGCCCGCGAGCGGGCGGCGGCCGTCCGCGAACGGGTCGCCGACGGCGAGGAACTCCCGCTGGCCGGCGTCCCGGTCGCCGTCAAGGACCTCGCGGAGTCGAAAGCCGGCGTCCCCAGCACGAAGGGGCTGGCGCCGCTGGCCGACGACGTCGCCGCGGAGACGAGCGTCACCGTCGAGCGGCTGGAGGCCGCCGGTGCCGTCGTCGTCGGCACTTCGAACACGCCCGAACTCGGCCACTCGATGCGGACGGACAACGAACTGCAGGGGCCGACGGCGACGCCGTTCGATCTCGACCGCAACGCCGGCGGCTCCTCCGGCGGGTCGGCGGCGGCGCTGGCCGACGGCTGCTGTGCGCTGGCGACCGGCACGGACGTCGGCGGCTCGCTCCGGATTCCGGCGGCCTGCTGCGGCGTCGTCTCCGTCAAGCCGAGCTTCGGGCTGGTCCCACGCGGCAGCCGGACCAACGGCTACCGCGGCCACACGCCGGTCCGGGTGCTGGGGCCGATGGCCCGCGACGTCGAGAGCCTCGGGCTGATGTTGGACGTTCTCGCCGGGCCGGCGCGGGTCGACCCCTTCGGCGTCCCGACGCCGGCGACCTACCGGCCGGCGGCCGCCGACCCGCCCGATCCCTCGGCGCTGACGCTGGCGTACTCGCCGGACCTGGACATCTTCGCCGTCGAGCCGTCCGTCCGGGAGGCCGTCGAGAGGACGCTGTCGGCGCTGGAGGCCGCGGGCGCGACCGTCGAGACCGTCGACGTCGACGCGCCGGCGGAGGGCGAGCTGACCCACGCCTACAGCCTCGCGGTGACGACCTTCTTCGCGACGGCCGTCGCCGAGTTGGAGGCCGACCGCGGAATCGACCTCCTCGAGGAGCACGGCGACGCGGTGCCGCAGGAGCTGCGGACGCTGGTCTCGGTGGGCCGAAGCAACGACGCCGCCGACCGCGCGGCCGCGGACCTCCCGCGGACCGAGCTGTACCACGCCGTCGAGGATGTCCTCGAGGGGTACGACGCGCTGGTGTGTCCGACGCTCGCGACGCCACCGCTGACCCACGACGAGCCGATTCCGGCGACGATCGACGACGAGCCGACCGGCGGCGTCCCGACGGCGTGGACGCTGGCGTGGCCGTTCAACATGACCGGTCACCCGGTCGTCAATGTCCCCGCCGGCACGGTCGAGGGGCTGCCGGTCGGCATGCAGGTCGTCGGGCCGACGTTCGCCGAGCCGCGGCTGCTGGGCGTCGCCGCCGCCGTCGAGGCGACCGTCGGGTGGTCGTACCCGGGCGCCGACGACTGACGGCGACGCCGGCCGCGGGTACCGGGCCGAGCTCAGCGGCCGGGAAACAGCCGGAAGCCGTACGCCGAGATGAACCCCAGCGCGTAGCCGAGGAGGTGCGTGTACAGGTTGACGACGGCGCCGCCCTGGAAGGGATCGGTCGGGAAGGCGATCAGCGGGTACCCAAGGAACAGCAGCGTCCCGACGGTACACAGCTCCAGGTGACCCGGCGGCGCGCCGACGAATCCCGATCGGAGCCGGGCGAGCGGGTCGGCGGCGCCGATCAGCCCGCGGGCGTAGAGCCCGACGACGGCCAGCGCCGCGACGGCGACGGCGGCGCCGGCCGACGTCACCGGGGCGACGGCGGCGCCGATGACCGCGGTGCCGAGAAAGAACACCGCCGGGGCGTGCCGCTCGCCGGCGTCGACTCCGGTCTGTCGTTCGACGTAGCAGAACAGCGCCAGCGTCAGCAGCCCGAAGTAACCCATCACGACGCCGGAGAAGCCGTAGGTGACGGCCCGGCGGATGAACAGCAGGTTCAGTGCCGACAGCCCGAACGGCAGCGCCACGAGAAACGAGACGAAGGCCGCACGGAACAGCCGCCGGCGGTCGGAGAACAGACACAGCAGGTACGCCGTCGGCACGACGACCGCGTAACTGGCGAGGTTCGTCGCCAGGTGGGCCTCGGCGTGGTGAACGAAGTGGGCGGTGTACGCCGTCACGAGCGTCGGCTCGGTGTAGTCGAGAACGTACGCTCCCCGGACGCCGGCGGGCAGCGCGAACACGCCCACCAGCACGAGCGGGACGACGACGATGAGCCCCGCGTCGAGCAGCGACGACCGGTCGTACAGGACTGCCCCGAAGTCGGGGCGGATCGCAGAGCGACGTCCGGATGCCATCACCGTTGCTACGGGACGACGTATCATGTACCCGCGATCGATTTCGAGACTCAAAACGGCCGTCGAGACGCCGTCAGTCGTCGGCCGGCGACGGGGCGTCGTCGGCCTCGATGCTCGGCGGGTACGCCCCGCGGTCGATCTTCAGGTCCGACAGCGGCCGTGCCATGCAGGTGAGAGCGTACTCCTCGGCCTCCTCGTCGGTGAAGCCGCGGGCGGCCGGCTGGGTCACCTCCCCTTCGATTATCTCGGCGGTACACGCCAGACACATCCCGACCCGACAGGAGTACTCCTGTGCGATGCCCTCCTCGAGACACCGCGAGAGGATGGTCTCTTTGTCGGAGACGGTGAGCTCCTCGCCCGTCCCGACGAACTCGACGGTGTAGTCGGTCATGTCGTCGGCTACGCCCAACGGCGGCAAAAAACCCCCGACCCGGAGCCGGCGAGTCGGCGGGCCCGGCGGCGGCGAGGAGTCAGAGTTTTCCCCCGCGGCGTCCATCTCACGGTATGACTACCTTCGAGTACGACGTCGTCATCGTCGGCGCCGGGACCTCCGGCTGTTACGCCGGCGCGACGATCGCGGAGGCGGGCTACGACGTCGTCGTCGTCGAGCGGAAAGACGAAGCCGAGGCGGGTCACATCGCCTGCGGCGACGCGCTGAAGGGCGCCGACGAGTTCCCCGAGGCCATCCCCAAATCGGAGATCGACGACGCCTTCACCAACACCGAGGTCGACCACGGCCGCTTCGAGATCCCGCGGGAAGACACGGCGCTGGACATCCCGGTGCCGGGCGAGCTGGCGGTCATCGACCGCACGGCGTACGGCCGCCGCATCATCGACGGCGCCGAGCGGGCCGGCACGGAGTTCCACTACGACACCGTCGTTCAGGACGTCATCCAGGACGACGGTCGGATCCGCGGCGTCACCGCCAGCAAGTACGGTGATTCCCGGCGCTACGAGGCCGAACTGGTGGTCGACGGGGCCGGGGCGCTGTCCATCCTGCAGAACAAGACGGACCTCTCGGGGGCGACCTTCGACACGAACGTCCGGTACTCGCAGTTCTCCTCGGCCTACCGGGAGATAATCGAGGTCGACGAGCCCGTCGAGTGGTCCGACGCCCTGGTGTTCAAGCCGACCAAGCGGTCGGCGGGCTACCTGTGGTACTTCCCGCGGACCGAGACGCAGATCAACGTCGGGCTCGGCTTCCAGATGGACGCCGAGCCGATGACGCTCGTCGACGACCTCCGGGAGGACGTCGAGCGGCGGCCCGAACTCGCCGGCGGTACCGTCCGGGACAAGCTCGGTGCGGCACTACCGACCCGGCGGCCGTACGACTCGGCGGTCGCGCCCGGCTACGTGGCCGTCGGCGACGCGGCGGCCCACGTCAACCCCATCAGCGGCGGCGGCATCGCCGGCGCCGCCTACGCCGGTCAGTACGCCGGCGAACAGGTCGTCCAGGCCATCGACGAGGCCGACGTCGGCGAGAAGAGCCTCTGGCGGTACAACGAGCGCGTCATGGAGCACTTCGGCGGCCGCTACGCCGCCCTGGACGTGTACAACATCTTCTCGACGGCCTACGACCTCGACGACCTGCTCGCACTCATCGGCGCCATGCCCGGCGAGCGCATCTCCGAGGCGCTGTACTCCGGGTCGGCCGACTTCGACATCTGGCTGAAGCTCCGGGTGCTGTACGAGACGTACGGCCACTGGGGGACGCTGAAGAACCTCTACGACGCCAAGCAGCTGGCCGACCGCCTGCTGGAGCACTACGAGGACTACCCCTCCAGCCCCGACGGCTTCGAGTCGTGGCGCTCCCGGCGGGACGACATCATGGACGACATCTACGCCGAGGTCGGCGCGGAGCCGAAGTACTGAGTTCGTGTCGTGCGCGGGGCTGGCCTTCGGCGCGCCGGGAGAGTCCCTCGCCGGTCGCCCGTCGCTCCTGATTCCCTGCCGTCGCGAGAGACGCGACTCCCGAACTCGTCTCCACGGCCGACACGGGCGATGCGACCGAGTCGAGGCCGTCGGAGCGGTGTCTTCGCCGACCCGGCGTCCCGGACGAGACACACCCCGTCCGCCCTGCGAGCGAGAACCCCGCGAGTGCGGAGCGTCCGCGTCGGAGCCGCCGACGGCCGACGGCCGACGACCCGGTGGTGTCGCCGTCAGCCGGCCGGAGAGCGCCTCTCTGTCGAACTTCCGAATCGTAGAAACCGGAATCAATAAATATATCGGGTGAAAATACGCCGGCTACCCCGTGTCGCTTGCCAACGTCGAACTTGGCCGGCGGTCGTCGGCGAGCGACTGGCGGCCGAGCGAGGAACCCATCGAGGTGGCGAGCGTCGGACACGCTCGTGCGACGGCGCGAACACCGATGCCCTACAGGAGACAGGAGTTCTACCCATGACAGACGACGACGCACTCGACAGGCGAAGCGTGCTTCGAATGACGGGCGGGACGGTCGCGGCGTCGGCGCTGGCGGTCGGATCGGTAAGCGGGGCCCCAGAGGAGTGCACCCCACCGTCGGAGCCGGTCGAACTGACCACGGTCACCCGGACCGAGAACTCGGGGCCGACGACGGCGAACGGCGACGAACTGCCGGTCGTCGCCGGCGGCGGCCTGCTCATCACCTTCCCGACCGAGCCGTTCAGCGTTCCGACGGACACCGATGAGTTCAGCGCCGACGAGCCCAGCGGCTGCTACGAGTACCGGATCGACGTGGAGATGACCTGGAACCCGACCGACAGCGGCCCGACCAACGCCGGGCTGTTCCTGTACGAGGGCCAGGGGCTGGAGAAGTGCATCGCGAGTCCAGGGCGGCGGCACCTTCGACGGAGAGGACGCCGGCGGCAACCAGGTGAACAACGACTACACGGTCGGCCCGAACACGTACACGATGGGCGTACAGGGACGCACCGGCGTCGCGGACTTCGAGGCGACGGCCACGGCGTCGATCGTGTCCGTCGAGTAGGGTACACGACGACGGAGGGCTCCGTTTTATGACGGCGTCGTTGGCAGACCTGTCTATCGAGTCTGTGCCGAAGTAACACCGCGAGACGGGAGAACGCGACGACTTCTCGCCGCGAACGGAGATAGTACACGCCGCAACGCAGCCTCTGCCCCACAAATCAGGGGACCAACAACGAACGACCCTGCAAGCATCCGCCGAGGGGGCGTTCTTCGAACGCCCCCGAGGCGGTTCCCCGGACGAGGGCGCCGCAGGCGTCCGAGTCCGGTAGCGCGCGCGGACCGGAGCGGCGCGAAGCGCCGCGGAGGGAGCACGCGCGCATATTTTCCCCACGTTTTTGCCGAGAACCGGGGTCGCGCGCCGTCCGGCGCGCGACCCGTGTTCTCGTGCAAAAAGTGGTTCTAAAGCTTACCGGCCTTCTGCAGCTTCATCAGGTCCTCGGTGTCGAGGGTCTCGCCTTCCTTGAACTTCTGGTAGATCTCCTCGGCTTCTTCCTTTGCGGCCTCGCGCTCCTCGGCACGCTCGTCCTTGCGCTCTTCTTCTTCTTCCTTGTCGAGTTCGCGGAGGCGCTTCTGGACGCGGACGAAGTCGTCGTGGTGGCGGTCGGCGGCCTCCTGGGCGTCGACGAACTTGTCGTGCCACTCGTCGGCCTCGTCGCGGATGTCGTCGGCCTCGCGGTAGGCCTCGATCATCTGGTTGTGGTGCTCCTGGGCCTTGTCGGCGAGTTCGGTGACCTTCTGGTGGTGCTTGGAGGCCTCCGCACGGACCTCCTGGGCTTCCTCCTTCAGCTCCTCGAGGTCGCCGGTCTGGTCGAGCTTCTCCTTGCGGTCGGCGAGCTTCTCGCGTTTGTCCTCGATTTTCTCGATGAGTTCCCGCTCGTCGTCGGCCGACAGGACCTCGGTCTGCTGTTTGAACTCCAGGTCCTCGATTTCATCCTCGAGCTGGTCGACGCTTTTGCCCTCGTCGAGCTCGAGGTCCTCTTTCATGCCGTCGACCCTGTCGAACAGCTCGTTGGCCTCGGCGTTGAGGTCGTTGCGCTGTTCTTTGTGCTCTTGGACCTGCTCGTTGAGCTCGTCGCGCTTCTCGCGGTGCTCCTGGGCCTCGTCGACCTTCTCCCGCGTTTTGGCGTTGAGCTCGTCTCGCTCCGAAGCTCGCTCGGAGGCCATCTGGTTCAGCTCGTTGCGCCGGTCGCGGAGCTGGCCGGCGAGCTTGATCAGCTGGCCCTTGGACTCGTTTTCGAGGTCGTCGTCCGTCAGTTCTACGTTCTTGGATCCGTCGATTGATTCGGGCATGGTTGTCGTTCTACGCCATTACGCTCCGGGCGCGGACAGCGGCGGCTTCCGAAGGAGCCGTCGTCGTCTGAGGAAGGTTCCCTGTCATTTCGGTCTGCTGACGGTGCTGTCGAACGCCGGACGCGTTCTGGTACGAGGATATACCGTGTTGTCGCATATAAAAATTGTGGAGGCCGGTACCCATGAAAACAGTTATCAAGCGCCTTGAGACGCCGGACGAGGCCGGCGGCGTTCGCCCGACGGGTATATGAACGGCGCCGCCCGAGTCGGGCGACGTGTGGTCCCCCGCGGGCCGACCCGAACTATGGATAAGAACGTACGCGCACGCGGTCACGAGAACGTAGCTGCGACCCACGGGAGCACGCTCGAGGTGACGAGCGACGACTGGTTGACGCCGGCCGGCGACTGCATTCTCGCCGTCGAGGCCGACACGACGCCGGCCGACTTCGGCGACGGCTTCGTCGCGGCCTGTCGCTCCCCGGAGGCGACGATCACCGCGACGCTGCGGGCCGACGGCCACGAGCAGGTCGTCGAGGGTCGTGGCCACCCCGACCTCACCTTCGACGGCGACCGGAGCCTGGTCGCCCGCACGAGCACCTACGTCGACGACCGGACCGTGATGGTCGAGGCCGACACCGCCGCGGCCGACGTCGACCGCGACCTCGTCACGGCGCTGGCCGACGGCGCCGATCTCGAGGTCGTCTTCCGGGTGAACTGAGACGGGCCGGCCGGGTCGCCGCCTCGAACAGCCTCTTGACCGACCGGGCCCCGGTGGCGGACATGGACGAGGAACCGACGGAGAACATCGGCAGCGACAGCGGCACCGAGATGGGCTCCGAGCCCGCGACCGCCGACGGCCGCGCCGGGCGGGTCGTCGACCGCCTCGGCGAGCTGTACTGGCGGAAGCACTACGGCGGCCGCGACGCCTTCGAGTGTCTCGTCCGGACGGTACTCAGTCAGAACACCGCCGATACGGCCAGCCAACGGGCCCACGACGCCCTGATGGACCGGTACGGAAGCGAGACACCGCGCGCCTCGGGACGGGACGGGGGTCCCGCGAGCGAAGCGAGCGGGACCTCGTCGGACCGCGGGTCCGACGGCGAGCACGGCAACCCGCGAGACGATGAGGGCGATCTCGCGGCGGCGCTGGCCGACGCCCGCCGGGACGACCTCGCCGAGACCATCTCCCCGGCGGGCCTCCAGAACCAGAAGGCCGAGACGCTGGTCCGGCTGGCCGGCCGGGTTCGCGAGGAGTACGACGACGCCGAGGCGTTCGACGAGTTCGTCGCGGGGGGCGACCCCGGGGCGGTCCGGGAGGCGCTGCTCGAGATGACGGGCGTCGGCCCGAAGACCGCCGACTGCGTGCTGCTGTTCGCCGGCGGGCAGGCAGGCGTCTTTCCCGTCGACACCCACGTCCACCGCATCGCCCGCCGAATCGGGCTGGCGCCGGCCGACGCCGACCACGAGACGGTTCGGGAGCACCTCGAGACGGCCGTCCGCGACGAGAACTGCGGCTTCGGCCACACCGCCATGATACAGTTCGGCCGGGAGTACTGCACCGCCCGCGAGCCCGCCTGCCTGGAAGGCCCCGAAGCGTGCCCGATGGCGGATCTGTGCGATAAGGTCGGCGTCCTCCCCGAGACCGGCGCGGTCGTCGATCCCGCGGAGGCGCTCGCAGGCGACGACTGAGCCCCGACGTGGGCGAGGGCTTTTGACGTGGCACGCCGTAAAGCGGACGATGCTCGGAACACTCCTGGGGCGACTCCTCGCCCGGCTGCGGGGCGGAGGGTCCGACGGCTCCGGCGGCGACCCCGAGGACGCCGACGAGGGCGGCCATAGGCCCTCGCGGCTGGACGCCTCGGTAATCGCCGGCCACGGCGGGCAGGTCGGCGGTCTCGACGAGGAGACGAGCGACCTCGAGGCAGAGGCCCGCGATCTCGAGGCCGAGCGCCGGGACGCCTGACCCCGCCCCGCCCCTCGCCGACGCGGGCCGCGGCGCTTTTGTCCCGCCGCGCCCGACGGCCGGACGGTGCTGACGAAGGACCTCCTGCGCGTCTCGCGGGCCGGCGGCGGCTACCACCCGCAGTTCACCGACCCCGGCGACGGGACGCTGGCCGGCCGCGTCCTCGGCGTCTACCAGGGCCACGTCGGCGAGACGCGGGCGACGCTCGAGGCCGCGCTGACCGACCTCGAGGGGGAGGCCGGCGACTTCAAGCTCGTCCGCGGCTTCGCGAAGCTGCTGGAACGGGAGGCGACCTTCGAGACGCGGGCGCCCGTGGAGCCGGGGCGGGCCCGGACGGCCGCCTTCGAGGCCGCCGAGGAGCGCGGCAGCGCCGTCACCGACGCCGAACGGGAGGCGGCGCTTTCCGCTGCGGCCGACCGCGTCGGCGCCGACCCTGACGACGTCGCGGCCTCGCTGTTCGCCGACCGCGACGACGAGCAGGTGCTCGTCGCCGTCGAGACCGGCTACGACCCCGCGAGCCTCCGCGAGCAGTACGACCTCTCGCTGGCGCAGACGGCGCTGTTCGACGCCGTCGAGGTGCGGGTCCGGTCGTCGGATCCGAAGGCGCTGGTGTCGGCGGTCAAGCGGCTCCGGCTGATGTACGAGATTCGCCGGACGGACGCGGGCCGGGAGGTGGTCGTCACCGGCCCGGACGCGCTGTTCCGGCGGTCGCGGCGCTACGGGACCCGCTTCGCGCGGCTGCTACGGACCGTCGCGGCGACCGACGAGTGGCGCCTCGAGGCGACGATCGACGACCGCGGCACCGAGCGCACCCTCCGGCTGGAGACGGGCGACATCACCGTGCCGGGCGTCGACCCCGTCGCCGAGGTCACCTTCGACAGCGGCGTCGAGGCGGACTTCTACGCCCGCTTTTCGTCGCTGGACCTCGACTGGGGGCTCGTCCGGGAGCCGGAACCGCTGGCGGCCGGCGAGCACGTCGTCATCCCGGATTTCGCTTTCGACTACGCCTTCGCCGACTTCCGGGTGTTCTTCGAGGTGATGGGCTTCTGGACGCCGGAATACGTCGAAAAGAAGCTCTCGCGGTTCGCCGACCTCGAGGACGTCGCCCTCATCGTCGCCTACGACGAGTCGCTGGGCGTCGGCGAGGCCATCGAGCGGGAGGGCCACCGCGCGGTCGCCTACTCGGGGACGGTCCGGCTGAAGGACGTCCGGGACGCCCTCCGACCGTACGAGAAGCGACTCCGCGAGGAGCGGGCCGCGGCGGTGCCGGACCGGCCGACCCCCGACGCCGACGTCGTCACGCTCGCGGCGCTGGCCGAGGAGTACGGCGTCCCCGAGTCGGCCCTCGAAACGGCGACGTTCCCCGACCACGACCGCGTCGGCCGGACGCTCGTCCGGCCGTCGGTGCTGGAGGAACTGGCCGACGACCTCGAAGCCGGGCTGTCGCTGTCGGCCGCCGAGACGCTGCTGGACGAGCACGGCCTCGACGACGCGGGCGCGGCGCTGTCGGCGCTCGGCTACCGCGTCGAGTGGGAGGGTCTCGGCGGCGGGACCGTCCGGAAGAAGTGACCGCCGCGGCGCCGGTCGGTTCGAGGCGCGGCCGGTACCGGTCGCGGACCGGCGGGCCGGCATTCGTCGCCGGCGGCAACGGACGGTCTTCGTTTTTATGCGTTCGCCCTGGTCACGGCCGCCGGCGGAGCCTGCGGCCGGCCGCGACGTGATCGAGGAGTTCCCCGACGGACAGCGGCTCGTACCCCAGGAGCTCGACCCCGACGTTCACCCGCCGGGCGTCGGGGTCGAGGAACGGGTACTCCTCGGGGCGGGTGTCGTGGTGGTGGCCGTGGACGAGCCAGTCGTCGCGGTCCGGCGGGGCGTCGGCGGGGCGGTGGACGCAGCGGAAACGGCGGCCGCCCGCCTCGAAGCGGTACGACTCCCGGGCGTCGACGGCGTGGCTCCGGCGGGCGCCGTCGTCGTGGTCGCCGGCGACGAACGTCACGTCGCCGCGCAGCCGGCTCAGCCACTGCCGGACCGTGGTCGGCTCCGACGGGACGGCGAGGTCGCCGACGAAGACCACCTCGTCGCCCGCCCCGATGACGCGGTTCCAGCCGGCGAGCAGCGCGTCGTTCATCGCGCCGACGGAGCCGAACGACCGGCCGGTGTAGTCGAACACGTCGGCGTCGCCGAAGTGGGTGTCGGCGACGAGATACCGGGTCACAGCTGTCGGCGCCGGCCCTTCGGCACCTGCGAGCGCAGTTCGCCGTGGAGGTAGAGCCCGACCCCGATCGGCTCGACGTCGTCGGCGATCTCGTGGGCGACGGCGAGGTAGCCCCAGTCGCCGTCCCAGTCGGGGTCGGTCGTCTCCCCGCGGAGGAAGGCCCGCGCGTCGGCGTCGTCGAGGACGACGACGTTCCGCGTCGCCGCGCGGCCGAACCGCTGGACGGCGTCCGTCGTCGGCTTCCAGTGCTCCTGTCGGGTCCGGAGGAACGTCATCCCCAGCGCCTCGATCTCGGCCGGCGAGTCGACGTCGGCCGCGAACGCCCACACCTTGCCGGCGCCCTTCTCCCAGAAGGTGTGGCCGTCGAAGGCCGCCGGCTCGAGGCCGAACCGCTCGACCCACCACGTCACCACCTCGCGGCGGGTGGCCCGGCCCTCGACGACCCGCTCGTCGGCCGTCGCCGGCAGCCGGTCGAACCGCCCGCCGTCGTTCCGAGAACTCCCGTTCTCGCGGCTCACGCCGCCACCTCCAGCTTCGCACAGAAGAAGCCGCCGGTGTCGTTGTGGTGGGGGTAGACGCGCTTGGCCCGCCGGACGGACGGGTCGTAGCGGTCGCCGTCCCACTCGGCCACGCCGGCGACGTGCTCCACGTCGAGGTCGAACTCGACGAGCTGGCAGTCGTGGTCGGCGATCACGTCGTCGAGGACGGCCTCGTTCTCCTCGGGGGCGAACGTACAGGTCGAGTAGACGACGGTCCCGCCGGGGCGGGTCACCTCGACGGCTCGACCGAGAATGTCGCGCTGGACGCCGGCGATCCCCTCGACGTGGCTCGGCGACCACTCCTCGAGGACGTCGGGGTTCTTCCGGACGGTGCCCTCGCAGGAGCAGGGGACGTCGACGAGCGCGCGGTCGAACGGCTCGACGCCGTCGGACGTGGTCCGACGAGCCTCCGAGCGCCGCTCGGAGCCGCCGAACGACTTCAGCGAGAGGTGGCGGGCGTCGGCGTTGGTGACGGCGACGCTGGTGACGCCGCAGCGCTCGGCGTTGGCCCGCAGCGCCGACAGCCGCCCGAGGTTGCTGTCGTTGGCGACCAGTAACCCCTCGTCGTCCATCAGCGCCGCCAGCTGAGTGGTCTTGCTGCCCGGCGCGGCACAGGGGTCGAGCACCCGCTCGCCGGGGTCGGGGTCGAGCACCCGGGCCGGGAGCGCCGACACCTCCTCCTGGCCGTACACCCAGCCGTGGACGAACGGCCACGTGTTGCCGGGCGAGACGTCGTCGGCGAGCCGGAACAGGCCGTCGTGCCACCCGACCGGCTCGAAGCCGACGCCGGCCGCCTCGAAGGCCCGGGCGACCCGGTCCGGCGTCGCCTTGATCCCGTTGACCCGGACGACCGACGGCAGCGGGCGCTCGCAGGCCGCCCGGAACGCCTCGGGGTCGGCCACGATCGGGTCGTACCTCGCGAGCGGGTCCATAGGATGGCGTCGGACGGCCGCGGGCTTGTCGGTGTCGGTTGCCCGCCGGGCCGCGGCCGCGTCGTCGGCGGTGCAGGTGCGGCGGACGCGAAACCGGAGGTCGGGCCGGCCGAGACGGGGCGGGGGAGCCACCGGCAAGCGCCGGACTGGGCCCGGGTGGCGTGCGCTTAAGACGTCGCCGTCCCTACCTCGGACATGGCACGTGTCCAGGTCCACGCCGACGACGTCGAGCTCGACTCGCCCGTCCTGGTCGAGGGGCTTCCGGGTACCGGTCTCGTCGGGAAGATCACCGCCGACAATCTCGTCGAGCAGTTCGACATGTCGCTGTACGGCTCGCTGTACTGCGAGGGGCTGCCGGACGTCGCCGTCTACCACGGCGAGCGATCGGACGTCCTGCCGCCGGTCCGGCTGTACGCCGACGAGACGCGGGACCTGCTAGTCCTCCAGAGCGACGTCCCCGTCTCGCCGTCGGGGGCGCCGGCCTTCGCCGACTGCATCACCGACTGGTTCGAGGACAACGACGTCTTTCCGCTGTACCTCAGCGGCCTCCCCGAGGAGAAAAACGGCTCCCCGGAGCTGTACGGCGTCGCGACGGGCGAGGCGACGACGGCCCTCGATGCGGCCGGTATCGTCCCGCCGCGGGAAAACGGCCTCGTGACCGGGCCGACGGGGGCGCTACTGGCGCGCGCCGACCGGGCCGGCCTCGACGCCGTCGGCCTCGTCGTCCAGACGGACCCGCAGTTCCCCGACCCCGAGGCCGCACGGGTCGTCCTCGAACACGGTGTCGACCCCATCGCCGGCGTCGAGGTGGACACCGACGCCCTCGTCGAGCAGGCCGGCGAGATACAGTCCGCCCGAGAGGAACTGGCCCGGCAGCTGCAGGACGCCGGCGACGAGAGCACGCAGGCCCGGACGATCCGCGGGTTCCAGTGACAGGAGCGGTGTTTCGTGAGGAGGGAGTAGCGTCTTCTGGCGGCGATGACGGCGTGTCCGAACGCCCTTTCCCGCCCGCGGAGCGAGCGGTCGACCCCGTTCGGACTCCCGCCCGACGCCGGCCGACCGGCCCGCTCTCTCGCAACTGAACGCGGCCGTAGCCGGGCGCGTAACGCTTTTGATACTCGCCGCGAACCGCGACGTATGGCATCCAGTCACGGGGGAATCGAACGGGGACGGGGGCTGCCGGTCGACGCGGCCGGGACGCTGGACCGCCTCCGACGGGCGGTCGACGACGCACGGATACGCGAACATCTCCGCCGGACCGAGGCGGCGCTGCGGGACGCCGACCGCGACCTGACGCCCGAACGGCACCGTCGCCGCGAGCGCCACCTCGACCGCCTGGCCGACTACCGCGAGCGCGGCGACTTCCCGACGAACCGGCACCGCTCCGACCGCGTCCCGCTGTTCGTCGGCGACGACGGGACACCGTGTGCGATGGCATATCTCCTGCGCGAAGACGGCCGCGAGGACCTCGTCGAGGCGGTGACGACCGCGGAGCCGACGGTTCGCATCGAGGAGTTGCCCGACGGCCACCCCGTCGTCGAGTGGGTCGAGGCCAACGGCCTGACGCGGGCGGAGGCCGCACGCGTCCAACCGGCCTACCCCGAGGGGATCCAGTTCGCGACCACCTGCGGGCCGGTGCCCTGCTGGCTGGCGGGAGGGTTCGCCTCCCTCGTCGGACTCGCGGCCGCCGGCGCCGTCGAGTACGTCGGCTACCGGCTGGCCGGCGACGCCTTCCCCGACAACGCGCTCAAGCGCCGGGCGACGCTGGCGTATCTCACCGCGCTGGCGCTGTTCGTGGCGCCGCTCGTCGGGCTCGTCGCCTTCGCGCTGTTCCCATGACGCGGAGCGCCCGACGACGGCTCGCCGCCTTCGCCGGCGGCCTGACCGTCGCCTTCGGGCTGTTCGTCGGGCTCGTCGGCGGGCTGGTCCAGGCGCCGGGGCTCGGCGGGCTGACCTACCTCGCCCCGGAGCGCTCCGGACCGGCGGCGGTACTCGGACTGCGTTTCGTGAAGTGGGCCGGCTACCCGGCCGCCGTCGCGCTGTACCTCCTGCTGCCGGTCGCCGTCGCGGTCGTCTCCCGCCGCAGCGACCGGGTGTCGCTCCACCCCGCGTGGGCGGTCGCCGCCGTCGCTCCCGCGCTGCCGGTGACGGTCGCTCTCCCGCTGACACCGTTCGGGGTGTTCGTCCTCGACCGGGCGTTGGTCCTCACCGGCCTGACCACGGTCGGCGTCGCCCTCCTCGTCGTCGTCCTCCTGCTGAACGAGTTCGTACGGACCGGCGACAACGGTCGCACGTCCCCGCTTGCGGCCTTCGGCAACGTCGCGTTCGTCGCGCTCTTCGTCGTCGGGGTGGCGTTCGGGAACCTGTTCGCCGGGCCGGCCGGTGCGCTCGTCCAACAGGAAGACGACCGAGGCGTTCCGAGCGCGCAGTTCGACGTCGTGGAGGTCGAGACCGACGACGGGACGGTGGTGGTGTTCACGCTCGCCGAGTACGTCACGCGCGGGGGCGGCGGCCAGCTACCGGCCGAGGACCTCCGGATCGCCGGCGAGGGGTTCGCGAACGTCTCGGAAGCCGGCGTGACGGAGCCGGGCCCCTGGCCGGCCTCGGAGGCCAGCGACGACGGCGAGGTCGTCAGGCAGGGAGACTCGGTGGCCGTCGGCGCGGGCGACGACTGTCGAATCCGAATCATCCACGACGACGGGCGCACGACGACGCTCGCCGACCACGAGTGCGGGTAGCGCCGGTCGTCGGCCGTATCGCGGACGGGACGGGTCCGAGGAGACCCGCTCCGGTCCGTCGCAAATCCGGCCCGCCGGAGCGGCACAAGAGACTTGATTTCGCACGACGACAGTCAGTTGCAAACATGTCCGCGCGCGGAACGTCCGAGCCGCTGCCCGCGGCCGCAACCGACGACCCGGATCGCCTTCCGCGGGCCGTCGGCGACGTCAGACCCGGTGAGCGCATCGCCCCGCCGGTGCCGCCGGCACGTCCGACCGCCGGAGCGCCCGTGGCGCCCGCGGCGCCCGGGCCGCGAGGATGACCCGGAGCCCGCGGCGGCGTCTGGTCGCCTTCGCCGGCGGGCTGACGCTGCTGGTCGGCGCGCTGGGCGGCGTCGTCGCCGCGATGGTCTTCCCGGCGGACCTCTCGACGTCGCTTCCGGAGGTGCGGATCGGCCAGGGGGTCGTGGTCCTGCTGCTCGCCGTCGTCGTGCTGCTGTACGTCGTCGTCCCCGTCGGCGTCGCGGCGGCACTCGCCCGGGAGCACGGCCACCCGCTGATCTACGGCGCCGCCGCCCTGGCGGCCATCGCGGTGCCGGTCGTCGCGCCGGTCGCGTTCGTCTGGACCGTCGAGGAGGCCGCCGTCGGGACCGCACTCTTCCGGTTCGTGGCGACCGTCGCCGGAATCGCCGCCGTCCTGGTCGGCGTCGGGGTCGTCTTCCGGCGGGTCACCCCGGCGACCGAGGGGACCGGGTGGGTGCTGAGCCTCAACCTCGCGGTCATCTTCCTGTTCCTCCTCGGGGGCCTCGGCGTCCAGGTCGCGGCGCCGGGCTTCGCGGACCGACACACGGCGGAGACACGACCGGACGTCGAACTCGCGTTCGAGGAACGGACGACCGACGACGGCCGGCTGCTCGTCATCGAGCACGCCGGCGGCGACCCGGCACCGCCGGGCCGGCTCGACGTCCGTGGCAGAGGGTTCGCCGACGTCGAGGGCGCCGACCAGACCGGACCGGGACCGTGGGCCGGCGAGGCGACCGGACGGGCTCCCCGCCACGACGGTCCGGCCGTCGTCGAGGGCGACACGGTCACCGTCGGCGTCACCGACGACTGCGGGCTGATAGTCGGCGAGGGACCGGGACTGCGGGCGCCGCTCGATCACTACGACTGTTCGAAGTCCGAATGAGTCGCAGTGTCGGCTCCGCGGTTGGAGTCACGATCGGATACGAAGGTCTATGCCCGAGCGCGAACGACCCTCCGGCATGCCGCCGATTCACGACGACCAGCGGGTCGCGGTCATCGCCGACTCCCAGAACCTCTATCACTCGGCCCACAGCCGCTACTCGCGGAACGTCGACTACACGGAGCTGCTCGACGCCGCCGTCGGCGACCGCGAGCTGGTCCGGGCCGTCGCCTACGTCATCCGCGCGGACTCGCCGGCCGAAGAGGACTTCTTCGAGGCGCTGCGGGACATCGGCTTCGAGACGAAGATCAAGGACATCAAGACGTTCCCCGACGGCTCCCAGAAGGCCAACTGGGACCTGGGGATGTGTCTGGACGCGGTGACGCTGGCCTCGAAGGTCGATACGGTCGTGCTGTGCAGCGGCGACGGCGACTTCGAGCGGCTCTGCACCCACCTCCGCCACGAGGGCGTCCGCACCGAGGTGTTCGGCTTCGGCTCCTCGACGGCCGAGGAACTGGTCGGCGCCGCCGACTCCTTCGTCGACATGAGCGAGAACGAAGAACGGTACCTCCTGTAACCGACCCCACCCTACTTCGCTCGGCCTTACGGCCTCGCTCGTTAAGGGTGGGGCCACCGATAGAGCGGAGCTCTATCGAGGCCTCGAAAGACTTCGTCTTTCGGTGGCTTTGATGTGGTTCTCGCTCTCAGTTGACGCGACGGGGCGTTTTGTGCGCCCCGCCTACCGGACGCCCGTCGGGGTCCCCAAACCCACCATCTGGGGCCGGGCTACTGCGGCCCGTACTGCGCGAGACTTGTGCCCGCACAGCACTATCCCACAGTATGGCAGGGTGCAACTTAACAACTGTCTCCCACCATGTCGGGCCCCTCCCTGACCTACTCGCTCGCTCCGCGGGGTCGGGGGCTCCATCTTGAACTACGCTGGCAGCCTCCCACGACTGAAACACCACCGCAGCAGTGGCTGCGCGGTCTGAACGGTCGAAACGTCCCCTCGGGAGCGAGATTCGAGCGTCGGTCAATCCCATCAGGAGGGCCGTCTAAAACCAGTCCTCGACAAGTTTCGTCCCGCCTGACTGCATCAGTTGGGACTGGCTCATTGCTTCAGCAACTGCATCGACGATTTCGGCGACCTCGAACGCCGACATCTCGTCGTCCTCCTGAAAGAGAGTCGGGTAGTCACGGGCGAGGAAATCTTGATCACTGGTGAGAACCAGTCGGTTCGTCTCCTCGGCGTACCGTTGTACTTCGTCGTCAGTGGCTTGCGGTTTGAGGACGTCGACGACCATCTCGGCGTCGTGGCTCCGTTTCTCCAGGTAGTGCATCGCTCTGCGCTCTACGTTCTCGTCGAGGAGAAGACGATAGCTACTCTTCGACATCCTCCGGGCCTACCAAGTCATCGTCGTACGTCTCAATCGTCGCTTGTCGACGGCGTTCAACTTCGGATATCTCCTCAGGATTGTCGTGGTAGTACGCTAACGCCTGGTACACGTCGGCGACGTCGACCTCGTGTCGGTCCGCTACTGTTTGCGGGTCCAGACCACGCCCATCGACGCGGGCGTGGATGGTCCGCACCGTGAGGCGGCGGCCCTCGATGTGAGGTTCGTCGTGAATCTCCGAGTTTTCACCGGAGACGATCCGATACTCCGTCTCCGACATACATTATACGACGAATTGCACACGCTTGAATCTGTCTACAAGTCGGCTCTGAAACCGGCGTTGGAACACGTCGAGGATTCCTCCACGACCTCGTTCAGGTTGAACACGGCTCGGTTGATAGTAGTTCGATAACTCAGCACATCCAGAATGTCTCTAAGAACTCCTCAATCACATTCTGCTCCGAAGGGGTGATCCCGAATATCTCATATACAGCGTCATTGACCACTCTTTCTAGTTCCTCGGCGTTCGTCGCCGCCACCTCATCGCGGTCGTTATCGAGATGGCTCAGTAGTTTCTCAACGCCGTCGTCGCTCCGGGGGACGGGAACGGTCGGTTCCCCGCCGCTCTTGACCTTGCGACCATCTACGGCGGAATGAATGTACTCGGCTCGGAGCTTCCGGGCGTCGCGGTCGTCGGAGTACATCGCATGGTCGTTGATCACGTCCGACCGCCGTGTCTGTAGCGTGAAGTCGCCCCTGACATCTCCCTGTACTTCGGCGTCGACTGGATACCTATGGGTCTGCCACTCGTAGGTGATGTAGTCGAATCCGCCGTCGAAGTCGCTGAGGTACGCTTCGAGAAATCGCGCGGTTTTGACATCGGCATCTAACTCCCGCGGTTGCGCCGCCAAGCGCACGCGATTCACCCCCCAAAGAGGTGGACTCTCGCTGCTTCCTCCGTAGTCCGCAAAGGTTGCCGCTCCCGTCCGCGCCGCCGGCGCCCGAGTCGTTACGGCGCTCGCCGGCTCGTCTCGACGATGGCTTCGGTCAGCACGTCGACGCCGATGCCGATAGAGGCCTCGTCGACGTCGAAGGTCGCGGTGTGGTGGCCGCCGGGGTGGTCGGTGCCGACGCCGATGTACGTCGCCAGCCCGCCGTCGTCCTGGACCTGCTGCATCAGGTAGGTGGCGTCCTCGCTGCCGCCCAACTCGCCGCGGCGGGTCGCACGCGTCACGTCGGCGTGGGCGTCGGCGGCGCCGTGGACGACGTCGACCAGCTCCGGGTCGCTCTCGGCGGACGGCGCCTCGCCGTCTACCTCGACGTCGACCGAACAGCCGTGGGCCGTCGCGGCGCCCTCCAGGACCTCGCGGGCGCGCTCGAAGGTGTAGTCGCGGATCTCGGTCGTCGCGCCGCGGACCTCGCCGTGGACGAACGCCTCCTCGGGGATGATGTTGGTGGCGGTGCCGCCGCCGACCCGGCCGGCGTTGACCCGGGAGGCGCCGTCGCTGTGCCGCGGAATCCCGTAGAGGCCGTCGACGGCCGTCGCCATCGCCTGGACGGCGTTGCGGCCCTCCTCCGGGCGGGCGCCGGCGTGGCCCGGCTCGCCCTCGAAGGTCGCACGGAACTGTGTCACCGCGAGCATCTCCTCGAGGCCGGCGACCACCTCGCCGGTCGGATAATCGAGGCCGACGTGAGCGGCGTAGAGGTAGTCGACGTCGTCGAGGTGGCCCGACTCGGCCATCGGCCGGGCGCCGCCGATGACCTCCTCGGCGGGCTGGAAGAACACCTTCAGCGTCCCCGAAAAGTCCGTCTCGTCGATCGCCTCGAGCACGCCGACGCCGATGGTCGCGTGGGCGTCGTGGCCGCAGGCGTGCATCGCGCCCGTCTCCGAGCGGAACCCCTCGCGGGCCGGCGCGTGGTCGTCGTCGGTCGCCTCCGCCCGCGGCAGGCCGTCGATGTCGACCCGGAGGCCGACGGTCGGCCCCTCGCCGGCCTCGACGACGGCCACGCAGCCGGTCCAGCCGCCGGCCATCCGCCCCAGTAGGTCCGGATCGGCGCCGGCCTCGCGGGCCCGCTCGTGCCACGTCTTCAGCTCGTCGTCGTCGGGCACCGACAGCCGA
Organism: Halobacteriales archaeon QS_4_69_225; assembly: GCA_003020965.1. Taxonomy (GTDB): domain Archaea; phylum Halobacteriota; class Halobacteria; order Halobacteriales; family Haloarculaceae; genus Natronomonas. The sequence continues at coordinate 231,231 of PXRL01000008.1, forward strand.
GCGTCGGCCATCGCCTCCCGACCGACGTGGAGTCGGTCGACGCCGATCCGCCGTAGCTCCTCGACGACCCGGGCGGTCGTCCAGAACTCCGTCCAGGCCGGTTCGGGGTGTCGGTGTAGCTCGCGCCGCAGTTCGACGAGCCGCTCCTCGCGGTTCGTGCTCATACCCCCTCAACGCGGCGCGCCGACAAAAGCCTCCGGCGTCGGGTCGACTCGGTACGCTCTTCCGCCCCCGGGGGGAACGGCCCACATGGACGCCCCCGTCACCCGCCGGCGGCTGCTCGGGGCGACGGCCGCAATCGCGGCGTCGGCCGGCTGTCTCGACCGCCCGCCGCGGCGGACCTCGCGGTCGGTTCTCGTCACGAACGCGACCGACACCGAGTTCACCGTGACGCTCCGGGTCTACGAACTCCCGGCGGGGGTCGCCGGCGACGGGGGCGAGAACGGGACGGCCACACCGACGCCGGACGGCGGGGCGGACGACGGAGGGACGACCACGCCGGCGACGGCGACGCCGGAGGGCCCGCCGACCGGAGAGCTGGAGCAGGCGGTGGTCCAGCGGGAGACGCTGGCGCCGGAGGGCAGCTTCGCGGTGTCGAATCGGTCGCTGCCCGGCGGCGACCTCAGGGTGTCGGCGACGACGACCGCCGGACAGTCGGGGACGCTCGACTGGGCGCGGGTGGACGAGCGGTCGACGCTGGACGTCCGCGTCGTCGACAACGGGGTCCAGTTCACCGAACTGGACTAGCGGCCGTCGGGCGTCGACACGCGCTCGACGTCGACGTCGAGGTGGATTCCCTCCGGGAGCGGCTCCCCGGCGATCGACCGGGCGAAGTCGTCGTGGCCGACGATCTCGAGTCGCCGGATGTAGACGGTGTAGCGCCACGGCGAAAACCGGCCGCCGTCGGCGGCGAGCCGCTCGGACTGCGGGACGCTGTAGTCGACCGGCGACGCCGCGTGTGGACCCTTCAGTTCGATACCCTTGCGCTCGGCCCGCTCTTTGATGTTCCCGACGACCCGCTCGAGAACGGCCCGGTCCCCGCTCTGGAGCGTCAGGGTGGTCACGAAGGGCATGCAGTTCCGTGGCGGCTCGACGGACAAAAGCGCACCTATCGGCGGCGCGGACGGGAAATGACGTCCGGTCTACCTTCATCGATCCGAACCCCGGGGATCGGCCGTCGGTACGAAGCCTCCACCGGCGTCCGGTATACCTTTATTAACCCGACCCCCTACGTGGGTCGTATGATAGAGGCCACGAGTGCGGGAGCCATCCTCTTTCGCGACACGCGTGGCCGGCGGGAGTACCTGCTGTTGAAGTCCCGGCCCGGCGACTGGGAGTTCCCGAAGGGCGGCGTCGAGGGCGACGAGGAACTCCAGCAGACCGCCATCCGCGAGGTGAAAGAGGAGGCCGGAATCGAGGATTTCCGGCTGCTCGACGGCTTCCGCGAGGAGTACGACTACGTCTTCGAGGCCGGCGGCGACACCATCCACAAGACCGTCCACCTGTTCGTCGCCAAGTCCTTCGAGGCGTCGGCGGAGCTCTCCGAGGAACACCGCGACATGCAGTGGCGCGACTACGAACAGGCGGTCAACACCATCACCCAGGACGGCCCCCGCGACATACTCGAGGAGGCCGACGAGTTCATCGACGAGAACTACGGGAAGTGAGCTACGCCGCCCGTTCGATCGCCTCGCGGACGGCCGCCGCCTCGAAGTCGTGGTCCGGCCGGAGGTTGACGAAGTCGAGGAACTCCGCCGCCGCCCCCAGCGCCGTCGTCGGGTACCGTTCGAGGGCGGCGTCGACGGCCGCGTCGGCGCCGACGTGCGGCGACAGCGACGCCAGCGCACACGCCAGATCGTAGGCCCGCGCGTCCTCGATGGCCTGCACGCGGGCGGCGTCGATGAAGTACAGCGTCTCCTCGTCGGGGTCGCCGGGGTCGCCGGCCTCGCCGACCTCGCCGTCCCGGTCAGGCGCGACGAGGACGTTCTCCGCCCGGAGGTCCCCGTGGGCGAGGTCGGCGCCGTGCATCCGCGAGAGGTGGCCGAACAGCGTCGGCGCCAGCGCCGATATTTCCTCGGCCGACAGCTCGTCCAGCGTCCGGAACGACGGCAGGTACTCCAGGACGACCACCCCGAGGTCGTCGTGGTCGAACGCCGCCAGCGGCTCGGGGGCGTCGACGCCGAGCTCCCGCATCGCCCGGGTCGCCTCCAGTTCGTGGTCGGCCATCTCCACCGGCGTCGAGAAGTGCTCGAAGAACCCCTCCCGGCCGGACGAGCGGGCGCCGAGGTTCCGGCCGGCCGTCAACACCCCGTGCAGCAGCGTGTGCTGGTCGGCGATCACCTTCACGAACCACCGGTCGTCGACCACCAGCGGCACCGACAGCCAGTTGTCGGCCTCCAGCTTCTCGAACGTCGCCGACGACCCCCCGTAGCGGTGGACGACCTCCTCGGCGACCGCCTCGAGCCGGGCCGTCGGAACGCTCGCCCTGAGGAGCCGTCTGAGTGGCACGCCCCGTCGTAGCGGACGCTCGGGGTTAAGTTGTGTCCCGCTGCCGGCGCCGGCGGACACCCGTCGGCGACGTCACCGCACGTCCCGGCACGTTTATTTCCGCGTGCCTACACGGGTGGATATGGACTTCACGCTCCCGGACAAACACGAGATGATCCAGGACGTGGTTCGAGACTTCGCGGAGACGGAGATCGGACCCATCGCCCAGGAGATCGAGGAGGACCACCGGTTCCCCGAGGAGGTGTTCGAGGAGCTCGGCGAGTTGGACCTGATGGGCGTTCCGGCGCCGAAGGAGAACGGCGGCGCCGGCGGCGACTACCTGATGTACGCGGTCGTCGCCGAGGAGCTGGGGCGGGTCTCCGGGGCCGTCGGACTCTCCTACGTCGCCCACACATCGCTGGGGCTGATGCCGATCATCAACTTCGGTTCCGACGAGCAGATCGAGGAGTGGGCCCGGCCGCTGGCGGAGGGCGACGAAATCGGCGCGTGGGCGCTGACGGAGCCCTCCTCGGGGTCGGACGCCTCCGACATGAACACCGTCGCCGAGCGAGATGGCGACGAGTACGTCATCGACGGCACGAAGCAGTTCATCACCAACGCCAACGTCGCCAACAGCGTGCTGGTGAAGGCGGTGACGGAGCCGGGCGCCGGCTACGACGGCATCTCGACGTTCATCGTCGACCCCGACCAGGACGGCTTCGAGGTGACGACCGTCTGGGACAAGATGGGGCTGAACGCCTCCCCGACCTGCGAGATCCAGCTCGACGGCGTCCGGGTCCACGAGAATCGCCTGCTCGGCGAGGAGGGCGACGGCTGGACACAGACGAAGAAGACGCTCGACGGCGGCCGCATCTCCATCGCCGCGCTGTCGACGGGGCTGGCGCAGGGCGCCTTCGAGGCCGCCCGCGACTACGCCACCGAGCGGGAGCAGTTCGACCGCCCGGTGTCGAAGTTCGACGCCGTCCGGGACATGATCGTCTCGATGGACCGCAAGATCGAGCGGGCGCGGCTGCTCACCCACAAGGCCGCCGGTCCACGGCGGCTACGGCTACACCACCGACTTCCCGCCCCAGCGGTTCTACCGCGACGCCAAGCTGATGGAAATCGGCGAGGGGACCAGCGAGATTCAGCACCTCGTCTTGGGCCGCGAACTCGGGCTGTGACATCCTCCCCGCGGTGAACGGAGAGGGAGCGAAGCTCCCTCAAGCAGCCGGGCGTCGCCCGGCGACGGCGGGATTTCCCACCGCCCCGCACCGCAGGCGGCTGGTTTGGGACCCTCGGGTCTGCACACCGACGGGTGCTGGGAGTGCCACGCTCCCGTTACTCCTATCCTACAGGGGATTCGGAGGTACCTGGTTATTTTGTGTCGGTATTCGCCGACCGCCGACAGCAGGGGAATACCTGCCTCGGTCCAGTGACGGACTCCCGAGATTGTCCGATTGTCCCGGCATGGAGGCGGTCGTGCCGTGGTTCGAGAGACGAAGTCTCTCGTCATCACGAAAATCGGAGATTTTCGAACGACCTCGGGTGAATATGCAGATATGGTGGCCGAGTAAAAAAAAGTGCTGACGCTGACGCGATTCACGCCCGGCTCGGAGGCCGGGATTTTCTCGCTGTTTGAAGATAGGTGTCCGAGTTCCTGCGGACTCGTCGGAAATCTTCGATTTCCGAGACACCAGAACCTTCGATTCTGGGGGCGTCGACGAGACGCGGTGTTCCTGATGGACTGGACGAGAGGTTCGCTCTCGTGAACGCTGTATTCCCCCCCCCCCTGCTCGCGCCTCCCGTTCGGTCGGCGCCCGCTGAGGAAGGAATTTTAGCGCCTCAATTTAGCTAAATACCATCGGTGGACGCCGAGACCGAGAGGCCGACTTTCTCCGGGAACGGAAGGAACGCGACGAGCGGCGAAAGGCGGTCGACCGGAGCCGAAACGGCGGGACCCGTCGAGGGTACACGCTCCGATTGCCCGAACGTCACCTCTCTCAGGACGAGAAATCGCGGCGGGGACGGCCGAGACACGCCTACCGGTGGTTCGGGCCGCTCAGGGCCCTGGGTCGCGAACGGGAATGAGCCCCTTGGCCATGAGGCGGCGGGCGATCACGACGAGTCCGTTCCCGAACCCCTCGCCGAAGATCGCCTGTTCGGATTTCGACTCGGGCATGATCGAACTCACCAGGATCGACCCGCGGTCGACCAGCAGAAGCCGGCCGATCGCCGTGTCGTAACGTCGTGGCGGCCGGGACAGCCGCCTGTACGTCCTCCTGTAGCGACGGCGTCAACGTGCCGACGATTACTTCGATGTCGTCCTCGACTCCGTTGAGCGTCTCGACGAAGCCCGCCGTCAACAGCGACTCGTCGCCGAGGACGAGCACGATCTCGTCCGTCGCCTTCTCGATGAGCTTCTCCGTCCGGTTTTCTATCGCGTCCCGACCGTTCATCGACCACACCTCCTGAACCGAGGACTCGTAGTCTTCGTCCGCGATCGGGACCGATTCGAGGGCCTTCTGAAAGCGATCGACGCGGTTCTCGTACTGGTCGCGGAGCGTCTCGGTCGCTTCCTCCAGCGAGACCGCACGAAACTGCTGGGGGCTCGAGTGTTGAACCTCGACCAGCCCCTGGGCCTCGAGAACCCGTATCGCATCGTAAATCCGGGTCCGGGGGACCTCCGTCAGGTCGCTGAGTTTCTTGGCAGTACCCATGTTGACGCGTGTCAACCCGACGAAACACCGGGCTTCGTACTCCTTCAGCCCGAGCTGTTGGAGTACTTCGACTGCCTCGTCCACGTTTGCCTCTGTGTCCATATTGTGTTCTGATCTTCCGAGTTATGTTCTGACTTTTCGGAGTGTCGTATGACTGTATTTACAGCTAAAGATATTAAAGATACATAGGTACTGTCATCCTCAGTATAACTGACCGGAGGCTTAAACTTACCGGTCGCCGGTCAAAGGAGTGCGAACGGGTGATCTCCCCGCGTTCGCTGCTACCAGTGTAACGATTTCAGTTACAGTATGGGTTTCGGCGGCCTCGTATCGTACATGCCGTCTGAGGGCCGAGAAAGCTCTGTAACTCGTTTAATCACGAAAGATATATCCGGAGAAACATCCGATATTCGAACCGACGCGTGGTCCAGTTCAGCATGCCGAATACTGCACCGCCGCACACCGGCCCGGCCGGACGATCCGGCCGGGTCGTTCGACCGGAGGTGGCCCGGTGCGATGAGTGACGACCCGTTCGAGGACGCACGTTCCGTCGCGGTCGAACAGCTCGAACGGTTCGGGTTGAGTGCCTACGCCGCGCGGACGTTCGTCGCACTTGCAGCTCACGGATCGGGAACGGCACGGAAGGTGAGCCAGGTGTCGGAGGTCCCACGGACCCAGGTGTACAATGCGGTCGAGGAACTGCACGAGCACGGGCTCGTCCATATCCAGCACGCCTCGCCCAAACGATTCTGGGCGATCTCTTCCGAGACGGCGAGCCGAACGTTCCAACACGAACTCCGGCGCCGCACGGAGATACTGCGGACCGCGCTGGAGGAGATCGAACCGCCCAAACCGCAGGCGGAACAGCGCGGCGTCTGGACGGTCGACGGACAGGCGGCCATCACGAACCGTGTGCTGGAGTTCTTCGCCGACGCGGGCGACGAAATCGTCTACATGACCGTCGGTGACCTCCTGACCGACGAGATCATCGAGGCACTGGGGGAGGCAGCGGAGCGGGGTGTCTCGGTCCGACTCGGCGGCGTCTCACAGGACGTCCAGGACCGCATACAGGACGAGATTCCCGGCGCGACGATGTTCGAGTCGCTGTGGATGTGGTCGGATACGGCGGCCGGCCGGCTCATGATGGTGGACGGTCAGAAGACGCTCGTGAGCGCGCTCGTCAACGGGGCGGAGGCGAGCCCGTCCGACCCGCGGTCGGAGACCGCAATCTGGGGCCAGGGCAACACGAACAGTCTGGTCGTGATCCTGAGGGCGATCTTCACCTGGCGGCTCGATACCGCCGAGTCGGAATGACATCCTCCGCGCCGTGAACGGAGAGGGACGATGTCCCTCAAGCAGCCGGCCTACGGCCGGCGACGGCGCGGTTTCCTCCGTGGGGGCCTCGGCCAGTCTACGACTCCCCGGAGATAACATTCCCGCCACGGTGGACGGTACTCGGGTCTGTACGCTGTTCTTTGGGACTTTCATAAGGGTGTGGTCTCCCCGACCATTCGCGGTCGTCCCACTCGAACCGCACGGGCCGTGCCATCGGCCTGACTGCCTGCTCTGTGTGCCGCTTCAGGAACGTCTCCGAGAACCGAAGAACGTACCTCACGCCCGGCCGGAGCCCGCAAAGACGGCGGCCGGAGGGACCATCGGACGGCGGTATACTTCCGCTACACCGGTGCGAAGCGTCTTCGAAGCCGCCGGCGATCGCCGTCCGGAGTCACAGCGGCTTCGATTGCGCCGCCGGCGTTCCGCCGCGACGACTCTGCCGCAGTGACGGCACGGAGCGGAGATTCCACCGGGTCCGGTCCGGTCGGGTCAGACGACCCGGAACGTGTAGATACCGGTCACCATGTCGCTGACGACGACGAGTCCGCTCGGGGCGTGGTACTCGGCGGTCCAGGCCATCGGCGGCTCGCCGATCGGGAACAGCGGCTGGCCGGCGTTGGGGTAGCCGTCGTCGGTGCGGTACTGGTCGATCGGGACCGGGTTCCGCGGGTCGGTGACGTCGTACAGCACCGCCCCGTCGCGGTAGTCGCCGCCGACGAGGAACGTCCCGTCGTCGCGGCTCACCACCGAGTGGTTGTGGGTGGTCCAGTCGAACAGCTCGTCGGGTTCCTCCTGGAGCTCGACGTTCGGCGTGTTCATGAAGCCGATCGGTACCGGATTCTCCAGGGAGCCGACGTCGTAACCGATGTCGAAGACGTGCTTGCCGCCGGGGACCTGCAGGCCCTTCTCGTCGCCGACGTACGCGAGCCCGCGGTCGGGATCGGCGGTGGCGTAGTGGCAGTTCTCGAACCCCTCGTCGATCTGGAAGCTCCCCTGGTTGACGTCGTCGTAGTCCTTGGCGCCGTCGTAATCGAAGGTGCCGATCGTCGGCAGCGTCTCGGGCTCGGAGGCGTCGAGAATGGCGTAGCCGACGAAACGCCCGCTGATGTAGGCGACGTGCAGCAGATCCCGCTCGGCGTCGTAGTCGACGTCGTGGACGTCGCCACGGGGGCCGACCGCGGTGATGGCCCGCGGGTTCGCCGGGTCTGTCACGTCGACGACGTCGAGGCCTGCACCCTCCTCGTTGGCCGCATAGAGGTACACGGTTCCGGGGTCGGCATCCCTCGGAGAACCCGAAGTCGATCACCTCGACGCCGGCGGGGCCGCCCTCCTGTGTCCGGTAGTAGACGCCGCCGTCGGCGGTCGTCCGGGGGTCGAACTTCACGTCCGCGTTGAGCTCGTCCTCGTTGGTCCCCGGTACCCGGTGGAGTTCGAGGGGGTCGGCGGGCTGTGAGAGGTCGACGAGGAAGCTCCCGCCGGTCCCCTGGTAGCCGCCGACGACGGCGAACTCCCCGCTGGGATCGATGTCGGAGTCCGCGAACGAACCGACGGGGTCCGACAGCAGCGAGTGCCCTACCGGTTCGAGCCCCTGGTCGTAGGCCGGGCCGTCGCCGCCGGCGACGCCGGCACCGACACCGCCGACCGTGCCGACGACGCCCGCGATTCCAAGCCGCTTCAGCATCGAACGTCTCGTCTGTTCGAACATCGTGCCGCAGAACGGGCCGCTTGTACTAATACTATCGGTGGATAAAATTATCGTCAGAAAGCCGGCTATACGGGGCGATCGGCACGTCGACCGGCGGTCAAAACCACGTCATCGGCCGGCTCCGGCACTCCCTTCGTGGTCGGGCTGTGCGTCGCCGCCGCTGGATCAAACTACCTTCAGCAGCCGGCGCTCGAACTTGCCGACGCGGACGCGCTGCCAGCCGCGCAGCCGCTCGTCGAGGTCGGGGTCGCCGGTGTCGACCCGCAGGACACCGATGTCGTCGAGTTTCTGCTTGGAGGCGACGACCTCGACGTCCGAGCGGCGGACGACCGGCGGCGAGATCTGGTCGTTGCCGCGGCCGAAGACGAACCCCTGGCCGCCGATGGGCGAGACGACGATCCGGCTGTCGTCGCCGAGGGCGTCGAGGATCTCGTCGGCGGTGGCGTCGGCGATGACCACCTCGCCGCCCCGCCAGACGTCGACCCCCAGCGGCGAGCCGTCGAAGCCGAGCTCCGTCTTTACCGCGTCGATCGTCGAGCCGGGGCCGAGGACGTAGGTGGCGTCGGCGGCGCGGGCGTCGGCGGCGACGGCCGCCGCCAGCGCCTCGACGGTGCCGCCGCCGATCTGCTTCGACGACTGCACCTCCTCGCCGACCGGCACCTCCACGACCGCCTTCAGTTCCGTGGTGACGTCGCCACCCCGGTAGGCGTCCTCGTCGATGTCGTTGACCTCGCGGCGCTCGGTCCGGTCGAAGCCGGCGGCGATGCGGCCGGCGGCCCGCGGCGTGACCGCGAACACCGACGAGTAGACCTTCACGCCGCCGGGAACGCCGAGGACGGGGACGTCGGCGTCGGCCGACTCCAGCGCCTCGGCGACGTCGACGGCGGTGCCGTCGCCGCCGACGAACAGCAGGAGGTCGACGCCGGCGAGCCGGCGGACCGCCTCGCGGGTGTCGGCGGCCGTCGTCTCCTCGCCGTCGGGGCGGCCGACGACGGTCGGCGAGAAGCCGGCGGCGACGGCTGCCTCCTCGCCCATCGCGCCGCCGTAGGTGTGGATCTCGACCGTCCCCTGCTCGTGGAGGTGCTCCAGCGCCTCCCGGGCCCGGACTGGCGACCGCGGCTCGGCGCCGCGGCGGCGGGCCTCCTCGACCTTGTTGTCGGTGCCCTTCAGCCCGACGCGGCCGCCCATGCCGGCGATGGGGTTGACCACCAGCCCGATGCGTCGCATGTCGGGTCACGGACCGCCGCCGGCAAAAGCGGCGCGGTCCGGGCGGTGCCCGAGCGGAGCGAGGGCACCGCCGAACGAGCGAACGGCGTCCTCGCGAGCGAAGCGAGCGAGGGTTCGGCAGAGCGTCGCTCTGCCGGTGGGCGTAGCGAACCGCGAGCCGGACCGCGTCGGGCGCCGGGCGGAGCCGAACGGAACCGACTAAGAGTCGGCCGGCACAATCGCCGGTATGGTTCCGCTACAGGAGGGCGTCCAGAGGGGCATCATCGACGCCTCCGGGTGGGTCGTGCTGCTCTCGGGGCTGGCCATCGTCGTCGGCTGGGTGTGGTACCTGTACCGATAGCTACGCCTCCTCGACGTTGTCCCGTAGCCACGACAGAGCCGCCTCCAGTTCGGCCTCGTCGGGCGTCTGTACCTTCACCCGCACCGCGTCGCCGGGATAGCAGCCGACGGTGACGTCGAAGCGCTCCCGCAGCGTCGCCAGCCGGTCCAACAGCGCGCTTTCGGGCTCGTCGACGGCGACGACGCCGGCGTGGCTGCGCTGGCCCTCGAACTCGTCGGCGACCGTCTCGAACATCGCCTCCATCTCCTCGGGGACGCCCGGCAGGACGTAGACGTTCTCGACGACACAGCCCGGCGCGACGCCCTCGACGTTGTGCAGCGGGCGGGCGCCGTCGGGAATCTCGGCGGTGCCGGCCGCGAGGTCCGACCGGGCGTAGCCGTCCTCGGCGAGCCGCTCACGGACCGCCTCGTCGGGCTCCAGCGACCGGTCGACCGCTGCCGCGACGCCGGCCATCGTCACGTCGTCGTGGGTTGGCCCGAGCCCGCCCGTCACGACGACGGCGTCGTGGTCGGCGCGGTGCTCGTTGACTGTGCCGGCGATGTCGGCGACCCGGTCGGGGACGACGGTGGCCCGCTCGACGTCGACGCCGCGGTCGGTCAGCCGTCGCCCGAGCCACGCCGCGTTCGTGTTGACGGTGTCGCCGGCGAGCAGTTCGTCGCCGACGCACACCACGGCAGCGTCCATGTGACGACCTGGGGCTCTCGGGGCCTAAAGCGCACGGCTCGTGGACGCGGCCGGCGGGCGCTACCCCATTCCGGGCGGCGGGTCCCGGCCGTCGTCGTCGACCTCGACGTCCAGCCCCTCGGCCTCGCGGCGCCGTCTGGCCCGCCGGAGCTGGAGGTAGTAGTAGCCGGCGCCGGCGAGCCCGACGGCGACGCCGACGGCCGCGAGCCCGCCGAACAGCAGCAGGTCGCGGTTCAGGTACCACCGGACGACCAGCACCGAGGTGTCGACCTCTTCCCAGAGGAGGTGGACGCGGCCGTCGACGGTCCGGCGGTCGTCGTTGGACGGCCGGGTCTGTGACAGCAGCGGTAGCGCGGCGTCGGTCTCCGGCGGCAGCGTCAGCTCGAAGCTGCCGTTGACCGGCGGCCGGACCGCCAGCTCCTTGCCGTCCTTCGGGGCGGTGAACGCGAGCGTCCCCGCCGCCTCCGGCAGCCCGACGACCGTCCGGTCGCCGGTCGTCTCGACGGTCAGCGCGTCGGTCGGCTCGGTCGTCCCGTTGGGGTACACCCGGGCCGCGCCGTCGTCGGCGTCGTCGGCGTCCGTGTACCGGACGACGGTCCCGTTCGGGTAGCGCGACGCGTTTGCGTACCGGAACTGGAGTCCGCGCACCGCGAGTGGCTGCTCGACGGTCAGCGAGTCCGTGGTGTACAGCTCGACCGTCTCGCGGTCGGGATCGGAGATCGCGTAGACCGCGGTGTAGTTGTCCTCGTTGACGGTGATGGAGGCGTCGCGGTCGGTGTCGAAGTCGTAGTCGGCGTCGGCCGAGAGGGCCTCGGGGCTGGCGGCGTCGTCGCCGAACGGCGTCGAACAGCCGGACAGCCCCAGCAGGACGGCGACGGCGACGGCGGCAAGGAGACGGCGGTCCATCTCAGGGGACGACCGCCAGCAGTTCCGACCGGAGGTGCGGGCCGATGTCGGCCAGCAGCCCCGGCGCGTCCGTGCCCTCCCGGCAGACGATGCTCTGTTCGAGAAGACCAAGCCGCTCGACGGTGACGATGTCGTCCGCGTGGCCGGCTCGATTGACCGTCGCCCGGACCTCCGCCCGGGTGGCGCTGTTGACGTTCACGCGGTCGGCTCCCCGGGTCCAGTCGTAGAGGCGGTCCCGCTCGGCGTCGGCGAGCCGCGGCGGGCCGTCCTCGGGCTCGCGGAACCGCAGCGGCACGTGCTGGACGAGCCCGAACCGCGTCCGGACCTGTGCGGGCGTCCCCTGTCCCAGCCCGAGTTCGTCGGCCGGCACCTGCACCGACTCGCCGGCGTCGAGGGTGATGCCGTCGTCGTCCCACGACTCGAGGGTACCGACGTGGGTCTCGCCGGCCTCGCGGTGGGGCGTGACCGCCCCCCACTCCTCGGCGAGCAGGTTGCGCGCGACGGGTGCGTCCGTCCCCGTGACGGTGACCGAGGGGAAGCCGTCGTCGCGGAGCCCGAGGGTGAACTCGGCGTCCAGCTCCGCGAGGTCGTTGGCGACGAGCGACTCGAGGGAGTCCAGCGCCCGGTCGCGGGCCTCGCCGTCGACGTACGCCTTCGTTGCCAGGACGACCATCAGGCCTCCACGGGCTCGGCGTCGACGTACAGTTCCTCCCGCAGCTCCGCGATGCGGTCGTCCATCGCGTCGACGAGCCGCTGGTTGTCCATCGTCTCCAGCTGGGCGCCGCACTGGGGGCACTCGAAGCCGAACTCCATGGCCTCGCCGAACTCGAAGCGGAGCTGACAGCTCCCGCAGAGGTAGAACTCGTTGTCCCGCTCGTAGGCGCGGCGCTCCTCCAGCGCCTCCAGCAGCCGGTGCATCTCCCCTTCCAGCTGCTCGGGGATGTTCCCGTACTGGAAGGTCCACAGGTAGGTGAGCCAGCCCGAGTCCTCGTCCCGCAGCCGGCGATAGGAGGCGAGGTCGTTCTCGTAGAGGATGAACAGCGCCCGGCGGACGTCGTTGAGCTCGAGCCCGAGCTCCTCGGCGAGTTCCTCGTCGGTCACCTCGCCGTCCGGCGGCGCCGCCGCGACCGGCATCCCCGTCGGCCCGACCAGCTCGTGGAGGTACTTCTGGATCACGGGGTCGTTCAGCAGGTCCTCAAAAGCCATTACCCGACTATCCGCCGCCCAATCCCTTTAACTCTCCGCTCGCAACTCTCGGCTCGCGGCTCTCCACTCGCCGCTCGCCGCCGGCCGCGGCCGCTCGCGGCCGCCCGGTCACTCGTCGACCGGCTCGACGAGCTTGCCGGTCTCCTTCGGGACGACCCGGTGGGCGGCGTCGGCCCACTCCCGGTCCAGTTCCCGGCCCTCGAAGAGCCGGTCGAGGAACACCGCCAGCCCGGCCACCTCCGAGTGCGGCTGGTTCGTCACGCCGACGTTGAAGTCGGCCCGCTCGTAGACGTCGAATGGGACCTTCTCGGAGCCGACGACGACCGCGAGCGGCCCGGCGGCGTGGGCCTCCCGAATCTCGGCTTCGACCTCCTGGATCGGCAGCCCGTACATCGTCAGGTGGACGACGGCCCCGTCCCACTCTCGCAGGAACGCGCGGTGGCCGTCGGCGGTCTCGACGGCGAAGGGACCGCCGAAGCGGTCGACCACCTCCTCGACGGTCGCCTGCGGCTCGGAGGCGGCGCCCGCGACGACGACCCGGTCGGCGCCGAGCGCCCGCGCCGTCAGCCCGACGTGGGTGGTCATCCGCTCGTCGCGGCCCGGCCGGTGGCCGAGCCGGAGGACGACCACCTCGTTGGTGTCCTGCATGCACGCTCGTTCCCGCGGCGCGCGTTAGGGGTTTCGGTGCCAGACAGGGCAGTGTTCGAATGAGAACTCGTAGCGGGCCTGAAGACGCAGAAAGCCCTCGGCGCTCTCGCCCTTTCAGTCCGCCAGGAGTCAGCTGACCGGCCGGCAGAAACTGGCTCGCTGGATGGTACTTGTCTGAACATCCCTCCGAGTAGACCCGTAACGACCAAGCACGGGCCGCCCGCAGAGCGGGTGATGGAACTGTCCGAGAAGCGCGTCTGCATCACGGGCGGCGGCGGCTTCGTCGGCTCGCACCTGGCCGACGAACTGGTTGCCGACAACGAGGTCGTCGTTGCCGACCGGTTCGGCAACGGCCGCCGGGCGTGGGTGCCCGACGGCGCCGAGGTCGTCGCCGGCGACCTGCAGGACCCCGCGGTCGTCGCCGAGGCCGTCGACGAGCGGACGGACGTCGTTTTCCACCTCGCGGCCGACAAGGCCGTCGACGCCGACGACCCCGACGAGCAGTTCCGGCTGAACACCGCGATGACGGCCAACGTCGTCGAGCGGATGGCCGCGGTCGGCTGTCGTAACGTCGCCTTCACCTCCTCGTCGACCGTCTACGGCGAGGCGCCGCGGCCCACGCCGGAGGACTACGCCCCGCTGGAGCCGATCAGCGCCTACGGCGCCGCCAAGCTCGCCGAGGAGTCGCTGCTGTCGGTGTACGCCCACAGCCGCGACTTCTCCGTCTGGGCGTTCCGCTTCGCCAACATCGTCGGGCCGCGGCTCCAGCGCGGCGCCGTCGTCCCCGACTTCATCCACAAGCTCCGCGAGAACCCCTCCGAGCTGGAGATTCTCGGCGACGGCCGCCAGGAGAAGTCCTACATGCACGTCTCCGAGTGCGTCGAGGCGATGTGCCACGTCGTCGAGCACGCCGACGCGCCGGTCAACACGTACAACCTCGGGACCCGGACGACGACGTCCGTCCGGACCATCGCCGACATCGTCTCCGAGGAGATGGGCGTCGACCCCGACTACACGTTCACCGGCGGCGACCGCGGCTGGACCGGCGACGTCCCGCGGATGCGGCTCTCCGTCGAGAAGCTGGCCGGACTCGGGTTCGACCCCGAAGACTCCTCCGACGAGGCGGTCCGGCGGGCGACCCGCGAGCTGCTCGGGGCTGACCTCGGGTAGCGGGCGGCGGCGCCCCGTCGGCGGTCCGAGAGCGTCGCGACCCCCGTCGGCGGGGGCGCGTACGCCTCCGATTCAGACCGAGAACGGCGTCCGGACGGAGAGGTCGTGGTCGACGACGCGCAGCGTCGCCTCGGCGGTGTAGTCGCCCGGCGCGGGGTCGGGCCAGACCTCCTCGAAGGCCGCCGACTCGCCGGGCTGTAGCTCTGCCTCCGTGAGCACCTGGGCGAACGCCCGGCCGTCGCTGTACCGCCAGACCTCCGCGTCGCCGTCGTAGACGGCGAAGTCGGCCCGGCAGGCGTTCCGGAAGGTGAGTTCGACCGGCGTGTCGCCGCCGTTGACGACCGTGAAGCTGAAGCCGACACCGTCTCCGACCGTCACCTCCAGCGACGTATCGAGCATGCTACTCTTTGGCGCCCCCCTCTCAAGAATCTGTCTTGAGCGGCCCCAGCGCCGCGGCGACGTCGAGCCGGCCCGCGCCGCTTTCGTCGTCCTCGAGCCCGATGTCGGCGGCGGTTTCCGTCAGCCGCGACCGCGCCTCGCCGGGCGCGTAGCCGTCGGCGACCAACTGGGCCGCGCCGCCGGCGACGTGCGGCGCCGCCATCGACGTCCCCGACAGCGTGGCGTAGCTCTGCAGGTAGTACGTCGAGTAGACGTCGTCGCCCGGCGCCGCGATCTCGACCTCCGGGCCGGTCGAGGAGAACGACGCGAGGTCGTCGTTCTCGTCGGTCGCGGAGACGGCCATGCACTCGGGGTAGCGGGCGGGCGCCGTGACGCAGCCCGAACACGGCCCGTCGTTGCCCGCGGCGGCCACGAGCAGCGTGCCCTTCTCCTGTGCGTACCGGCAGGCCTCCCGGAGCGTGCTCGTGCTGCCGCCGCCCAGCGAGAGGTTCCCGACCTCGTACCCCCGATCGGCCGTCCACTCGATCGCCGCGGCGATATCGGACACGAGGCCGGCGCCGCTGGCGTTCAGCGCCTTCACGGCGTGCAGCGTCACGTCCGGGCCGACGCCGATGACGCCCTCGTCGTCGTCGATGGCGCCGACCGTGCCGGCGACGTGGGTGCCGTGGCCGTTGGCGTCGTCCCAGGCCGGGGTGCCGACGCCGGCGGTGAACGCCCGTCCCTCGCCGAGGTTGCCCGCCAGATCCGGGTGGCGGCTGTCGATGCCCGTATCGATGACGGCGACGTCGGCGCCCGCGGCGGTATCCCCGTCGGCGTGGGCCTCCGTCGCGTCGACCTTTCGAATCCCGTACGGCGTGGTCTGATCGATGGCCTCCATCTCGACGTCGCGCTCGACGAAGCGGACGTCGGGCCGGGAGCGGAGCCGCCGGACGGCGGCGCGGCTCATCCGCGCCGTCAGGATGTCGGTCGGGTGGTCGTAGAAGACGACCGCTGCGCGGTCGTCGATCGCCCGCCGCCCGGCCTCGGAGCGGTAGCCGGCGTTGACCCGGATGCGCTCGGAATCGTCGCCCTCCTCGGCCCCGACGACGGTCCCCACGAGGCCGCCGCCCGCGAGACCGCTGCCGACCAGTCCGAGCGCGGTTCGACGTGAGATATCGGTGTCGTCCCTCATGTCCGTCTGTTTTCCCTCGAAGCGTAGTTTCCGACTTTGTTTCCCTGCACATATCCGGCTATTTAAACCGAGAGCAACGCATAAACCCGCCACCGGCCTACGGGATCGCGTGCAGGTGGTCGGCTACGACACGGGCGAGGGCGGCGACCGCGAGCCGGCGCTGTACGTCGCCCGGGACGGCGCCGTCGAGCCGGAGTCGCTGCCGCCGGGGCAGGAGCTGGCGTACACGCTCGGCGAGCGGCGCTGTGCTGGCGCCGTCGACGGCACGGACCACGTCGCCTGCGAGAACCCGACGGCGCCGTACTGCGACCGCCACCGGTCGACGTGGGTCTGTGCGAAATGCACCGGAACGTGTCTGAAGGCCGAGATGGACTGTCACACCGAGCACGCGGTGTACCTGGCGGCGTTCGCGCCGGCGACGTTCAAGGTGGGCGTCACGAAGCTGGCCCGGCTCCGGACGCGACTCCGCGAGCAGGGCGCCGACCGCGGGGCGCGAATCCGGACCGTCGCCAACGGCCGGGTCGCCCGGGAGATGGAAGCCGAGTTGGCCGCCGAGACGCCGCTGCCCGACGCGGTCCGGGTGGCGAGAAAGGTCGAGGGGATGGGCCACGCCGTCGACGAGACCGCCTGGGAGCGGCTGCTCGCCGGCTTCGACGTCGCCGAGCGGTTCGACCTCGAGTACGGCCTCGACCTCGAGCGGGCGCCGGTCGCCGAGACGCTCGCGTCCGGGGCCGTCCGCGACACCAAGGGACGGGTGCTGGTCCTCGAGCGAGAGGGCGGCACGTACGCCGTGGACATGCGCCGGCTGGTCGGCTACGAACTGCGGGAGGGCTCCTCCTCGCGGGAGTTGCAGTCCAGCCTCGGCGCGTTCGGCTGATACCGTCGGTCGCGGGCCGCCGACGCGACGGGTCGCGATTCGTCCGGAGCAGGCCACACGGAGCCCTCCCATGTGACCGTCGGGTCACCGACCCGTGACCGACAGTGTGGGGAGAGGAGAAAACACTTACCGGGAGCCGTGCCAGTCGGTATCATGCGTCCCGAAGCCCTCCTCGGGGCCGCGGCCGCGGCAGCCATCGTGGCGGTCGTGGCGCTCGCGGCGCTCGTCCCGGGGTTCGTCAGCGCCCCGCCACCCGAACCGGATGAACCGCCCGCCCGGTTGGACCTCGCGGAGATGACCCTCCAGGCCGGCGACGTGACAATGGGGACGGCGACCCTGGAGACGACGGTCTACCTCCGTCACGGCGGCGGTCCAGCCGACAACGTGACGATCGTCGCCCGGGCGACCGACCGCGAGAGCGGCCTCGTCGTCGACACTACGACCCGCGAGGTCGGTCGCGTCAAAGGCGAGAGGGAGCGACAGGTCCCCGTCTCGGTGACCGTCCCCCGCGAGGGCGGTTACGAGATATCGACCCTGCTGTACGTCGACGGCCGGCGGGTCGACGCCGCGACCGCGACCGTCAGCGGTGTCGACGCGTTGACGCCGCCGGCCGCCGACTCCTCGGTGCGGTTCCGTGGGTTCGCCCGCCGGCCCGCCGTCGAGTACACCATCGAGTCCGTCGAGGACGGCCGTGCGACGCTGAACGTCTCGACGTACCTCACCAACGGCGGCGACGACCCCGAGCCGGGTCTGCGGCTGATCGTCACCGCTCGTCAGGCCGATTCCAACGTCGTCGCCGACCGCAGCGAGCGCGAGGTCGGTCGCATCAGAGGCGGCCGGACGGCGACGCCGAACGTCCGGGTGACCGTCCCCGACGACTACGGCTACTACCTCGATGTGGCCCTGTGGCGCGACGGGGTCCTGCTGGAATCGACCCGGGCGCCTGCCGACCTCGATCCCGACGAGACGGTGTCGGTCAACGAGACCCGACGGGAGGTCGCCTTCGAGGCCGGCGACTTCGAGACGGGCGGGGGCGGCGCCGGCGAGCGACAAGAGCCGGCCGCGGCCGAATCCACCGGTGACGGGCCCGGATTCGGTCCCGCCGTCGCGGCCGTCGCGCTCGTGGCCGCGCTGCTTGCGACCCGGAGGTGGTCGGCGTGAGCGAACCGACCGGCGAGGAGTCCGGCGAGCCGGCCGATGAGCGGGCGCCGAACGTCGGCGCCGAGGGAGTCCGGCAGTACCTCCGGTGGGGTGCGCTCGTCGGGTTCGCACTGCTCGCCGTGGTCGCCAGCGTCGGCCTCTACACCAGTATCGGCGCCGTCATCGACGTCTGGATCGGCGACCGATTCCAGCCGATAGCCCGCGCGGTATTCAATTTTGCCGTTCTGTGTGTCGCCGCCATCGGCGTGGCCGCTCTGCTCCGCCGCTGACCGTTCGCGAGACCTGCAGGTTTTTCCGACGGGAGCCGAAAAGAGAGGGTATGACAGACGATGAGGATGCGTCCGAGGAAAGCGCAGAGACCACCGACGGCGAGGAGGACGGCGAGGAGAAGTCCTTCCGCGAGCGCGTCGAGGAGATCCGCCAGCAGCGCTCCGAGGAGGGCGAAGAGGGCGAGGGGCTGAGCCGCGAGGAGAAGATGGAAGAGATGATGGGCGGTGGCGGCCCCGGCGGCGGTCCGGGCGGCATGGGCGGCGGCGGCAGCCCGTTCGCACAGATGATGGGTGGCATGATGGGCGGCGGGCCGGGCGGCGCCATGGGCGGCGGTCCCGGCGGCCGCGGCGAGGAGGACAACGAGGAACTCGTCCGGGAGGTCCGGAAGGTCCGCGACGAACTCCACGACATCCGTCGCGAGATCGAGCGGGTCGCCGACGCGCTCGAGGATTAATACTGACCGCCGGACGGACTCCGGTGTCGACCGTACGACGGCGTTCGATGCGGTCGCACCGGTGGACGGTCGCGGCGACCGCTATCGGCCCGCCGGGACCAGGCCGGTCGGCCAGCGGAATCAGACCCGCGATGACCCGTACTCGAGCTTACCTCCGGTAGGGACCGCTTTTTCCCCGGCGACGGCGGCGGGAGTCGCGCCGTGATTTATAGGTAGCCGGTGTCGGCGAGCCGTTCGACGCCCTCCCGCAGTCGTTTCTCGCTGGCCGCGTACGACAGCCGTGCGTAGCCGGGGGTTCCGAAGGCGCTGCCCGGCACCGTCGCGACGTGGGCCTCCTCGATTGCGCCCTCGCACCACGCCTGGTCGTCGGAGTCGACGGGCAGCATCATGTAGAAGGCGCCGTCGGGGACGGGTACCTCGGTGCCGTGGTCTGCGAACAGGTCCACGAGCATGTCGCGGCGCTGGCGGAACGCCTCCCGCATCTCGGCGACGGCGTCGTCGGTGTTCCGCAGGGCCTCGACGCCGGCGTGCTGGACGAAGTTGGCCGCACACGACACCGAGTGGGAGTGGAGCTTGTCATCGAGTAGGCCTTCGAGAAGCCGTTGATAGTGACGGTCCGGTCGCCCATGCCCTCCAGCGAACCCAGCGAGGTCTGCTCGACGCCGTAGGTGACGGCGTCGTATATCTCGTCGGAGATGACCGTGACGTCGTGCTCGACCGCGAGGTCGCGGACCCGCTCCAGGGCCGCGTCGGTGAAGACGGCGCCGGAAGGGTTCGACGGCGAGTTGACCACCAGCAGTTCGGTGTCGTCGGAGACGGTCTCGGCGAGTTCCTCCAGGACGGGCTCCAGCTGGAACCCGTGCGACGAGAGGTCGACCCGGGAGATGTCGCCGCCGGCCATCTTCGCCATGGCCTCGTAGCTCACCCACGCGGGGTCGAGCAGGACCACCTCGTCGCCGTCCCCGACGAGCGCCTGGAACGTCTCGTAGAGGGCCTGCTTGCCGCCCGGCGTGACGATTATCTCGTCGGTCGAGTGATCGAGACCGTCGCCGTCGAGTTTGTCCACGATGGCCTCCTTCAGTTGCGGAATCCCGTTCGACGGCGTGTAGGTGGTGTGGCCGGCGTCGAGGGCGTCCTTGCCCGCTTCCACGACGTTCTCGGGGGTCGGGAAGTCCGGTTCGCCAACCGAGAGGTCGACGACGTCGACGCCGTCGGCCTCCAGTTCGGCCGCGAGGTTGCTGATCGCGAGCGTCGCGCTCGGCTCTACGCGTTCGACGCGGTCGGCGAATTGCGTTGTCATTGTAGTTCCTCGGCGAGTGAGATAGCGCTCTCGACGGCGGTCGCGCCGTACTCGACCCGCTCGTCGGCCTCGGCGACGCTCATCCCCGGCCCCGTGACGCCGAAGGCGACGGGCGTGTCCCGCTCCAGCGACACGTCGGTCAGCCCCTGTGCGGCCGCGTCGGCGATGACGCGGTCGTGGTCGGTGTCGCCGGTGACGATGGCGCCGATGACCGCCACGGCGTCGACGTCGTCGCGCCGCGCCAGCCGGTCGGCCGCAAGCGGCGTGTCGTAGGCGCCGGGCACCTCGGTGGTCTCGACGATCTCGGCGCCGGCGTCGGCGGCCGCCTCCCGCCCCCGCTCGGCCATCTCGTGGGTCACCGGCCGCTCCTTGTTGAACTGCGCGACCACCAGCCCGAGCGCTACCATGGCTGTCGGTGCGCGTCGGGCGGTAAAAGACCTGCCGACTCCGACCGCCTGGCGGCGTCGGCGGCCGTCCAGAACTCGCCGTCGACCTCCGTCGGCAGCCCGTCGCGCTTCGTCACCGCCACCGGCCGCCGGTACCGATCGGGACCGGTCGGCGGATCCGCCGCGAGCGGTTCTTCATGGGTCCCCCCGTCCCGGGAATCGACGAATTCGTACGGTTGCTCGCGGTCCTGCGTCTCGAAGATCGGCCGTGGGTCGGACGTGGGTCCCGGCAGTTCGCGCCGCCGGCTCGAACTGTGTCGTCCGATGTCACACCACGCCCGGCGCCGAACCGGAAGGCTTCTTTCCCCGACGGCGGCAGTGACGGCCGATGAGGGTTCGTCGTGACCGGACGGCGCTCGCCGTCGCCGGACTCGCCGTCGTCGCGCTGGCCGTCCGGCTGGCCGCTCTCGGGCGCCGCGTCGCGCACTTCGACGAGGCCCGGGTGGCCTACTGGACGCTCGAGTACGCCGAGACGGGCGTGCTGTTCTACCGGCCCATCATCCACGGACCGCTGCTGCAGCACCTCAACGCCGGGCTGTTCGGGCTGTTCGGCGCCGGCGACCTCGTGATGCGGCTGGTGCCGGCGCTGGTCGGCGGGCTGCTGCCGCTGTCGGCGCTGCTGTTCCGCGGCCGGCTCCGCCGGGAGGCGGTCGTCTCGCTGGCCTTCCTGCTGGCGCTGAATCCCGTACTCGTCTACTACTCCCGGTTCATGCGCGGGGACATCCTCGCCGGCGCCGCCTCGTTCGTCGCCTTCGGCTGCCTTCTCCGGGCCGTCGACCTCGACGACGGCCGCTATCTCTACCCCGCGACGGTCGCGCTGGCGGTCGGGTTCGGCGCCAAGGAAAACGTCCTCGCGTACCTGCTGGCGTTCGCCGGCGCGGCGGGGCTGCTGCTGCACCGCCGGCTGCTGTTCGCGCGGTTCGAGGGGACGACGCCGCTGGCCGTCTGTCGGGACTACCTGTGGCGGGCGGGCCGCGGCGTCCGCCGCCACGCCGCCGCCGTCGCCGGCAGCGCCGCCGCGTTTCTCGCGACCGTCGTCCTGATCTACGCCCCGCGGGGGAGTCTCCCCTCGAAGCGGCTCTACTACGCCTCCTGCGGCGCCGGCCACGAGGGGTACTTCGACGTGGCGGCGGCGCCGACGCTGGGCGACGCCCTCGCGAACCCGCTGCGGCTGCCGGAGCTGGTCTGGTTCACCGTCGGGTCGACCGCCGAACTGTACGCCTGCCAGTGGATCACGCCGCGAGCGGAGGACCCCAACCCGTACCTCGAGTTCCTCGGCGGGCTCTCGGCGACCACCCTCGAGGCGTCGACGGCGGTGGTCGTCCTCGCGGTCGCCGGCTTCCTCGGGACGCTGTACGCCGGCGACCGGCCGGACGACCTCGTCTCCTTCGCCTTCTACTGGGGGGCGGCCTCGATCGTCGGCTACCCGTTCATCACCGACATCGGCGGCGCCGGCTGGCTGGTCGTCCACGTCGTGCTGCCACTGTCGATTCCGGCCGCCGTCGCCCTCGGCGTCGTCCTCCGGTGGGGTCGGGAGGCGCGGACCGACGGCGACGCCGTCGGCCTCGCCGCGGCCGTCCTCGTCGTCGCGCTGGTCGTGTCGTCGACGGGTGCCACCGCCTACGCGACCAGCTTCGCCGCCCCGCAGGCCGACGACAACCCGCTGGTGCAGTACGCACAGCCGGCCGGCAACCTCGGGCCGACGCTGGCCGACACCCGCCGACTCGCCGCCGACGACGAGGGGACCGACGTCGTCCTCTACGGGAGCCACCTGTACAACCCGGTCGACGACGAACTGGAACGGCGGCCGACCTGTTCGAACTGGTTCGACGCCCTGCCGCTGCCGTGGTACTTCGAGGCCGACGACGTGACTGCCGACTGCGCGCCGAACGAGACCGCCCTGGAGACGGCGCTGGCCGACGACCCGCCGGTGATCGTCGCCCACAAGGACGACCGGGCGGCCGTCGACGAGCGGGTCGGTGACGACTACGACGTCCGGGTCCACCGGATGCGGAGCCGGGACACCCCGTTCGTGTTCTACGTCGACGAGTCGCGACGGTAACTATCCATCCGCCGGTCTACTCGTCTGTCCGTCTACCCGCTTACCCGTCCATCCGTTCACCCATCTGTCCGTCTGCCCGTCTATCCGTCGCCTTCGGGGTCGGTCACGACCACCTCGCCGTCGACGACGTCGACGTTGATGAGCGTCTTCGCCGAGTACGGCGACTCCGCCAGCCGGTTCTCGCCGCCGACCTTCTTGATGACGGCGACGACGTCGACGAGGTCGGCGCCGATCTCTTCGAGGGCGCCGCAGACCGCGGTGAGCGTCCCGCCCGTCGAGACCACGTCGTCCAGCACCAGCACGCCGTCGCCGGCCTCGACGTCGTTGATGTACATCTGGTTCTCCGAGTAACCTGTCTGCTGGAACAGCGGCGTCTCCCCTTCCAGGCCGTACTCCCGCTTGCGGATGACCACCAGCGGGATGTCGGTCATCAGCGAGACGCCCGTCGAGATGTGGATGCCCATCGCCGCCGGCGTGACGATCTTGTCGACGTCCTCCAGTTGGGCCTTCCGGATGATCTCGACGACGATCTCCCGCAGCAGCCCCGGTTCGAGCATCGGGACGCCGTCGCTGATCGGGTGAACGAAGTAGTGGTAGCCGTCCTTCTCGATTATCGGCGCCTCCAGCAGCGACTGCCGAAGCTGATCCATGCAATCGGTTGTCGAAGGCGGGGATAAAAGGTGGCGGTCCCGGCCGGCGCGTCGCTCGGCCGACGGCAGGTCGATTCGTAGTGATTATTGCGAGTCGTTACCGCCGAGTGCCGAACGAATCGGAGTTCGAACGTCGAGGCAGCCTCGCTTTCGCTACCGTGCCGAGAATTATCGCAGTAATACTATCACTCCGGCGGGCCGACCCAGACGTCCAGAACCGCCCGGTCGGTGCCGTCGTCGTGCCAGACGACGCGGACCGGCCGGTCGTCGGTGACGCCGACCAGCCGGCAGGTGTCGTCGGCCGTCACCCGACCCTGCCCCCACGGCCCGGCGTCGCAGGCCGCGTCGGTGCCGACGACCCGGACGGCGTCGGCCGGCAGCGGGTCGCCGCCGGCGTGGGTGATCGACAGCGTCGCCGTCTCCGCGTCGTAGCCGTAGTCGAACTCGACGTCCGGGACCGTCGCGAACAGCTCCCCGGAGACGCCGTGAATGCCCGCGCCGACCACGGCCGACAGCACCGTCAGCGCCGCGATCATGCGGAAGACATCGGCGGCCAGCGACGTGACGGTGGTCCTGATGTTCGACATGGCGGAGACGACGGCGATCGTCGTGTCCCCACGTACGATGGTATGGGATATAATCTCCCTCTCGGTTTCGAGCGTCGAAATCCCGTCAGCAGTTTCGAGGCGGAGCCTCCGGCCTTAAGCAGTGAGCGACGCGAACGAGTAGGCCGGAGAGGAAGCCGACAATCACGCCACGTTCCACGGACTATTGCTGTCCATTCTCCCCGACGTTGATAAACCTTCAAGCATACGTCTGACGCATGGAGGTGCGGCGAACTGTCCCGGTCAAACTCGACGTGGACAGCGACGACGCCGCACTTCTACACGAAACAATAGACGAGTTTTTGTGGGCTGCCAACCACGTCGTAGACCACGCTTGGCAGGGCGAGTACAAGACGACCAGCAAGGCACAGTTGCAGGAGGAAACCTACGACGAGGTGCGCGAACGGACACGGTTGCACGCGAATCTCGTCCAGAACGCCCGCAACAAGGCCGCCGACGCCGTGCAGAGCGTTGTTGCCCGCTGGAAACAGGGCGAGTACGCTGGCAAACCGCGCTTCTCGAATCCGACCGCCGTGTACGATAAGCGGTGTGCGACCTTCTACGACGAGTACGTATCGCTGGCAACCGTCGACGGACGCATCGAAGTCGAGTACGTCCTCCCCGACCCCGCCCGCGACACACCCCACAGTCGGTACCTCGTCCGCACAAAGGCGGAGGTGGAGTCTGACACGCCGGAACAGGCGACGACCGGGCACAGCACAGTCCTCGGCGTTGACCTCGGTGTGAACCAACTCGCGGTCACGTCGACGGGTGTATTCTGGAGCGGTCACGAGTTCGACCACTGGCGACGGGAGTACGAGAAACGGCGTGGCTCGCTCCAGCAGTGCGGGAGCCGCTACGCCCACGAGAACATACAGGCAGTCGGGCGTAAAGAGGCGGGCCGGTTCACGATGATGCTCCACCGGATTGCGAACGGTATCATCACAGAAGCCGTTGAGAATGGGTGTACGGTTATCGCCTTCGAGGAGTTGACCGGCATCCGCGACCGGCTCTCTGGTGCATCGTGGGGCCACGAGTGGGCCTTCGAGCGGTTGTACGAATACGTCGAATACAAAGCCGAGATGTACGGCATCACCGTCGAGCAGGTAGACCCGGAGGCAGCAAAGTCGCGTAGCGACTTTGCGACGGCGAAGAACATCGGATTGCGGTATCTCCGTCGTAACCAAACCGGGGACGGCGGAGGCGCACCCGTAGGCGTGCGCTTGAATAGCGAGGGACCGGAGGTCCCTCGGACCACGCGAACGGGCGCGGTGCACCCGTGAGCAGATCGCGGGACGTTGAACGCGAACGGAGAATTTGACCCTCCTGCCGGAGATTCCGGCCAGAGCAGGAGTCCACGCGAAAGCCCCACCCTCAGCGAAGCCGTGAGCGAGTAGGGTGGGGTAGTTTACTCGCCGAGTGTCGCCGCGAGTTCGGCGGCGACGCGGTCGCCGACGACCCGTTTCGACCCCGCGTGTTCCGTCACGTCGTCGGCGCGGACGACGAGCACCCGCGTCGACTCGGCGCCCATGACGCTGGCGTCGTTAGCGACGACGAACGACAGGTCGGCGCGTTCGAGAATCGCGCGGGCGGCCTCGACCATCGCGGCGTCGTCGCCGGCCGTCTCGAGCTTGAACCCGACGACGGGGAGGTCGGGGTGTCGCTCCCGCACGGCGTCGATGAGCTTCGGCGTCGGCTCCAGTTCGAGCGCGAGCTCCCGGCCGGAGCGGATCTTCTCGTCGGCGGCCTCGACGGTGTAGTCGCCGACGGCGGCCGCCGACACCACGGCGTCGGCGTCGTCGGCGACCGACAGGACCGCCTCGCGCATCTCCGTTGCCGTCTCGACGGCCCGGACGTCGGCGTATGGCACCTCGGGGCCGTCGTGGACCAGCGTCACCGCGGCGCCACGGACGTAGCAGGCCTTCGCGACCGCCCGGCCCGTCCGGCCGGAGGCACGGTTGGTGATGACGCGGACGGGGTCGACCGGCTCGCTGGTCGGACCGCTGGTGACGACGACGTGCTCGCCGGCCATCGGTCGGTCGCCGGCCGCGCGGGCAGTCGCGAGGACGATGGCTTCCTCGTCGGCGATCTTGGCTTTCTCCTCCTCGATCCGCGGGGCGACGAACGCGACGCCCCACGACTCCAGGGTCTCGATGGCCTCGAGAACGCCGGGGTGGTCGTACATCGGCTCGTGCATCGCCGGCGCGACGACGACCGGCACGTCGGCGCCGAGGGCGGTCGTCGCACACGTCGTGACGGGCGTGTCGTCGACGGCGGCAGCCATCTTGCCGACGGTGTTGGCCGTCGACGGCGCCACCACCAGCACGTCCGCCCAGCCGTCGCGGTTGCACAGCTCGACGTGTTCGACCGAGCCGGTGATCTCCGTGACGACGGGGTTGTCGGTGGCGAACTCCAGCGCCCACGGGTGGACGATGCCGCGTGCGCCGTCGGTCATCACCGCCCGCACCTCGGCGCCGCGCCGCCGGAGTTCGTGGGCCAGCTCCACGGTCTTTACCGCCGCGATGGAGCCGCAGACCCCCAGCGCGACGTTGACGCCCTCGAGCATTACCGGTGATTCGTGCCGCCGAAATAAAAACCACCATGCCGTCGCCCGGGGTAGTGTTCAGTGAGGAGGAAGTGACGTGTTTCGACGGTGACGACGGCGTGTCCGAACGCCCCCTCCCGCTGGCGGGCTGCGGCTCACGGCTCGCTTCGCTCACCGGCAGAGCGACGCTCTGCCGAGCCCTCGCTCGTTTCACTCACGAGGACGCCGTTCGCAACTTCGAGATACCGAGCGGTAGCGAGGTATCTCGCGACGCCTCGCTGCGCGCGGCCTCCGGCCGTGCTTGCGTCGGCTCGCTCCGCTCCGCGGCTCCATGCAGTCGCCGCTCCGCCTCGAGGCCTCCCTCGCTGCGCTCGCTCGGCCTCGCTCCGCGAGCGGTCGGCCCCGTTCGAGTTCCCGCCCGACGCACGTACGGCCGCCGACCGGCGCACCGGTGCGTCCGCGTCGCATGGACCCCCTTTCCGGGTATAGCCGGGAGTTCTTTTCAGCCGCCGCATCGGCGGTGGGAACGTTTGGACGGGTTTGTCAGAAGCTTTTCCCGGGTACTGTCAGCAACTACCACGTGGCAGATTCACATGAGTGACAAGGACAGATTCGCCGACTCGCCCGTCTCCCGCCGGCAGTTCTTCAGGCTGTCGGCGGCGACCGGCGCGGCGCTCGCGATGCCGGGCAACGCGACCGCCAGTGCCGACGACGAGGCGTTCACGACGGAGTATCGGTACGTACTGAACCACACCCCGGCCGACCACGCCGTTCCGACGCTCGTCGAGTTCTCCGAGGAGTCCGGACTCGACGCCTTCGAGTCGCTGTCGGTCGGCCAGGAACTCCACACGACGATGACGCCGACGACGGCGGCGTACGCCCAGTTGACGACCGCCGAGGCCCAGCAGGTCGCGGACCTGCCGGAGGCCAGCACCTTCCAGTTCTCGCCGGGGTCGAACCCGTTCTGGCGCATCGGCTACTACCCGCTCGGTATCTTCCCCGAGCCGCGGCGGTCGGTCGACTACATCGGCTTCGAACAGCTGAAGGACGGCCTCGGGGTGCTCGAACAGCGGTACCCCGACCGCATCCGCGTCAAGAACGTCGGGAAGTCGCCCGGCCACTTCAACGACGCCACCGCTCGCCCCGACCCCAAGGGAATGTACGTCGTCGAGCTGACGAACTTCGACTCCGAGACCGACTTCGAGGACAAGGAGAAGGTGTTCTTCTCCTGTTCGTTGCACGGCCTGGAGATGGCCAGCCGGGAGACCGGTGCCCGGGTGCTGGAAAACGTCGCCCGCTCCTCGGAGAAGGACGTTCTCGAGGGCGAGGAGAAAGTCGAGCCGTACCTCGACGACGTCGTCGTCATCATGGGGTTCACCAACCCCGACGGCTGGGTGGCGCGCAACCCGCAGTACGAGTCCGGCTGGCAGCTGTTTGGCCCGGGCGGCGTCCCGGGGGCGCCGCTGTACGAGCGGGGCAACGCCGAGGTGTACGACACCAACCGCCAGTACCCCATCGAGGGGTACCTCACCCCGAGCCACTTCCCGGCCCAGCCGAACGACCCCAAGAGCAACGAGGAGGAGACGCCGTCGTTCGTCACCGAGAAGGTGCCGGACGCGAAGGCGCTCGTTGACTACTTCTCGACCTACGAGAACCTCAACTACGGGGCGGACCTCCACGGCGGGCCGTCGTTCAACAACTTCGTACTGGGGCTGGTCAGTCAGAACCAGTTCGACACCCGCCAGCTCCACGAGGTGTACGAGATGTGTCTCAACATCGACGCGGTGCTGGAGGAGGCCCTGGAGATCTGGACGACCGCCGGCGACCTCAACAAGGAGCTGCTGGGCGGGTTCACGCCCGGTCCCGGTAACATCGGCTTCGTGCCGACCGAGGGGTTCGACTACGCGACCATCTACGACACCATCGACTACACGGTGTCGGGGGCGTTTCTCGACTGGATGGCCCACCCCGAACCGGTCGGGCTGGGGCTGACGACGCTGGACTTCGAGATGTCGTACAACCACATCACCGGCGGGAACGTCTACAACCCCGAGCTGTTCCGCATCGAGACGGACGGCTACCGCGTCGTCATCCGGACCATCACCGCCTTCGCGGTCAACAATACCGATACGCCGAACACCGACGACGAGTTCGCGACCGAGACGCAGACCGACGGCGAGTCCGTCGCCTACGTCACGACGGGCGCGGTCGGCAGCGACGAGGACGCCCTCCGCGTCTCCAGCGACGACCTCGTCTTCGACGCCGAGGGCAACACCGAAATCGTCTTCAACGAGGTCCAAGGCGAGAGTTACACCGGCGTCCTCGGGCCGGGGACACCGGCGACGCGGACCCGGCAGGAACACTCCTTCACCACGGTCGCCGAGGCCGACCGGGTCGAGGCGACGGCCTCCTGGAACGCCAACAGCACCCAGGACAACGAGCTGTACCTGCTGGACTCCGAGGGCAACCAGGTCGCCGCGTCGACGAACTTCAACCCGGCCGCCGGCGGCGAGTCCGTCCAGGCGCCCGCGGAACCGGACGCCGAGTACACCGTCGTCATCGAGACGTACGCGAACGCGGCGGCTGCCTACGAGATCGACGTGAGCGTCCAGTCCGCGGAGGTCAAACAGGTGAGCAGCGACAGCGACTCCGGCGGCGGGGTGACGACGGAGCTGTCGCGGACGACCGAGGAGGTCACCGTCGCCGACGCGGCCGAGACGACCGTCGAGGTCGAGGAGGGGCTCCACAGCATGGGCGTCGACGTGCAGATCGACAGCATCGCGGCCGACGCCGAGCTAGTGAATCCCGACGGCGAGGTCGTCGCGTCGTACGACGGCGTCCACGCCGAAGAGGACCGCCTCGGCGGCAAGGAGGGCGGCGTCCCGCCGTTCACCGTCTCCGAGCCGGCGGCCGGCAGCTGGACGTTCCGGCTGACCAACCGCCTCGAGGGGGCCAAGCGGGGGGAGATCGTCGTCTGGACGCTGTCGTCGCCGTCGCCGAACCCCGACCCCCGGGACGTGTTCGGCTACGAGCAGCGCGACTACGAGGTGACGCCCTTCCGGTTCTTCGAGGACTACGAGGGGTTCATCGAGGACGGCGGCACCGTCGAGCCGGTCACCGTCGAGGAGGTGGCGAACGGCGCGCTGTCGGGGTACGACCACGCCGTCGTCATCCACGACTACGGCGCCAACGGCGACGGCCAGCCGGGCAACGGCGAGTACGGCTACCGCGGCGAGGACCACCCCGCCGAGGGGTTCACGACGGACGGCTACACCGACGCTCTCGACGCGTTCGTCGACGCGGGCGGCAACCTTGTGTTGACCGACGCCGGCCTGAACCTGGTGCCGGAGCTGGAGAACGGCCTCGTTGACGGGTCGCGGATCGACGGGAGCGCCGTCGGCTCCGCCTCCAGCTACGAGGTGGCGCGGTTCACCTCGAAGAACCTCGACCACCCGCTGCTGACGGACGGTCGGCCGATCCAGAACCAGCTGTGGAAGACGGCGCCGCTCGGCTACCAGGCATTCAACGGCGCCGCCGGCCAGGCGCCGATGTTCTCGGTCGACGAGACGAGCCTAGCGGAGGCCGCCGGCGACAGCGTCGCCACGGTCGCCGGCTCCAATCGCGAGGGTGTCGTCGCCGCCTCCGTCACCGACGGCAGCGGCACCGGGCGGGGCGTCCACCTGGTCGGCTCGCTGCTGCCGCGGCCGACCCAGAGCAACGTCCACGCCTTCGGCCTGCAGGACTACACGGTGACGTTCTTCGGGAACCTCATCATGACGTCGGCGCTGGGCTTCCAGCAGGTTCGCGACACCGGCGACGAGGTCCGGACGTTCGCCCGCGGCGACGAGTGGAACCTCGAGGGCGTCGAGCCGGTCGACCCGCCGGCACCCGAATTCTCGGTCGACGGCTCCCGGGACGACGACGCCTCGGTGTTCACCGGCGGTCAGACCAACCGCGTCGAGATCACCGTCGATTCCATCGAGGGCGACGTCTCCGCCGGAACCGAGGTGACCGTCACCGACGAGATTCCGGACGGCTGGTCCGTCGACGAGCGGTACGGCGACGTCGAGAGCGTTGACGGCACCACGGTCACCCTCAGTTCCGTCACGCCGAGCGAGGTCTCGGACGACTCGGTCACCCGGCAGTACTTCGCCGAGGCCCCCGAGGGCGTCGGTGAGTCCGGCAGCTACACCTTCGGGCCCGCCGTCGCCGAGGCGACGGTCGAAGGCGAGACGCTCACCGACCAGATAGCCGGCACCGAGACGGTCTACGTCGCCGGCGCGTCGACGGAGACGTGACGGCGACGGGGGCCGTTTAAAAACAGCGAGGAGTTCCCGGAAAATTCTCCCCATCGTTTGGACGCATTTGTCAGAACCTTTTGTAACCCACCCGGGGGACCCGGAAGTGTGAGCCACACCTATGAGCGACGATGACAGGTTCGACGACGCTTCGATCTCGCGACGACGGTTCTTCCAGCTGTCGGCCGCAGCCGGCGCGGCACTGTCGATGCCGGGCAACGCGACAGCCAGTGCCGACGACGAGGCGTTCGCGGCCGAGTACCAGTACGTACTGAACCACACTCCCGAGGACTACGCCGTCCCGACGCTCGTCGAGTTCTCCGGCGAGACCGGCCTGCAAGCGTTCGAGGCGCTGGACGTCGGCGAGTCGATTCACACAACGACGACACCGACGACGGCGGCCTACGCCCAGTTGACGACGGCGGAGGCCCAGCAGGTCGCCGATCTGCCGGAGGCGAGTACCTTCCAGTTCTCGCCGGGCTCGAATCCGTTCTGGCGCATCGGCTACTACCCGCTGGGGGTCTTCCCCGAGCCGCGGCGGTCGGTCGATTACATCGGCTTCGAGCAGCTAAAAGACGGCCTCGCCGAACTCGAGGACCGCTACCCGAGCCGCATCAAGGTCAAGAACGTTGGCAAGTCGCCGGGCCACTACAACAACGCGACGGCCCGACCCGACCCCAAAGGGATGTACGTCGTCGAGCTGACGAACTTCGATTCCGAGACCGACTTCGAGGACAAGGAGAAGGTGTTTTTCTCCTGTTCGCTGCACGGCCTGGAGATGGCCAGCCGGGAGACCGGTGCCCGGGTGCTGGAGAACACCGCCCGCTCCTCGGAGCCGGACGTCGCCGGCAGCGACACGAAGCTCGAGCCCCTGCTGGACGACGTGGTGGTCGTCATCGGCTTCACCAACCCCGACGGCTGGGCGGTCCGGAACCCGCAGTACGACTCCGGCTGGCAGACCGGCGGTCCGGGCGGCTTCGGTCCCCGGGTGCCCGCGGCGACACTGTACGAGCGGGGCAACGCGGAGGTGTACGACACCAACCGCCAGTATCCGGCGGTCGGCTACATCACGCCGACGCACTACCCAGCGGCACCGGCCAACTACGACGGCGATGAGCCGTCGTTCGTCAACGAGAAGGTACCGGACGCGAAGGCGCTCGTCGATTACTTCTCGACGTACGAGAACCTCAACTACGGCGCCGACCTCCACGGTGGCCCCGTGTTCAACAACTTCGTGCTGGGGCTGATCAGCCAGGACCAGTTCAACACCCGCGAGCTCCACGAGGTGTACGAGATGTGTCTCAACATCGACGAGACCCTCGCGGAGGCGCTGGACACCTGGGAGACGGTCGGCCAGGCCCGCACGGAGCTGGTCGGCGACCAGCAGTTCGACCCGCTGCTGTTCGGCGTCGTCCCCGAGAGCGCCTTCGACTACGCGACCATCTACGACACCATCGGTTACACCGTCTCCGGCGCGTTTCTCGACTGGATGGCCCACCCCGAGCCGGTCGGGTTGGACATGACGACGCTGGACTTCGAGATGTCGTTCAACCACATCACCGGTGGGAACGTCTACAACCCCGAGCTGTTCGAGCGGGAGGTGACGGGCTACCGGGCGACCATCCGGACCATCGTCGACTTCGCGGTCAACAACACCGACACGCCGAACACCTCGGAGAACTTCTTTACCCGCACCGAGACCGGCGGCGACGCCGTCGCCTACGTCACGACGGGCGCGGTCGGCAGCGGCGACGACGCCCTGCGGCGGACCGACGACCAGCTCGACATCGACGACGGGACCGAGTTCTACGAGACCGAGGAGTCGACGGAATTGACTGCCGAGGAGACGGCGTACAGCTTCGACGTCGAGCGGACCGACCTCCACAGCATGGGCGTCCACCTCCACGGCCAGGCGGTCCTCGCCGACCTCGAACTCGTCTCGCCGGACGGCGAGGTCGTCCGCTCCTTCGAGGGCGTCACCGAGGAGCGCGTCGGTGGCAAGTGCTGCGGGCTGCCGGAGTTCACCGTCTCCGAGCCCCAGCCCGGCACCTGGACGCTCCGGGCGGACAGCTACGACGACGCGAGCCAGGTCGTCGAGATGCAGCGGTGGACACTGGCCGCCCAGGGTAGCCCCGATCCGGCGCAGGCCTGGGACGGCGAGGGCTACGAGCAGGCCGGCTACGACGTGACGCCGTTCGAGTTCTTCCGGGACTACGAGAGCGCCGAGAAGCGCGGCAACCTGCGGAACTTCATCGAGAACGGCAGCGTCGACGCCGTCACCGTCGACGACGTGAAGGCCGGCGCTCTCTCCAACTACGACCACGCCGTCCTCGTCCACGACTACGTCTCGCCGACCGAGCGCATCTCGGAGGGCGTCACCGACAACCAGAAGGCCGGCGTCACCGGCGGCGCCACCGACGCCGGGTACGTCGGCGCGCTCGACGACTTCGTCGACGCGGGCGGCAACCTCGTCGTCACCGACACGGGAACGTACGTCCTCTCGGAGATGGACAACGAGCTGGTCGACGGGTCGGCCATCAGCCGCGAGGACAACATCGAGCGGCAGACCCTCGACGTGGCGCGGTTCACGTCGAAGAACCTCGATCACCCGCTGTTCGACGACAGCGTCCGAGAGATCCAAAACCAGCTGTGGAAGGTCCAGCCGCTCGGCTACCAGGTCGACGGCTCGGCGCCGATGGACCTCCTCGACGAGAGCGCCCTCGCGGCGGCGTCCGGCGACAGCGCCGCCTCCGTCGCCGCCCGGACGAACGGTCGGGTGGCGGCCGCGTCGGTCACGCCCGACGGGACGACCGACACCGGAATCCACTACATCTCCTCGCTGCTGCCGCCGGCGACGCAGGCGAACCTCCACCCGTTCGGCCTGCAGAACTACACCGTCACGTTCCTGGGCAACATCATGCTCACGTCGGCGCTGGGGTTCACGCAGGTCCGCGACACCGGCGAGACGACCCGCGAGTACGGCCGGACGCGCGACTGGGACGTCGACGACATCGGCTCCGGCCCCGGCGCGACCCTCACCGCCGACGGGTCGCGGGACGACGACGCCACGGTGTTCACCGGCGGCCAGACCAACCGCGTCGAGATCACCGTCTCGGAACTCGGCGGCGACGTCGAGTCCGACGACGAGGTCGCCATCACCGACGAGATTCCGGACGGCTGGACCGTCGACACCGACTTCGGCGACGCCGAAAGCGTCGACGACGGCGTCGTCGGTCTCGGTTCCGTCACGCCGAGCGAGGTTTCGGGTGACAGCACCGTCACCCGGAAGTACTTCGCCGAGGCCCCCGAGGGCGTCGGTGAGTCCGGCGATTACACCTTCGGGCCGGCGGAGGCGACCGTCACCATCGACGGCGAGGCGCTCACCGCCGAGGTCGCCGGCACCGCGACGGTCTACGTCGTCGGCGCCAGCACCGAGCTGTAAACGGCCGCGGTCCACACCTTTTTTCGCCGCACCGTTCCACCGACGGGTATGTCCGACCACGCCTTCGTCGTCGGCGGCACGCGGTTCATCGGCCGCCACACGGTCGCGGAGTTCCGCGAGGCCGGCTACGACGTGACGATATTCAACCGCGGCAGCCACGACGACCCCTTCGCCGACGACGACGGCGTCGACCACCGCGAGGGCGACCGGACCGTCGAGGCGGACCTCCGGCGGGCGGCGCTGGCGGTCGACCCCGACGTCGTCGTCGACTGCGTCGCCTACGAGCCACGGGACGTCCACACCGCGACGGACGTCTTCGCCGACGTCGACGCCTACGTGTACGTCTCTTCGGGGGCGGCCTACGGCGTCGAGCGGATTCCCAAGCGGGAGGACGGGACGCCGCTGTGTGACTGCTCGGCCGAGCAGGCCGTCGACGACTCCCCGGAGACGTACGGCCCGCGGAAGGCCGAGGGCGACCGGGCGGTGTTCGCCGCCGCCGACCGCGGCGTGAACGCGATGTCGATTCGGCCGCCGGTCGTCTACGGGCCGCACGACTACACCGAGCGGTTCGACTACTGGATCGACCGCGTCGAGAGCCACGACCGCGTCGTCGTCCCGGGCGACGGGACGAACCTCTGGCACCTCGTCTACGTCGAAGACGTCGCCGCCGCCATCCGGACGGTCGCCGAGGCGGGCCGACCGGGCGAGGCGTACAACGTCGGCGACGGCCACGCGCCGACGCTCGGCGAGTGGGTCGAACTGCTGGCCGACGCCTGCGAGACGACCGTCGAGCCGGTGTTCGCCAGCGAGCGGGAGCTGGGCGCCGTCGGCTGCTCCGCCGAGGAGTTCCCGCTGTACCGGGACCCGCCGCACCTGCTGTCGACGGCGAAGCTGCGGGCGCTGGGGTGGGAGCCGAGGGCCCACGAGACGGCACTGTCGGCGACGGTCGCCGACCACCGCCGCTCCGACCGGACCGGCCGCGAGAACGGCCCCGACCGCGAGACCGAGCGGCGGCTGCTCGAGGTCCTCGATACCGTCGAGTGACGTCGGTCGAGGGACGTGCCGAACTGAAAAACCCCGTTCGACGCCCGTCGGCGGCCGACGGCTCGTATCTCGGTCAGATCTCCTGGCCGGGGGTGTTCTGCCCGTAGACCCGCTCGGCGAACAGCAGCGCGACCAGCCCGAAGATGATCATCGCGTAGGAGACGGCCGCGTAGAGGGCATCGAGTTCGGTCGAGTACTCGCTGGTCCGGAAGATGATGGCCTTCCGGACCATCGCGATGACGCCGGTGTAGATGATGAGCCGGACGATGCGGCGGGTCTCGCTTTCCCTGACGTACGCCAGCACGGTCTGATAGACCTCGATGATGATGAGCAACAGGAGCCCGGTGTCGATGAACCCGACGACGGTGTTCGGGTCCGTTATCGCCCCGCTTCGGATCGCGAGGACGATCTGGAGCGACAGGTCGACGACGCCGATGGCGAACAGCAGCGCGAACACCGAGGCCGCGGCCAGTTCGACGCCGTGGACGAACCGGTCGGCGAGTCTGGAGTAACGCTCGACGAGCGTCGGCGACGAGTCGTTCTCGGTCGTGGGGGACGCCGGTGGAGTTGTCGAACGGTCCTCGCTCATCGGTTCGACGGAGTCCGGCCGAGGTCCGTGTGCCTGACCGTCGCTGGTCGGGGACAAGCGTGATGTCGTGGCATTACTTTACGACGAGTTACATATCCGGATAGTATAAACCTCAGGATACGGGCATTCCCGCGACCGCCGTGCGGCCCGGTTACGAGGAAGTAGCGTGCCTCGACGGCGATGACGACCCGTCCGAACGCCCCCTCCCGCTCGCGGGCCGTGGCTCACGGGTCGCTTCGCTCGCGGCTCCCCCGCGGTCGCCTCCGAGTAGCGGACGAACTCCACGAGAATGGATAGCGAACTGGCGAGGAACTGCACCGTCCTGAGCGCCGCGGCGTCGAACCGTTTCGACAGCGCCGCGAATGTCCCGCGCGTCTAGCTCACGACCGCCCCGCCTCCGCCCGTCGCGTGTCTATTATCTTTCCCCTACGACGGTAGCCCGCTCAACTTTCCGCCGGCCATCGCGGCCGCGTTCAAGTCGCCCGCGGCTCCCCGGTACAGTCCGGGGTTTCAGCTACAAGATGATACGTCGCGCCTACACCGGATATACGGCCCATTAGAGGGGTCATAATGTCTGCCGCGCGTCTTGCGGGCGTTCAATGCCGTTTTGAGCACTATCAGCAGCTCTAAGGCGATCATCCTGATATTAGCGGTCTGGTAACACCTCTTAAATCTTAGGATAATTTTAATTACCGTGCCCACCTGTGTCAGGTTGTCATGTCCGACGACAACAAAGCTGTTGCGTGGTTGGCAGAGCACCCCAAGATGACCGGCGTCATGTTCACGATGCTGCTGTTGCTGTCGCAGGCTGGAAGTGCGGTGGCGGGTCGTGGCGCGGCGGGTCCGTAACACTACGAAATATTTAGACGTACCGCTGAGCGCACGACGCTCAGCCAGGGTATGAACTCAGTTCTGGAGAGCTTCGCAGATTTCGGCTACCGAAACATCTCTGGGCCAATAGAACTCTCCTGCTGCAATTATCGGCATCTGCTTGTAATCGATATAGTTTGAAAGAACTGTTTCGTCACTAATCCATGGACCGAACTTGCCAGGAACAATAAACCGGCGATTGACGCCGTCGAGATACGGCGTAAGCATCGATCCCGCGCCGTAGTTCCAGCTGGCAAACGTCTCGACGGTGAGTTCGAGTTTCTCATCATCATGTCCTCTGACTTTCAAAACCTCGGGTGTCCCGCCCGTGGTCTGCGCTACTGCCGCGTTCGAGTCCCCGACGACCGCGTAGTGTTCGCCCGAGAACATCGTGTCCTGGATGAGATTCGTCGCAGCTCCGACCGGGAACCCGTAGTTGAGTAGCCGGGCGATGGTCCGACCGATCTTCGTCGCCATCGAACTGATAACGTCCTTCAGGGTGACGACCCCTGCAATGGCACCGTTACTGACTAGCCGCTGGCCCTGTTCGTACGAGGAGCAGGCGTTGAGGACGAACGCGTCCGCGCCGACATCGCCGATTTGACCCGCATCGAGGTGGCCGTCCGCACAGTCGAACCCCTCCGGGTCGACGTGGCCGATGTAGTGGACGAAGTCGGTGTCGCGCTCGAACACCTCGGCGAGTTCGGCGGTGGTAAGTTTTCGCTGGAGGCTGATGTCGAAATCCAGGTGGTCCCGCGTGCCGTAGATATCCGACACGTCGGCCTCCTCGGCCATCTCTGCGTCATTGACGACGACGTCGATGCTGATGCGGGAGTCGCCCTCGGCGCGTTTTTCGAGCCGCTGGAGGTAGGAGTTCGTGGTCGCCTTCGCGGCACCGACCGCGAAGCCGTCGCCGACCCACGCCTGAGACATGCTCTCGGCCTCCGGTAGGTCGAGAACGCGCTCGCGACTCACATCATCCGTAACTGGTTCCGAGGACGACGAAGACCGCGTGAGCGCGCTGTCAGCCGCCCCTGCCTCCGATATCGAGTCTCCTGCCGATTTCGACCGAGTGAAGACGTTTTGCTTCGTCGCTTCCCGTGTCGCATTTGCGATGACTGATTCCGATGGGCACCGAACGACGGCGAGGTCGCGGGCGAGGAACGGCGTCGTCGTCGCTCGTCGCGGCTCCGCTTCCACATCGGCGGTGAGCCGCCAGTCCGGTCGGCCGATTTTCTCCTCGAGACTCTCG
This sequence comes from Halobacteriales archaeon QS_4_69_225, assembly GCA_003020965.1. Taxonomy (GTDB): domain Archaea; phylum Halobacteriota; class Halobacteria; order Halobacteriales; family Haloarculaceae; genus Natronomonas. The sequence goes on from PXRL01000008.1 coordinate 269,094, forward strand.
AACGATTCGTCCAACTCGAGGTAGGCCCGCGTTCTGTCGGCCAGCGACGCCTCGGCCAGGCGGTCGAGGTCCAGCGAGAGCCCGGCATCCTCGATGCGCCGCTCGATGTCCAGTTCGACGTCGTAGAACTGCCGAACCGCACAGTCGAACTGGAACGTGAACTGCAGGACGTCCCGGCAGCGCCGGCTCGCCGGGCTCGACGGTCGCGCCGAGCCAGTACGCGAGCGGGACGGCCGGATAGAGCCACTCGTGGGCCGCCGGCACCGTGAGCCGAATCCCGTTGTCCGGCGGTGTGGCGCCGCCCGGCAGGGCGGGTTCGTCGGTCAGCTCGAGTAACGGGGGATGGCCTCGAAGCGTCGGGAACGTCCGTTCGGCCGACCACGTCTTTATCGCGTTCCCGAACAACGAGACGGCATCCATCAGGTCGCGCGGGTCGCTCGTGGTCATCAGCGTCCGGCCGGGCTGGGAGTGAAACGACCGCGCGCCGACGCGGATTTTGGTGTCGGGGCCGAAGAGCAGGTCGACCGACTCCTCGCCCGGGATAACGTGAAAGCCGCCGTCAACCCGAGCGTACAGTTTCATCGGGAGGCTGTTAAACTCCAGCGTGTAGCTCCCCGCTGGAATCTCCGTTCTCCCCTCCTTCGGGTCACACTCCGCGACGACGTTCCCATCGAGGTCCCGGACCCAGATGTTCAGCAGAAACGGCGTCCGGAGCCGCGTCGCCGTCACCTCGACGGCGCTGTCGACGGGGTAGACGAAGCCCCCTGTCGAGGCGGGCGTCGGGTCGACCGGACCGTCGGTGAACAGCTGCGTCCGGACGTCCTCGATGGGGTCTCGGACGTGGAGCCCCGCACGTCCGAACGCCGAGTCGAAGCGCGGGACGATGCTGTCGGCGCCCGAACCGTCACTCATGATATCCCTCCATCGAAAGCGCCGGGCGTGGCGACCGTTCATGCTCCGGTTCGCGGTCGCTCGGCCGGGATACGGACGTTTCCCAATGACCGACCGACTGTCTCATGCTTGCCTGTAGAGTGTTAGCCACCACGTAAAAAAATCTGGGGCCGATTGCGGAACCTGAGGCGTCCCGCTTCGGAGCCTTGTAGTGACCACCTAACCGCTCGCCGAGACGCCTGCTCGCGGTCGGGCGGTCATCCTGGTGCTGACTCGCGGCAGTCGGTATCAGTAGACGGCCACATCATCGAAGGTGCCGTCGTAGGCGATGTGGGTGGGGTGGGTCGGCTCGGTGCCCGAGAGGAACAGGCGGTCGACCTTCCCCCAGGTGTTCTCGTAGAAGAGGTGGCCGAACTCCGCGGCACACCGCAGCTGGTGGTCGGCGCCGTCTCGGCGGCAGACACGCCGGGGAGCGTCAGACCGCAGCGCCGCCGCCAGCTCCGAGGCCGTCTCCAGCGGCTCCTCGAAGGCCGTCCAGACCTCCCCGATGGTCCCGGGCAGGTGGGCGTACGAGGAGCCGAACGCCGGCAGGTCGAACTCGCGGGCCAGCTCGCGGGCCCGGTCGTTGTGACCGTCGAAGTGCTTGGGGTTATACACCTCGAGGCCGTGTATCCGGTCCCGATGAGCCCGCAGGTCGTGGGCCGCGAGACTCACCGTCGCGAACTCGGGGTGCGGCGCGAGGACGGCCGCATTCTGGCGGTCGAACTCCGCCATCGCGGCCTCCAGCGTGATGAAGTCCGGCACGGGGTCGGTGAGCCCGACGGCGAGGACGTGCTTGCGGTGCCGCCAGTCGCCGGTGAACACCTCCCGTGCGGGCACGACGAGCAACTCGTCGTCGGAGAACCGCTCGGCACGGGCCCGGACGTCCGGTAACCGGGTGAAGTGCGGCGCATATACGACGGCGTCGAGGCCGCGGGCCTTGGCCCGCTCGACGACCGTCTCGTCGAGCACTTTCATGTGGGTGTCGACGCGGAACTCGCCGTCTGCCTCGTCCATGGGGCCCGGCTGCCGACCGTACCAGTTAGCCGTTCCGGTTCCGAGCCCGGTAGCATCTAATCAGGAGGAAATAGCGTATTTCGGCGATGGCGGCAGCGATTCCGAACGCTTCCTCCCGCTCGCTCGGTCTTGCTGCGCGAGCGGTCGGCCCCGTCCCCCACCCGACGCCGACTGACCGGCCGGCTCTCTCGTGAGTAAACACGGCCCCGAGTCGCAGCGGCAGAGCTAAGCCGCCGCCCGCACACGCTTTCGGCATGTGGGCCTGCGCGATCGAGGGGTGTGATTACGGCGCCGGGGGCGCCGAGAAGCTGCTGGCACACCAGGCCGACGAGCACGAACACCGGTGTGCGGTCTGCGAGACGGTACTCCCGGACGGCTACTTCGCCATCCGGCACGCCTTCGAGGAACACTCTCGGGTCGAGTACATGCGCGCCTACGACGCGGACGCCGACGACGTCCGCGAGCGGGAGTCGGTCGTCGAGGCCGTCGAGGCAGCCGTCGACGTCGAGGCGGTCGCCGAGCGACTGGACGACGTCGACCCGGCGTCGTTCGACGGGTCAGGTGGGTAGCACGGAGCGCTCTTCGGAGTATTCTCGCGGGCCTGCGGCCCGCTCGAACTGCCCGAGGAGCGCTTTCAGCGCTCCTCACTGTCTCGCGGGTCGCTACCGCTCCCCGCTCGACTACTCAGAGGAACGGTTCGCTTCGCTCACCGCTCCTCACTGGTCTCGTGAGTGAGCGAAGCGAACGAACGAGACGCCGAAGAGCGTTTAGCGCTCTTCGGAATATTCTCGCGGGCCTGCGGCCCGCTCGAACTGCCTGAGGAGCGCTTTCAGCGCTCCTCACTGTCCAGCACCCGAATCTGGTCGCCGCGGACCGTCACGGGGATGGGGACGGTCGCCTCGTACAGCTCGACGGTGACCTGGTCCTTGCCCTCGTCGATGCGCTGGACCTGGGCCTTCTCGCCTTTGAACGGCCCGGCGATGAGCTCGACGATGTCGCCTTCGGCGATGCCCTCGACGTCCGGCTTGGGGCTGAGGAAGTGCTCGACCTCGGCGAGAGAGGACTCGCCGGGGACGAGGCTGCGGGCGTGGGGGATGTCCTCCAGCGCCCGCTCGATGGCGGCGGTCCCGTCGGCCTCGACCATCACGTAGCTGGTCAGCGAGTCCGGCGCCAGTGCCGCGTGGATGTCATCTTCCTCGCGGGTGATGATCATGTCCGCGACGGTCTGTTCCTGGCTCGCCGTCGTCTTGACCGCGAAGACCGACATCCGCTACGGCCCCCCCGGCACGAATGACATCACGGCGAAGATGCTGAACCCGAGAAGACCGACCAGCAGGATGCCGAGCCCCGCGATGGTCGAAACCTTCGAGAACTCGTCCCACGAGGGCGTGCTCGCCAGCTTCAGCACGCGGACGTAGGACGTCAGGTCTTTCGGCGTGTTCATGTGCTCGAATTCCCGCCCGGGGGTTTTTTACCTGTTGGTTGGCTCCCGGCGGTGAGTCGCCCGGACTCGTAGAGGACGAGAAAACGGCGGGTTCCGATCGGCCGGCCGGAACGCCCCGGCGGGAGGAGTGAGATGGAGCCGAAATGGCCGCGTTACTCGACGTAGTCGATGTCGCCGCCGTCGGCCGCGGCGGCCCGCTCGCGTTCGGCCTCGCTCTTGCCGTAGATCTGGGGGCTGTCGACGCCGGTGACGACGATCATCGTTTCCATCTTGCCGTCGAACTCCTTGTCGACGGAGGCGCCCCAGATGATGCGGGCGTCGGGGTCGATGCGGTCGTAGATCTCCTCGACGACGCCTTCGGCCTCGTCGATGGACATGTCCGGGCCGCCGACGACGTTGACCAGGGCGCTGGAGGCGCCGTCGAACTCGACGTCGAGCAACGGCGACCGCAGCGCCGACCGGATGGAGTCTTGGGCTTTGTTCTCCGAATCGGACTCCCCGAGGCCGATCATGGCGACGCCGCCGTTTTCCATGATGGTCTTCACGTCGGCGAAGTCGACGTTGACCAGCCCGGGTTTGGTGATGAGTTCGGTCATGCCCTTGACGGATCGCATCAGGACGCGGTCGCAGATCTTGAAGGCGTCCTGTAGCGGCATGTTGGGCGCGTAGTCCAGCAGCCGGTCGTTCGGGATGACGATGACGGTGTCGGCGACCGCACGCAGCCGCTCGAGGCCGGCGTCGGCGTTGGCCCGGCGCCGCTCGCCCTCCGCGGTGAACGGGATGGTGACGATGGCGATGGTCAGCGCGCCGGCGTCCTGAGCGGCCTGTGCGACGACCGGCGCCGAGCCGGTGCCGGTGCCGCCGCCGAGGCCGGCGGTGATGAACACCATGTCGGAGTCGTCGATCTCCCCGGAGATGTCGTCGAGGTTCTCCTGGGCGGCCTCCTCGCCGATCTTCGGGACGGAGCCGGCGCCGCGGCCGCCGGTCCGCTGGCGGCCGATGAGGATCTTCGTGTCGGCCTCGACCTCGTTGGCGAGGTGCTGGGCGTCGGTGTTGGCGGCGACCAGCTTCGCTCCGTGGATGCCGGCCTCGGACATCCGGGTGATGGTGTTGCCGCCGGCGCCGCCGCAGCCGACCACCGAGATGTTCGTCTGTAGGTCCTTCACGACGCCCGCCAGCTCCTCGTCGGTCATCGTGCCCGACCCCTTCACGTCCGCACTGGCGTCGCTCGGTGCCGACTCCCCGGTCGGCGCCTCCCCGTCTTCGTCCGTCTCGCCGATGGCATCCTCGATTATCGAGTCCATTATAAGTGCCGCTGTAGCGCACACGAGTAAAGTATCTTTCCCAGATGTCTGACGCCCGTCAGACGATTTCGCGCCGGTTCCGGGCTGCGGTTCGTCTCGAGGAATAAACCAAAGACGACGATATAAAAAGCCGGGCGGCTCAGCGCGGGAAGCGACGCTCGCGCGCGCTCCGGACGTCGCCGGGAGCGATCGTCTCGCCGTCGACCTCGACGGGGTGGCCGTCGGCGAGCCGGCCGAACGCCGGGCCCTCCTCGACGCCGGCCGCCCGCGCCAGGTCGGGGTCGAACGCCTCTCGGACGGCGACGACCTCGTCGTCGCGGACCTCGACCGTGTCGAACTTCGACTCCAGCACCGCCGCCAGTGCCGCGACGACGTCGCGGCGGTCGTCGGCGTCGGCCAGTGCGACCGGGCCAGCGACGACCGTTCCGCCCTCCTCGGTGTCGTAGGCCAGCGCCCGCCCGTCGACCGCCTTCCGGGTCGCCTCGCGGTCAACGCCGACCGCCGCCGACAGCAGCTCCTCGGGTAGCTCGGCGACGGCGAACTCGCCGTCGTAGCCCGCCGCTGGCGCGCCGAAACGGAGCCCCGCCTCGACGGCCGCGAGCGCGGACTCGACGTCCCCGACCAGCTCCAGCGGCACGCCGGTCGTCTCCCGGAGCCACGTCTCGGAGACGGTCTCGAAGCCCAACTCGTCGATCACCTCGACGAGGTCGGGCCGGTCGCCGTCGACGAGGGCGAACTCGGTGCCGCTCATCGCGAAGGCCTTGCCGACCACCGCCTTCGACTCGCGGGGGTCGCCCATCGCCTCCAACCCCCAGTCGGCGGCGACGTGGCCGACCCGCCAGTCGGTCTCGACGAGCACGCGATCGAACCGGGGTGCGTAGTGGCCGCCGCCGAACCCGACGACCGTCCGGTAGTGCGTCGGCGCCGTCTCCCGCAACGCGAGAATCGAGCGGGCGACCGCTTCGGCGCCCGCCGGGTCGGTCCACTCGTCCTCGCCGCTGCCCAGCTCGACGAACAGCGACGGGCAGCCGACGGTGCTCGGGCCGTGGTGGGTGCACTCGATGCCGACGTCGTAGCCGTCCGGGGCGTGGTCGGCGAAGGCCCGCCGGACGGCCCGCAGCGCGTTCGGGGCGGCACGGGCGAGGGACCTATCGCCGCCGCCGTACTCCGCCGGCCCGACGTTGCCCGTCGCGTGGGCCGTCAGCAGCGGCCCCGTCTCCCCCGAGTGCCGGGAGGCGAAGACGAGCAGGTCGGGGTCGTCGAAGGCCGCCGCGGCGCCGTCGAGGCGGAGATGCAGGTCGTCGAACGTCCGCAGTTCGGCGCCGTCGGTCCGGTAGTACGTGCCGCCGCCCGCCGCGTCGCTGCGGCGTCCGTCCTCGTGTTCGGTCCAGTCGGCCAGTTCCAGCAGGCGGTCGCCGATGCGTTCGGAGGCGACGTCGGCACGGGAAACGACGACGGCGAGCATACCGCCGCTCGGACCCGCCGGCGTAAAGCCGCGACGGTCGGCGCCGCTACATCAGTCGTCGTCGGCCGTCGGCGGGGTCGCCCGCTCGGTCGCCGGGTCCGACGGGCTCGACCACGCCGACCACTCGAGGTCGCCCTCGTAGTCGAACGCGCGGCCGTCCCGCTCGGGGTCGACGACCGTCAGCGAGAGCCAGCCACCGTCCAGCAGGCCGGTCACGGCCGCCTCGGCCAGTACCTCGGTCACGCGCTCGACGGGCGCGTAGATGACGACCGACAGTCGGAGCGGCTGGTGGTACGGCTCGCCGTCGGCGCCGACGAGTGACTGCGCCGGCAGCCCGGTTTGCAGGTCGCCGCCGTTGCCCTGGTAGACGCCGACGTTGCCGACGGGGTTCTGCGTCACCTTCGAGCCGCTGCCGTAGGCCGCGTTGTCGACCGTCGCGAAGTAGTACTGGGCGTTGATCCACTGGGTGACGACCATCGGGCCGGCGACGATGGCCGCGAGGGCGTCGCCGTCGGGGTCCGTCGCCGGGTCGTAGGAGTGGAGAAACGCCCGGCCGTCCAGGTCGAGGTCGTCGGTGAGCGCCCGCGGGCCGATCACGAAGCCCGCGTTGCCGGCCAGCCCCCACTCCGGGCGCGTCTCCGCCCAGTCGGCCGCCCGGCGCTCGGTTTCGCGAACACCCGCGCCCTCGGCACCCATGTCGCCGGCCCGCTCGGCGGCGGCGCCGGCGCGGGCGGTCTCGAGGTCGTCCCGGAGCCGTTCGACGTCGGCCGCGTGGCTCTCCGGGACGTCGCCGTCGTACAGCGTCACCTCGTCGGTGGTGGTGTCGTGCTCGCCCGCCAGGAAGACGGTGTCCTCGGGGACGTCGATGCCCCGCTCCCGGAGCGCCGCCCGCACGGCCTCGTCGTTGCAGATAGCCGCCAGCACGCGGGCGTTCGGGCCGCCGGGGTTGCCGGCGCAGGCGCCGCAGTCGAGACTCGCGTCGAAGGGGTTGTTCGTCGTCCGGCTGGCGTGGCCGACGAAGACGACCACGCGGGCGAACGCCTCCCACCCCATGAGCTCGAACGCCGAGGCGGCGTAGTCGATTTTCTCCTCGAGGGTGAGCCCCTCGGGGAGCCCGTGGACCGCGTCGGGGTCGTAATCGACGCTCGGCTCGCAGAACTCGTGGACGTCGGGGCGCCGCTCGTCGGCGGCCTCGAGGAGGTCGTGGACGCGGCCGGGCAGCAGCGTCCGGGCGGCGAGGGCGGCCCCGTAGCCGGCGCCGGCGCTCTCGACGAAGCTGAACGCCGTCGCGGCGTTGGACTTCAGCCGCTTCACCGCCGCCCGCCCGGCCTCGAGGACGCTCGTCCGACGGTCGTAGGCCGTCCGCGCGTCGTCGGACCCGTCGGCCGGCCGGTCGGCGATGCGGTGCCGTGCGTCGACGATCGGCGGGCAGGCGTCGACGGTCACGTCCGAGTCGTAGCCGGCGTGCCGCATCGGGATCCCGAAGAAGCCGGCGTAGCCGTGGGTCTCGTAGTCGCCGGCGGCCTCGAGGTGCCGGCGGACGATCTCCGAGCGGGTGTCGATGCAGAACACCAGCTGGGCGTCCGGGCGCCCGTCGTTTCGGGTCGGCTCGTCGGTCTCCAGCGCGTCGACGAGCCGCGAACGGTACGACGCCTCCCAGGCGTCCAGCCACACCTCCGCGGGCGGGACGCCGTCCGTCTCCGTCTCCGTGTCGGCGCCTTCCGGAATGAGGGGCGCGTCGAACGCGTCGACGAGCGCCAGCCGGGCCGCGAGGTAGCCGGCCATCGTGATGGGGTACGCCGACTGCCAGGCGCCGCCGTCGTCGGCCCGGCGTCTGACGAGCCCGGTCCAGCCGGGCAGCGCCGCCAGTTGGCGTTCGAGAACCTCGGGCCACTCGCCGACGGGGCGGTCGGCGAGTTGCCCGCGGATCGCCTCCAGCGGGTCGTCCGGCAGTTCGGCGACGGCGTCGGCGTCGGGAATCTCGCCGTCGTGGCGGGCGACGGCCCGGAAGGCGTCGTAGAACCCCCGCTCGCGGCCCGGCATCGGCCATTCGGCCCGTCCCTGGTCGAGGAAGGCCGACAGCCACTTCGACAGGACGGCGTCGACCCGGTCGGTCGCCGTCGCCGCCGCCGTCGTCCCGTCGTCCGTTGCCTCCTCTCCGGCCGCCAGCCGCTCCAGCGACGCCTCGGGGTCGGCCTCGTAGCCGTGGGCCGCCAGCTCGGTCCGGAGCCGCTCGGGGTCGATGCGGCCGCGCTCCCAGGCGCGGCGGAACACGTCGGCGGTCGGATAGCCCCGCCCGCCGAGGACATCTTCGGCGTCCGCGACGGCCTCGTGGAACGGCCGGTCCTCGAAGCCCGACAGCGGGTTGACCGTCACGAACGAGTGCAGCGGCCAGGCCGGCGCGACGGTCTCGGCCGCGTCGTCGATACACTCCTGCAGCGCGGCGTCAGTACTCATCGTACTCCTCCGTGGAGGTCAGCGTGGTCCAGGACGGCGGCCGGCCCGCGTTCAGCAGCGTCACGTACAGCCGGCGGCTCCGCCGGTGGACGCCGATCTCGACGACGAGGTACGCCGCGAGGAAGGCGACGGCGACGAGAACGTGGACGGCCGTCGGTTCCGTCGCCGTCGTCCCGACTGCCGGCAGGCCGACGAGCAGCCCCTCGACGGCCCGGTAGACGCCGCCGTAGACGGCGACCGCCGGCAGCGCCACCAGCGGGACGGCGCCGTAACGGACCGTTCCGGGCAGCGAGGGCCGCGCCGTCACGTCGCGAGCGGCGTGCAGCACGGTCAGCCCGACGAGTCCCGCCAGCAGGAGGCCGTTGCCCGACCCTTTCCCGGTGAGGACGACGAACAGGCCGGCCCCTGCGACTGCGGTGGCGACGCCGACCGCGGCGCCGGCGACGCCCGTCGACCCGGGGTCGGACTTCGCGGGGTGTTCGTGGGCGACCCGGCTGCCCGAGGCGAGGAACTGGTAGGCCTTGTAAAAGCCGTGCAGCAGGAAGTGGGTGACGGCCGCCGCGAAGAACCCCAGTCCGGCCTGCATGATCATGAAGCCCATCTGCCCGACCGTCGAGCAGCCGAGTGCGCCCTTGACGTCGGTCCGGACGCTCTTCAGCAGCTTCCCGGTCAGCGCGCCGGCGGCGCCGACGATCACGATCGCGAGCATGACGCGGGTGTCGACCGTCACGACCGGCGCGAAGCGGACCAGCAGTATCCCGCCGGCGTTGACGAAGCCGGCGTGCATCAGCGCCGAGGCCGGCGTCGGGGCCGTCATCGACGACAGCAGCCACCCGTGGAACGGGACGAGCGCCGACTGCGTCATCGCCGCCAACAGCAGTGTCCCGGCGGCCGCGAGCACGACCGTCGACGGGTCGGAGCCGACGGCACCGCCGACCCCCGAGACCGTCGTCGCCCCGGTGTGTCGCCACAGGGCGACGAGGCCGGCCGCCAGCAGCGCGCCGCTGGCGAGGAAGTACCGCCGGGCGAGTGCGCCCGCCGCCTGCGCCTGCGGCCAGTCGCCGTGGCCGATCAGGCCGGCCATCACGAGCCCCATCGCGAGCCACGCGGCCCAAAACAGGAGGAAGGCGTCGGCCGCAACGAGCACCATCACGATCAGCGTGAAGGCGAACACGCGCCCGAAGAAGCCGTTCGCGTCCCGTTCGCCGGCCATGTACCGCCGCGAGTAGCTGTGGACGATGCCGCCGAAGAAGGCGACGACCGTCCACATCAGGACCGTCAGCCCGTCGACGGCGACCGGCCCGGCCGACACCTGCGGGCCGCCGCGCCGGAGCCAGACGGCCGACACGCCGAGGCTGACGACCCACAGCAGCCACACCGCCCGCGTCAGCGCCGCCGGCAGCCGCGACCCGCCGTCGCCCGGCGTCGGAAGCCCTCCGACCGTCCTCGTCTCGTGGTCTCCTGTCATCGTTCGCTCCAGTTGCGGCCGGTCGCGGCGACACGACGCTCCGCCCGCGACGACCGGCCGTCTCTATCATCGGTACGAACGGAACGATTATTGAAACTATCCAAATTACCGTTTCGTTCAGAGACGTGGATCGGGAGAACGTTATGGTTTCACACACCGTGCGGATGTCCCGTCGGCCTGCGAGCCGGGCGGACCGGCTGACCGCCCCCGGATTCCGGTCGGCTGCCGTTCCGTCTCCGGGTCCGGTCCGACTGATCGGCTCGGCCGGGGGCACCCGTGCCGGGTCGTTCGTTTTATGTCTCCGAGGAAATCAGTTCCTCACGACGCGTTGCTATGGAAGAACTGACCGGGACCATCCTCGCCGGAGAGACGTTCGAGCCGGTCCGCGGCCGCGTCGTCGTCGCCGACGGCCGTGTACGGGCCGTCGAGGAGGCGGCGACGGACTCGACGGACATCGTCCTGCCGGCGTTCGTCAACGCCCACACGCACCTCGGGGACTCCGTCGCCAAGGAGGCTGCCGCTGGACTCGGCCTGGAGGAGGCGGTGGCGCCGCCGGACAGCCTGAAGCACCGCCGGCTCGCGGCCGCCGACCGCTCGACGCTCGTGACGGCGATGCGCCGGACGCTCCGGTTCGTGCGCCGCACGGGGACGGTCTCCTGTCTGGACTTCCGCGAGAACGGCGTCGCAGGCGCCCGCGCGCTCCGGGAGGCCGCCGGGCCGACCGGCGTCGACCCGTTCATCTTCGGCAGCGGCGACGCCGCCGTTCTCGGGGTCGCCGACGGCTACGGTGCCAGCGGCGCCAACGACGACGACTTCGCCGACGAGCGGGCCGCCGCCCGCGAGGCCGGCGTACCGTTCGCCATCCACGCCGGCGAGCCGGACGCCTCGGACATCGACCCCGCTCTCGGGCTGGAGCCGGACCTGCTCGTCCACATGGTCCACGCCGGCCCCGACCACCTCCGGCGGCTCGCCGACCGGTCGGTCCCCGTGGCGGTCTGTCCCCGGGCCAACGCCACCCTCGGGGTGGGGACGCCGCCGATCCGGGAGCTACTCGACCACACGACCGTCGCCCTCGGGACCGACAACGTGATGTTGAACCCGCCGTCGATGTTCCGGGAGATGGCCGACACCGCCCGCCGGTTCGACGTGACCGACCGGGAGGTCCTGCGGATGGCGACGACGGCTGGCGCCGAGATAGCCGGCCTCGACTGCGGCGTCGTCGCCTCCGGCCGGCGGGCGGCGCTGGTCGTCCTCGACGGCGACTCGGACAACCTGGCCGGCTCGGTCGACCCGGTCCGGGCGGTCGTCCGGCGGGCGACCGCCGCCGACGTCGACCGCGTCCTGTTCTAAGGGTCGAAGCCGCCGAACGGCGTCGTCTCGTGGCTCCGGACGAGCACCTCGTCGGCGACGGTCAGCCCCATCTCCAGCAGCTCCCGTGCGACGGGGGTGATGTCCTCGTCGGACTCTCCGACGGCCGTCACCAGCAGGTTCCGGTCGCCGGTGACGAGCTCCTGGACCGACACCACCCCGTCGATGTCGAGGATCTCCTCGACGCGGTCGCCCCGCTCCGGAATCGAGGCGGTGCAGAACAGGAGCATCCGTAGCGGATGCCCCGACTTCTGGTAGTCGACTCGGGCGCCGTATCCCTTGATGATGCCGTCGTCCTCGAGCCCCCGGATGCGCTTGCGGACGGTGCTGTCGGAGGTGCCGGTTCGCTCGGCGATGTCCCCCGACGACGCGTTCCGTGCGTCGTCCTGCAGGGCGTGCAGGATGGCCCTGTCGACGTCGTCGATGGCCCGGTCGGACATGCCGGTAGGTCGGCGCCGGGGGACCTGTAGCTTCCGACGCCGGCCGACTTCCGGTCGACGCCGCTGGCCGTCGGCACCCGCCGCGCCGGCCGACACCCCCGCCGGTCGGGAACGTTATGTCCGCGGCCGGACCACACCCGGTATGGACGTCTTCGGTCTCATCGGTAGCCCCGTCGAGCACTCCGTGTCGCCGCAGATGCACGAGGCAGCCTACGAGACGCTGGAGATGGACGCCCGCTACGTAACGCTGGAGCCCGCGGAGGACGCCCTCGGGCCGGCCGTCGACGGCGCGAGCGCGCTCGGCGTCGACGGACTGAACGTCACCATCCCGTTCAAGGAGTCGGTGCTGCCGCTCGTGGAGCCGGACCCGCTGGCCGAGCGCATCGGCGCGGTCAACACTGTCGACCTGTCGGGCGAGCCGACGGGCCACAACACCGACGCCGCGGGCGTCACGCGCGCGTTCGAACACCACGACGTCTCGCCGTCGGGGACGGCGGTGGTCGTCGGCGCCGGCGGGGCGGGCCGGGCGGCGGCGTTCGCACTGGCCGACGCCGGCGCCGATGTCCGGATCGCCAACCGGACCGTCCCGCGGGCCGAGGCGCTGGCCGAGGCGGTATCGGGCGCCGATGCTCACGGGCTCGACGCCCTCGAGGAGCTGCTTGCGGACGCCGACCTGCTGGTCAACGCCACCAGCGTCGGCATGGAGTCCGACGAGACGCCCGTCCCCGCGGCGGCGCTCCACGGCGACCTCGCGGTGCTGGATGCGGTGTACACGCCGCTGGAGACGCGACTACTCCGGGAGGCGGCGGCGGCCGGTGCCACGACCATCGACGGGGCGTGGATGCTGCTGTTCCAGGGGGTCGAGGCGTTCGAGCTGTGGACCGGCCGGTCGGCGCCCGTCGAGGCGATGAATCGGGCGCTACGGGCGGCGCTGTAGCCGCGACAGCCACCGGCGTTAAGTACGACCCGCCGCTGACTCCGCGTATGGTGTTCGAACTGCTCCGAACGGTCCTGGGGCTGGGGAGTTCCGACTCGACCGGCGAGACCGACGTGACGGTCGAGCGGAAGCCGAACGAGGGCGCCGCGGGCACCGACGGCGACGCCCACGAGGAGGCCGCCGCCGCGGACACCGACGCCGCCGCCTCGACCGGCTCGATGACCGAGGAGCCGCCGAGGACCGGCGCCGCCGAGCCGGCCGAGGCCGCCGGGCCGACCGGCGGCGACGAGGTCGTCCCCGTCGAGGAGGTCAGCGGCATCGGCCCTGCATACGCCGAGCGGCTGTCGACGGCGGGCATCGACACCGTCGGTGACCTGCTGGCGGCCGACCCCGAGGAGGTCGCCGACAGCACGGACATCTCCACCAAGCGAATCGGTCGCTGGCAGGACCGCGCGGAGGGGTCCTGAACCGCAAGACCGTTACCGGTCGGCCGCCACGTCGTAGTGATGCGTGTGGTCACCGACAGGACCGCCTTCCGCGAGGCGGCCGCCGCGGCCCTGTCCGGCGCGCGGGTGCCGGTCGAACTCCGCGTCGACGTCGCCGACCCGTTCGAGGCCTACCGCCGGGCCCGCATCGGCGACGGCGACGACGTGTTCCTCGAGACGACCGGCAGCCAGTCCGGCTGGGGCTACTTCGCGACCGACGCCGTCTCCCGCGGTGACGGCTCGCCGTCGCTGGACGCGCTGGCGGGGGTCCTCGACGACGAGCGGGATGTCCTCATGGGCGTCTGGCACCGTCGGACGCCGCACGTCGGCGTCCAGTTCCGCCCCGAAAGTATCCTCACCGGCGTCGGTGAGCGCATAATCGAGCGCTTCTGTCAGCGATGCAGTACCACCTGAACGGCGAGCTGGTGCCCCGCGAGGAGGCGACCGTCAGCGTCGACGACCGAGGGTTCCGCTACGGCGACGCGGTCTTCGAGACGTGTCGAGCCTACGGCGGCGAGGTGTACGCCTGGGACCGCCACGTCGACCGGCTCCGGGAGGGTTGCGAGACGCTCGGCATGGCCGAGGCGGCCCCCGACGACCTCGCCGTCCGGGTCGCCGAGACGCTCGACGCCAACGACCTCGCGGATGCCTACGTCCGGATCTCCGTCAGCCGCGGCGTTCAGCCGGGCAAGCTGACGCCACAGCCGGACGTCGACCCGACGGTCGTCGTCTACGTCAAGCCGCTACCGCGGGGCGGCGTCGACGGCGAGCCCGTCTGGGACGGTCCCGCGGTCGTCCAGTCGGTGAAGACCCGCCGGGTACCCGGGGCCGCGCTGCCGGCCGACGCGAAGACCCACAACTACCTCAACGCCATCCTCGCGCGGCTGGAACTCCGACGGGCCGCCAACGACTCCTACCGGTCGGACGAGGCCCTGATGCGGGACGTCGACGGAAACGTCGCCGAGGGCGCCTCGAGCAACCTCTTCTTCGTCGACGACGGCGTGTTGAAGACGCCGGCTGCGAGGTCGCTCCTGCCGGGCATCACCCGGGAGCTGGTCGTCGAGCTCGCGGAGGCCGAGGGGTTCCCCGTCGAGACCGGCCGGTACTCACTCGACGACGTCCGAGAGGCAGGCGAGGCGTTCCTGACGAACTCGACGTGGGAGCTTCGGCCCGTCGAGCGGGTCGACGGCATCGCTGTCGGCGACGGCCCGATGACGTCGCTGCTCCGTCGGCTCTACGACGAACGCGTCGAGGAGCGCTGCTACTGAGGAGACGCGGACGGCGTGCGACGACCGCCGCCTACGGCCGGAGTACCGTCTCGGGGTCGACATCGCCGTCGGGACCGACGACGACGTCGCTACGAGCCGCCGACCCGACGGCGACAGTGCCGCCGGCGACGATCGGTGCGACCAGTCCCGCGACGACGACGCCCGGGTCGGCGAACGGCGCGCCGGCGGCGACGCCAACTTCGTCGCCGACATCGATCTCCGCCCGCTCGACGACCGCCTCGGCCGCCTCGAGCACTTCGCCGTGACTGTACGTTACCCCGTCGCTCCGGAGCAGCGGGTCCCCCGGAGCGACGATGTCCGGCGGCATCGATGGGTTCTCGCTCCAGACGTCCCGCTCGAAGTACGCCACCGACGGGTCCGGATGCTGGTCGCCGTACACGACCGGCTTCGTGCCGGCGTCGAGGTCGTGGTCGTCGAGCGTCGGTTCGGGGACGACGACTGCCCGGACGCCGTCGTCCGGAGCCGTCGGCGGGTCGAAGCGGACGACACCGCCCAGCAGCGCGGCGCCGTACAGCGTCAACACGGGCTCCGGCAGCGGGTCGTCCGCAACTGCGACGCCGTCGCCGCCTCGGACGCCGAGGTGTCGGAGGAAGTTCCCAATCTTCCAGGCGCTCGTGCAGAACCGCCGGTAGTCGTACTCCCGGTCGACGGCCGACGCCCGGAGCGCCGCCGCCTCCGAGCGCCGATCCCGTCCGATCAGGTCCCCGAGGACGTCCATATCCGTCGTCGGGCCGCCGGACGTTTATACCCGAGCGACCCGGCTCACGGATATGGACGCACAGTCGCAGGTCGCGGCCTTCGTCGCGGAACACGACCTCGACGCGCCGGCGGCGTATCGACTGCTCGACACCGTCTCGGAACTCGGCGCGGTCGCCAAGGCGGTCTATACCTCGACGGACTACGGCGCCGACCCGGAGTCGGTCGACGTCCCGGAGGACGAACTCGGCGATGCGCTGTTCGCGCTGCTGGCGCTCTGTGCGGAAATCGACGTCGACGCCGAGGCCGCCCTCGAGACGTCGCTGTCGAAGTACGAAGACCGCCTCGCCGAGTCCGGGCGGGCGGGAAGCGGCGAGTAGCGAGCAGGCGGAACGTTCTCTGGCCGGACGGGAGTCGACGGCCCGCGTTCCGCACACCTGGCCCCGGCGGGCCGCCGGCGACGTTCAGGTCACGGGCCGCCTGATCCCGTCCCCGTTGATAAATCTCCGGACGTTCGCTCGACGGGTCGGCCGGAGTGTCGCCCGCGGAACGGTCGGCGGCCCGCATCCGCCGTGGCGGTTGAACCGCCTCGGGACCGCGGTTCAGTAGAACTCCCGAACCAGGTCCATCGCGTCGTCGGGAGCGCCGTCGGGGATGTCGGTCATCGGCTCGGTGACACCCTCGCGAGTCTCGAAGCCGATCGAGTTCTCGTCCTGGTAGATGACGCCCTGGTACTCCTTGTCGCGGTCCATGATGAGGTCCTTGGCGGCGTCGTAGTCGGTGCGGTCGTGGTCGAACTCCTCGTCGCCGACGGGCGAATACACGTTGACGAAGCCGAAGCCGTCGTGTTCGATGGCCTCCTGGACGATTTCGGTGTGGCGCTGGGAGTCCGACGAGAAGGACTGAGCGATGAACGTGCCGCCGGCGGCCAGCGCCAGCGCCAGCGGGTTGACCGGCTGTTGGTTGGTGCCGTCCGGGCTCGTGGAGGTCTCGAAGTCCTCCCGCGAGGTGGGAGAAAACTGGCCCTTCGTCAGCCCGTAGATGCGGTTGTCCATGACGACGTACGTCATGTCGACGTTGCGGCGGACGGCGTGGACGAAGTGGCCGGCTCCGATGGAGTAGCCGTCACCGTCGCCGCCGGCGACCATCACCTCGAGTTCTGGATTGGCGATCTTGACGCCGGTGCCGACCGGCAGCGCCCGGCCGTGGACGCCGTGCAGCGCGTAGCTGTGCATGTACGTTCCGATCTTCCCGGAACAGCCGATGCCGGCGACCACGAACGTGTCGTCGGGATCGTTGCCCGTCTGGGCCAGCGCCTTCATCATGCCGTTCATCGTGCCGAAGTCGCCGCACCCGGGACACCAGGTGGGCTGTTCGTCCGATTTGAAGTCGGTGAATCTAATATCGGAGCTCATCGTGCCTCCACCTCCGCGTCGGCCGGCTCGCCGAGGACGGCCTTGACCTCCTCGGCGAGTTCGTCGGCTTTGAAGCGGACGCCATTGTACTTGTTGATGCGTTCGACCCGCGTCAGCGCGTCGTGTTCGACGAGGTCGGCGAACTGCCCGGTCGCGTTGCACTCGACGACGATGACGTCCTCGGCGGCCTCGACCTCGTCGGTCATGTCCGGCCGGGGGAAGACGTACGGGACCGACAGAAAGCGGACGTCGATGCCGCCGGCCGCCAGCAGCTCGATGGCGTCCCGCATGGCGCCCTCGTTGGAGCCCCACGAGACGACGAGCGTGTCGGCGTCGGGGTCGCCGAACTCCCGGCAGCTCCAGTCTTCGCGCTCGACGGCCGTCTCGACCTTCCGGTCGCGCTTGTCGACCTGCTGGACGCGCATCTCCTGTTCTTCGGTCCGTCGGCCGAGCTCGTCGTGCTCGAGGCCGGTCGACATGTGGGCGCCGTCGGTCGTCCCGGGGAGGGCACGCGGGCTGATGCCGTCGTCGGTGACCGCGTGCGGCCGGAACTGGCCCTTCTCGTCGGTCCACTCCTCGATCGACTCCTCGTCGACGACCTTCCCGCGGTCGATCTCGACGTCGTCCATGTCGAACTCCTCGGGCTCGAAGGTCTGTTCGGTGACCGCAAGCGCCAGGTCGGCCGTCAGGTAGACCGGTAGCTGGTACTTCTCGGCGAGGTTGAACGCCTCGACGGTCTTGTGGAAGCACTCGGAGATGGTCGTCGGCGCCAGGACGAACCGCGGTACCTCGCCGTGGCCGCCGTACAGCATCGCCTCGAGGTCACCCTGTTCCTGTTTGGTCGGCATCCCGGTCGACGGTCCCGACCGCATCACGTTGCAGATGACCAGCGGCGTCTCCGAGGTGGCGACGAGCCCGAACGTCTCGGTCATCAGGTCGATGCCGGGTCCGGAGGTGGCGGTCATCGAACGGGCGCCGGCCCGGGCGGCCCCCAGTGCCATGTTGACGGCCGACAGCTCGTCTTCGGCCTGGACGACGATGCCGCCGTAGTCCTCGATGCGGCCCTTCAGGTACTCCATCACGTCCGTCGCGGGCGTGATGGGGTAGCCCGCGTAGAACCGACAGCCGGCGGCGAGGGCGCCCATCCCGATGGCCTCGTCGCCGTTCAACAGGACGAGGTCGTTGTCGGTGGTGTCGACGTCGTAGTCGGTCTCGACGACCATCTCCTCGCGGACGTACTCGGCGCCGAGCCGGGCGGCCTCCTTGTTGTTGTCGACGATGGCCTGGCCCTTGCCGCCGAACCGCTTTTCGAGGGATTCGTCGAGGAACGCGATGTCGAAGCCGGTGACCTCGCAGGCGGCGCCCAGCGCGACGATGTTGCGCATGATGGCGCCGCCGGCCTCCTCGGCGAGCCGCTTCAACGGCACGTCCAGCCCGGTCATCTCGCCGGGCGCCTCGAAGTCGCTCATCATCGTCCGCTCGCCGTCGTAGATGATGACCGACCCGTCGTGGAGCTCGTCGAGGTTCTCGTCGACGGTCCGCTGGGTCAGCGCGATGAGGATGTCCAGCCGGTCGACGACGCTCTCGACGGCGTCGACCGAGGATCGCACCTTGTAGGCGGTGTAGCCGCCGCGGATGCGGGAGGCGAAGTCCTTCGAGGTAAAGACGTGCCTGCCCGCTCGCGAGAGCGCCTGGGCGAATATCTTGCCGGTGGAGTTGATCCCATCGCCGGCTTCCCCGCCGATGGCCCAGTTGAGGTCGTCTGGCATGCTACATCGGGCTTCTTCTCGGCGAACGTTAAGCCTTCTGAATGGTGTGCCGTTCGGGACTCTCGCCGGCCGCGAGCCGTCGGATTTCCCGTAGAGAACCGCGACACGACCGACCGGCTTCGAAAGCGCCTTGCCGCCGAGCGCCGAGTATCGCACATGGACGCCACCGAGACGACGGTCGCCGCGGTCCGCGAGGCCGGCGAGAACGCCCTCGCGATCGATCTCGAGACACCTGGGGGGTTCGAGGCCGAACCGGGGCAGTTCGTCAGGCTCACCGCCCCCGTCGGCGAGACGACCGAGAGCCGCTTCTACACGGTCTCCTCGCCGAACACCGTCGGCACGTTCGAGTTCACCGTCGGCTTCGACCCCGAGGAGGCCGGCCCGTTCAGCGACTACCTCCGCGGCATCGAGGCCGGCGACGCCGTCACCGTCGCCGGCCCCTTCGGCAGCCACCACTACGAGGCCGAACCCCGGGTGGTCGTGGTGGCCGGCGGGCCGGGCGTCGGCCCCGCCGTCGCCATCGCCGAGCGCGCCCTCGCCGACGACGGTCGGGCGGCCGTCGTCTACCGCGACGACGCCGTCGTCCACGAGGACCGGCTGTCGGCCGTCGCCGCCGCCGGCGCCGACGTCTTCCTGCTCGACGAGAACGAGCCGCTGACCGACGCCGTCGCCGCCGCACACACCGGCGCCGACGACGAGCAGACGTTCGTCTACGGCTTCGAGGACTTCGTCGCCGACGCCGAGGCCGCCATCGAGGCCGCCGGCGGCGACCCCGACGCCGCGAAGATCGAGAGCTTCGGCTGACGGGGCGGTATCCAGCGAAGAGACCGCCGGCGACCTGCGCCTGCCGCGTCGCCGTCAGTGCTCGACGAACTCCACGAGGACGCCGCCCGTCGATTCCGGGTGGAGGAAGGCGACTTCGTGGCCCCAGGCGCCCGGCCGGGGCTCCTCGTCCACCAGGTCGACGCCGGCGTCGACGGCGTCGTCGAGTGCGGCCGCGATGTCGTCGGTCGCCAGCGCGACGTGGTGCAGACCGGGGCCGTGGTTCTCGAGGTATTCGGCGATGGTCCCCTCCTCGCGGGGCTCCAGCAGCTCGAAATAGCCGTTCTCCAGCCCGAGGAAGATGACCTTCAGGTCGCCGAACCGTTCCTCGTGGGCGATCTCGCAGCCGAAGATGTCCTCGTAACGGAAGGCGAGACTCTCGGCGTTTTCAGTTGCGACGCCGGCGTGGTCGAAGCGCATGTCCGGCCGTCGACGCGAACAGACTAAAACGCGCGGGAAGGACTCGCTATCTTGAAGTATACTCTTGTAGCGTTGAAATGGGCCTGCTCGTTACGCGGGTGGTTTGCCTGTTTTCTCGTGGAACGAATCCTCCAGCACCTCGAAAGCCCTCGGCCGGCTTCGGTCCCGGGACTCGCTGCGCGCGCTCGCTTCGCTCGCGTGCTTACGTCGTCCGGGTTCCCGAAGCCGGCCTCGCCCTTTCAGTCCACCAGGAAATCGGCTTCCCAGCAGGCTGTCCCTGGCGGACTGAAAGGGCGAGCGGCGCTCGGCGGTGCCCCGACGACGCAAGCACCGCAGGCCGAAGGCCGAGGAGCGCAGCGAGTCGCGGCTCCCCGAGCGCCGCGAGGGCTTTCGAGGTGTCAACGTCTGGTCAACAATAGCACTACAAACCGTTCCATCCAGACCCTCCGTAGCAACTGACCCCCATACCGGGTGCGGGCGAACGACGAGACCCGTGTCGCACTCGCACCCCGGCGTAGTACCCCGTGTCGCGTTCACACCCCGGCGTGGTACTCGCCGAAGACGTCCCGCATGGCGTCGCAGATTTCGCCGGTGGTCGCGTAGGCTTTCACGGCGTCGACGATGTACGGCATGAGGTTGTCGTCGCCGTCGGCGGCGTCCCGCAGCGCCCCGAGGGCGGCCTCGACGGCCTCGTCGTCCCGCTCCTCGCGGAGCGCCTGGACGCGCTCGCGCTGCTGTCGCTGCTCCGCCTCCGAGACCTCCTCGATGTCCTCCTCGGGGTCCTCGTCGACGGTGTACTCGTTGACGCCGACGATGACCCGCTCGCCGGTCTCGATCTCCCGCTGGCGCTCGAAGGCGACGTTCTGAATCTGGTCCTGGACCCAGCCGCTCTCGACGGCCCGCCGCATCCCGCCGCGGTCGTCGACCTCCTCGATGACGCCGAACGCCTCGCTCTCGAGGTCGTCGGTCAGCGACTCGACGTAGTACGACCCCGCCAGCGGGTCGATGGTGTCGGCGGCGCCGGACTCCTCGGCGAGGATCTGCTGGGTCCGCAGCGCCGTCCGGACCGACTGCTCGGTCGGGAGGCTCAGCGCCTCGTCCTTGCCGTTGGTGTGCAGCGACTGGGTGCCGCCGAGTACCGCCGCCAGCGCCTGATAGGCCACCCGGACGACGTTGTTCTCGACCTGCTGGGCGGTCAGCGTCGAGCCGGCGGTCTGGGTGTGGAACTTCAGCTGCTTGGAGCCGGCGTCCTCGGCGTCGAACCGCTCGTCCATGATGCGGTACCACAGCCGGCGGGCCGCCCGGAACTTCGCGGTCTCCTCGAGGATGTTGTTGTGGGAGGCGAAGAAAAAGGACAGCTGCGGCGCGAAGTCGTCGACGTCGAGCCCGGCCTCGAGGGCGGCCTCGACGTACTCGATGCCGTTGCCGAGGGTGAAGGCGATCTCCTGGGCGGCGGTGGCGCCGGCCTCGCGGATGTGGTAGCCGGAGATGGAGATGGTGTTGAAGTTCGGCACCTCCTCGGCGCAGAACTCGAAGATGTCGGTGATGATCCGCATCGACGGTGCCGGCGGGTAGATGAACGTGTTGCGCGCGATGTACTCCTTGAGGATGTCGTTCTGGATGGTGCCGCGCAACCGTTCGCGGTCGACGCCCTGGCGGTCGCCGACGGCGATGTACATCGCCAACAGTACCGAGGCGGGCGCGTTGATGGTCATCGACGTCGACACCTCGTCCAGCGGGATGCCGTCGAAGACCGTCTCCATGTCCCGCAGGGAGTCGATGGCGACGCCGGCCTTGCCGACCTCGCCCTCGGCCATCGCGGAGTCGGAGTCGTAGCCCATCTGTGTCGGCAGGTCGAACGCCATCGACAGCCCGGTCTGGCCCTCGTCCATCAGGTAGTGGTACCGCTCGTTCGTCTCGGCGGCCGAACCCATCCCGGCGTACTGCCGCATCGTCCACAGTCGGCCGCGGTACATCGTCGAGTAGACGCCGCGGGTGTACGGCGGCTCGCCCGGGTAACCGAGGTCCCCGTCGTGGTCGAGGTCGGCGACGTCCGCCGGCGTGTACAGCTGGTCGACCGCCTGTCCGCCGGTATCCGTGGTGAACCGCTCCTCGCGCTCCCCGAAGCGGTCGACGGTGGGGCCGTACGTCTCCGCCTCCCACCGCTCGCGCCCCTCGCGAATCGCCTCGAGGTCGTCGGGGTCGAACATTATCGGACGAGAGGGCGGAGGCGGCTTAAGCGTTGGCTGGTTCGCCGTGGTGGGAACGATGAAGAAGCGGGCGACGCCGCCGACCGGACGGGCGGGGCGACGGTGCCGACGGCTCGACGAACGACGGGGCGGCGGACGGCCACGACGGCTGACCGGCGGTTCCGGTCAGTCCCCGGTGTCGTACTTGTAGGTGGCGTCGTCGGGGTCGATGCCGAAGTCCTCGGGGGACTCCTCGGGTTCGGTCTCGGGGTCGGCCTCGGCGGCGGTCTTGAACCGCTCGCGGAGGCGGTCGGGCATCCGAAAGCGGTCCGACTCGACGTACATCGGGACGGCTTCAGGGTCGATCGACGCCCGCTTTTCCTCCAGGCGGTCCTGCAGCCGCTCGGGGAGGTCGCCGGCCGACAGCCCCTCGAAGCCGAACTGCGAGAGGTAGTCGTGGCTGCTCGTCAGGGCGTAGACGACGTCGAGGCCGTCGGTTCCGGCGTCGTCGACCAGCCGCTCGACGACGTGGGCGCCGACCCCCTGGCGGCGCCAGCCGTCGAGGACGCCGATACTCGTCAGCTCACAGACCTCGCCGTCGTCGGTCGCGTGCCGTCGGGTCCGGCCGAAGCCGGCCCGGGCGTTGGACTCCTCGTCGACCGCGATGACGTAGTCCCGCGACCGGAACGACGTCTCGTCCAGGCCCATCGCCTCGATGTGGTCCAGTAGCCAGGCCTCATCGCGGTTGCGTGCGTCCCGGACGTACATGCCACCACGTACGGGAAGGCGACGCAAAACCGTTCCCCCTCGGCCGCACCCCCCGACCCCCGGCCGTGAGAAAACTACTTGCCGACGGCTCCGAACACCCGGGCATGGAATCCCTCGAGGAGTTCGACGAGGTGGTGTACGAACCCGACGAGGCGTTCGTCGAGTCCACCAACGTCCACGCCTTCATGCGGGAGCACGACATCGACGACCACGAGGAGCTGATCGAACGGTCGACGACGGAGGTGGAGTGGTTCTGGGACGAACTGCCGGAGTACCTCGGCATCGAGTGGTACGACGACTACGACGCGGTACGTGATGACACCGACGGCCCGCAGTTCGCGGACTGGTACCCCGGCGGCGAGCTGAACGTCGCCCACAACACCGTCGACCGCCACGCCGCCCGCGGTTCCGAGCGCCGCAACGCGGCCGCCTGCATCTGGGAGGGCGAGGGCGGCGAGGTCCGGAACGTCACGTACCACGAACTCGCCCGGACGTCGAATCAGGTGGCCGACTATCTCGACTCCGTCGGCGTCGAACCGGGCGACACCGTCGCGCTGTACATGCCGATGGTGCCGGAGGTCATCTCCATCCTCTACGGCTGTTTCAAGATTGGCGCGGTCGCCGTGCCCATCTTCTCCGGCTTCGGCGTCGAGGCGACGGCCACCCGGATCGAGGACCCCGAGGCGGACGTTCTCTTCACCGCCGACGGCTTCTACCGTCGCGGCGACCGGGTGACGCTGAAGGACGCCGCCGACGAGGCCATCGCCGAGGCCGACCACGACGTGACCGACGTGGTCGTCTACCGCCGGTTCGCGGAGTCGGACCCGCCGATGACCGACGGCCGGGACGGCTTCTGGTCGGAGACGGTCGGGGCGGCCGACGACGACTTCGACACGCGGGCGATGGACGCCGCCGACGAGTCGATGCTGCTGTACTCCTCGGGGACGACCGGCCGGCCGAAGGGCATCGTCCACACCCACGCCGGCGCCCAGGTGCAGGCCGCAAAGGAGGTGTACTTCGGGTTCGACCTACAGCCCTCCGACCGGTTCTTCTGGGTGTCGGACATCGGCTGGATGATGGGGCCGTGGACGCTGATCGGCGTCCACACCTTCGGCGGGACGATGGTGATGTACGAGGGCGCGCCGGACCACCCCGAGCCCGACCGTTTCTGGAAGCTCATCGACCGCCACGACGTCACCCAGTTCGGCATCTCGCCGACCGCCATCCGCGCGCTCCGCAAACAGGGCGACGAGTGGGTCGAGGGCCACGACCTCTCCTCGCTGCGCCTCCTGGGATCGACCGGCGAGCCCTGGGACCCCGAGTCGTGGATGTGGTTCTACGAGGAGGTCGGCGGCGGCGAGACGCCGGTCATCAACATCTCCGGCGGCACCGAGATCTTCGGCTGTTTCCTGATGCCGCTGCCCGGCCAGCCGCTGAAGCCGTGTACGCTCGGCGGCCCCGGCCTCGGGATGGACATCGACGTCGTCGACGAGACGGGCGTCTCGGTGCGGGAGGACAACGAGCGGGGCTACCTCGTGGCGCGCGACTCCTGTCCGTCGATGACGAAGTCGCTGTGGAGCGGCGACGACCGCTATCTCCACGAGTACTGGTCGTCGTTCGAGACGCCGCCGATGTGGGACCACGGCGACTGGGCCCAGAAGGACGACGACGGCTTCTGGTACCTCCACGGCCGGGCCGACGACGCGCTGAACGTCGCCGGCCGCAAGGTCGGTCCGGCCGAGATCGAGGGCGCACTCATCGAACACGAGGCGGTCAACCAGGCCGCCGCCGTCGGCGTCCCCGACGACACCACCGGCACGGCTGCGGTCACTTACGTCGTTCTCGAGCCGGACGCCGAGGAGACCGACGACCTGCGCGAGGAACTCCGGGGGAAGGTCGGCGAGGAGCACGGCAAGCCGTTCCGGCCCCGGGAGGTGCTGTTCGTCGACGAGTTCCCGAAGACGCAGTCTGGCAAGATCATCCGGCGGGCCATCGCGACGACGTACACGGGCGAGGAGCTGGGCGACATGTCGTCGATAGAGAATCCGGGCGCGCTCGAGGAGGTCGCGAACGCGCGCTGAAAACGGAGCCAACCCGGGGCAGCGGGTCGGCCGAACGTGACGCAGGGGATGGGGGTGCTACAGTGACTGACGATACGACTCGGGCGCTTGGGTGCTCAGTGCCGTCGGTCACCACCTCCGACGTACCGTGATATGTTGTGGCATGGAAAGAATCTTATGGCCACGGAGGACGCGTTCAGGTAACCGAGAGCCGGCCGATGGGCCGGGAGCTCGAACGAAGCCGACCGCTCGCGGGCTGCGTCTCGCCGTCTCCGGCAATCAGCGATTACCGAGATGACGAACGACGGTTCGCGTATCGTCGTTCCTCCCGCTCGCTGTTTCACGAGGCCGCTCTCGCTGCGCTCGCCCGGCCTCGCTACGCGCGGCCTGCGTGCGTGTGTCGACCCGCTTTAGCAGCAGGAGAAAAAAGGAGACGTTCGGACACGCCGTCATCACAGCCGAGACACGCTACCCCTTGTATTTGGAACACCACCAACTCAGGCGCCCGAGCCGACGTGTTCGTCGAGGAACTCGACGATCTCGCGGTAGGCCTCGATCCGGTTGTCGAGTTTCGAGATGCCGTGGCCTTCGTCGTCGAAGATTCGCTTCCGGATGGGAGCATCCTATTCGGTGGCCCGCTCAGTGATTTATCCGGCCTTGCCGGCAGAAGCTGGAAATCATAGCAATGTTTAAATAATAAAAAGCACCGATCCAGCTAATATCAGTCACCGACAAAGGAGTTCATTAACTGGTGAATAGTCGGGAAATCAATTTTAGAAAGTAGCAGAATGTTTATTAATTGCTCCCCTAACATAATCCGTATGAATGGCTCAAAGCCAGTAAAAGTAGCCGTAGGAGTTAGCCTGCTTGGTGTCTTTGGTTCCCTAGTATTTAGTTCATTACTCGTATTACTACCTCGTTTTATGAATTTAACATCTTCGTATATGTATGCGGACATGATCGGACGTCTTGTAGTATTTGCTGATGGAGCTTGGATCGTTATTGTTATTCCAAGTGTAAGTTCGGTACTGTCTTACATTTACATCTTAAAAGGTTTCAATAAGTTGAGTGTTGTTACTGGATTTACCTTGTGCGGGCTCATTCTTTCGATCGGTAACTTCTTAGTCGGGATTTCAATCAGATATATCACGTCACCAACTATGCCGGAGAATTATAACCTGTATTCGATGATTTTTATAGGAATAATCGTTGTTTGTGGAAGCATAGCCGGAATTCTTTTAGGAATGCTCACCGACGAATCCCCCAAGAGACACTCCACAGCGAATTAAATTTGGTGATTTCGACCAAAAGTTTAATACATAGTGTACTAAGGAAGCCAGTATAATGAAGCGTCTTGATAGAAGAGATATACTAAAGTCGGTCGGTGCCACATCAACTTTGGCAACTGCGATTGGAAGTGCTGCCGCCCAGGAAAGTAGTGAATTAAACGACCTTCATTTCAACTTAGATGAAGCGAGGAGAAAGGCAACGGTCGAAAATGCTAAACATGTCTTCACAACGGTAGGACAGGGCTTACTAAATACGCTCCGAGATTCTGGATTTATTGAGGCTGCGACCTTTGAGGCCCTTAATATAGAATCAGTAAAAATCCATAAGGGGAATTTATCGAATAATTTTATCGTCGTTCACTCCGGAGTATATGATGATAATCATGAAATAGTTTATAAGACTCATAACGAATGCCCGATTCGATAGTCCGATACTTGTAACCGTTAGAGAATTTACGGAGAAAGCTGGAGCCACTGCGAACCTGAATGGAGAATCCTACGCACTCACAGAAGAGTACGGAGAATTTATTCATGTTTCGAATAGGCCCCGTACAGTTGGTTGTGGGTGTACGAACGCGCCCGAGTGTTGCAATGAATGTAAATGTCCAGAATATACATACGAGGCAAAAGAATACTGTAGTGATGGTACAGAATACCATTGTGGAACCTGCCGGTTAGAGTGTTCTCCTTGTGAAACGTACTGGCCTTGTTAACGACAGCTGAGAACGAAACACGACCCTACTCTTTCAGGTATTCATCCAGAAAGTCGACGATCTCGCGGTAGGCCTCGATGCGGTTGTCGAGTTTCGAGATGCCGTGGCCTTCGTCGTCGAAGATCAGTTTTCGGACGGGGACGCCCTGTTCGGCCGCCGCCGCGGCGACCTGTTCGGCCTCGTCGACCGGCACCCGCGGGTCATTGGCGCCGTGCAGGACGAACAGCGGCGCCTCGATGCTGTCGATGTTGTTGACCGGCGAGACCGACTCGAGGAACTCCCGATCGTCCTCGAGGGAGCCGTACTCGGCCTCTCGGAGCTCCCGGCGCCAGGAGCCGGTGTTTTCGAGGAACGTCACGAAGTTGGCGATGCCGACGACGTCGACGCCGGCGGCCCACAGCTCGGGGTACTCGGTGAGCGCCGCCAGCACCATGAACCCGCCGTAGGAGCCGCCCTTGGCGACGATCCGGTCGGAATCGACCTCCGGGCGGTCGGTCAGCCACCCGACGGCGGCCTCCAGGTCGGCCACCGAGTCCATCCGCCGCTCGACGTCGTCCAGGTGGGTGTAGGCTCGGCCGTAGCCGGTCGATCCCCGGACGTTCGGCTCGAAGACCGCGTAACCGTGCGCCAGGAGGTACTGCTTGACCGGCGAGAAGGAGGGCCGCCGCTGGCTCTCGGGGCCGCCGTGGATGTCGACGACGACCGGCGTCTCGCCGTCGGGCGCCTCCGGCGGCGTCGCGTAGTAGCCCGGTATCTCGCGGCCGTCGAACGTCTCGTAGGCCACGGACTCCGAGGCGACGAACGTCTCCAGCGGGATGCCGGCCGTCGAGGCGCAGGTCCACCGCTCGGCGGCGCCGGTCTCGACGTCGACGACGTAGACGTCGGTGTTTTCGGTGTCGGCGGTGACCGTCAGGGCGAACCGCTCGGCGTCGTCGTCGAAGCTCACGCCGCCGGCGACGCCGGCCGGGAGGTCCGGCTCCGGGAACGTTTCGATCGTCGTCTCGCCGGCCAGTTCGCCGACGGTCAGGTCGGTGTAGCCGTCGACGTTCCGGGAGTAGACCAGCCGCCCCGTCTCGTCGTCGACGGCGACCCCGTCGACGTTCCACGTTCCGTCGGGCGGCGACGCGCCCGACGACGTTCGCGCTTCCTCGCGCTCACCCCCTCCCTCGACGACCGTCTCGAGAGCGCCGCTCGTGGCGTCCAGCCGGGCGAGATACAGCGTGTCGGCGTCGCGGTCGGTACAGCAGTAGACGCCGTCGCCGTCGGGCGCCCACGAGAGACTCGAGTACCGGACGTCGTCGCCGCCGTCCGTGAGCTGGGTCAGCTTTCCCGACTCGACGTCGAGGACGTGGACGTCGTGGTCGAAGCTGGAGTGGGCTTCGTGGACCAGCAGCCGGTCGTCGCCGGGGCTCCAGCCGGCAAGCGAGAGCCAGCCGTCGCCCTCGTGGACCAGCGTGGCATCGTCGCCGCGGGCCTCGCGGCCCTGGACGTAGACGTCGAATACCGACTCCTCGCGGCGGTTCGAGGCGAAGGCGAGGCGATCGCCGTCGTGGCTCCAGCCGCCCCACCGGTGTTTCGCGTCCGTCCGCGTGAGGTTCTCGACGGTTCCGTCGTCGGCCAGCCGGTAGAGCTGCTGGCGCTCGTTGCCGCCCTCGTCCATGCCGAAGGCCAACTCCGGCCGCTCCGGCGACCACGAGGCGAAGGTGACTCGATCGTCGCCGAAGGTCCGCTGGGTCGGCCACGCGCCCGGCTCCGACAGCGTCCACACCTGCGGCGTCCCGGTCGTATCGATGCGGAACGAAAGCGTCCCGTCCGGGCCGAAGTCGGCCCCGTAGGCACTTCGCACGCTCAGGTAGCGCTCGATGTCGTATTCGTGCATACACGGTGGTCGGGCGGGCGGAATATAGCGGTTCGGGCCTCGGCCGTCGTAGTGATTAACGCGAGTCTTCACCGCCGAGGGTCGGGCGGATCGGCCGTGGAGAGCCGAACCAGCCTCATTTCGTCCCCCGTGCTGAAAACTATCGCAGCGATCACTATCAGTCGTCGCCGGGGACGGCCGTCTCGCCGGCGGCGGTCTCCAGCGTCTCCTCAACCTGCGTGACGACGAGCGCCAGCGCGGCGACCGCCAGCACCGCGCCGAAGGCGAAGGGGGCGACGAAGCCGTAGCCGAACAGCACGCCCGACGCCAGCGGCCCGACGGCCGTCCCGAAGCCGAACGCCATCGTCAGCACCGACAACGTCGTCCCGGACTGGCCCTCGGCGGCGATGTCGCCGGCGGCCGCAAGCGCCGGCGCGAACACCATCGCCACCGCCACGCCGTGGAGGGCCCGTACGAACAACATGCTCCAGGAGGTGGTGACGAGTCCCTGGGCGAGCACCGACGGTGCCAGCACCACCAGCCCGCCGACGATGAGCGGCTTGCGGCCGATGCGGTCCGACAGCCAGCCGATGGGGCCCTGTAACACGACGTTGGCGATGACGACGGCGGCGAACTGGACGCCGAACCAGCGGGCGCCCTGGTCGAGTCTGGCGTTGACCGGCTCCTGGAGCGTGGCGTACAGCGCGATGCTGACCGCCATGAAGAACGTGCCGATCCCGAGGACGAACACCGGGTCGAGCAGCCGGCCGGCGGCGTCGGCCCGGATCGACACCGAGAGGTCGTCGCCGGCGTCGCTCGTCGCCACGTCCGGTTCCTCGATGAGCAGCGACACGAGCGCGAAGCTGACCAGCGCGCCGACGACGGCGACGCCGAAGGCGGCGTCGAACCCCGAGAGTTCGGCGCCGGCGACCCGGTAGGGCCCGGCCCTGACGACCGACCCGGCGACGATCGGGCCGAACCCGAAGCCCAGCAGCCGGAAGGCGTTGAACACGCCGAAGTTGCCGCCCCGCTCGTCGTCGCCTTGCGCCAGGTCGTCCACCAGCGCGATGGTCGTCGGAATGACGAAGGCGCCGCCGAGCCCCTGGATCGCCCGGATCACGACCAGCGCCCAGTAGCCGTCGACGAGGGCGTAGGCGACCGACGTGACCGCCAGGACGGCCAGTCCGAACAGGATCAGCACCTTCCGCCTGCCCGTCCGGTCGGACAGCCGGCCGGTGAACGGCTGGAGGGAGCTGTTGAGGAAGCCGAACAGCGACAGCGCGACGCCGATGAGCAACTCGGTCGTCAGCGGGTAGCCGGCGACGGTCGCGCCCTCGACCGTCGGCACGGCGAGCTCGCCGCTGGCGATGTACAGCGGTAGCACGATGATGAGAAACGAGTTCGCGACGGCGTCGGCCATCCGGGCCAGCGCCAGCACGACGACTCGTCTGTCCATTCCCAGCATCTCGAAGCTACGTACCCGATCGGAGGGGTGGCGCGCGTATCACGCTTCCGGAGTAGGCACGCCCGGCCCCGCCGCGGCGCCGGCCGACCGCTCTCAGCAGGGCGATACCTTGGTGCCGCCGACCCGCCGGGCGTCGTCGGCCGTGACGAGGTACGTCGCCTCCGTTCCGACGTCGGCTTCCACCTCCGCCGTCGAGTACCAGAACGGGTGTCTGACGGCGACGTACACCCCCCCGTCGGACCGGTTCAGCGCCGTCGCCGTCTCGCCCCACCCCACGTAGTCCTCGAACCCCCAGCCGTCGACGCAGGTGGCGCCTTCGAGCCGCGTCTCGATGTACTCCTCCTCGGCGGCGAGCGCCCGGTCCGTCGCCGTCTCGTTCGACACGTCGCCGTTCGGGCCCGCACAGCCGGACGCCGAAACGAACAGTACTAGACACCACACCCCAGCGACGACAGGGCGGCAGTCGGAGGGCGACATCGACCGTGCGGTCCGTCCGTCCTGGTAAAGGTCTTTCTCCGGTCACCGCCACCGCCGCAGATGCCGGCGGGGCCCGCGACGGGGTCGTCGATTCCGTCAGCATCACTTAAGTACGCGGCTGTCTCACGGCCGACATGAAGTTCTGCGACGAGTGCGGCTCGATGATGCACGGCGAGGACGACGGGTGGGTCTGTCGGTCCTGCGGCTTCGAGACGGCTCGGGACGGCGGCGCCGAGGCGATGACGACGACGGAGGGGCAGGACACCGACAGCGGCCCGGTCGACATGTCGGAGGTCGACGACGAGGCCATCGGCCCGACGACGGAGGTCCGCTGTCCGGAGTGCGGCAACGACCGGGCCCGCTACGAGATGAAGCAGATCCGAGCGGCCGACGAGTCCGAGACCCGCTTTTTCACCTGCACGGAGTGCGAGCACAAGTGGCGCGAAGACGATCACTGACACCCACTTTTTGCACGGGGCGCCTGCGGCGCCCCGGCAAAAACGTGGGGAAAATATGCGCGCGTGCTCCTTTCGTGGCGCCTTCGGCGTCGCGTTAGTCCGCGCGCGCTACGGCGACTCGGCCTCCGGCCTCGTCGCCGGGAACCGCCTCGGGGGCGTTCTTCGAACGCCCCACTCGACGGATGCTGGGTTCTAGTCGATGAATCATTCAATGTAGAGGCTAGATGCAGCACTTGACGATTATTCGTTTTATTAGAGCAGTATCGAAACGCCACACAGATTACGGCATTTGCTACCAAAATTATATTCGTTTCCACTGCCACCTGGCGCTATGAGTCAACAGAACCCCGCTGAAGAGGTCGATAGATTCATCGGAGAGCTCCGGACACGCGCTATAATCATTTCCCGGTTAAAATGGTTTGTCGGTGGCCTACTGCTGATTCCTCCTATCACACCACTCGGAGTGGGGTTTCTAATTTATCAGTTCTACCAGGCCGGAGAGCGTGTCGAACGGGAGTGAACTGGTCTCTCTCATGTGCCGAATCCTGAGTGAGGGGCTTTCCGATTGGTGACCGATACGCAGGGCCAACGACCACCAATCACACCAGCCGATGGCATCCAAACCGATGGAGCACCGAGCGGTGTGGGATTCGCCTCGGCCCCGCCCGGTCGTAACTCGGTCCGATACCGCAAGCCGGTGACCGGACCGCCCAGCGACGGGATTCCGCCTCGCGGGGTTTGAATATCCCCGCGCCGGAACCACGGGTATGGACCCGCCGACGCCCGACTCGACCCGGCTCTCGGAGGGCGGGTGGACCCTCTCGCGCGAGGAGGCCGAGATCGTCCACGAGGGCCTCGGCGTCTCCGTCACCGCCCACACGGCCGTCTACGAGGACGCCGGCCTCCGGGAGCGCATCGTCGAGGCGGGCGGCGAGGACCGCGTCTGGCGGTTCTTCTTCGCCTCCCGGCTCGACATCGCGCCGTCGCCGGGGTTCGGGATGGCGTCGGCGGCTCGGCCCTACGTGGTCCGGGAGTCGAAGGAGACGTTCGTCGAGGAACTCCGCGAGCGCGGGTTCGAGGACGTCGCCGGCGGCGACACCGAGACGGTCGAACTAGGCGGCCGCCGGGGACGGATGACGCCTCACCGGGCGCGGCTCTCGACGGCGGACCGCGACGTGGAGGTGCTCGGCGCGGTCGTGGTGTGGCACGACGGCGACTTCCACGTCGCCGGCGGTGCCTACCCCGTCTCGGGGCTGGAGCCGCTGGTCGACGTGGACGGCGACGCCTACGAGGCGGAGCTCCTGGAACTCATCCGAGCCGTGGCGTGAGCCGGCCGAACGTCAGGTACCCGGTGTGGCCGACGCCGGCCGTCGCCGGCCGGCTGCCGCGGTCGTCGACCTCGAGTTCCCGCTGGATGGTCTCGACGCACTCGACGGCCGACAGCCCGGCGTCGCGGGCCGCCTCCACGCAGTCGCGGGCCGTCTCGACGAACGGCGTGTACGCCGCGACGTGGCCGCCCGACGCCAGCAGGTCGGGCGCCCGCTCGACGACCGCGGCCGCGTCGGCCGTGTCCAGCGTCACGACGTCGAAGCCGCCGAGGTCGTCGACGGCCTCCAGCAGATCGCCGGTCCGGACCTCCACGCGGTCGTCGACGCCGGCCAGCCGCATGTTCTCGCGGGCGACGTCGGCGAAGTCGGCGTCCCGCTCGTAGGTGGTGACCTGGGCGCCGAGTCGGCCGAGGTACGCCGCCAGCACGCCCGTGCCGGTGCCGGCGTCGAGCACCCGTTCGCCCGACGCGACGCCGGTGTGGCCGACCACGAGGCCGATGTCCCGCGGCATCATCGGTGCGCCGGTCCGCTCGAGGTGGTCGAACAGCTCCGGCCCCCGGAGTCGGCGCACCTCGAACGGCTCGCCGAGGTGCGTCTCGACGGTCGTACCCGTCTCGACGTCCGCCGGCAGCTCCAGCACTCCCAGGTCGGTCTCCAAGGTCTCGCCCGGCTCCAGCAGGAACTCCCGGCCGTCCCGGACGACGAGCACCGGTCGGTCCGTCACTCCTCCTGGAGGTGCTGGACCGCCGCCGCGAGGTCGCCCGTTTCGGCCAGCGCCTCGCGGGCCTCGCTCTCCGGGACGTCGGCCCGCTGGGCGACGATCTCGACGTCCTGGTCGGCGACGGCGGCGCCGTCGTCGGCGCCGGTATCGCCACCGGCATCGGCGTCGCCCTCGTCGTCGCGCGGCCGTTCGTCGGGTTCGCCGACGACCTGGTAGGTCTGCTGGCCCTGGGCGTCCATCCGCTGGACGTCGGCGTCGTGGAAGACGTACTCCGTGTCGTCCGTGCGGATGATGACCTCCTCGGCGTCGATCTCGGTGACGTCGATGCCCATCTGATCCATCATCTGTCGCATCTTGCGCGGGTTCATCCCGCCGCCTCCTCCGAACATACCACCGTAGAGGGGATGCGAGTTGAAAAAGCCTGACGTTACTGCTCGGCGATGCTCTCGCGCACGGAGACGGCCATGCCGGTGTCGAAGTCGTCCATGGCCGCCGCCGACAGCTCCGCCCGTCCGACCGCCAGCAGGCCGCCGTCGTAGTGTTCGACGAGTACCTCGTCGCGGGGCCGCACGGCCGGGTCGACCTCGCGGACGAACTTGGCGAAGACGTTCCGCCCGTCGCTGACGAACGGCTCGCTGTCGTCGCCGACGACGACCCGGTAGGCCGGCGGCTCCAGCGCCGCCTGCAGCCGCCGGCCGCCGGCGATCCCGAGCGTGACGCGGCCGTCGGTTCCGTAGGAGACGACCCGTTCGCCGTCGACCAGCACCTGCTGCGGCCGGCCGGAGGAGGTCCGCCGCACCGAGACCGACCCGTCGAACAGCGCCGCCCCGGCGCCCGCCCCGAACTGGTAGTCGGTGATCGTCTCCAGCGCCTCGAGCCCGCGATCCATGCCCACGAGAGACGCGAGCCGGGCATACGCCTTTCGAACCGCTGGCGGTCGATTCCGTCGGATTTAACTGCCGAAACGGACGAGATCCGAACTATGGCAACAGACATCCGCAGGCTCGGCCTGGGTGCAGCGCTCCTGCTGGCCGGTAGCGTCGGCATCCTCCTGTCCGGGACGACGAACGCCCCGCTTCCGAAGCTCGTCGCCGGTGTCGCCATCCTCGGGCTGGCGGCCGGGTCGCTTCTCGTCGGAACCTCCGGCGAGGGTGCCCCCGCCTGACGTCCGGGAGACGCCCACCGCGGTCGCCTCATTTAACAGCCGGCCGGCCGTCGGTCCGTCGTATGAGCCAGCTCAGAACGCTCGCTCGCGCAGCGATCGCACTGGCCGTCGCGGCCGTCGCGGCCGTCGTCGGCTGGGTGCTGTTCTTCCGGACGCCGGCCTCGACGGCCGAACTGCTCGGCGTCCTGCTCGTCGTCGTCACCGCCGGCATCGGGCTCCGGGTCGGCGGCAACGTCGCGCGGAACCTCCTGCCGGCGTACAACGTCGCCGAGGTGGCCGTCAACGGGCCGATCACCCGCGACGGTGGCGGCGGCGGGGTGCCGCCGACCTCTCCCGGTACGCCCGGCGCCGACGACATCGTCGAGCTCATCGAGGCGGCCGACGACGACGCCGCCGCCGAGGCGCTGCTGTTGCGGCTGAACACGCCCGGCGGTGCGGTCGTCCCGAGCGACGACATCCGGCTGGCGGCCGAGCGGTTCGACGGGCCGACGATCGCCTACGCGACCGACACCTGCGCCAGCGGCGGCTACTGGATCGCGAGCGGCTGCGACGAGCTGTGGGCCCGGGAGGGCTCCATCGTCGGCTCGGTCGGCGTCCGCGGCTCGCGGGTCACCGCCGCGGAGCTGCTCGAGCGGGTCGGCCTCGAGTACGAGCAGCTCGCCGCCGGCGACTACAAGGAAGCCGGCTCGCCGTTCACCGACCTCGACGACGACGAACGGGAATACCTGCAGGGCATCATCGACGGCTACTACGACCAGTTCGTCGAGACCGCCGCCGAGGGCCGTGAGATGGACGAAGCGGACCTCCGGGCGACCGAGGCGAAGGTCTTCCTCGGGACCGACGCCGACGAGATGGGGCTCGTCGACGAGCTCGGGACGCGGGAGGACGTCGAGACACGGCTCCGGGAGCTGCTCGAGGAGCCGGTCGAGACGACAGAACTGGAGCCGACCGCCGGCCTCGCCGAGCGGGTCCGCGGCGGCGCCGAGCGGGTCGCCTACGCGGCCGGCGCCGGCGTCGCCAGCCGGTTCACCGACGTCGACGGCGAGTCCCGGTTCCGATTCCGGGTGTAGCGACCGTCGCTCCTGAAAGCTTTTATCCGTCCGAGCGAACCCTCCGACGTGAGCACGCTGGTGGTGTACGTCGACCGTGACGGTGGACTGGGCCCGGCCGGGCCCGTGGTCGGCTGGGAGGCCGTCCAGGCCCTCGTCACCGACGTCGGCGTCGACGACCCGGAGGACAGCCGGGTCAACTGCCTGCTCGAGACGCTCCGGGTCGCCCGCGACCTCCGCGACGAGGGCGAGGAGTCGGTCATCGCGGTCGTCTCCGGCGGCGGCGACGGGGTCAACAGCGACCGCGCCGTCGCCAGACAGACCGACCGGCTGGTCGATGAGTACGACCCCGACGCCGCGGTCGTCGTCACCGACTCCGCCAGCGACGAGCGGCTCGTCCCCATCGTCGAGAGCCGCATCCAGGTCGACGCCGTCGACCGGGTGGTCGTCCGCCAGTCCCACGACATCCAGTCGACGTACTACCTCCTGAAGCAGTTCCTCGGCGACGAGGAACTCCGCGGGACGGTGCTGGTTCCGATCGGCGCGGCCCTGCTGACGCTTCCGGTGCTGCTGCTGTTCGCCAACAGTGTGACGGTCGCACTATCGGCAATCGCCGCCGTCATCGGCATCTTCCTTCTCTACAAGGGGCTCGGCATCGACGACTTCGTCTCGACGCTTCCGGGCCGGGTGCGGAACGCCTTCTACTCCGGGCAGGTATCGATCGTCACCTACGTCGTCGGCGCGGGGCTAGCGCTGATCGGCGTCTTCGCGGGCGTCATAAGCGTCAACGGCATGCGAGAGCCGAGCGAGATACTGCTCGGGCTGCGGTTCGTCTACGACAGCGTCCCCTGGTTCGCGGCGGCGGCGCTGGCGGCGGCCACCGGCCGTCTCATCGACGCACTGCTGGGCGAACAGGGCGTCTCCGCGGCCCTTCTGAACCTCCCCTTCGGCGTCGTCGCCATCGGGCTGGTCGTCCGTGGCTTCACCGGCTACTTCCTCGAGCGGGCCGGCGTCTTCGCCTCGCTGTCGGTCCCACCGGTGGCGGTCGGGCCCGTCTCCGTCGAGGGGTTCGTCCTCTCGATCTGGTCGCGGCTGGCGGCGCACGTCGCCGCCGGCATCCTCGTGAGCTTCCTCGGCGTCGCCTTCGCCTCCCGGATGAACGATGCCGGAACCGCCCCGGGCGAACTTCCGGAGTAGGCGGACCGACGACCATATGTCCGCCGCCCGAGTACCGCGTTCATGGACCCGTGGGTGAGCCTCTTTTCGGGCGGCAAGGACTCCTCGTGGGCGCTGTACCGCGCCCTCGAGGCCGGCAAGCCGGTCGAGCGGCTGGTGACCGTTCACCCGGCCGGCGAGTCGTTCATGTACCACGTTCCAGCGACGGAGCTGGCGTCGCTGGCCGCCGAGAGCATCGGCCTCCCGCTGGTCAACGTCCGACCCGGGGACTTCGAGGCCGACGCCGACGACCGAGAGGACTCCGCGGCCCGCGGCGACCGGGAGCTGGAGCCGCTGGAGGCGGCTCTCGCCGACCTGGCCGACGACCTCGGCGGCATCGGTGGCGTCACCGCCGGCGCCGTCGAGAGCAGCTACCAGACGACCCGCATCGAGGCGATGTGCGACCGCCTCGGGGCGGAGCTGTTCGCGCCGCTGTGGCAGAAGGAACCGCGCGCGCTCGCCGACGAGATGCTGGCGGTCGGCTTCGAGATTACCGTCGTCCGCGTGGCCGCCTACGGCCTCGACGAGTCGTGGCTCGGGCGAACGCTCGACGCCGACGCGTTCGCGGAGCTGGAGGCGCTCAACGAGGAGTACGGCGTCCACGTCCTCGGCGAGGGCGGCGAGTTCGAGACGCTCGTCACCGACGGACCGCACATGGACCGACCGATCGAACTCGACTACGAGACCGAGTTCGACGGCACGCGCGGTGCACTGCAGATCACGGACGCGCGGCTGGGCGGGTAGGCGAACAGACGGGACATCTCCCTGCTCGACGGCCCGCGTCCCGCGCACCCGCCCGGACGGACCGCCGCTGTGCTCACGTCACGGCGATTGTGGTCCCGTCATGTCACTTCAACCCTTGTCGCGCGGTCGCGACATGTGTAGTCGCGCGAGAGCCGACCGGTCAGCCGGCGTCGGGCGGGGGTTCGAACGGGGCCGACCGCTCGCGGAGCGAGCGGCAGGGGGCGTTCGGACACGCCGTCATCACTGCCGAAACACGCTACTCTCTCCTAACCAAACACTATCGCGGACGGCGGCAGTAGCGTTTTACCGCTCGCCGCCACAGAAAGCGTATGCAGGGTGCAGAGCGGACCACCCGGCAGCGTATCGCCGACTTCCTGCGGGCGGAGACGGCCGCGGCCGGCCGGTTGGCCGAGGAGTTCGAGATAACGACCGCCGCGGCGCTGTCGCACGTCGAACACATCGCGCGGTCGCTGGAAGGCACCGACGAGCAGCTGCTGGCGGCGCCGCCGGCGTGTCGGGACTGCGGCTTCGAGGGGTTCGACGACCTGACCAACCGGCCGTCGCGGTGTCCGGAGTGCAAAAGCGAAAACGTCACCGAGCCGACGTTCACCGTTCGCTGACGGCGTCAGAAGGAGTTCTTCAGCTTCTCGAAGAACCCCTGATCGACGTCGATTTCCTCGCCGCCGGCCTCGGCAAACGCCTCTAGTGCCTCCCGCTGTTCCTCGTTGAGACGCTCGGGGGTGACGACCTGCACCTTCACGTAGAGGTCGCCGTACCCCCGGCCCTGGAGGCGGGGCATTCCTTTGTTGCGGAGCCGGAACGTCTCGCCGCTCTGCGTGCCGGCCGGGACGTCCATTTCGACGGTCCCGTCGAGGGTCGGCACCTCGACGGTGTCGCCGAAGACCGCCTGCGGGAAGGAAATCGCCATTCGGTGCCGGAGGTCGTCGCCGTCGCGCTCGAACTCGTCGTGGCCCCCGACGGAAATCTCGACGAGCAGGTCGCCGTCCCGGCCGCCGCCCTCGCCGGGGGCGCCCTCGCCGTTCATCCGCAGCGTCTGGCCGTTTCGGATACCGGCGGGTACCTCGACCTGCAGCGTCGCCTCGTTACGCACCTGGCCGTCGCCGCGGCACGTCGAGCACGTCTCGGCGTACACCCGCCCGCGGCCGTCGCACTGCGGGCAGGTCTGGGTCTGCTGGACGCGACCCAGCGGCGTCTGCCGGACGGTCCGCTGCTGGCCGCGGCCGTCGCAAGCCGAACAGGTCCGGGAGTCGGCATCGGGCGGGTGGCCCTCGCCGTTGCACT
Source organism: Halobacteriales archaeon QS_4_69_225 (assembly GCA_003020965.1). GTDB lineage: Archaea > Halobacteriota > Halobacteria > Halobacteriales > Haloarculaceae > Natronomonas. The sequence goes on from PXRL01000008.1 coordinate 307,621, forward strand.
CCGAACACCGCTCCGGGCGGGTGACGGTCAGCTGCTTCGTGACGCCCTCGTAGGCCTCCGCCAGGTCGACCGACAGGCGGGTCTTGAGGTCGGCGCCCTGCTGACCGCCGCGGCCGCCACGGCCGCCGCCGCCGCCGCCACCGCCGAAGAACTGCTCGAAGATGTCGTTCATGTCGCCGGCGCCGCCGAACGGGCCGCCGCCCATCCCACCGCCGCGGCCGCCGTCGTCGGTGGCACCGCGCTTGTCGGCCTCCTGGAAGCGCTCGTGGCCCATCTGGTCGTACATCCGGCGCTTCTCGTCGTCGAGCAGCACCTCCTTGGCCTCCTGGATCCGCTTGAACTTCTCCTCGGCGTCCGGATCGTCGGAGACGTCGGGGTGGTACTCCGACGCCTTCTGCCGGAAGGCCCGCTTTACCTCGTCCTCGCTCGCGTCGCGGTCGACGCCCAGTACCGAGTAGAAGTCCTCGCTCATCGCTTGTCGGTCGTAATCGATTGAGACACTTCAACGGAGCGGGTCGGCACCCGGACCTCTCGCCGAGCCAACAAAAACGCGCTTCAGACGACGGTTGTGCCGTCGCAGGTCCCCGTGTGGATGTGTCTACCGATGACTACGTTCCCGTCTGCGACCGGAGCGACCTCGAGGCCGAGGGTCGGACCGTCGTCCAACAGGACGGCCGCGCGATCGCGCTGTTCTACCACGAGGAGGAGGTCCACGCGGTCGACGACCGCTGTCCGCACATGGTACAGAACGCCTCGGCGGCCGTCCGCCGGGCCGACGCCCTCGACAGGGAGGCAGAACGCCGGCCGGCGCTCGTCGCCGGCGCGCGGTACCTGGCGGCCCACACGCCGACCCGTCGGGAGCAGAGCAGACCTTCTCCGTCGCAACCCGGCTCCACCGCGGCGAGCGGCTCCACGAAGCCGGGTGCGGTCCCGGCCGGTCGCTACTCGTCGTCGTCGACGGTGCCGGCCACGTAGCCGGTGACGTTGCCGACGTTCATCGCCACGGCGAGCGCGACGGCGATGATGGCGACGATCATCGTCGCGACCGGGTTCAACTTGGGGGCGTTCAGGTCCTCGATCTGCTGGAACATCCACTGCGTGACGACCGGCGTGCTGAACTTCGTCAGAAACAGCGCCCGGATGAAGTCCTCGAACGACCGGATCCACGCGAAGAGGAAGCCGGCGCCGACCGCCGGCGCGATCACTGGCAGGGTGACGTCCCGGAACGTCGTGAACGGGTCCGCCCCCAGATCGCGGGCGGCATCCTCCAGGGACTCGTCGAAGGTGTACAGCCGGGCGGTGACGACGAGCAACACGAACGGGAGTCCGTACACCGAGTGTGCGAGCACGACCGGGACGAAGCCGGTCGGACTCTCCAGCAGCGCCACGAGGCCGAGCCACTCGCGGGCGAACACCTCCCGGAAGTAGATCCGGAGGCCGACGCCGAGGATCACGCCCGGGATGATCATCGGGAGGATGCCGAACGTACGGAAGACCTCCAGGAACCGGTAGCCGAAGCGGGTGAGCGCGAAGCTCGCCAGCACACCCAGGACCGTCGCGATGGTCGCCGACGCCGTGGCGACAGCGAGGCTCCCGCGCAGCGCGTTCCACATGTTCTCGTCGCTGACGGCGAGCCGGTAGTTGTCGAGCGTGAGCCGCTCGACGCCGGCCAGCGTCGTCGCCGGGTCGGCAAACGAGAGGACGATCATGATCAAAAGCGGCACCCATAGGAATAGCATGATCGATGCCGCGACCGTGTACAGCGACCCACGGAGAAGGCGGTCGACGAGGCGGTGGTCGAGCCGGCTTCCCGTGGCGTCGGCGACGTCGGGCTCGGTGTCGGTGTCGGTCGCCATCGGTCAGGCGCCCCCCAGTTCGTCGAGTTCGACGTACCTGAACGCCAGCACCATCGCGGCGACGATGGAGACGACGACGAACATCGAGCCGGCGCTGGCCAGCGACAGCCTGCTGCTCAACACCCACCCCTCGATGAGGATACCGACCATCTGGACCTTTCCCTGACCGAGAATCTGCGGCGTGATGAACGCCCCGACGCTGGGGACGAACACGAAGAGGCTCCCGCCGACGATTCCCGGCATCGTCAGCGGGATGATCTGGTCCCGGACGACGTCGATTCTGGAGGCCCCGAGG
>PXRL01000009.1:0-27878 GCA_003020965.1 Halobacteriales archaeon QS_4_69_225
ACATCGCGGACCTCGAGGGCATCGGCCGGACCTACTCCGACCGGCTCGCCGACTCGGGCATCCGGACGCAGAGCGACCTCTCCCGGACCAGCGCCGAGGCGGTCGCCGACGTCGCCGGCGTGAGCGAGGACCGCGCCGCCGAGTGGGTCCAGCGCGCCCAGGAACAGGCCTGACGACCGGCGAGAAGTCACCCAGCCGTTCTCGTTTTTCCGGCCGTGGAATAGCATGACACGTGCCCTGCCGTCGGAGTCGTCGCGGTCCGACCCCGTCGGGTGGCCCTCGTTCGACTCGCCGCGGTCGCGGCCGCCCGCACCGGGCGCCCGACGGCCTCCGGCGGGCCGGCGTGGCCGCGTTCATCTGGCGAGAACGGACGACTGCACGGAGTCGGTCGGCACGTCCGTCGTCGGATACCGGGTCCTGACGTGTTCGAGCCACGTCGAGAGGTCGTTGAGCCGGAGCTTGGACCGGACCGGCACGTCGTGGAGCCCGGGGGACTCGGCGAACAGCTCCCGGTCGAGGTCGTTTGCCTCGTAGAGCCGCACCCGGTCGGGCCACGGGGACTGGTAGGCGTCGCCGGGGAGGCTCCGCTTGAGAAACGACGCGATCTCGTTCAGCCACGGCGAGTCGAACGGGCGGTCGGGCGGTCGGTGCCGCAACAGGCCGTCGTCGAGCGAGCGGACGGCCCGGAGGAACGTCTCGGTCGTCCGGTGCTCGGGCGGCGTACGGAGGTGCCACTCGACGAGGGCGGTGTCGGCGGCGACGAACCGCTCGTGGAACCGGTCGGCCAGGTGGCTGCGGAACGGCATCGTGGGTCGGGCTCGGACGCCGAGCTGGGTCAGTGCGTTGAGCCGCCGGTCGCACCGCTCGTAGCAGTGCGACAGCTCCCGTTCCAGGGCCCGACGGAGAAACGTATCCGGATCGTCGGTGTCGACGGCGTCACAGCGTTCGACGAAGTTCACGCCGGGGTCGATGAACGCGAGCGAGTCCTTGTAGGCCGGCACGAGTTCGGGGTCGGAATCGAGCCACGGGAACGGAACCGTCAGGTCGCCCACCTCGACGGTGGCGGTCGGGAGGAAGTGGTTCCGGAACAGCGTGTCGAACAGCATGCCGTGGAACATCTCGTCGACGTCCATGTCGTGTTCGTGGCCGCCGTGGTGAACGTGAATGGTCTCGCGGAGCCCCTGGCCGGCGGCGATCTCGGGCGTCGAGGGGACCAGATAGTTGCCGTCGGGTTCGAGCCGGACGTGAGTTGTGTCGTACTGGGCGGCGAGCCGCTCCGCGCCCCGGACCTCCGGCGACGCGGAGGTGCCGACGGTGTAGCAGACGTCGATTCCGGGATGGGTGGCGAGGATGGCCCGCGAGTCGTAGCCGGCACCGAGGAGGAGTCCCGTTCGACCGCGGTCGGTCACCCGCCGGTCGAGCGCGCGATCGAGTCGCTCGGCCAGCGCGGACGCGTAGTCGAACTCCCGTGGATCGTACCGGAGTCGGTCGAGCGGTTCGACGTCGTCCCGGGTGAGCACGGCGTCGGTCCTGACGCGGCTCAGCTCCCGGAGGGATGTCCGGGCCCCGAGGACGACCCCGAGGTAGAGAAACTGGAGCACGCCGCGCGGGTCGACGGTCGGCGACCCGTGGGTCGACGCGACCCGGACGGGGTCGGATCCGAACGCCCGGCCGGTCCGGGTGTCGGCGTAGAAGCACTCGCGGGTTCGGAGCACGTCCGTCGCGACGAGGGCTTCGCCGTCTCGCTCGACGACGGCGAGGTAGGAGCCGTTGAGCCCCGAGAGGGCCGCCCGGCCGTCGGTCGCGTAGCGATCCAGCAGCCACCGCGCCGCGTCGCCGCCGTCGGACGGCGTGTGCACCTCCCCCCAGACGACACAGCACCCGGTGTCGTCGCTGTGGACGTCGGTCCACGTCGGGCGGTCGAGGGCGTCGTCGCGGACCCCGACCGTGACGGCGGCGCCCTCGAGGACCCGGTCGAACTCGCCGGGGTCGGCGTGGCGGCCGAACGCGTCGGGCCCGCCGAAGACGCCGAACAGTTCCCGGTTCATCCCTGTTATTCCACCGTGACGCTCCTTGCGAGGCTCCGGGGTCTGTCGACCGACCGCTCGAGGTACACCGCCCGGTGGTACGCGACGAGCTGGAGGACCACGTTCGCCAGGGGTCCTGCCAGCGCCGGGTGGATCTCGGGGACGGGGAGGTGGACATCACCGGCGGAGTCGTAGCCGCGGTACTCGAGGTTCCCGAGGCCGCTGAGAAGCTGGTCGGTGTCGTCTTCGCGGGCGGCACAGCCGACGATGTCACACATCAGCACCACCCTCCCGTGGATCCCGTGGACACTCTCCCGTGGACCCCGTGGACGGTGCCGCGCGTGCGGCCGTCTCGTGGGGATCGGTTCCCGAGAGAGGCGTGATCCGCTCCGTTGCTGTGACGGGCATACCGCGGCGTATCATCTTCCGGGAGAGTTAGTATGTGGGCACTAACCGAGCGTTTCGGTCGACGGGTGATCGCCCCGGTGCCGGACGCGGCGCACTTCCCGGAGACGCGGGCTCGCCGGAGGCGATCAATCGGTCGGTAGGTCGGCTTCGTGGTCCTCGAGCAAGATCAGATTCTCCCGGCCGACGGGCATCTTCACGATGACCTCGTCGTCGGTCATCTCCGAGAGGGTGCGGCTGATGGTCGCCTTCGACCACTCGGTCTCCTCGACGATTTCGTGCTGTTTCATCCTGCCGCCGTTGGCCTCGAGGAGTCGTTCGATCTCGCCGCGCTTGGTGATCGGGGCGACCCGGTCGAACGCCGTGGGACCCGGATCCCGTGGATCGGCGCCGGGCGCGGCTGCGTCGCCCGGCGGGCCGCGGCCGGTGCCGCCGTCCCGGGGGCCTCGGTCGTCGCCCTGCCAGTGCCGCAGCAGCCGGTAGCTGATCGGGAGGACGACGACGAGCAGTAACCCCAGCGGCGCGAACACGACGGGGTTGCCGGCCAGGACCCGGCGCTGGAGGCCGTCGTCGAGGCCGTCCCCGTTGGTGTCCGGGTCGGTGGGGTCGGTCCCGTGTTCGTCGACTTCCGCGCCGTCCGTCAGACCGTCGCCGTCGGTGTTCGACTCCAGCGGGTCGGTCCCGTGCTCGTCGACTTCCGCGCCGTCCGTCAGATCGTCGTCGTCGGTGTCCGGATCCGTCGGGTCGGTCCCGTGCCCGTCGACTTCCGCGCCGTCCGTCAGACCGTCGTCGTCGGTGTCCGGATCCGTCGGGTCGGTCCCGTGCTCGTTCACTTCCGCGGCGTCGCCCAGTCCGTCGTCGTCGGTGTCCGGATTCGTGGGGTCGGTCCCGTACTCGTTGACTTCCGCGGCGTCGCTCAGACCGTCGCCGTCGGTGTCCGGGTCTGCGGGATCGGTGCCCAGCGTGACCTCCTGGCCGTCCCGCAGGCCGTCCGAGTCGCCGTCCGGGTCCGTCGGGTCCGTGTTGTACTCCTCCAGTTCGGCGAAGTCGGTGAGGCTGTCGTTGTCGGTGTCGGACGCGGTGAGCTTCGTGCCGGCCCGGACCTCCGGCTCGTCGTCGAGGCCGTCGGCGTCGAGGTCGCCGGTCCGGTCGACGACCTCGACCGTCCCGGTCCGGGTCACGGTCGTCTCGTCTTCGGTCCGGACCACCACCTGCCACCGGACCGGCCCGTCCGTGTCGTCCGGCAGGTCGGAGTACTCCAGCGCCGCGCCGCCGGTGCCGTAGTAGGGCGTGGTCGTCCGACACTGCGGGTCGCCCCGGTGCCGGACGCACACCTCGAGGGTGTCGGTCGACGCGTTCGACACCCTCACGCGAAGGTCGTAGGGATTCGACCGCCAGAGGAACTGCCCGTCGTCGGGGGCGTCGACGGCGCCCGGGCCGCCGAACGTGACCCGAACGTCGAGGTCGTCGGCAGGCTGTGCGACGGCGGGCGCCGGGAGTCCACCCACCACCAGGCTCACGACGAGGAGGGCAGCGAGCCGTCCGATCCAATGCGTCTCCGGGATCATGTCGTTGACGACCGGCCACCGACGACGCGGTCCGTCATCGAGCGGTTCGGTCGGGAGTAAATCGTCTGGTACACACATCCGCCAACGTATTGAATATTTCGGTGTGTGCTGGTCGATGTATTGTTATAGTTTCAATAACCGGTCTTCCCGGTCGGCCCGAATACGAATCAGGCGAACGCCGGTCGGCGGTCGCGGGGCTGCTCCGCGGGTCTTCGACGCCGACGGAGCGTCCGTTTACTGGCCTGCTAACCGGTCGACCGGGACCGCCGCCGGGCGTCCACCGTGCCACGGATCCGGCGTCGCACGTGGAGACGGGCCACGGAACCGTGCCGTGCCGCGCCGGGGAGCCGACGTCGGCGGCGGTCGACGGGCCGACCCGGGACGCCGGACTGTTTCACCCCGTTCCGCGGACTTATCGGTCGAGTAGTAAATCGTGACCGACGGAAACAAACAATCGACTGATCACCGACCATGACCAGCCACGAACTCCGGGTCGATCGGGCACCCGCTCGGCGCCTCCGCACGCGGAGCGAACGGATCTGCGCCGGCGGCTTCGGCTACGTCGGCCTCCCGCTTGCGGTCCGGTTCGCACGGCGAGGACACGAGGTCGACGGCTTCGACGGCGTCCCGGTCGCGACACCACACGACGAGCTGGAGCTCGACCTGGACGTGCTCGCGGCCAAACTGAACGAGGACCCCCTCGTCGTCGACCCGGAGGGTGCGCTCGCGCCGGATGACCCGTCGGGGCACGACTGCACCTACCGGCGACTCTGACAGATGTACCGGCACCACACAATCGCTGTCGTACTGCCGGCGTACAACGAGGCCGACCACGTCGGCGACGTGATCGCTTCACTGCCGTCGTTCGTCGACCGGATGTACGTCGTCGACGACGCCTCGACGGACGGGACCTGGGACGAGATACGGGAGCAAGCAGCGGCACTGAACGACGAGTCCGCCGGAGGGGACGATCTGGTCGTCCCGCTCCGCCACGACGTCAATCGCGGCGCCGGTGGCGCCCTCAAGACCGGTTACCGTCGGGCGCTGGCGGACGGGCTGGAACTCGTCGTGACGATGGACGCCGACGGCCAGATGGACCCCGACGAGCTCGACCGCCTGCTGGACCCGCTCGTGGAGGGCCGGGCGGACTACGCCAAGGGCGACCGGCTGTCGCGGCCGGCCGACCGGGTATCCATGCCGCGGTTCCGGCTGGTCGGCAACGCCGCGTTGACTCTGTTGACCCGCGTCGCCAGCGGCTACTGGCGGACCAGCGACCCACAGAACGGCTACACCGCGATCACTCGAGAGGCGCTGGCAGCCGTCGACGTCGAGGAGCTGTACGAGTACTACGGCTACTGCAACGAGATGTTGATCCGGCTGAACGCCGCCGGACTGTGCGTCGCGGACGTCCCGATGTCGGCCAACTACGGCGACGAGAAGAGCCACATCAGCCTCACCGCCTACGTCCCGAAGGTCGCGTTCATGCTGCTCTGCGGGTTCCTGTGGCGTTACCGGAGGAAGTACCTCGCCGGCGGCGTCCATCCGGTCGGAGCGTACTGTGTCGCCGGCGTGATCGCCGGATCCCTCGGGGTACTTTCCATTCTCCCCGGGGTCGGGTCCGTCGCCCTCGGGGCCACGCTGCTCGTGATCGCGGTCGGCGGGCTGGCGACGGCGATGAGCCTGGATCGCACCGAGAGCCGACCGCTGGAGGTGACGATCGAGTGAAGGTCGCCGTCACCGTCCAGCACCCGGCCCACGTCCACTTCTTCGACAGCGTCGCCGCTGACCTGGAGGCGGCGGGCCACGAGACGCGCGTCTACGCCCGGGAGAAGGGGGTGGTCACCGATCTCCTGGCCCGCAGCGACGTCGCCTACGAGCTGCTGGCCGGCGAGGCCGGCTCCATCCCGGCGCTCGCGGCCGTCCAGTCGCTGTACGAACTCCGGCTGCTGCGCCGGGTCCGGCGCTTCGAGCCCGACGTCGTGACCGCCATCGGCGGGGTCGCGGCCGCCCACGTCTCGGCGCTCCTGGACACCCCCTCCGTCGTGTTCTACGACACCGAGCACGCGGCGCTCGTGACGCGGCTCGCCTACCCGTTCGCGGACGTGGTCTGTACGCCCCTCGCCTACCGCGAACCCGTCCCCGGCACCCACCGGCGCTACCCCGGCTGCCACGAACTGGCCTACCTCCACCCGGACCGGTTCAGCCCCGACCCCGCGGCGGTCGAGGGGCTCGGCTTCGACCCGGCCGAGCGGTTCGTCGTGCTGAGAGCGAGCGACTGGTCGGCCTCCCACGACGTCGCGGCCGGCGGGTTCCGGGACCTCGCCGCGGCGGTCGAGCGGCTGGAGGCGGCCGGCGCCCGCGTCGTGCTCCTGCCCGAGGGCGACCCGCCGGCGGCCGTCGCGGACCGACAGCGGGAGGTTCCGCCCGACGCCGTCCACGACCTGCTGGCCCACGCAGATCTCTACGTCGGCGAAGGCGCCACGATGGCCGCCGAAAGCGGGGTGCTCGGTACGCCGGCCGTCTACGTGAACTCCCTGTCGATGGGCTACACCGACTGGCTCGAACATCACGGTCTGCTGTTCGGCTACCACGGCGACGACCGCCACGAGCGGGGCCTCGACCGGGCCGAAGCGCTTCTGCGTTCGGACGTCGACTGGCAACGGCGCCGCGACCGGCTTCTGGCCCGCGCGACGGACACGGCCAGCGTCGCCGTCGCGGAACTGGAACGGGCCGCGGCCGGATGAAGGCCCTCCAGCTCGTGACGACGCCGCGGCCGTTCTTCGACGACCAGCTCGCGGCCCTCGAACGCCACGGCGTGGAGTGTACGACGGTGACGGTTCCGGGCGACCGCGGCGACCGGACTCCCGTCGATCTCCTCCGGTTCGTGCGACGGGTTCGTCGGGTCGCCGACGACAGCTACGACGTGGTTCACGCGAACTTCGGACTCACCGGGCCGGCCGCCCTCGTCCAGCCGGTCCGACCGGTCGTCCTCACGCTATGGGGGACGGACGTGATGGGCGACCACCGGGCCGTGAAGACCCTGAGCCGGCTGTCGGCTCGCCGGGCCGACGCCGTCGTCTTCCCCTCCCGACGCCTGACCGACTACCTCGATTGTCCCCATCACCTGGTCCGGTTCGGCGTCGACACGGAGCTGTTCCGACCGATGCCGCGGGACGCTGCCCGCGCGACGCTCGGGTGGGACCCCGATCGGCTCGTCGTACTGTTCCCGTACGACCCCGACCGCGCGGTCAAGAACTACCCGCGCGCGGTGGACGTCGTCGATCGGCTGGCGGCCGACGCCGACCTGCGCGTCGTGACGGGCGTGCCGCACGAGCGGGTGTCGACGTACATGAACGCCAGCGACGCGGTCCTGATCACGTCCCGCCGGGAGAGCGGACCGCTGGTCGTCAAGGAGGCGGCGGCGTGCAACGTCCCCGTCGTCTCGACGGACGTCGGGTTCGTCCGGGACGTCCTCGGTCCGGTCGACGCCAGCGCGGTCCGGGAGACCGACGCCGGCCTGGCGGCGGCGCTGGATTGCGTGCTGGCCGACCGTCGACGGTCCGACGGCCGCAGGAGTGCCCCGGAGCTGAGGGCGGACGAACTCGGTGCGCGCCTCAGCGACCTGTACGAGTCGCTCGCCGCCGAACGGTCGGCGTGACAACGGAGGCGAGGCCGAAAGCCGACGGCGGTACGGTGTAGAACCCGCCGCCGGGACGGGGCCGCCCGCCCGGTCCGTTCAGCGGCCGCGGCGGAGCGTGACCCCGGCGGCGCCCAGGGCGATCAGGCCGCCGAGCGCGGCCGCGGGGGCGGCCTGGCCGCGGACGGCGGCCCAGCCGACGCCGGGCACCTGTCGCGGCGTCACCGCGGCCCGCCGCAGGTGTGCGAGGCCGGCCCGGAGGTCGCCGTCGCGGAGCCGGACCTTCGCGAGTATCAGCGCGTGGCGGCCCTCGACATCGTGGCCCGCGGCCTCCAGCGCCGCGACCGTGTCGGCGAACGTCTCGAGGTAGTGTTCGTCGGCGGCCTCGACGGTGTCAGCCGCGGGGTCGTCGGACTCGTGCCGGACGACGAGCGGCTCCGGGACGTGGGCCAACTTGCCCTGCCGGAGAACGCGGACGAGGAACTCCGCGTCCTCGAACCGGTCGAAGGACTCGTCGAAGCCGCCGAGCCGCTCGGCGACCGCCCGTTCGACGAGGAGCGCCGAGCCGGCGTGGGTGTGGAGGTCGTCGAGCAGGACGTCGGCGACGAGTTCCTCGCCGCCCTCGACCGGCTCGGCCGACTCGGCCGACCCGGCCGACCCGGCGTCGCGGAGGAGACCGGCCACCGCGACCTCGAGCTGCCCGAGGAGTCCGTCGTGGGTCCACTCGGCGTCGCAGTACGCCGCGACCCACTCGTCATCGTCGCCGCGGTCCTCGAGCCGCTCGAGCTGCCGTTCGAGCTTGCGCGGCCGCCACTCGTCGTCGGAATCCAGGAACGCGACGTACTCGCCGGTCGCGTGCTCGATTCCGGTGTTCCGCGCCGCGGACGCACCGCGGTTCTCGTCGTGGGCGACGCGTTCCAGCCGCGGGTCCCGGCGCCGCTCGACGACGGCCGCGGTCTCGTCGGTCGAGGCGTCGTCGACGACGACGACCTCGAGATCGGTGTGCGTCTGTGCGAGCACGCTGTCGATCGCCCGTCCGAGTACCGGCGCCCGGTCGTACGTCGGGATGATGACGCTGACGGTCGGCATCGGTCGGGCGATCGGCGGCCGCGCTGTTTATTACGGGCACGGTAATCGGCGAGGTGCGACGCGGCGCGGCGCCCTCGACCGCGGGAGTCGACGGTCAGGACTCGACGCAGAGCGTGACGTCGCCGTTGGCGTAGAGGACGTCCCGGTCCGCGCAGGCGCCCCGGGGGCCGACGCGCCGGACGGCCACCGTTCCGTTCCGGACGAACAGCGGTGCGCCGTCGGTCTGGTACCCCCGGTGGACCACCCGATTCTCGGCCACCCGGCCGTCTTCGGTCACCGCGGCCTGGACGGCGAGGTGGCTGTCGGTCCGCCGGAACACGGTCGCGTACGGCGAGTCGGTCCACACCGGGTCGTCCGCGGAGACGATGGCGCCGACCGTGTGGACGCCGGCGACCTCCGACTCGGTGTACCCGAAGCGGAGCTGGTGTTCCGAAAACGGCGGTGCGTCCCGCGTCGCGTCCCCGGCGACGAGCATCGTCGCGGGGAACACGACCACGACGACGAGAAGGCAGACGGTCGCCACCCTGGGGTGGGCGCTGGTGGCGAGATACGCCAGCCCGAGAACGCCGAGGACGGCCATCGGGGCGTAGAGGAACGCGAACCAGCGGCCCGGCAGGAACATGTCGACGCCGAACAGCGGGATGACGAGCGCGAAGGTGCCCATCGCGACGCTGCTCAGGACGAAGGTGAGCGTCGCGTGGGAGGCGCGAGCGCCGTTGAGGACGTACAGCGAGCCGAGGATGCCAACGCAGACGACGAGGACGAAGCCGGAAACGTCGATGTAGGCCACGAGCGTGTCGATCAGCCCGCTCGCGCCGGCGGCCGCCTCCGCCGCGGCGGCGTCGGTGGGTCGCTCCTGGAGCGTGAACAGCCCGAGACTCCCCCGCAGGCGGCCGGCGAACTGGGCGGAGACCACCCCGAGGAACCGTCCGCCCCGGTACGGCGTGATACTCCAGACGAACGTCATCATGCCGGTTTGAAACAGGAGAACCCCGGTGCTATCGTGCATCGCGTCGGAGCGGTACGGGACGTCGGCCGCGAGCAGCAGCTGGACTGCGACGGCGCTGGCCAGGAAGACGAACATCACGAAGGCCCCGACCTGGTGGATCAGCGGATTCGCGCCGATGACGACCGAAAGCAGCACGACGTCCCGCGGCGTCCGGGACATCATGATGCGGACGAGCAGGTAGAGCCCGACGAGAAAGCCCACGAGCGAGAGGCTGTTCGGAATCAACACGAGCGACCAGCGCACGGCCTGATCGCTGATGGCGTACAGGGCGGCGGCGGCGAGCGCCCATCGGGGGCCGATGAACAGCCTGGCGGTCGTGTAGATCACGAGCGGGACGAACACCATCGCGACGCCGAGCGAGAGATACAGCGCGACACGGATCGGGACGCGAGCCAGAATCGAGGTCGTGACGACGAGAAGGTGATACAGCGGCGCGGTGTAGTACTTCTGGGCGCGCGAGGGGAACTCGAGCATCGCGTCGAGGGTGCCGGCGTCGTGGACCGCCCGTGCGAGCTCCACGTGGGTCCAGATGTCGACGCCGATGACGCCGGCGGTGGTCGTGAGCGCGGCGAGCCTGACGACGGCGGCGAGCGCGAGCAGCTGGACGAGAACCGCGACGGGCCGCAGGTCCTCCCGTCTGGCGAACAGGATCTGGATCAGTACGAGCGTTCCGACGCCGCCGGACAGGAGCAAAACCGGTGCGGTCCGCCGGCCGTAGTAGGTGGTGAGCACGACGACGGCGGCGAGCGCGAGGAACACGGCCGCCGGGAGCAGCCGCAGGACGACCGTCGGGAGCGTCGGGAGCCCCGCGTCCGGGCGCGTCCGCCGGGTCGCCAGGAGATACAGCAGGCAGGCGAGGATCAGCGCCGGTGGCAGGACGTCGGCGTAGAGGTGGGTGACGACGACCCTGAGCGGGAGCCCGAGCACGCCGACGACGGCGCCGACGACCGCCGCCACCCGGTCGATCCGCCACCCCCTCGGCTGGCCGGCCATCGCGTGCGTCACTACCCCCGGTTCGACACGACCCGTGGTTACTACGTGGCGCGTAGCCCGTTCGCCGGGGACGGAAACCGGTCGAGCGAGACCGTTCCGGCAGTTAGGAGATACATAAACGCTGGGGAACCTTTCGTCGCCGATTGTCTCACGGTGTTTAATCCCTCGAATGGGGACGGTCCACCGTGGACGAGTACGTCAGCCGCCGAGGCGTCCTCGAGGGAATCGGCGCCGCAGTGTCGGTGGTGCCCATCAGTTCGGTCGACCGAGCCGAACGGTCGTTCGACGCCGTCGTCGACGTTTCCGCGGTCGGGGGAGACACTTCCGGCGGGGCCGCCGTCGACGACGTCATCACGGATGTCGCACGCGACGGCACGCTGCTCGAGTTTCCGGACGGCCGGTATCGGGTCGACGACCTGACGCTGACCGACCTGGAGGGGGTCGGCCTGTCGGCGGCCGGGGACGTCACCCTCGTTCCGGGGGCAGCCTGCGAGAACTGGCTGACCGTGGCCGAGGTCGAGGATTTCCTGTTCGAGGGGTTCACGCTCGACAACACGGCCTCGGGCTGCGCCCCGACGGTAGTGATGCGGGCCAGCGACGGTCTCGAGGTCCGCGACGTGACCAAGCGGGGGTACCACGACGGCGACAACACGGCCTTCGGGTTCGCCGTCACCGACGCGACCGGTACGGGCGTCGTCGAGCGCCTCCGGGTTCCGGACGGCAGCATCCCGGTGAAGCCCGTCGGCGTGTACGTCCAAGGCGAGGGCACGATCACGTTCCGGGACTGTCATATCGAGGGGTTCGGGAACAACGGCCTCTACGCGTCGATGGCCGACGGCCCCGTCCACGTCGAGGGGGGCCGCTACGTGGACAACGACCGCGCGAACGTCCGTCTCGGCAGCCCGAACTCCTCCGTTCGTCGCGCCGACATCGTCGCCCGGGCGGCGGACCCGATGCCACTAAACGCCCGGGGGGTCCGGTTCTCGGACGGGCCCGGCCCCGTCCTGATCGAGGACTGTCACATCCACATGGCGGGTGGCCGGGGGATGGGTGGCATCGTCAACGCCTACAACGGAGGGACCCTGGAGGTCAGAGACACCGTAATTCGCATCGACCCGGAGTACTGGAACCTCAGGGGGACCCACACCGGCTACGGCGTGCTGCTCGACGAGGCGAGTGCCGCCCCGACGGGGACCCGGACGCTGGAGAACGTCCGGGTCGTCGGTGGAGGCAGCGGCGGCGCCGCACTCCGGGTCCGACGGGGGGACACGACGCTGCGGGACTGCTGTATCCGCCAGACCGGCGACCGCGACGGCCTCCGGTTCGAGCTGGATCCGAGCGACGTCACGGTCGTCGACACCGCCATCGACGTGCCCGGCCGACGGGTCACCGGAAGCGCGGATCTCGACTTCGAGCGCGCGTCGGGCGGGTGTACCGGTGACGACCCGTCTTCCGGTTCGGGCGAGAGCCGGGAGGACGAGACGCGAGACGGCGAAATCCCCGATCCCGGTGGAACGCTCCCGACGAACTGGATCTGCTGAGACGCGGCAATCGCGCCGCGAGTGCCACAGGAATCCCTACTCCGACGATTCGACGGGAGACTCCGGGCTCCGGCCGCGTCGGAGCCCGGGCGCACCGTCGAGAAGCCACAGCGCCGCCGCGGTCCCGAGAAACGCCAGTTCCAGCGCGACGAGGCGGCGAGCACCGGGCTGCGCCAGGCGGTGGAGGTGTCGGGTCAGGTACAGAATCGTCCGCCGCAGGGTTCCGGCCTCCACGGCGTACCCCGGGTGGGTGGCGACCGGCCAGAGCACGCGCGAGAGCGCGGGTCCCTCGCCGAAGACGATCGGATAGTAGATGTCAGCGACGAGGTGAGAGGCGTAGGCCACGATGAACGCCGCGCCGACGCGACCGTGGCCGCGGTCGGCAGCCACGGCACCGACGGCCGCGATGACGGCGAGCGCGACGAAAGCGGAGTGAGCGACGGCGTACCCGGTGGGAAAGACATCGAGCGACCACGACAGCGGCTTGTCGATCAGGTCCGGCGCGAGCGCGCCGACGGCCACCGCGGCGGCCTCGCGCCGTCGTGGCGGGTCACCCGTCGCCAGCCGGACCGACAGCGAGTACGCCAGGTACCCCAGCGCCAGGTGCTCCCAGGGCCACATCAGCGCCCGTCCGGGCCGTCGTCGCCCGCCACGACGGCCGATTTTCCCTGGGGCGATTGCACGCGCACGTCGACCCGGAGAACTCGGTAGGCGTTCGCCGGCCCCGGCTCCGGCGGTATTCCACCGCGGAAGACGAGGTACGTGAGCCGGAGGTCGCCGCCGGACTTGGAAGGACGGATTTCGTGGCGGCGCTCGATCGACTCGCCGTGCTCGAGGGTGACGGCGAACCGGCCGAGTTCCTCGACGGTCCGTCGTCTCTCGTCGTCGGAGCGGGCGAGCTGAGCGACGACCCGGTACTTCGCGCGCTCGTGTTCGTGATTGTGCAGACCGACGGCCAGCTCCGTCGACGCGCCGGCCGTGAGCTCGCGGGGGACGGCCGCCGTCGTCAGGTTCCCGTCGTCGTTCTCGGCGACGAGGTAGACCTCGGTGAACCGGTCGTCGGCCGGCGGCGGTGCGGTCGCGGCGAAGGCGACGCTTCCGGCGAAGACGATCAGGCTCACCGCCACGACGCCCCGGATCAGCCAGTCCTCGGCGGTGGCCGACGACCAGCCCACCAGCGGGCGACTGCCGTCGGGGTCGAGTTCCCGGGACACCGGCACCGGGCCGAACGGGGTGAACCGCTTCGGGGCCGGGAGCCGGCGCCGGCGAGCGAACGCGACGACGGCGAGCAGCACCACCGGCCCGCAGACGGCCGCGAGCAGCGGGCCGGCCCGGAGCGGCAACGGCGAGATGTCGACGACGAGCGCGAGCAGCGGGACGACGACGACGCTGACCGGGACGGCGAGGGCGAGCCGGCCGACGCGGCTGAGCCCGTAGCTCGCCGGTGCGTCGGCGTGTGCGCCGCGTTGCTCCGGGTCGAACGCCTGCCATTCGACGTTCTCGCGGGGCATCCGTTCGGGGTAGAGAGCGGCGACCAGCACGTACCCCGGTAACAGGACGATCGTCGGCACCACCACGAGCGCGCGGAGGACCGGCGCGACCTCGAACAGCACGACGTAGGCCGTGAGCCCGGCGTGGACGACCACGCAGATCAGGTCCACGTACCAGAACCGCGGCGCGTCCGACATCATTCAGACGAGGGCCGCACGGAGCTTTATTAGACCCGGGCTAAGTTCGGCGCCGGCGCCACGCGAGGACGAACACTCCGGCCGCGACGGCCACCGAGACTACTCCGGCGGGGAGCCGGTCCGCGGACGTCGCCAGGGTCGTGCCCGCGGCGGTCGCCGTTGCCGACGCGGTGTCCGTCGGGGTCGGTCCGTCGCCCGTGCCGGCCGGCGTCGAACTGGCCGACGAGGAGGGGGTCGGCGGGACCGTGGGGGTGACGGTCGCGGTGTCGTTCGAGCCGCCGGCGTCGGGAGCGCTGCCGGTGACGTCGGGGTTGACGACCGTAAGCGTCACCCCCGAGGCGAGGAGGGCGACGCCGACGACGGCCAGAACCGACTCGATGGAGTCGATCGGGGACACCGGAGTCCGCCCCGAGTCACTCATCGTAGCCTCCGTCGGTCGCGAGCCGCCGTTCGACGGCGGCCAGGTACGGTGCGAGCGGGGTCGAACTGAGGAGTTCGCGGACCTCGGCCCGGTCGAGGGCTCCGGTCGCGAAGGCGCAGGCGAGAAAGGCGCCGAGGCCGACCGGCGGCACCACGACGAGGGCGGCGGGGTCGCCCATCACCGCGGGGAAGGCGAAAATCGGGGCGGCGGCGAGTGCGACCGTGACTGCTATGCGGGCCAGGCGGGCGTCGGCGAGGGGGTCGAAGCCGAGGTATCGGGCCGACGCGACGTGGAACAGGAACATGGCCCCGTAGCCGACGCTGGTCGCCGCGGCGGCGCCGACCATCCCGTACCGCGGAATGAGCAGGAGGTTGAGCCCGAGATTCAGGCCGGCCGCGACGCCGGTCGCGGCGATGGGGGCCACGAGGTCGCCCTTCCCCTGGCTGGCGGCGAGTATCGGGCGGGCGAGCGCGAACCCGAGCGCCCCCGGCAGGAGGACCAACAGCGGGGCGACGGCCGGCTCGGCCCGCGGCCCGTAGTACAGCGGGACCACGACGTCGGCCAGCGCGGCGAGTCCGAGCGCCATGACGGCGGTGAGCAGGAACGTGTACCGGGTGGAAACGGAGGTGACCTTCGTCACCCGCGCGACCCGGTCGTTCGACCACAGGTTCGACATCGACTGGACGAAGACCATCTGGATGGCCAGCGGCACGAACCAGAGGAACTCCGCCATCTCGAGGGCCGCCTTGTAGTGGCCGACGCTGGTGCTGTCGGTGAACCACTGCAGCAGCAGGATGTCGACGTGGTACAGCGACATCATCAGAAGTACGAGCACGATGCTGAGCGTGTTGAACGACATGAGCGAGCGACGCGGAAGGGCGGCGGCCGAAGACCGGACCGCGTCGGTGATCGAAACCTCGCGGTGGATGACGACGAGGCCGGCGGTGACGGCGATGGCGTTGGCGAGGACGGTGCCGACGAGCACGCCCGCGACGCCGTGGCCGACGTAGACGAGCGGGATCGCGAACGCCACGAACAGCAGGCGGTTGCCGGCTTTGATCGGCTCGGAGTAGCGTTCGAGTCCGAACCCCATCAGGGTCCGGCGGTTGATCTCGCGGAACTGCGCGAGAACGACCATCGCGGCGAGCAGACCGAAGTACGGCGCGAACTCGGGGCCGACATACCGGGCGACGAGGCCGGTGTGGGTGACGGCGACGAGGAGTCCGGCGCCGACGAGCGCCAACACGAGCGCCAGTCGGAGGTAGAACCCCAGAACCCGACGTTCCCAGTCGGGACGGTCGCGGTCCTCCGCCAGGAACTTCCGGACGCCCTCGGTGACGCCGGAGCTGACGAAGATCATGTATAGCGCGAACGTCGACAGGAGAAACGCGTAGACGCCGTAGGCGCTCGGGCCCAGAAGGCGATAGAGGATCGGCGTGGTGAGAACGCCGACCGCCAGGGTGACGACCTTGCCGCTCAGGATCGCGCCGAACCCCTCGAGGATGCTTCGCTGCATGCGGCTCTGCCGGCCATCGACGGGCGGGCTGTATTCTTACGTGGGCGGTAAGACCGGTGCCGAGCGGGCCGTCGACCGGACGCCGCGTGGCGGGGCTCAGCAGTTGTCGTGTTCGGCGAACGAGATGGTCCAGTTCCCCGGGTCCAGGAGGTTGACGCCGCGGACGGTCTGGGAGGGCGGATCGCCGTCGATGGAACGGGCGACGTGCGGCGTGGCCCCGGTGACCCGGGACAGCACGGGGGTATCCCGCTCGTGGAACCCCAGCGCGGCCATCGGCTCCCGGGGGAGCGGCGACGCCGGCGCGACTATCGCCGCCGCATCCCGGGCGTCCCGCGTGGCCGCCCGGAGCGCCGCGACGACCGCCGCCCGGCCGGGGTCGTCGTCCGTCCCGACGGCCGGTGGCGCGACGTCGACGATCCGGGTCACGGCCGCGCCGGCGTGGCGCTCGTCGGTGACGACGACGCCGAACGCGGGCTCGCCGGCCCGTTCGGCCAGGTAGGTCGTGTACTCGGCCGGCGCCTCGTCGAACCGCCACCGGTAGAACTCCGCGTCCCGGACGGCGTGCAGCCCCGCCGGCGCCCGGTGCCGATAGCGGTCGGCCAGCGCGGTTGCGGGCACGGTCTCGTGGCGGGTGACGGTGACCTCCTCGTCCGCCCGTCCGAGGCCCCACCCGCGGGCGTGTACGTACCCGCGAGCGGCGGCCCGGAGGAGTGGCGTCGCGACCCGGAGCGGTCGACCGGCGGTGCCCGCGAGCGCGGCGGGGTCGTGGATGCGGTAGTACGTCCGGAGTTCGTCCACCACGTCCCAGCCCTGGTCGAGGTACCCGGTGAGGGAGGCCGAGTTCGGGAAGTTGAACAAAAAGGCCGGTGCACCCGTCCGGTACCGGTCGACGGCCGCCGCCGTCAGCCGGGTGAACAGGCCCCGGCGGCGGTGGTCGGGGTGGACCATCGTGTCGGCGGGCTGGAGCGCGACGGCGGTGCCGTCGCCCACCCGCATCCGGAGCGCGAACAGGGGCCGGGCGCCGACGAGTACGCCGCCCCGCTCCGCGATCAGGATGGGGACGTCGTCGACGTACGGGTTCGAGCGGTACTTCCAGTCCAGCCACGCCTCGCTCCGGCCGCTGTCGAACACGGTCCGGTACAACTCGAGGAAGTCGGCCGCGTCGCCGGGTTCGAAGGGACGGATCTCGTACCCGTCGGGTGCTGCCGTCGGGCCGGACGCTGCCGGGGTCACGGTCGTCCCGTCGGTACCGCGCGCAATGATTACGAGCCTGGTAAACACCCGCGGAGAGTCCGACAGCACCGGGTCGGGGGCTCATGCCGGTGATACCGTCCTGTCGGCCCCGAGCGATGCCGGGCGGGTGACCCCGCTTAGGTGTCGCGTAGGTAATGCCTAGCCCGTTTTCGACCCCGGCATGGGTTCGGTCGTCATCTCGCTCGACGCGGAACTCGGCTGGGGGTTCCACGACCGGGACCCCGTCCCCGCCGACCGCATCCGGTCGGCCCGGACCGCCTGGCGTGACCTGTGCAGGCTGTTCGACCGGTTCGACGTCCCGGCGACGTGGGCGGTCGTCGGCCACCTCCTCCTGGCCGACTGCGACGCCGAACATCCGGGACATCCGGCCGGACCGCGTTGCTGCGACGGGGCGCCGGGCGCGATGGCCGCCGACGAGGCGTGGCACGGTCGGGACCTGGTCGAACGGGTGCTGGCGGCGGACGCCGACCACGATCTCGCGGGCCACGGGTTCACGCACGTCCACTTCGACCACGACCTGATGCGGCGTGAGTTCGCCGCCGCGGAACTCCGCGCGTGGGGCGCCACGGCCGCGGCGGTCGACGTGTCGCCCGGCTCGTTCGTCTTCCCCCTGAACCGCGTCGGTTACCGCGACCTCCTGGTCGAGCACGGGTTCGACGCCTACCGCGGCCGCCAGCCGTCGCGACGCGGCCGGGTGCGGAAGCTCTCCGACGCGCTTCGGGCCTGCGGGACGCCGCCGCTGGTCTCGCCCTCCGTCGACGAGTACGGCCTCGTGAACGTGCCCGCGTCGGCCTACCTCTTCGGGTTCGATGGCTACGTCCGGTCGGCCGTGGAGGCCGTCCGCGGCGACCCGGTCGTCGACCGGGTGGAACGGGCCCTGGCGGCGCTCGACGAGCGCGGCGGCGTGCTCCACCTCTGGTTCCACCCCCACGACCTGGTCCGGGAGCGGGACTTCGAGCGGGTGCGGCGGGTGGTCGAGGCCGTCGCTCGGGCGCGGGCCACGACGGACGTCCGGGTCGAGACGATGGCTGCCGTCGCCGACCGGGTCCGCGAGCGTCACGGCGAGGTCTCCGCGGCGGCCCGGTAGTCGACCGTGGCCGTGACAGGTTCGAGGTCCCGGGTTCCGGAGCACGCGGTCTCGACCGTCAGCGCATCGAGATCCGTCGACGTCACCTCGACGGGTGGCATATCCGCCGGCGGCGGCCGGGGCTTGGCCGTCGCGGACCGTTCAGACCGTCCCGGACGCGGCGGGGTCGTGTGAGCCGATGCTAAGGTCAAGGGTCGTTCCGTCGACCGCCGCCGGAGTGGGGTGAGTCATTGCATGTAGCCGAGGTCGGCGAGACGGTCCTCGACGGCCGCCGGGTCGGCCCGGCCGTCGGCGGATTCGTAGGGCCCGTAGTCCCGCGACCCGGGGTCGGCCGCGAGGTCGAGCACGCGGCCGTCCATCCGGTCGTCGTACGGGACGTCCATCGCGGCGAGGACCGTCGGGGCGACGTCGAGCAGGTGGGGGTCGGCGACGGAGGCGGTCGTGTCGACGTCGCCGGCCGCCACGAAGAGGCCGGGGCGTTTGTGGTTCCAGGGCGTCCGGTTCGGTCGGAACGGCTCCGTGCTCGGTTCGGCCGAGAGGAAGTGATCGTAGTCGCGCGGCTCGACGACGACGTCGGGTGCGTCCTCGAGGTGGGGGCCGTCGAAGACTGCCTCGCGCGGCACCACGCGGTCGAAGGCGGGATCGCCGGCCGGGGTCTCGACGTCCCGGAGCATCGTAATGATTTCGCGGCGAACGGCGTCGTACTCGTCGCGGTCGACGGTGCCGTCGGGTTCGCGGTCCGCGACGTTCAGCCGGACGCCGAGTTCGACGCGGGCCCGCATGTACGCCTGCGAGGCGGGGAAATCGACCTGTTCGGCGCCGGTCCGGCTGACGCCGTCCGGGAGGTATCGCGTGACGATGCCATCTATACGGAGCGCCTGGAGCATACGGCTCACCAGGTGGGCCGTCAGGCCGACCCGGGCGAGACCGGCCGCGACGCGTTCCGTCGCCGTCAATCGGCGCTGTTTCGCCGCGTTGCCGCGCCGGAGCCGGGATCGGATCGGGTTCCACGACGGCATTCCGCGCCCGCCGCGGGTGGTCTCCAGGTAGCCGGCGGACTCCAAAAGCGTGTTCACGTGGATCTGCTCGCCCTCGTAACGGCCGATCCCGTGGTCGCTGACGAGCATCGTGACGTCCGGGTCGCAGGCGTCAACGATCCGGCCGATTTCGTCGTCGGTGGCGGCGTAGATCCGCTCGACGAGGTCCCATCGGCCGTCGAACTCGTGGAACACGGTGTCGGTCCGCTGGAACTGGACGAAACCGAAGGCGGGGTCGACCCGGTCGCAGAGATAGCGGAACGCCTCGCCTCGCATCCGGGCGAGGGCACAGTACTCGGCGAGTTTCGCGTCGTCCGACAGGCCCGATTCGCCGCGGGTGTACTCCGGATAGACCCGGTAGGCACCGATGGCCTCCCTGACGTCGTCCAGGAGGCCGGGCGGGTGACAGGCAGGGTCTTCGGGGCCGATGAAGCCGGGGACTACGGCGCCGTCGATCTCGTCGGGCGGGTAGGTGACGGGCACGTTGACGACGACGCTCGAGCGGTCGTGCGCTCCGAGGATGTCCCAGATCGCTCGCGCACGGACGTCGTCCCGGTCGACGACGTGGTAGTCGTAGCCGTCGTAGCCCGTGAAGCCGTAGACGCCGTGCTTGCCGGGATTGACGCCCGTGTACAGCGAGGGCCACGCGCTCGGCGTCCACGGCGGGACCTGTGATTCGAGCGGGGCCGAGACGCCGCGGTCCCGGAGAGCGTCCACGTTCGGAACGTGGCCGTCGGCGGACAGGCGGTCCAGAACGGGAAGACACCCGGCATCGATGCCCACGAGCAGGACCGCTGGCCCCGACATACGGTCACCCGAAGAGCCTACCGAAAAGCGACTCGACCCGCGAGGAGTCTTGGCCCGCCTCGGAGTCGTGCGTGAGGTCGACGCCGACGTCCAGGCCCTCCTCGACGTACGGCGCGAACAGGGCGATGGGCGGCAGCGGCCGGACGAACCCTCGCGCACGGTTGTACTCGACGATGTCGTGTTCGTCCAGCTTCGGAAGGTGGTTCTGGTACAGCGCGATGTAAACCCGCTGGCGCTCTTGGGACGTCAACTCGGCGATCGTCGTATCGTACTCCCAGGCCGCGATCTCCTCGACCATGTCGCGCATCCGGAACTTGTCTCGGTCGTCGCGCGCCAGGATGTAGCGGATGACGGCGCGTCGGCGCTTCGTCTGGAGGATGTGGAAGGCGTCGTCCTTCGGGATACGTATCGTCTCGGCGGGTTGGGTGGCGTTGTCGGTGGAGGATTTTGCGCTCATTGTCTACGACGGTTAAAGGGGGTTGAATGGACGAATAACCAACAGCAAATTCCGAACCGTTTCAGACTGTTTCAATCCCGCCGACGTACTGCGATTGGGGGCGGATATACGACGCGGGGTAGCCGCAGACCTCTCGCCCCGGTATCACTCAGATTCGATCGATGAAAGGTGTACTCCGACGGCCGCACTCGCGGCAAATCGGACCATTTCGATTGTAAGTCGGTGCGTAATAAGGTTCGTGGCTGACTAACTCGGGGACATGCAGTCCCGAGGCCCAGGGACCCCGGACGATCCAGCGCAGTTCACGGTCGACCGCGACGAACTGGTCGAACTCGTCGACGAGATCGAAACTCCGACGACGCTCGATCGGGTCGCCGACGTCGTCTTTCGCCGGCGGGTCAGGGCGAACGCCCTCTCGAAGTCCTGGTACGACGTCCACGGAGAACTGTACCGCGTCGATCTTCCACATCTCGATTCGGCCGGCCAGCTCGAGTTCGACGAGAAGCGAGGCCTCGTCGACTCCACGGACACGTAGCGGCGCTTTTCCGACTCTGCGAAGAGCCCGACCAGGCCGATCAGGACGCGACACTCCGCCGCCGCGGGTACAGTGACGACGGGCGACGGAGTCATTTGGGTTCGAACGGCGCGAACGACGACGTACGGGAGGAGTTATTGCGTCTGACCGACACGAACGTATGGCTGAGTCGATGCCGATTCCCCGGGAGATCCGGCGGGTTGCGATACGTTTTGGGTCCAGTCCGAGTCCCGTCCAGGGTCTCGTGTGACAGTTGCAGTACGGTTCATCTGAATCGATGGCCGTCCGTATAATCGACGCGCCCACGCTCGCTCGAAGTAACGCCGAGCATTCGTTGATCAATAGCTCTCCGCTGGCGTTGCCCGCCTAATCGAATGTCCGAGTTTCCGTAGTCTGCGATCAGTTGGCCGATCAACCGTCGCTACGGAGCAGTAACTTCCCAGTAAGGGTGACGCGGACGTGTTTCGTCTTGCCTTCGGTCCACGTCTCGACGAGCCCCTCGTCGGCGAGTTCCGTCACGTGTCTTGTGACGGTGCTCTTCGAGCGGCCGGTCTCGTCGGTGAGGATCGGGACGGAGGCGGTCCCACCTTGCTGTCGGAGCGCTTCCAGCGTCGGCTTCGCCGCTGTCTTGAGCGTGGCGGTTAACGCGGGGAGAGGCCACTCCTGGACCGTCCCGTCGATGTCGCTGAAGAAGAGTGCAGCGTCGAGCAACCGAACGTGTGTAATTGCGGCAACGACGAACGGTATCAGCACGTCGCGGGCGCCACCCCCCAGCGTGACAATGCGTTCGCCCTCTGCGGCCCGAATCAGGTCGCTGCACTCCAAGACGGCCGTCGAAAACTCGGAATGGGTGATGCGTTCGGTTGTGACGGAGATGTCCGGCTCTATTTCCTGTATCATCTGTTCGACGTCGGAGATTGCCTCTCGCGCCCGCGAGTCGTCTTCAGTGTCCGTGTCCGGCCGAATCAACACGACTGAATCTCCTGTATCGACGCCGTAGTTCAATAGTGGTCGGGTCACGCTCGTGCTGTACCACCCAATGGGGGAAATGTACGTTCGCATTAGCCCTGTATCTCGCCACCTCGCAAAAGTAGTACCGTTGCACCGGCGTGGAATCATTCGTCTCCGGTTTCGGTTGCATGAAATTGAAATCGTCCCGCCTCACCAAAACGTTAAGTAGTGCCCGGATGATAGGTGGGACGCACGGATGAGTCAGACAGACACACGAGCGGAGCACAAGCTTCGCCAGGTAGAGATGACCCTCCGGCCCGAGCGCCGATTTCCGGTTCCCAAGTCCGACGGGTACACGGTTTACTCCGCGCTGTTGAGCGTCCTCGAAGCCGTCGACGAGGACGTGAGCGCGCAGATTCACGACTCACAGCTCGGGAGCCTCCACTCGAGCGGATTGCTCGGTCGTTTCGGGGGGAGCGACCGCCGGCACCACAAAACGGTACATCCGAACGAGACCTACCGGCTGTCGCTCGGGGTCATCGACCCCAACGACGCCGACATCTTCCAAGCGCTCGTCAACGCCGTTGTTCTAGACGGGGATACACTCGAGTTGACGAACGGCACCCTCCAGGTCGAGAGCTTCGAAAGCGAGAACGTCACCCACGCGGAGTTGCTCGAAGAGGCGGAGTCACTCGACGACCCGACTCTCGGGGTTCGATTCGAGACGGCGACCTGCATCGAGGAAGCCGACGAGGGGAGGTGATTCGCTCGCAGGTAATCGAGAAACCGGATGCTGATTCGTATCGAACGCATTCGGTGCTCATCAACCGCGTCGAGGGGAGCGACGGTAATCCACAGCCGATTTTTCGCCAGGGTTTTTCAGGCGAGTGTCGCTACGCATTGAAGAATGCGAGCGAGAGCGTCGAGAACGCCGTCACAGCGCTGGCGCTGTTCGGGGAGTACAGTGGGGTGGGGAGTGCAGTTGCGAGGGGTTGTGGGTCCGTGGAGGTGAAGACTGAGTAAGAATGGTGGGGGAGAATAGATTCCTTACGGATTTTCTTGACGCGAACAGCAGCCATAGCGCAGTTTCAATGCCGTTTGATAGCTTTACGCATTTCTTAGTTTAGTCAGCGCCGATTATGAATTTTGCGCATCAAACGTGGTGGCTGACTCGATTTGCTTATACGCTAATCTTCGATATCTTACAGCTAGTATATACATGCCCTAGATTTTTATTCCTGAAGTCGAGTATACTGGGCATAATCGATTTCCTACAGCCGCCATGCACATACCCTAGTTTCTTCCGCCTGGAGTCACAAATGTCGGATATGGCCGAGAGGATTACAGTAGAAGAGATAGATATCGTCAAAGTCAACGACGAACCCCAAATGGACATCGCGAGCGTCGAGGGAACTGCAGAAGTAGATGGGAAAGAGTGGCTATTTCGGGGCAATCAAGAGAATCTCCAACCTGGGGATGCACTCCTTGCCGTCGTCGAAAGATCTGAAGACGAGTCAGGGCAGTACCTTCGAATTCACGAGATTCTTGAATACAAAAACAAACGATATACATGAAGCGGAACCTCAAAACGAATGATGGGCCGATATTAGAAGATGGTGGACGAATCCCACCGGAGTCTTGGACTCAAAACGAGAAGGCCCTGCTCTCTGATGCTACTGAAGATATAAAGGCCGTCCAACGGTGGTTCATCGGAAGTTCGACAAAGAATGAACGTGGCGAGGCGACCCCGGGACTTGCTAGCAGAATCATCGACCAGGCTGGCGAGTACTTAGGCAAGTATGATCCACCTGTTTCGCTGAGCACGCATATCATCAATACCGTTGTCGTCGGTCTCAACCTCTACGTATACGACAAGACAGTCCGCGCGGACAGTGAGATCGATGGGCAGCAGGCGTTGCTTCTCACGGCGGCACTTGCTATACATGACACCAATAAATACGTCGAGCAAGCCTACGATACTGACCTCGATACGAGGAAAAACTCCGAAGCAGTGCTCGACTTCTACTTCGAGCAGGGGGATGATTTCGGCGTCAGGCAGGTTCTTCCCGGCGATACCGAAGCGGAAATCGAGCAAAACCACGGGGTGATGCAACGAGGAGTGCCCGAGAACTACGTCGGTATTGCCGCATGGCAGACGGCTTCGTCTCCAAGGTCGGGCACGACGGGTTGGCGGCCGCTGTGGACTGGCTCGGTTCGAGCTATGCAGCGGACGACAAATCACCGGTACAATATCTCCGATTTACCGATCTCGAACAGCCGATACTCAACGATCACCTCCTGACAGTGGTGAAATCCCTCATCACGGGTCGCCAACTAGACGGTATTTCTGTTGACGAAGACACAAAAGGCATCCTCCTCGGCAGCACGACCAATTCGGTCGCATACCTCGGCGTCCCGATCGACCGCTCGACACTCCGGTCGACAGTCGAATCGGTACTGATGGATCGGATCACCGATACGGCCGACTTCGACTGCAAGACCGAGTGGCGGTCATTCGATCCCGACGTCCTCACCGAACTCGCACTGGGATTCCAACAGAAGCATGAGATTATCGCCCAGGGGTACGCGGAGACATTGGCCCGCGGTTCGGGGACCGATCACGAGTTCGAGCGGATTCCGGACGATTTCAAGCTGGTACTCCCGGAACTGGCTCATCTGATCTTCAATCTCAAGGACTTCGACATGGCCTTCGAGGGGCTGAGCCAACTCCCGCAGCTCCAGGAGCAGGTTCGAGAGAGCGATGCATACAACAATCAGACCTGGAAGATCGGGTTCTTGGCCGAAATCCTTCGGCGAGTCACCGGATCGGTCGATGACGGGTACGGCCCAGAGACCCTGGACCAGGAACTTGAGACCGTTCGCAAACGGGTACAGCCCGCCCTGGCAGAGCTGTTGGAGCCCGAGGCTGATGCGAGCGCGGAGGTTGTGGAGCGGTTCTTCGCGGGCAGGCAAGCACCGGCGGAAGCGCTGCCAGCCAGCGACGAGATGTGCTTCCTCTGTGGACGGCCGGCCACGACAGACTACCAGAAGGGTAACGATGGGTTCTACGGAACGAGCAAGTTCTCCCGGCGCGTACCACCGGAGGGCGAGTACAAGCGTGTCTGTCCAGTGTGCAATCTCGAACACGCACTCCTCAGAGATAGCTGTGAACGCCGAGGTGTCCGGGTCGGAGACGACACGGAGATCGCGTACGTCTACTACGACGAGCTGCGATCCGGAAGTTCCTCGACGACCTCGTCGCTAAAGGCCTCAAGGTTGTGATCGGCAAACCGTTCACCACGTTCCGACCACAGAATGCGCTGTTCGCCGACCTCAATCCGGGTCGGCGGCAGGTCGCGTTCGGTGCGAACATTATCGAGAGCGCCGAGGACAGGCGGCGGCTAAGTGCCCTCTTCGACCTCCTGGGTCAGGTGGCTGGTCAGAGCGACTCGATCGACGCATCGAATGCATACATCAGCGTGCCGGACGACGACTTCTGGAACCTCGCGGACGTCGTCGTTCAGCACACCGAGTGGTACAGCGACATCCGAACACAGGTAGTGGAGTACTTCGAACACTACAATAAGGACAAATACATGCTCATGCGCGAAGTTGCCCGAAGCGGGCTCGACTTATACGGAGAACAGTACGACAGCCGTCACAAGAAGACGAAGATCTTCCGCGAAGCGATCGACGCGACGCTCGACGGATTGAACCGCGACAAGGATGGCGAACAGCTGCACGAACACGTCGCGGGCCAGGTCTACAAAGCGGCCCGGACGGAGAAGTACGCCCCCCATACCACGACTGAGAAGGCTGAGGTGTTCGTCGATATGCTGTTCTCCTTCCTGCGAGAGGAGGAGTCACTCGACAAGGCCGCGCTCAGTCGGCGGCGGAACACCATGACTACGACTATTGACTTTCCCGAAACCGGTTTCGTCGACGAGTACGAGTTCTACATGAAAGAACGGCCGTCGGTGACTCTCGCAATCGAGCGAGACGTCGTCGACCCGCTTCTCATTCGGAACTCGGAGCAGGACCGTGCCGAGACGCAGGTGATAGCTGACGCCACGCGCGCACAGTCCAACCCCGAGAAGTTTACGACCAAGGAGCGCTTGAGCGGCCTCAATCTCCTCCGTCGGTTGGACAACGACGGCGACCTCATCAGTGAGGACTACGCCTACAATGAACCGCCGGCACTGTCGGAAGCAATCAACCTCGACACTCTTACCTACGGAATGACGGGGACCGGCGACCAAGACTACGGCGTCAAGTCTCGTCTCGTCGCTGGGTACACGTATACCGTCGAGGAGTACGACGTGATGCAGGCCGAGACCCGAAACGCAGCGTTCGAGTCCGGCACGATGACGAATGATGACGGAGATCACTTAGAAGCAGGGACCCCGGCCATGCTTGCATACGTCCTCCACAACGTCCTGACGACCCACGGTTACGGAGCGAGGGAGACCCGGAGCGGCAAGACCGTCGATAACGACGTGCGAGCAGTGATCCTGGCCGAGCAGCCGGCACTGCTTTCGGTTGGCGAGTTCCTCGCGGAGGAGGATCCGGACGTCGAGTCGTTCGACGACGCGCTCGATCGGTACATCCAGTCTCGAATGCGGGAGGACTGGACAGTCTATACCGCGTCGGACGGATTCCCGACATGGTTTGACGACCTGCTATCCGTCGCCAGTCGAGAGGCACCTGACGCTAGCGGAACGCTCCGGAAACTGTTCGTCGAGGACACCGCCGCCGCGAAGGAAGGCATTCCCAAGGCTGAATAGGCAGTATGACCGCTATAGACCACGGAGATATGCTGCTGCCGGAGGATTCCCGTGAGCGTTGAGTCATCAGATCAACCGGACGCTTTCGAGAGCCATAGTTACACGGCTCGACTCCACGGGCCGCTGTTCTACGGCAGCAAGGAAGGCAGCGTCATCGAAACTGAGCCGACCGTCTCTGCCACGGCGTTGATGCACGCCATCGGCTATGAGTACTATAATCTAGAGAAAACTTTCCTGTTGACAGGCGATGCGGCCACCACGCCGGCTTACGAGCGGCTCCGCTCGCTGCCGTTCTTCGTCAGCGAGATGACCCCAGAGATGGTCGATGCCGGTGAGCGAACCTTCCGGACCACCTCCTACGCCACCGAACGGACCATCGTGTCTCAGAACGTTTCTGTCGGAGAGTACCTCATCGGCTCGAAGAGCCCGGTTCCGCGCCGAATCGAGGGCTCTAACGCCGGCTGGCACAAAATCAGAGAGTACGTGGGACTCTCTCCCGGATCGACATTCCAGTTCACGCTCTGGTGTCCACCGAACGCAAGTCCCCCTCAAGAACTGGGCTTCAGGACAGGTATCAAAAGGACTGGTGAAGTTCGAGCCACGAAGCAGGACAAGGGTCACGAACTCGTTGCACTCAATCACTACCTGCTAACGGAAGTCTACGACCTTGACGAAGCGCTGATCGCAGAGTTACTGGAGAACGCACGTGAGTTCCGTCGCGGCAACGACATCCGCACCAATCGTTTCCTCGGAGCGGACCGCGAGTGGGTTGACGAGAATCTCGCGCCCATCGTATTACGGGCCGGCGAAAGAGCGTAAACCACCAATGTCTTCTCCAGCCCCGGGCGACACATACCTCGTCGGCGGCGCAGGCCTTCCCCAGCGTGATGCACCACCTGGATTCCGTTTCGAGACCGCGCGCGGTTTTCAAGCGGAGGCAATCGAGTGGATTCAAGAGAAGCAGGCACCTGTTGGACTGCTCGCCGCACCGACGGGAGCTGGCAAAACGTCGGTCATCGCCTCACTGGCGGAGGCTTCCCAGCGGATTCTCTGCCTGTACCCGACGAACGCG
>PXRL01000009.1:27974-118400 GCA_003020965.1 Halobacteriales archaeon QS_4_69_225
AGTGAACTGCTGCGGTTTTTCGCGTACTTCGACGCCGCCGTCTACGACGAGTTCCATTACTATGATCCGCTTGCCGCGAGCGGCATGTTGTTGCAGATCAAAGTCCTGTCCGAACGAGGGAAGTATCGGGGTTCTGAAGGCGAACTGCATTTCCCCCGGGTGTTGCTCTCGTCTGCGACCCCAGCTCAGTCGTTTGTCGACCACGTGGCCGAGGACATCGAACTATCGGTACGACGCCTGAGATCCGAACTGGCCGCGCTCGACATCGCAGATCCCGGGCCCAACCCAAAGAGTGCAATCGCGTACGATACCTCTAACGTATCGGAAACTTTCCTGAATTCGGACGAGGAGCTCAGGGGTCCAGAAGACCCCGACGATTTCCGGGCAGCCGAGGAGGCCAGGCTTGACGGTCCATCCGAGGTCGACCGTTTTCGGTATCCGATGGTCGTGAACCGGTGGGATGACGACGTGGACGACGCATTCGACACCATCGCCCGTGCCCTTCGAACTGGTATCGGACTCGACAACACCGGTGAGCCGACCGGTCGTGCAGCGGTCATTTTCAACAGTGCCGCTAGAAGTAACCTATTTCATCAGTATCTCCTGAGGAAGACGGATCTCGGCGAGTTCGCAGTGAAGGATAACGGGTACGACACCAGATCTGAACGGTCTCAGGCAGATGACTTCGCTATCCTTAATACCACGAGCAAGGGCGAGGTCGGCCTCGACTTCGACTTGAATCGGCTGGTCATGGTCAAGCCGTTCACGGCCAGTGCGTTCGTCCAGCGAATCGGCCGTGCTGCGAGACATTCCCCCGCGATCGTCGACGTATTTGGGCTTAAGAACCCCACCTGGCCCCCGGTACAGTCGTATCCCGCATTCCTCGCGCGCGTCGTGGACTCGATCAGTGATTCTACTATGCGACGCGACCGGTTACGAGACCTCGTCGGGTTGCGTGCAGCCCGCGCACTGAGCAGCCGAACCTCGAGCGATCACTACCACACGGCGGACATCTTCGATGACTTCGCCGACGCCACGGCACAGGGGCGGTGGAGCAGGTTCCTCGCCGCCTCTGCCGCGGCTGAGGAGTTGCGCGACCCCGGTGACGATCCGTTCGCGAAGCGACTCGATGGACCTACGGCCAAGCTACACGACGCAGTCAAGGATGCTCTTGCGGGTCTCGATAGCCTTCGTGGCCGAAGCGTCTCTCAGCGGATCCAGTATCCGTTCGGCGAGGGCAGGGACGAGACCGTGTATGACCTCGTCACCGCGCTTCGTCACCACCGAATCCACTCCGCCAGCGATGATCTCGTCGTGCTCGAAAATGGTACTCCCGGCGGCCGTCACGGGCACTATCCGGGAAAGCCCGCCGAGGGACGCGGAATCGATCTCGCCCATTCCAACTGGCGGATCGATAACGACCTTCGAACCGGGCTGGAGGCGTACCTCGACAGCGCGTCGCTGTCAGACACGGACCTACGGGAGCAAGATCTTCAAAGGTTCTTCGAGGTTGTCGACCTCTCAAGCGCGATGTTGCCCGACGAGATTCACGCCGAAGAGCTCGTCTTTCACTGTTCTGACCGGGGAGAGGTCGACCGAATCGAGGAGGAGGAGGATTCAGCGTGAGGGAAGTACACCAGAACAACTGTGCGGTTGCAATTCCGGGCGATACTGCTGAGGAGAGTGGGCCCGAAGCAATAGACCAGCCACCATGATCAATGTCTCCGACCTCAACCAGTACGGCTACTGCCCCCGTCGCTACTGGTATCTCCACTTTTACGACACCCAGGGACGGAACTACGAGCGCATTGATGGCAAAACGACCCATGAGTCGAAGTCCACCCGGAGCGACTGGATCAACGAAATCTATCTTGAGTCCGAGAGTCTCGGTCTCAAGGGTTGTATCGACGTGCTCGACGATAACGGCGAGGATGTGATACCCGTCGAGCGAAAGCGATCACAGAGGGGCCAGTACTACTGGAATGACGAACTCCAACTCGCCGGCTACTGTATGCTCCTTGAGGCGAACATCAGCGAGGCGGTTCCAGAAGGTGTTATCTACCTGTACTCGACGGACGAGCGTAAACGAATCCGGATAACCGAGCGACATCGCGAGTCCGTACAGGAAGCAGTCAGTCAGATTCGATCAATGACTGTCGACGATATCCCGCCACTCGTCGACAATCCAGATAAGTGTGAGAAGTGTTCGACCCGCCAGTACTGTATGCCTTACGAGACCGCACTTCTCGAACCTAAAAAGGCCGAGGGGACCGGCTGGGAGGACCGTATATGAAATCCGCTGAAGGGATGTTCAACGAATCTGTCGTCCACGTTACTGCTCAGGGCGCACAAATCCAAACGCGCGGTGGACGAATCGTCGTCTTCGACGCCAGCCTGAATGAAGACGATGATAGCGATCCGGAATTAGCCTCCTACCCGGTCAAGAAGGTAGACACGATTAACGTCTTTGGCGGGGTCAACTTTACCACGCCGTTCATCAAAACGGCAAACGAGTCTGGTATTAGCCTCAATTACTTCAGCATAAACGGGAAGTACCGAGGAAGTTACCGCCCCGAAAAGAACACTATCGCCGAGGTCCGGCGGGCACAGTATGCCCTCTCGACGGAGGCGGAACTCGCCATCGCAAAGGCGATGATAGCCGGGAAGATCCGCAACCAGCGGACGCTCCTCTCCCGGAAGGGCGTCACCGGCACGGACCTCCTGAAAGACCTCGGCATTCGTGTGGAGAACGCCACCACGAAAGACGACCTGCGAGGTGTCGAAGGCGAGGCCGCCGAGCGGTACTTCGACCGACTCGACGAGACGCTCGTCGACGGCTGGACCTTCGAAAAACGGACCAAACGGCCGCCGGGGGACCACATCAACTCGCTGCTCTCGCTGACGTACGTGTTCATGAAAAACGAGGTGCTGTCGGCGCTGCGGCAGTACAACCTCGATCCTTTCCTCGGCGTGCTGCACGCCGACCGTCACGGCCGGCCGTCGCTCGCACTCGACTTACAGGAGGAGTTCCGGCCCATCTTCTGTGACGCCCTGGTGACCCGCCTCGTCAACCGAGGGACGCTCACGCACGACGATTTCAACAAGGACAACCGCCTGTCCGACGACGCGTTCAAGACGTACCTCTCGAAGTTCGACGAGTTCATGCAGGAGGAGTTTACCCATCCGCACTTCGAGTATACCGTCTCGCGTCGGAAGGCCGTGCGGCAACAGGCGATACTGCTCCGAAAGGCCATCACCGGCGAGCTGGACGAGTACCACGCACTAACATTCAATCGATAGCTATGCGTCTCGCAATCGCCTACGACGTCAGCGACGACACGAACCGGCGGCGGGTGTACCGGACCCTCCAGCGGTACGGGGCTTGGAAACAGTACAGTGTCTTCGAACTCGAGGTCTCCAAAACCGAACGGGTAGAACTCGAAGACGAACTCGAATCGCACATCGAGCCGGCGGACGGAGACCGGATACGGATCTATCGGCTCTGTAGCTCCTGTCTCGACGCAACGACCGATATCGGCACCGACCCGCCGGACGAACAGTCGAACGTTATCTGAAATGACGCGGTGTACGGCTTCGTGGACCCCTATTAATTAGCTGTACGGCCCCATTCGACGAACTGCCGGCGTGATATCGGCTGCGGAGAAACGTTTATTGATGTTATAGCCGCATATTCACCCCCTGTCGAGGCAGGGAGAAAACCCAGAACGGGATTGAAACTAATTGGACGTTGATTTCGATGTCGGCCGAGGTGGTCGAGGCAGGGAGAAAACCCAGAACGGGATTGAAACGGTCGAGCTTGTCGACCGTCGAAACCGCGTCGTAGATGTCGAGGCAGGGAGAAAACCCAGAACGGGATTGAAACGACCCGACTGCGGCCGCACTACTCGGGTGACGACGGTCGAGGCAGGGAGAAAACCCAGAACGGGATTGAAACTTGACTTCCGCGGCGACGTCCCGAAGACCATTGACGTGTCGAGGCAGGGAGAAAACCCAGAACGGGATTGAAACGGATCCCGCCCGGTACGGTCACGACGTACTTGATAGCGTCGAGGCAGGGAGAAAACCCAGAACGGGATTGAAACGCCTGCCCCCCGCCGCCGTCGTCGCCGGAGTCCTCGGGTCGAGGCAGGGAGAAAACCCAGAACGGGATTGAAACTGCGCTCTCGCGTCGGCGTAGTACCATTTTCGCGGCGTCGAGGCAGGGAGAAAACCCAGAACGGGATTGAAACAACGTGTCCATCTGCTCGGACAGATCCTCGGCTTCACGTCGAGGCAGGGAGAAAACCCAGAACGGGATTGAAACTCGCCCGATGCCTGACGAGATGGTCCGCTGTCCGTCGAGGCAGGGAGAAAACCCAGAACGGGATTGAAACAGGGCTGCGACGCCGCCCTCGAAGCCGTCTACCAGTCGAGGCAGGGAGAAAACCCAGAACGGGATTGAAACCTTTGCGACGGCCTTCATGCCGTTCACAACGTCGTCGGTCGAGGCAGGGAGAAAACCCAGAACGGGATTGAAACGTGTCGGCATGAACGGCACCGGCGCCGGCGGCGGGGTCGAGGCAGGGTCGAGGCAGGGAGAAAACCCAGAACGGGATTGAAACAGGAGTACACCTTCACAATCGAGCTGGAAAACAGTTGAGGCAGGGAGAAAACCCAGAACGGGATTGAAACTGGGAAGAAAGTCGCTCAGCGGGAAAACTGCTCGACGTCGAGGCAGGGAGAAAACCCAGAACGGGATTGAAACAGCACGTTCGATGCCCCACGTCGTTTCCTCGGGGGTGTCGAGGCAGGGAGAAAACCCAGAACGGGATTGAAACGCTCATTCCCTTCGTTCCATGTTCCATGAGCCTATGCGTCGAGGCAGGGAGAAAACCCAGAACGGGATTGAAACGTTGCTGGCGAGCAGATTCGACGACGCATCGACGTCGAGGCAGGGAGAAAACCCAGAACGGGATTGAAACTCTGGTCATCTATTCGTTCATCATCGCGCCGGCGCTGGTCGAGGCAGGGAGAAAACCCAGAACGGGATTGAAACTTATCCGTGACTTGCCCGACGGACAGCGATGTCGTGTCGAGGCAGGGAGAAAACCCAGAACGGGATTGAAACAAGGGCCAGATTCAGGCCGCGTCGTTGGCCATCACGGCCGTCGAGGCAGGGAGAAAACCCAGAACGGGATTGAAACACGAGGAAAGCGGCGAGAGTGGGGTCGAGAGCGGCGTGTCGAGGCAGGGAGAAAACCCAGAACGGGATTGAAACTCGGCCTTATCGGCAATAGTCCCGCCGAGATTTGAACGTCGAGGCAGGGAGAAAACCCAGAACGGGATTGAAACTATACTACCTTTCCGCGCGCGGGGGCGGCGGGGGAGGGTCGAGGCAGGGAGAAAACCCAGAACGGGATTGAAACAAATACTGATCCCGGCGATCACGGGGGTGGTGCGTGGTCGAGGCAGGGAGAAAACCCAGAACGGGATTGAAACTGCGAGACAGAGCGGTCGTCAGTAGCGCGGTCCGAGGTCGAGGCAGGGAGAAAACCCAGAACGGGATTGAAACTTCGAATAATGGTCGTCAGAGACAGGTTCTGGAAGGGTCGAGGCAGGGAGAAAACCCAGAACGGGATTGAAACCTCAATCGTCCGGAAGTCGTTGCGACGGACCGCATCGGGTCGAGGCAGGGAGAAAACCCAGAACGGGATTGAAACACGGACACGGCCGGCAGCATCGCCGACGATGTGACCGGTCGAGGCAGGGAGAAAACCCAGAACGGGATTGAAACAGGACCCGCCACACAGTGTGGCCGGAAACCGCGGTCGTCGAGGCAGGGAGAAAACCCAGAACGGGATTGAAACTACCAGGTTTCGCTCGGCTACCAGTTCCTCGGCGGTGTCGAGGCAGGGAGAAAACCTAGAACGGGATTGAAACGTTAGTCGACAACGGGTTCGACCAACGGGTCGCGACGTCGAGGCAGGGAGAAAACCCAGAACGGGATTGAAACCCCCAGGCGGGCCTAATCCATGTCGATATTCACGGTCGAGGCAGGGAGAAAACCCAGAACGGGATTGAAACTTCGGCGCCGAGTTCCCCGTTAAAATTCGGTTCGCGGAGTCGAGGCAGGGAGAAAACCCAGAACGGGATTGAAACGCACTATCTGACGGGCGGCTACGCGGCGGGCGTCGTGTCGAGGCAGGGAGAAAACCCAGAACGGGATTGAAACAACGGGTCGGGACAGGAGTACGTTATCGCAACACAGGTCGAGGCAGGGAGAAAACCCAGAACGGGATTGAAACCATCGCCGCGGCCCGAGACGCCCGACAGGGCGCTATGTCGAGGCAGGGAGAAAACCCAGAACGGGATTGAAACCGGAACGAGCTGGCGGCCGCCGCCGCGACGGACCGCCGTCGAGGCAGGGAGAAAACCCAGAACGGGATTGAAACGAGTCGAGCTCCGTCTCGGAGCCGTTGGAGTCGACTCGTCGAGGCAGGGAGAAAACCCAGAACGGGATTGAAACGTAGACGTCGGCTCCCGATGTGACGACGACGAGACGGTCGAGGCAGGGAGAAAACCCAGAACGGGATTGAAACCACGCTGTCCGGGTTCCTGATGGCCGGAGTCCCGCCGGTCGAGGCAGGGAGAAAACCCAGAACGGGATTGAAACGGGTCTAATAGCAGCCCGGACGGCGGCCGATCATCAGTCGAGGCAGGGAGAAAACCCAGAACGGGATTGAAATGACGTGGACGGCGGCGAAACCCGAGACGATCCGACTGTCGAGGCAGGGAGAAAACCCAGAACGGGATTGAAACAGACCTGACGGGCTACTGCTCGCGATTCCCGTTGGTCGAGGCAGGGAGAAAACCCAGAACGGGATTGAAACCCTTCCGCGCCCTTCGGCACCGACCTGGAAGATCCCGTCGAGGCAGGGAGAAAACCCAGAACGGGATTGAAACGCCGAGATCGAAGACCCCGACACGGACGATACCATCAGTCGAGGCAGGGAGAAAACCCAGAACGGGATTGAAACCGCCGATCTGGCCAGCGGCCGGGGGCTCCTTCGGGAGTCGAGGCAGGGAGAAAACCCAGAACGGGATTGAAACAGAGTTATCGACCCGCCCGAGGTGTCAGCTAAGAGTCGAGGCAGGGAGAAAACCCAGAACGGGATTGAAACTGCTCGAAGGACTGCATTTCAGGAACACGGTGGCCGTCGAGGCAGGGAGAAAACCCAGAACGGGATTGAAACCTCGTCACCCATCTATCCAGCGCACCTCCGTTTGTCGAGGCAGGGAGAAAACCCAGAACGGGATTGAAACAACTCGGTCGAAGCCTCGTCGAATATCATCCATCGGTCGAGGCAGGGAGAAAACCCAGAACGGGATTGAAACGCCTTCAGCACCGCCATGCCGTCGGCCCACTGCTGTCGAGACCGGGAGAAAACCCAGAACGGGATTGAAACCGGATGCGCTGGCGCCGTTCGGCGAAGTTCTCGCGGTCGAGACCGGGAGAAAACCCAGAGCGGGATTGAAACTAGTAGTGCTTCCCGAAGCTGTTGCCGATGTAGGCGTCGAGACAGGGAGAAAACCCAGAACGGGATTGAAACTTCCCGGTTCGGGTCCCCGACGTCGCTCGGGTCGCTCCGTCGAGACAGGGAGAAAACCCAGAGCGGGATTGAAACGATCCGACCCGCGTAGTTTCCGACCAAGGCCATGTCGTCGAGACAGGGAGAAAACCCAGAGCGGGATTGAAACAGAATCGTCACGCACGAGACCGTCTCGCCGTCGCCCGTCGAGACAGGGAGAAAACCCAGAGCGGGATTGAAACTTGAGTTCGAACTCCTGTGTTTGAGCGACGACCGCAGTCGAGACAGGGAGAAAACCCAGAGCGGGATTGAAACGATTCCTCGCCGACGGTCGCTGACGGCTCCGTCTTGTCGAGACAGGGAGAAAACCCAGAGCGGGATTGAAACTTACCGACCGGCGATAGTAAATATGAGGTGATGACGGGTCGAGACGGGGAGAAAACCCAGAGCGGGATTGAAACATCACCTGCCACGTCTTGGTCGCGGCGTAGGCACCGGTTGAGACAGGGAGAAAACCCAGAACGGGATTGAAACCGCGCGGTCGACCATCTCGGTCCGGAGCTGTCGCCGAGTCGAGACAGGGACAAAACACAGAACGGGATTGAAACCCGGACTGCCAGGCCGACACCGCGACCGAGGCGATCGTCGAGACAGGGAGAAAACCCATAACGGGATTGAAACACGTCGATACCGGGGATGATCGCAACCGGACTGGTCTCGTCGAAGTAGGGAGAAAACCCACAACAGGATTGAAACCCCGAGGCGTTACCAAACCTGGCGCCGTGATCGACGGTCGAGGCAAGGAGAAAACCCAGAACGGGATTGGAAACGGTCGAGTGCGAGCCGCTTCACTACGCGATATAGTGGGTCGAAGTGAGTCGAAGTGAGGAGAAAACCCCGACCGGGATTGAAACTAAATATCTCTACCAGCCGTCAGTGAAGGATGTGCTCGGTCGAAGCAGGAGAAAGCTCAGACCGGGATTGAAACGCCTCCCATGATGAGGAACCGCTCGCGACCATCGCGGGTCGAGACAGGCAGAAGACCCAGACTGAGATCGGAACCTGCGAGGCGCCAGCCGTGAGCGCCGCTACTGGCCGGTCAACGAAATAGAAACCCAAACCAGGATTGAGACACTCAGTAGCCGACGACGCCGTTCTCCGCGCGGGAGGCGGCGGCCAGCTCCCCTAAGCGGTCGAGGGCAGCCTCGCGGCCGTCGGCAACGAGCGGCGGTGCCGCGAGCATTACGATCACGTGCCCGGCCAGCGACCGCGCTCGCAGAAGCGTGCCGCCGGGCGCGTGGATTTATGTCTTGGCGGCCGAACTACCGACGAGCCCGATGAGCCCGGACATCCGCAAACTTGACGCGCGGACGCGCGACCGCATCGCCGCCGGCGAGGTGGTCGAGCGGCCCGCCTCCGTCGTCAAGGAGCTGGTCGAAAACGCCCTCGACGCCGACGCGACCCGCGTCGACGTCGCCGTCGAGACCGGCGGCACCGACCGCATCGTCGTCGCCGACGACGGCATCGGCATGTCCGACTCGGAGGTCCGGCGGGCCGTCGAAGAGCACACCACGAGCAAGCTCCGCGACGTCGGCGACCTGGAGGCCATCGGCACGCTGGGGTTCCGGGGAGAGGCGCTGCACGCCATCGGCTCCGTCTCGCGGATGTCGATCCGGACGAGACCGCGCGGCGGGAGTCGGGGGACGGAGCTGGTCGTCGAGGAAGGCGAGGTCGTCGATTGCGGGCCGGCGGGCTGTCCCGAGGGGACGACCGTCGAGGTGACGGGGCTGTTCGGCAACGTGCCGGCCCGCCGGAAGTACCTGAAGACGGCGGCCACGGAGTTCGACCACGTACAGTCGGTGGTGTCGGGCTACGCGCTGGCGACCCCGGAGGTGGCGGTCGCCATAGAGCACGACGGCCGCGAGCGGTTCGCGACGGCCGGCGACGGCGACCGCCGGAGTGCCGTCCTCGCGGTGTACGGCCGGGAGGTCGCCGCCTCGATGGTGCCGGTCGGCGACGCCCGCCCGGACGGGGCCGCCGACGGCCCGCTGGCGGGCGTCGAGGGGCTGGTCAGCCACCCCGAGACCAACCGCGCCGGCCGAGAGTACATGACGACGCTCGTCGACGGCCGCTACGTGACCGCCGACGTCGTCCGGGAGGCCGTCGTCGAGGCCTACGGGACGCAGCTGGCGCCGGACCGCTATCCCTTCGCCGTCGTCGACCTCGACGTGCCGCCGGGCGGCGTCGACGTGAACGTCCACCCTCGTAAATTGGAGGTACTGTTCGCCGACGACGAGGGCGTCCGCGAGCAGGTCCGCGAGACGGTCCGGTCGGCGCTGCTGGAAGCAGGGCTCGTCCGGTCGCGGGCGCCGCGCGGCCGGTCGGCGCCCGAGCAGACCGAGATCGACGCTGGCGGAGGTGACGGCGGCCGTGCCGACGACATCGGCACGAGCGATGTGAGCGGCGCGAGCGGCGCGAGCGGCGAGACGGGGCCCGCCGACGGGTCAAATATCGACGGCGCCGGCGACACTGGCGGGACGGCTCCGGCCGACCACGAGCGAGAGCCAAGTCGGCGCGACGCGGGAGACGCGACGGACCGCGGCCGGAGCCCCGGTTCGGGCGGCCCCGACGCCGCACCGTCGGAGCCGACGAGCGAGACGGCCGGGGTGGACGCCCGGGACGGGAGCGACGGTCGGGCGGCCGCCGACGTAGGTGACGATGCCGGGGCTGCGGGAGGCGACGACGAGCCGTCGTTCCGGGCGCCGTCGACGCAGCGGACCCTCGACGGCGACGCGACGACCGGGACGCCGGACGGCCTCGAGCAGCTGCCGTCGATGGAGGTGCTCGGGCAGTTCGACGGGACGTACCTCGTCGCCGAGACCGACGACGGGCTGCTGCTGGTCGACCAGCACGCCGCCGACGAGCGGGTCAACTACGAGCGGCTGCAAGAGCGGTTCGCCGGCGACGTCACCACCCAGACGCTGGCGGAGCCGGTCGAGCTGGCGGTGACGGCCCGGGAGGCGGCGCTCTGTGAGGAGCACGGCGACGCGCTGGCGCGGCTCGGCTTCCGGCTCCGGCGGATCGACGACCGGACCGTCGCGGTGGCGACGGCGCCGGCGCTGCTGGCCGACGAGGGCGTCGACGCGCCGGCGCTGGCCCGGGATCTGCTGTCGGAGTTCGTCGACGGCGACCCGGCGGGGACCGTCGAGGGCGTCGTCGACGACCTGCTGGGAGACCTGGCCTGTCACCCCGCCGTCACCGGCAACACGTCGCTACACGAGGGGACGGTCGCCGGGCTGCTGGCGGCGCTGGACGACTGCGAGAACCCGTACGCCTGCCCGCACGGCCGGCCGACGGTGGTCGAGTTCTCCGCCGAGGAGATCGCCGAGCGGTTCGAACGGGACTACCCCGGCCACGGCGGCCGGTAGGCTCGGGCGTCGAGCCGGGCCGCGCGTTGAAGCCCCCCGGCGTCCCACGAGCGGGTATGCGACTGGTGACACTCGGCGGGGCGGCACTCCGGCTCGCCGCGCGCGGCAGAGAGCGGCTCGAGACGGCCGACGCGCTGTCGGTCGGCGTCGAGGGTGCGGAGGCGACGACCGCGGCGACGGCGGGGCGGCTGGGCGTCGAGGCGACGTGGCTCTCGCGGCTCCCCGACGGCCCGCTGGGGCGGCGAGTGGCCGCCGAGCTCCGCGGCCGGGACGTCGAGGTGGCGGCGGCGTTCGACGGCGACCGTCAGGGGCTGACCTTCTTCGAGCGCGGCGCGACACCGCGGGGCGACGGCCGCGTCGACGACCGCCGCGGGGCGGCCGTCGAGGAGCTGTCGTTCGACGCGCTGCCGGTCGAGCGGGTCGACGCGGCCGACGTCGCCTACGTCGCCGCCCGGACCCCGGCGACGTCGGCGTCGCTGGCGGAGACGACCGCGCGGTTCCTCGAGCGGGCGGCCAGCGGGGACACGACCACCGCGTTGGGACTGTTCGAGCCCGGAATCGACGGTGGGACGCTCGCGGAGCTGCTGTCGGCGGTCGACGTGCTGGTCGCGACGGCGTCGGCCGTCGAGGCGACCTTCGGCCGGAGCGGCGAGCCGA
This sequence comes from Halobacteriales archaeon QS_4_69_225, assembly GCA_003020965.1. GTDB lineage: Archaea > Halobacteriota > Halobacteria > Halobacteriales > Haloarculaceae > Natronomonas. The sequence goes on from PXRL01000009.1 coordinate 39,649, forward strand.
CCGGAATCACCCACGCGCTGGCTTCCGAGCACGACCTCGAGACCGTCGGGCTGCTGCGGGACGGCGACGCGGCGGCCTGGCACGACGCCACCGTCCACGAGGTGACGCTGCCGGCGGTCGACGTCGTCGACGTCAGCGGGGCGGTCGACGCCTTCGCCGGGGCGTTTCTGGTCGGTCTCGCCGGCGACGTCCAGACGGCGCTGCGCGGCGCCGTCGCCGCGGCGGCGCTTTCGAGGACGACCCCCGGTGCGCTGCCGTCGTTCACCCGGGCGGAGCTGGAGGCGGTCGCCGAGACGGTCGAGCGGCCCTGAGCTACGCGGTCAGCCGGCCGTCGACGACGTCGTCGACCAGCGCCGCCCGGACCGTCCGGGGGGCGGCGTCGTCGCCGAGCGTGACCCACCGGATGCGGGCCCCCCGGACGGCCGCCAGCAGGTGTGTCGCCGTTCGCGCGGCGTCGACGGGCACGAACCGCCCCTCGTTGATGCCGCGCTCGACGACGGCGGTGACGGCGGCCTGGACCCGGGCGTCGTTTTCGGCCAACCGGGCGCGGAAGGCTTCGTTGTGCGGCGCCTGGGCCCGCAGCTCCAGCAGCGCCGTGTGGAACGCCCGGTGGTCCCCGCGGTCCCGCTCGCCGCCGAACAGGAACACGTCGACGAGGTCGACGAGCTGGTCGCGGGGGTCGTCGGACGCCGCGTCGAAGACCCGGGTTTCGAACCGCTCCAACAGGTGCGCCAGCAGTTCGACGAGCAGGTCCTCCTTCGTGTCGAAGTGGTAGTGCAGAAGCGACGTGCTGCGGTCGCACTCGTCGGCGATGTCCTGCATCGTCAGGGCGGCGTAGCCGTTCGCGCACAGCGCCCTGTAGGTCGCGTCCATGATGCGCCCGCGAGTCCCCTCCGGCATCGTTGACTGACTGGTCAGTCAGGTTTTTATTGATTGCGGATTCCGGCGGCGAGCGGCCCGCTCGCTCGGGAGGAGCGGCGTGTCATCGTGTCCCACGTGCGGCCACGAAATTTATATTACAACCCGGACAACTGCGAGACATGGCGTTTCGGACGGCAGTGCTGGCGCTGCTACTGGTAGCATCGGCGATCGGAGCCGCCGCGGCACCGGCCGCAACACAGGAAGCCGAAGGCGAAGCCTACAGCGGGGCGTTCGTCGAGTTCGACGCGACGGGTGCCGCCGTCTCCGATTACGCCGTCGACGGGACGGTCGTCGTCGAGAACGTGTCGATGCAGTCCGCCAGCGAGGCCGGGGGTGTCCTGGACGCGGGCCTGTCGAGCGTCACCAGCGTCGACGCCGCCGGTCTGAGCGTCGATAGCCGGACGGCCAGCGGCGCGACGGTGACCTCCGAAAGCGGCGCGAAGATGAAGGCCTACGACAACCAGCGCGGCGTCGTCCAGGTTCGCGCCAACGGCGAGAGCCAGGTCGTCCACGCCAGCGTCGACGGCGAGGCCAGATCCGAAAGCGACAGCCGCGTGGTCGTTTCCGGCGACGACGGCACGCAGGGGACCTTCCTCGTCGTCGGCGACGGAGAGGCCACCGTCGACGAGGAAGGCGACGTGGTCGCCCGGGTCGACGGCGACGGACAGTTGGTCTACCGGCAGTACAACGGGGAGCGCTCCGAGGAGGACGGAGAGCAGGAGCGGATGATCCAGGACGGCACGGCGACCGCCGAGGTGTACGTCCACAGCGCCGCCGAGGGCGGCGGCGAGGCCGAAAGCAACGGTACGAGCGTCGTCGAGTACGGCCAGGACACCACCGTCGAGGTCCAAGAGCGCAGCGAAAGCCGGATCAACATGACCGCGGAGCGGACCGAACGCCAGGGGAAGGTCATCATCACGACCGTCTCCGACGAGACGTTCGGTAGCGCCGACGACACCGAGGTCCTCGTCGACGGCGAGGCCGCCGCGGAGGCGAACTCCTACGGCGAGGTCCAGCAGGCCACCCAGGACGGCGACAACTCGCGGTATCTCGTCCGACAGTCCTCCAGCGCGGAGGCGTCCTCGGACGTCGTGGTCGGCGTCAACCACTTCTCCGAGCGGCAGATCTCGATGCAGAGCGACGGCGACTCGACCGACTCGATCGACGACGGCGACGACGGGTCCAGCGCCGACGGCCCCGGATTCGGCGCGCTCGCCGCGATAGCGGCCCTCGGCGGGGCTCTCGTCGCACTCCGGCGTCGAGCGTAAAAGACAACGCTTAAGTTTCAACCAAGTAACAATTTACACGCAAATGAGAATCAGATCAGTGATCCTCACGGCAGTGTTGGTCGTCTCCCTGATCGGAGCGGCCGCGGCACCTGCCGCGACACAGGAAGCCGAAGCCGAAGGGTACAGCGGCGCGTTCATCGAGTTCGAGACGGCGAACGCCGCGGTGAACGACTACACCGTCAACGGGCAGGTCGTCGTCGACAGCCTGCGGGTGCAGTCCGCCGGCGAGGCGGGCGGCAGCGGCGAGGGCGGCGTCGGCGTCGGCGTCGGTGCCGACTCGACGGTGAGCATCGACGGCGCGGCGGTCCAGAGCCAGAGCAGCGGCTCGGCGCGCGCCTCGGTGGCGTTCGAAAGCGGCGCGCAACTGGAGGCCAACGACAACCGGCGCGGCGTCGTCCGGATCACCGCCGACGGCGGCGATCAGGTCGTCCAGGCCAACGTCAGCGGCGACGCCAGCCAGGAGGGCGACGGCCGCGTGGTCGTTTCCGGTGACGACGGCGCCCAGGGGACGTTCATCGTCGTCGGCGAGGGCAACATCTCGGCCAGCGGCGACGGTCAGGTGACCGCCGCCGTCGGGGAGGGCGGCCAGGTCGTCTACCGGCAGTACGACGGCGAGCGCTCCGACAGCGAGCAGCAGCAGGAGCAGTTCATCCAGGACGGCACCGCAGCGGCCGAGCTGTTCGTCCGCGGCGCGGCCGACTCCGAGGGCGGCAGCGACGGCGGCGACAACGAGACCAGCGTCGTCACCTATGACGGGGACACCAGCGCGGAGGTGACCAGCCGGTCCGAGAGTCAGATCAACGCGACCGTCGAGCGCACGCAGCAGCAGGGCAAGGTCGTCATCGTGACCGTCGCCGAGTCGGCGGTCCAAAGCGCCGAGTCGCTGGAGGTGCTCATCGACGGTGAGGCCGCCGCACAGGCCAACTCCTACGGCGAAATCCAGCAGTCCGCAGAGGAAGGCGACGAGCCGCGGTACCTCGTCCGGCAGTCCTCCAGCGCGGAGGCCGCCGTCGACGTGGTGGTCGGCATCGACGGCTTCTCCGAGCGGCAGCTCTCGATACAGGACGCCAACGACGGCGGCGAGTCGACCCCGACCGAGGGCATGGACGACGGCAACGGAACCGACGGTGACGGCGAGACCGACACCGACGGCGACGACGGGTCCAGCGGCGACGGGCCCGGCTTCGGCGCCCTCGCCGGTTTAGTCGCGCTGGCGGCCGCCCTCGTCGCGGCCGCGACCCGGCGCCGCTGAGACGAGAGGGCCGAGGGCCGAGCAAACCACCCGTACTTAAGTGGGATGGGGGACGGAGTACGAGGTATGTCCAGTAGCGTGAAACTTCTCGTCGCGGCGATGCTCGTCGGGGGGATGCTCGCCGCCGTTCCGGCGGGGGCGACGGCGACGCAGTCGGACACGACGCTCGAAGTAGTGGTCGTCGACCAGGACGGCGACGGTATCGGTGGCGCGACGATCGACGCCACGTGGGACGGCGGCAGCCGGACGGTCACGACCGCCTCCAACGGCCGCGCGTTCGTCGACGTCCCGGAGGGCGACGACGTCGAACTGAACGTGACCGCCGAGGAGTACGTCCGCAACCACCCCTTGGTCGTCACGGACGCCACCAGCGAGGAGGTGACCGTCGACATGGCGCCGAAAGGCCGGTCGACGATCGTCGTTCAGGACACGAACGGCGAGCCGGTCGAGGACGTCAGCGTCGAACTCCAGCAGGAGTTCCGCATCGACGTCGCCGGCGAGACCGACGTCACCGGCCAGTTCAGCACCGGGACGATAGAGCAGGGCGAGTACGAGCTCACGGCGGTCAAGCCGGGTTTCTTCGAGGAGACGCGGACGATCACGATCGGCGAGGAGACCCGCGAGGAGGTCGAACTGGAGCGCGGGCAGGTCCAACTGGAGGTCACCGCCGTCGACGACCACTTCGCCGAGCCGCGGTCGCTCGAGGCACAGGTCATCGTCAGCGACGCCGGGGGGCAGCTCGCCGAACTCACCGCGACCGGCGGCCGGGCCTCCCTCGACGTCGACGTCAACAACCGCTACACGGTCGCCGTCGAGCGGGACGGCTACCAGCGGAACGAACGGACCGTCGAGGTCGACGAGAGCCCGCGGTCGGTGCAGATCGCGACCCAGCGGGTGCCGGAGCTGACCCTCGAGCCGCGGAACGAGCGGGTCGTCGTCGGCGAAAACACGACCGTCAGGGTCGTCAACGCCTACGACGAGCCCGTCGCCGGCGCCGAGGTGACCCGGGACAACGAGACGGTCGGCGAGACGGACGGCAACGGCGAGTTGGCCGTGCCGATCGAGTCGACCGGCAGCCAGGGTCTGCAGGCGGTGCAGGGCAACCTCCGGTCCGACGTCGTCGCCGTCGAGGGCGTCGAACCCGCCGAAGGGTCGACCCTGACCCCGACCTCGACGTCCGAGACGGTCGGCGACGCCCCCGGCTTCGGCGCCCTCGTGGCCCTGGTCGCGCTGGCGGCGACGGCGCTGCTGGCCCGGCGGCGCTGACCGGGCGCGGGGGTTTTACCTCCGGGGGTGACGAACGGACGGCATGGCCGAGACCGACGGCCGCGGCGAACTCGGCGTCCGGGCGACCGTTCGGCGGCTGTTCGCCCTCGAACGGGACGTGCTCGTGCTTTCCGTCGCGATGTTCGCCTTCAGCCTCGGCTTCCAGATGACGAGCCGCTACGTCCCGCGGTACATGTCCGTGCTGGGCGCCGGCGCGGTGGCGGTCGGGCTGTTCGGCACGGCCGGCAACCTCGTCGGCGCGGTCTACCCCTATCCCGGCGGCGCGATCTCGGATCGCATCGGCTCCCGGCTCGCGCTGACGCTGTTCGGGCTGGCCTCGACGGTCGGGTTCGTGGTCTGGCTGTTCGCGCCGCTGTTCGGGACCGTCCGTCTCCCGGCGGTCGGGGTGACGATCGGCGTCGCCGGCCGCGAGGTGCCCGTCGGCTGGCTCGACCCGGTCGCGCTCCCCGTCGGCATCTTCCTCGGACTGCTGTTCGCGCAGGCCTGGAAGTCGTTTGGGCTGGGGGCGACGTTCGCCGTCGTCAAGCAGGCCGTCGAACCCGACCGGCTGGCGACCGGCTTCGCCAGCACCGAGACCGTCCGCCGGACCGCCTTCCTCCTGGGGCCGCTGCTGGCGGCCGGGATACTCTCGATTTTCGCCTTCGAGCCCGGCTTCCGGGCGGTGCTTGCGGTCGCCGCGGGGTTCGGCCTGCTCGCCACGGTCGTCCAGCACTTCCTCTACGACGCGAGCGGCGACACCGTCGGCAAGTCCTTCGAGGGCGTCGGGACCGTCGTCGACGACCTCCAATCGATGCCCGACCCGCTCCGGCCGCTCCTGCTCGCCGACACCGCCATTCGGTTCGCCAACGGCATGGTGTACGTGTTCTTCGTCATCGTCGTCACCGAGTTCCTCGAGGTCGGCGCGACGCTGCCGGTCGTCGGGCGGCTCTCGCCGGACGCGTACTTCGGGGTGCTGTTGGCCCTGCAGTTCGTCGTCGCACTCCTGGTGATGGTCCCCGTGGCGCGGCTCACGCGCCGGATCGGGCTCAAGCCCGTCGTCGCTGCTGGCTTCCTCGTCTACGCCGTCTTTCCGGTGCTGTTGATCAACGCGCCCGCGGACCCGGCCGTCGTGGCGCTGCTGTTCGCGTTCTCCGGGCTCCGGTTCGCCGGCCTGCCGGCGCACAAGGCGCTCATCGTCGGGCCCGCCGAAGCCGGCGCCGGCGGCCGGGTGACCGGCTCCTACTACCTCGTGCGGAACGTGGTCGTCGTCCCGTCGGCGGCCGTCGGCGGCGCGATCTACGCCGTCTCGCCGCGGACGGCCTTCACCGCGGCCACCGTCGTGGGGCTGGTCGGAGTCGCGCTGTTCGCCCTCCTCGGCGAGGAGTTCGAGGCGGCCGTCGCGGCCTAAACGGCGCGGAACTCGCCGTGCTTGACGCCGAGGCCGAACGCCACCAGGCCGAAGACGAGCATCGACGGCGCGACCATCATCATGATGGTGTCGGTGCCCATCGGGATCGGGGCGGCGATCAGGCCGCCGACGCCGGCGGCGACGACGACGACCAGCGCGCCGAGTGCGACGGGGAGGCTGAACTTCATATCCGGCGCTTGGCGGCTGTCGAACATAATAGCCCCGTCTCCGGCAGGGCGGCGGCGGTCACGGGAACCGGACCGTCTCGGTCGCGGGGTCGACCTCGACGCGGGCGCCGAGCGGCAGCGGCGCCGTCGGCGTCGTGTGGCCCCAGTCCAGCCCCAGCACGACCGGCGCCTCGGGGAGATACCGGCCGACCGTCTCGACGACCGTCGCGTGGAGCCGCTCGCGGTAGACTTCCCGCTCCTCGCGGGGCGGTTCCTCGAGAAAGCTCCGGGTCGGCGGCCGGCCGAACAGGACGGCACCGAACCGCGACAGCAGGCCGCGCTCGCCGAGACAGGTCAGCGTCGCGGCGACCTCCTCGGGCTCGGGGAGCGTCTCGGCGGTCTCCAGACACAGCACCGCGCCGTCGAGGGCGTCGGCGGGCGGCAGGTAGCGGTCGGCCGCCAGCTGCCACCCGACGACCGCCTGGTTGCCGCCCCACAACCGCCCCGCGACGGTCGCGTCGCCGCCCGCCCACCGTGGCCCCGGGTTCGGCTCGTAAGCCGGCGGCGTCCCCATCTCGGCGGGGTTCGTCCACCACGTCGAGGGCTCGTCGGTCCACTCGTCGCTGGCCGCCAGCTCGCCGAGCGAATCCTCGAAGAACGCTCGCCGGCAGTACCGCTCGGTGTAGGCCGGCAGCTCGCCGGGGACGGCGAGTTCGTTCATCAACTGGGCGCCGTTGTAGGAGACGACGCCGGCCCGCCAGAGGAACAGCCCGAGGTTGGTGTTGTCGCTCATCCCGAAGAACCGCGTGGGGTTCGACCGGAGGACGTCGGCGTCGAGGTGTCGCAGGACGCGGAGCTGGTCGTGGCCGCCGATGGTCGCGACGACGCCGCCGACCTCGGGGTCCCGGAAGGCGGCGTGGACGTCGACGGCTCGCGCCCGCGGGCTGTCGGCGAGGAACTCGTTGGACTGTCGGGCGGTGGGGTAGACGACGGGTTCGAGGTCGAAGACCGTCCGGAGCCGTTCGAGTCCCAACTCGAAGACGTGCGGTGCGTCGTGGGCGCCGCCGCTGGACGGCGCGACGACGGCCACGCGGTCGCCGGGCGACAGCGACGGCGGCGTGACGAACTCCATGGCGTCGTGTCGGCTGAGGCACACAAAAAGCGTCGGGCCGGGCCCTCTCGTCCGTGTGCGTGCGTATCCGCCACGTCCGGTGGTGACCGTACGGACGGAAGGTCCTCGACGCTTCGGGGAGTGTTACTCGGTTAATCATAACCGCCGGCTCGGTAAAATTGTGTACGATTCATACGGGACAACAGTAAACGTCTGTACGCCATGCCGTCCGATTCACCGCGCACGGGAGAACAGCACATCTCGATGAACGAAGGGACGATTCGGAGGTGGGCGGACAGACACAACGCGGTGCCGGTGCGGAGGAACTCCGACGGAGCCCTGGATCTCGTTCACGAGGCCAGAATCGACGCCGAGCACGAACGACTCGACTGGGACACGTTCTACGACGAACTCGATTCCAAGGACCACGCCGTCTCCTACCGACTGGACGGTCGCGAGGTCTCCTTCGACGTGATGGCACACGAACGGGTGATGTCCCGAAGCGACGTCGAGGACGAGCGGATCCGGACCCGGCTGGTCGAGGGCGAAACCGTGACGAGCACGGTCCGAGAGCGGAGCGCCGCCGGGGAAGGGACGATCAAGGAGGCCACCGTCGAGAGCGAACTCGTCGGCCGAGAGATCGTCCACGAGGAACTGCTCGACGTCGACCTCGTGGAACGGACGTGCACGGGGTTCAAGATCGTCTCGGCAGACGAGTTCGTGGATGCCGATACGTTCGACCACGACCGTTACTTCGCCCGGCTCGAGGCGTCGAGAGACGAAAGACTCCGGTCCACCCGCGGCGATTCGAGCGTCGAGCCGTCGCTTCCGTACACCGCGGAGGACGACTACAAGACACAGATCGACGTCAGGGAGGTCTGGCGGCCCTCCCGCGAGGTCACCGAACGGTTCACGGTCGAGAGCCGTATCACCGGGACGGACGTCGCGGCGGCCGAGACGCTCGAGGACCACGGCGTCAATCCCAGCGGACTGCAACGGTCCATCGTCGAACAGGGGGTGTTCGACGTCAAAAACGACCCCGACGAGGTGATGAACGAGTTCGAAATCGAGTCCGAACTCGACGGAAGCGACCGGGTCCACACCCACTTCACGCGCACCAGCGTCGTCGAGGACGAGGTCGTCAATCGGGTCCGGAGCTGCGCCGACATCGTCCACACGGATCTCACGGAAATGGAGATGGACCTCACGGCCGCGGATCACGTCGTCGGCGAGGAGACCGACGAGGTGACGAGGCTCGGGGCCGAAGACATCTCCCTCACGGGCGCCCAGCGCCGGTGAGGATGCCGCCGACGCCCCGGGAGACGAGGTCGGGGCGGTCGACCAGCGGCGGCCAGACCGGCTCGGTCGATTCGCGTTCGAGCATTACTCATCCCGCGTCGTTCGTCTAACTGATCGAGAAGCCCCCGTCGACGACGAGACCGTGGCCGGTGACGAACGACGCCTCGTCGGACAGCAGGAAGGCGATGGCGTCGGCGACCTCCTCGGGGTCGCCGAGCCGCTTCAGCGGGTACCGCTCGGCGGCGGCTTCCTTTGCGGCCTCGGGGTCGTCCTTCGACCCGAAGTACCGGTCGCCGAGCGGCGTCTCGATGAACCCGGGGCAGACGGCGTTCGCCCGGACGCCGTCGCGGCCGGCCTCGGCGGCGACCGCCCGCGTGAAGTTCAGCACCGCGCCCTTCGTCAGCGAGTACACCGACTGCCGGGCCATCCCGAGAAACGACGCCAGCGAGCCGACGTTGACGATGGCGCCCGACCCCTGTTCCTTGAGGTACGGTAGCGTCGTCCGGCAGCCGTGCCACACCCCCCGCAGATTCACGTCGAGGACGTACTCGAAGGTCCCGTCGGTGACGTCCTCGACGGTCGCCGGCGGGTGGCCGACGCCGGCGTTGTTCACGACGCCGTCGAGGCCGTACTCCTCGACGGTCGTCTCGACGACGGCCTCGAACTCCTCGGCGTCGGCGACGTCGAGGTGGTGGAAGACGGCGTCGCCGCCCGCTTCCTCGACGGCGGCGACGGTCTTCTCGCCGCCGTCGTCGTCGACGTCCGTCGCGACGACGAATCCGCCCTGTTCGGCGACGCGGAGCGCCGTCGCACGCCCGATGCCGGAGCCGGCACCCGTGATGAACACCGTGTCGTCCTCGAATCGCATACGCCCACGACGGCGGTGGTCGACATAAGCCCTGCCCGCTCCCGGCGGCGCGAAGGACGGGCTTTTGCCGCTCGACGCGTTCGGTGGGGTATGGAGGCGCACATCGAGGGCGTCCGCGTCGCGGAGACACCCGGCGGGCTCGCGGCGGTCGTCACCCTCGCCGTCGACGACGCGGCGGAGGTGCTGCCCATCTTCATCGGCGTCGAGGAGGCGACGAGCATCGCCCGCGGGCTCGACGCCGACGACATCGGCCGGCCGCTGACCCACGATCTCCTCCTGGACGTGATGGAGGAACTCGGCGGCCGCGTCGAGCGGGTCGTCGTCTCGGGACTGGAAGACGACACCTACGTCGCGGACCTCCACGTCGACACCCCGCGGGCCGACGCCGTCGTCGATGCCCGGCCGAGCGACTCGCTGGCGCTGGCCGCGCGGACGGACGCCGACATCGAGGTCGAGCGGTCGGTGTTCGAAGCCGGCAGCGAGCCGCCCGAGGAGTACGACGACTTCGACGACATCCGGGAGCTGATGGTATGAGCGACGACGCCGACGAGGTGCTGTCGGAGCTGTTTTCGATCGTCGAGTCCCGGAAGGCCGAACTGCCCGAGGACTCCTACACGACCTCGCTTTTCACCCACGAGAAGGGCGAGAACGCCGTTCTGGAGAAGCTGGGCGAGGAGACGACGGAGCTGATCCTCGCCGCGAAGGACGGCGACGACGCGGAACTGACCCACGAGGCCGCCGACGTCGTCTACCACCTGCTCGTCGTCCTGTCGATGAACGACGTCGAGCTGTCGGAGCTGCGGGCGGAACTCGGCGAACGGCGCTGACCGCTACGACACGTTCGGGTGGGTGTCGATGTGGTGGACCGTCGCCGGCGACAGCAGCCGGCCGCTCGGCAGTTCCACCCAGCCGTTGGCCCGGACCGTCGCCGGCCCCTCGTGGAGCACCGTCTCGCCGGCGGGGTCGGCGTAGACGACGACCCGCTCGTGATCGTCCTCGAAGAACTCCCGGAAGGCTCCGAGCATCGTCTCTGCGGGGGCTATCATACCCTCAGTTCGATCGCATTCTGCAAAAAACCTCGGGCCCGTCCTACTGGCGTTCGAAGCGGTAGGTGACGATTTCGCTGGTGTCGTCCCACTCGAAGTCGCCGGGGTGGACCTGCTGCATCCGCCGTTTGTACGCCTCTAGCGACGACGACCCCTCGCGTCGGGCGTCGTCATCGTCGAGGTCGCCGAGGGTGCGCTCCTCGACGCCCGTCACCTCGAAGGTCTCGCCGTCGAGCGCGAAGGTGTCGCCGGCCTCGGCGTAGCGGGTCGCGTCGCCGCGGCTGAGCTGTGTCACGTCGCCGGCGAGAACGGCCTCCTGGACGCGGTCGTTCGGGAGCAGCGAGTCGGGGTCGATATCGGCCATACCCGGGCTACGGGCCGGGGATACTTAATCGGCGAGGAAGCCGCCGACGGCGCCACCGATCGCGCTATCGATGGCGAAGACGAGCGCAACGACGACACCGGCGGCGAAGACGCCGAGCCCGCCCAGGGCGCCGACGGGGCCGGCGAGGGTACTGCCGACGAGCGTCACGAGCGCCGCGAGGACGGCGGCGGCGGCGAGCCCGCCCAGGGCGCCGGCCAGCAGGCCGTGCCAGGCGCCGCTGGCGAGGCCGCCGCCGGCGAGGGCGCCCGCGGTCAGCCCGGCGATCAGCCCCGCGCCGACGTGGCCGATCACCGGCAGGGCGAAGGCGAAGACGCTGGCGACGACGCCGACGACGAACCCGACGAGGACCGCGCTCCAGTCCGTCATACCGGTGGGTCGGCACCGCCGAAGAAGTCGCTGTCGGCCAGCGACGCCGAGCGCCGCGGATACGCGGCGCTTATACGGCCGGGCGCCGAACCTCCGCCATGGACTTCGAAGGCCTTCCGACGACGCCCCGGTCGGAGGAGCTGGTCGACAAGGCGTTCTCGCGGGCGGCGCGGGCGGGGCGGGCCAAGCGGGGCAAGGAGGCCCAGGAGTCGATGCTGCAGACGGCGGGCAACATCCTCTCGGACAACCTCCAGAACGTCGTCACGACGTGGCCGGACTTCGACGACCTCGATCCCTTCCACTACGAGTTCGCCGACGCGACGCTGGCCGACACGGACGTCGGCGGCGTCGACGCCCTCCGGCAGGCCCTCTCGGCGGTGATGAACGCCGGCCGGCAGGCCGACAGCATCAAGGGGGAGTACCAGGGGCGCATCCGGACGGCCGACACCGACACCGCCCGGAAGCTCCGCGAGCAGGCCTTCGCCCGGCTGGCCGACGTCACCGAGGGCGTCTCCGAGGAGCTGCTGGCGGTCGGCGAGGCGCGGGACGCCCTGCGGGCGCTGCCGGACATCCGGGCCGACGAGCCGGCGGTCGTCGTCGCCGGCTACCCCAACGTCGGCAAGTCGTCGTTCGTCAACCGCCTCACGAACGCCGACAACGAAACCGCCGCCTACCCGTACACGACGACGGGGCTCGACGTCGGCCACGTCGAGGTCGACCACGTGCGGTACCAGCTCGTCGACACGCCGGGGCTGCTCGACCGGCCGGCCGAGGAGCGCAACGCCATCGAGTCGCAGGCCGTCTCGGCGCTGACGCATCTGGCCGACGCGGTGCTGGTGCTGCTGGACGCCAGCGGCGACTGCGGCTACCCGCTGGACCGGCAGCTCGAGCTGCTCGCGGAGATCGACGCGCGGTTCGACGTCCCGGTGCTGTCGGTCTGCAACAAGGCCGACCGCTCGCAGGACGTCGAGGCCGACCGCTACATGAGCGTCGAGACGGGCGAGAACGTCGAGGACGTGCTATCGGCGGCCGTCGAGGCCGTCGGCTACGAGCCCGAGTTGCCGTTTGAGGAATAGCGAGGCCGCAGGGAGCGAAGCGACCGAGGCCTCGGCAAAGCGAACGGCGAACGGAGTGAGCCGTGAGCAGCGAGACGCCGAACGAAGTGAGGCGTCTCGGAAACGCGAGCGGGGAGCAACGCGACCCGCGAGTTGGGCGGTCGAGCGTAGCGAGACCGCCTGTAATGCGAGCGGTGAACGCAGTGAACCGCGAGTTGGGCAGTCGAGCGTAGCGAGACCGCCTGTAATGCAAGCGAGGAGCAACGCGACCCGCGAGCAGCAGCAAGGCGAAACACCGGCGTCGATTACGACGTCGGCAGCAGGACGTCGAGGCCGATTTCGACGCTCCGCTGGACGGTCGAGGTGGCCAGCGAGACCCCGGCGGCCGGCGACGGCAGCCGGTCGCCGACCACCCACCGGTAGCCCTGGACGGGCGTCAGCGTCGTCACCGCGAGAAGGGTCGTGGCCGGCACGTCGACGGCGACGTGGCCGAGCGGGCGGTACCGGGGGTTGTAGCTGTCGGTCGTGACGACCCAGACGGCGGGGTACTCCCGGATCTGGAGGTGGGCGCCGGGTTCGCGCTCGCGGTAGACGGCGACGGCGCCCTTGTGGATCGACCACGGGAAGTTCGACCGCCGGAGGTCGAGGTCGGCCGGCAGCGTCGGTGCGGCGGCCTTCGGGAGCCGAACCCCGGCGTCGGCGTCCAGCGAGCGGGCCAGCGTGACCGCCTCGTTCCAGTCGTCGACGACGCGTTCGTCCATACGAACGATAGGGGCGTCGAGGGTATAAGCGACAGCAATCGAGGACTCTGCAGGACGGGTCACACGCCGCACTGAGAGCACCGGCAAATCGGTCCGGGTAGGGAGTGTGTGGAGTGGTTTGGTTGAATTTGCGCTCGCCTCGACATTGAAACCTCGAAAGCCCTCGCGGCGCTCGGGGCGCCGCGGCTCGCTGCGCGCTTCGGTCGCTTCGCTCCCTCAGTGCTTGCGTCACCGGGAGAGCGACGCTCTCCCGAGCTCGCGGCGCACGGCGCCGCGAACGCCGGGGCACCGCCGAGCGCCGCTCGCCCTTTCAGTCCGCCAGGGACAGCCAGCCGGGAAGCCGATTTCCTGGTGGACTGAAAGGGCGAGGCCGGCTCCGGGAAGCACGGCGACGGTGAGCCGAACGGAGTGAGGCGAACGTCGGACGGCGGGTTCACGAGAAAACAGGCGAACCACCCGCATGATGAGCAGCCCCGTTCCAACCCCCAACTGCCGCAACCCACGAGTGAGGATGTTCTTCGGGCGAACCACCCGCGTAATGAGCAGCCCCATTCCAACGGCCGTTCCGGCCTGCGATATGCCGAAAAGCGAAATCGCACAAGGGGACGGTCAGATGCGGGTCGCGTTGTACGTCACCCGCACCTAGTATCTGACACTGACGTCGCCGGTCTCGACGGACGTGCTGCCGTCACCCGCGGCCGTCAGCGGCGCGGCCGCGTCGTACTCGACGGGCCGGTAGCGCTGCTGGGAGGCGTCGACGGCGACGACGCTCGTCACCTGCAGGCCGCCATTGGCCGCGACGGCGTCGGCCTGCGAGCGCGCGTCGCCCATGGCGTCCTCGATGGCCCGCTCCCGCAGGTCGGTGCGGCGGTCCTCCGACAGCGTGAACCGGACGGTCTGAACCTCGGCGCTGACGTTCGCCGCGGCGTCGATGACGTCGCCGGCCCGCCCTGGGTCGTCGAGCCTGACGGCGAAGCTGTGGGTGCCGCGGTACGGGGGGAACTCGTCGCGGCGCTCGTCGATACGGTACTCGTCGGTCTCGTACCGGTCGGTGCCGATGCCGGCCGTTTCGAACTCCTCGCGGAGCGCGTCGGCGCCCCGCGTGAGGTTGTCGCGGACGACGCCAGGGCCGTCGCCCTCGGCGGTGACGGCGACCCGGACGACCGCCCGGTCGGGGGCGGCGTCGGCCTCGCCGGTCGCGTCGACGGCGACCGTCCGGTCGGCGTTCGCGTCGGCCTCCGAGTTGGCGTCCTGTGCGCCGATGGGCACCACGAGGGCGGCCCCGGCCAGCGTCGCGCCCAGCAGGGGGACGACGACCAGTGCCGGAAGACTGTCTCGTCGCATACACGCGAGCCGACGAATGGCGACGATGTATAGACGACGTAAGCTCAAACGCGCGTTTGAGCCTCGTCGCCGCGCTCGATCTCGAGATAGAGCACGTCGACGCCGACGGCGATACCGTGACGGCTCCGCAGCCGTCGCTCGACGGGGTCGGCCAGCCCGGGGCTATCGGCATCCGGCGGGACGCCGACGGTGACGGTGACGTCCCGCGGCCGGCGGAACAGAATGCGCCGGGTCTCGGTTTGTACCTCGAGTTCGACGAGTTCGTACGCCTCGTACTGCGGCTCCTGCAGTTCGGCGACGACGGCGCCGCGGATCTGCTCTTCGGTCTGTGCGGTCCGGTAGGAGTCGTACGTGATGCCGCCGAGGAACACCGACAGCAGCGCGATGGCGGCGACGAGGACGGCGACCCGCTTCAGCGTCGCCGCCCGGGCGTCGTCCCGCCGGAACAGCCGATCCGGGCGGTAGCCGAAGTACCAGAGGACGACCAGCGCCGCGAGGTTGATCGAGAGGACGTTGACCGCGACGAGGACGGCCGACCCGATCAACAGCGCCGGCTCGCCGTAGGCGACGCCGATGCCGACCGTCGCCGCCGGCGGGATGAGCGCGACGGCGATCATCACGCCGACGAGAGCCGTCGAGACGCCCGTCGTGAGGCTGATCGCGCCGGCGACGCCGGCGCCGATGGCGACCGCGAGCGACAGGAACGTCGGCGTGAGCCGCTCTTCGACCTCCGACAGCGACAGCGGGTCCAGCCCCGGCGGGACGAGATTCACCGCTCGGACGAAGACCGCGAAGCCGGTCGCGGCGGCGACGGCCAGCAGGACGCCCAGCACCTGCAGGGCGATACCGCGGCGGAACAGTTCGGCGTCGTCGATGACGCTACCGACGGCCGTCGACATCGCCGGCCCGATGAGCGGCGCGATGACCATCGAGCCGACGACGGTCGCCGGCGAGTCCAACAGTAGACCGGCCGTCGCGATGACCGCCGAAACGACCGTCATCACGAGGTACGTCGGCAGCGGCGGCGCGAGGTCGCGGGCGCGGGCCTCCAGCTCCTGGCGGGCGATGCGCTCTTCGCTTTCCTCGCGCTCGGCGTACTCCTCCTGGAGCGTCTCGAACCGCTCGGAGACGACCGTCTCGGCGCTCAGAACGACCGTATACGCCTCCCGCTCGAGACCCGTCTCGCGGAGCGACTCCAGTATCGGCTCGACCGCGTTGGTCGGCAGCGGAAAGTACGCGACGGCGGTGTACTCGCGGCCGCTGATCTCGTCGGTGACGACGTAGTCGATGCCCTCCCCATCGAGCAATTCGAGCACCGCCTCGCGCTTGCCGGCCGGGATGATCACCTGGACGAGTCGCACAGCCGGGGGTCGGCGCCCGCGCCGATAACGCTACCGCCGTGACCGCGCCGACCGGAGCGACCGCGCCGACCGCGCCGACCGGTCGGCTTATCCCCGCCAGCGGCCAACCGACAGTATGTTCGATTCGCGCCCGAACCGCGACGCCGAGGTCGTTCTGGTCGGGCGATCCAACGTCGGCAAGTCGACGTTGATGCGGGAGCTGACGGGTCACGACTCCTTCGACACCGGCGGCAGTCCCGGCGTGACGACGGAACCCAACCACTTCGACTGGGCCGCCGAGGACTTCGTCATCACCGATCTCCCCGGCTTCGGCTTCATGACCGGCGTCCCCGAGGACGTCCGCGAGCGCATCAAGACCGACGTCGTCCGATACGTCGAGGAACACGCCGACAGCATCCTCGTCGGCGTGCTGGTCGTCGACGGCAAGGCCGCCGTCGACATCATCGACCGCCACTCCGGGCCCGACGAGGTGCCGCACGACGTCGAGATGTTCGGCTTCCTCCGAGAAATCGGCGTGCCGACGGTCGTCGCCGTCAACAAGATGGACAAAATCGACGACCGCGACGAGCGACTGGACGAACTCGCCGAGCGCCTTGGCTTGTACCCGCCCTGGCAGCAGTTCGATCACGTGCTGGCGCCGATCTCCGCCAAGCGCGGCAGCATCGGTCCGCTCGAGGAAGCCGTCCGGTACCACCTCCACGAACAGCAGCGGGACGACCTGTTCAAGTTCTTCTAACCGAACTTTTTGATCGGTCGCTCGCCGACGGCGAGCGACCGATAAAAACTTCGATGAAAAAACCGCGTCGCTTGGTGTCTCTCTCCGTTCGGTGCTGTGTCCCGTCGTCTCTCCGGCGGCTCCAACGGGTCGTTTCCGTCCGGCCGGCCGCGCCGCCGTGGGTACGTGGTGGCTCGGTGAAATGCCTCGTCACAAGGGGCTCGGCGGGGGTAATCGCTCGTCATCGCCACCGTCGGCGGTTCTCGACCGGCGGCAAAGAATCCACGGGTCGGGGACGGCGGGCGACGGCCGACAGCGGCGGGGGTGATTTTCCCTCTCCGCCGCGAACGCCCGGCGGAATCGGCACATGACCGGCCTCACCCTCTCGGGTCCGGCGTTCGACGACGGGGAACCGATGCCCGACCGCTGCGGCCATACGGCGGACGACGTCAACCCGCCGCTGTCTGCCTCGGGCGTCCCGGCGGAGGCGGCGTCGCTGCTGTTGCTGGTGACCGACGCCGACGCCGACGCCGACGACGCCGCCCTCGGGCTGTCGACGTCGGTCGATCGAGCGGCGGTCATCGACGCGGCGACCGGCCACATCCTCGTGAAGGCGATGCTGGGACGTACGCGCTGTAGTCAGCCTCGTAACGATCATTGCGAATCGTCACCACCGGAGGTCGAACGAATCGGGGTTCGGATTCGAAGCAGCCTCCCGTTTCACTACGTGCCGAAATTATCGCAACGACCAGTATCAGCCGAGTTCCGCGGCGGCCGCCCGGAACAGCCCGTCGAGTATCTCCGGCGTGGTCGGGTGGTACGAGCGGTCAGGGATCTCCCGGACGTCCAGTTCCATCTCGACGGCAACCTGCATCGTCTTGGCCATCACGTCGGCGTGGTAGTGCAGTCCCTGGTAGCCGAGCACCGTCCCGTCGATCCCGACGACGAGTCGGGCCAGCCCCTCGGGGACGTTCTTGGTGGTGAAGACGCCGTCACGTTCGGCCTCGCGGGTGACGACGACGTGGTCGACGTCGGCGGCCGCCGCGCTCTCGGCGGAATGGCCGACCCGGGCGAACGGGAGGACGCCCAGCCCCGAGAACATCACGTGGTGGTGGACGTTCTCGTACGGCTCCAGCGGTTCGCCGACGCGATGGCGGCGGATGTTCGCGGCGGCGGCGTGGCCCTGTTCCTTTGCGACGTGGAGGATCGGTTCGATGCCGTTGGCGTCGCCGACGACGAACACTCGCTCGTGGCCGGCCGCCCGCATGGTGTCGTCGACCCAGCCGGGTTCGGGCGTCAATCCGGCCACCTCGACGTCCAGCCCGTCGACGGCCGGCCGACGGCCGGTGAAGGTGAACAGCTGGTCGGCCTCGAGAACGCGCTCGTCGCCGTCGTGGTCGACGTACATCCGGACGCCGCCGTCGTCGGTCGGCTCGACCCGCCGCTCGCTGGCGTGGGTCAGCACGTCGACGTCGAAGTTCTCCCGGTAGTACGACAGCAACGCGTCGCCGAAGGGGTCGTCGGCCTCGTCGAGCGGCCGGGCGTCGTGCTCGATGACCGACAGCTCCATTCCGGCGGCCTCGCTGAGGTACGGCATCATCTCGGTGCCGACGTAGCCGAACCCCATGACGATCCCCGAGTCGCCGAACTCGGTGGCGTCGAGAACGTCGGCGCTGGTCTCGACGTCGACGTCGTCGATCCCGGGCAGGTCCGGGACGTCGACCGTCGACCCGGTGGCGACGACGACGTAGTCGGGTTCCAGCGTCCGATCGCCGACCGCCAGCCGCGGGCCGTCGCCGACGAACCGGGCGGTCTCGTGGAGGAACTCCACGTCCTCGCGGCCGGCGAGGTCGGCGACCGCGCTCCGACGGTGGGCGGCGAACGTCGCGGTGTGGTCGTTCTTCCGTTCGACGACGGCCTCGAGGTCGACCGACGGCAGCGGCCCGTCGAGGCGGTCGTCGTGGCGGGCGACGAAGCGGTGTTCGGCGGCCGACAGCACCTCCTTCGACGGCATGCAACCGCGGAGGATACAGAGGCCGCCGCCCGGTTCGCCGTCGTCGACGAGCGTCAACTCGATTTCCGGCGCGTCGGCGAGCCGTTCGGCGGCCGCGACGCCGGCACTTCCGTAGGCGCCGACGACGGCGACGTGGGTCGTCATACCCGAGTATCGGGGTCCGGCGGACAAAACGGTTCGGCCCGCCCGGCGAAGCGCTACACGGCCGCCAGGATGACGTCGGCGATCGCCTCGACGGCCGTCTCCCACACCGAAACGCCGGTCGCCCTCGCCAGGACGGTGTCCAGCCCGAAGAAAGCGAACAACCCGGCGGCGAGGAAGTGTGCCGTCCGCACCTCGAAGAGGTGGGCGAACCGGCTGAAGAAGTACGCGTTCGCCAGGCTGACCGGAACGATGGCGGCCATCTCCCCGACCCAGATGGCGGAGGTGGCGCCGTGCGTCGCGGCGAGTGCGATGGTGATGACCTGGGTTTTGTCACCGAACTCGCCGGCGGCTATCAGCGCGAAGATGGGGAGGTAGCCGCCGAGGGCGTCCGGCACCTTCCGGTCGACGACCGGCAGCCGGACGTCCTCGACGACCTCGAGGCCCCCGTCGGTCGCGGCGGCGAGGTCCTGGCCGGGGTTCGGCGCCGACCGCACCAGCAGGACCGCGAAGATCAGAAACAGCACGGCGGTGATCGCGTCGAGGACGACCGGCGGCAGCGCCGTCTTCAGCGCGCTGCCGAACCAGATCTCCAGCGCCGTCCAGCCGGCGAAGGCCGCCCCGGCCGCCGCGACGACGCCCAGCGGGTGGTAGCGGGTCGACAGCGCCGCGATGATGAACTGCGCCTTCTCGCCGGGCAGCACCGCCAGCTGAGCGAGAAGGGCGATCACCACCACGGTGGCGTAGTCGGCCATCGTCAATCGGCCTCCCGTCGGCCGGACGGAGCCGACCGCCGGCCGCGCCGCGCCACGTCGTCCCGTCTCATCGGGAGATATTAGACGCGGCTAATCTAAAGTGTCTTTCCATCTAACCGCCGTCGTCGCCCGGCGACAGCTCGGCCAGGACGGGGAAGTGATCGGAGGGGTACCGCCCCCGGTCGTCCCGGTCGGGTAGGACCTCGAGGCGGTCGACGCCGAGGTCGCCGGCGACGAAGACGTGGTCGATGCGCCGGCCGGTCTGGGGGCCGTCGAAGTCGTTGAACGTCGTCTCGGGGCCGGCCGAGGCGTCGGCGTCGTCTCGGGCGTCCCGGAATCCCGCCTCAGTCATCGCCCGATACGGCGGGTCGGCCGGCGTGCAGTTGAAGTCGCCGGCCATCACCGTCGGAACGGGCCGATCGCCGAACCGCTCGGCCAGCAGGGCCGCCCCGCGCCGCCGGGCCCACTCGCTGCCGTGGTCGAGGTGCGTGCTGGCGGCGACGAACGTTGTGTCGTCGCCGCGAAGGCGGGCCGCCGTCGTCACGCGGGGAACGGTCGTCTCCCAGTCCATCGCGTGACGGTCCGACGGCGTCTCCGACAGCGAGAAGACCTCCCGGTCGACGACCGACAGCCGGTCGGTCCGGTAGGCGACGGGCGTGTGCTCGCCGCTGGAGGTCCGTTCGCGGACCCAGGCGTAGTCCGGCAGCCGGTCGGCGAGGTCCTCGAACTGCGTCTCCCAGACCTCCTGGAAGCAGACGACGTCCGGCGCCGCCGACCGGACGAGGTCGGCGACCGCGTCGCGCCGTTCGGACCAGGCGTCCGGGCCGTCGTCGAGCGTGGCGTACCGGACGTTGTAGCTGAGGAGCCGGAGGCCCATCGGGCGTACCACCATTCCGGACCGACTTAATACTCTTCGGTCGTCGCACCGAGCCGACGGTCCGTCCGGGCGGCCACTTCGGCATGGTCGGCCGCGCCGTGCCGGCAGACCGACAGCAGCCCCGGGCGGCGTCGGAGGCCAGGCGACGACGGCGGCCTCCACGTCGGTGGCGAGACGCCCGTAGCCGTCGTATCTCGCACCGTCCCGCCGGAACCGCGACGCTCTTGGCCCGGTGGCCCTCAGCCTGGCGCATGGAGGTGTCCGCCGTCGAGGGGCTGCCGGAGGTGCGGGCGGGCGACGACCTCGCCGCGCTCGTCGCCGAGCGGGTCGACCCGGCCGACGGCGACGTCGTCTGCGTCGCCAGCACCGTCGTCTCGAAGGCCGAAGGCCGGAAAGCCGACCTGGAGGAGTTCGCGCCGGGCGACCGCGCCCGGGCGGTCGCCGACCGCCTGGAGGCGGTCACGGGCGACCCGAAGG
Source organism: Halobacteriales archaeon QS_4_69_225 (assembly GCA_003020965.1). Taxonomy (GTDB): domain Archaea; phylum Halobacteriota; class Halobacteria; order Halobacteriales; family Haloarculaceae; genus Natronomonas. The sequence goes on from PXRL01000009.1 coordinate 60,527, forward strand.
ACCCCCGGTTCGCCCGGGCGGTGCTCGAAGAGAGCGAGGAGCTGCTGACCGAGGCGCCGTTCCTGCTGGCCGTGACCCGGTTCGGCCACGTGACGGTCAACGCGGGCATCGACCGTTCGAACGTCCCGGGCGCGGACCTGCTGCTGCTGCCGGAGAACCCGACGGCGTCGGCCGAACGGCTCTCGGCGGCGCTGGAGGCCCCGGTCGTCGTCACCGACACCTCGGGGCGGCCGTTCCGCTACGGGCAGCGCGGCGTCGCCGTCGGCTGGCACGGGCTCCCGGCGGCCCGCGACTGGCGGGGCGAGCGGGACCGCGACGGCCGCGAGCTCGGCGTCACCGTCCAGGCGGTCGTCGACGAGCTGGCCGCGGCCGCCAACCTCGTCACCGGCGAGGGCGGCGGCGGCACGCCGGCGGCGGTCGTCCGTGGGTGGGAGTTCGGCGACCACGACGGCAGTGACGAGCTGTTCCGGGCCGACGAGGACGACGTCATCCGGGCAGCACTTCGGGACTGGCGGCCCGGATAAACGTGTTTTGCCACTACTCCCCGGGTAAAAGACCGTCGGGGGCCAACCGCCGGCCGTGATCGGAGTCGAACTCACGCCGGAGCACCCGGTCGACCGCGCCGCCGCGCTGGGCGAGCGCGCCGAGACCGAGGGCTTCGACGCCGTCTTCGCGTCGTGTCACTACAACAACCGCGACCCGTTCGTCGCCCTGGATCGCATCGCCCGCCGGACCGACGGTATCGCGCTCGGGCCGGGCGTCGCCAACCCCTACGAGACCCACCCGGTGACGCTCGCCTCCCGGGTGGCGACGCTGGAGGAAGCCTCCGGCGGCCGGGCGATGTACGGTCTCGGGGCCGGCGACCCCTCGACGCTGTCGAACCTGGGCTACGACCACGAGAAGCCATTGCGGCGGGTGCTGGAGGCGTTCAAGACCGCCGAACGGCTGTTCGACGGCGAGCGGGTCGACCGCGACGGCACCTTCCGCGCCCGCGACGCCGGGTTGAACTTCGCCGACGAGGTCGGGTCGGTCCCCGTCTACGTCGGCGCACAGGGGCCACACATGGTGCGGATGTCGGCCAAACACGCCGACGGCGTACTGTTCAACGGCTCACATCCCCGCGACTACGAGTGGGCCGCCTCGCAGGTCGAAAAGGGGCTGGCCGAGCGGCCGGACGACCGCGGCGAGTTCGACTTCGCCGCCTACGCCGCCGTCTCGGTCGCCGAGGACGGCGACGCCGCGCGGGCGGCCGCCCGCCCGCCGGTGGCGTTCATCGCCGGCGGTGCCGCGCCGCCGCTTTTGGACCGTCACGACCTCGACGCGGCGCTGGCCGAGGAGATCGGCGACCACGTCTCGGCCGGCGAGTTCGACGCCGCCTTCGAGGCCGTCTCGGAGGAGATGATCGACGCCTTCTGTATCGCCGGCACGCCGTCGACGGTCGAGAAGCGAATCGAGGGCGTTCTGGAGTACGCCGACAGCTTCGTCGTCGGGGCGCCGCTGGGACCGGACCTGGAGGCGGCTATCGAGCTTGCCGGGGCGGTGCTCGAGGGTTCGGGAGCAGCCGTCTGAGCTCCGACAGCACCGCGCCGGCGACGAGGGCGCCGAACGTGCCGGCCGACAGCGCGACGAAGACGAGGCCGCTCAGCATCATCGTCGCCGTGATGGGGTCGGTGGCCGCCACCTCGGCGAAGCGCTCGGCGAGGCCGACCGTGTTCTCGTAGAGTCCCGTCTTGATCTCCGTCTCTGCCATACCGCTCTTTGAGCGTCCGCCCACTTGGGCGTGTCCGTCCCGGACGATATAAGCCGCCGGCGACCGTCGTTCGATCATGCGCGACACCTCGCTGGACGACTTCGTCGGCGAGGACGACGCGAGCGAGGACGGCGAGCCGGCGGACCCGGACGCGCCGGGGGGTGCCGGAAGCGCGGAGCCGGCCTCCGGGGACGCGGAGGCAACCGAAACGGCGACCGACGGTGTAGATACGGACACAGATGGGAATGCTGACGCGGACGGCGGCGACGAGGGGACGCCGGAGCCGGCTGCGCCGACCTTCGACTGGACGCCCGGCGGGTCGGTCTGTGCCGCCTGCGGCGAGCGGGTCGAGCGGCGCTGGACCGACGACGGCCGGCTGGTCTGTGCGGCCTGCAAGGGGTGGTAACGCCGCCGCCGTGGGAGTATCTATCATCTCGGCGAGAGTTTCGGAACCCTTATCCGTACCCGCCGGCTCTCTCGAATCGCAATGGCGAACGGAGAAGTCGACTTCTTCAACGACACTGGCGGCTACGGTTTCATCTCGACTGACGACGCGGACGAAGACGTGTTCTTCCACATGGAAGACGTCGGCGGCCCCGACCTGGAGGAGGGCCAAGAGATCGAGTTCGACATCGAGGAAGCGGAAAAGGGCCCGCGCGCGACCAACGTCACGCGTCTGTAGGGCGTCACGCGTCTGTAAGGCCCTCGTAGCCAGGAAGAACACGTCGCCTCGCGCGACTGAACTGCAATTTCGCGGCTATTTAACACACAACGAGCGGAAGCTCACCCCTTCAGGGGTGAGTGCAAGCGGTAGGCACAGCAAAGCGATTCACCGCGTCACGCTTGGCCGTGATTCCCACGCTACGAATCTTCCATCGGCCACCAGACGACGGCGCGGCCGCCGACCTGCCACCGTTCTACCTGCTCTTCGTCCTCCAACTCTTGCAACCGTCTGAGAACGGATTGCTTTCCCACCCCCAGTTCATCCGCCAACAACGGCGCGTTCGCCACCGGCTTCTCCACTTCATCGAACGCTTTCAACACTTCCTCACACGTCACGTCCCGCGGCCGCCCCATACCGTCATTACTCATACTCCCGTCTATGCGTTTTCGTACCTAAAACACCACTCGGTCGCAGCATTTATACTTCCAATACACGTACAACGGAACACGACGATGGCGGCTCAAACCAAGGAGGAACGAACCCGCACCAACACCTTCCGACTCGCTCCACGCGAAGACTGGAAGCGAGTGTGCCTGATCGAACTCCTCGACTCCGCAGCCGCTCTCGTCAACATCGTCACCTACCACCGACGGCAAACCTACTTCGACCCGGATAAGACACGGAGCGATATCTGGAATGCCATCACGAAGACGGAAATCCGCAGCCGCTTCCAGCCCGTCCTTGGTCGCGCCATCACCGACAAGCTACTCGACAAGTGCGATGAAACGTGGGACGCGTTCTTTACACAACTCGACGACTGCTACGATGGTGAACGAGAAGACAAGCCCAGCCCACCCGGGTACTGGAAGGACGACGGGAGTCGGGTGTTGAAAACCGTTGTTCGCAACGACGCCTACACCATCGAGTGGGGAGAGCACTCGCGGATTGAACTCGCTCTCGGTAGTGAACTGAAAGAGAAGTACGGTATTCCCCTCAACAAACGTCTCCGCGTCCCTGTCCGGGGCAATCCAAAGTGGGACGGGAAGAGTGGGCGCTTGGAACTCGAGTACGACCGAATCACCGAATCGTTCACGGTACACCAGCCTGTCACATTCCGACATGATACAATACGGGCCACGCCATCCAGCGGCGGGGACGCCGTGGCCGCCGTGGATGTCGGTGCCAACAACTTCGTCGCCGTCACGAGTTCCGACGGCCACCAAGCCGTGTTCCACGCACGGCCCCTCTTCCACCATTTTCACCGGTATACGGAGCGTATTGCAGACCTGCAATCCCAACTCTCCGACGACCGGTACTCAACTCGGCTAATCGAACGACTGTACGATGAACGTGGGGCGCACCGCAATCACGCGCAGGATGCACTCGTTCGCCATCTCTCCCGCCTCTTTGAGGAGTGGGGCGTGAGTGAGGTGTACGTCGGTGAGTTGGACGACGTCAGAGAGGAGCACTGGTCAGCGATAGTGAACGAGAAGACGGACTTGTTCTGGGCGCATGGTCGCTTCTGCCGCCGGATGCAGACGGTGTTGGAGGCTGAGTGTGGGATCACAGTTCGGGAGGAGTCAGAAGCCGGCACGTCCTCACGGTGTCCGCGGTGCGGTGAGGACGACCACGTCAGACGGAACGGTGATGTGTTCCAGTGTGGTTCGTGTGGATTCGAGGGACACAGCGATGTGGTGGGAAGTGAGAATTTCCTCCAAAACGTGATGCGCGACGATGTTGAACTTGCAGGGTCGATGGCTCGGCCCGCGGTCTCCCGAGAGAACACGACGGAGAGAGGACACGCGACTGTGCCTCGCCTCGAGTGGGACGATCACCGCTGGCGACGGCGGGATCGTTGGACCAAAGAGGAGCCCGCAAACCAGAGTACCCGCGAGGGGAATATTGCCTCCGGGATCTCAGGCCCGGCCTGAATCACCCACGAGAGGAATCCCACGGCTTCAGCCGTGGGAGGAGGTCAAGACCGACAGCGGCGGTGATCCCCGGACTACGGCATCCAGACGTTCTCGTCGGCGTAGACCTGCCTCATACCGACGGTTCCGCGGCACCGGCCTCGCCGCCACGTTCTCGGAATTCCTCGAGGTGGGCGTAGTAGTACGCCAGTGCCGTGTGTACGTCCTCGAGGGTCAACACCGGATAGAGGTCGATTATTTCGTCCGGCGAGTAGCCGCTGTGCTCGTAGGCACTCGCGATGTTCCACACCCGGATACCCGTCTCCTCGATGGTCGGGGCACCGTCGCTGTGGTCCGGGTCGCGGACGATTTCGGTCATATACGCTTGTTTTGCGCCATGGTATATAAACGGTCGGCGACCCATCCAGTGTCGAGAGACCCACCCAGCGCGGACGCTCGCGGGTGACTCCCGGGCGACCCCGGCCTCATCGAGGTAGAGGTCAGAACGGTCCCCGTCCGTTCCCCCGCAGGTACTCCCGGGGACGGCATTCGTGTGACTACGTTCGGCACACCCCACAGTGCTTACCTCCCTCGGGGTCGTGGTACGGACAACGACATGTCTTCGGCGACCAGGAGAGATACGCAGGGTTCCGCCAGGGCGTCCGTGAGTTCTCCATGAACGACACGACCGACCAGGCGACGGCGGCGACGGACGCCGATCTCGACGTCGAGACGGCGGGAGAGACGGCGCGCGCGGTCATCGACAACGTCCAGCGCGTCATCGTCGGCAACGACGAAGTGATCGAACACCTGGTCACCGCGCTGCTCGGCGGCGGCCACGTCCTGTTGGAGGACGTCCCGGGCGTGGGCAAGACGATGCTGGCGCGGTCGATCGCCGAGTCCTTCGACTGCTCGTTCAGCCGCGTGCAGTTCACGCCGGACCTGCTGCCGGCCGACATCACCGGCGCGAACGTCTACGACCAGAAGGACGGCGAGTTCGAGTTCCGCCCGGGACCGGTGTTCGCCAACGTGGTATTGGGCGACGAGATCAACCGCGCGCCGCCGAAGACCCAGGCGGCGCTGCTGGAGGCCATGGAGGAAGAGCAGGTCAGCGTCGACGGCCGGACCCGGGCCGTCCCGGACCCGTTCGTCGTCATCGCCACGCAGAACTCCGTCGAGCGGGAGCGGACCTACGAGCTCCCGGCGGCGGAACTCGACCGGTTCATGCTGAAGCTCCGGCTCGGTTACCCCTCCGAGGACGAGGAGACGACGGTCATCGACCGCGCGGTCGGCGGCCACGCCATCGACGACATCGAGCCCGTCGCGCGGGCCGAGGACCTCCGGGCCGCCCGGGCGGCGACCGCCCGAATCGAGGTCGGCGACGCCGTCCAGTCGTACGTCACGCGGCTGGCGAGCCACACCCGCGAGCACGCACAGCTGGGCGCCAGCCCCCGCGGCTCGATCGCGCTGGTCCGGGCCGCACAGGGGCGGGCACTGCTGGACTCCCGGTCGTACGTCGTCCCGGACGACGTGCAGGCGGCGGCGCCGGTGGTGCTGCCCCACCGGATGCGGGCCGAACCGGGCGGCGCCGACGCCGCCGAACTCGTCGCGCGGGCCCTCGAGGCCGTCCCGGTCGAGGGGTGACCCGATGGGGCTCCGTCTCCGGGACCTGCGGCCGACCCGCCGCGGTATCGTCGCCGCCGCGATCGTGACGGGGGCGCTGCTGGCCGGGACGGCGGCGCCGCGATCGCTGAACGCGGTCGTGGTGCCGGGGCTGGTGGCGGTCGTCGCCGCCGTCGTCCAGCTGTTACGAGCCGGCGAGCCGGCCGTCGAGCGGTCCGTCCCGGCGCCGGGCTTCCCCGGCGAGCGCCGGACCGTCGAGGTCGAAATCGACGCGACGGTTCCGTGTCGCGTCGTCGAGGCGGTCGGTGACGGGCTCGCGGCCGACGACCCGACGGCGGCGGTCGGCCACGGCGGCCGCCTGACCTACGAGGTCGAACTGCGGCGCCGCGGTGCCCACGACCTCGGGCCAGCGACCTGCCGGGTCACCGACTCGCTGGGGCTGTTCGCCGCCGAGGTCGCCACGACCGGAACGGCGACGGCGCTGGTTTACCCGCCGGTCCGGTCGATCGACGGTGAACCGCTGTCGGCGCTGACCCGGCGGGACCGCGGCGGCGAGCGGACCTCCTTCGAGCGACTCCGGGAGTTCTCGCCGGGCGACACGATGCGGGACATCGACTGGCGGGCCAGCGCCAAGCGCGGGGCCGACGAGTTCGTCGTCGCGGAGTACGGCGACCGCGCCGGTGGCGACGTCGAGATCGTAACCATCGCCGGCGAGGCGGCGCCGGGCGGGGCGGACGCGATGGCCGCGACGGTCGCCGGCGTCGCCGCCCGCCTCCACGACGCCGGGGTGACGGCGTCCGTGGCGGTCCCCGGCGGCCGGCAACGGGCGCCGCCGGGGCGGGCGAGGGCGCTGCTCCGGCTGCTGGCGCTGACCGGCGACGGCCGCCTCGATGCCGAACGGCGGGAGGCCGCCGACGTCCGCGTCGTCGGCGAGGGCGACCGGGCGACGGTGTCGCTCGCGGACGAGGAGGTCGAGATCGAGGTCGAAGTCGAGGTCGAGGTCAAGGGAACCGACGCCGTCGACGGCGGCCGCGAGTACGGTTACGAGCGCGCTCACGGCCGGACCCGGGACCGTGATCGAGAGGTGGTGGCGTGAGCGCCGCCGACGGCGTCCGCCGGCGGGCGAGAGCGCTCTTCGACCGGCTGCCGGTCGCCCGGGCCGCCGCGCTCGGCGGCGTCGGGCTCACCCTCGGGGCCTTCCTGTCGGTGCTCCACGGCGTCCTCGTGGTGACCGGCGACCCGACGCGGCTCTACTACGTCGTCGCCGGCGCGGGGCTTGCGGGGACGGTCCTCGCGCGGGTCATCCGGCCGCGGGTCGCCGCGGCGATCGGGATCGTCGGCGTCGCCGCCGGGATGTACCTCTACGTCGCCTCGCTGCCCGGCGGCTTCGGCTTCCTGGCGCTGCTGGCGCCGATGCTCGACGACGCGGCGGCGCTGCTGTCGGGGCTGTCGGTGCTGCGGGTGGTCAACGCCGATATCTGGGCGCTGGCGGCCGCGCCGGCACCGGTGTTTCTGGCGTGGTACCTGGCGGTACGGGGGCGGTACGGGGCCGGCGCCGGGGTGGCCGGCGCCGGCCTCGGGCTGGTCGTGCTGACCGGCGACGCGACGACGGCGACGACGCTGGCCGGCGTTCTCGGGGTGGTGCTGGCGGTCGCCTTCGGCGACTGCGACCGCCGGGGCGAGCGGCTCCGCAACGCCGACGGGGTGGTCGTCCTGCTGGCGACGATGGTCGTGCTGACGCTGTTCGTCGGCGTCGTCCCGGGCGCCGCGGGGTCGCTCGTCTCGACCGACGGCGTCAGCGTCGGCGGCGAGACGTCGACCGTGGAATCGAGTCTCGTCTACGCCGGCGACAGCGTCGCCGTCGCCGGGGCGGTCGAACTCTCGCCGGAGGTGCGGTACACCGTCGAGTCCGAGTCGGCCGCCTACTGGCGGGTCGGCACCTACGACCGCTACACCGGCGGCGGCTGGGTCCGGTCGGGGAGCCTCCGGAGCTACCGGGGCGATCTCCGGTCGCCGCCGGGCCGCAGCCGGACGCTCACGCAGACGTACACCGCCGAGACCTCGATCGCGTCGCTGCCGGCCGCGGCCAGGCCGACCGCGATACGGGACGTCCCGGTTCCGGTGCAGGTGACCGCCGCCGGGGCCTTCCAGCCGGCCAGCCCGCTGCAGGCCGGCGAGTCGTACACGGTCGTCAGCGAGCGGCCGACCGCCGACGCCGGCGACCTCCGGACGGCGGGCACCGACTACCCCGAGGCCGTCGAGGCACGATACACCCAGTTGCCCGCGAGCACGCCGGACCGGGTCGCCGAACGGACCGGCCGGCTGACCGCCAACGCAGACAACCCCTACGACACCGCCCGGGTCGTCGAGCGGTACCTCCGGAGCAACTACGATTACTCGCTGGACGTCGAGCGGCCGAGCGGCGACGTCGCCGACCGGTTCCTCTTCGAGATGGACGCCGGCTACTGCACCTACTTCGCGACGACGATGGTGACGATGCTCCGCACGCAGGATATCCCCGCTCGGTTCGCCGTCGGCTACACCTCCGGCCAGCAGGTGGAAAACGACGAGTGGACCGTCAGGGGGTACGATTCCCACGCCTGGGTCGAGGTCTACGTCCCCGAGACGGGGTGGATCCGGTTCGACCCGACGCCGAGCGCCCCCCGCGAACGGACCGAACGGCAGCGGCTCGCCGACGCCCGCGAGTCCGGTAGCGAGGCCGTCGACACCGACGCCTCGAACGACTCCGAACTCGACCGCGAGACGCCCGAGCCGCGGCCGACCGCCACGGACGACCCGACGGCGGGCCCGCTCCGGGACGGGAGCCGACCGCCCGGCGTCGATCGGAGCGGCGAGACGGGCGGCGACGACTCCTCCTCGCCGTCGGTGCCGCTGCCGAGCCAGGAGCAGGCCGGCGTCGGGCTCGTCGTCCTGGCGGGGCTGGCCGCCGCCGGCCGACGGACCGGCGCCGACCGCCGGCTCTACCGCGAACTGTGGCTCCGGCGGCTGCCGGACGACTCCCCCGAAGCGACCGTCGTCGGAGCGTTCCACCGGGTCGTCCACCTCGAGGAACGGGCCGGCCGCGAGCGCGACCCCGGCGAGACGGCCCGGACGTTCCTCGCCGACAGCGACCGACGGGCCAGACGCGTCGGCGAGCTCTACGAGCGGGCGCGGTACGGTCACGGCGTCGACGAGGCCGACGCCGCCGAGGCCGCCGCACATCTGTCCGACCTGCTCGGGGAACGCTCTCGGCTGCCAGCGGGGGTGAGACGGCCGCAGACGGGCTCCCGATAGTGTTTAATATCACCGTCGTGTACGCCCGGACGTAATGTCGGAAGTCTGCTCGACGTGCGGGCTCCCTGACGAACTCTGCGTCTGCGAGGACGTCGCCAAGGAGTCGCAGGAGATAACCATCCGCATCGACGAGCGCCGATACGGAAAGGAGGTAACGGTCGTCGAGGGGTTCGACCCCCGCGACGTCGACCTGGATTCGCTGTCGAGCGACCTGAAGTCGAAGTTCGCCTGTGGCGGCACCGTCGAGGACGGCGCCATCGAACTCCAGGGCAACCACCTCGACCGCATCGAGGACTTCCTTCGAGAGAAGGGGTACACCGTCGCGTGACCGCCCTCTGACCGCACGTCGAGCCTCCGTTCTCGTTCCGTTCTCTTGTCGCCGAGCGGCCGCGCCGGTCAGAACGGCGCTTCCTCTTCTCCGTCGCCGGGCTCGGCGCCGCCGTCGACGGTACCGCCGCCCCGGTCGCCCGTCTCGAGGTCGTACGACCAGCCGCTGATCCCGGTCGACAGCGACTCGACCCGCCCGGAGAAGCCGTCGAAGGAGCCAATGAGTCGGGCCGCCTGGACGCTGGCCTCACCCTTCGGGCAGACGGTGACGACACGGTCGGCGCTAGCAACCGCCTCGATCCGGTCGGTCAGCTCCTCGAACGGGACGTTCTCGCTGTCGGGGATGTGGCCCCGCCGGAACGCCGACGGCGACCGGATGTCGACGACCCGGACGTCCTCGTCGTCGGCCAGCAGCGCGTGCAGTTCCTCGTCGTCGATCTCGCCGTACATACCGGTCGAAGGGCGACGACGGGCTTAAGCGGCCGGCTACAGGTAGCCGTCGGCCGCCGCCAGCAGCAGCCCCTCCATCGTGGCGTCGTTGGCCGGCGGCTCGCGGGCCAGCTCCCGGGCCGTCTCCGGCGGGACGGTCCGGACGTCGAGGAACTCGCTGCCGTCGAGCGTCCGCTCGCCGGTCGAGAAGTCCTCCGCCCAGACGATGCCGCGCTCGTGTCGCAGCAGCCCCGTCGAGCACCAGAACGACTCGATCAGCTCGACGTCGCCGGCGACGAGACCGACTTCCTCCTCCAGCTCGCGGGCGCCGGCCTCGGCGTAGCTCTCGCCGTCCTCGACGACGCCGGCCGGCAGCTCGTAACACAGCTCCCGGATGGTCGGGCGGAACTGCTCGACCATCACGACCGCCCGGTCGGCGTCGACCGGCGGCAGCCCGAACGCCGCGGGAGCGTCGACGACCGCGACGACGACGGCCGCCGGCGGCAGCTCCGCCCAGTAGTAGCGCTTCCGGTCGCCGTCGGGCAGTTCCACGAGGTCGTAGCCGCCGGTGTACCAGCCTGTTTCGTACTCCGCGACCGACTCGACGACGTGCCAGTCGTGGTCGGCGGGGCTCGGATCAGGGTTCGACCCCGACTCCGGGTTCGACCCCGACTCCGACTCCGACTTCGACTCCGAGTCGGGGTCCGGGTCGGCGTCGTCGGTCACGCTGCCTCCGGCGGCCGGACGATCTCCAGCCGGTAGCGCGTTCCGTCGACCCGCAGGAAGGCGACGTCGCCGGTCGGCGAGTCGCCGCGCCGGTCGACGGCCGCCGGTGTCCGGGCCTCGAACTCCTCGAACTCCGCGAACGGCGTGTGCGTGAACGCCCCCTTGAGCCCGACGACGCCGGTGTAGTACGGCTCCGACCGGCCCGGGCCGTCGTCGGCCGCCGTGACGGCTCCGAAGGAGTAGGGGAACCGGCGTTCGGAGAGGTTCTCGCCGGCGACGGCCGACCCGCCGGCGGCGACCGTCGCCTCGACGTAGTAGGGGTCGCCGGTCCGGATGAGGCCGGGCAGCGCGCCGAGCGCCAGCAGCGCGACGACCAGCCCGGCGATGACCAGCAGGGCGTTGCGGGTTACGGGTCGCATAGCTCCTCGCGGTAGAGGCGGTTGAACGCCATCCGACGGACGGTCGCGACGGCCGCCTCCGGCTCGGAGCCGAACGTCGCCGCCACCGCCCGGCCGGCGGCGGGGGCGTCGTGCCAGGCGACCCGGTCGGCCGCCTCGTGACCGACGACGTGGACCTCGTGGGCCGTCTCCGTGCGCCAGGCCTCGAACGCCTCGGCGTCGTCGACCCGGACCGCCAGTTCCTCGGCGAACATCGCCTGTCTGGCCGTCTCCACGACGTCGCCCGTCACCCGGTCGTCGTACTCCTCGCGGTCGAACTCCATGGCCTTCGCGACCTCGCGGACGACCGACTGTGCCGTCGGCCCGAGCGCCTCGAAGCGCTCGCGGGCCGCCGTCCACGTCTCCGGCGCCAGCGTACCCTCGGGCATGCCCACCCGTACGGGCGCAGGGGTATTACCCGTTGTTATCCTCGTCGCTCTCGTTGCCCTCGTCCGCGAGCATCCGGCGGGTCATCTCGCGGGCCTCCTCGAGAACGGCCGCCGTCTCCTCGTCGGTCGGCTCGCCGGCCCCGCCTCGGTCGCGCATGCGGCTTGCGTGCGCGCGGTCAGCGTGGTCGTGGCCGTGGGCCGCGTCGTCGAAGAGGACGCCGGACCGCTCGGCCGGCGGGTCGCCGCCGTCGTCGTCGAGGCCGCCGACGGTGTCCTCGAACACCTGGGGGAACTCGACGGCCTCGACCTCCTCGGTGGCGACGTCGGCCAGTTCGGTCTCCCCCAACTCCTCCCAGCCGGGGACGTGCTCGTCGAGCCAGGCCTCGTGTGCGCCGTCGCCGAGCATGGCGGTGAAGGCGAGGTGGTTCGCGAGATGACCCCCGTCGGCCTGGGGGTCCGAGCAGACCGGACAGGCGTATCCCATGCCCGTCGTTGCGGGGCCAGCCGCAAAACGGCTTTGACCTCCCTCTGCGGCCGAAGCCGCGGGATTCTGCACGCGGTGGACGTCCCGGCGATGCCGCACCCGGTGGCACGTTTCCCCTCGCGGGTACTCCGGGTCAGGGGCACCGGGCCGGCCCCGTTCGATAGCCGCGTTTTCGCCGTCCCGCGTGTCTTTCCGTCCCGTCTCGGATAGAGTGAGCGTCCGGGATGCGGGGGTCGTCGGCGGGAGATCGGTGGGCCGTGTCGTCGCCTGCGCCTACCACCCGGGTGGGCGTCCGCTCGTCGCGTGTCAGGCCTCTCGGACCATGATGTGAGCGTCCTCGCCGTCGTCGTAGTAGGCGGGGACGACGTGGTGGGTCTCGAAGTCGAACTCCCGGTACAGCGACCGTGCGGTCTCGTTCGTCGCCCGGACCTCGAGTTTCACCCGGTCGGCGCCGTCGACGGCGAGGGCCCCGAGCGCCTCCCCGAGCAGGAGCCGGCCGATGCCCTCGCCCCGGCGCTCCGGCGCGACCGCGAGGTCCTTGATGTGGCCCATCGCGGTGCCGTGGTTCGGCGTCGTGTCGGCGACCACGTAGCCGGCCACTCCCTCGTCGTCGGCGACCAGAAAGCCCGGTTCCCCGAGGAACCCCTCGAAGGCCGCGTACGGCCACGGCTGGGCGAACGACCGCTTCTCGATGCGGAACACCTCCAGCAGGTCCGCGCGGACCGCCTCCCGGACCCCCATCTCGATGCGCGCGGTAGTCGCGGTCACGCCGTGTAGTTGTACCGAGGGTACTATATTCCTACCGACGACCGACGGTGGGCCAGAAGATTCATGTGCGTGTGCATTTAAGTCTGGGGTGCACCCGATTGGGTGCATCCCCCCCCCCCCCCACCCGCTTTCGAACGCCGGACAGCGACGGTCCCCGGCGATCTCCCCCCACCCCCTGTTCCGGGGCCGTCGCGTCCGGCGTCTCTTCACCACCGACGACACGCCGACCACGGTACCGTCGGTTCAAAAGATACTACGGGCCGCTCAGTCGTCGGCCGGCGCGGCGCCGGTGCCGTCTTCGTGTTTCTTCTTGACGTGCGGTAGTTTGCCGCCGTCGGCGAGGATGCGCCGCTCGCGCTCGGAGGCGTCCAGCGTCGCGGTGAGTTCCCAGTCGTCGTCGACGCGGACGGTGAACTCCTCCTGACCGGAGGCGACGGCCTCCGCGACGTCGTCGACGACTTCGATATCGTCGCCCTGCTCGATGCGCTCGTAGTCGGCCGCGTCGATCTCCAGCGGCAGGAGTCCGAAGTTGAACAGGTTGGCCTTGTGGATGCGGGCGAAGCTCCGGGCCAGCACGCCCTGGACGCCGAGGTACATCGGACACAGCGCCGCGTGCTCGCGCGAGGAGCCCTGGCCGTAGTTCTCGCCGGCGACGAGGAAGCCGCCGTCACTCTCGAGGGCGCGCCCGGCGAAGCCGTCGTCGACCCGCGACAGGGTGAACTCGCTCAGCTTGGGGATGTTCGACCGGTACATCAGGATGTCCTGGGTCGCGGGGATGATGTGGTCGGTCGTGATGTTGTCCCGCATCTTCAGCAGCGCCGGCCCCTCGAGGTCGGCGCCGAGCGGGTCCTTCAGCGGCACGTCGCCGATGTTGGGGCCCTTGATCAGTTCGTCGTCGACCGCCTCGTCGGGCGCGATGAGGTCCGGGTCGTCCTCGCCCATGCCCGGGCTGTACTTGTCGCCCATCTCGAAGCCGGGGTCCTCGAGGTCGCCGAGCTCGTCGGCGAGGTCCCGGGGGTCGACGATCTCGCCGGCGACCGCCGCCGCCGCCGCCACCTCCGGCGAACAGAGGTAGACGCTGTCGTCCTCGATGCCCGAGCGGCCCTCGAAGTTCCGGTTGAACGTCCGCAGGCTCACCGAGTCGGAGGCAGGCACGTGACCGATGCCGATACAGGCACCGCAGGTCGCCTCCGAGAAGTTGACGCCGGCGGCCATCATCTCGGCGGTCCAGCCCTCCCGGGCCAGCATCTCGGAGGCCTGTTTGGAGCCGGGCGCGACGATCATCTCCGTCTTCCGGTCGGTGGTGCGGCCCTCCAGCATCTTCGCCGCGGGCAGGACGTCCTCGTAGGCGCCGTTGGTACAGGAGCCGACGATGACCTGGTCGACGTCGGTGCCGGCGACCTCGCGGACGGGCACGACGTTGTCCGGCATCGACGGGCAGGCGATGAGCGGCTCGATCTCCGAGAGGTCGACCGTGATCCGATCGGCGTACTCGGCGTCCTCGTCCGGCGAAAGCTCCACGTACTCGTCCTCGCGGTCGAGCCGCGAGAGCCACTCTTCCGTCCGCTCGTCGGTCGGGAAGATCGAGGAGGTCGCGCCGAGCTCCGTGCCCATGTTGGTGATGGTCGTCCGCTCGGGGACCGACAGCGTCTCGACGCCGGGGCCGGTGTACTCCAGCACCCTGCCGACGCCACCCTTGACGCTCAGCTCCCGCAGGAGGTGCAGGATGACGTCCTTGGCGGTGGCCCACTCGCCGAGTTTGCCCTCCAGGCGGACCTCGACGACCTCCGGCATCTCGATGTAGTAGGCGTCGCCGCCCATCGCCACCGAGATGTCGATGCCGCCGGCGCCGATGGCCAACTGACCGAGACCACCCGGCGTCGGCGTGTGGGAGTCGCTGCCGAGCAGCGTCTTGCCCGGCGCCGCGAAGTTCTCCTTGTGGACGTTGTGACAGATGCCGTTGCCCGGCCGGGAGAAGTAGGCGCCGAACGTGCCCGCCGCCGACCGGAGGAACCGGTGGTCGTCGGTGTTTTTGAAGTCGAACTGGTAGGTCTGGTGGTCGCAGTACTGCGCGGCGAGTTCGGTCTGGATCTCGTCGAGGCCGAGCGCCTCGAACTGCAGCCAGACGAACGTCCCCGTCGTGTCCTGCGTGAGCACCTGGTCGATCTCGATTCCGATCTCCTCGCCGGGGTCGAGATCACCCTCGACCAGGTGGTCGTCGAGTATCTTCTCCGTGAGCGTCCGTCCCATAACGTCCGACGTTCGGCCGCCCACGGACATAAATCCGGCGTGTCTCCCGTCCGTCGCGGGCGCCATCGGTCGATTCGACGTCGGGCGGCTCGCGGCCGCCTCGGCCGTTCCGTCGGCACGTCGCCCCGATTCCGTCCGGGGCGAGGGTCGTCGCCCGCAGGTCGCTTCGCTCTCACCGCTGCTCACGGCTCCCTTCGGTCACCGGCAGAGCGAAGCTCTGCCGAGCCCTCGCTCGCTTCACTCGCGAGGACGCCGTTCGCGTTCCCGAGGCCTCGGTCGCTCCGCTCCCTGCGGCCTCGCTACTGCTCGCGGCTCTCTGGTCGCCGTTCGCGTTCCCGAGGCCTCGGTCGCTTCGCTCCCTGCGGCCTCGCTACTGCTCGCGGGTCGCTCCGCTCCCCGCTCGCTATCGGAGACGCTCCCTGCGGTCGCGTCTCCCTACGCCAACCGCGAGAACGCCAGATCCCCGCTGGTGTCCTCGATAAATATCTCGACCACGTCGCCCTCGCTGGCGCCGGGCACGAAGATGGTGTAGTCGCCGCGGTGGGCGACGCCATCGCCCTTCCGGCCGGTGTCGGTCACCTCGACGGTGTAGGTCTCGCCGGCCTCGACGTCGTCCGTCGTCTGCTGGGTCGACCGGGAGCCGCTTTTCTTCTGGACCGGGCGGAACGCCCCGCAGGCGTCACACCGGAGCATGGTCGTGCGGTCCTCCTGGACGAGCCGGGTGTCCGGCAGCCCGCACTCGCTGCAGCGGACGTACTCCTCGGTGTACTCCTCGACGGCGCCCTGGAAGTCCCGCGCCGAGAACTCGCCGTTGTAGCGGCCGACGCCGGCCTCGAGCTTTCCGGAGGTGGCCAGCGAGCGCTGGACGAACCGGTGGAGGTGGTCCGTCGAACGGTTCAGCGCGTCGGCGACCGCCTCGAGGTTGTTGAACCGCGTGAATGCCCCGTCCGCCTGGGCCTCGGCGTCGGGAACCGAAAGCCGGTCGCCGCCCGAGTCGATGTCGGGGACGGCCTCCAGCGCCCGGTCGAGGCTGGCTTCGTACTCCATACCACCAGAAGGCGACCGCGACGGAAAGGGGTTCCGAGAGCGGCCTCGTGAAGCAGTGAGCAGGAGAGGGCGGACACGCCGCCGTCACCGTCGAACGACGTTACCCCCTCCTCACCGAACACCATCCCGAGAACGGGGCGAAGCGACTTGAAGCCGGCGGTCCGACGGCCGGTATGGAGCCGACGACGCCGCAGGAGGCCTGCTTCGAGGCGGGCATCAAGTTCGGGACGCTCTACCACCAGTTCGCCGGGACGCCCGTCTCGCCGGCCAGCGCCGCCAGCCTCGAGACGGCCATGGAGGCAGCCATCGAGAACCAGCCGTTCTGCGAGTCGGTGACCGTCGACGTCCGCGAGGAGGAACTCGCGGCGGAACTCGACGGCCGGTCCGCCGACTACACGGAGCTGACCGGCCGGTTCATGGAGGTCGAGATGCGCATCGACTACGAGGGGAGCACAGTCCGGACGTCAATGTCGATGGAGGGCGACTACCCGCGGATGCGGGTCGAAGAGGTCGTCGAGTAAACTACCCCGCCCTACGTCGCTCACCCGCAAGGGTTCGCTTGTTGAGGACGGGGCGTTCCCACAGTGGTTTCGGCCCTGTCCCCGTGCATGGACGAGGCGCGACCTTCGTTGCAGTCGCGTCATTCCGGCCGAACAGCGCACGTAGGGATGCTACGCCGCCTTGGACTGATTCGGACGGTCTGCGACACTCCCACTTTGATTGTCGGTGGCCACATCGTGGCCCCGACATCGGGGGACGGGTTACGTGCGCCCCACCTCGACAAGACGTGCGCCTGTCGAGGCTTGCACGGGCGAGTACGGGTGGTTTCGTCAAAAAGGTATGCCTCGAACTCGGCGCCCGCACCACGCACACTGAGAGTAGAGTCTCCATCCGTGTCGGCTTCTGCGCGCGGGCTTTGCCCGCTCGCATGGTCCGCGGAACTCCGTTCCGCGCTATCCTCCCCACCCTACTTGCTCGCTTTCGCTCGCTCATTGAGGGTGGGGCCTCCGCCTCGAATCAGGTAAGTCGACCGCGGAAGTTTAAGTCTATCGAGGAAGAGCGGCGTACATGGCCCTCCACGCCATCGACGCGCTCGGCGACGCGATAACGGCGACGAAGGAGTACCGCCCGACGGGGCCGGCCGAATGGCTGTGGCTGGCGCTCGTCACCCTGCTCGTCGGTGGGGTCGGCATCAGCCTGCCGAACGGCGGCGGCCCCGGCGGTGTCGGCACCCTCGACGACGCCGGCGACCCCGGCACGGGCGACGGGTTCTCGGCCGACGGCGGCCCCGGCCCGGCCGACGCGCCGGACGTCGACCCCGGGGCCGTCCTCGCGGGGGCGCTCGTCGCCGTCGTCGCCGTCGTGATCGTCCTCTGGCTCGGGGTCACGGTGCTCGGCGCGGCGCTCGAGTTCCCGTTCCTGGCATGGCTCCGGGACGGCGAGGTCGACACGGCCGCGACGGTGCGCGCCCACCTCGGACAGGCCCTCGGGCTGGCGGCGTTCCGGGTCGTCGTCGTGTTCGTCGGACTCGGCGTGACGCTCGCGCTGGTCGTTTCGGCCGTCGGGACCGACGGCCGGCTGCTGGAGTACGCCGCCGCGGCCGGCGAGTTCGGGCCCGTCCTCGCGCTCGTCGGGCTCGTCACCGGCGCGATCACGGCGTTCACGACGGCCTTCGTCGTCCCGACGATGCTGCTGGAGGACGCCGGCGTCCTCGGCGGCTGGCGGCGGTTCTGGGCGACGCTGTCCGACGCGCCGAAGCAGTTCCTCGCCTACGCGGTCGTCGTCGCGGTGGCGGCGTACGTCGGATTCATCCTCGTCGGACTGCTGGCGCTGGTGGCGCTGATTCCGGGGCTGCTCGTCGGCGGCCTCCTCGGGGCGGTCGCCGGGGTCGCGGCCGGGACGGTCGCCGGGATCGTCGTCGGCGCGGCCGTCGTCGCGCTCTCCGTCGTCGTCGTCGGGCTCGCCGCCTACGCGCTGCTGCAGGTGTTCCTCCGCTACTACGCGCTGTTCGTCCTCGGACGGATCGACGGGGAGCTGGACCTCGCTACCCGCCGCCGTCGGGCGGTCGAAAGCGATGGTGCCGGCGACGGACCGGCGGCCGGTCCCGACGACCCGCAGGTCGGCCCGTAGCGGCCGCGACCGGCCGGTGGCTTCACTTTCGCTTTCCGGCGTGTCTTTAATCACGCCTGCCACGAATAGGGTGTATGAGCCAGGCGACACTCGACGACGACGAACTGTTCGACGAGGCGGCCAGCGAGATGCGCGAGGACGTCGAATCCAGCCTCGACGACGCCCGCGCCGCGCTGCCGGAGTCGGACGACATCTGGGACGCCGAGGCCGACAACACGCTGGGCGTGCTCAACGGCCTGAAGGAGGGGCTGGACGCCGGCGACGCCGAGTCACACCTCCGGGACGCCAAGAAGTGGTACGCCGTCGGCACCGAGGCCGGCGCCTTCGACGACGCCGACGACCTCGAGGCCGCCATCGCCGACCTGGAGGGCGTCGTCGAGGGCATCGCCGAGGCCCACGACCAGGTGGGCGATCTCACGGCGACCATCCCGGAGCTGCGGGGGAGTCTCGACGAGGCGAACGACGACTGATACGGATCGTCGTAACGAAGTACCGGCGAGCGCCGACCCGTACCGGGCGCTCGCCGGCAAAAGACGACGACGATCCGTACGACGACGGTCAGCCCCGGGCGACGACCGCCTCGAGCAGCTCCGCCAGCGCCGCCGCCGACTCCTCCAGCAGCCGCTCGCCCAACGCCGCGTCCCCGTCGCGGGGGTCTCCGACGACGCCGCTGTCGGTGAACGCCGCGGAGTCGTGAGCGAGGTTCGTCCCGTGGAGCCACTCGCCCCACCCCTCGGCGGCGCCCTCGGCGGCCCGATCGGTGCGGTTCTCGCGGATCAACTCCGGCCGGAGGTGTCGGACGAACGACGTCTCGGCGGGGCCGGCGTGGCCCATCTCCTCGACGTCGGCGGCGTCGAACCAGGTGAACGGGACGGCGTAGCCCGCGCCGTCGCGGCTGAACCGCCCGCAGATCTCCCGGAGGGCGTCGACGTTGCCGCCGTGGCCGTTGACGACGACCACCCGGTCGAGGCCGTGGTCCGCGAGGCTCTCCACCGTCTCGCGGACGTACGCGCGGAAGGTGTCCGGGTTCACCCACAGGGTGCCGTCGAAGGCGCGGTGTTCCTCGGCGACGCCGACGGGGATCGTCGGGCCGACGAGCGCCTCGCGGTCGCCGTCGGCGTACCGCTCGGCGCCCGCCTCCGCGACCGCCTCGGCGGTCATGGCGTCGACGCCCAGCGGCGCGTGCGGGCCGTGCTGTTCGGTGCTGCCGACGGGCAGCAACGCGGCGTCGGCGTCGGCGTCGCGGACGTCGGTCCACGTCGATTCGGAGAGGTTCATACCGGTGGTTGGCGGTGCCGTCGCTTGTAGCCGGCGGTCGCCGCGAAGGAGAAAGCTCGTCTACGCGATCAGCTGTTCCTCGCCGCGCTCGACCCTGACGGTGCAGGGCGGCGAGATCTTGTTGTAGGCGCGGCGGAAGGCGTCCTTTGCGATCTCGGCGTCATCGGGGTTGCACCAGACGGTGAAGAGCCGCTCGCCCTGCTGGATCCGGGCGGCGGTGCCGACGATCTTGCCGAAGGCCTGCCGCATCCCGTCGGAGACGCGGTCGGCGCCGGCGCCGGTGGCCTGCTTGTTCTCCCGGATGACCTGGTGAGGGAACTTCCGGAGGATCATCTTGTAATCGCCGCCCTCGCCGAGTTCCTTCAGCATCCGGCGGTTGGCCGACAGCCGCGCCGACTCGAGGGAACCGTGGCGGATCTGGACCTCCTCGTCGACGACGAGACTGATCTGGACGTCGTAGTCCTCGCGGTCGGCGTCGATGTCGCCCATCTTGTACTGGGCGACCTTCGATCCCGGAATCCCCGTGATGTACTCCCGTCGCGTGTACGACGGCTTGTCGATGTTCCGGTACATCGAGGCGGGCTTGTCGCTCATGCTACACGGGAGGTCGAGTTCGCGGATAAAGCCTTCGAAGCGCGCCGCTACGGCGTCAGCCGCGCCGCGGGAGAAACGCCAGCGCCGCCAGCAGGAAGCCCGAGCCGGCGCTGAAGATGACGACGTACAGCAGGCCGCTGATCCGCTGCTGGTGGTAGGCGGCGTTTTCCTCGTAGCTGTCGTATCCTTCGACGTCCGTCGAGAGCACGACCGTCGACTCGTCGGGGAAGGTCGCGACGTACTCGGTGCCGTCGAGGGTGAACGTCTCGCCTTCCTCGAGGCCGATGGACCGCTCTTCGGTGCTCTGCCAGCGGACGAGCACCCCTTCGGCGGTGACGTTGGCGACCGACTTCCGTTCGCCGCCCTGTTCGATCGCGTCGCCCTCGGCGAACCGCACGCGGTCGCGGTCGAGGTACCCCTCGAGCGGCCGGGTCGTCCCGTTGCGGTAGACGACCACCTCGGTGCCGTCGTCGCGGGTGAACGTGTCGTTCTCGACGTCGGGGTCGTCGGCCAGGACCGCCGGCACGTCGACCTCTTCGACGAGCGCGAACGCCCCGGGGTCGTCGCCGCCTGCGACGCTGACGTTGTAGCTGCCGTCGGCGTAGTCGACGACGCTGTTGTTGGCGAACGTCTGTTCGTTCTCGACGGTTTCCTCGTAGGTTATCTCGCCCGACCCCTCGGCGACGGAGACGGTGTAGGCCGTGCCGCCCTGCTGGAAGCCGTCGCCGTCGCCGTAGGTGTCGCCCTCGACGTCCGGCGTCGGAGCCTCGGCGAGCGCCATCACCGAGTACGCGCTGGCGGCCATCACGAGAAAGAAGACGACATAGACCGCCGCCCATCGTCGTTGCATACGCGACGGAAGGTCAGGCCGTCGTATAGGCGTTACTACCTGTCTCCGAGGGGCTGAAACGCCGCGTATCGGCAGCGCGAGCGGTCGACGGCCGACGGCCGACGGCCGACGGTCGATCCCGGGCGCCCGTTGCAGTGCCGTCCGGACGGCCGAACGCGGCCCGGCGACGATCGGCCGCCGAACCGGCACACGACGCCGGCGGCGACGGCCTGATTTCTATCATAAAAGACCGGAGAAAACCACCGAAACACCAATAGGTCGAAGTTCGGTACGTGGCCCACATGCCAGACGCATCAGAGGACGACCGGCGGGACGACGGCCGCGTCGACCGGCGGTCGCTGCTGAAGTACGGCGGCAGCGGCGCCGTCGCCGCCGGGTTGGCCGGCTGTCAGTCCCCGCAGAACCCGTACCCCGGAAGCGGGATCCGGGCCGACGGCAACGAGGAGTCGGAGTCGGAGTCGTCGGATCTCGAGGAGCCGCTGTCCGGGGAGACGGTCCGTATCGGCGTGCTCGCGCCGCTGGACCTCCCGCTGGGGCGGTCGATGGGCGACGGTGCCCGCCTGGCCGCAAAGCAGTTGCGCGAGAACGGCGGCATCAAGGGCGCCGACGTCGAGGTCGTGGTCGGGGACACGAAGGCCGAGCCGGCCGAGGCCGCCTCCCAGCACAAGCGGCTCGTCAACCAGGAAAACTGCGACCTCACGATGGGGATTTTCCTCGGATCGGCGCTCATCTCGACGCTCGACAAGTCCATCGCGCCCCTCGAGACGATCCACATTACGACCGCCTCGGCCGACCCGCGGGCCGGACGCGTCGTCTCGAAGACGAACACGTTCACAAGCAACACCGGCGAGGAGGAGTACGAGCAGTTCAAGTATCACTTCCGGGCCGGGCCGATCAACCTGTTCGACCTGGCCGACGCGATGTTGGAGTTCGTCGAGAACAAGAAAGACGACCTCGGCTGGGAACGGGTCGCGGTGCTGACGGAGAACCCACAGGAGTTCACCCCGTACCACGACAAGCTGGTCGAGAGCCTCGACGAGATCGTCGACGTTCCCATCGTCCAGCGGGTCGGCGGCGTCGCCGACTGGTCGCCGTTCTACAACAACATCGAAGACGAGAACTGCGACGTCGCGCTCGTGGGGCTGGCGCTGATCGGCAACAGCGCGGTCAACCAGTGGGCCGACCAGCGGCGTGACTTCGAGTTCGGCGGCATCCACGTGCCGAGCCAGAGCTACAGCTTCTGGGGGTCGACGGACGGCAACGCCCGGCACGTGTTCACCATGAACGCGATGACACCGCAGACGAACAACACCGAACTGACCCAGCCGTTCGTCGAGGCGTACAACGAGGAGTTCGACGACGTCCCCATTTACAGCGGCGCCATCACGTACGACGCGGTCAACATCGTCGAGCAGGCCATCACCCGCGCCGTCGAGGACGAGGGCGTCGAGGGCGAGATTCCGGGGCCCGAGACCCTCATTCCGATTCTGGAGGAGGGGACGTTCGGCGGCAGCACCATCCTCGACGAGTTCCAGTTCACGCCGCCGGACGCGGAGTACGCCCACGAGCCGCAGTGGACCTCCATCGAGGAGACGGGAGTGCCGGTGTTCCAGCAGTGGCAGCTCGACCCCGAGGTGGCCGAGGACTACGGCACGATGCATTCGTTCCACCCCGAGGAGAACAAGACGGCCGACTACACCGTCCCCGAGTGGATCGGAGGTGACGGCTGATGGTCCTCGGCGAGATACTCACCGCCACCGGCACCGCGATCTTCCGCAGCGCGCTGTACGCCATCATCGCCATCGGCTTCACGCTCATCTTCGGCGTCGGCGGCATCCTCAACTTCGCACACGGCGCGTTCATCACCGTCGGGATGTTCGCCGCGTTTCTCGCGACGAGCGACGTCTTCTTGATTTCGCTTCCCATATGGGTCGGACTGCTCGCCGGCACGGGCGCGGGGGCGCTTCTCGGCGCCGTCACCTACGTCGGCATCATCAGGTACGTCCGCGACCGGCCGGTGACGGTGCTGATACTCACCTTCGTCATCGGCTTCTTCCTCATCTACGGAATCCGGATCTGGGTACAGGGCATCGACAACATCGAGGCGCTGTCGATTCCCGTCCCGCAGGTGATGGGGACGGACTTCCTCAACAACGTGTTCATCCTCGTCACCTCGTGGCTCCTCATCGGGCTGCTGTTTTACTTCGTCAACTACACCCGGACGGGCCGGGCCATCATCGCCGTCAGCCAGAGCGACAAGGGGGCGGCGCTGGTCGGCATCGACGCCGAGAAGATCAACCTCGTCACCTGGACGGTGGCGGGGGCGTTCGCGGGCTACGCGGGGGTGCTGCTGGCCGGGGCGTACGGCAGCGGCAGCTGGCTGATGTCCATCCAGCCGCCGGCGCCGCTCATCCTCTCGTTCGCTATCGTCATCCTCGGCGGGCTCGGCTCCATCAAAGGCAGCATCGCCGGCGCCTACATCATCGGGTTCGTCGAGACGTTCGCGGTCAACTTCGTGCCGGGCGGCCAACAGCTCGCCGGGGTCTCCTCGCTCGTGCTGTTGGTCGTGTTCCTGCTGGTGAAGCCCGAGGGACTGTTCGGACGGGGGACGAGCGAATAATGGCGACCGAGACACCTCTCGAGGGCGACGTCGACCGGCGCCGCAGGCGGGCGGTCGTGGAGAAGCTCCTGCTGCGGGACCTCGCGCTGCGGCACCGGCTCGGCATCCTCGGCGTCGGCCTGCTGGGACTGGTGCCGCTGCTCGCACAGCCGCGGGAGCTGAACCAGTTCACCTCCGTGCTGTATCTGATGATGTTCGCCATCAGCTGGGACGTCGTCTCCGGCTACACCGGCCAGCTCAGCTTCGGACACGCCTTCTTCTTCGCGCTGGGCGGCTACGGCACCTCGGTCACCGTCAACCAGCACCTGTTGCCGCTGGCCGGCGACCTCGGGCTGACGCTCGGCCCGGTCGGGACCGTGCTCGTCATCCTCGGCGGCATCGTCGGCGGGACGCTCGTCGCCGCCCTCGGCGGCGTGCTCATCGGGGTGCCGGCGCTGCGGCTCGACGGCCCGTACCTCTCGCTGGTGACGCTCATCGCGCCGCTGCTGTTGTACCAGAGTCTCATCATCTTCAGCGAGTCGCTGCCCGTGCTGGCCCCGGGCGGGCTGGGCGGGACCAGCGGCCTGCTGAACGCGCCGCCGTCGTTCGTCGGTATCGGCGAGCTGAACACCGCAGTGACGGTCGACCAGCAGTGGGTCGGGGCGGTCGCCCGGTACTACATCTCCTTTTTGGCGCTGCTGATCGTGCTGGCGGTCACCTACGGCGTGACCCGCTCGGCGGCCGGCAGCGTCTTCACCGCCATCCGCGAGGACGAGGACGCCGTCCGGTCGGTGGGGATGAACCCCGCGAAGTTCAAGATCTTCGCGTTCGTCCTCTCGGCGGCCATCGGCGGCTTCGCCGCGGCCGTCTGGATGCACGCCGGGCCCAACGCCGCCCCGAACACCGAGAACCTCTTCGGTTCGGGCCGGATCAATCTCAGCATCAACGTCATCGTCGTCGCCATCATCGGCGGCATGGGGACGATCGTCGGCAGCATCGTCGGCGCGCTGTTCTTCGCCTTCGCCGACGCCGTCGTCGGCGGGCTCGTCCCGAACCTGAAGCCGCTGCCGACGTTCCTGCTCGGGATGCTCGCGCTGGTGTTCCTGCCGCGGGGTGTCGTCCCCGAACTCACCCGGTTCGGCCGCCGGCTGCTCGCCTGGCGGCGCGGCGAGGTCGACAGGCTCCTCGAGCGGGACCGGAGTCCCTCGACGCTGAAGCGCACCGCCGAGAAGTACCGCGAGGAGATCGAGGAGATCGTCGGGGGTGAGAGCCGATGAGCGCCGACGCCGCCGGCACCGAGCCGGACGGACGGAGTTACGGGCCCGACGACGGCATCCTCGTGGCCGAGGACCTCCGCAAGGAGTTCGGCGGGCTGACGGCCGTCGACGACCTCTCCTTCGCCGTCAAAGAACAGGAGATCCTCGGCTTCATCGGGCCGAACGGCGCCGGCAAGTCGACGACATTCAACTGTGTCACCGGCACCTACCCGCCGACCGACGGCACCGTCTACTTCAAGGGCGATGACGTCACCGGCATCCCCGCCCACGACATGGTGAAGGAGGGGATGTCCCGGACCTTCCAGGAGTTCGCGCCGCTGGAGGACCGGGCGGTCGTCAAGAACGTCGAGCTGGCGCTGGCGCCCGACGAGCTGTTCACGCTGTCGGGGATGGGCGGCGAGACCGAGCAGCTGGCCCGGGAGATCTGCCGGCGGGTCGGTCTCGGCGGGGTGATGGATCAGACGCCCGCGGAGCTGCCGCACGCCGGCATGCTGAAGCTCGAACTCGCCCGGGCCATCGCCACCCAGCCGGACGTGATGCTCGTCGACGAGCCGTTCGCCGGGCTCTCGGCGGACGAGGTCCAGGAGCTGACCGAGGTGATGGAGTCGCTCCGCCGCCACGGCATGACGCTCATCGTCGTCGACCACAACATGCGCGGGCTGTTGAACCTCATCGACCGGGCGTTCGTCATCCAGTTCGGCTCGAAGATCGCCGAGGGGACGCCCGAGGAGATCAAAAACGACCCCGAGGTCCAGGAGGCGTACCTGGGAGGTGAGGAGATATGAGCGTCGACACCGACACCGACGCCGACGAGGAGCCCGCCGGCACGGAGGCGACCGCCGGCGACTCCGACGTGGTCCTGGAGGCCGAGGACCTGGAGGTCTCCTACGGGAAGGTGACGGCTCTCCGGGGGCTCGACGTGACCGTCTCCGAGGGCGAGATCGTCTCGCTGATCGGGCCGAACGGCGCCGGCAAGACGACGTTCTGCAACACCGCCTCGGGCTTTCTCGACTACGGCGGCAGCGTCCGCTACCGCGGCCAGGAGGTCGCCCGGGTCGGACAGACCGAGCTCGTCGACCGGGGGATGGTCCACTGCACCGAACAGCGGGACCTCTTCGGCTACATGGACGTCGAGGACAACCTCGGGCTGGGCGGTTACCTCCGGGACGACGAGGTCATCGAGGAGCGCAAGGAGTTCGTCTACGAGCTGTTCCCGCGGCTGGACGAGCGCCGCGAGCAGAACGCCCGCTCGATGTCCGGCGGCGAACAGCAGATGCTCGCGGTCGGGCGGGCGCTGATGGGCGACCCGGATCTGCTGATCCTCGACGAGCCGACGCTGGGGCTGGCGCCGGTCATCCTACAGGACATCGCCGAGGCGCTGGCCCCCATCGTCGAGCGGGGCGTCACGGTACTGCTCACCGAGCAGAACGTCACCTTCGCCCTGAAGCACGCCGACCGCATCTACCTGCTGGAAAACGGCGAGGCCGTCCGCGAGGGCACCCCCGACGAGCTGAAAGGCGACGATTACATCCGGGAGTCGTACCTCGGCGGCTAAAAGCGCAGCGCCGGCGTCGCGACCGTCTCGCCGAACGTCCGGCCCGTGAGACGGGCGTAGCCGACGACGAGGAGACAGCCCACCGCCGTCGCCCCGAGGCCGAGCAGACCGCCCTCGATGCCGAAGCCCGCGCCGTGAATCGCCGGGTCGCCGGCGACCTCGGTCCGGACGAGCCGGACCGGTATCTCGAGGCCGCTCACCGGCAGCCCCAACAGCACGCCCGAGAGGTTCCAGGTGACGTGGAGGCCGATCGGAAAGGACAGCGACCCGGTGTAGACGTAGGCGAGCCCGAGCAGGAGGCCCGCCAGCGTCACCGTCGCCAGCGAGCGGGGGCTGGCGGCGGGGTTGGCGCCGTGGAGCAGCCCGAAGCCGAGACTCGAGACGATCAGCGCGGCGGCGATCGACGCCCGACGGCCGAGAACGGCGGTGAGCCCCTCGGCGAGGTTCGTCAGGACGTAGCCGCGCAACAGCAGTTCCTCGTAGACGCCGACGACGACCATGCTGACGACGACGAGCGCGAGCCAGGCCGAAAGCGGGTACGTCGGGGGACCGGAGGGGTCGACGCTGGCCTCGTAGACCCCGAGGGCGGCGCCGACGGCGTAGGCACCGCAGACCAACACGACCCCGAGGGCGGCGCCGGCCAGGGGGTCGAGCCACGGGCGGGCGCCGCCCCGGAGCCCCAGGTCGGCGAGGAGCCGCCGGTCGAGATACCGCCCCGCGAGCAGGGTGACGAGGGCCGTCGCCGCGCCGTTGATCGCCAGGAAGGCGAGTGCGGCGGCGAGGCCGACCCCGCCGGCTCCGCCGGGGTCGACGCCGTAGCCGACCGCCAGCGCCGCGCCGCCGACGGCCAGGTTCACGAGAAGGAAGCCACCGCCGGCGACGAGCAGGCGCCACGGGGTCCGGAGCCGGCCGGTCGACGCTCGGAGCAGCGAACGGATGCGATCGCGCACACCGGTGGTACCGCGGCCGCCGCAATCAACGTGTCCGTCCCGGGGATCGTCGTGTTTAGTTGGGTGAGAGCCGGCCGGTCAGCCGACATCGGGTGGGAACTCGAACGGGGCCGACCGCTCGCGCGGCGAGGCCGAGCGAACACAGCGAGAGAGGCCTCGTGACGCAGCGAGCGGGAGGAGCGACGACACGGGAGCGTAGCGAGCCGATGCAAGCACAGCGAGGCGTTGCGAGATACCGAGTGGTAGCGAGGTATCTCGACGTTGCGAACGGCGTCCTCGCGAGTGAAACGGGCGAGGGCTCGGCAGAGCGTCGCTCTGCCGGCGAGCGAAGCGAGCCGTGAGCCGCGGCCCGCGAGCGGGAGGGGGCGTTCGCAAACGCCGCCGTCACCGCCGAAATAGCCTAATCCCTTCTGAGTAGACACGACCTCGGGACGTCGGAAGGCTTTTATTCAGCACCGGTGCAGAATCATACTGATGAACCGCGGACCGGGTGCAGCTCTCGTGGTCGTCGCACTTGCCGTGGCGGCGGCGGCCGTCGCCCCGGTGGGCGTCGTCGCGAACCACGGCGTCGACAGCGTCGACCACACCGTCGAGCCGGCGGACCCGGCACCCGGCGCCGAGGAGGTGAGCTACGTCTTCGATGCGGAGCTGGTCGACAGCTTCGGCGACGACCGGTCGGGCATCGAGGAGCCGAGGCGGGTCGTGTTCTCCCTCGGAGCGGGCGACGTGAGCGGCTGTGACTCCGATCTCCCCGTCGGCTCCTCGTACACGCTCACGATCACGAACCAGAACGACGAGCAGGAGGAGATGGACGCGGAGGCGTCGTTCGACGGCGGTACCGCGGAGTTCGAGATTTCGGACTCGAGCAACACGTACACCGTAAAGGACATCATCAGACTGGAGCTGGACGAGTGCGTGAGCAACCCCGACGAGGCGGGCTGGTACCAGGCGGAGGTCGTCGTCGAGGGGAAGGCCTTCAACTCCGACGAGCAGGTGTCGGTGTCGGAAAGCTCCCACTACTTCGCGATCTGCAACGGCTGCGACAACGAATCGGCCGCCCGCGAGGAGCTCGGGCCGCCGCCGTCCCAGCAGTCGGAGTCGACGCCCACCCCGACACCGACGCCGACGCCCACTCCGATGCCGACGCCGACGCCCACCGAGGCGTCGTCGCCGACCGCCACCCCGACACCGACGCCCGCACCCACCCCCACCGAGGCGTCGTCGACCGCCACCCCGACACCGACGCCCACAGCCACCCCCACCGAGGCGTCGTCGGGCGGTAGACTGTTCGGCGGCGACGGGCCGTTCGACGGCGGCGAGGGACCGCTCGGCGTCGACCCGCTGGTCGTCGTCGGGCTGGTGGCGGCGGTGTCGATCGGCGTCGCCGCCTTCGGCGCGACGCGGCTGTAAGCGCGTTCCGGCATCCTTTTAGGATAGCCTAAAATACTGACCGACGAATGACCGACTGCTGCGTCATCGTTCCGACGGTCCGGCAGCCGGAGTGCGTCCGGGCCTACGTCGAGAACGCGCGGGCCAACGGCTTCGAGACGGACCGGCTGTTCTTCCTGCTGGTGACCGAGGAGTTCTGCGACGTCGCCGGGATGGAGGCGATGCTCGAGGACCTCGGCGTCGACGGCGAGGTCTTCGACGGGCCGCGCCGGGACGCCTGGTTCGAGGCGCGCGGCCTCGCGGAGTACGCCGACCTGATCCCGGCGGCCAGTCACGCCGAGACCAGCTTCGGACTGCTGTACCTGTGGGCCGGCGACTTCGAGTACGGCTTCCTGATCGACGACGACACGCTGCCGCACGACGACTACGACTTCTTCGGCCGGCACCTCCGGAACCTCGCCTTCGAGGGCGAAACCGAGGTCGTCGACTCCGACGAGCGGTGGGTGAACGTCCTGTATCAGAACGCCGACGAGCACGGCCTCTACCCCCGGGGGTACCCGTACGGCGCGATGGACGAGACCGTCGAGACCGACCGCGTCGCCGTCGACGGTGTCGTCGCCTCCCAGGGCCTGTGGACGAACGTCCCGGACCTCGACGCCGTCCGCATCCTGATGGACGGCGACCTCCAGGGGCAGGCCCGGACCCGCACGAGCGCCGCCGACTACGGCGAGGACTTCGTCGCCGCTCGCGGCAGCTACCTCACGGTCTGCTCGATGAACCTCGCGTTCCGCCGTGAGGTCGTTCCGGCGTTCTACCAGCTGCCGATGGACGACAACGCGTGGGACGTCGGCCGCTTCGACGACATCTGGTCGGGGGTGTTCCTCAAGCGGGCCTGCGACGTCCTCGGCAAGCGCATCTACAACGGCGCGCCGCTGTGCGAGCACAACAAGGCCCCGCGGTCGACCTTCTCCGACCTCAACAACGAGGTCGCCGGCCTGGAGCTGAACGAGCACCTCTGGGAGCACATCGACGACGTCGGCGACGACGCCGAGAGCTACGCCGGCGTCTTCGCGGCGATGGGCGAGCGGCTCGCGACGGGTGAGTTCTCCGACTACGAGAACGGCGCCTTCCTCAACCACGTCGGCGAGGCGATGCTGGAGTGGCTGAACTGTCTGTCGGCGCTCGACGCCGCCGAACCGGTCGCCACGGAGGTGACGGCGGATTGACCTCCCGTCGTCGGTTCCTCGGGGCGGCGGCGTCCGTCGGGGCCGTCGGACTGGCGGGCTGTAACGGGCTGACGGGCGACTCCACGGACGAGCCGCGTCAGGTGAACTTCGCGGAGTTCCGCGGCTCCGGGCCGTTCGTCGAGGAGCGGCCGGTCCTGTCCGGCGACCGCATCGCGGACCTCCCCGACCTCGAGGGCGAACTCGAGGTCTACCTCGGCGGCGGCGAGAGCGGCCTCTACCGGGACCTGATCGCCCTGCTCGATGACGTCTACCCGGAGTTCGACGCGCAGATCCGTGGCTTCGGGGCCGCCGAGGCGGCGAACACCATCCTCACCGAAGGCGAGTCGACGCCGGCGGACGTGTTCTGGTCCGTCGACGCCGGCTCGGTCGGCGCCGTCGCCGACGAGGGACTCACCGCGACGCTCCCCGCGGAGGTCGTCGACCCCGTCCCCGAGGAGTTCCGCCCGAACGACGAGTGGGTCGGCACGGCCGGACGGGCACGGGCCGTGCCGTACAACACGGATATGCTCTCGGCGACGGACGTCCCCGACTCGGTGATGGCGTTCCCGGAGACCCCGGCGCTGTCGGACGCGATGGGGTGGGCGCCCACCTACAGCGCGTTCCAGGCGTTCGTGACGGCGATGCGCGTCCTCGAGGGCCGCGACCGGACGGAGACGTGGCTGCGCGGCATGGTCGACGCCGGCGTTTCGGAGTACAACGACGAGTTCCTCGTCTCCAACGCGGTCGCCGAGGGCGAGATCGCCGCCGGGTTCGCGAACCACTACTACGCGCTCCGCGTGAAGGCCAGCCGGCCGGAGGCGCCGCTGGAGCTCGCGTTCACCAACGGCGACGCCGGCGCGCTGATCAACGTGGCCGCGGCGGCCCAGCTCGCGCCGAGCGACAACGGCGACCTCGCACAAACATTCATTCACCACCTCCTGACGGTCGAGGCCCAGGAGTTCTTCGCCACCCGGACGTACGGCTACCCGATGCTTCCCGGCGTCCCGCCCGTCGGTGGCCTGCCGCCCGTCGACGAACTGAACCCGCCGACGCTGGACCTCGCCGAGCTGTCGGAGGTCCAGCCGACGCTGGAGCTGCTGCGGGAGACCGACGTTCTCTGATGACACCCGGCGAGGACGCGATGCGGCCCGCGAGCCCGGTCGCCGACCGGGACGAGGAGCCCGACTCGGAGGCGACCGCGGGGCTCCTCCTGGGGGCGGCCGCCGTCGCCGTCGCCGTCGCCGTTCTCTCGCCGGTCCTCTGGCTACTGTTGCGTGCCGCCGAGGTCGGGGTCGCCGAGGCCTGGGCGCTCGCGACCTCGGCGACTGCCCTCGAAGTACTGGTCAACAGCGTCGTCCTCGTGGCGGTCGTCACCGTCGCCTCCGTCGTCGTCGGTCTCACGCTCGCGGTGCTCACCGTGCAGACGGACCTCCCGTTCGCCCGTCTGTGGACCGTCGCCGCCGCGCTCCCGCTCGTCGTGCCGAGCTACATCGGCGCCTTCGCCTACGTCTCGGCGTTCGGCCCGCAGGGCGAGCTGGCCGACCTGCTCGCGCCGCTGGGCCTCCAGGCCCCGACCATCTACGGCCTCCCGGGCACCGCGCTCGTGCTGACGCTTTTTATCTACCCGTACGTGTTCCTCACGACCCGCGCGTCGCTGCTGTCGTTCGACGCGACCCAGCTCGAGGCCGCCCGGACGCTGAACCACGGCTACCGCGCGGCGTTCCGGCGGGTCGTCCTGCCGCAGATCGCCCCGGGCGTCGCCGCCGGCGCGCTGCTGGTCGCGCTGTACGCCCTCTCGGACTTCGGGACGCCGGCCATCATGGGGTACGACGCCTTCACCCGCGTCATCTTCGTCGAACTCGGGACGTTCGGCCGGGGACGGGCGACCGTGCTCGCGCTCGAACTGCTCGGCGTCACCGCGCTCGTGCTCGCCCTGGAGTCCCGCGTCGGTCCGGACGAGTCGACGGGCCACGGCTCGGCGGCGTCGACCGACACCGTCATCGAGCTGGGCGTCCTCCGGTGGCCGGCGATGCTGCTGCCGGCGTTCGTGGCGACGTTCACGCTGGTGCTGCCGGTCGCCATCCTCGGCGTATGGCTCTTCCGGAGTGGGCCAGCCTACGCCGGCGGCGGCATCGCCTTCGAGTGGGCCTACGGGCTGAACTCGGTGACGGTGTCGCTGCTGGCGGCGGCCGCGACGGTGCTGCTGGCGCTGCCGGTGGCCTACTACGCCGGCCGGTCGGACTCCGTCGTCGCCGAACTAGCCGAGCGCTCGACGTACGTCGGCTACGCGATGCCCGGCGTCGTGCTCGGGCTCGCGCTCGTTTTCTTCGGCACCCGGTACGCCCAGGAGCTGTACCAGACGATCCCACTTCTGGTGTTCGCCTACGTCGTCCGGTTCCTGCCGCAGGCGGTCGGGACGACCCGCTCGTCGGTGCTCGGCGTCGACGCCGACCTCGAGGGCGCCGCCCGCGTTCTCGGGGAGGGCCCCGGCGGCGCCTTCCGCCGCGTCACGCTCCCGCTCATCGCCCCCGGGCTCGCGGCCGGCGGCATGCTCGTCTTCCTCACGACGATGAAGGAGCTGCCGGCGACGCTCATCCTCCACCCGACGGGCTTCACGACGCTCGTCACCTACATCTGGCGCGTCCAGGAGGCCGGCTACTACGGTCAGGCCGCGCTACCGGCGCTCGTCCTCGTGGCCGTCTCCGGGCTGTCGATGGTGCTCCTCCTGCGGGCCGAGGGGACCGATGAGTGACCGCGCGACCGCGGCGGCGCGGGTCGCCGGGCGGCTCCGTCCGGCCGTCGATGGCCTCCGCTCGCGGCTCTCGACCGCCGACGCCGTCGCCCTCCTGCTCGCTCTCGTCGGCGGACTCGTCGCCGCCGCCGTCGCCACGGGGCTCTTCCCGCACCGCTCGCCGAACCACGACGAGGGCGTCTACCTCCAGCAGGCCGCAATGTTACTCGACGGGCGGCTGTTCCTCCGACCGCCGGTCCCGGAATCGTTCCGGCCGTGGTTCTTCGTCGAGACGGCCGACGGCGCCCTCTATCCGAAGTACGCGCCGGTTCCCGCGGCGGCGTTCGCCGCCGGGATCCTGCTGGGCGCCCCGTGGCTGGCGCTGGTCGGCATCGGCGTCGCCGTGATCGGCCTCACGCACCTGACCGTCCGGGAGGCGTTCGACGCCCGGGTCGGCGCCGCCGCCGCGGCGTTCGTGCTCGCTTCCCCGCTGTTCGTCGTCCAGTCGGGCGTGTTCCTCCCGTACGCCGTCACCGCCGCCCTCGAACTCCTCTTCGCCTTCGCGTACCTCCGCGGCGACCGGACCGGAAGCCGCCGGTGGGCGGCGGTCGCCGGCGCGGCGATCGGCGTCGCGTTCTTCGCCCGGCCGTACACGGCGACGCTGTTCGCGGCCCCCTTCGTCCTCCACGCCGCCTGGCACGTCGTGGGACGCGAGGGCCGGCCGACCGTCGCCCGGCTCGACCGCTCCGTTCTCGCGCGGAACCTCGTCACCGCGGCGCTCGGTCTCGCCGGCGTCGCGGCCGCACTCGGCTACAACGCCGTCGTCACCGGCGACCCGCTGACGTTCCCCTACCAGGCGTTCGCCCCGCGGGACGGGATCGGCTTCGGCCGGCGGGAGATCCTCGGCCGCGCCGTCGACTACACGCCGTCACTGGCGGTCGCGGCGAACGCCCGGGTACTGGCGGCGTTCTTCGCCGACTGGGTCGCCGCCGGACCGGTCGGGGGCCTTCTCGCCGCGGTCGGGGTGGGCGCCGCCGGCCGGCGAGCCCTGACCGACGGCGCGGTCGACGGCCGCCGGCTCGCGGTGGCCGGCCTCGGCGTCTCCGTCCCCCTCGGGAACCTCCTCTTCTGGGGGAACCTGAACGTCCTCGGCGACCTGACGACGCCGGGCGACGGCCTCATCGCCTCGCTGGGGCCGTACTACCACTACGACCTGCTCCTCCCGACGGCGGCGTTCGCGGCCTACGCGGTCGTCGTCGCCGGCGACCGCACGAGGGCGGCCGTCCGCGACCGGGCGGCGACGGGTCGGCAGGCGGCGGCCGTCCTCGCCGTTCTCGTGCTGGTGGGTGCGGCCGTGGTCGCCGTGCCGGCGGCGGCGGCGCTCGGCGAGCCCGTCGAGCGGAACGCCGAGACGACGGCCGCCTACGAGCAGGCCTACGCGCCGGTCGAGGAGCGGACGTTCGACGACGCCGTCGTGTTCCTCCCGACGCCGTACGGGCCGTGGCTCAACCACCCGTTCCAGGTGCTGCGGAACGACCCCGGCTACGATGGCGAGGCGGTGTACGCCACCCGCGAGGACCAGTTTGCCGTCGTCGACGCCTTCCCCGAGCGGACGCTGTACCGCTACGCCTACCGCGGCGCGTGGGCCCCGACCGCGGGCGAGACCGTCGAGCCGCACCTCCGGCGCGTCCGGCACGTCGCCGGTGACCGCGTCACCGTCGAGGCGTCGCTCGGTGTGCCGGCGGCGGCGGAGTCCGTCTCCGTCAGGCTGACGACCGACGAGGGGGACGCGCTGTACGCGGCGAACGGGACCCGAGACCCGCTGCCGCTGAATCTCGTCGTCGACGGCAACCGCCTCCGGCTTGAGGGCCCGGTCGAGCGGATCGGGGACGGGTCGGGCGTCCCCGTCTCCGACCGGGAGACCGTGGGACTTGTCGTCTACGTGAGCACCGGCGGAGCCGACGCGTTCAGCTACCGGCTCGACGTCCCGCTGCGCCGCGAGGCCGAAACCGTCCGGGCCCTGACGCCGTACGCGGAGGTCTGTCGGGTCCCGGACCGCTGCGGCGGCGAGGCGGCGTACGTCCCCGGAGCGTCCGACGACGGCGTCTTCGTGGCCACGTCGGTGCGGTCGTCGAACGACACGGCCGCACGGCGCGTCGACGGCTGACCGGGCGCCGTGCCGCGGCGAGTGGTCCCCGCAGCCGCACTCCGGAGCGCGACGACGGTCGACGCGAGTATCACGACGACCGCGGCGCCCGTGGGCGAGCGGTCTCCGGTCGACCACGGCCGCGGGCCGCACGCGGTCGGGGCCCAGTTCCTCGGCGGGGCTTACAGTCGCTCCTCGAACCCCACCTTCAGGATGGATTTCGCGATCTCGGCGCCGCCGGCCAGGGGGTCGAGCTTCGTCTCGCCGGCCCGCTCGGCGTACTCGATGGGGAGTTCGCGGACGTCGTAGCCGCGGGCCAGCGGCCGCATCAACAGTTCCGCCGATAGGCCGGTGTTCTCGGTCCACTCGATCTCGTCGATGACCTCCCGGCGGTAGGCTCGCATGCCGGTCGTGGTATCGTGGACCCGCTCGCCGAGCAGGACGCTCGCGACGGCGGCGAAGGCGTGGTTGCCGAGGCGGTTGAACGCCGGCATCGCCGCGGCGCCGTGGTACAGCCGGTCGCCGCTGACCACGTCGTACCCCTCATTCACGGCCTCGAGGAACGCCGGCAGCGCCGTCATCGGGTAGGTGTCGTCGCAGTCGGTCGTGACGACGACGTCGCGGGAAGCAGCCGTCAGCGCGGCGTGGACGGCGACGCCGTAGCCCTGCGGCTCCTGGCGGATGACCCGGGCGCCGTGCTCTTCGGCGATCTCCGGCGTGCGGTCGTCGGAGCCGTCGACGCAGACCACCTCCGCGCGGCCGTCGGTCACCCGCTCGACGTCGTCGAGCACCGTCGCGACGGCCGCCTCCTCGTTGTAGGTGCCCATCACGACGCTCAGGTCGTCGAACGTGAACGGACCGTCGGCGTTCGCGTTCGCACCGTCGGCGTCCGCCGCCTCCGTCTCAAGCGTGCTCATTGCCGTGGGGTAGCCGGCGGCCGCACTTCAGTTTTAGGTTTGCCTAAAGCGACCGCGAGAGCGCCTCGTCGACGGCGTCGGCGGCCCGCAGCGCCAGCGCCGCGATCGTCAGCGTCGGGTTGACGGCGCCGCCGGTCGGGAAGACCGACGAGGAGGCGATCCAGCAGTTCTCCAGGTCGTGGGTGCACAGCGTGGGGTCGACGACGCTCTCCGTGGGCTCTTCGCCCATCCGCGTGGTGCCCATGTGGTGGTAGGCGGGGCCGGTCGAGTCGGGGCCGGCGGTCCAGGTCACCTCGGCGCCCAACTCCGCGAGGATGTCGCGCTGGATCTCGTTGGACCGCTCGATGGTCCGCAGCGCGCGGTCGCCGACGGTCCAGTGGACGTCCGGCACCGGGTTGCCGAGATCGTCGGTCCGCTCGTCGTCGAGGCCGACGTAGCTGTCCTCGCGGGGCAGTTGCTCGACCAGGGCGCCGACGGCGACGTGGCCGCCGTAGGACTCGCGCAGCCGTCCGAGCAGGTCGTCGCCCCAGTCGTCGCCCGTCATCGCCAGTTCGACCGGCGACGGCCCCGCGTAGTTGAGGAACTCAAGCTTGAACGGCGCTACCGTCTCGTCGGCCTCGTCGTAGAACTGGTGGCTCTCGGTCGTGACGAAGCCGACGTGGTTCTGCCGGGTCCGCTCCTCGAGGACGCCCCCGACGCCGGCGAAGA
Source organism: Halobacteriales archaeon QS_4_69_225 (assembly GCA_003020965.1). GTDB lineage: Archaea > Halobacteriota > Halobacteria > Halobacteriales > Haloarculaceae > Natronomonas. The sequence continues at coordinate 96,975 of PXRL01000009.1, forward strand.
GGTGGTCGGTGAAGTACCGGCCGACGGCGCCGCTGGAGTTCGCCAGGCCGTCGGGGTAGAGCTTCGAGGCCGACAGCAGGAGCAGCCGCGGAATCTCGACGCCGCCGGCCGCCAGCACGAAGGCGTCGGCGGTCTGGCGGTGTTCGGTGCCGTCAGGTGCGACGTAGACGGCCGCCTCGATTCGGTCGGGGCCGTGGGCCAGTTCCGTCACCCGGGCGCGGTCGATGACCGTCGCGCCCGCCGACTCGGCGGACTCGACGTGGACGGTCGCGTCGTACTTGGCGCCGGAGGGACACACCGGCTGGCAGGTGCCGTAGCCGACGCACTCGCCGCGGCCGTCGTACGGTTCGGAGTTGCGGGCGTTCGGCACCGAGTGTGTCGCGATGTCCAGTTCCTCGCAGGCTTCCGCGAACAGCGAGTCGCTGTGGGACGGCGGGAACGCGGGGTTGGGAAACGGCGCCTCCCGCGGCGGCCCGAACGGGTTGTCGTCGGCGCCGGAGACCCCGAAGGCCCGCTCGGCCTCGGCGTAGTACGGTCGGAGGTCCGCGTAGTCGAGGGGCCAGTCGGGGCCGACGCCGCGCTCCGTGCCGGAACTGAAGTCCGCCTCGTGGAGCCGCATCACCATCCCCTGCCAGTGGAGCGTCGACCCGCCGACCCCCTTGACGCGGGCGTGATTGAGCGGGTAGAACCACTCGCCGGACGCCGCGTGGGCGTCCCGGGGGCCACCCATCTCCCAGACGTCCGGCCGATCGTAGGCCGGTCGGATGGCCCGTTCCTGGCGGTTGAGGCGGTCCTCGGGGTCGAACCGCGGGCCGGCGTCGAGGACTACCACCTCGTGATCGGCCGCCAGTCGGTTCGCGACCAGCGCGCCCGCGGGACCGGCACCGACGACGCAGACGTCGGCGTCCGGGACGGGCGTCCGGTCTCGCCCGTCGGCCGCCGAGGGGGTGCCGCTCACTGCCGCGGTCCCCGCCGGTAGCTGTCGGTCCCGCCGGGGTGGCCCCGCGGGTTCTCGAGACCGACCAGCTCCCCGCCGGTCGGCGAGGCGTACAGCGCCATCAGCAGGTCGTTGACGACGTAGTACCGCACCCGCTCGGCGGTCGACCCGTCGGGGACCTCCGCGGCGGTGTCGACGCCCATCTCCCGCAGCAGCGAGTCGCGGTCCTCGGCGGCGAGGTCCGCGAAGGCGGCGTCGTACCACGCCTCGGCGCGGTCGTCCATCGTCTCGACCGCCGCCCGAACCCCGCGGGCGTGGTCGTCGTCGCCCGCCGCGCGCCGCTCGGCGAACGTCTCGACGAACGGCTCGACACCGGACAGCTCGCTCGGGTAGACGACCTCGGCGACCGCGACCAGCGTCTCGACCGGCGCCGTCGCGGCGTCGCCACCGGTGTCGACGGCGTAGGCGGCGGCGCCCGTTCCCACCCCGATGGCCGCGAGCGCGCCGATGGCGTCCCGCCGGGACAGTTCCATGGAGGCGATTTAGGCAGACCTAATCAAATGCGTTGTGAATCGGCGGCGCGGTCAATTCTGACTTCTCCCACGACTGAAGCCGTGAGGCTATAGTAGCTACAGACCAGCGCCCGCCACAGACGGGCATCCTCACCGGGAGTTCCCTGGTCGGATGCCAGGGTTCGGACCGGGTCAGTACGGCCCCCGACTCGACAGAGGCTTTGTGAGACTTGCCCGAGACTCGGTATACCCATTCCCGGAGTAAATACTACTCAAGCTTATGAGATTCATTCCACCCTGAAAGTGGGCTTTCTCCCTGTGTCCGATATAAAAGACGGTTGGGGGCCCCCCTGCTTGGGACGAAGCGCTTACCCACACCGGCGACCAGTATGGAGTTGATGACCGAGGACGGCAACGAGTCGGCCGGTCGAGCAGCAGCCCCGGACCCGGATGTCGACGCGATTCCATCACTGACGGCAATCGCGCCGGCGTACGACCGCCTGCTCGAAATCGCGACCCAGCGGCTGGACGGCCCGGTGCAGACGCGGGTTCGGACTTGGGAGGACGGCGAATTCACAATCCGCGTGTATCACGGGTATGGGCCGCATCCGCAGCGGCCGGACACGGCGTATCAGCACGTCCTGCGATACCACAGCCGCAAAAACAGCGTCGTAGAGGGTCTCGTCGCAGTGGACGTGAAAACGTCGGAGAAAACACTGATTTACCGCACGATCATAGGTACCGGTGGCGTCCGCGTCGACGCCGGTCGCATCCCCGAATAAATAAGGGTATTCTGGGGGCGACCAACTCAGCTGTTTTGAATTTCCCCTGCCGCTTACAGCACTCGCGGATTCGTTCCAGGCGGGTACCCGACCTCTCCGCGTGTTGTGATGGCTCTCGGTGGGTGGTCCTCCTACGATGCAATCGAGCCATGTCTCGCCGCCCTCGCCGAGCCCAACATTCTGGACCAGTTCGATAGGGTTCCACTCTGATGGGCTTCGGACCCAACGATAATTCTTATTTTGTTGGGGTCGTGTACCAGCATAGGAGAACCGTGTCAGCGACGGTCGTGTACCGGGAGGAAAACGAGAAACCGGACGGGAGTCGGTACGAGATGGTCGCCTGGCAGGTCCCGGTGAGCGAGGACTTCCCCCAGGGGCTGAAATACAGCTTCCAGTACGTGGACGCTGACGGCGACACGCTCCTGCAATACGACAACGCGCCCTACCACCTGGATGTCGGCCGGCATCATCGACATCCACCCGACGGCGAGATCACGAAGTTGGAGTTCACCGGCCTCTCCGACCTGATCGACGACTTCCAGAACGAGGTCGACGAAATCCATGAGCGACGAACCGACTGACACCGAACCCACGCACGACGAGTTCACCCCCGACCCGGACGAGGTCGAGTACCCTTCGACCCTCCGCATCACGTCGAAGCCGTCCGAGGACCACAAGAAGAGTGCCCTGGACCGTGCAGAGCGCTGGGAGCAAGGCGACGAGGTCCCGCACGTCGTCAATTTCGAAGACCGAGCGCGCCTCCGCCAGCTGCTCACCGACCGGCGGATGGAGCTGCTCGAGACGGTGATGGAACGGCCTCCCGAGAGCATCCGCGCGCTGGCTGGCCGCCTCGACCGTGACGTGCACGACGTCCACGACGATCTGCACCTGCTGGCCGAGTACGAAATCATCTACTTCGAGGAAGACGGCCGCGCGAAGAAGCCGTACGTTCCCTACGACACGGTTCGGATCGAAGTCGAGTTCGGCCTGCCGCGTGGTGAGAGCTCAGAGTCGGCCGTGTCGACCTGAACTTCCAGCTCGTCGGGCAGCCGCTCGTCGAGCGGCAGCAAGTCTCGTTCGTCGGTGCCGCGACCGTGAGCCAGTACGACCGCCGGTGCGTCCGACGCGGCGGTCCCCGGGCGGTGCTCGTGGACGAGCGGCAGGTCCTCCGGCGCGGTCATGCGCCCGCTACGACGGCGACGGACAAAAACCGCCGGTCGGCCCGTCTCACCGTGTGACACCTTGCCACAGGATTTATGCTCGTGGCCCGGCAACGACTGCTTGTATGGCGACCGCAGACGACATCTTCGACGAGTTCCTCGACGAGCGGGGGCACGAAACCGAATCCCAGTCGTGGGAGCAGGACTACAACAAAAAGCGGTGTCCGGACTGCGAAGGGCTCCACGGGCCCGAGGCGTCGTCGTGTACGGTCTGCGGCTGGCGACCGTGAGGTGAGGCCACGGTCGGCCGGTGCGCCGACGAACGCCCGACAGCGCCGCTCCGTGGTGGTATCGGTCGCAAGCACTCGTTTTATGAGGCCGCGCGGCATTGAACGAGTAATGTCCAATTCCACCCAGGTGACACGACTGTTCGGAGGCCCCGGCAGCGGGAAGACGACGGCGCTGCTGGACCGGGTCGACGAGATGCTCGACGAGGGCGTCGACATCGACGATATCCTGGTCGTCTCCTACACCCGGGCGGCCGCCACCGAGGTCCGCGAGCGGCTCTCCGAGCGGCTCGACCGGAGCCCGAAGTCGCTCCGCGGCAACGTCTGTACGATGCACGCGAAGGCATACGAGCTGCTGAATCTCTCGCGGGGCGACGTCGTCGGCGAGGACGACAAAGAGGCCTTCTGCGAGGAGTACGGCGTCGAGTTCGAGGACGAGTACAGCTCCTCGCGGCGGCGGTCGGCGCGGTCGACGACGCTGGGCAACAAGATCATCGCCACTTCCCAGTGGCTCCAGCGGACCGAACGCGACGTCGCCGAGTGGTACCAGGTCCCATTCAAGTGGGACGACGACGAGGTCCGGCTGCCGCCGGAGATCGACGACGAGGCCCAGACGGGCAACAAGTACACCCCGACGTGGCCCTCCTCCGACGACCGGGTCGACATCCCCGAGGTCATCCGGGGCTGGCGGGCCTACAAGGGCGAACACGGGATCGTCGGCTTCGCGGACATGCTCGAGCGGGTCAAACAGCGGTCGCTCGTCCCCGGCGTCGACCACGTCGTCATCGACGAGTTCCAGGACATCACCACGCTGCAGTACGCCGTCTACGACGAGTGGAAGCCCCACATCGACGCCGTCCTCATCGCCGGCGACGACGACCAGGTCGTCTACGCCTGGCAGGGCGCCGACCCCAACCTCCTGCTCGACGAGGGCGTCGACGACGACGTCGTGCTGCCGAACTCCTACCGACTGCCGTCCCGCATCCTCAACGTCGTCAACACCCAGATCGACCACATTGACAAGCGCCAGGACAAGGACCTCAAGCCGCGCAAGCAGGGCGGCTCCGTCGAGGCCGTCCGCAACCCCTCGATGCTCGATTTGGTACGGAACGTCCGCGGCACCCTCGAAGAGGACGAAGACGGCACCGTCATGTGTCTGTTCCGGGCCCGCTATCAGATGTTCCAGTTCATGGATGAGTTCATCGACGAGGGCATCCCCTTCAGGGCGCTGACCGACCAGCGGATGTGGACCGACCGGCTGCAGGGGTACGTCGACGCCGTCGAGGCCGTCGACCAGGACGAGTCGATCGACGGCCTGCAGGCCCGCCGGCTCGGCGAGATGCTCGCCGACAGCGCCTTCGGCACCGGCGAGCGCGACGACTACTTCGACGCCCTCGACGACCGACAGGAGACCGCGGGCGTCGACGACCTCACCGAGATGGAGCTGCCGGCCGACTTCGTCGACGACCACGCCCCCTTCGCGCCCGGCCCCGCGTCGGCGTCGGACATGCTGACGAAGGTGTCGAACTTCCAGGAGCGGTCCGTCGAGGCGTACTTCGGCGGCGACTACCGCGGGATGGACCCCTCGCGGCTCCGGCTCGGCACCATCCACTCCGCGAAGGGCCGGGAGGCCGACCACGTGTTCGTGGCGACGGATCTCACCGAGAAGGTCGTCGAGCAGATGGCCGCCTCCGTCGACGACCCCACCGACGTCGCGGGCGTCACCGAGTTCACCAAGCACTCCGACCCCGTGCCGACGCTGACCGACAACGAACGGCGGGTGTTCTACGTCGGCATGTCGCGGGCCCGCGAACGGCTCGTCCTGCTGGAGAACCTCGTCGACGGCGCACCGACGCTGCCGGCCGACGTGCTGCTGCACGACGAACCGGTCGAGGAGTCACTGGAGCAGGTGCTCGAGCAGGCCCAGCAGACCGGCGCCGAACTGACCGCCGACTGACCCGGGGACCCGCCGTCGGCGGACTTCTCCGGTCACTTGAGTCGACCGACGATCCGGTCGGTCACCCGCGCGTAGATGTACTCGCTGACCGCGACGAATCCGACGGCCATCCCGAAGAAGGCCGCTCCGAGCGGCAATCGGCCGTCCAGGACGGTGGAGACGCCGACCAGCGCCACCGGCACCGCTATCACGAGCGTCGTCAGCAACCACAGCGAGCGGACGATACCGAGCGCCATCGCTCACTCGCTCTCCGGGTCGGCGTCGTCGCCGTCCGACTGGAGCCAGTCGAGGGCCCGCCCGCCGACGACATCGACCGGGTCCGGTCGGTAGAGCACCCCGACGACGAGGCCGGCCGCGACGGCCAGAAAGCCGACGCCGGCCGCCGTCCGCCCGCCGACGAGGAACTCCACGCCGAGCAGCCCGACCGGCGCCGCCAGCGCCGCGGCCCCGAACAGCGCCACCGTGTCGAGGACGTTCATACGCGACGGTACGCGTCGAGGCGCAAAAGCCCGCCGTCTGCGACCGGTGACGACAGCCTTTCGACCCTCGCGGCCGTACCGGCGATATGTTCACCGGCATCGTCGAGGAGACCGGCGAGGTGACGTTCGTCGAGGACGGCCCCGAGGGCCGGCGGTTCGGGGTGTCGGCGTCGTTCTGCGACGAACTCGCGCACGGCCAAAGCGTCGCGATCAGCGGCGCCTGTCTCACCGTCGAGGGCGTCACGACCGACGGCGGCGACGAGTTCGGGCTGTTCTGCTCGGAGGAGACCCTCGAGCGGACCTACCTCGGGAGCCTCGAGCCGGGCGACGCGGTCAACCTCGAGCGGGCGCTGCCGGCCGACGGCCGCCTCGACGGCCACTTCGTACAGGGCCACGTCGACGGCGTCGCCGAGGTGACCGAAATCGAGCAGGTGGGGGATGATTGGACGTTCGGCTTCTCGCTGCCCGACGACCTCGCCCCGTACGTCGTCGAGAAGGGATCGATCGGCGTCGACGGGATTTCGCTGACCGTCGCGGAGCTGCGCGAGGGGTCGTTTTCGACCGCCATCATCCCGGCGACGTACGACCTGACGACGCTGTCGGCGAAGGCGGTCGGCGACCCGGTCCACCTCGAGGTCGACGTCGTCGCCAAGTACGTCGAGAGCCTCACCGAGGGCTACCGGTAGCTACGCGTCGGCGTCGAACTCCGTCAGCTCCGGGTCCATCTCCCCCGGGTCGGCGTCGTCGTGGGCCCGCTCGTATGCCCGGCGGTAGCGCTGGAGCTTCCGGTAGAGGATGGCGAAGAACAGCCCGGCGTAGACGACGACGAAGCCGAAGAAGACGACCAGCGCCGGCACCCCCGGGACGACGAGCCCGACCAGCCCCGGCACGATGCCGGCCAGCGTGTTGTAGGTGGCGTGGATGAACGCGGCGATGATGATGCCCTTGATGATGATCGGGACGGCGTTCTCGCGGTTGAACTTCGCGAGCCCGAGGTAGTAGCCGGCGAAGGCGGAGTAGATGACGTGGCCGGGGCCGGCGAGGCTACGGACGGCCGTGATCTGGCTGCCTTCGTCGACCGTCTCGGAGAACTGCGCGACGATGTCGACCGTCGCGGCCGTGATGAGGGCGCCGGAACCCTGGAGATTCTGGGTGATGTAGAGGACGTTCTCGATGGTCGCGAAGCCGAGGCCGGCGACGGCGCCGTACACCGCGCCGTCGACGACCGAGTCGAAGCGGTCGTCCCGGTAGGCGTACAGCCGTACCGCGAGCATCTTGACTAGCTCCTCGCCGGGACCGACGACGAGGTAGAAAAAGAGGATGACGCCGATCGGGCCCAGCGCCTGGAGATCCCCGAGGCGACCGTTGACGACGGCGGCGAAGCCGGCAAACAAAATCGCGAGAACGAACGTCGCCGCGAGAAGCGTCGGCGGCTCCTTCGTCGTGACGTCGGTCCGGTAGACGTACAGTGCGAGCAGCCCCGCCGGGACGACCGACAGGACGACGAGTCCGAGCACGAACGGGTTCCGGAGGATGACGGCCCCGGCGCCGCCGGCCAGGATCGCCAGGAAGATGACGAACCCGAGCACGTAGACGGCCCACCGGGCGAGCCTGCGGCCGCCCCGGTGGACGGTCACCGCGAGCCTGTCCAACGCCGTCCGGGGCTCCCAGGCGGCGACGTCGTAGAGGTCCTCCGAGTCGTCCGCACGGGCCTCGACCGGGTCTTCCATACCGACACCTGCGGCGGTAGGGTCCTAACGGTTTTGTTGCCGGCGACGGGTTAGTTCACACAAGGCCGAGCGATCGCCCAATTTCGGCTGGCGCGTCACCGACCTCCTGGCGGATCGAACGGACGAGACACGCCAGCGTTCGTGCGGTCGCTTCACCGGCGCCATCCGAGCTGCGAGGCGTCGAGGAAGCGAGACGCCTCGCACCCGGACGGTGTCCTTGCGAGTGAAGCGAGCGAGGGCTCGGCAGAGCCTCGCTCTGCCGGTGACCGAACCGAGCTGCGAGCGAAGCGAGGATGATCGGGGTAGCGACCGCCAGCGAGCCGAGGGCGTTCGAGGCCACCCTCGGCGGCATCGAACAGTATCCGCCTATCCGGACACCACCCCGGCGACGAGCCGGGACGCTTTCGGTCTCCCGTCCCGAACGCCGGATATGCACTTCGACCAGCGGACACAGCGGGCCCTCCGGGAGTTCGGCCTCTCGACGGCCGAGATCCGGGAGCTGTCGACGGCCGTCGTCGAGGCGACCGCCGAGGCCGCCGCCGACATCGAGGCGTTCTTCGAGGGCCGCGACGTCGTCTACTCCGACATGGAGAAGGCCCACTCGGCCGCCGAGTTCCCCGAACACGACCTGACGTACGTCGACCTCTACACCCACGGCGCCGACCTCCGGGGGTACGTGCGGTTCGACGGCTGGGGCGTCCCCGTCGAGGGCGGCCGCGTGCTCGGCGACGAGGTCGTCGAGCTGACGCTCGGGCCGACCGTCGACGGCCGCGTCCGGTTCGCCGCCGACCGCGAACGTCTATGAACGTCCGCGTTCGCGGCATCTACACGACGGCGCTGACGGCGCTGCTCGGCGACCATCACGAAATCGTCCAGGCGTCGCCGCCCATCCGCGAGCGGTTCGACCGGGAGTTCCCGGTCGCGCCGGCCGACGCGACCGTCCGGACGACCGACGACCGTCAGGGCGTCGGCGTGGCCGGCGACCCCGAGGCGGTCGCGACGCTGCGGGAGCGGCTCCGGGCGGTCGGCCGCGACGCCTTCGCCTGGTCGAACCCTGCTCCACGCGGAGCGGTGTTCCGCGGCGTCGTCGCCAAGACGCTCGGCTCCGGCGCCGTCGTCGACCTCGCCGTCGACGGCGACGCAATCGAGGGCTTTCTCCCGTATGACCGCGTCGACGGCTACGTCGAGACCGGCGACGACTACCGACTCCAGGTGGCGACGCCGGCGCCGCCGTGGCGGGACGCCCGGCCGTCGCTGGCGACCGACCTGCGAGCGCCGGGCGGACTGGTCGAACTCCGCCGCGGCGACGGCGGGCGCCGCGACGAGACGGCCCGGATGGCGGAGCTGCTGCCCGTCGACCCCCCCGAGGGGTGGACGCCGCGGTGGTCGCCGGCGGCCGACGACGCCTCCCTGGACGCGATGGCGGCGGCGCTGGAGCGGGCGAGCGACCGCGCCGAGGCCGTCGAGTCGGCGGTCGCGGCCGCCGACGGTGACGGCGAGCCGGGCCGAATCGCCGCGCCGCAGGCCGGCGCCTGGATGTGGTTCGGCCGGGAGTCCCGCTTCGAGCTCGACGACGTCCGCCGGCGGGTGACGGCGACGATGCCCGGCCACCACCGGACGAAGGCCGCCGACGACGACGCCAGTGCGGCCGTCGACCTCGTCGAGGCCGTCTGCGGCGATTCCGGCGACGAGTTCCCCTTCGCGGCCGTCGCCGATCAGTTCGGCCCCCGCGAGGGCGGAACCCTCGCCATCGGCCACGGCAAGCCCGACGGCCGGGGGATCGTCCTCGGGCGGGGGGAGGTGGTCGAGCGGGACGACGACGACCGCTCGGTCACCGTCGAGCGGGAGATGACCGCCGGCGGCACCTACGACGCCCTCGGCGTCGAGCGGCGGGCGGGCGACGTCGCCCGGACGACGCTCGTCGAGGGACGGTGGTGGTACCCGACGGTCTACCGGGGCGACGACGGCACGCGCCGCGGCACCTACGTCAACGTCTGTACGCCGGTGGAGCTATTCCCCGACGCCGCGCGGTACGTCGACCTCCACGTCGACGTGGTGAAGACGCCCGACGGCGAGGTCCGGCGGGTCGACGACGACGAACTCCAGGCGGCCGTCGCCGCCGGCCACGTCGCCGAGCCGCTCGCCGACCGCGCCCGCGAGGTCGCCGCCTCGATCGAGAAGGCCCTGTAGCGGCGCCCGGGGTGCCGGGACACCACCCCGGCGGAATGTCGGCCCACCGGGACGCCGGCGCGTCGACCGGAGCCGACTTGTCCGCCCGCCGCCTCTCGCCGGACGTGAACCTCGATACGTACCTCGTGACCGGCGCCGAGCACTCGCCCGGTCGCTCGACGGTCGACGTCGTCGAGGCGGCCGTCGCCGGCGGCGTCGACGTCGTCCAGTTGCGGGAGAAGCCGGCGAGCGCGCGCGAGCGATACCGCCTCGGCCGGGAACTGCGGGAGCTGACGCGGGCGGCGGACGTGACCTTCCTCGTCAACGACCGGATCGACATCGCGGCGGCGGTCGACGCCGACGGCGTCCACCTCGGCGACGACGACCTCCCGGTGTCGGTCGCCCGCGAGCGGCTGGGCGACGACGCCGTCGTCGGCCGGTCTGTCTCGACGCCCGCCGGCGCCCGCGAGGCCGCGGCCGCCGGCGCCGACTACCTCGGCGTCGGCGCGGTGTACGCGACGTCCTCGAAGGACACCGACCCGGAGGGCACCGAGATCGGCCTCGAGCGGCTCCGGGAGATCGACCGGACCGTCGACGTCCCGTTCGTCGGCATCGGCGGCGTGACCGTCGACGACGCCGCCGACGTGGTCGCGGCGGGCGCCGACGGCGTGGCGGTCATCTCGGCGATCACGGCCGCCGACGACCCCGAGGCGGCGACGGCGGCGCTGGTCGAGGCGGTCGCCGACGGCCGCCGCCGGCGATGACCGGCGAGTTCGCCGGCCGGGTCGCGCTCGTGACGGGCGCCAGCTCCGGCATCGGCGCCGCGACGGCCCGCCGGTTCGCCGCCGAGGGCGCGGACGTGGTGCTGGCGGCCCGCACCGAGACGGCGCTGTCGACGGTGGCGGCGGAGTGCCGCGAGGCCGGCGTCGAGGCGCTTTCGGTACCGACGGACGTGACCGACGCGGCGGCCGTCGAGGCGCTCGTCGCGGCGACGACCGACCGGTTCGGCCGGCTGGACGTCGCCGTGGCTAACGCCGGCATCGGCGAGGCCCGCGACGTGCCGATTCCGGAGTTACCGCTGGAGCAGTTCGAGCGGGTCACCGAGACGAACGTCCACGGCGCCTTCCACACGACCCGGGCGGTGCTGCCGGCGCTGCGGGCCTCGACGGGAGCGCTCGTCTTCGTCGGCAGCTTCAAGGGCCGGTACCCGAGCACGTCGACGCCGGTGTATGCGGCCTCGAAGTGGTGGCTGCGCGGCTTCGCGAGAAGCGTCGCCGGCCGGGTCGGCCCGGACGGCGTCGGCGTCACCGTCGTCAACCCCTCGGGCGTGACGACGCCGTTCGGCTCGGAGTTCCGCGAGGAACCCAACGAGACCGCCCTTGACGAGGAGACGACGCTAGACGCGGCGGACGTCGCCGACGCCGTCGTCTACGCCGCCGGCCGGGACGCGCCGGCGACGGTGACGGAGCTGAACCTCGACCGCCGGGACGTCCTCGCGCGGTTCTGACGTCGGGGCGACGGGCCCGGCTCAGTCCCGAAGCCGGCGGGCCAGCGCCGTCAGCCCGAGGCCGGCCGCCCCCGCCGCAAGCCCGAGACCGGCGCCGTCGGCGGTCGTCTCCGCCGTGTCCGTCCCCGTCTCGTCGGTCGTCCCCGTCTCGTCGGCCGCCTCGGCCGGGGTCGAGGACGACGCGACGGTCGGGAAGGTGTAGACGGCCGCGGCCGCCTCGGGGTCGTCGGCCGAGAGGTCCCGCCAGCCGCTGGCGACGACGTGGTCACCGCCGCCCCGTGCGGTCCAGAACTCGGTCGTCTCGTCCCGCCAGCCGCCGAGTTCGCGTGGGGCGGCCGGCTCCGAGACGTCGTGGACGCGGACGCCGCCGCGGTACCACGACGTGTAGAGGCGGTCGCCGGCGAACTCGAAGTTGTGCGCCGTGGTCCAGGTGCCGTCGAGCGTCGGGTCGTCGGTCGGCGGCGCCTCGATCCGGGCGAGCCGCTCGCCGGCCGCGTGGTCCCACAGTTCGACGCCGCCGACGGCCGAGGCCGACGCCTCGGGGTCGGTCGCCCACGCCTCCTCGTTGAGCGCGAGCACCGGGTCGCCGGGGCCGCGGGGGGTCGCGGAGTGGTCGTTGCCGGGCAGCGAGAACGTCGCCTCCCGGAGTTCGGCCCGGGAGTCGACGTCGGCCAGCGCCTCGGGGTCGCGGCCCCGGAGGCCGGTCACGGCCGCCGGGTCGGCCGGATCGGAGACGTCGACGAGCCACGTTCCGGCCTCCAGGTACGAGCAGTAGGCGACGCCGTCGACGACGGTGACGTCGTGCAGCTGCCGGAGGTTCGGGTCGACGTCGGCCCAGCGGTCGTCGGCGTCGACGACCGACCACCGACCGACCGTCTCGCCGGTCCCGAGATCGACACAGACGAGCGGGTTCCGGTCGCCGTCGTTGCCGCAGAGGTAGATAGTCTCGTCGTCGAGGTCGACGTTGTGGTTGTAGAAGGGCGTCTCGTGGACGAGGACCCGCTCGGGGGCGGCGGGGTCGGAGACGTCGAAGACGACGGCCGCTCTCGGGACGTCGTCGAGGGGGTTGGCCGGCCCCGCAACGGCGTAGCGGTCGCCGTGGAGCTTCCCGTCCTGGACGCCGGCCATCGGCCCGTCGGGGCGGTCGGCCAGCAGCGACCGACGCTCGGCCAGCAGCGTCGGCTCCGCCGGGTCGGAGGTGTCGACCGTCGCGAAGCCGTCGGTCGTCGCGACGTAGGCGACACCGTCGTCGTCGACGACCAACTCCTTCGCGCCGGGGACCGACAGCCGCCCGAGCGGCTCGAACGGTTCCGTCGCCCCGGCGCGGTCGACCGCCGGCAGCAGCAGCGTCGCGGCCCCCGCACGGAGGGCGTCCCGTCGTCGCATCGCCGGCGCTACGGCGGCGACACGTCTATCGGTTTCGCCGTGAACGGCGACGGACTGCCGGGGCGGCTGGCAGGCCGAGACACGACGTCGCAGGCGCCTTTCGGGGCAGCGCCGAGCCGACGAGCCAGGGTTGTGAGTTCGAAAGGGAACGTGGATTCATGTACGAGGGCACGCTATCTCGGCCGATGTCGGACGACGCCGACCGCGGGCAGTTGCTCGTCATCGTCGGGCTCATCATCGCGGTGAGCTTCATCGGGCTCGCGGTGGCGCTCAACGCCGCCATCTTCACCGAGAACCTCTCGACGCGGGAGAGCGTCGACGCCGAGGAGGCGGCCGCCTACAGCGCCGACGTCGAGCCGGCCATCGGCGACGCCTACGACGAGACGAACGACGGCAGCGCCGCGACGGCCGCCGACGCCCGGGGGAAGTTCGGCGCCCTCCTCGGGGAGTGGGAGACCGCCAGAGAACGGGAGGCCGCCAGGGAGGGCGCCGACTTCGGGCTGAACCGGGCGGCGCACGTCGGCTGGCGGCTCGAACAGGGCGCGAACCGCTCGTTCGCGCCCGCGAACGACGACACCGCGACCGACTGGACCGTCGCCGACGGCGTCCGGAACATCTCGGCCTTCGAGTTGAGCGTGGACAGAGCGAAGCTGTACGACGGCGCCGACGCCTCGGCGTTCCGGCTGAACGTCTCCAACGGGACGACCCACTGGGAACTGTACGTCTACCAGGACTCGACGAACGGCGACATAAACGTCTCCGAGGGTGACCCCACCGACCCCTCCTCGGAGAACTGCTCCCTGACCGCGGACCGCGCTGTCATCGACCTTCGGAACGAGAAACTTCGGAACGAGACGCTGGCTGAGGAGGACTGCAGCGCTCTCAACTTTTCATCGGCCGTGAGCGGGCCGCTGGTGGTACGTTACGAGAACGTCCAGGACGGCGGTTCCGAGCGGGTCAACGGCACCTACCGGGTCGTCGTCAACGGTTCCGACGCAGTTGCGACGGACGGCAACGACGAGCCGGAGCGGTTCAACGCCTCCGGCGCGTCGGCGCCGACGGCGACGGCGGTCGTCTACGCCGTCTCCTACGACACCCACTACCGGCGGAACGACGTGGTCCACGACCGCGAGGGTCGGTACGCCCCGCGGGCGGAGGCGTACTGAGGCTTCGATCGACAGGGTTTCGGTCCGCCGGTCCGTCCGGAGAGATGATGACCGACGACATCGTCGTCCGGGGTGCCTCCGAGCACAACCTCGAGGACATCGACGTGTCCATTCCGCGCGAGGAGTTCACCGTCGTCACCGGGCTCTCGGGGTCGGGCAAGTCGTCGCTGGCCTTCGAGACCGTTTACGCCGAGGGCCAGCGCCGCTACATCGAGTCGCTCAGCGCCTACGCCCGCAACTTCCTCGGGCAGATGGACAAACCGCAGGTCGAAAACGTCGAGGGGCTGTCGCCCGCCATCTCCATCGACCAGAAGAACGCCGCCAACAACCCCCGCTCGACGGTCGGGACCGTCACCGAACTCCACGACTACCTCCGGCTGCTGTACGCCCGCGTCGGCACGCCGCACTGTCCGGAGTGCGGCCGCGAGGTCGGCGAGCAGTCCGCCCAGCAGATGGTCCGCCGGCTGCTGGAGCTACCCGAGGGCACCCGCGCGAAGCTGTGTGCGCCGGTCGTCCGCGACCAGAAGGGCGCCTTCGCCGAGCGCTTCGAGACGCTCGTGAGCGAGGGGTACACCCGCGTCGAGGTCGACGGCGAGGAGTACGACCTCGCGACGGAGACGCCCGACCTCGACGAGAACTACGACCACACGGTCGACGTCGTCGTCGACCGGGTGAAGCTCCGCGAGGCGGACCGCTCGCGGATCACCGACTCCGTCGAGACCGCCCTCGAGGAGGCCGACGGCGTGCTGAAGGTCGTCCTGCCGGACCCGCCCGCGAACGCCGACGTCGGCGCCGAGTCCCGCTCGACGGGCGACCTGGCGGGCGACGCCGACGACCGCGCGGTCGTCGAGTTCTCCGAGGAACTGGCCTGCACCGTCTGCGGCATCGACCTGCCCGAAATCGAGACGCGCTCGTTTTCGTTCAACTCCCCGCACGGCGCCTGCCCGGAATGCGAGGGCATCGGCGAGACGAAGGAGGTCGACGAGGAGCTGGTGGTACAGGACCCCTCCAAGCCCCTCAAGGACGTCTTCGAGGCCTGGAGCTACAACCGGTCGTACTACCGGACGCGGCTGGACGCGGTGGCGGCGCACTTCGGCGTCGGCGTCGAGACGCCGTTCGAGGAGCTCGATTCCGAGGTGCAGGAGCAGTTCCTCTACGGCACCGACGAGCAGGTCGTGTTCCGGCGCCGGACGAAAAACGGCACCCGGCGCAAGGAGAAGCGCTTCGAGGGCGTGATCCCGAACCTCGAGCGGCGGTACGTCGAGACGGACTCCGACGGCACCCGCGACCACATCGAGAACTACATGGCGACGACGACGTGTCCGGCCTGCGACGGCACGCGGCTGAAGCCCGAATCGCGGGCCGTTCTCGTCGGCGACACCGCCGTCACCGAGGTCAACCGGATGTCCATCGGCGACGCCCTCGCGCACTTCGAGGGGCTGGACGCCGACCTCGACGCCCGCGAGCGGACCATCGCCGAGGAGATCCTGAAGGAGATCCGCGACCGGCTGGGGTTCATGGAGGAGGTCGGCCTGGAGTACCTGACGCTGGACCGGGAGGCGGCGACGCTGTCGGGCGGCGAAAGCCAGCGCATCCGGCTGGCCACGCAGGTCGGCTCCGGGCTCGTCGGCGTGCTGTACGTGCTGGACGAGCCGTCCATCGGCCTCCACCAGCGGGACAACGACAAACTGCTGGACACCCTGGAGGGGCTGCGGGACCTGGGCAACACCCTCGTCGTCGTCGAGCACGACGAGGCGACGATGTGGCGGGCCGACAACGTCATCGACATGGGACCCGGTCCGGGCAAGCGCGGCGGCGAGGTCGTCGCCAACGGCGACGTCGAGGAGGTGATGGACGCCGACGACTCCGTGACGGGCGACTACCTCGCCGGCCGCCAGACGATTCAGGTGCCTGACGAGCGCCGCGAGCCCGACCGACGGGAGGGCTCGGACGGAGCGAGCGGCGACGTTGGAGCCGCGAGCCGCGACGCCGACGGCCACCTCACCGTCCGCGGCGCCCGCCAGCACAACCTCGACGACCTCGACGTCGCGTTCCCGCTGGGCTGTTTCACGGCGATCACGGGCGTCTCCGGCTCCGGGAAGTCGACGCTGCTGCACGAGATACTGTACAAGGGGCTGGTGCGGCGGATGAACGACACCGACGTCAACCCCGGCGCCCACGACGCCATCGAGGGGGTCGAGGAGATCGAGACGGTCCGGCTCATCGATCAGTCGCCCATCGGCCGGACGCCCCGCTCGAACCCCGCCACCTACACGGGCGTCTTCGACCACATCCGGGAGCTGTTCGCCGAGACCAAACTCGCCAAGCGGCGCGGCTACGCGAAGGGTCGCTTCTCGTTCAACGTCAAGGGCGGCCGGTGTGAGTCCTGCGGCGGCCAGGGCACCGTCAAGATCGACATGAACTTCCTGTCGGACGTCTACGTCCCCTGCGAGGAGTGCGACGGGAACCGGTACAACGACGAGACGCTGCAGGTCACCTACAAGGACGCCACCATCTCCGACGTCCTGGAGATGGAGGTCGACGAGGCCCACGAGTTCTTCGAGGGCCACACCGGCATCCGGCGGCGGCTGAAGCTGCTGCAGGACGTCGGGCTGGGCTACATGCGGCTCGGCCAGCCGTCGACGACGCTGTCCGGCGGGGAGGCCCAGCGCGTCAAGCTGGCCGAGGAGCTCGGCAAGCGCGACTCCGGGGACGCGCTGTACCTGCTGGACGAGCCGACCACCGGCCTCCACAGCGAGGACGAACGGAAGCTCATCGACGTGCTCCACCGGCTGGTCGACGAGGGCAACACCGTCGTCGTCATCGAACACGAACTGGACCTGGTGAAGAACGCCGACCACATCGTCGACCTCGGGCCGGAGGGCGGCGAGCACGGCGGCGAGCTGGTGGCGACGGGCACCCCCGAGGCGGTCGCGGCGGTCGACGCCTCCCACACCGGCCGCTACCTCCGGGACCTGCTGCCCGGCGTCGACCTGGAGGGCCCGCGGAGCGACCGAACGTCGGCGGCGGCCGCCGACGACGACTGACGGTAGTGGTTGATCGAGCGGAATTGGCGGACCTCGGCGGTGACGGTGGCGTGTCCGGACACCCCCTCCCGCTCGCTGAACGAGCGGTCGGCCCCGTTCGAGGTCTCACCCGACGCCGGCCGACCGGTCGGCTCTCGCCGAATTAACCTGACCCGACTGATCGCCATCGGATTTATATCGGCCGTCGGCGACGTGTCGACATGGTTTCGACCGTCGGGCTGGCGGACGGCGGGCTGGTGGTCGCCGGCCTCGTGCTGGTGTTCTTCGGCGCCGCGCTGTCGGTGTACGCGGTCGCGCTGTTGGGCTTCCTGCTGGGTGCCGGCGGCGCCTACACGGTCGCGCCGGTGCTGCTCGGGGCGGTCGGGTCGGAGGGGGTCGTCGGCCTGGCCGTCGCAGTCGTCGCCGGCGGGCTGGTCGGGGCGGCGCTGGCGTACGTGGCGCTGTCGTTTGCGACGGCGGTGCCGTCGGCCGTCGTCGGCGCCTACGTCGGGCTCGCCGTGGTGGCACCGGTCGTCACCGACGGCGGGCTCCTCCGGTACCCGCTGGCGGCGCTGGGCGGGCTCGCCGGCGCCGTGGTGGGGGTGACGCTGACGAAGTTCGCGCTGACCTTCGTCACGTCGTTCTTCGGGGCGGCGCTCGCCTCGGGGGCGCTGTCGGCGTCGGCGTTCCGGGCGGCCCGCGAGGGGCCGACCGTCGAGCCGCTACTCGTCGACCCGCTCGCGACGACGCCCGTCGCCGGCGCCGCGGTGCCGCTGTTCGCGGCGCTGTTCGTGATCGGGCTGCTGTCGCAGGTCGGGCTGTTCCGGCTGGGGTGGGTGACCAGGCTGGCCGCGGTGCTGCCCGGAGCGCGGGCGCTCGACAGCAAGGGTGGGTGACCCCGGACCGACCGGGGTGGTCTGGGAGCGACCGGCGTTACAGGTCGCGCGGCTGGACCGTCTTCCGGTCGTTCTCCTCGGCGCGTCGGGCGGCGTCGTCGAGGAGCTCCTCGACCTCGTCGTCGAGGGCGTCGTAGAAGTCCGAGGCGACGTTCATGTCATCGAGCGCTTCCTTCACGGCGGCTTTGACGATCAGGTCTGCCATACACGTCGTGATTCACCGGGCGCCCTTATATAACTTCCCGTTTGAGGGCGGCGTGGCCGCTTCTACCGGCCGATTAGCGCCGGAAATTCGGGGTCGACGGGGTGGCCCCCGCGACCGGCGCGGCCGCGCGGCGCCGATATGCGACAGTTTCGTACTCGCGCGGGTCGAGACGGTGGTATGCGCGAGATACTCGAGGCGGTCGCCGACGGCGAGCTGTCGCCGACGGAGGCGGAAGGCGAACTGAAGGGGTACGCCCGGACGGCGGCGGGGCGGTTCGACGCGGCCCGCGAGGGCCGCAGCGGGGTGCCGGAGGCGGTGCTGGCGGAGGGCAAGACCGCCGAGGAGGTGGCGGCGATGACCGCCGGCGCCGTCGAGACGACGGGACACGCGCTGGTGACCCGCGCCGGCGCCGACGACGTCGCGGCCTGCCGGGGGCGGCTCGCGGAGACGCACCCGGACGCCGAACTGCGTCGCGACGACCGCGCCCGGACGCTCGTCGTCCACGCGGACTACGAGCCGCCGGACCTGGCGGCGACGGTGACGGTCGTGACGGCCGGCACCTCCGACGCCGCCGCGGCGGGAGAGGCCGCGGTCGTCGCCGAGGAGATGGGCGCGACGGTCGACGTCGTCGAGGACGTCGGCGTCGCGGGGCTGACGCGGCTGCTGGACCGACTGGAGTCGCTCCGGGCCGCCGACGTGCTGGTCGTGGCGGCCGGCCGTGAGGGGGCGCTGCCGACGGTCGTCGCCGGCCTCGTGGACGTGCCGCTGATCGGGCTGCCGGTGTCGAACGGCTACGGCCACGGCGGCTCCGGCGAGGCCGCCCTCGCCGGAATGCTGCAGTCGTGTACGCCCATCACCACCGTCAACATCGACGCCGGCTTCGTCGCCGGCGCGCAGGCCGGCCTCGTCGCCCGCGCCGTCGCGGACGCCCGGAGCGAGTGACGGCGCTGCCGCGGCCGCCTCGACCCGACGTTCGCGTATCCGGGGGCCCGCACGGACCAGTCGGGTACCCCGTCCGAGGGGTATATGTGGGTAGAGACCCTGTACCATGATGCCGACACAGTGTCGGCGGCCAGAATGCCCAGGTGTGACCACTGTGACGCGCACGTCTCGGACCGATTCGCCCGGGTGTTCGCGGACGAAGGTGGGCAGGTGTACGCGTGCCCGAACTGCTCCGCGAACGCCGGCATCGCCGAGGTCTCGAGGGACCGTGCGCACGAATCGCGGCCCGACGGCCGGTGAACCGTGCTCCAACCACAGGGTGCCCTTCCGTTCTTATGATCGATGACCATCACGTCTACGTGCTGGAATGCGCCGACGGCTCGCTGTACACCGGCTACACGACCGACGTCGAGCGGCGCGTGGCCGAACACGACGCCGGCGAGGGCGCGAAATACACCCGCGGCCGGACGCCGGTCGAACTCGTTCACACCGAGTCGTTCGACTCCCGGTCGGCGGCCACCCGCCGCGAACACGAGATAAAGGCGCTGTCCCGCGCCGCCAAGGAACGGCTCGTCGCCGGGGAGTGATACCGGTGGGAGTGTTCGACCCGCCGCGACGACGGACCCGCGGGCCTCGACGGTCGGCCGCCGTGACGGCCCGGCGGTACCGGCTCGCGGCGACCGGTGCGGGCGGCCGGAAACCCACGGATTCTTGACGCCGGTGGCGCGACATCGGGTATGGCACTGGAGACGGGCGTTCCCGCCCCCGAGGTGACGGCGCTGAACCAGGACGGCGACGAGGTGTCGCCGGCGTTCGACGAGACCGCGGTCGTCTACTTCTATCCCCGCGACGGGACGCCGGGCTGTACGCTGGAGGCACGCGAGTTCGAGGCCGACATCGAGTCGTTCCGGCGGGCCGGCGTCACCGTCTACGGCGTCTCGACCGACGATGTCGATTCCCACCGCGAGTTCGCCGACGAGGAGGGGCTGACCTTCGACCTGCTGGCGGACCCCGACGGCGCGGTCGCCGACGCCTTCGGGGTCGAGACCCGCGACGACTTCGTCGACCGCGTGACGTTCGTGCTGGCCGACGGCGAGGTACAGGCCGTCCTCGACGCCGACGACATGCGGCCGGAGGGCCACGCCGCCGACGTGCTCGAGGCGGTCCGGCGGGTCGAGGAGTAGCCCGTCAGCCGTCGGCGCGGGCCAGCCGCTCGATGTGGGCGGCGGCGGCGAACTCACCTTCGAGTCCCAACTGCGGGCGGTCGGGCAATTCTACTCCTGGATGTCGATGGCGGGCCGGCCGGGTTCGGCCCCCGCGGCGACGTCGTCGGGCGCCTCCTCGGCGCGCAGCACGCGCACCTCGGCGTCGAACTCCCGCTCGAGGAGCCAGGCGGCCGCCCGCAGCGTCTCGTGCTCGGCGGCCGGCGGCAGCGTCTCCCGCAGCGCCTCCCGCTCGGCCTGCAGGTCCTTGGCGTAGTCGGCGGCGGCCTCGCCGTGTCGCTGGACGTCCTCCCGGCTCATCAGCTCGCCGACGAGGTTGTCGGCGTCGCTCTCGAGGGCGACCCGGAGGGCCTCGTGCTTCCAGTCGGGCGTGACGACGACGTCGACCCGCTCGGGGTCGTCGATGCCGGCGACGTCGCTGATCTCGCGGACGTCCTCGCGGGTGTTCTCGACGAGCAGCCGGCGCCGCTCGGCCGTCTCACGGTCGGCGGTGACGTCGGGCCAGTCGGCCTCGACGAGGAATCCCTCCCGGCCCAGCGTCTCCCACAGCTCCTCGCAGACGTGCGGCGCGACCGGCGCCAGCAGCTTCAACGCGACCGCGAGGCCGCGCTCGAAGACCGCCGGGTCGACGGCGGTGTACTCGCGGTACGCCCGCAGCGTCCCGACGAGGTCCCGGGCCTCCCGTAGTGCGGTGTTGAACGTCAGGTCGTCGTACTCCTCGGTGGCGACGGCGACGGCGGCGTCGATCTCGCCGTCGACGTAGGCGGCGGTCCCGGCGGCGGCGTCGCCGTCGGCCCGCCGCGGGTCGGCCCCGACGTCGCCGGCGGCGAACGTCTCGACGGTGACTTTCAGCCGCGTCAGGAAGGCGTACGCCGACCGGACGCCCTCCTCGGTCCAGTCGAAGTCCCGTTCCGGCTGGGCGGCCTGCATGATGAACAGCCGGGCGGTGTCGGCGCCGTACTCCTCGACGATGGCCTGCGGGGAGACGACGTTGCCCTTCGACTTGGACATCTTCTCGCCCTCCAGTTGCACCATCCCCTGGGCCAGCAGGCTCTCGAACGG
>PXRL01000009.1:118512-142603 GCA_003020965.1 Halobacteriales archaeon QS_4_69_225
CTCCGCTTCGGGCACCAGCACCGGGCCGCAGTCCTCGCAGTGGACGACCGGGATGGGCGTCCCCCAGTAGCGCTGTCTGGAGATGCCCCAGTCCCGCAGCCGATAGACCGTCTCGACGTCGGCACCGTCGATGTCCTCGGTCAGGCGCTCGCGGGCCTCGGCGCTCGACAGCCCGGAGTACTCGCCGGAGTTGACGACGACGCCGTCCTCGGTGTATGCCGCCTCCTCGACGTTCGGGGCGTCGGCGTCGGCATCGGGCGCGACGACCGGTTCGATGTCGAGACCCATCTTCTCGGCGAAGGCGTGGTCGCGGTCGTCGTGAGCGGGGACGCCGTACAGCGCGCCCGTGCCGACGTCCGACAGCACGAAGTCGGCGACGAAGACGGGCAGCTCCTCGCCGGTGACGGGGTTTTCGGCGGTCAGACCCGTCTCGACGCCGTTGGGTTCGTCGCCCTCGGGGTCGGCCTCGTGGTGGAGGAACTCGTGGACGGCGTCGTTCTCCTCGGCCAACTGCTCGCTGACGGGGTGGTCCGGCGCCAGCGCGAAGAACGTCGCGCCGTGGACGGTGTCCAGGCGGGTCGTGAACGCGTCGACCGCGCCGAACTCCCGTGGCTCGGCTCCCTCGCCGCGTCCGTTCGAGGCGCCCGACGCCGCGCTCACCTCGAACGGCACCCGCGACCCCTCCTGGCGGCCGATCCAGTTGCGCTGCATCTGCCGGACGGAGTCGGGCCACCCCGCCAGCTCGTCGATGTCCTCTCGCAGTTCGTCGGCGTACTCGGTGATCTTCAGGAACCACTGTTCGAGTTCCCGCTCCGTTACCGGCGTGTCGCAGCGCCAGCACAGTTCGGCGCCGCCCTCGTGAGACCCCTCCGGGCTCTCCCCGCCCTCGACCTGCTCGTCGGCCAGCACCGTCTCGCAGGAGGGACACCAGTTCACCTCGGCGTCGCGGCGCTCGACGAGGTCCGCCTCGGCGAACCGGCGGAACAGCCACTGGTTCCACCGGTAGTAACGGGGCCGACACGTCGTCACCTCCCGCTTCCAGTCGTAGCCGAACCCCATCGCCTCCATCTGGTCCCGCATCCGGTCGATGCAGTCGAACGTCCAGTCGCGGGGGTTGGTGTCGCGCTCCTTCGCGGCGTTTTCCGCGGGCAGGCCGAAGGCGTCCCACCCCATCGGGTGCAGCACGTCGTCGCCGCACATCCGGCGAAACCGGGCGTAGGCGTCCGTGATGGTGTAGTTGCGGACGTGCCCTATGTGCATCTCGCCGGACGGGTAGGGGTACATCCCGAGGACGTACGTCGGGTCGGAGACGTCGTCCGGCGTCCGGTAGACGGAGGCGTCGTCCCACGCCGCCTGCCAGCGTCGCTCGACCGCCGTGTGGTCGTAGCCGTCGTTGTGCATGGAGTCAGTTACCCCAAGCCAGGACGTGTCTGGCCCTTAACCTTTCCATCCGGCGGGCGTGGGTGTCCCAGAATCTTTTCAAATTGATGTAGTCTGCGGACCATACCGCAAGTATCCTGGGCCGCAGGAACCGAGGAACCAATTTTAGAAGACTTATTTATATGTTTAATCAGAGTCTTCGTGATGATCTCGCACAGCGTCGTAATACTCATCACTCTTATAAGCAGCCATCGGACCTGAATAAAATCCAGGGAAGAACCTCGTATAAATAGCATCCAATCCCCTTCTTGAGGGTGATGTCATTTCTATCCCTCTACGGATTGTTTCCTCCTCATCCTCAGTAAACTGCAGTATAGGATCAGGCTGCGATACCGGTGTCATAATGGTCTTTTCGTCTTTATCGGCGTGAGGCCCTATGAATGGATGGCCATAACATTCGTGCAATAGAGTATTAGCTATTTGCTCTTGAGTTGTATTACCTCCGCTAAATCCCAGAGCAGCCTCAGTACCAGCCCAACCACCCCCCATATCATGGCCTATAACGGCATATTCGACCGGGCCTTTGAGTTTGGTTGGCATATGCTGTTTCCATGCTGGTTCTAGATCTTCACTTCTCTGTACTTTACTATATTTGAGTTCTTTTCTCTTGAATATGTATGGTTGGAAGCCGACATCTCTGAGTACGTCTTCGGCTATTTCGAGGGTTTCTATCGATGGTTCGGGGCTGTAGTCTCTCGGTCCCTGTGCGGCCCAGTCTACTCTGCAGACTGTGACTGGTTCCCCCACTAAATCTTCCGGTTCTGGTTCCTCTAAATGGTTTGCTATGGAGAAGTTTGCCCGGGTTTCCTGACCCGCGTGTTCAGGGTTTTCTCCCAGTTTGCCTACTCTGTCGCCTTGGTCGGGGTTTGGTCCTAGGTATTCCCATTCACTGGGTTGTTCTCCGGATTCTGGGATGTCAAAGATTTTGCCTGTTTCGTTGTACCATCTCGGCATGAATGCGTCTGGATCCCAGTTTGGTTCTTCTGTATGGTTGTAATGATGGCCTTCTCCATCACTTCCATCCGGAAGTATGTGTGGCTGGCCGGTCTTGGTCCAGTCGTCGCCTCCGAGCAGCTTGTTTCTGAGTACATAATGTTTTAGATCGCGGGCGAGTGTTTCCCAATCTGTTTCTCCATCCTCATCTACTGTTGTATTGGGATCATCCAGGTTTCCCGGTAGGTCCAGCCAATACTCGAGCTGTTTGTCCTTGAACTGTTCAGTATAGTTTTCATTCTCCAGAAAGTCTTTCATGTGCTCTACAACGGTAGGCTTTGCATCTACTCCAGATTTGGTTACAGCATAGTATTCTTCTCCATATTGGAGTGCTTCCTCTTGAATTGATGTTTTTGCTAATGGTTCCGGCGTAGAAGTTGGGGTCGATGTAGGTGTAGAAGCCGAATCATCTCCCAGTATCTCACTACATCCAGAAGTTGCAACAGCCGCTCCTAATACGATTGCTTTTCTCCGGGTTACTGGTCGTCTGTGAGCCCCCTCCCCGCCACACGTCATTAGTTAACAGTAGCTCCAGTTAATTATTTAATTTTTCCCTGTATCACTGGCGGCCTCCACTTATCAGTGGTGGACTCATAGTTGATCAGCGGCTTCGATAACTGCCAGTTCCGGCCCAAATGCATTCCCCACTGTATATACTGAGGGACAGGCGCAATATCACGGCCTTCAGGCCGTGGATACGCGCCGTAAGCTTGATTGATTGACCGCTTTTCATTTCTTGTGCGCGGGAAACTGGCAGTTGACTCGGTGTCTGCCACGGCGCAAGCCGGTATCGAACAAGTAACTCCGCCATCACCGGGTCCTTTCGGAGGACTGCCGCCGCATCCAAATGCATGTGTTCGGGCGAACAGGCGCGACGGTAGTGTTCAGAGAAGAGATTCGGGGTTGAGAAAGCCCTCGGCACTCTCGACTCCCGGGACTCGCTGCGCTCCTCGGTCGCGTTGCTCCCTGCGGTGTCCTCGCGCGGCACTGCCGCGCGAGCGGGCCGAGGGACCTTCGGTCCCTCGCGGCTTGCGTCGTCCGGGTTCGCCGAGGGTGCCTCGCCCTTTCAGTCCGCCAGGATTCGTCTTCGTAGTCGGCAGAAACGGACTGGCTCGCCGGTGCTTATCTGAATACCGCCGGCGCGACCGTCCTGAGCTTCCCGGTGGTCGGTCCCGTCCATCACTCGGATGAACTACGCTTGAAGCTCCGTCTCGAGGCCGGCGGCCTCGAACTCGCGGTGGATGGCCCGGTTGACGGCGTCTCTGACCGCCTGCCAGCGGTCCACGTCCGCGATGTGGTACTCGAGCCGGACCTTCATCCCGGACTCGCCGTACTGCCAGAAGTGGACGCGCGTCTCCTCGGTGGCCACGCCGTCGATACCATTGACCGTGGTCTCGAGCAACTCGAGGACACGGTCCATCTGGGCGGTATCGGTCCGGTACGGGAGCCGGAGTTCGGACACCGTCCGATGGGTCGGTTCGCTGGAGACGTTCCTGACCGCCGTCTCCGCGACGTTGGAGTTGGGAATCGTCACGAGTCGGCCGTCGAAGTCACGGATGGTGGTGCTCCGGAGGCCGATCTCCTCGACGGTGCCGGCGTAATCGCCCATCTCGATGACGTCGTCGACCAGGAACGGCTTCGTCGAGAGGATGTGTGCGCCGCCGAAGACGTCCGACAGGGTGAGTCCAGGACGACGATGACGCCGATGGAGACGATGGCGACGTTGGCCATCCGGCTGACGATGGGGACCAGGGCGTCGTCCAGTTTCGACTCCGTCCGGTCGGCGTACCGTCCGAGGTACGTCTCGATGAGCCCGTTAGTCAGCCGGACGGTGACCCACGTCAGCGAGACGATGACCAGTATCTCGGTGACGACCACCAGTATCTCCTCGGCCGCCGGCGTCGGGGTCAGCACCTGCCGGCCGAGGGCGGCCGCCACGACCACGCCGAGCAGCGATATCGGCCCGCCCAGCGACCGGACGACGATGTCGTCCACCTCCGTCCTCGTCGTCGCCGTTTTCTTCCTGAGACGCCGCTCGTAGACGAAACTCAGCGCCCGTCCCACCACGGCCCCCGCGGTCAGGATGGCGAAGAACGTGACGTACTGCAACAGGCTGCTCCCGAAGTAGGTTACCTCCGACAGCGATTCGACCTGCATAGGCACACTGGTCCGCCGGTTCCGACTTATGGGTGGCGGTGCGGACCCCCGGATTGGGCTGGCCCGCCCGTGCTGTGGTCCCTCGAGTTTGCGGCGCGTAGCGCCGCGCATGGCCCGCGAGCAGACGTCGACACCGCCGAGGACGTTTCGGATTCCGGAATCGCACATGTACTACCGGCCGGCGCCCGGCGCGAGGGCCCGACGGCGCCCGACCGACGCCGGCAGGGTCACCGGACGGTGGTGTCGACGAGGTCGAACCGCGTTCCCGTGCCGTGTTCGTCGGCGTGTTCGTAGACGACGTGAGCGGTGGCGACGTCCTGGATGGCGAGGCCGGTGGAGTCGAAGACGGTGACACCGTCCTCCCGAGCCTGCGAGGGAGGGCTCGTGGAACTGTGTTCCACGGCGTTCTCGGGAGCGTCAGCGACCGAGGGCTCGGACGCGTTTCCGCGTCCGGCGTCGGCGTCGGTCCGGCCCGGCGTCGCGCCGGCGACGATCTCGCCCACCTCGGCGTAGATGTCGTCGTCGTCGATGCGGCCCTCGCTCCAGGCGACGTTGATCTCCCCGGAGTGGGTGCACTGCTCGTAGTCGTCGATGACGAGCGTCGCCTCGGGAAGGATTGCGGGGTCGAGCTCCTGTTTGCCCGCGGCGTCGGCGCCCATGGCGTTGATGTGGGTGTGGTCGCCGACGTCGGCGGCCTCGACGATGGGCGAGCGGACGGGCGTCACCGTCGAGAGGACGTCACAGCCGGCGGCCTCGGCGATGGGGCCGCCGCGGACGTCGAAGCGGTCCGAGAAGCGGTCGACGAACGCCTCGACGGCCGCCGCCCGCCTGTCGGCGACGACGACCTCCTCGATGTCGCGGACGACGCTGATCGCCTCGAGCTGCGTGTACGACTGGACGCCGGCGCCGACGATGCCGAGCGACGCGGCGTCCTCGACGGCGAGGTGGTCGGTGGCGACGGCGGCGGCGGCGCCCGTCCGCTGGCGGGTCAGCGTCGTCCCGTCCATGATGGCCAGCGGAAAGGCCGTCGTCGGGTCGGAGTAGATCATCGTCCCCATCACCGTCGGCAGGTCGTGCTCATCGGCGTTGTCGGTGTGGACGTTGACCCACTTGATGCCGGCGGCGTCCCAGTCGCCCGCGTCCATGTACGCGGGCATCGACCGGAAGTCCCCGTTGTACGCCGGCAGCTCGATGTAGGACTTGGCGGGCATCTGCACGTCGCCGGCCTGGTAGGCCGCGAAGGCCTCCTCGACGGCGACGATGACCTCCTCGGTGCGCGCGCTGTCGGCGACGTCCTCGGGGTCCAGCAACAACGTCTCCATGCGATTATAATCGGGCCGGCGTGCACTTATCTCCCCGCATTCCGACCGCAGCCCGTCAGATCCACGCGACGGCACCGTCCAGGTCGAACGGTAGCGTGCCGTGGCGGTAGCCCTCGACGCGGCCGTCGGGGCGGGCCCGGAGGACGACGGTCGGCTCGTGGCCGACGCCGGGGCGTTCGCCGCCGACGGCGGCCCACTCGTCGTCCCGGAAGGAGGTACAGTCGATGAACAGCGCCGAGTCGGGGTGTTTCGCCAGCTGGTCGGAGCGCTTCGACCGGCCGGTCTCCCGGACGGCGGCGACGGGGTGGTCGGCGCCGGACCGGCGGGCCGGCGGCTCCGGCCGCGTCACCTCGACGAGGTCACCGTCGACCGCGAAGTCCAGCGCGTGGCCGCTTTTCTGCTCGACCTCCGGCTCGAAGTCGAGGCCAGCGTCGGTCAACAGCTTCGCGACCGTGAACTCCGCCATCGTCGCCCGCATCCGGCCGACGTCGTAGCCGTCGGAGGTGCCGAGCTTCGCGGCCATCGTGTACCGGTGGGCGTCCAGCACGCCCGTCGACAGCAGCGACTCGTAGAAGTCGAGGCCCTCCTCGCGGGTCGCGTCGGGGAAGCCGGCGGCGTCCTCGGCGAAGAACCGCCGCGTGGTGTTCCGGCCGTCCTTCGAGCAGAACACCGGCAGGAAAAACCAGGTGACGTACCCGAAGGCGGCGAGCCACGGGTCGGTGAGTTCGACGCGGGCGGTGAGTTCCCGCTGGGCCCACCGGGAGACGGCGTACGGCGCCTCCCCGAACGTCACCTTCTCGGTCCGCCACAGCGGCTCCGGTGTCTCGGTGTTGCCGAGCCAGTAGGCCCGCCCCGGCCGGTAGCAGAACAGCGCGAGGTCGCCGTTGTCCATCTCCAGCCGGCAGGTCTCGTAGCGGTCGTCGGCGACGCGAAACCAGGGGTCTTCGAGCCGCGCGCCGAACGACGACTCCAGCGGCGCGAGCAGCTCCGCGTCGATCCGGTCGTCCGTCCACGTCTCGTCCGACCGGCGGAATCGGAGGGGACCAGCCACGGTTCCGGTAGCAGGCCGCGTCGTTTAGCGGTTGTGCTCGGCGACCATCACATAAACCACCGGGCATCATCCGCGATACATTGATTACCCGGAGTTCGTTAGTCATCTGTCGTTACCATGTCAATGGGTGCCTATGACGAGGACGAACACGAGCGCCGCGAGGAGAAGGCCTCGAGCGTGGACGCGTCCTTCGACGACGACCGCACGGAGTACGAGGGGGAACTGGAGTACGACTCGGGGGAGTCGGCGGAAGCGCTTCTCGACCAGTTCAAGCGGATTCAGTCGGAGTAGCGACGGCCGTCAGCCGGTCTCCCGGGACCGCAACAGCAGCAGCGACGTCCCGGTGACGGCGGCCACCGCCGCGACGTGGCCGACGAGGGCCGCCAGCAGCACCTGGTGGTCGAGCAGGAACGGCACCAACAGTAGCTGGACGCCCGCGAACAGGATCGTCTCGCGGTCGGCCTGTCGCAGGGTGGCGGCCGTCTCGGGCGTGAAGCGGTAGCGGGCCGACCGCCACAGCCCGACGACCGACGCCCACCAGCCGGTGCCGATGCGGTAACAGAGGTCCCACAGCACGAGCAGCATCAGGTAGACGACCAGCACGGGCGGGTCGGGGCCGAACAGCCGCTCGACGAGCCGGCCGCCGCTCTGCGGGTCGAAGACGAACAGGTGCGTCACCAGGGCGATGAACGCCAGCACCCCGAGTACCACCTCGATGTTGGAGCTGAACAGGAGCTGGCGGTACGGCTCGGGCGACTCGGAGGCCCGGGCGGCCCGGCTGATGCGGAGCATCTCCAGGCTCCCGACCGCGGCGATGACGACGGCCGCCGTCCCCGCCAGCGCCGCCTGCCAGAGCCCGTAGTACCACGCCAGGGCGACGATGGCCGTCTCGAAGAAGACCAGCTGGATGGCGACGGCCTCCGCCCGCGAGAGGTCGATCCCCGGCAGCGCCCCGATGATGCTCTCGTAGGCCCACGTCTCGCCGTAGTCGGGCCGCATCTACGCCTCACCTGCCGCGGGAGCGGCGGTCGCGGTCGGTCGGCCGTCGACGACGGCCCGGACGGCCTCGTCGAACGGCGTGAGCTCGACGTCGACGTGTCGGCGGATGCTGTCGTCGGCGACGACGACCGTGTTCCGGAGGTCGGCGACCGTCGACCGGGCGGCCGACAGCGAGACGTCCGTCACCAGCCACAGCCAGCCGGCCGACAGCCGCGGCGACGTTACCGGCACCGGGACGACCGGTACCCGCCGGCCGGCGACGATTTCCGCGGTCCGCTCCAGCATCGTCTCGTAGGTCAACACGTCCGGGCCGCCGACCTCGAAGCTGTCGTTCCGGGTGGCCGGCGCCTCCAGCACCCCGAGGAGGTACTCCAGCAGGTCGTCGACGTAGATGGGCTGGCGGTCGGTCCGGACCCACCCCGGCGTCAGTATCACCGGCAGCCGCCCGGCGATCTGCCGGATGAGCCCGAAGGTCGTCGACCCGGCCCCGACGACGGCCGCCGTCCGCAGGGTCGTCAGGTCGTGGTCGCCGCCGTCGAGAATGTGTTCGACTTCGCGGCGGGCGGCCGGCGCCGACGCCGTGCGGGCGCCGGCGCGGGCGAGATAGATGACCCGGTCGACGCCGGCGTCGGCGGCGGCGTCGACGAAGCTCCGGGCCGCCAGGCGATCCCGGTCGTCGGCGTCGCGCCGCCCGGCGCGGGCGAGGTAGAAGGCGGCGTCGACCGACGGCAGCGACACCGGCGGGTCCAGCAGGTCCGCCCGGCGGACCTCGACGCCGGCGGGCGGGTCGTAGCGGTCGGCGTCGCCGACCAGCACCACCACGTCGTTGCCGGCCGCACGGAGCGCCGAGACGAGCCGGTCGCCGACGAACCCCGTCGCGCCCGTCACGAGTACGCGCATGTCGTCACCCAGGGCCCCCCGGCTTTTAATCCCATCCGATGTCGTCGACGTCCCGCGGGACGGTGGCCGCCGCGGCTTCCGTCGCGTCGGCATGTGGTGTGTTATCGTGCGCGCTCCCACCCTCGAAAACCGCGGGTAACGTGACCCCGAACCGCGGTCAGATATTCCGGTGTGATACGAGAATATAACACCTCGGTTTCGATACTATTTCGGGGCAACCTTTTTGTCGAACGACGCCGTCAGGTTTGTGTAGAGGTGACTTCGATGGCGGAGCGCCAGCCAAACAGCAACAGCCCCGGTACCGCCCGTCCGTCCTCGCCGGACGAACCACAGCCGGTCGACCCCGCCCGGCTCTCCCGGTACGACCTCCTGCTGGGGTCGATGCTTCTCGTCCTGCTCGCCGCCTGGCTCGTCGGCCAGCTCTCGTCCGTCCCCGTCTGGGCGGCGATGGCCACCGGCTCGCTGCTCGCGGTCCCGTTGGTCGCCGACGGGCTCGCGGTGAACCCCCCGGCGTGAGCCCCGGCGGCTTTTCCTCGTCGAGCCGCTACGACGGCCATGAGCGGCGACCCCTGTGACGTCTGCGAGACGGAGGTGTCGATCGGCGGCGGCATCGCCGGCATCTGGTCGTCGGACCCCGACGGCACCGGCGGCATGACCCTGGAGTTCGACGACGGCAGCGAGTTCTTCCTCTGCTTCGATTGCATCGAGGCGCTACCCGAGGAGCCGGCGCCGGCCGACGTCGCCGCGCTGGGCGAGGACCGACCGTAGGAGGGTCGTGTTCGCATAAGAGATTCCGGGTTGAGAAAGCCCTCGGCGCTCTCGACTCCCGCGGCTCGTTGCGCGCTTCGGGCGCGTTGCGCCCTGCAGTGCTTACGTCGCCGGGGTTCGCCGAGAGCGCCGGGAGCCGGTGGGTTTAGGGCCGTTCCGTCGCTCGGTCCGGTGTGGACCCGTCGCGCATCGTCGAGGAGTTTCCCGCCCCCTCGTTTCGGGGCGCACAGCGGCGGGCGCTCGAAGACATTCGGGCGGCCTTCGAGGCCGGCAACGACGTCGTGTTGGTGCGGGCGCCGACCGGCAGCGGCAAGTCGTTGCTGGC
Organism: Halobacteriales archaeon QS_4_69_225; assembly: GCA_003020965.1. GTDB lineage: Archaea > Halobacteriota > Halobacteria > Halobacteriales > Haloarculaceae > Natronomonas. Next base: position 128,468 of record PXRL01000009.1, read on the forward strand.
GCGGGCGGTCGCCGGCTGCGCCCGCCGGGCCGGCGCGGCCGCCCCGACCGAGCCCGTCGGCGCCTACTACACGACGCCGCAGGTGTCGCAGCTGGACGACGTCGCCGGCGACGACCTGCTCGAGGACCTCAGCGTCATCCGGGGGAAGTCCAACTACGACTGCATCCTGCCGGGGGAGACGGACACGCCGGTCGACCGGGCGCCCTGCGCCCGCGAGCGGGGCTTCGACTGCCCCGTCGAGCACCGCTGTCCGTACTTCTCCGACCGCGCCATCGCCTCGAGCCGTCCGGTCGCGGCGATGACGCTTGCGTACTTCATGCGGACGGCCGGCAGCGACGTCTTCGGCACGCGCGATGTCGTCGTCGTCGACGAGGCCCACGGGCTGGCGGAGTGGGCCGAGATGTACGCGACCATCGAGCTGTCGCCGTCGACGGTGCCGGTGTGGGACGCCTGCGAGCCGCCCGACGTCGCGGACCTCTCGGACGTCGAGGGGTACACCGAGCGGCTGACGACCGTCTGCGAGCGGCGGCAGACGGAGCTACGGAGCAAGGCCGAGCTGTCGCCCGCGGAGGTCGGAGAGCGCGACCGGCTGGCGGAGCTCGTTCGCGAGCTGGAGTGGTTCCTCGAGGACCTGCGCGATTCCGACAGCCCGACGACGTGGGTCGCCGACCGGCGAGAGACGGGGGCGGTGACGGTCAAGCCGCTGGACCCCGCCCGCTACCTCCACCACACCGTCTGGGACCGCGGCCGGCGGTTCGCGCTGCTGTCGGCGACCATCCTCGACAAGGCGGCGTTCTGCCGCGGCGCCGGCCTCGACCCCGACGACGTCGCGCTGGTGGACGTCCCCCACACGTTCCCGGTCGAGCACCGCCCGCTGTACGACGTCACACAGGGAAAGATGACCTACGAGCGCCGCGAGGAGACGCTGCCGGCCGTCGCCCGGACGGTCGTCCGGCTGATGGCGAGACACGACGACGAGAAGGGGCTGATACACGCTCACTCCTACGACATCGCCGACCGGCTCCGCGACCTGCTCGGGGAGTTCGGCGTCGGCGGCCGCGTCCGGGGCCACGACAGCGAGACCCGCGACGCGGCACTCGCCGGCTGGAAGCGGAGCGACGACCCCGACGTCTTCGTCTCCGTGAAGATGGAGGAGGCACTGGACCTCGAGGGCGACCGCTGCCGGTGGCAGGTGCTCTGCAAGGCGCCGTACCCCAACACGAACGACTCCCGGGTCGCACGGCGGCTCGAGGACGGCGCCTGGGGGTGGTACTACCGGACGGCGCTGCGGACGGTGATCCAGGCCTGCGGCCGCGTGGTGCGGGCGCCCGACGACCACGGGGCGACGTACCTCGCGGACTCGTCGCTGCTGGATCTCTTCGAGCGGGCCCGCGGCGACACCCCCGACTGGTTCGCCGCACAGGTCGACCGCATGGAACGGCCGGCGCTGCCGTCGTTCGAGACGGCCGTCGACGTCGCGGGCGGCTCCGCGGATGGCCGGGAACGGGGCGGCCGACGGTCACGATCACGGTCGCGCTCGCGCTCGCGGTCCTCGCGGTCGGACGGCATCGACGACGCCGACGACCTCGACGACCACCCCCTGTCGGACGTCTGGGGCGACGGCTAGAAGAACGAGGCCGCGTAGGCGACCATCGACGTCATCATCAGCAGCGCGAAGAACAGCGCGAAGAACTTCTGTCTGTCCATGTCGGACGTTGTCGGGCCGCTGTCATAAATCGCTCGCCCCGCCGACGACCCGCTCGCCGCGGCGGTAGACGGCCGCCACCTCGCGGACGGCGCCGATGTCGTCCCGGGGGTCGGCCGCCAGCGCGACCAGGTCCGCCCGGGCGCCGGGCCGGAGCGCGCCGACGTCGTCCGGGAGGGTGCGGCCGGCGACGCCGGTGGCCGCCTCGACGGCTTCGAGCGGCGAGAGGCCGATCTCCTCGACCAGTAGCTCCATCTCGAGGGCGTTGTCGCCGTGAGGGACCAGCGGCGGGCCGATGAAGTCCGTCCCCGCGGCTATCGGGACGCCGGCCTCGTGGGCCCGCCGGACCGACTCGACGTGGGCCTCGTACGCTTTCTCGGCCTTCCGGCGGCCGTAGTCGGGGACGCCGTGTTCGTCGCCGGCCTCGACGATGCGGGCCATGATGGCCAGCGTCGGTACCAGCGTCGCGTCGGTCTCTTGCAGCAGGTCGATCGCCCGCTCGTCGAGGTAGAAGCCGTGTTCGATGGTGTCGACGCCGTTTTCCAGCGCCGCGACGACTCCCTCGGTCCCTTGGGCGTGGCTGGCAACCGGCACGTCGGCGCGGTGGGCCTCCTGTGTGAGTGCGCCGATCTCCTCATCGGTGAACTGCGGGTGCTCGGGGGCGTCCCGTTCGGAGAGGACGCCGCCGGTGGTCATGATCTTCAGACAATCGACGCCCTCGCGGAGCCGCCTGCGGGCGGTCCTGCGGCACTCGGCGACGCCGTCGGCCGTCGTCGCCCCGAAGCCGTCGCCTTCCGTCCACTCGTACGGTAGGAAGTGGGCGTCGCCGTGACCGCCGGTCTGGCTGATGGCGCGGCCGCTGGTGTAGATCCGGGGGCCGGCGACGTCGCCGCCCTCGATCGCCTCCCGGAGGCCGAGCCCGACGGAGCTGCCGACGTCGCGGACGCTGGTGAAGCCGGCCTCCAGCAGCCGCCGGCAGTCGACGGTCGCCCGCGCGGCGCAGGCGGCGTCGTCGGCCAGCACCCAGTCGGTCGGGTCCATCGTCCGCAGCCCCTGGATGTGGACGTGGGCGTCGACGAACCCCGGCGCGACGACCTCCCCGGAGTGGTCGACCCGCTCGCCGTCGGCGGCGACGTCCTCGGCGGGTCCGATCGCCGCTACCTCGCCGTCGGTCACCCGCAGCCGCGCGTCCTCGATCACCTCGCCGGCGCCGTCGATGAGCGTACCGCAATCGACGTACATACCCCTTCCTCGGGCGGCAGGTACAAAGCTACCCGGGGCGTCTCGGCGATGGTGTTTGGTGAGGAGGGAGTAGCGCGCTTCGGCGGTGACGGTGGCGTTTGCGGACGCCCCCTCCCGCTGGCGGGCTGCGGCTCACGGCTCGCTGCGCTCGTTCGGCCTCGCTGTGCTCGCGTGTCGTCGCTCCGTGCGTCGCTCCTCCCGCTCGCTTCGTTCCGAGGCCTCCTTCGCTGCGCTCGTTCGGCCTCGCTGTGCTCGCGTGTCGTCGCTCCGTGCGTCGCTCCTCCCGCTCGCTTCGTTCCGAGGCCTCCTTCGCCTCGCTGCGCGAGCGGTCGGCCCCGGTCGAGCTCCCACCCAGGTCGGCTGACCGGCCGGCTCTCGCGTAACTAAACACGGCTGTCTCGACGCCCGACCCGTCAGTCGACCCGCGCGTCGACGACACCGTGGACGACGCCGGGGCTGTGTTCCTCCAGGACCCGCGCGTCGAGCGGCTCGACCTCGCGGCCGGCGTCGGCGGCCGCCGACCGGAGCCGCTCCAGCGGTCGGTCGGGGAACAGCGGCTCCGGCGTCGCCTCGTGGAGGTGGACGGTTCCGCCGGCGACGAGCGCCGCCAGCGCCGGGTCGAGCCGCTCGTGGGCCTCGTGGTGGCCCATCACGACCCGGTCGGCGGTCGTCTCGACGTCCCGGCAGTCGCCCAGCACCGGTCGCAAGCGGTCCGAAACGTCGTTCAGCCGCGCGTTCTCGACCAGCAGCCGGTAGGCCTCGGGGTCGAGTTCCGCGGCGGTCACCTCGGCGCCGGCCCGCGCCATCGGCAGCGCGAAGTGACCCACGCCGGCGAAGGCGTCGAAGACCCGCTCGCCGGACTCGACGACCTCGCCTATCCGGGCACGCTCGGCCTCGTTGCCCGGCGAGAACATCACCGTCGAGAGGTCCAGGGCGTACCGCGTGCCGTGTTCGACGTGGACGGTCTCGGTCTCGCCGGTCCCGGCGACGACCTCCGTCGCCGGGTCCCGTCGGGTGCCCGAGATGTCGCCGCGAGCGAGGACGGTGTCGGCGTCGCCGTGCAGCTCCAAGAGCGCCTCGCCGACCGCCTCGCGGCGCTCCTCGGACAGCGTGCCGTCGGCCGAGACGTCGCCGAAGTCCGCCAGCACGACGCTACCGACGACGGCCCACGAGGAGGGAGCGGCCTCGATTTCGGCGGGCGCGAACCCCCGCTCGGCCAGCAGGTCCTCGAGACCGCGCTCCCGGGGCGGCAGGTCGACGGCCTCGACGGTGGCGTCGGTCTCGGCGGGCGGTTCGGCGACGGGGACCGCCACCCGGTCGTCGTCGTCGTAGGCCGCGACGCTCCGGGTCGGGTCGTAGACGCCCTCGGCGCGCAGCGCGTCGATGACCGCCTCGGTCCGGGGCTTCGGGACGACGGCGGCGAGGTCGGTCGTCGCGGTGTCCGCAGTGTCCGTGGTGTCCGTGGTGTCGGTATCGTCGCCGGGATCGCCGTCGTCGGTGTGGTCGGTCATTCCTCCGGCAGGACGTGCAGCCCGTTGCGGTGTTTCAGCACCGGTACCTCCTCGGCGTCGGAATCGAGGTAGTCCGGCCGGGGGACGGTCACCGACTCGTAGGTCTCGGGGTCCAGCACCTGGACGGCGTGGTCGTCCGTGACGGCGACCAGCGTCGTCGGCTCGGCGTCGTCGCGCTCGCCGATCTTGCGGGCGTCGGGGTCGATGCCCGCCTCGAAGTCGGCCTCGTAGCGGTCGCCGGTCGCCAGCCGGCGGCCCTTCAGGTTGCCGCGGGCGCTCGTCACCAGGACCGGTCCGTCGCTGTCGTCGAGATCGACGACGTCGCCGGGGGTGTACGGCGGCAGCCGGACGGTGAACGTCACCCGATAGACCTCGTCGCCGTCCTCGTCCTCGGTGACGAGCGTCGGCGCCTCCGACACCGACCCGCCGAGTTCCTCGACGACGCGCTTGGCGACGCCCTGGCCGATCTGGGTCGTCGACAGCTTCAGGTCGAGGCCGTCGTCGGTGCGGGTCGTCTCGGTGATGAAGGCGTCGCGGTCGCCCGTCGCCTCGCGGTCGGCGACGTACGACTCGGCGATGTCGACGGCGCGGTCGGTCTCGGCGGGGGTCGGCGTCCGGTCGCTGGCCCGCAACTGGACGATCGCCGCGTAGTAGTCGCCGGCGATGCGGCCGCAGCGGTCGCAGGTCTGGCGGGCGACGTACACCGGCACGGTGGCCTCCTCGGACACCGGCGTCTCCCGGACGATGCCGGTGAACGCACAGTGCATCCGGATGGTGTTGGGGTCGACCTGCTCCGGCTCGACGCCCCACTCGACGCCGGCCGCGTCGACGTGGACGCCCAGCCGGTCGGCGGTCTCCTCGACGGCGACGTCGGTGTAGTCGCGGGCGTCGACGTCGACCCACCGGTTGCCGCGGTGGACGGCGCCACACCGGCTGCAGACCCGCACCTCGATCCGCTCGGGGGCGTCGACGAGGTCGAACTCCTCGAAGTAGCAGTCGTCGCACAGCACGGCGTGGTCGGCGGCACCGGGAAGGTCGACGTCCGGCGGGCGCTCGACGGCGTCGCCGCACCGCGGACAGAACTCGCCGGAGCCGGAACCGGTACTCATCGACGGTTCTACTCGGCCGAGCGGGTTAAACGGCGCGTCCGAGCGGCGGGCGACCCGCCGCCGACCGCTCACGCGGGGCGCGACCGGTAGCTGATCCCGGCGAGGTACGTGCCGCCGACGGGAACACAGCTCACGAGTTCGGTCGCGATTCTTGCCGCCAACCACTCGTACGGCGAGACTGTGATCGTCTTCGACTCGATCACCCCAGTATACGTACCGCAGTCCGTCGCCGGACGCGCGAGGGAGAAAAACGCCCCGACGCACCCGGCGGCCGAGCCGACCGCCGGCGATAGCCGTCCTTTCGGGGACAGTCCACGCCGCCCGGCGTCGCGGTAGACGCCGACGAAGGCGGGGAGACCGGCGAGCAGGCCGGCGGTCGTCAGATACCGAGGGAGACGCTGCTCACGGCCCCTCCAGCGGGTGGTCGCTTTCCTCGACGTGGGCGAGCGCCGCGTCGAACCCCTCGGCGGCCGTCTCGAAGGACCCCAGGTGGGTCCACTCGCCGTCCGGCGAGGCGGTGTACACGTCGAAGTCGCCGCCGCGGTACTCGTGCGACTCGACGTACAGCTCCTCGCGGACGGTCCCGTCGTCGTCGAGCAGCCAGACGCCCAGCTCCTTGCCGCCCTCCAGGTCACGTCGGCGCCGCCAGAACATGCCCGTCTCTTGTCGCCGACCGACTAAACTGTTGTTCGTGAGGTCGGGCCGCGCGTCGACTCCACGACCGGGCGCGCGACGGACGCAGGACGGGCGACGACCGACGCGACCGCGGGGCCGGGGTGTCGACGCCTGAGGGGGCCCGCAGAGATTTATATGTGCTGGGTGTACGTGTACTGTGGCACGGAACCGCGGGTCGCTGGCGGTCGGCGCGATCGGGACGACCCTACTCGTCGCCTCCGTCGGCCACCACCTCCGGGAGGTGAGCGAGGTCGACGGGGTGGTCGGGCCCGCGGTCGCGCTGGCGCTCGACGGCGGTTTCGCGTGTGCGCTGATGTACGCCGGCTGGTGGCTGGAGCGGGCCGACCTGCTCGAGGAGCTGAAGCGGTCGGTGGGCCGGTGGACCGCCGCCGGGGGGGTCGCCGGCGGCGTGCTGGCGCTGCTGACGGTCGGCGCGCAGGTCGTCGAGGGGCGGACCCCGCCGGAACCCGTCTTCCAGACCCTCGTCACCATCGGCGCCGTGGCGGCGCTGTCCTTCGTCGCCGGCTACTACTCGGTCAGCCTCCGGCAGACGACCCGCCGGTACCGGTCGGTGTTCGACGACACCTTCCAGTTCACCGGGCTCCTGCGGCCGGACAAGACGGTGGCAGCGATAAACGACACCGCCCTCAGGTTCGGAGGGCTCGACCGCGAGAAGGTGGTCGGCCGCCCGTTCCCGGACGTTTCGTGGTGGACCCACTCGGAGGCGGTCCACGAGCGGGTCCACGACGCGCTCGACCGGGCCACGGACGGGGAGTCCGTCCGGTACGAGACGAACGTCCAGGGAGCCGACGGCCTCAGGACGATCGACTTCTCGGCGAGGCCGGTCGACGACGCCGGCGACGCGTCGCTGATCGTCGTCGAGGGCCGCGACATCACCGCCCGGCGGCGACGACGACAGCACCTGCAGGTGCTGCAACGGATCATCCGGCACAACGTCCGCAACGACGTGACGAAGCTCCGCGGGTGGACGGAGCAGCTGGCCGCGGCGACGGACCCCGACGAGCGCGGGTCCCACGCCCGGCGGGTCCGGCGGATTCTGAACTCCTGGCACGAGATGGCGGACAAACTGTCCCGCGTCCAGAAGCTGGTCGAGCGGGACCGGTCGGAGTACCGGACCGTCGCGGTCGAGTCGCTGGTGACCGAGACGGTCGGCAGACAGCAGGAAGCCCACCCGGAGGCGGAGATCACCGCGTCGCTGCCGGAGACGTCGCCCGGCGCCGTCCCGGTCGCCGTCGGCGGCGCGATCGACGAGGCGATCGACAACGCGGTCGAAGCGGTGACGGACGGCCGGCCGGAGGTCACCGTCGCGGCCGCCGCCGACGACGACTGGGTCGAGATCGAGGTCGCCAGCGACGGGCCGGAGATGCCGGACATCGAGGCCTCGGTGCTGGAAACCGGCGAGGAGACGCCGCTGAGTCACGGTCGCGGAACCGGCGTCTGGATGATCCGGATGCTCGTCACGCAGAGCGGCGGCAAGATAGCCGTCGACACGACCGACGCGGGGACGACACTCACCTTCCGGATACCCGAGGGAGACGCCGGGATACCCGGGACGGCGTGACCGGACTCTGCGGACGCCTCCCGCTCCGTACTCGGTCCAGTCGGGACGCGCGAGGGTCCTTCTCCCGGCCACTACGCGTCCCGGCGGCACTCCAGCAGGTCGCCGTCCCGAGGGTCCCCCTCGTCGTCCTCGAGCCGCCGGACGACGTGTTCGTCGACGTAGTACTGTGCGATCCACCAGTAGTCGCCGTGGTACTGGTCCGCCCGGACGGTGAGTTCGACGGTCGTCCCGCCGACGTCGACGTAGAGCGTGCTCGAATCTCCAGGGCCGTCGAGCGTGTCGACGTCGCCCGACAGTGCTGCGATGCGTTCGACGATCTCGTCCACCCGGTCGCGGGGGGCGGACGGTCCGGGCCGGGCCGCTGCGCTGCCCTCCTCGGCGGCGGTTTCGAGGACGCCCCGGATGGCCCTATCCGACACCTCGCCGAACGGCACGACGTCGGCGTCGGTCGGCGGATCGCCCGGCTCCGCCCGCACGTGGAGGCCGGGCTCGAAAACGCCGCCGTCGCCGGAGAGAACGACCTCGTAGCCGTCGTCGACGGCGGTCGGGCCGTCGGTCACGACTGTCTCCAGGCCGTACTCGTCGATCGCCGTGGTCGGCTCGTAGCCGACGACGACCTCGCGGTAGTAAGTGTTCTCGTAGGACTCGACGAACGTCTCGACGGACGGCTCGGTCAGCTCGGCGGGCCACTCGACGTCGAGGTCCTGCGTGGTCGGGCAGTCGTCCGGCAGGTCGCGGTCGTCGCTCCGGCCGCCGGGCGTGCGGCCGGTGCAGCCGGCTGTCCCGGCGACGGCTCCCGCGGCCGCCGCGGCGGCCGAAAGCAGGGTGCGTCGTTGCGGGTCCATAACCGAGGAGGGGGCGGACGGGGTGTCGGCCTTGCGGAACGTCAAACGACCGTTTCACCCACCGGAGCCGCCCTCGACGGCGTTGAGCCGGTAGAGCCGGCTCGCCAGCCGCCAGACCGCGGCGGCGGCGACGGCCTCGGTCGGTCGGACGGCGGTCCCGGCGACGGCGACCGACGGCACCGTCACGAGCGCCTCCACGAGGCCGACGACGGCGAGCGTCGACAGCGGGACCGCGGCGGCCACGAGCACCGCCCCGACCCGGGCCAGCAGGGCCTCCCGGAGACTCATCGGAACTCGACGGCCCCCCACGGGACCCGCTCGCCCGTCTTCGTGTCCAGCAGCTCCCAGTACTCCGGGTCGACGCCGTGCATCGAGGCGCAGGTCGCACACCAGATGTGGCTGTTCGTCGGCTCCCAGTCGCAGTGACGGTTCGGACAGCGCCACCGCCACCTCGCGGTCGGGTCGTCGGCGTTGACGACGACCCGCCGGGTGTCGGCCGGCCCGCTCCCGTCCGCCGTCGCTTCGAGGCGCATATTCCTCACCAGCCGGGGAAGTGTAATCAATCGACTTCGGGGCCACGGTGAAACTGGCACCTTCCGCGGAACTGCCGGACGGCGTGCGTATCGCGTCCGTCGGGCGGGCGGCCGTCCGACGGCGCCTGCGGCCCGCCAGCGGTGCCGAGCCGCCGGAATCCGACCCGGCGGGACGTCGTCAACACGCCGGTGAAAGTGGAAACGACCGCGGCCCGGCGGCCGCCGGTCCTATGTCCCCGCCGGCCCATACGCCGGCATGGAGAATCCCATCGTCGACGAGTTCGGGTCCCGGCGCTCGACCGTCCGCGCGCCGAACGGCGCCGTCGCCACGAGCCAGCCGCTGGCCGCCCAGGCCGGCCTGCGGACGCTGCGGGACGGCGGCAACGCCTTCGACGCCGCCGTCGCCACCGCCGCCGCGCTGAACGTCGTCGAGCCCACCTCGACGGGGCTGGGCGGCGACGTCTTCATGCTGTACCGCGACGCCGACGGCGAGGTCGGCGCGATGCGGGCCTGCGGGCCGGCGCCGGCGGACGCCACCCGGGAGCGGGTCCGGGCGGCCGTCGCCGACGATCGGGGCGTCGACCCCGCCGAGGCGACGATGCCCGAGGTCGGCCCTCACGCCGTCACCGTTCCCGGTACCGCCCGCGGCTGGGAGGCGACCGTCCGGGAGTTCGGCCGGCGGTCGCTCGCGGACGTCCTCGAACCTGCGATCGAGTACGCGACGGAGGGGTACCCGGCCTCGGCGGTCGTGGCCGACGCCTGGACGCAGGCGGAGGCGCTGTTCGACTCCGAGCACGCCCGCGAGGCGTACCTCGTCGACGGCGAGCGGGCGCCCGACCCGGGTGAGACCGTCCGCCTGGAGAAGCTCGGCGAGTCGCTGCGGGCCATCGCGGCGGAGGGCGCCGACGTCGTCTACGAGGGCCACATCGCCGAGGCCATCGCCGAGGAGGTGCAGGCCGCCGGCGGCTTCCTGACCGTCGACGACCTGGCGGACTTCGAGGCCGAGTTTCCCGACCCCGTCTCGACGACCTACGCCGGCGCGGAGGTGTACGAACTGCCGCCGAACAACCAGGGGCTCGTCGCTCTGGAGGCGCTGAACGTCGCCGAGGCCGTCGGCGCCCGCGACCACGAACCGGGGTCGGCGGCCCGCATCCACTACCTCGCGGAGGCGATGAAGCGCGCCTTCCACGACGGCCACCGTCACATCACCGACCCGGAGTTCGAGGAGGTGCCGCCGCTCGGGTCGACGGAGTGGGCCGAAAAGCGGGCCGCCGGAATCGGCCCCGAGGCGTCGGACGTGAGTTTCGGCGTACCGGGCACGAACGCCGAGGATAGCGCGGGACGCGGTCCCACCGACCCTCGGGACCCGAACGTCCCCGAGGACGCCGACACCGTGCTCCTCTGTGCCGCCGACGACGAGGGCAACGTGGTCTCGTACATCAACTCCCGCTTTGCGGGGTTCGGCAGCGGGCTGGTCGCCGGCGATACCGGCATCGCGCTGCAGAACCGCGGGGCCTCTTTCTCGCTGTCCGACGATCACCCGAACCGCCTGGAACCCGGCAAGCGGCCGTTCCACACGCTCATCCCCGGAGTTCTGGAGCGCGGCCCCGACGACTGGTCGGCCTTCGGCGTGATGGGCGGCTACATGCAGCCGCAGGGTCACCTCCAGACGCTCGTCGGCGTGCTCGACGACGGCCTGTCGCTGCAGGCCGCGCTGGATCGGCCCCGCTGGCGCTACCGCGAGGACGGCCGATTGGCCGTCGAGGCCCGCACCCCGGCGAGCGTCCAGAACGGCCTCCGGCGCCGCGGCCACGACCTCGAGGTGCTGCTGCCGGGGATGTTCGGCGGCGCACAGGTGGTCCGCAGCCGCGACGAGCGGGTCTCCGGCGCGACCGAACCGCGCAAGGACGGGACCGTAGCGGCCTGGTAGCCGCGAGGAAGGGACCAGAGCGGCCCGGGAGCCGCGAGGACAGCACCGAGCCGGCGGACGCCGGCGAGGACAGCACCGGAGCGGCCCGGGAGCCGCAAGACTCCCATCCCGACGGGTCACCGAGTCCCCGAGCGAGGGTCGGTCGCCGTGTCGAGCCGTGTCAATTCCGGGACGACGTCGAGGTCGTCATCGAAAGAATAGCAGATTTCGACCCCCTGCCGGTCGGCGTAGGCCGCGAGCGTCGCGTCGACGAACGATAACTCCGGATACGTCCGGAAGAGAGCCGTCGCAGCGGTAAAATCGGCCTGTGCGGTGTGGACAACCTCGAACTGTGCACCCTCGGTCAGTCGGTCGAGGAGGTCGGTAGCGACCCCGGAGCCGAGCCGCTCGCGGGTCAGGTTCATCGTCTCCCCGACGACGTAGTCGGTTATCAGCGCCGACGGAAGCTCACTGCTGTCGATGCCGGAGACGATGGCACTGGCGCGGTCGTGATACCGGTCACGGGCGCTCGCGGCGGCAAAGAGGACGTTCGTGTCGAGGAGCGCTCTCACCGCTCGGCGCCGAACTCCCGTTCGGCCGCGACGGCGTCGGTTTTGCCTCCGTCGACCGGTTCGAAGTCGTCGAAGACGCCCTCCCGCTGGTGGATGACCTCGACGTGCAACTCGTCCGACTCGGAGACCTGCCATCGGAGCTTGTCCCCGGGACCGAGGTCCAGTTGCCGACGGACCTCGGCCGGGACGGTGACCATCCCGCTGTCGTTCACCGCCGTCTCCCGGGCGGTGTCATCGGTTGCCATCAGCGGGAGATTACGTCCGACCGGGTATACATGTTGCGTCACATGTAACCCCAGGAGCCGGCGGTTGGCTACCGAGCGGCGACCGCGCACATCTTAAGCCCGTCCGGCCCGAACTCGTGGATATGCAGTGGCAGACCGACTGGGGGCTCCGGGCCCGGATGGCGCTGACGATACTCCTCCTGTTCGGGCTGTACGTCGTCTTCGTGGGGGTACTGACGGCCTACTTCGAGAACCTGCTGATACCGGTCGTCCTGCTGGGGTCGTTCTCGCTGGTGCAGTACTTCTTCAGCGACAAGCTCGCGCTGCGGTCGATGGGCGCCAGCCGCGTCGAGGCCAGCGAGTATCCCGGGCTGCACGACCGGGTGGGGCGGCTCAGCCAGCAGGCGGACCTGCCGAAGCCGGACGTGGCCGTCGCCGACAGCCGGACGCCGAACGCCTTCGCGACCGGCCGGTCGCCGGACAGCGCCGTCGTCTGCGTGACGACCGGCCTGCTGGACGCCCTCGACAGCGAGGAGCTGGAGGGCGTCCTCGCCCACGAGCTGGCCCACGTCAAGAACCGCGACGTCGCGGTGATGACCATCGCGTCGTTTCTCTCGACGATCGCCTTTCTCGTCGTCCGGTTCGGGTGGCTGTTCGGCGGCCGCAACCGGAACGGGGCGCCAGTCGTCGTTGCCATCGTTGTCTCGCTGGTCGTGTGGGTGGTATCGTTCCTGCTCATCCGGGCGCTGTCGCGGTACCGGGAGTTCGCCGCCGACAGCGGCGCCGCGACCATCACCGGCCAGCCGTCCGCGCTGGCGTCGGCGCTGGCGACCATCTCCGGCCGGATGGACCGCGTCCCCGAGGAGGACCTCCGCGAACAGGCCGAGATGAACGCCTTCTTCATCATCCCCATCTCGACGGGGATCGTCGGCCGGCTGGCGCGGACCCACCCGCCGACCGAGAAGCGCATCGAGCAGCTGCGGGAGCTGGAGCGGGAGATGGAGACGGTCGCCTGACCGTCAGGCGCTCGCGTGTCGCCGCTCGGCAGTTCGATCGTCTCGACGACCTCCCGCAAGACCGCCGCCGCGAGCCCGACGGCCGCGAGCGGTCCGGCCAGCACGTACCGTCGCCGTGGCGTCGCCATGCGGTTCCGTCTCGACCGGTCGACGAACCCGTCTTCCGGCCGGGAACGGGCCGGTTAAATACGCACGGAGGGTACCATCGGGCAGTGAAACGGCGAACCTTCGTGGCCGGCGTCGGTGCCGGTATCGCGGCGACGGCGGGTTGCGTGAGCGACACGGGGCAGTCGGGCGACGGCGTCGTCACCGTCGCGACCTACGACTCGTTCGTCGACAGCGAGGAGTCGGCCGGCCCGTGGCTCAAGGAGGCCTTCGAGGAGCAGCGGGACGACGACGTCACCGTCGAGTTCCGGGTGCCCGAGAGCGGCATCAACCAGTACATCCAGCGCGCCCAGGAGGGCGCCGAGATCGAGGCCGACCTCTACGTGGGGCTGAACGTCGACGAACTGATCCGACTCGACGAACAGCTCGACGAGGCGCTGTTCGACGGCCTCGAGGGCGAACTCGACGGCAGCGACCGGGTCCGGGACTCGCTGCGGTTCGACCCAGAGGGACGAGCGGTGCCGTACGACACCGGCTACGTGAACCTCGTCTACGACGAGACCGATGTCGAACCCGAGACGTTCGCGGACCTGACCGCCGAGCGGAACCGCGGGGACCTCATCGTCCAGAACGCCCAGCAGTCCGACCCCGGCCGGGCGTTCCTGCTGTGGACGATCCACGAGTTCGGCGAGGACGGCTACCTGGACTACTGGGCGGAGTTGCAGGACAACGACGTCCGCGTGCTGGGCTCCTGGAACGACGCCTACAACGCCTACCTCTCCGAGGAGGCGCCGATGGTGGTGTCGTACTCGACCGACCAGGTGTACAACGGCGACACCCCGCGGCACCAGATCGGCTTCCTCGACGGCCAGGCCTACGAGAACCCCGAGGGGATGGCCCGGTTTGCGGACGCCGGCGACCCCGAGGCGGCCGCCGACCTGATGGAGTTCGTGCTCACCGCCGAGGCACAGGCCGAGATCGCCGTCCGGAACGTCCAGTTCCCCGCCGTCGAGAACGCCGACCTCGACGACGAGTTCGAGCAGCTGGCGAAGACGCCCCCGGACCCGGTCCGGTTCGACTACGACGAACTGGCCGGCAACCTCGAGGG
>PXRL01000009.1:142785-208073 GCA_003020965.1 Halobacteriales archaeon QS_4_69_225
CCTCGCACTCGGACTGCCGGGGGCGTACCTGCTGGCCCGCTACGAGTTCCCGGGGCGCCGGACCGTCCGGTCGCTGACGCTCGTGCCGTTCGTGCTGCCCTCCATCATGGTCGCGGTCGGCTTCGCGGCGATGTTCGGCGCCAACGGCCCGCTGAACCAGGCGCTCGCACGGGCGGGACTGTCGAAGGTCGAACTCCTGTTCACGCTGCGGGTCATCGTCCTCGCCCATGCCTTCTACAACGCGCCGCTGGTGGCGCGGGTCGTCGCCGCCGCCTGGGAGGGAATCGACGGCCGCGCCGTCGAGACGGCGCGCAGCCTCGGTGCCGGGCCGCTGCGGGCCTTCCGGGACGTGGTGGCGCCGCAACTCGCGCCGGCCGTCCTCACGAGCGCGCTGCTCGTGTTCGTCTTCACGTTCATGTCGTTCCCCATCGTGCTGGCGCTGGGCGGACTGGAACTCGCGACCGTCGAGGTGTGGGTTTACGACCGCATCACCCGCCTGCGGCTACAGGAGGCCGCCGCGCTGGCGGTGCTTGAGGCCGTCGTCACGCTGGGGCTGACCTACGCGTACCTTTCCTACGAGACGCGGCAGGCGACAAGTCGCGGGGTCACACCGCAGGCCCGCAAGCGGCTATCGGCCGTCCCCGTCCCCGAGCGGCTCGTGGTTGCCGGCTACGGCGTCATCCTCGCCGTCGTCTTCGTCGGTCCCATCGTCTCGATGCTGCTCGCGAGCGTCACGGGCGTCGGCGGCGAGTTCACCCTCCGGTGGTACGAGTTCCTGCTGGCCCGCCGGGACGTCGTCGTCGGCACCCAACCGGACGTCGCCGTTCGCAACTCGCTGGTCTTTGCGGTCGGGGCGCTGGCGCTGGCCGTCCCGATGGGCGTCGTGGTGTCGCTGGCGACGGCCCGCGACTCGCCGGTCGCACGCGTCGTCGGCACGCTGGCGATGCTCCCGTTTGCCGTCTCGGGCATCGTCGTCGGCTTCGGCCTGCTGCAGACCGTCGTCTTCGGCGCCGAGGTGCTTGGCTACCGGCTCCGGGTGACCGGCGCCGTCGCCATCGTCGCGGCCCACGCCGTCGGCGCCTACCCGTTCGTCGTCCGCACGGTTGCGCCGGCGCTGTCGTCGATGGACGACCGGCTGGTCGAGTCCGCCCGGGCACTGGGCGCCTCCCGGACGCGCGCGCTCGTCGACGTCGAGTTGCCGCTCGTGGCGCCCGCGGTGGCCGCCGGCGCCGCCTTCGCTTTCGCCGTCAGCATCGGCGAGTTCAACGCGACGGTCATCCTCGTGGAGGGCAGCGACGCCTACACCATGCCGGTCGCAGTCGAGCGATACCTCTCCGACCGGACGCTCGGGCCCGCCACCGCGATGGGGACGGTGCTGCTCGTGGTCACCGGCGTCAGTTTCGTCGTCATCGAGCGCGTCGGCGGCTACGGAGGGTTCACCGAGTGACGGAGGGAATAGCGTGGAACTGACGCTGGACGGCGTCTCGAAGCACTACGGCGAGACGACGGCACTGGCGGGTCTCTCCGCGACCGTCGGGGACGGCGAGTTCTTCACGCTGGTCGGACCGTCCGGCTGCGGGAAGACGACCACCCTGCGGCTGCTGGCAGGCTTCGAGGAGCCCAGCGCCGGCGAGGTCCGCTTCGACGGCGAGTCGATGGCGGGCGTCCCGCCGGAGGACCGCGGCGTCGGGCTAGTCTTCCAGAGCTACGCGCTATTCCCGCATATGACCGTCGCCGAGAACGTCGGCTACGGGCTCCGGTTCGCCGAGGTGCCGGGCGGCGTCTCGACGGACGAACGGGTCGCGGAGCTGCTGGAGCTGGTCGACCTCGAAGGGATGGGCCCGCGGGACCCCACGGAGCTGTCGGGCGGCCAACAGCAGCGGGTCGCCCTGGCGCGGGCGCTGGCGCCCGGCCCGGACCTCCTGCTTCTCGACGAGCCGATGAGCGCGCTCGACGCCCGCCTCCGGGAGCGCCTCCGCCGGGACGTCCGGGAGATACAGCGCGAACTCGGCGTCACGACGGTGTACGTCACCCACGACCAGGCGGAGGCGCTGGCCATTTCGGACCGCGTGGCCGTCCTCTCGGACGGCCGCCTCGAACAGGTCGGCCGGCCCCGCGAGCTGTACCGGCGCCCATCCAGCCGGTTCGTCGCGGAGTTCCTCGGCGAGAACAACGTCTTCGAGGGGTCGGTCGTCGACGCCTCGGGACCTGCAGACGAAACGGAGGGGTCGGCGGTGCGGGTCGCAGGTCGCGAGTTCCGCCTCCCGCCGGTCGGAGCCGCGAGCGTGGCGTTCTGCGTCCGGCCGGCGGCCTTCGAGGTCGACGCCGGCGAGAACCGCCTCACCGGCGAGGTGCTCGACACCGAGTTCCTCGGCGAGACCACCCGCGTCCACCTCCAGTGGGAGGGCCGGCGCGTGGTCGTCGCCGTCGACGATCCGCCCGAGGGCGGGGAGGTGACCGTCGGCTTCGACCCCGAAGACGCCTGGGTGCTGTGAGGGTGTCATAGAACAAATCGCACACTTCGTGGTACGGGGTGAACGGAGCGATAGGCTCGCTGCGCGCCTCGGTCGCTCCGCTCCCTGCGGTGCTTACGTCGCCGTGCTTCCCGGAGCCGGCCTCGCCCTTTCAGTCCACCAGGAAATCGGCTTTCCGGCC
This sequence comes from Halobacteriales archaeon QS_4_69_225, assembly GCA_003020965.1. Classification (GTDB taxonomy): domain Archaea; phylum Halobacteriota; class Halobacteria; order Halobacteriales; family Haloarculaceae; genus Natronomonas. The sequence goes on from PXRL01000009.1 coordinate 145,441, forward strand.
GGCTGTCCCTGGCGGACTGAAAGGGCGAGCGGCGCTCGGCGGTGCCCCGGCGACGCAAGCACCGCAACGAAGTGAGGAGCGCAGCGAGCCGCGGCACCTCGAGCGCCGCGAGGGCTTTCGAGGGGTTGCGGTCCTCACAGAGCGATCCGACTCGAGATACCCACTCCATTCGCAGGCTATCCTCTCGGCTGACTACGCGGTCAGCGATGAAAGCAACTCCGTGCCAATCGTTCTATGACACATTTGTGTGCTGTAGCTACGACCCGTCCGACCAGAACCGCTCAAGGGCGAAGTCGAACATGTCGGGGCTGACGGCGTCGAACTCCCCGCGTTCGGCCTCGCCGAGCAGGCCGCGGACGCTGTCCCACGACTCGCGGGCGTACCGCTCGTCGCACAGCACCCGGACGCCACGCTCGTCGGGCCCGCGGATGACGCGACCGACCGCCTGCCGGGCCTTCCGGACGGCTGGCACCGCCAGCGCGTACCGAAAGCCGTCTCCGAACGCCCGGTCGTAGGCCGTCCGGACCGCCCGCGTTCGCGGGCTGGCCGTGTTAATGATGGGGACGCCGCAGACGATCGCCGCCGACAATCGGTCGCCGCGGTAGTCGACGCCCTCCGTCAGGGTGCCGCGGAGGCTGGTGACGAGCACCTTCGGGTCGCCCTCGAAGAACTCCTGTTTGAGCCGCTCCGTGGCGACGTCGTCCGTCGCGGCGTCGACCAGCACCTCCTTGTCGCAGTCGGCGAGCACGGAGGCGGCCCACTCGGCCTCCCGGTAGGAGGGCATCCCCACGAGGACGTTGCCCGGCGACGCCGCGACCTGCCGGATGGCGCGGGCGTGGGCGCGCCGCGTCGTCGTCTCCGCGCCGGGGTCCTCGCGGTTGTCGTAGGTGAACTTCGGCGCCGCGAGCGCGAACGACGCGCGGTTGTCCGCGGGGAACTCCAGGCCGTAGGTCCGCTCGACGACCGGCCGGTCGGCCTCCCGTTCGAGGTGCCGGAGGCCGGTCACCTCCGCGAAGACGTCCAGCGGCTCCAGGGTCGCGCTCATCAGGACGCCGCCGCCGAACTCGCCCAGTCGCTCGCCGATGGCGCCGGCCGGCAGGCAGTTGTGCAGCGCGTAACTGGCGGTGTAGGCCCGGCGCCACGACTCCGCCGGCCGCTCGTCGTCCCAGGTGCGCTCCAGCCGGATCTCCCGGAAGAAGTCTGTGTGGTCGGCCCGGTACCACGCCGACAGTACCCGGCCGACAGCCGGCGCCCGGCGGCGCTTGTCCGCCTCCTCGACGGTATCGAGGACGTGGGCGACGGCGGCACAGACCGGCTCCGCGCGGCTCCAGATGCGGGCGTCGAACCCCTCGCGCTCGGCCCACGACGTCAGCTCGTCGATACCCGGTTCCTCGGGGTCCCGGAGAGGGATCTCGTCGTCCTTCAGGTCGGGCAGGTTCCGCCGCCAGCCCGGCCGCTCGGCGTCGAGGTGCTCGACGACCCGCCGGTCCAGCTCCTCGCCGAGCGCCGTCAGGAACCGCCGGACGTCGCGCAGCTCGCCGAGCGAGACGTCCGTCTCCGCGAGCGCTTCCCGGACGGCCTCGGCGTCGGCCTCGGCGGTCCCGCCGCGGCGGGCGTCGCCACCGACCTCCTCGGCGGCCGCCAGCGGCTGGATGACACGCGAGAGCTCCGCGGCGGCGTCCGACAGCGCCCGGTCGGAGACGCTATCGCCGACCAGGTCGCGAACCCGCGGCTCCAGCATGTGCGCCTCGTCGCAGACGACGAACGTCTCGTCGTCGACCAGCGCGCCGGTGAACGACCCTACCGTCGTCGGGTCGAAGGCGTGGTAGTAGTTGCCGACCACGACCTCGACGTGCGGCAGCAGCGCCCCCATCACCGAGTGCGGGCAGGAACCGTGACTCGCCGACAGCGCGACGAGGTCCTCGCTCTCGATGAGCCCCATGTCGGTCGGGTCGAACGGGACCGCCTCGGCGGGGTCTCCTTCCTCCGGCAGGTCCGCGAGGTACTGCGCGTAGAAGGGACAGAACTCGACGTCGCCGCTGCCGCCGCCCTCGGGCGTCTCCGGCGGGTACGGCGTCGCCTCGCCGGCCGCCTCGAGGTACGTCGCCCCGCTCTGCTCGCGGGTCGCTGGCTCGCGGCTCCCGCCGGTCGCCGCCTGCCCGTTCGGAGGGTTCCCTCCGGTCGACCTCCCGCTCCCCGCTCGCTCGTGAGACGCTTCGCGCCCCCCGCTCCCCGAATCGGCCAGCCCGACCTGCTGGCTCCGGGCGTCGGCCGCCAGCGCGTCGGCGGTCGTCTCCTCGGCCAGCCCCCGGGTCCGCTCGCGGAGCGCCTCGCAGCGCTCGTAAACGTTCGTCTCGTCGATCCCGCCGGCGCCGGCGAGGCGGTACGGACAGACGTCGGCCTTGCCGACGAGCGTCATCGCCGAGACGGACCGCCAGTCGTCCGGCAGGTTCTCGTTGATGGTCTCGAGGTCCGCCTCGAACTGCCGGAGCTGCTGTTTGACGCTCGTCAGCACGACCACCCGCTCGAACGACGAGTCGGGGTCGCGGACGAGGTGGAGTCCCGCGGTCAGCGCGAGCATCGTCTTGCCGGTCCCGCAGGCGCCCTCCAGGGCGAGAAAGCCCGAGTCGCGAGCGGTGTCGACGGCCGTCTCGATGCCGTCGACCTGCTCGTCGTACGGCTCCTCGTGGCCGAAGATGGGGCGCCAGTCGGGATCGGCGGACACGTCACGGGGTCGCGCGTCTTCGCCTAAAGACGTGTCGAACGGAACGGCGGTCCCGGCCGCTTATCCGTCCGAGTTGCCACGCTCCGACATGGAGTTCGACGTCGATTCGTGGCGCGAGGAGTTGCGCTCGTACCGCGACCGGAAGGACGAGCAGTTCGCCAGCGGCCGGAGGTCGCCGCTGCCGCCCGACGAGCGGGCGGCCTTCGACGGGCTGGATTACTTCGAGCCGGACCCGGACTACCGGGTCGCCGCGACAATCGAGGTGCTCGACGGCGAGGAGACGGTGACGATGGAGACCTCGGCAGCGGGCGAGCGCAGGACGCGACCGGAGGGAGCGTCCCGGAACCCGCGAACGGCGAGCGAAGCGAGCCGTGAGCGGCTGTACCACCGGGCGGCGCGGCTGTACTTCGAGGTGCCGGACGCCGGCGGCGAGGCGGTCGCGGAGACGCTCGTCGCCTACCGGCGCGTCGACTTCGACGGCGACTCGCTGTTCGTCCCGTTCCGGGACAAGACGACCGGCCAGGGGACCTACCCCGGCGGCCGGTACATGGAACTACACGTCGAGAGCGCGTCGCGGAGCGACGCGGAATCGTCGGACGGTGAGCGGAGCGACCCGCGAGACGGCGAACTGGAGAACCGCGAGGTGCCGCTGGACTTTAACCTGGCGTACAACCCCTTCTGTGCCTACAGCGAGGCCTACGAGTGCCCGCTGCCGCCGCGGGAGAACTGGCTGGAGGTGGCGATTCCGGCCGGCGAGCGCTACGGGTAGCTCGTACCGCCGGCTATAACTACGTGGAACGGTTCCGTCCGGAAGACGTGATCGCGGACGGGACCCGACCGGACGTCGTCGAAGGATCCTGAAAGAATCACGGCCGGTAGTATCAGAACGCGGTCAGGTCGGTCTGGGTGTCGGGGTCGTCGTCGCCGTACTCCTGGGCGATGCTCCTCGCCCGCGGGATCCCGCCGGACAGCGACGCTCGCCTGGCGACCTCCTCGTCGCCGAGGCGGGCGGCCGCCGCCGCCTGCCGCGGCTCGTAGCGCCGCCAGAAGCGCTCCTTTGCGGCCTCGTACTCGACGACCGGCAGCGGGTAGTCCGCCTCGGGGCCGCCGATCCGGACGCCGCACTCGGCCTGGACGTCCTGTGGCGTCCGCTCGGGCTGTGGGAGGTGCTCGGCGGGCAGCCCCTCCAGTTCCGGCACCCACTCGCGGATCCACTCGCCGTCGGGGTCCTGGTCGCGGACCTGCTTGCGGGGGTTGTACAGCCGGATACCCGGCTTGCCGACGAGCCCCGCCTGGGACTGCCACTGGGTGTAGTTGATGGCGACGTCGGAGTCGACGAGGTGGTGGTGGTACCAGTCGGCGCCGATCTTCCAGGGCTGCTGGAGGAGATGCGAGAAGGCGCTGGCGCCCATCGCCCGCATCCGGAAGTTCAGCCACCCCGTCTCCCGGAGACACCGCATCGCGGCGTCGACCATCGGGTAGCCAGTCCGGCCCGCCTTCCAGGCGGCGACCAGCTCCGGGTCGTACTCCTCGCGGTTGAACCACTTCAGCTCCGGGTTGACGGCCGTGTCGAGCCAGCCCGGCCAGTCCTCGAGCTTCTGGTTGTAGTGGCGGTTCCAGAGCAGCCGCGACTCGAGCATGTCGCGGCCGCGGCAGTCGGGGGCGTGCTCGCGGACGTACCGGTAGACCTGCCGGACGGACAGACAGCCGAACCGGAGGTACGGCGACAGCCCGCTGCAGCCGTCGCGGGCGTCCAGCGGCGAGGAGATGTTACCCGGGTAGTCGCCGACCCGGGCGACGAACGACTCCAGCTTCTCTCGGGCGACCGTCGTCCCGCCGTCCGGCACCTTCGACTTCGTCGGCGTCGTGTCGTACGTCGCCTCGATACCGTCGACGGTCACGCCGGTCGACAGCTCCGCGAAGATGGTATCGTCGAGCGACGGCTCGACGGGGTCGTCGGTCAGGTACGCCTCCATGTGGTCGCTCCAGTTCTGCCGCGTCCGGTCGGCCCCGCGGACCAGGCCGTCGCCGTCGACGAACCGCACGCCCATCTCGGCGGCAGCCTCATCCCGCCGGAGCCCGTAGCGGCCGGTCGGCGTCCGTCCGGCGACGACGTTCCAGCCGGCATCGAGGAACGCCGACAGCACCGCGAGCGGGTCGCCGTGGGCGTAGGTGAGCCCGCCGCGGCCGCCGCTCGCGGTGTCGTAGCGGTCCGACAGGTCGAACAGACACTCGTGGAGAAAGCGGATCCGGGCGTCGCAGGCGAGGCCGTCGTCGCCGTAGAACCCCGGATCGAAGACGAACAGCGGGACGACGACGTCGGCGCTTTCGGTCGCGGCGGCGACGGCCGGCTGGTCGCGGATCCGGAGGTCCTCGCGGTGCCAGACGACGGCGCCGTCGGGGTCGTCGGGACCGTCGACGGCCGCATCGTGTCGCGCCGCCACGGCGGTCGGCGTCGGCACCGTCTCCGGGGCCGGGGGCGACGTCTCGTCGGTCGCCCGGGACACACGATCGGACATAACGTTCTGTACGGGCGCCGGCCACAAAAGCGGGTAGCTTTCAGTCGAGAGGGTGCGGCGACGGCGGCGCGTCCAAGCGCTTCCTCCTGCTCGCGGGCTGTGACTCACGGGTCGCTCCGCTCCCCGTTCGCTTCGAGGCGCTTCCTGCGTCGCTCCTCCCGCTCGCTTCGTTCCGAGGCCATCCTCCCTTCGATCGCTTGGCCTCGCTGCGCGAGCGGTCGGCCCCGTTCGAGGACCCACCCGACGCCGGCCGGCTGGCTCTCGCTCGATCGAACGCGACTCGCGGGGTACCGGTTCTTCGTTCCCGGTCGGCGTGCGACCTCCATGGAGGTCTCTACGGGCCGCTCCGGTCGGCCACCGGTACGAGACGGTCGCCGTCGACCCTGAGAAACGGCCGGTCGTCGGGGTCGTCGAGGCGTTCCGTGCGGCATCACGTCGGCGGACGGCACCTGCGGGACGACGACGGCGACCTGCGGCCGAGCGTCCGCGTCGCCGTCGACGGCGAGACGGCCGAGCCGGATGCCGACCGCCCGCCGAACGCCGAGGTGCAGCTCTTCGCGGCGATGCGCGGCGGCTAGAGGTCGTACTGCGCCCGCACCGTCTCCGCGAGGCCGACGTCCTCGAGGGTGTCGGTCGGGACGAGCATCGACAGCTGGACGACGCCGGGCAGCCGGGCGATCTCGACGCCGCCGGTGAACGTACAGCGCCCGCGGACCTCGCCTTCGGTCATGTCGAGCAGGCTGCCGGCCCGGTCGAAGGCATTTTCCGTCGCCTCGTTGATCGTCGCGCCGGAGCCGATCACCTGGATTGGCGCGGCGTCGGCCAGCTCGACGTCGTGCTCGTCGGCGACCTCGCGGCCGGCGGCCCGCTCGGCGTCGGTGTACGGCTCCGCGACGTGCGGCAGGTCCTCCTCCCGCGGCAGCAGCAGCGGCCCGTCCAGCTCGAGGTCCTTGATCACCTCCACCTCGAGTTCGGTGCGGCCGCTGACGTCGGTCGTGTGCAGCGACAGCTCGCCGTCGCCCTGGTTGGCGTGGAGGTCGCCGACGTAGAGGCCGGCGCCCTCGACCCGGACCGGGCAGATCAGCGTCGCCCCCGGTCGGACGTCGTTGGAGTCGAGGTGGCCGTCGGTCCGGGCCTCGAGGGCCGTCTCGTCTTCGAGCCCCCAGTCGTGGTCGGCGCCGACCAGGAACCCCCCGAAGTCGCCGGCGTTGTGCGAGTCGGGGAACTCCCGGGCCGGCGTCGTGCCGATGTTGCCGACGAACGGCTGCAGCCGGCCGAGCGTGCCGGGCATCTCGGCGGCATCCGGCCCGTACAGCAGGATGGGGTGCTGCCGGGACTCCTCCGGTAGCCGCATCGCCTCGTCGGCGTCGGCCGCCAGCCGCTCGGCGCCGTCGGGGCCGACGGTCACGCCGACGGTGCGGTCGTCGTCGAAGGCGACGGTGTAGCCGAACTCGAAGCCGAACGACGAGGCGTTGGCGCCGCAGTCGGCACACCGGATCGCCTCCTCGCCGGTGCCGTCGACGACGCTGTCGGGCCACTCGATGCCGCACTCCGGACAGACGTGGTCGACGAACGGGTCGTCGCCGAAGGCCTCCTCCCGCTCGGCCATGCTGCCGGTGGTGGTGGCGACGCTCGTCACCGCCACGTCCCTGATACGGACGACGAGCGCGTCGCCCGGCTCGGCGTTCTCGACGCGGATGGGCCGTGTCACCTCGTGGCCGCCGCGGAACCCCGGGGTGATCATCGGGCCCCAGCAGGCCGGCGGCGTGTGCGTCCGGACGGTGCCGCCGTCGGCGACCGTGCCGGCCCACTCCTGGCCCGGGCCGACCAGCCCGAGCGTGAACGCATCGACGTCGAGTTCCTCGCGTACCTGTTGTGACATGCGTCCGCGAACACGGGACACGACGACATAAATTATCGCGGCCGTTTCGGGCCGTTTCCGGTGGCCGCCGCCGCGTCGCTCGGCGGTCGTCGCCGTTCAGTCGCCGCGCCGTGCGAGCACGATTCCGGCGACGAAGCCGACGACCGCCAGCGCGAAACAGCCGAGCCTGACGACCCCGTTCGTCAGGACGCCGGCACCTGCCAGCCCGGTCGCCGCGAGGTGGAAGGTTGCAGTCTCCTTCACGTCGGGACCCCGGGCCCGGTCGTCGAAAAGCGGCCCGGTACCGGTCACGCCGTCACCGAGGTTCTCCGGCTCGCCGCGTGGTCCATCTGCCGCCAGCCCGTCCGGTGCCGCCGTCCGTCTCCGTCGGCGCGGCCGGCGACGTCCCCTCGGACGGTACGGAGGTCGTCGACGTTCCGTCGCCGAACCTGCAAGACGGCCGTCCACGACGGCAGCGCACCGGCGCCGCCGACTATCGTGTCAGTTAATCGTCGTCGGCCGCCCGCTCCGCGTCGAGAAACGTCGAAGACGGGTCCGAGAGGTCCCGTAGCGAGCGCCCCGCCGTCCACGTATACGGCACGTACGGCTCGTCGTCCACGTCGAGCCACGTCCTGTGTCTCCGTGTGAATGTGTCCCACATCGGTCGAAGCCCCGAGTCGAACCGATTGTCGAGGGACTGCTGGGACGTCTCGCTCAGGTCGAACGTGAACGCATCGGACAGGTCCCAGAAGTCGCGGTAGAACTCGGCGAATTTCGGGCTCATCCGCATGCTGCTCTCGTAGGTCTTCTTGACGTCGTCGATGAGATTCTCCTCATTTCGGATGCGGTCGCGCTGCTCTTCGTACCACTCCGAGACCGGCTGAGCCTTCTCGGCACGTTCCTCCATTCGCTCTTCGCGCAGTCGGTCGGTCGCCGCTTCGTCGACCTCCCATTCGCCGTGGGAGGCGGAGTTGTGCTCCGTCTCGTCGCTGACCCTTTCCACGACGACAGCGTAGGCGTCGCTGGCGTGACGCGGGAGCACGTACCCGTCGTGGATGTCTTCGACGACCTGCTCCGGGTCGCGTTCGAGCGGGTCGCCGAGTCCCGATCCGCCGCGGAGGTAGTTCAGGTACATGTCGTAGTCGTCGAACTGCTTCGGCGTGCTGATGCCTTCGGGTCGACGGGTGATCTCGCCGTCGATCTTGGACTCGAACGCTCCGCTTTCCGGATCGAGGTCGTGCTGTGGATAGTCCTCGTGGTTCTCGAAGCGCTCTTCGAGGTCCGTATCCCGAGCGTTCAGGATGTATCCCGACGCGGCGGGATACCCGCCGAAGAGCCCACTATCGCTGGTCATGTAACCGTTGCCCATCTCGTAGAGCAACCAGCGGCTCACGTCCTTGACCGTCCGCATCGACTCGAAGCCGGCGCCGCCAGCACGACGGCCGGGACCGCCGGTGTTGGGCTTGACGGCCCGGCCCAGAAACGGCAACGGTTCTACCTGCTCCCACGCCTCGGCGTCGCCCATGTCTCCCTCCGGGTTCCAGATCGCGGATGCATGGGGCTCGCCGTCCTCGACGTACCGGGCACCGACACCCTCGCACGCTGCCTCGAACGAATTGACCGCATGGAGCTTGTCGAACTGGTCGATCCCACCGCCCTGGAGCCAGTTCGAGGTGTTCGCGTTGCCGGCGTTGATTTCCTCCCAGAAGCCACGAGCGAAGTAGCCTCGAGAGAGGTGCTGCCACAGCGGCGCCCACGCAGAGACCAAGAAATGCCAGGCGTAGGCGTGGGCCGTTTCGGTGTTCTGTGTGTTCGCCCACGATCCGACCGGCAGATGAAAGTCACAAGCGTAGTACGCGCCGTCATTGACCAACTCGTTCGGAATCACGGTCTGCGTGAGCATCACCCAGATGCCGCCCTGAATCGCCGCCGGCGTACAGTTGTACGGATGCCAGCCCCACTTGTTTGCGCCCTCGAAGGAAATCTGGAACGAGCCGTTCTCCCGGACGTGCAGCTCCGAGGGCGCGTGCATGATGTGGTTTTCGTTCGCGTACTCCCGGGTGACGTTTTCCTGACCCTCGTAGAGCGCGTCGACGAACGAGACCCCACGATACGTTCCGGGCAGCATCGTCCGTCTGATGCGGTTCCGGAACCCACGGCGGCCGTCTTCGACGGCTTCCCGCGAGAGGCGTTTGAACGTCTCGATTCCGGTTCGCTCGATCAGTTCCGTGACCGAATCCCGAATCATCAGACAGCCGGTGATTCGGGTCCGCTCGTCGAGCTTCAAGAACTTCGGCGTCCGCGTTTTGGCCGGATACTCCTTTTTCCAGGAGTTGTACAACTCGAAGTCCTCGCCGATCTTCCGGGCGGTGTAGTACGCCCCGTCGCCGAAGCGCGAGGCCTGAGAGACGTTCATGCTGCCCGGGCCGATCGCCCCGGCGTCGATGACGTGGTTGACGCCGCCGGCCCAGGCGACGAGTTCGCCCTCGTGGAAGATCGGAACGAGCGTCATCAGATCACACGGATGGACGTCACCGACGTGCGGATCGTTGTTGATGAAGATGTCCCCGGGCTCGATTCCGGGGCTTTCCTCGTAGTCGTGATTGATCATGTACTTGATCGCCTCGCTCATCGTATGAACGTGGACGATGATCCCGGTCGAGACGGCGATCGAGTCGCCCTCCGGCGTGAACAGGCCGTAGCAGAGTTCGCCTTCCTGCTCGACGATCGGGGTCGCCGAGACTTCCTTCGAGATCTCGCGGGCGGTCACCAGATCGCCTCGGAGGCGCGAGTACAGTTGCTCGTATCGGATCGGGTCCTCGGTTTTCAACGACAACTCCGACAGCCCGGCGTAGTGTCCCGTCGCCTCGGTTTTGTCCTCCAGTTCGGCCAACTGCTCGCGCAGCGTCCGCCCGTCCCAGCCGATACCCTCGTTTCGGCGCCGTTTTTTCCGGACGAGTTCCTGTTCTCGTTTCGCTTCCGACCGCCGCTTTTCGGCTTTGCTCTTGTCGGTCTGACTCATGTGTTACCCCGTCGATCGTCGAGCCGGCTGCGTTGCCGCTCACAGCTGTTCATTACTCTTCCCCCTCGTAGCTGAGGTTCTCCAGGATGATGGTGTCCTCCCCGACGACCAAATCTCCCGAGACGTGGTCGTGGAGGACGATCGACTGTGTCAGGTCGTCGATTCGTGCCTTTCCGGTCAGCGTCCGTTCGAAGATCCCGATGCAGATCCGATCCGCTCCGACCTCGACCGCGAAGTCGACGACGTCGGACACCTCGTACCCCTCGGGGAGGCAGTCGATCGTGTACTCGACGTCGTATTCGACCATCGGACTTATCTCCTGAATCAGCGGTCCGAGACAGCGTACGGTCGGCAGCCGAAGAAAATAGACCGTCTCTCCCGGCGTGACGACCGACCCGAGTGCTTCCCTGATGGAGGGATGCTGGTCGACCGACTTGACGACGAGGATCATCGTCATCGTTGTGGTCCGAACAGCAGTTCACAGAAGTTGTGCTCGACCCGTCGGAGTCGCTCGCTCAGCGTCGAGCGGCTGATGTCCGACTCGTTCGCGATCTCCTCCGCCGTCACCTCCTGCGGGACTCTGAAGTACCCCATCTGGTAGGCCGTCTCCAGAACTTCGAGCTGCTTGTCGGACAGCTTGCCCGACATGTTCCGTTTGATCTTGTTTCCACCGAGCGGGAAGCCGATCGTCTCGGTCTGTGTCGTCCCGACCAACTCCAAGGAGCCGTGCTCGCTTTCGATCGTTCCTGCGACCTCCTTGAGATGGGTCCAGTCACGGACCGTCGCGACGACGTTGAGGTGAGCGTTCTGGCTGACGATCCTGTGTGGAATCGCTTCGTTTTTCGTCAACAGGGCCAGCACGGACACCTCCGAGATGTCCGCGACGACGCTGAGATAGTACGTGTGCTGGTTCACCTCTGCCTTCGTCGTATCGACGACCTTCGTGTTCGGCAACTGGCCTGCGATCACGTCCTCCGAAATATCGTCGTCGAACTGTACTGTCAGAAAAAGAAAAATCCGTTCGCCCGTCGCCGGGAGTGCGTTGTCGACCTCGATACTCCGGATCTGCTCTTCCAGATCGAACAGCTTCGAGGAGATACCGGCCGGCCGTATCTGGAATTCGATTCTGAGCATCCGTCTGAGGCGTCGGTGTGTATTGCTCCCTACGGTCGGCTGTCTCGCCGCCTGGCATCCGTCCCGCAAGCGTATAGTTTCCGGACTGATCTCGGGCGACCGCAACGGTTGAGCTATCGATCTGAAGACAGGTGTCGGTAGTCCATGGCGGATATCAAGATAACGATTACCACGAAACCCGTTGGCATATGTTGTATTTTTATATCACCGACACGCTCGGCACGAATCGCCGTCCCCGTCGCACGTTCGACGAGGTCGACCGAACCCCGTCTGCCGCCCGCCGTTCGAAGAAGGCGACGGGGGTCCCGCTGCCCCGTCACGATCCTCGGAATAACACGGTGGGAAACCTTCCCCGGGAAGCACCGAAGCGTTTGTATACAACGCACACGAAGTAAACGGCATGGGGACGATCTCGGCTCGTGTGCCCGACGAGTTGGAAGCCGAACTCGAGGCGTATCTCGAAGACGAAAAGCTCGACCGGAGCACGGCCGTTCGGAAACTCCTCTCGGAGGGCCTCGAAGAGTGGCGTCGCGAACGGGCACTCGATCGGCTCGCGGCGGGCACCGTCACGTTCGGCAAGGCGGCCGAACTGGCGGGGATGTCCGTCTGGGACTTCGCACGGCTCGCCAGGGAACGTGATGTCACGTGGGTGGCGGACGATCATCTCGATGCGGATCTCGAAGCGCTGTGAATGTGGGTCTTCGACGCCACGCCGCTCATCTACCTCGCGAAAGTCGATCGGCTCGCGCTCGTCCGGCAGCTCGACGTGTCGTGTGTGATCCCCGAGCGCGTCTACGAGGAGGTCGTCGAAACCGGGCTCGAGCAGGGATACCCGGACGCCCGTCGCATCGAGCGCGGCGTCGACGCCGATGGGTTCATCATCGAGTCGGTCGAGACCGCTCCGCTGCTGTCCCGTCTTCGAGAGAATAATGACCTCAGCGACGCCGATGTCGCTGTTCTCGCCTTCGCGGACGCCCACGACGGCGTGGCTGTGATGGATGAGACGTACGGCCGCGACGTTGCAGCGGCCGAGGGAATCACGACCCGGGGGACGGCGTATCTCGTGCTGAAACTCGCCAGCGAGGGCACGATCGGTGTCGACGAGGCTCGATCCGTGATCGACGCGATGGTCGACGAGGGCTGGTACTGTGCCCCCGACGTCTACGCGAAGATCGTCCAGGAACTCGACTCGATGACGGACTGACGTGGCCCCGTCGACAAGGAAGGACGCTCCGTGTTGGAGGGTGCATCTCCCCGTCGGTCATACGTGTCGTAGAACGATTTTCGGTATCCCACCGAGGACGATACATAGAAAGTGTATGTGTCGGGTCGTGGTGGTGACGACTGACTTGAGGTAAGGACCTCGAAAGCCCTCGCGGCGCTCGGGGCGCCACGACTCGCTGCGCGCTTCGCTCACTGCGTTCGCTGCAGTGCTTGCGTCGCCGGGGCACCGCCGAGCGCCGCTCGCCCTTTCAGTCCGCCAGGGACAGCCTACCGGGAGGCCGATTTCCTGGTGGACTGAAAGGGCGAGGCCGGGTCCGGGAAGCACGGCGACGCAAGCACCGCAACGGAGTGAGGAGCGCAGCGAGCCGCGCGACCGGAGCTGGCCGAGGGCTTTCGCTGCTCGTCGTTCCGATTCGAGGACTGCGACCTCGTCGTCGGAGTCCTCGCTTTTCAGCGCGGGGAGGACGTCAAGCGGACTGTCCCTCCGGCGCTGGAATCGGCTCGTCGATCCACTCTTCGTAGAACGTCTCGATGTCCGGCTCGAACTCGTGGACGAGCGGGTAGCCGGGCATGACGTTCGTCACCTCGAGCAGCGTCTTACAGCCCGGACAGAAGAACTCTCGTAGCTCCATGTACTCCGGATGTGGATGCATGTCCTCGGGGTATATCTCGAGATACTCCTCCTCGGAATCACGGACGTTGATCAGTGCGTCCGTCTTCCAGTTTTCGTCGTGTTCACAGAACTCGTGTCCGCAGTCACACTTGATCACCCACCGGGTGTCGGACTTCGCGACCACGTAGAGGTGATCCGCGTACGGGATGATTATCGGGTCGTCCCAGTCGACGCGGTCCTGCAGGACGTCACGAACCTTCTGGAACCGGTCCGCGTCCTTGAAGTCGCTCATCATGTTGTGCAGCTGATTCCACTCCAGGTTGTCGTCGACGAGATCCTCGATGTGTTCGCGTGGGTATGATTCTGGCATGTCCGATCACCTCTGTTAGTCGTCGTCCGTCGCCGTTCCGGCGATGCCGTCGCCGAACGATGCGGTGGAGGTCGGGAGGTCGCGAATCGACCGCTCGGCCGTCCACGTGTAGGGGACTTCCGGCTCGTCGTCCCGGCCGACGCCGAGCCACGTCTCGTGGCCCTTCGTCGGGTTCTTCCACTTCCGTTTCGTTCCGCTCTTGAACCGGTTTTCGAGCGAGCGCTCCGCTTTCTCGCTCAGCTCGAACTCGAAGTCCTCCGGAAGCTCCCAGAACTCGTGGTAGAACTCCGCGAACTGCACACTCATCCGCATGCTACTCTCGTAGGTCTTCTTCACGTCGTCGATGAGGTTCTCCTCGTTTCGGATGCGGTCGCGCTGCTCTTCGTACCACTCCGAGACCGGCTGAGCCTTCTCCGCACGCTCTTCCATCCGCTCTTCGCGCAGTCGTTCGGTCGCCGCTTCGTCGACCTCCCATTCGCCGTGGGAGGCGGAGTTGTGTTCCGCCTCCTCGCTGACTTTGTCGACCACCACGGCGTACGCGTCCTTTGCGTGACGGGGAAGGACGTACCCGTCGTGGATGTCGGAGAGCACGTCCTCCGGGTCGCGTTCGAGTGGATCGCCGAGTCCCGATCCGCCGCGGAGGTAGTTCAGGTACATGTCGTAGTCGTCGAACTGCTTCGGCGTGCTGATGCCTTCGGGTCGGCGGGTGATCTCGCCGTCGATCTTGGACTCGAACGTCCCGCTTTCCGGATCGAGATCGTGTTGTGGGTACTCGTCGCCGTTCTCGAAGCGCTCCTTCAGGTCGGTGTCCTGGGCGTTGAGAATGTAGCCCGACGCAGCGGGGTAGCCGCCGAAGAGGCCACCGTCGCTGGTCATGTAGCCGTTGCCCATCTCGTAGAGCAACCAGCGGCTCACGTCCTTGACCGTCCGCATCGACTCGAACCCTGCGCCGCCGGATCGGCGGCCCGCGCCGCCGGTGTTCGGCTTGACCGCCCGACCGAGGAAGGGCAGGGGCTCGGTCATCTCCCACACCTCGGCGTCGCCCATGTCCCCCTCCGGGTTCCAGATCGCCGCCGCGTGGGGTTCACCGTCCTCGACGTACCGGGCACCGACACCCTCACAGGCCGACTCGAAGGAGTTGACGGCGTGGAGTTTGTCGAACTGGTCGATCCCACCGCCCTGGAGCCAGTTCGAGGTGTTCGCGTTGCCGGCGTTGATCTCCTCCCAGAAGCCGCGGGCGAAGTAGCCCCGGGAGAGGTGCTGCCACAGCGGCGCCCAGGCGGAAACGAGGAAGTGCCAGGCGTAGGCGTGGGCCGTTTCGGTGTTCTGCGTGTTCGCCCACGATCCGACCGGCAGGTGGAAATCACAGCTGTAGTACGCCCCGTCATTGACGTTCGAGTTCGGAATGACGGTTTGGGTGAGCATCACCCAGATACCGCCCTGAATCGCCGCCGGCGTACAGTTGTACGGATGCCAACCCCACTTGTTGGCGCCCTCGAAGGAGACCTGAAACGAGCCGTCCTCCCGGACGTGCAGCTCCGAGGGAGCGTGCATGATGTGGTTTTCGTCCGCGTACTCCCGGGTGAGGTTGCTCTGTCCCTCGTAGAGTGCGTCGACGAACGAGACGCCGCGGTACGTCCCGGGCAGCATCGTCTTCTGGATGCGGCTCCGGAACCCGCGGCGACCGTCCTCGACGGCCTCCCGTGAGAGCTGCTTGAACCGGTCGATTCCGTACTCGTCGATGATGTCGTTGACCGCGCTCCGGATCATCAGACAGCCGGTCATCCGGGTCTTCTCGTCGAGCTTCAGGAAGTCCGGCGTCCGGGTCTTGTCGGGGAAGTCGTTCTTCCAGGAGTTGTAGATTTCGAGGTCCTCGCCGATCTTCCGGGCGGTGTAGTACGCGCCGTCGCCGAAGCGCGAGGCCTGGGAGACGTTCATGCTACCCGGGCCGATCGCCCCGGCGTCGATGACGTGGTTGACGCCGCCGGCCCAGGCGACGAGTTCGCCCTCGTGGAAGATCGGAATGAGCGTCATGATGTCGCACGGGTGGACGTCGCCGACGTGCGTATCGTTGTTGACGAATATGTCCCCGGGCTCGATTCCGGGG
The DNA here is from genome assembly GCA_003020965.1 of Halobacteriales archaeon QS_4_69_225. Classification (GTDB taxonomy): domain Archaea; phylum Halobacteriota; class Halobacteria; order Halobacteriales; family Haloarculaceae; genus Natronomonas. The sequence continues at coordinate 161,016 of PXRL01000009.1, forward strand.
CTTTCCTCGTAGTCGTGGTTGATCATGTACTTGATCGCCTCGCTCATCGTGTGAACGTGGACGATGATCCCGGTCGAGACGGCGATCGAGTCGCCTTCCGGCGTGAACAGGCCGTAGCAGAGTTCGCCTTCCTGCTCGACGATCGGGGTCGCGGCGACCTCCTTCGAGACCTCGCGGGCGGTCACCAGGTCGCCCCGAAGCTGTGCGAACATCTGTTCGTACGTGATCGGCTCCTCGTTTTTGAGTTCGAGTTTCTCGAGGCCGGCGTAGTGGTCCGTTTCCTCGGTGTTTTCCTCGAGTTCCTCGAACTGTTCGCGGAGCGTCGTCCCACCCCAACCGACGCCTTTACCCTCTTTCTGCCGTTCGTGCACTCTCTGCTTCTCGCGCCGCATACGGGGGAAACTCTCCCCCGAGTCGTGTTCTGAGCTCATGTTTTGACACCGTCGTAGTGCATCTGCTCGGAGCCAGATGCGGGCTCGTACAGTGCATCTACCCCGCCGCCGGCGGGAACCACCGCCGGAGTAGATGCATCTCTGTACAAGAGCGGTCGGTCGCTCCTATTCGGTCCTGCGCAGGTGGTGGACGCGGTGCTCGTCGAGGTACGTCTCACAGTCCGGCGGGAGCGCGTAGGTCGTGGCAGCCCCTTCCATCACGGCGGGACCGGTGAGTTCGTTCCCCGGCTGGAGCGAGTGGAGTTCGTAGACCTGCGTTTCCATCCACTCGCCGTCCCAGTACGCCTCGCGGGTGTCCTTGAACGCGTCCTCCGGCGGCGCCGGGCCCTGTTTCTCTTCGGTCGGAATCTCCGGCTTGACGACGTCGCGCACGCCGCGGACGGACGCCTGCGTGACGGTGTGTCCGAGTTCCGGGGAGCGGGCCTCCTCGGAGTACGTGCGACGGTACTCCGCCTCGAAGGTGTCGATCAGCCGTTCGAGCTTCTCGGGCGAGTCGACGCGGCTGACCGGCGACTCGATGTCGATGCTGTTGAGCTGCCCCTGGTACTGACCGAGGATGTTGTACTGGAAGTCGATCTCGCTCCGCCCGATGTTGCTGTTTTTGAACTCGTCTTCGACCTTCTGCTCCAGGTTCTTCCAGACGGTGGTGAGTTCTTCGCCGGCGGTCGCCGCGGCCTCCTCCATCGAGAGGTCGGCGTCGATGTCGATGCTCGTCGTCTGGTCGTACCGGTACTCGTAGTCGGCGGCACCGCAGCCGAACGCGGAGAAGCCGGCCGCCCACTCGGGGATGAGCACCTCGTCGAACCCGAGGTCTTCGGTGTATCCCGCCGTGTGGACCGGACCGCCGCCGCCGTAGGAGAGACACTTGAAGTTCGACGGCGCGTACCCTTCGCCGGTCACGACCGCCTCGAGGTCGTTCTGGAGTTTGCTTTCGAGGATGTCGATGACACCCTGTGCCGCCTCGTACACGCCCATCCCGAGCGGCTCTGCGACCTGCTCTTCGATCTCCCGTTCCGCGACGTCGCGGTCGATCGGCATGTCGCCGCCGAGGAAGTTGTCGGGATCGATCCAGCCCAACGCGACGTGACAGTCGGTCACCGTCACCGTCTCGACGTCCGTCTCGACGGCGCTCACGCCGACCTGGTCGCCGGCACTTTCCGGGCCGAGTTCGATTTTATCGAAGGTGGGATTGACGCGCACGTAGCTGCCGGTTCCCGCGCCGACGCTCTCCATGTTGACCATCGGCAACGAAAGCAGCAGACGAGCCATCTCCGGGCTGTAATCGATCTGCCAGTCGTTGTCGATGATGACCCCCATGTCGAAGCTGGTCCCGCCGATGTCGGTACAGACCAGGTTGTCGTAGCCGATCTGCTCCCCGAAGTAGTTCGCACCGATCATCCCGCCGATGGGACCGGAGATCAGCGTCCGCGCCAGCTCGTTCGCGTGAATATCGATGGTTCCGCCGTGACTCGCCATCACACGGACGCCGACGTTTCCACCCTGTTCGTCGACGGAGTTCTGAATGTTCGTCAGCTGATCGCGGGACGGCTCGGCAGCGAAGGCTTCGGCCGTAACCGTGTTCAGCCGTTCGGACTCCTTCAGCGTCGGGTAGTATTCGCTCGAGAGCATGACCGACGTGTCCGTCCCTCGCTCGTCGATTATCTCCCGGGCGATCTCCTGGGTCCGCTGCTCGTGCTCGCCGTTCTTGTACGAATGGAGGTACATGACGACGATGTGGTCGACGTCCTGATCGAGCAGGTCATGGACCCCGTCTCGGACGTCGGCTTCGTACAGCGGAACGAGCGCGTTCCCCTTGACGTCGATGCGTTCTCGGACGCCGCGGATCTGATTCCGGGGGATCAGCGGGTCGGGATGTTTGTGCGTGTTCACGTGCAACCGGTCGGAGTAGGAGTAGCCGGTGTAGGACTGACGGCCGCGACCCATCCGAGGCGTGTCCTCCATTCCGCCGGTGATGAGAATACCGACGTCGACCTCGCTCTCTCGCTCGACGAGACGGTTCAGCATCGCCGTCCCCGAATACACCGTCGACACCAGGTTCGGGAACCCCTCCTCGACGCTCAGGTCCCAGTCCTCGAGGGCGTCCTGCGAGGATCTGATGAAGCCTCTCGACTCGTCGTTCGGGGTCGTCTTCGCCTTTCCGACGGTGAACTCGCCGTTCGAGTCCATGAGGAAGGTATCCGTCATCGTCCCGCCGGCGTCGATGGACAGTATCTCCGCGTTGTGGTGCTCCGAGGGGTTGTTTTCTGAACTCGCCATCACGTAACCGGACATTCCATCGTAAGTTAGTCGTTACCACGAACCACGGTGAACGGCCGACGACGTCGCACAACGCGGGGGTGGAATATGTGTATTTATTAGGAAGGTCTGCCGAGATAGCAGCCGGGTATTTTCGCAACGACGAGACGCTTCGCGTCTCGAATCACGCGACCCGGGGCGGGTCACGGCGCGACGCCGACGGTCAGCAGCGTCCCGAACTTCCGGTAGCGTTCGACCATGTTCTCGCGGGACTCCCAGTCGTCGGTCGGGAACGCCTCGGCGGGCGGAATCTCCGTCTCGCGGTCCGGGATGGTGTCCTGGGCGGCGACGTGGAACCCCGCCTCACGGAACGCCCCGCGGTACCGCTCGTAACCCCACAGCGTCATCTCGATGTCGATGTTCTCCTGCCAGTCGTGGCTGTGGACGTTCTCCTCGAAGTAGTTCACGGCGCAGTAGAAGGTGCCGCCGGGCCGGAGGACGCGCCGGAGTTCCGCGAGGGTGCCGACGGGGTCTGCGGCGTAGTAGAACGCCTCCATCGAGAAGGCGTGGTCGATACTGTCGTCGGCGAACGGCAGCGTCCCGAAGTCGCCGACGAGATACGACACCCGAGGGTCATCGGTGTAGTCGCGGGCGTTGGCGACCATCTCGGGGGCGCCGTCGAGGCCGTAGGCGCGGCCGGCGTCGTCGGCGTCCCGGAGCGCCCGGGCGGCGTAGCCGCTGCCGCAACCCAGGTCGAGTACGGCGTCGCCGGCCTCGACCGGCATCCGCGCCAGCGCGTGCTTTGCGGTGTGCCAGTGTCGGTCCTCCATGCCCCGGTCGCGGCCCTCGGCGGCCCAGGCGTCGAACTCCTCGCGAACGCTCATGACCGGCCTTCGGCGCCGGCGGAGTTAACCGCCACGACCCGCGGCCGGCCGGTCGCCGGACCATGATTTAATACGACTCCGGTCGCCTACGTGAATATGGACTACGAACTCGCCGTCGAGAACGCGCCACGGACGGTCCCGGCCGGAACGGGAATCCTGCTGGTTCACCCCTCGACCGGGGAGACCGACCGCATCGATACCGACTTCCTGAAGTCCGACACCGACCGACTGCTGGTCATCTCGACGCGGACGACGGCCCGCGAGGTCCAGCAGAAGCTGGAGTACTACGACGTCGACGAGACGAAGGCGGACATCCTCGACACGCTATCGGTCGAGCGGGGCTACTCCCGGCGGCCGTCGGACCACGTCCACTACGTCTCCGCGCCGGACGACCTGGACGGCGTCGTCGAGACCACCCGGGAGTTCCTCGCCGGGACGGACGGCAAGCGGCGAGTCACCCTCGATTCCATCACCGAGATGGCCTACTACGCCGACGAGGCGTCGGTCAGGGAGACGGTCACGGAGCTGCTGGAACTCCTGGAGGAGTACGACGCCGTCGGGCTGTTCCACCTCTCCGGGGAGGTCCACGACGAGGAGGCGGTGGCGGCGTTCCGCGAACTGTTCGACGGCGTCATTACCCTCGAGGCCGACGACACCGTCCGCTCGAAGTTCTAAAGGACGTCCGCCGCGGCGCCGACGGCGCGTCGCTGGCCCTCGACGAGGTGTGCGAAGTCGGCGCCGGCCACGAGGAAGTCGAAGCCGAGTTCGCCGAGCGAGCGCAGCTCGGCCGGCGTGGTGCCGAGCGTGCCGACCGGGACGTCCGCCGCGGCGCCGGCCGCGAGCACCGTCTCGACGGCCGCCCGGAAGGCGGCGGCGTCGTGGTCGCCGAAACAGCCCAGCGCCGCCGAGAGGTCCGCCGGACCGACGAACAGCGCGTCGACCCCGTCGACGGCCGCGATGTCGGCGGCGTTGTCGACGGCCGTCTCGCTTTCGACCTGCACCGCGACGGTCAGCTCCCGGTGGGTCGACTCGACGTACCGTTCGAAGAACCGCCCGTAGTCGGCCGCCCGGGCGGCGGCGATGCCGCGGACGCCCGCCGGCGGGTACCGGGTCGCGGCGACGGCCTCGCGGGCCTCGGCGGCGGTGTCGACCATCGGCACCAGCAGGCCCTCGGGGCCGAGGTCCAGCAGGCGCTTGATTCGGACGGGGTCGTTCCACGGGACGCGGGCGACGGCCGGACAGCCGCCGGCGGCGGCCGCCCGGAGGCAGTCGGCGACCGTCTCCAGCCCCATCGGAGTGTGCTCGGTGTCGACGACGACGAAGTCGACGTCGCCGCCGGCGGCCAGCTCCACGACGGCCGGGTCCGACAGCGAACACCACGTCCCGACCGACTCGGCCAGGTCATCCATACGCCCCGCCGGCGCGCCGCGGGCAAAAGGTCTGCGGGCACACGGCCGGCCCGTCGCAGTCCTTTTGTCGCGTAGCCACGTGTTACCGGACATGAACGACGACGACTTCGACCGCGAGGCCGAGCGCGAGCGGCTGCGCGAGAAGTACGAACAGGACAAACGGAAGCGGGAGGCCTCCGAGCGGATGAGCGAACTGCTCCTGCAGGGGGCGACGATGACGAACCAGCACTGTCCGGAGTGTCACTCGCCGGTGTTCAGCTACGAGGGGACGCAGTTCTGCCCGACCTGCCAGCGCGAGGTCACCGCCGAGGGCGACCTCGCCGGCGACGCCGGCGACGGGGTGGCCGCGCCGGCGGACACGCCGACGAACGGCGAGGCCGGAGCCGCCAGCCCGGGAAGCGGGGCGGCCGAGGCGGGCGACGCCGACGCCGACGCAGACACCCGGGAACCCAATCGGACCGACGACGGGGCCGAACGGTCGACCAGCGACGCCGGAACGGCGGACGAGCGGACGACCGCCCGAGACGGACGGGCCGACGCCGATCGGCGGGTCGACGCCGGCGAAGAGGAGAAGGAGACCAAGCCCGCGCCGGCCCGCGAGCGGCAGCCGGCCCGGGTCGATCCGCCGGCCCGCCGCGAGGAACCGGCCGGCGAGGGCCGGACGCGCGACGGGCGCCGCGACCGACGCGACCGGCGCGACCTCGAGGAGGCCGAGGCGGCGCTCGAACGGGAGATAGCGACCCTGACGCGACGGGCCGAGGAGACCCGCGACGTCGGCCGCGAGCGGGACATCCTGGCGGCCGCCCGCGAGGCCGCCGAGACCCTCGAATCCGTCCGCCGGCTCTGAGTCACGGTCCCGCAGACCGCGTACTTTTCCCATCGACGTAGCTGATAAATCTTCTGCCCCTGTCGGCAGGCCACCCACAGCCCCGGCGCCGGTTTATCCCCGCTGCGAGTAGCGGGCATGCATGTCAGCGACGACGGAAGCGGCACGACCGACCGGTCTTGCGAGCGGCAGCTGGCAGGCCGGCACCGTGGGTGGCATCGTCGGCGCGGCCGTCATGGGCGCGCTGATGCTGGCAATGGCGGACAACGGCGGGCCGCTGGCGGTGGCCATCCCGTCGCTGTATGGGCTGGCTCCGCCGGCGAGCGTCGGGGCGGGGCTGTTCGTCCACATCTCTCACGGGGCGATGTTGGGCGTCGTCTTCGCGGCGATCGCCGGCGCGGCCGGCCTCGATTCGACGGGAAAGATGGTCGGCGCCGGCGTCGGCTGGGGGGTCGTCACCTGGGCCGTACTCGCGGCGGTCGTGATGCCGATCTGGCTGGGTGCCGTCGGCTCGCCGGCGAACCCGCCGCTGCCCAACTTCGCGCCGCCGTCGCTGTTGTGGCACGTCGTCTACGGGCTCGTCCTCGGCGGCGTCTACGCCGGCGTCGAAAACAGCTGATCGGCGATCACTCCTCGTGGTACAGCTGCCACTGCGTGTCGTCGGCGTCGTCGACGATGCCCTCGACCTTCTCGCGGCGGAGCTCCTCGAGCCGGTCGACCGCGCCGGCGAGCCACAGGAGAAACTGCCGTTCGAAGCCGCGCCGGACCGTCTCCGGTGACTTCGGCGAGTAGACGTAGACGTGGCCGCCCTCCTTCAGCAGCTTGCGGCGCTTCTCGAGGACGCCCAGCTCGACGAGGTGGTTGAGGTGACGGGCGGCGACGCTGCGGTCGTAATCGGTCCGCTCGGCCAGCTCCAGGACGGTCTGCTCGCCGCCCTCCATGACGCAGAGACAGATGTCCATCGCCGCGTCGGACATGTCGAACACCGTTCGAAGCAGCTCCTCGAGCGTCGGCGGCTCGACGACGGGGTCGGTCCCGACCGTCGACATCGGGTCGCCACAGCAGGTGGGCCCGCCGTCGCCGACGGCGACGTTGCCACAGGTCCCGCACTCGAACACGTCGACGGCGCCCTCCGAGGTGTCCATGTCCGGGATTCGGGTCGCAGGGATTACGAACGTACCGCCCGGTGGCGGACGAGCCACACGCGCCGACCCGGGGAACGGCGGTGCGGCTCCGGTCCGGTCGTCGGCGGCGTCACCCGGCGTAGTCGCTGCCGGTCACCTCGCGGATCCGTCCGGCCGTCACCTCGCCGACGCCGTCGACCGCCCGCAGCGCCTCTTCGTCGGCGGTCATCACGGCCTCGACGCCGCCGAAGTGCTCCAGCAGCGCCCGCGCGGTGACGGGGCCGACCTCGGCGACCGAACCGACGACGTACTCCTGCTGTTCGGCGAGGGTCTTGCCGCCCTTCTCGCCGTGGACCGACACCTCGCGGTCGTCGGCCTCCTGCTCGCGGCGGGCGATCACCTCCAGCAGGTCGGCCGTCTCCTCGGGGTCGTCGGTCCGCAGGACGCTGGCGCCGAAATCGACCGCGAGCGACGCCAGGGCGCCGCGGACGGCGTTGGGGTGGACGTTGCGGGTCTCGTACAGCCGCTCGCCCTCGACGACGACGACCGGTCGGGCGTAGAAGCGGGCGGCGTCGCCCACCTGCTCGAACATCGAGCGGTCGCCGCCGACCAGCGTGTCGAGGAAGTCCTCGACGGACTTCCGCTCGACGACCACCCGGTCGGAGAGCACGTAGTCGCCGACCGCCAGCGTCTCCAGACGCGTTTCGATGCCCTCCCGCGTCGAGAGGTCCCGGGCGATGTGGGAGTCCAGCTCCCGCTGGTCGGCGACCACCTCGACCGTCTCGCCGTCGGGGGCGGCCTCGGCGACGGTGCCGTCGGCGTCGTCGGCGCCGGCGTCGTCGGCCGCCCGATCGGCCCCGCCGGCCTGGCCCGCGAAGTCGGTCAGCCCGGCCTGGCCGTCCGCGGCGGTGCCGTCCGCGTCACCGTTCGCCGCAGCGCCGTCCGCGGCGTCGTTCGCGGCAGCATCGTCCGTCTCGCCGCTCGCGGCGTCGCTCGTGTCGGTACCGGCTGCGGCGTCGTCCCCATCCTCGTCCGACTCCGACCCTCCAGCGGCGTCGTCACCGGCGTCCTCGAACTCCCCGAGGCCGGCCTGTTCGGCGATCTCGGCCTCGATTTCGCCCTCGATGCTCTTCAGCTTCCGGAGCTCCTCCTGCATCTTCTTCTCTTCGTTGCGGGACATCCAGAAGAACGCCTCGTCGCGGGTGTCCTCGGCCAGCAGGACGACGACGCTGCCCTCGCTGGCGCGGCCGGTCCGGCCCTTCCGCTGGATGGAACGGATACCCTTCGGGACCGGCTCGTAGAACAGCACGAGGTCGACGTCGGGGACGTCCAGGCCCTCCTCGGCGACCGAGGTGGAGACCAACACCTCGAACTCGCCGTTCCGGAAGGCGTCGAGCGTCTCCTTTTGCTCTTTCTGGGTCATCCCGTCGGAGCCCTCCTTGTCGCCCTGGCCGACGAACCGGTGGGTGTCGAAGTGCTCGCCGAGGAAGTCGGTCAGCGTCTCGGCGGTGTCGCGGGACTCGGTGAAGACGATGACCCGCTCGCCGTTTTCGATGCCGAGCGTCTGCGCCAGCAGGATGCGCGTCCGGCGGAACTTCGGGTGGAGATCGTCGAACGACTCGGCGCGCCGGGTCGCTTCTTTGACGCGGGGCTCGGAGACGAACCGCTGGCTGGCCTTCGACGACCCCGACGACCGGGCGGCGTCCCGCTGGCGCTCGAAGTAACGCCGCAGCGACTCGACGCTCTGGGTCTCGACCAGCTCGACGGCCCGCCGGAGCTTCATTATCTCGGCGTGGGCGCTCATTCCCGAGTAGCCGTCGCTGTCGTCGTTGTTGATGAGCTGCTGGAGCTTCGCGCGGATGGCGTTGAGCTGCTTCTGGGACATGCTGGGGTCGGTCGACGACGTCACGCCGAGCTCCCGCAGCGTCTCCAGGCGGTCCGAGATGACGTCGTTCAGCGCGTCCCGTATCTCGATGACCGTCTCCGGCAACTCGACGTGCTCCCACTCGACGGAGGTGTGATGGGTGTGGGCCTCGACGTCGGCGTCGTCCTCGGTCATCACCGCCACCTCCCGCAGTCCGAGGTTGTCGCAGACCCGCAGAATCTCCTCCTTGTCGCCGCCCGGGGAGGCGCTCATGCCGGTCACCAGCGGCGTCTCGGCGTCGGCGTGGTAGCGGTCGGCGATGTAGTTGTACGCGTAGTTGCCGGTCGCGCGGTGGCACTCGTCGAAGGTGCAGTGGGTGACGTCGGCCAGCGACACCCGGTTGCCGACGAGGTCGTTCTCGATGACCTGCGGCGTGGCGCAGACAACCCGGGCCTCGTCCCATAGCTCCGCGCGGTCGTCGGGGCGGACGTCGCCGGTGAAGACGACGACCTCCTCGTCCAGGACCGTCAGCGCTTCCCGGTAGAACGCGGCGTGCTGCTGGACGAGCGGCTTCGTCGGCGCCAGCAGTAGCGACATTCCGCCGTGTTCGGCCAGTCGGTCGGCCGTCACCAGCAGGCTCACCGCCGTCTTTCCCAGCCCCGTCGGCAGACAGACCAGCGTGTGGTCCCGGCCCGCGGTGTCGGCCAGCCGGAGCTGATAGCGCCGCTCCTCGATGAAGCCGTCCGCGAGGAGCGGCCCCTCGACGTACCGGTCGTCCGTGGCCGTCGCCATCTGTCCCGTCGTTCGTCGTATCGCAGCATAAGGGTTCGGCCGGCAGGGTGAAAGTAAACGACCTTTTTCCACGGCCCGTCGGCAGGCCGACGGGCCGCGTTGCGGCGTCGCCGCAACGCCATGCGGTTGCGGGCCGCAGGCCCGCAACCCGGGCAAAAACGTCCTCAGAAGCGCCTCGCGCTTCTGATGGGCTGCGAAAGACGCCGCAGGCGTCTTTCGAACGTCGATGAAAAGGACACGTCGGCCCTCCCTCAGGAAGACTCGCGGTGCTCGTCTTCCAACGCTCCCGCTCACTTCGTTCGCGGGACCTCCGGTCGGGCCTCGGTCCCGTGCGTGGCGGCTCCGCCGTGACCCGAAAGACGCCGCGGGCGTCTTTCGGCATCACGAAAGGCGCTTCGCGCCTTTCGAACGACCACGACCATTCAGTCGCGGGCGAGGCCCGCGACCCGCGCCTCACTTCGTTCGGCGCGGTGAACCGCTCGCGCCCTGCGGGCGCTCGCGGATGCCGGCCTCAGCCGGTCCAGCTCCCCCTCGTTTCGTCTTCGGCCTCGTGACGGTCCCGTTCCGTCTTCGCCGCCGTGACGACCGCTCGCGTCCGTTCAGTTTCTGTCCTCTCCCTCGAAAACCCTTTAGCCGGGGACGGGTGAATGACGTGGTAATGAGTGACCTCGCTGAGGAGTACCGACTCGACTACTTCGACGAGGAAGGGTTCGTCCGGCGGGAGTGTCCGTCCTGCGGCGGCCACTTCTGGACGCGCGACGAGGGCCGCGAGCTGTGCGGCGAACCCCCCTGTGCGGAGTACGGCTTCATCGACGACCCTGGCTTCGACGAGTCGTACACGCTGGAGGAGATGCGGGAGGCGTTTCTCTCCTTCTTCGAGGACCACGACCACGAGCGGATCGACCCCTACCCCGTGGCGGCCAACCGGTGGCGCGACGACGTCCTGCTGACGCAGGCGTCGATCTACGACTTCCAGCCGCTGGTCACCTCGGGGGAGACGCCGCCGCCGGCCAACCCGCTCACGATCAGTCAGCCCTGCATCCGGATGCAGGACATCGACAACGTCGGCAAGACGGGCCGGCACACGATGGCCTTCGAGATGATGGCCCACCACGCGTTCAACGCCCGCGAGGACCTCGAGAACCCCGAGCAGTACGCCTACGAGGGAGAGACGTACTGGAAGTCCGAGACGGTGCGGCACTGCGACGAACTGCTCGGGGAGATGGGCGCCGACGTCACGGACGTCACCTACATCGAGGACCCGTGGGTCGGCGGCGGCAACGCCGGCCCCGCAATCGAGGTCATCTACCGCGGCCTCGAACTGGCGACGCTCGTGTTCATGTGCATGGAGGCCGACCCCAAGGGCGACTACGAGCTGAAGGACGGCAACCGTTACTCCTTCATGGACACCTACATCGTCGACACGGGCTACGGGCTGGAGCGGTGGACCTGGATGTCCCAGGGGACCCCGACCGTCTACGAGGCGATCTACCCCGAGATGGTGTCGTTCCTGAAGGACAACGCCGGCCTGGAGTACGCCGACGAGGAGTCGGAGCTGGTCGGCCGCGCGGCGCGGCTCTCCGGGGGGCTGGACATCGACGACGTCGACGACGTCGAGACCGCCCGCGACGACATCGCCGCCGAACTCGGCGTCTCCACCGACCGGCTCCGCGAGCTCGTCGAGCCGCTAGAGGACGTCTACGCGATCGCCGACCACTGCCGGACGCTGGCGTACATGCTCGGCGACGGCATCGTCCCCTCGAACGTCGGGACGGGCTATCTGGCGCGGATGGTGCTGCGGCGGACGAAGCGGCTCTGTGACGGCGTCGGCGTCGACGCCCCGCTGGACGAGCTGGTCGACATGCAGGCCGAGCGGCTCGGCTACGAGAACCGCGACACCGTCCGGGACGTCGTCCGCACGGAAATCGAGAAGTACCGCGAGACGCTGGAGAGGGGCACCCGGCAGGTCGAGCGGCTCGCCGACGAGTACGCCGACCACGGCGAGGCCGTCCCGCTGGCGGAGGTGATCGAGCTGTACGACAGCCACGGCATCCAGCCGGACACCGTCGAGGAGATCGCCGCCGAGCGCGGCGCCGACGTCGCGGTGCCGGACGACTTCCACTCGCAGGTCGTGGCCCGCCACGGCGGCGGCGAGGCCGAGCGAGGCGAGGCCTCGAAAGTGGCGAGCGGGGAGGGACGACCCGCGAGCGGCGACACGGCCGAGACCGCAGCCGACGGCGACGACGAACGGGTGGCGGAGCTGCCGGAGACGGAGAAGCTGTTCTACGAGGAGCCCGAACGGGCCGACTTCGAGGCGGTCGTGCTGGACGTCATCGAGCGCGAGACCGGCTGCGACGTCGTGCTGGACCAGACGATGTTCTACCCGGAGGGCGGCGGCCAGCCGGCCGACGTCGGGACGCTGTCGACCGACGACGTCACCGTCGAGGTGACCGACGTCCGGGAGGTCGACGGCGTCGTCCTGCATCGGGCCGACGGGAGCCCGGGGAAAGGCGAGTTCGTCCGCGGGCAGATCGACGGCACGCGCCGCGAGCGGCTGATGCAGCACCACACCGCGACCCACATCGTCGGCCACGCCGCCCGGCAGGTGCTCGGCGACCACGTCCGCCAGGCCGGCGCCCAGAAGGGCACCGACTCCTCGCGGCTCGACGTTCGCCACTACGAGCGGGTCTCCCGGGAGGAGGTCCGCCGCATCGAGCGCGTCGCCAACGAGCTCGTGACGGACAACCTCGCCGTCGAGCAGGAGTGGCCCCGCCGGCAGGAGGCCGAGGCCGAACACGGCTTCGACCTCTACCAGGGTGGCATCCCGCCGGGCGAGCGGCTGCGGCTGATCCACGTCGGCGACGACGTCCAGGCGTGTGCCGGCACCCACGTCACCCGAACGGGCGACGTCGGCGCCGTCAAGCTCCTGTCGACGGAGCGCGTCCAGGACGGCGTCGAGCGGCTGACCTTCGCCGCCGGCGACGCCGCCGTCGAGGCCACCCAGCGCACCGAAGACGCGCTGTACGACGCCGCCGACGTCCTCGACGTCGCCCCGCAGGAGGTCCCGGGGACCGCCGCCCGGTTCTTCGAGGAGTGGAAACAACGCGGCAAGCGCATCGAGGAGCTCAAAGAGCAGCTGGCGGCGGCCCGCGTCGGCGGCGCCGACGCCGAAGAGGTCGACGTCGACGGGACGGCGGCGGTCGTCCAGCGGGTCGACGCCGACATGGAGGAGCTGCGGGCGACGGCCAACGCCCTCGTCGAGGAGGGGAAAGTGGCGGTGCTCGGCAGCGGCCACGACGGCGCGACGTTCGTCGTCGCGGTGCCCGACGGCGTCGACATCGACGCCGGCGCCGCCGTCGGCGAGCTGGCCGCCCGGGTCGGCGGCGGCGGCGGCGGCCCGCCGGACTTCGCACAGGGCGGCGGCCCCGACGTCGGGGCGCTGGACGACGCCCTCGCGGAGACGCCGGACCTGCTGCGACAGCTGCGGGAGGCCTGACGACGGCGACGCCGGCTCGGCGGTGACCCGCTTCTCGGCGACCGCCGCGAGGGCGTTCGGGGTCTCTGCGTCGAGTCGATAGCCATCGCCACGACCCGCTCCGTATGCAACGCCGTCGACCCGGCCCCGAGCCCGCCGCCGGTCAGAAGAAACGTACATTGAAGTTTCACACCTGACATACCGAACTGTGACCGGTCGCGAGGCCCGCGAGGGCGCCGCCGCGGCGGCGAGACTCCGGGACCGGCGACGACGGATGGTGACAAGACAGCGTGAACCCGTTCGCTGGCGTCCTGCCGGGCCTACCCTACGGCCTGGAGTGGCGGCTGCTCCTCATCCCGCTCATCACCGGTATCATCGGCTACGGCACCAACTGGGTCGCCATCCGACTGCTGTTTCGACCGCTGGAGTTCGTCGGCGTCCGGGTGCCCGGTATGAAGGAGCTGGCGCCGTCGTTTCCCCGCAAGCTGAAGCAGATTCCCGGCGTCGTCGAGGGGCGGATCGGCTGGCAGGGGATCATCCCCTCGCGGTCGGCCCGGATGGGCACCATCGCCGCCGAGAAGGGCATCTCCAAGATCGCCACCGAACGGGAGTTCTACCGGGAGTTCGACCCCGAGCGTATCGCCGCCCACATCGTCGCCAGCTCCGAGCCGGAGGTGCGGGAGCTCACCGAGGAGGTGCTCCGCGAGGAGTACCCGGAGCTGTGGCGCGACACCCCGGAGCCGGTCCGGGAGCTGGTCCACGCCCGCGTCCGCGAGCGGCTCCCGCACATCGCCGACGAGATAACCGAGCGGATCGGCGAGCACATCGAGGAGCTGCTGGACATCAACCTGATGATAACCGACCACCTCGAGAAGCGCCCGGAGCTACTGAGCCGGCTGTTCCTCGAGGTCGGCGACCGGGAGCTGAGGTTCGTCGTCAACTCGGGGTTTCTCATCGGCGGCTTCCTCGGCTTCTTCAGCATCCCGCTGTTTCTCGTCGTCGGCAGCGACCTCGTGCTGCCGCTGTGTGGCGTCGCCGTCGGCTACGCGACCAACTGGATCGCGCTGAAGGTCATCTTCCTGCCGATCGAGGAACGGCGGCTCGGGCCGCTGCGGCTCCAGGGGCTGTTCATCAAGCGGCAGCCGGAGGCCGCCGAGAAGTACGCCGAGATCGTCGCCGACGAGATCGTCACCATCGGTAACGTCGCCGAGACGCTGCTGCACGGCAGCCAGTCCGACCGGACACGGAAGATGATCCGCGACGCCGTCCGCCCGGAGGTCGACCGCGCCGTCGGCGTCGCCGCCCCCGCGATCCGGGTGACGACCGGTAGCGACCGCTACGAGGCCGCCCGGGAGAGCTTCGTCGCCGAGACGGCCGACCGGACCATCGAGCCGCTGCGGGACCCCGAGTTCAACGAGGAACGGAGCGAGGCCATCCGGGCGCTGATAACCGGGCGGATACGCAACCTCCCGCCGCGGGACTTCGTCGGGCTGCTGCGGCCCGCCTTCGTCGAGGACGAGTGGATGCTCGTCCTGCTGGGCGCCGCCCTCGGCTTCGTCGCCGGCTGGATCCAGCTCGCGGTGGTGACCGCCGTGTGAGCGGCGACGCCGCCGACGAACGGGACGACACGGACGACGACGTCGACGGGCGGTCGGAGTCCAACGCCGACCCGGACTCGGAGTCGGGCCCGGAATCCGAGCCCGAGCCCGGGCCCGACCTCGGGCCGGAGACGGTCGGCCGGCTGTTCGACGTCCTCGAGGCTGCACTGACCGGCGACGCCGTCGAGGGGGCGCAGCTCGACCGGCTGTTAGACGTCCTCGAGGCGGCCGTCGGCGACGCGACCGGCCTCGAGGAGGAGACCCTCGCGGAGCTGCTCGCCCTGCTGGAGGCGGTGCTCGTCGGGCCGGCGGAGCTGGAGGCGGCGGTCGACGACGCGCTCGACGTCCTCGAGGCGGCCGTCGGCGACGCGACCGGCCTCGAGGAGGAGACGCTGTCGCCGGTCTTCGACGTCCTCGAGGCGGGGACCGCCGACCCCGAGGGGCTGACGCCGGAGGACGTCGAGCGGCTCCGGCGCGGCCTGGAGACCGCCGCCCGGGAGCTGACCGGCCCCGCGATTTCGCCGGCCGTCGACCGGGGGGCCGCCGACGGCGAGCGGGCCGACCGCTTCCGGCTCGCGCGGCTGGCGACGGCGGTGACCCGGCGGGCGACGGGCTACTCCGTCGAGTCGGGGCTCCGGGCCGGCACGCGGTTGGCGTACGCCGCCGCGACCGCGGAGTCAGCGGCGGCGCTGCTGGCGTCGGCGCGGGCGGTCGCCCTCGACGAACTCCGGCGGGCCGGCGTCGACGTCGGTGAGGAGCGGGTCGCCTGGCCGGAAGCCAGCGAGGACGGCCCCCTCGACCGGCGGCCGGTGACCGCCGACCGGCTGCGTGAGCGCGGCCGCCGGCTCCTGTCACGATCGGCCGAGGTGGACCGCGACGAGTCGCTTCACCCAGCCTTCCCGTCGATTCTCGAGGCGCTGGCCGCCGACGAGGCTCGGGTACTCCGGCTGCTGGCGACCGACGGCGCACAGGCGTACATGGACGTCCGGGACCGGGGGTACGTCCCGTTCAGCTCCCGGCTCGTCGCCGAGCACATGACGATGGTCGGCGCCGACGCCGGCTGCCGGCAGCCGGAGCGGACGCCCGCCTACCTCCAGAACCTCCGGCGGCTCGGGCTCGTCACCTTCCTCGAGGACCCCGTCGACGATCTCAAGCGGTACCAGGTGCTGGAGGCACAGCCCCACATCGAGGCCGCCCGCGAGGCCGCCAGGCGTCCGAAGACCGTCTACGGCCGCCTCCGGCTGACCGACCTCGGCGTCGAGTTCTGTACGGCCTGTCTTCCCGTCGAGGTCGACGCCGAGCGGGAGGAGTTCAGGCGGGTGGACGAAGGGGACGAGGAGTAGCCGAAGCGCACGGACGGAAGCGCCGGGGCTTTCACGCCCGAGCGCCGACGTGAGGTATGGTCGTCGCCGATCTCCACGCGCACACGACGAACTCGGACGGGACGCTGACGCTCGAGACGTTAGCCGACGCCGCCGAGACGGCCGGCGTCGACGTCGTCGCCGTCACGGACCACGACCGGCTCCACCCCGAGTTGGCGACGCCGGTGGCGACGGTCGACGGGCTCACCGTCGTCCACGGAATCGAACTGCGGGTCGACGCCGGCGACGAACGGGTCGACCTGCTGGGATACGGCGCCCGCCGCACCGACGACCTCGAGGCGCTCGCCGAGCACCTCCAGGCCGACCGCATCGAGCGGGGCCGCCGCATCATCCGGCGCGTGGAGGAGCGACTCGACGTCGAGCTGCCCGTCGAGCCGCGGCCGGGGATCGGCCGGCCGCACATCGCCCGCGCCGTCGCGGAGACCACCGACTACGGTACCCGGGAGGTCTTCGCGGAGCTCATCGGGTCGGACTGCCCCTGCTACGTCGCCCGCGACATCCCGGACTTCGAGGCGGGCGTCGAGGTCCTGCGGGAGGCCTGCGGGCTGGTCTCGCTGGCCCACCCCTACCGGTACGACGACCCGGCGGCGGCGCTGGAGCTGTGCGCCGATCTCGACGCCGTCGAGCGGTTTTACGCCTACGGCCGCGAGGTCGACACCGAGATGGTCGAGCGAGCCGTCGACCGGCACGACCTGCTCGTCACCGGCGGCAGCGACGCCCACGACGAGACGCTGGGCGTCGCCGGCCTCGACCGCGACGACTACCGCCGGTTCCGCGCCGCCCTCTGAGGGGCCGGTAGCGCTGGGTTCAAGCCCCCGCGCCGTCTACGTCCGGTACATGCAGTGTCACTACTGTGACGACGAGGCCGCCGTCGCCGTCGAGAAGGACCACGTCAAGGTCGGCCTTTGCGAGGAGCACCTCCGCGAGCGGATGGCGGAGCTGTCGGACTCGGAGTGGCTCGAGGAGGTCGAGTCACAGGTCGAAGACGCCCTGGAGTAGCGCCGCCCTCCCGCGCACCTTTGTGTCCGGCACCCGATCGGTCCGCCGATGCACGTCTCCGTCATCGGCGGCTCCGGCGTCGGCGAGGAAACCTACGAGACGGCCCGCGAGGTCGGCCGGTTGCTCGGCGCGCGCGGCCACACCGTCGTCTGCGGCGGCCGCGGCGGCGTCATGGAGGCGGTCTGCCGCGGCGCGCGCGAGCGGGACGCCGAGACGATCGGCATCCTGCCCGGCGAGCGCCGGAGCGTCGCCAACGACTGGGTGACCACGCCCGTCGTCACCGGGATAGGCAGCGCCCGCAACCGCATGGTCGTCCTCAACGGCGACGCGGTCGTCGCCGTCGACGGCGCCACGGGGACGCTGTCCGAACTCGGACACGCCCTCGACTGCGGCCGCCCGGTCGCCGGCCTCGACACCCACGACGTCGACCTCGCGGGGTTCGAGGCCGTCGAAACGCCCACGGCCGCCGTCGACTACGTGGAGTCGTCGGCCGACAGCCACAGGTAGACCGCCGCCAGCAGGTTCGGAACGGCGAGCAGCCGCACCCGGCGGATCGACGCCGCCGTCGGCTCGAACTCGACCCGCAGCACCGTCGCGTACCCCCACCGTGCGGCCGACAGCAGGGCCCGCGGCGCGACGGCGTGGGCGATGGCCGCCAGGACCCCGGCGACCGCCAGCAGTCGGCGTATCGTCGATTCGTCCATGCGCGGTCGAGGGGCGGAGCGGGGAGAAACCGCCGGGTACCGGCCCGGGTTGCCGGCGGTCGCCCGACCGCCCGGTCACGCCACCGTCCGGGTCGTGTGCTCCTTGTAGGCCCGCCGCTTCAGACGCCGGTACCGCTCCCGGGAGTCGACGGCCCACTTGTACTCGAAGCCCGCCGGCGGGTCGCCCATCCACTCGACGAGCGCCTCCGTGTCGTCACAGTCGAACCGGAGTTCGTTTCGCTTGAACGTCGGGTCGAAGCCGACCTCCCGGAACAGGGAAACGAGAAAGTCGCTCCGGTCGCTCTCGTTCCGGGCCTTGATCTCGATCCGGGGCCGTCCCCACCGTCCGACGTCGAGGTAGCCGTCTGAAACGTACCAGAACTTCGCCAGAGTCGGCGTGAGCGCGAGGTCGGTGGGGAAGTGCTTCGAACCATCGGGGTACCACCGTCGGCGGAGGTCCTCGAAGAAGGGATTCGTCCGCGACCAGACGGTGTGCATATCGTGGTAGTTCTCCGTTTTGGCGTCCGGACTGAACCCCGTTTTCCGATTATTCTCCGCCAGTTCTGCCGCCGTCTTCTTCATCGACACGCCGGTCGTCAAGATGCCCATTCGGTCGTCGAACCACCGAAGAAACCGACGGTTCGTCATCGGGAGGCGAAATACCGGAGAGTTACCACCACTGGGGCGGGGTATCGACCCATCGCCCATCAGTAGACCGATTAGAATCTCTCGCCGTCTCTTGTCGATGTCCGGATACGGACACGTACCGTGCCACCAGTGAAGACCGAGACGCTCGAACTGTTCACCACAGGATGGACACGTCGCCATGCGTCTTTTATTCGCCTCAATCGCTTTGAATTCTGGGGGCTAACATATAGGTTGCGTGACCGTCACCTTCCGCGAAGCTGAAGTGCATCTTGACGGGGAACTCCTCGCCGAGTTCGGTCGTCACCTCGGCGTCGGAGGGGATGGCCTTGTTCATGTCGTTGAGGTAGTCAAGCGAGAACAGCGAGCGGGCCTCGCCGGCCGACAGCGAGATGAGGTCCTCGCGGCCGAGTTCGAGGTGGACGTCGTCGGTGTCGCCTTCGGCGTCGACGTAGAACTCCTCGTCGTCGGGGTCGACGCCCAGCGCGATGTGGTCGCTCACCATGTCGGCGGCCGTCACGGCGCGGGCGATGTCGCGGCCCTCGATGACGATCTCCGCCGAGAGGTCCAGCTCCGGGAGGTCCGGCTCCTGGCGGATGGAATCGGGGTCGATGAGCGCCAGGGTGTACTCCAGGCCGTCGAGGGAGATGTGGAGCTTGCGGGTTTCCTCGTCGAGTTCGAGGTGGACCAGCTGGTCGGAGTCGGCCATCCCGACGATGTCCTCCAGGCGGTCGAGGTCGACGCCGATGACGCCGCCGTCGGTCTCGTAGGACTCGAAGGCCGCCGCCGACAGCTCCAGGTCGACCATCCCGACGTTGGCCGGGTCGACCGCGCGGATCGTGAGGCCCTCCTCCTCGAGGCGGATCTTGCACTCGTCGACCAGCACGCTCACGGAGTCGAGCGCCGCCCCGAGCGTGTCCGCGCTCACGATAGTCTTGAACATGGACGTAGTTCTGTCTGCCGGGTTAAAAACTTGCACATCCCGTTCCGTGCGTGTACGGCCGCGAGAGCGACGGGAGCGGGGCTGTCGTCGGCCGGGGGCCGACGCGACCGCGCCGGCCGTTCATATTCTGCTGCTCGGGCGGCCGCCGCGGCCGCCGCCGTTCCGGCCGAGCAGAACGTACAGGATGAGTCCGAGAAGCGGGGCGAGGAAGACGACGATGGCCCACAGGAACGCCGGGTGCTGGCTGTTCCGCTGGGCGTCCTTGTACACGAAGTAGACGATCGCCAGAAACCCGGCCAGGATGATCAGCCACAGGAGCAGGACCGGGCCGGCACCGCCGTTCTGCAGCGGGAGGGCGGGAAGCATAGTGTTCGGATCGGCACAGACGAAATAAGTATCTTTTCCTCCGTTCGCGGGCCGGGCGACGGCGAACAGCCTTCATGCGGGACGGCCGTCGGGTCCACCGGGCGGCCGTCGGCCCCGACGGATCGCCGGTCACTCCAGCAGCAGTAGCTCGGGTTCTTCGAGGTACTCCTTGACAGTGTTGACGAACTGGGCGGCGTCGGCGCCGTCGATGACGCGGTGGTCGATGGACAGCGACAGAGTCATCACCTTCCGGGCTTCCACCTCGCCGTCGACTACCCACGGGCGGTCCTTGATCGCGCCCAGCCCGAGGATGGCCGTCTCGGGGTAGTTGATGATGGGCGTGGCGTACTCGCCGCCGATGGCGCCGAAGTTCGTGACCGTGAACGTGCCGCCCTGCATGTCCGAGCGGGCGATGGAGCGGTCGCGGGCGGCGTCGATGAGCTCGCGCATCTCGTCGGCCAACTCGAGCATCCCCTTGCGGTCGGCGCCCTCGACGACCGGCACCATCAGCCCGTCGTCGGTCGCCGTCGCGACGCCGATGTTGTAGTCGCCCCTGACGATGATCTCCTCGGCCTCTTCGTCGAGCTGGGAGTTGAGGATGGGGTGTTCCCGCAGGCCGGCGACGACGGCCTTGAACACGAACGGCATGTAGGTGAGCTTCGTGCCGCGCTCCTCGGCGCGGTCCTTCAGCCGGCCGCGGGCCTCGACGAGCCGCGTCACGTCGACCTCGTCGTGGTGGGTGACGTGCGGTGCGGTGAACTTCGAGCGCTCCATCTGCTCGCCGATGGTCTGGCGGACCCCGCGGTAGGGGAGGCGTTCGTCTCCGCCCTCGCCCTCGCCCTCGGCGTCGACATCGCCCCGGGCCGCTGTGGCCGTGGCGCCGGTCGCGGTGCCGGCGTCGGTCGCTGACGCCTCGCTGTTGGCGGCGACGGTCTCGGCGTCGGCCGCCTGCGCCCGCCGCTGGGCTTCGGCGTACTCCCGGACGTGCTCCTCGGAAACGAACGCCTCGCCGTCCTTCGTCTCGTCGGTCGGCACCGCGTCGAGGTCGACGCCTTCCTCCTCGGCGAACTTCCGGGTGGCCGGTGCCGCGAGCGTCCGTTCACGGTCGGCGGTAGCGTCGACGGCAGCATTGGGGGTCGTCGTCTCCGCCGCCCCGCCGCCGGTCGTCCCGTTGGCGTCGACCCGCTGGGTCGCCGAGGTCAACTCGGCGTCGGCCTCGCTTCCGGCCGTCGCGCCGGCCGGCTGGCCGTTCTCTGCGGCCCGGCTGACGTCGGCCTCGGTCACCCGGCCGCCGGGGCCGCTGCCCGCGACGACGCCGATGTCGACGCCGAGTTCGCGGGCGAGCCGGCGGGCCGACGGCGCGGCGAAGACCCGCCCGTCGAGTTCGCCCACCTCGGCGGCGTCGGCCGCCTCGGCCGACTCGGTCGGATCGGCGGCCGCGGAGTCGGCCCCCGGCTCCGAATCCGGCTCCGGGTCCGCCCCGGCTGCCGCCGGCTCGTCGCTCCCGGCCGCGGCCGCCGCATCCGGTTCCGTTCGTTCGTCCTGGACGGGGTCGCCGTCGCCGTCGTCGGCCGACGGCCGACCCCTCGACGAGCTCTGCTCGTCGGTGTCGAACGTGATGATGACGTCGCCGACGGGTACCATCTCGCCGGGATCGGCGAGCAGTTCACGGACGGAACCGTTCACCGGCGCCGGCACCTCGACGACCGCCTTGTCCGTCTCCACCTCGGCGACGGGCTGGTCCTCCGAGACCGCGTCGCCCGGCTCGACGAGCCAACTGACGATCTCCGCTTCGGTGAGGCCCTCGCCGACGTCCGGGAGTTCGAACTCGTGTACCATGGGTCAGGCGTCGTACGCCTCCCGGATGGCGTCTTCGATGCGTGCGTCCTCCGGCACGTAGTAGTCCTCCGTCGCGTACAGCGGGTACGGAACGTCGAAGCCGGTCACCCGTTCGATCGGCGCCTCCTGGTAGTACAGCGCCTCCTCCTGAATGGTGGCGGTGATCTCGCCGGCGAGGCCGCCGGTTTTCGGCGCCTCGTGGACGACGACCGCCCGGCCGGTCTTCTTGAACGACTCGACGACCGTCTCGGCGTCCATCGGCGACAGCGTCCGGAGGTCGACCACCTCGACGTCGACCCCCTCGTCGGCGACCGCCTCGGCGGCCTCGATCGACGGGCGGGTCATCGCCCCCCAGGTGAACAGCGAGACGTCGGTTCCCTTCCGGCGGACGGCGGCCTCGCCGAGCTCGACCGTGTAGGGGTCGTCGGGCACCTCCTCGCGGAACGCGCGGTAGATGAGCTTCGGTTCGAGGAACACGACGGGGTCGGGGTCGCGGACCGACGCCGCCAGCAGCCCCTTCGCGTCGTACGGCGTCGACGGGACGGCGACCTTCAGCCCCGCCTCGTGGGTGTAGAACGCCTCCTTGGACTCGGAGTGGTGCTCCGGCGCGCGGATGCCGCCGCCGTACGGCGCCCGGACGACCATCGGCAGGTTGTATTGGCCCCGCGAGCGGGTCCGGAACCGGGCGGCATGTGAGACGATCTGGTCGAAGCCCGGGTACATGAAGCCCGAGAACTGCAGCTCCGGGACCGGCTTCATGCCGTAGGCGGCCATGCCGACGGCGGTGCCGATGATGCCGGCCTCCGCCAGCGGCGTGTCGATGACCCGGTCGTCGCCGAACTCCTCGTACAGTCCCTCGGTGGCGCGGAAGACCCCGCCGTTCTTGCCGACGTCCTCGCCCATGACGACCACGTCGTCGTCGCGCTGCATCTCGCCTTTCAGTCCGTCCCGGACGGCCTGTACGAGCGTCAGGTTCTGGGTCTCGGCCTGCTGTGTGCTCATTCTAGTAGCTCCTCGTCGCCGTGTCGGTCGCGAAGCCGTTCGAGGTACTCCCGCTGCTCCCGGAGCCGCCCGGGCATGTCCTCGTAGACGTGCTCGAACATGTCGGTCGGGTCGGGCCGCTCGACGCTCTCGGCGGTGTCGATGGCGTCGGCGACCTCGTCCTCGACGGACTGGCCGACGGCGTCGACGCGCTCGTCGTCGAGGATCCCCTGTCTGCGGAGGTACGTCTCCAGCCGCGGGATGGGGTCTTTGGCCTTCCACCGTTCGACCTCCTCCTCGTCGCGGTACACCGAGGGGTCGTCGGCGGTCGTGTGGGCGCCGAAGCGGTACTGGACGGCCTCGATCATCGTCGGCCGGGTCGCCCGACCGGGGCCGTCGTCGGGTCGCCCGCCGCCTTTGGCCTTCTCGAGGGCCTCCCGGGTGACCTGGTAGACCGCGAGCGGGTCCATCCCGTCGACCTGGACGCCCTCGAAGCCGTAAGCGTGGGCCTTCTGGGCCAGCGTCTCCGCGGCCGACTGCTTCTCCCGCGGCACCGAGATGGCCCACTGGTTGTTGTTGCAGAAAAAGACAGTCGGCGTGTCGAACACGCCGGCGAAGTTGAGCCCCTCGTGGAAGTCGCCCTCGGAGGTGGCGCCGTCGCCGAAGTAACAGAGAAACGCCTCGTCGTTGCCCTGCAGCTTCGAGGCCCAGGCCGCGCCGGTCGCGTGCGGAATCTGGGAGGCGATGGGCACCGCCACGGGGAAGATGCGGAGCCCCTCGAGTTCGTTGCCCCGCTCGTCGCCCATCCAGTAGCGGAGCGTCTCGTCGAGCCCCAGCCCTCGGACGTAGGCGGCGCCGTGCTCCCGGTAGCTCGGCACGATCCAGTCGTCCTCGGCCAGCGCCGCGGCGCTGCCGACCTGTGCACCCTCCTGGCCCGACAGCGGCGGGTACGTCCCCATCCGCCCCTGTCGCTGGAGGCTGACGGCCCGCTCGTCGAAGTGCCGGGCCAGCCGCATCTGCCGGTACATCTCGACCAGGCTGTCGTCGTCGAGGTCCGGCACCTCGGCCCCGTCGACGACCCGCCCGTCGTCGTCGAGAACCCGCACCCGGTCGCGGGGGTCTCGCTGTAGCGTACTCATAGCTCCCTCCGTCGCATGGACGGGATTTCCGCGGCCGACGGCATAGTGTTTACGTAAAATTTGCCACGTTCGGCCGGCGGCGTTCGGATGGGCGGCGGTGTCCTGCGCGACCGCCCCGCGGGCGGGACTGGAAGGGCCCGGGCGGTCGGCGGAGCCGCGAGAAACCCACAGAACGGAGTCCAGGGATCATAGCGAGTCGGAGCCGTCGAGTGCGAAGCTTCCACGGCGGTCACGGTCAACGACGGCAACTGAAGTGCTTAGTGAACAGTACCGAGGACCGCGACCGCCAGCGGCGACGCGGGCGCTACGTCACGTCATCCGTTCGAGGTCGACGGCGGTACCGATGAGATACCGCCTTGGTGCATCCCGATCGTAGAGCATCGTTCCCTGCCCCGTCCGGCAGGTACCGACGCTTCCCCCCGAAATCCCCGGGTCGCGCGGCGTGTCGACCCACGCCTCCGGAAGCCGGGCGGCGTTTCCGTTCTCCCCCGTCTCGAATCCGTCGTCCGATTCCATTCGTCTTTTCCCCCGCATCACGGTACAGCGTGGGGTATAAAATGCGTTGTGACAAAGGTTTCCAAACGTCTCCTGGCCCGGCGCTCGAAGGCTGTCGAGACGGGTCACGGCGGTCGTCCTGTGGCCGAGTCGTCGGCGAGGGTCTTCCCGCTCGCGGCCCCCAGGTCGTCACTCCCGTCGGTCACCCCGCTGCGTGGCCGGCCCGAGCCGACTCGCGGGTCGCTTCGCTCGCGGGTCGCTTCACTCGCGGGTCACTCCGTTCCCCCCTCGCTCAGTCCGAGGTGGCTTGTGCCGCCGCCCTGCTCGCGGGTCACTCCGTTCCCCGCTCGGTCAGTCCGAGGCGGCCGAACGCAGTGAGGCCGCCTCGCGCGCCTCACGGGTCGCTTCGCTCCCCGTTCGGCTATTCAGCGGCGGCTTGCGCCGCCGCTCTCGCCTCCTCGGCGCTCTTGCCGTCCCGCAGCAGCGCCTCGACGAAGAACTCGCCGGCCTTGAACGACGACCGGACCATCGGCCCCGAGGCGCAGTAGAGGAAGCCGAACTCCTCCTCGGCGATCGTCTTCCAGACGTCGAACTTGTCGGGGTGAACGTAGTCGAACACCTCCAGGTGCGACCGGGAGGGCTGGAGGTACTGCCCGAAGGTGACGATGTCGACGCCGACCTCCCGGAGGTCCCCGAGTGTCCGGTAGACCTCGTGGTCGTACTCGCCGACGCCGAGCATGAGGCTCGTCTTGGTGTAGACCTCCGACTCCCGGGTGACCTGTTCGAGGACCGCGAGTGACTGCTCGTAGTTGGCCCGGCGGTCCCGGACGGGCCACTGCAGGCGGTCGACCGTCTCGACGTTGTGGGCGACGACGTCCGGTTGGGCGTCGATTATCTTCCGGACGTCGTCGGGATCGCCGCCGAAGTCCGGAATCAGCGTCTCGACGAGAATCGAGGGGTCCCGTTGTTTTATCTCGCGGATGGTCTCGGCGAAGTGGCCGGCGCCGCCGTCGGCGAGGTCGTCGCGGTCGACCGAAGTCAGGACGACGTACTCCAGGCCGATCTCGGCGACGGCCTCGGCGACGTCGGTCGGTTCGTCGGGATCCAGCGGCTCCATGCCTCCGGTTGCGACGTCGCAGAAGTTACAGCCGCGCGAACAGCGGTCGCCCATCAGCATGAACGTCGCGGTGCCGGGCCCGTTGCGCCCGCTCCAGCAGTCGCCGAGGTTGGGACAGTTGGCCTCCTCGCAGACGGTGTGGAGGTTCCGGTCCCGCAGCGTCTCCTTTATTTCGGCGAACCGCTCGCCGCTGGGCGGCCGCGACTTCAGCCACTCCGGCTTGCGGCGCCGACTGCTCATGCGGTACGGTTCGGTTCCGGAAATAAAAGCGTGCGGTTGTTCTCACCGAAACGTACGTCCG
Source organism: Halobacteriales archaeon QS_4_69_225 (assembly GCA_003020965.1). Taxonomy (GTDB): domain Archaea; phylum Halobacteriota; class Halobacteria; order Halobacteriales; family Haloarculaceae; genus Natronomonas. The sequence continues at coordinate 186,607 of PXRL01000009.1, forward strand.
GGGGTTTTTTGCGCCCGAGATCGGTCTACATCTGACACGGACGATGCGCTCGATGGGGATGCTGGACGTCTCGACGGAGGACATCACCGACGGACCGATAGCCACGACTCTTCTCGCGTTGTCGCTGCCGCTGGTCGTCCAGAACCTCGTCCAGGTCCTCAACCAGCTCGTCGACACGTTCTGGCTGGGCCGGCTCGGCGAGTCCGAGGTTGCCGCCGTCGGGCTGAACTTCCCGCTCGTGGCGAGCCTCTTTGGGGTGGTGATGACCGCCACCGTCGGCACCCAGATCCTCGTCGCACAGCGGGTCGGCAACGGCGACGAACGCGGCGCCAGACGGCTGATCGTGAACGGGGTCGCTCTCGCCGGCGTGCTCGCCGTCGCCGTCGTCGGGATCGTCGCCGTCGCCGGCCCGCGGCTCGTCACCGTGCTCGCCTCCGACCCGACCGTCGCGCCGCTCGCCGCCTCGTATCTCCTCGTGTGGGTCGCCTTCTTTCCGTTCAGCGCCGCCAGCAACACCCTCGAACGGGGATTCATCGGCTGGGGCGACACGGCCGCCGCCCTCCGGATCAACCTGGCGGCCATCGGGACGAACGTCCTCCTCGACCCGTTTCTCATCCTCGGGATCGGGCCCGTTCCACGGCTGGGCGTCGAAGGGGCCGCCCTCGCGACCGGCCTCGGCTACGTCGCCGGTATCGTCGTCGCGATAGTCCTCGTGGTGGGCGTCAGGGAGTCGCTGTCGCTGTCGGCCGCCGACGTCGCGTTCTCGGCCGACGACCTCCGGGAACTCGTCGCGGTCGGAACCCCGATATCCGGCAAACGGCTCGCCGGCCAGTCCGCCCGTATCGCCATCGTCGGTATCGTCGCCGTCGTCGGGGGGGCCGCCGGCCTGGCGGCGTACACCGTCGGGGCCCGCATCGCGACGATCGCGTTCGTCCCCGCGACGGGGTTCGGCAGCGCCGCACAGAGCATGGTCGGCCAGAACCTCGGCACCGGCCGCCGGGACCGCGCCCACGGCACCATCCGCAGCGGCGTCCTCATCGCCGGGGGCACCATCGGCGCCGTCGGCGTCGTTCAGTGGCTCGTCCCGGGGCTCGTGGCGACGCTGTTCGTCCCCGGGTTCGCGGGCGAGGGGCTCGACCTGACCGTCGACTACCTCCGGATACTCGCCTACAGTTACTGGGCCATGGGCGTCTCGGCGGTGCTGCTGGCGGCGTTCAACGGCGCCTCCCGGACCCGCATCAGCTTCCTCGTCGACCTGCTGAAGTACTGGGGGATGCGCATCCCGCTTGCGGCCGCCGCCATGCCCGCCGCCGCGACGGTCGTCTACGGCGTCGCCGTCGGCGGCCTCGATCTCGGCGTCCACGCGATCTTCTGGGCGGTCACCGGGTCGAACATCGTCACCGTCGTCGGCGTCGGGGCCTTCTACCTGCTGCGCTACGAGCGGATGTTCTCGGACGCGGCCGAGGAAGCCGCGGCGACGGCCGACTGACCGGCTACCGGCCGGTCCACCGCAGCAACAGTAGCGTCGACTCGAACAGCCCGATCATCGTCGCCGCGACCATGATGGGCGCCATCCCCGTCGGGTCGGGGCTGAACAGGAAGGCGATACCGAGGAACGCCCCCCAGAAGTACAGTCGCTTGTCGACCATCCACCGCCGCGTCGTCAACCCCATCATGATCGCGAGCATGACGAACAGCGGAATCTGGAAGACGGCCGCGAACAGCCCCATCATCAGGACGATGAGGTCGAAGGTGTCCGTCAGCGCGAAGGCGATGGTCGCGGCGTCCTGCGAGTAGGTGAGGAAATACGTGAAGATGGCCGGCAGGATGAGGAAGTACGCGAACAGCACCCCGACCGTCGCCAGCACGAGACTCGTCGGCACCGACGCCAGGTAGTAGCGGCGCTCGTGTTCGTAGAGGCCGGGCCGCATGAAGAGGTACGTCTGGTAGACGAACACCGGTAACGCGATGATGAACCCGCCGAGGGTGGCGACCTTCAGCCGCGCGAGGATGAGCGCCAGCGGGTGATACACCCGCGGCCGGGCGACGTCGCCGCCCGGCAGCGCCGAGTACCACAGGAAGTTGATGATGCTCTCGCCGAAGGGGAAGACGACGCCGGAGACGGCCGCCATCACGACGATGACGTAGCCGAGCCGGCGGACCATCTCCTCGATGTGGTCCGCGAGCGGCATCTCCTCGTCGCTTTCGGGGGCGTCGGCGAACCCCTCCTCGCCCTCGACGGCACCCGCCATGTCGAACGCCTCGGCGTCGATCGTTTGTAAGCCTTCTCGTCGGCGCTCGTCGGCGCTCGGCCGCGCCCGCTTCGAAAAGGTTGATAACGGCGAGTTGATTACCTCCGTCGTGTCGAGTGCCGTCGACGACGACGTCGCGGAGACGGTTGCCGAGGGACGAGAGCACCTCGGGACGATGCTGTCGACCGCACAGACCCATCTCCAGAAGGTCTTCATCCTCTTCGTCGTCGGACTCGTCGGTACCATCTACGTTCTCCGGGCGTTCGTCTGGCAGCGACTGAAGGCCGATCTCAACGTCAATTCCGCCATCGACATCGTCGCCATCACGCCGTTCGAGGTGATCCTCCTGCAGGTGAAGATCGGGCTGGTGGTCGGCGTCGTGCTGACGATTCCGCCGTTGGTGTATTACTCCCGGGACAGCCTGCGGCGGCGGGGCCGGTGGCCGGACCGGCTGCCGCGCTGGAAGGCCGCCGGCTTCGGCGTCGTCAGCCTCCTGCTGTTCGCCGGCGGCGTCGCCTACTCCTACAACCTCTTTTTCCCCCTGATGCTCGACTTCCTGGCGAACAACGCCGTCAGCGCGGAGTTCAACCCGAACTACTCCATCTCGATGTGGGCACAGTTCATCATCCTGCTGTCGCTGTCGTTCGGGCTCGCCGCCCAGCTGCCGCTCGTGATGAGCTCGCTCGCCTACGGCGAGATCATCCGCTACGAGACGTTCCGGGACAAGTGGCGGTACGCGGTCATCGGCATCTTCGCCTTCGGCGCGCTGTTTTCGCCGCCGGACCCGTTCACCCAGATCATGTGGGCGGTGCCGCTCGTGACGCTGTACGGCTTCTCGCTGTACCTGACGAAGATCATCGTCACCGCCAAGCGCTCCAGCGACTCCGTCGACGTCCCGGCGACCGCCCGGGACCGCTGGAACCTGCTGGCCGGGTTGGCCGTCGTCGGCGCCGGCCTGGCGTACGGCTTCTACGCCGGCGGCGGCGACGAACTCCTCAACCGCGGGCTGGCGGCCGTCGACTCCAGCTACCGGTTCCTCCCCCCGGGGGCGGCGTACGGCCTCCCCGCGCGGACGTACCTGGCGGTCGTCGGCGTCGTCTACGGGCTGGCCTTCGCGGTCGCCGGACTCGGATACGCGGTGTACACCGGACTCGAGTCGCTCGAAACCGACGAGTTCGCCGTCGCGGACGCCGCGGGCGGCGACCCCGCCGACATCGACCTCTCGGAACTGGACGAGGCAGGAATCCAGGCCGCCCCCGCGGCGGCGTTCGCTCGCCTCGAGGAAGAACAGGCGCTGGCGATGGCCAGCGAGGCGATGGACGACGACGACCCCGAGCGGGCCCAGGCCATCCTCGACCGCTTCGACAACGTCCACACCGACGACGACGGTGTCACGCCGTCGGACGTCGACGGCGGGCCGCCCGGCGACCCCGACGGCACTGCGGCCGCCGCGGCCGACGACGCGGACGGCGCGGACGACGAGGGTGGCATCCTCGCCCGGCGCAGTGCCGGCATGCTCGACGCCTTCAGCGAGGACGACATCGACGAGGACGACGTCGGCGGCTACGCCTACGACATCGCCTTCGTCGCCGACAGCCTCACCTCGAAGTCGTTCCGGCTCGTCGGCCTGTTCATGACCGTCATGGCGGCGACGTTCTTCACCCTCTACCGCGGGGGCATCGGGGTTCTCCAGGAGCAGTTCACCCGGCGGATGGGCGAGGAGGCCGCCGCACAGGTCGACATCGTCACGCTCCACCCGGTCGAGGCGCTCATCTTCATGATCAAGGTGTCGGTCATCTTCGGGGCGGCCGCGGTACTGCCGCTGCTGCTGTACTACGCGTGGCCGGCGCTGAAGGAACGCGGCTTCGCCCGCGGGGACCGCCGCGTCCTCCTGGCGTGGGGCGGGACGCTGCTGACGGGGCTGACCCTCGGCAGCCTGCTGGGGTTCCTCTACGTCGCCCCGGCGACCATCTCCTGGCTCGCCGCCGACGTCCTCGAGGCCAACATGATAATCAGCTACCGCGTCAACAACTACGGTTGGCTCGTTTTCTTCCTCACCGTCGGCATCGGCATCCTCGCGATGATCCCCGTCTCGATGCTACTGTTCTACAAGGGGAACCTCGTCAGCTACCGGACGATGCGGGGCCGCTGGCGGGAGGTGACCCTCGTCGTCTTCGGTGCCGCCGCGTTCCTCTCGCCGGGCGGCGTCTTCACGATGTTCATCCTCGCCATTCCGATCGTGGCCGTCTACCTGTTCGGACTGGGCTGTCTCTGGCTGCTCACCCTCGGCGGCCGCCGGAGCCCCGAGCCGGCCGAACCCGCCGACTGACGCCGCTCGTCGCGGTCGTCCCCGTCGGACCGTCGTCACGAGAGCGCCCGAGCCGACGGTCGGCCGTCGTGACGAGCGCGCCGGCCCATGACGACGGTACGGCGACGTCTCCCGTCGACACCGCACACGGAGCGGAGCCGCCGCTCCGACCCCGTACACGGCCGACGTCTTTTAGGACTGCCTAAATCGGGAGTATTTTAGGCCGTCCTAAACTACGGGCGGACGGATCATGAACGAATCCAACGGCAGTTTCGACCGGACGCGTCGGGCAGTGCTACGGGCCGCGGTCGCCGGGGTGGTCGGCGCCGGTGCCGCCGGGACGGCGAGCGGGCGGCCGGACGACCCGATTCCCGGCGCGGCGCCGCCGTACGACCTCGAGGAGAGGTGGTTCCGGAACGCGGCGTCGGTCGGCCACCACAGCCTCGGGGCGGTCGGGGACGCGAGCACGAAGGGGCGCCGCGACCAGCGGATCGACGGCGAGCGCAACCGGGCCATCGCGGTCCACGGCGACCTCGCGGCCGTCAGCTACCTCCACGCTTCCGAGGCCGACCCCGGCCGCCGGCTGGCGATACTCGACGTCACGGAGTTCAACGACGCGACGAGCGTCGAGGAGCTGGAGGCGGCGGAGCTGAGCGTCCTGTCGATCCACCGGAGCGTCAACGCCGAGGCCAACAGCGGCCACGGGGTCACCTTCTCCGCGGACGGCAGGTACGTCTTCCTGGCGACGGCGGCGTTCCTGCCGTTCACCGACGGCTACCACGGCGGCTCCAGCGGCGAGGCCGACCCGACGGAACCGGAGAAGCCGCAGGTCTCCGGCGGCGTCGTCGCCGTCGACGTCTCCGACCCGGCCGACCCCCGGGCCGTCGACAGCCTCACCGCGCCGTTCACCACGGGCGCGGTCAACGTCGCCCACCAGCGGATCGGCGGCGAGGAGTACGTCTTCGCCTGCAAGGACTTCGGCTTCTTCGCGCCCGACAGCGGGGTGTACGTCCTCCGCTTCGACCGGGCGGCGGGCAAGCTCTCGGTCGTCAACCGCTGGTCGGCCGACGGCAACACCGCCCGCGGTGAAATCGGCACCGAACACGGCTTCTCCTACGTCCACGACGTCGTCGTCCACGAGGACCCCCTGACCGGCCGGCCGACCGCCTACGTCGCCGACTGGAACCGCGGGATGCGGGTGCTGGACGTCTCCGAGCCGACCGACATCGACCACGTCGGTCAGTTCGACGCTCACCAGATCAACGGCGTCGCCCCGTTTCCGGCGCTCGTGGAGACGCCGACCGGCAGCAAGCGCGTCGCCGTCGCCAACCACGAGGAGTTCGACGAGCGGTTCGACCAGCGGGACGACGACAACTTCATGAACCCGCACCCGGAGAAGCTCAACCCCAACGCGACCGGGACGGTGTTCCTGGTCGACTGCGACGGCATCTACGAGGGCGACGGCACGACGCAGCTGGGCCAGCTCGACGACTGGACGTGGGCCAACGCCGACACCGGCGACGTGAGCCTCGAGGAGCTGAAGTTCCAGCGCCGGCACCTCTCCCCGCACAGCCCCTCCGTCGTCACCTACGAGACCGGCGGCGAGCGCCGGTTCCTCGTCCAACAGGGTCACCGCCACGGCGGCGTCCGCTACCTCGCGGTCGACCCCGGCGAGGCGGACGGGCTGACCGGCGAGGCCCGCCGCGACTACCGGCCGACGGAGAACCCCAACGTCGAGGGCCGCGACGGCACCGCGGAGTTCGGCTGGATTCCCGCCTCGACGGACTGGCGGCTCCGCGACGTCGGCCACGCCCGCCCGCGCAACGCCGACACCGACGGGCTGACGCCGCGGGTCGCGACGACCGACGCCGAAAACGGCGTCACCTTCGCGGTCGACCAGCGGGCCGGCGCCCACGCGACCCGCCACGAGGCGATGACGCCGACGCCGGCGCTGCCGCCCGTCGAGGCCGACCACTCATACGAGGCCGGCCCGACCAGGACGGCCTCCCGGGTCGTCGTCGACCTCGCGGCCGGCGACCGGGCCGGCGACGCCGCGACCGTCCGGGTCCGCGACCGACTGCCCGACGGCTGGACCCTCCTCGAGGGCGACGTCGAGACGTACCCACAGGGCGTCCGGACCGCAGTCGAGTTCACCGCCACCGTCGACCCCGGGGCCGACGCGACCCTCGAGTACGTCGTCGAGGCGCCCGACGAGGTGCGACGGGGGACGTTCGGCCCCGTCGAGGTCAGCGCCGACGGCGAGGCGTGGACCGAACTCGAGGGCACCGTCGAGACGGTCACCGTCGGCCCGTCGCTGTAGCGGGCGCGCCGAGCCTTCGGGACCCGGATGGCGCCGCTTAAGTGTTCGCGAGGGAACCTTCGGGTATGCCCAAGATAAGCGTCGAGATCCCGGGCGAGCTGCTCGCGGACCTCGACGACCACGTCGGCGACGACGGCAAGTACGTCAACCGCAGCGACGCCGTCCGGGCGTCCATCCGGAAGAACCTCGATTTTCTCGACGAGATCGACGCCCGCCACGGCCGCCTGGAACCCGATGACGACGAGTAGCCGCCGCGGGGCGGCGTCGGCGGTGCCGGCCGGCGCGGTCGCGCTGTCGGCGCTGTTCGTCGCCGCCCTGGCCATCGCCCAGCCGACCGCCTCGAAGATACTCGCCGTCCAGTTGCCGATCGCCCTGCCGGTGACGGGTTCGGAACTCGTCCTTCCGGGGGCGGCGCTCGCCTACGCGTTGACCTTCCTCGCGTCGGACTGCTACACCGAGCTGTACGGCCGCCGGTCCGCACAGGTGCTCGTCAATGTTGGCTTCCTGATGAACCTCCTCGTGCTGGCGCTGGTGTACAGCACCATCCTCGCGCCGGCGGCGGACCCGGAGTTCGCCGCGACGTTCGAGGCGGCGCTGGCGCCGACGGCCAACGTCGTCGCCGGCAGCCTGCTGGCGTACCTCGTCAGCCAGAACTACGACGTCGTCGTCTTCGACGCGCTGTCGAACTACACCGACGGCCGCCGGCTGTGGCTCCGCAACATCGTCTCGACGGGCTCCAGTCAGGCCATCGACACCGTCATCTTCGTCGGCGTCGCCTTCTGGGTGCTGCCGCAGTACGCCGGCGTCGGCGGGTTCGCCCCGGAGGCCAGCATCGTCCTCCCGCTGATCGTCGGCCAATACCTGCTGAAGCTGCTCATCGCCCTTCTCGACACGCCGTTCGTCTACCTCATCACCGGCGCCGTCCGGCGGTCGGAGTCGACGGCGCCGACCCTCGGGTAGCGGCCGAACGCTTTTTCCACGTCCCGAGAACACGAATCATGCCTCCGCTACAGATGGGGGTGCCCGGCGGTCCGGAGCTGGTCGTCGTCCTATCCATGGCCGTGCTGCTGCTCGTCGTCCTGGTGGGGCTGGTCGTCCTGCTAGTGGCGAGAAGCGACGGCGGCGATGGAGGCGGAGGCGACGGCGGCCTCGAGGCACGCGTCGACCGCCTCGAGCGCCGCGTCGAGCGACTGGAGGACGAGCGGCGTTAGTCGATGGGTTCGGCGAAGCCGAACCGCGGCTTGATGTCGGTCACCCGTACCTCGACGGTCTCGCCGGCGTCGACGCCGGGGACGAACAGCGTGTAGCCGTCGACCTTCGCGATACCGTCGCCCTCGTCGCCCTCGTCGACGACGTCGACCTCGAGGCGGTCGCCCTCGGCGACGGGGGCGGTCACCCGCCCCTTGCCGACGAGGTACAGCTCCGAGGAGGCGTCCCGGGAGGCCTCCGGGTGGACCGTCCGGGCGTACTCGAACTCCGCCTCGACCTCGCTCCGCAGGTCGTCGGTGTCGGGGCCCTCGAACACCTTGGCGACGAAGTCTCCGCCCGGGGCGAGCAGTTCCAGGGCCGTCTCGAGGGCGGTCCGGGCGAGGTGGACCGACCGGGCGTGGTCGAGGTCGTACTCGCCGGTCATGTTCGGCGCCATGTCCGAGACGACGACGTCGGCCTCGCCGACGCGGTCGATCACCTGCTGGCGGGTCGATTCCTCTGTCATATCGCCGCGGACGGTCTCGGTGCCGTCGACGGGGTCGATCCGCTGGCGGTCGACGCCGACGACCGTCCCGGTCCCCGCCAGCTCCGTGGCGACCTGGAGCCACCCGCCCGGCGCCGCCCCCAGGTCGGCGACCGTGTCGCCGTCGGCTATCAGGTTCGCCGTCCGGTCCAGCTGCTTCAGCTTGTACGCCGCCCGCGAGCGGTAGCCCTCCTGTTTCGCGCGGTTGTAGTATTCATCTCGGCCTGTCATACGTACCTCATTGAATCCCTGACATGTTCCGGAAGGAAACGGGGGGTTGAAATCGCGTTCATACTAATTCCGACGGGATCAACGCGGAAAGGGACATCGAAGAAACAACGACTGGAGATTCCTCCGGTCGCTAGCAGATACAGTCGTGCGCTCTCCCGGCGAGCCTCGGGACGTGGTCGTGCATACACTCCGCGTACTCGAGCATCGCCGCAGCCTGTTCGGCGGTCGCACGTTCCTGCTGATAGTACGTCTCATTACGGTGGTTCTTCCACAGTTCAATCAGTTCGTCTTTCGTCGGCTGGGAGAACACGCCAGCCTGCGCCCCGTACTCGAATGCATCTTCATGAGACTGCATCTCGTCGGATTCGACCAATCCTCGGTCGATCACGTAGAATTGCGCCGTCCGCTCGAGCGCCGCGAACGATCCTTCGACCACCAGCGTGTGGTGGCGGTCGATGTCCCGCAACGCCCGAATACCGTCCAGAATGCGACACGCCTTGCGGAGTTGCAGGAGCGCCTCGCCCTCGACATCGAGCCCCGGTTCAGTGGTACCGCGTCGGTTGAACGCCTCCACGACGGCACTCAACTCCTCGCTACCTTTCAGCAGCGAGAGAGTCCCGCCGTTTACGCCGGGCGTGAATCGCGTGCGCTTGGTGGCGCAACCGCAGGATTTAGGCCGCCCGGGGTCGTACACGGCGGTAACTCAATCGCCGAAACCAACCCGGAAACACTGGGGTCCTTCCCGCCGACACGCATCACACGATGCTTCCAGTACCCCTGCCCCTGCAACACGGGATGGGGTGACGGCACGACCAATCCAGTGCAAGGAGATACCGCGTCCCTGTTGGGACACCGAACCCGCCACACCCCCTCGCGGGGCTCACGTACCGAGCACGAACCGGAGTACGCCCATGCGGCGGAATCTTGCCTCCGTCGGCGTCGGGGCCGGCCCGACCCCGAGCGTGAGGAAACCCCGGCGTGGACGCCGGGGAGGATGTCATACGGATCCTCACTGCCCATCGCCGATCACCTCGCCAGCATCGGCACTGCCCAACACCACGTCCTTCACCCGCTCCAGCGCGTCGGAGTCCTCGATCACGAGTCCCTCGGCCAGCACCTCGTCGATGCCGTCTCCTTGGCCGTGACTCACGGCCGACTCGACGGATTCGACCAGCACCTCGAACTCGTATCGCTCGCCCACGTCGCCGAATCGCCGCTCGCCGAGATCGACGGCGATGTCGGTCGCCGTGCGCCGCGCCTGCAGGAGGTCGTCGTCGCTGTCGATCAGTACCCAGACATCGATGTCGCTGCGGCGGTCGGCCTCGCCGCGGGCGACGCTCCCGAACACGACCAGCGCCGAAAACGACGGCATCTCTTCCCGAGCCCGTTCGACGAACGCCCGTACCGGGTCGCGGAACTCGTCCTGTGGCAGCGCGAACACCGGCTCGTTCGGGATGGTCACCCGTTCGCGGTTGAGGCGCACGTCCCGACTGCGCCCGCTGTCATCGACGCGGACGAGGGCTAACTGCTGGAGCAGGTCAACCGCGCGCGTGGTCGTCCTTGAGCCGTTGTCCGTGATTTCGCGAAGTTGGCGTACGCCGAAGGCCCGGAACGGATTGCGGATCAGGAGTTCAAGTACGTCCTCCATCGCCTCGTACCGGAACACCTGCTCCTCGCCGAGTGGAAAGGGCACGTGCAATCCGACAGACTGTTCTTTCTCAGTGTCCATATACACTCAGAGTGTCCAACAGATGTAAAGCGTTTTGATCCCTTCTCTGCTTCCGCTCCACTGCAGCGATCGGATCGCTGACAATCGTCGCTTCGCAGCGGGACTACATTCCCCGCGGCTAACGTTCCTGTATTGGCTGGGCCGTGGGGCCAAGTCGGTCATCCAGACATCAGGGCGTTATTTACATGTGCGAATTATCAGATTCGCGCGTCAGGACCATCATCTGGACTGGTCGTTACACGCCGTTTGAGAATTGCACCTGCCCCTACGAGAACGTAGAGGAGACCGCTGAAGAGCAGAAGGTACAATCCAGATTCGACTGCATACCGCTCAACTGACCAGTAACTGTGGAAGATGTTGCCGAACACCACGAGTAACAGTCCACCAGTACCGATGAGCGCAATATCCGGTCGCCAGTTTCGGTACCGAGCCAGCACTACCACAATGACGACGGCCACGACGAACAAAATGACGAAAGGGTCGATACCACGAAGGCCTGCTTCCAAGCCCAATACGTACTCCATGGTGTAGATTTGTCAGCCATTCCTGTAGCCGACCGGGTGCTTGCGAACCCACGGGAGCCACACCCCAGCGGTTCCCAGAACCATTGCGACGACCGTCGCGGTGATATACGCTGGTGTCGGCTTGGCCTCCATACCCTATCTATAACCCGATTCTGGTAAGTGTCTTGTCTATACTGACCGATCTGTAGAACGAGATTAGCTCGCTGTTCTCAAGCGCGGGCGGCTACGAGTTAGTAGTCACAATAGGCCGGGAAGAGTAGTTGTAGTACTCGTCTTTCCCCGTCATATCGTGTCTTTATACCTGCTGAAACGGATAATTGACCCATTACAGGGACGACCTCCGTCCGCCATGTTCGTTCGGACACTCACCTGAACTTGCGGGGGATAGTCCGCCAGTCCCAGTCGCGGTACTCGACGCCGGGAGTCACGTCTTCGGGTACGGGTCCGTACGTCCGCAGGAACTCGACGACACCGTCGGGCCCGCCGAAATCCGCTTCGAACCATTCGAACAGTTCCGGGACGACGACCATCCCGTCCTCGTAATCCGCTTCGGCAGCGAGATACCGCTCCGTCGCATCGTCGAGTCGGTCATCGAGTTGCGGCGACTCGTACGGGACGATCGTCGGACAGCTCCGCGCGCCGCAGTTGAGCGCGAAGTGGATTCGCGGGTCGAGCCGTTCGACTTCGAGCCGCGTCAGTACCCGTCGTGAAGCGACGGGGTCGTAAGCCAGCTCCGACGGCCGTCGTCGGCGCAGAACACCGTGTTCGATATCGTTCAGCGAGAGGGTCGTCTCCCCGACGCCGACCGTCGCGTCGAAAAACCCCGCGTCGCTCGGGCTATCCGAGCGTACTGCCAGCAGATGCTGAACTGCCACGTTGTACGCGTTCAACCAGAACGCTCGCTTCTCGTCCTCGTCGAGGTCCGCTATTCTCGCTGCCGACAGGGCCGTGAGTTCGTCCTCGATGTCCGGGTGAGTGGCGTCGTCCCTAACCCGTTCCAGCAGTTCCAGCACGCGACGTTCCGGCCGCGGCAGAGACCCTCGGACTGTCACATCAGCGTGTCGTTGGTGCATCTACATAAAAACGCGTGGCAGTCTCGACTACGAGGACGGACGGACTCGACCCGGCCGCCGGCGACACCGACGTAATTCGTGGAAGCGTGCCGTCTTCCCGACACGTATCGGCCGCTCAGTGACGGCGGCGGCTACTACACGAGCGTCATCGAGACTTCTTCACCGCCATCGGGCAGACCCTCGGGTTCTGCGCGCTCACTGCATCGAACGACACGACAGAGGGGAGCGTCGGCGCTCGGTCAGCAGCCACGGCAGACTGGAGAGAGTAGTCGTAGTTTTTTCTGCCGGTCGTGCGTGCCCCGCTGGAACCGCTGATACGTTTCGCGGAGAAACCGCAGGCGAATTGGCGTCACGCCGATTACGGCGGTGTCAACGCGGAAAGAGACATCGAATAGGGACCCGTGTGCCGGCGAGGGTCCACTAACTGTTCCTACTCCATCCGAAGAATTGGGAACAAAACTAAATATTCCCACTTTTTACCACTACCATGGGCGGAGAAGTTCGAACGGACGACCGCGGGCGGGTCACGATACCGAAGGAGGTGCGCGACCGGTACGGCGACCAGTACCGGCTGGTCGAACTGGACAGCGGCATCAAACTGGTGCCGATTCCGGACGACCCGCTGGCACAGCTCCGAGCGGCTGCGACCGACGAACTCCGTGAAGCGTCGCTGAGCGACCTCGAAGCCGCAGCCGACGAGGAGGCACGAGGTCAAGCGGGTGAACATGTACGCTGACCTCGACTTCTGGCTGGCGCTCCTGAAGAACGACGACTGGCTGAGCGACCGGGCCGAAGATCTCCTCAGAGAACACGAGGGGGAACTGACGGTGTCGTTGGCCACGTTCATCGAACTGTTCCTCGTCGAGGAACGGTTCGCCTTCGACCGCGAGCGAGCCGTGACTGCCATCCTCGAACTGGCGACGTATTCCGGCAATCCGGACGTCGTGTATCAGGCTTCGGAAAACATCGACGAGGGACTGAATACCTTCGATGCGTTCCATGCCGCTCTCGCCGGGAACTGCGTCATCTCCAGCGACGGGGCCTTCGACGATCTCGGCGGAATCGAGCGCGTCCAACTCGAACCGGACGAGAACGAGTAGATTACGGAGGGAAGCGTCGGCGCTCGGTTAGTGGTCACAACGGGCTAAACAGTGGTCGTAGTGCTCTTTCCCCACGAGACGATTGTAGTCCGGTGGACGGACATCATAAACCGGACCGAGTGGTCGCATGACACGTCTCGACCTGGATTTCACTCAATTTCGGTCGCATCGTTGAGTGGATCGACACATCCGGCGTCGTATCCGGCCCGCCACAGTTGGTGGACGGCACGTGCGACGAGAACGAGTTCCGTAACCCCGATACAGGACGGGTCGACGTCATCGTCATCGCTCGACGCATTCGGCGGCGGGTGGTAGTGACCGTCTTCATCGGGTGCGGTGTACTCGTGAGGGTGAACGTCCCACCGGAGGTTCCGATCCGTATCGTCGCTGTAGTGGAGGTTGTAGTCGTCTCGCACCGACCACCGGACGGTGATGGTGGCAGTCGTCGCCTCGCCGATGCCGTCGTCGAACCGGAGACGCAGTTCACCGGGACTCACCGGGTCGTCCAGCGACCCACTCGCGAGCGGTTCGAGACGTTCGAACTCGGAGCGGAACTCGTAGAGAGCCCCGGCATCGATGGCGCCTCGCAGCGAGTGCGACTCGGAGACCTCCATCGTCTCAACCGATGATGCCCGCAGGTTCGTCCCACTCGTCGGACCCGACGTCGTTTTCGACGGCCTTGGTTGCATCCGCGAGCGCGAGGGCGGCCCGCGCGAGTTTCAGGTTCCGACGCGCCGTCTGCCACTCCGTTATCGCCGCCGCGTCCAGGTCCGCGTCGGCGACGGTCGCAGCCCGTGGCGATTCCGCGCCAGTCCGCTCCTCGAACGCCTGGACGGCATCGCGAAGCTCCGTGACCCGTGCCGACAGCGTCTCGACGTCGACCGAGTCGAGGATCTGCCGGGCGCGCTCGAGGACGACCGAGCGGGGAGCGCGTCTGTACCACGTCCCCCGCTCGCCCGACGGAGAGACTGCCTCGACGAAGCCATCCTCGGCGAGGACACCGAGATGCTTGCGTGCGGTCGTCTCTGTGGTCAGCGCACGCTCGGCGATGGTGGCGACCGCCTGGGGGTCGTACGTCCGCTTCATGACGGTGCGAACACGCTCACCGGGGGACGTGTCGTCCTTCCACTCCTCGGCGACGCGCTCGTTCACGCCGGCGGGACGATCGTCGGTCATACGTAAACTCGCGGACACAAGTATATTAATTTTGGGAGTAATATTCTATTTTTTCCCGTCATAACACACCGTCACATCGGTCCGTCGTGTCCGACATCTCCGTTGACTACGTGCGACAGAGTTTCGTCGCCGTCGACCAGTACCAGGCGCCGACGTCGGACTGCGGTCGACATCGCCGCGGGCGATGCTCCGAATACGGTCGGCGCCGAGAACGACGGCACCTCCTCCCGAGTTCGTTCGACGACGGTCCGTACCGGTTCGCGGAGCTCGTCCTGTGGCAGCGCGAAGGCCGATTCGTCCGAGATGGTCGCCGTTCGCGGTCGAGTTCCGTTCGTGGTTCACGGGCGGCCGATCCGGAGATGAACGTCCGTCGCGCGGCCGCGTGACCCACCCCTCGCCGTTGGTCAACCGCCGGATCGAGCCGCCGCCCGGCGGCAGTTCCTGCGAGTTTTTAACCCCGGCGGGCGACAAGTCATCAACGGATGGTCGTTGGAGACATCGCGACTGGCACGGAGGTACTGATAGTCGGCGCCGGGCCGGGCGGCTACGTCGCGGCGATCCGCGGCGGCCAGCTCGGACTCGACGTGACGCTGGTCGAGAAGGACGCCTACGGCGGCACCTGTCTCAACGAGGGGTGCATCCCGTCGAAGGCGCTCATCCACGGAACGGGGCTGGCCCACGAGGCCGGCGCCGCCGAGGAGATGGGCGTCCACGCCGACCCGGCCGTCGACATGCAGGGGCTGGTCGGCTGGAAGGACGACGTCGTCGACCAACTGACCGGCGGCGTCGAGAAGCTCTGCAAGGCCAACGGGGTCAACCTCATCCCCGGCCGCGCGGAGTTCGTCGACGAGAACACCGCCCGCGTCGCCCACGGCGGCGACGGCCAGGGCAGCGAGTCCATCGAGTTCGAGCACGCCATCATCTCGACCGGAAGCCGGCCCATCGAGGTGCCGGGCCTGGAGTTCGACGGCGAGTACGTCCTCGATTCCGCCGACGCCCTGGCGCTGGAGGAGGTGCCCGAGTCGATGCTGGTCGTCGGCGGCGGCTACATCGGCATGGAGCTGTCGACGGTGTACGCCAAGCTCGGCGCCGACGTCACCGTCGTCGAGATGCTCGACGATATCCTGCCGGCCTATCAGGACGACGTCAAGCGGGTCATCCGCGAGCGGGCGGAGTCGCTCGGCGTCGACTTCCACTTCGGCGAGGCCGCCGCTGGCTGGGAGGAGGCCGCCGGCGAGGCCATCGTCACCACCGAGACCGAAGAGGGCGATACTCGCGAGCACGTCGCCGAGAAAGTACTGGTCGCCGTCGGCCGGGAGGCCGTCACCGACACGCTCGGGCTGGAGAACCTCGACGTCGAGCCGAACGACGACGGCACCATCGACACCGACCACCAAGCCCGCACCGCCGTCGACAACGTCTTCGCCGTCGGCGACGTCGCCGGCGAGCCGATGCTGGCGCACAAGGCGTACAAGGAGGGTCACGTCGCCGCGGAGGTCATCGCCGGCGAGCCGGCGGCGCTGGACTACCAGGCGATTCCGGCGGCCGTCTTCACCGACCCCGAGATCGGCACCGTCGGCATGACCGAAACGGAAGCCGAGGCGGCCGGCTTCGACCCCGTCGTCGGCCAGATGCCGTTTCAGGCGTCCGGCCGGTCACTGACGCTCGGCGACGACGACGGCTTCGTCCGGATCGTCGCCGACGCCGACTCGGAGTTCGTCCTCGGCGCCCAGATCGTCGGCCCCGACGCCGCCGAGCTCATCGCCGAGGTCGGCCTGGCGATCGAGATGGGCGCACGGATCGAAGACGTCGCCGCGACCGTCCACACCCACCCGACACTGTCGGAGGCCGTCGGCGAGGCCGCCGCCAACGCCCGCGGCGCGGCCGTCCACACCCTGAACCGGTAGCGGTAGCCGCGGCCGCCGTCAGCGCACCTCGACGCCGTCGTCGGTGCCGACGTGCACCTCGTCGGCGAGATCGACGAACAGCCCGTGGCCGACGACGCCCGGAATCTCCGCCAGCGCCGCCGCGAGCGTCTCCGGCTCCCTGACGACGCCGAAGTCACAGTCCAGCACCGGGTTGCCGTCGTCCGTGACGACAGGTCCGTCCTTCCGCTCGGCGGCGCGGAGCGTCGGCTCGCCATCGAGGGCCTCGACGCGGCGCTCGACGACCGGGACTGCGTCGGCCAGCGCCTCGACCGGGATCGGGTGGTCCAGCGCCGGGGCCGGCTTCGCCGCGTCGACGACGACCACGAACCGGTCGGCGGCAGCGTCGACGACCTTCTCGCGGGTGTGTGCCGCGCCGCCGCCCTTCACGAGGTCGCCGTCGGCCACCTGGTCGGCGCCGTCGATCGCGACGTCGGGCGTCGACGCCGCCAGCGTCGTCAGCGGAATACCGGCCTTCCGGGCGAGCCGGCGGGCGCCGCGGGAGGTCGGCACTCCCCGGACATCGAGGCCGGCGTCGACCCGCCGCCCGAGCTCGCGGATGGCGGCGGCGGCCGTCGAGCCGGTCCCCAGCCCGACCACGTCGCCGTCCTCGACGACCGCGGCGGCGCTCTCGCCCGCCCGACGCTTCTGTGTCTCGGTGCCGCCGGAGTTTTTCATGTTGGGCGGTCGGTGCTCGGAGTCAAAAAACCCGCCGCGCCGCGGCCGCGACGGTGGCCGGCTCGGTCGGCCGGCCGCACGACTGCCCGACCGCGACTCCAGCCCGCGGTCGAGCGACTCGAGCCGGCGTGAGGCCGAAAGGGTTTGTCCGTCGCCGCCGTAGCGCCGGCATGGAGTGTACGTACTGCGACAGCGACCTCGCTCGCTACGAGCCGGTCTTCGTCGAGGAGACGGACGACGGCGAACGGCTCGAGGCCGGCGGCTTCTGCAACTACGCCTGTCTATCGGCGCACATCGACGAGGCGGCGCTGACCGACGACGACGCCTGCGAGTGGCGGCCCGACGGGTAGCGTTTTCACGCCGGCGCGAGAGGTCGGGGTATGTTCGGAACGAGCGGCATCCGGGGGCCGGTCGGCGACGAGGTGACCGCCGGGCTGGCGCTGCGGGTCGGCCGCGCACTTGGCGTCGAAACCGACCGCGTCGTCGTCGGCCGGGACGCACGCGAAAGCGGCGAGGTCCTCGTCGACGCCCTCGCGAGCGGGCTCCGAGAACTCGGGACCGACGTCGTCGACCTGGGCGTCGCCGCCACCCCGACCGTCGCCCGGGCCGTCGGCTGGAAGGGCGCCGACGCCGGCGTCGCCGTCACCGCGAGCCACAATCCCCCGGCCGACAATGGGCTGAAGCTGTGGCAGCCCTCCGGGCAGGCCTACGACGCCGCCGGTCGCGGGCGAATCGCCGAGCGATTCGAGGCCGACGACCCCGACCTGCGGCCGTGGGACCACCTCGGCGACCGCACCGCGGTCGACGCGACCGACCGTCACGTCGACGCCCTCGCGGCGGCGGTCGAGCCGCCGGAGCTGTCGGTGGCCGTCGACCTCGGCAACGGCGCCGGCCGGGTGACCGCCGAGGCGCTGCTCGAGCTGGGCTGTGACGTCGAGACGCTGAACGCACAGCCCGACGGCCGCTTCCCCGGGCGGCCTTCGGAGCCGACCGCCGAGCACTGCACGGCGCTGGCGGCGCTCGTCGCCGACGGTGACCACGACCTCGGAATCGCCCACGACGGCGACGCCGACCGGACCCGGGCGGTCGCCGCCGACGGGACCTTCCTGTCGGGCGACGCGACGCTGGCGCTGCTGGCCGCCGAGGCCGCCGACCCCGGCGAGCGGGTCGCCGTCCCCGTCGACACCAGCCTGGCCGTCGAGGACCACCTCGAATCCCGGGACGTGGCGGTCACCCGGACGCCGGTCGGCGACGTCCACGTCGCCGCCGCCGCGACCGAACCCGACGTCGCCTTCGGCGGCGAGCCGTCCGGGGCGTGGATCTGGCCCGACGTGACGCTATGTCCGGACGGCCCGCTGGCGGCCGTCCGGCTGGCCGCGATGGCCGCCGCCGAGCCGCTGGCGAGCCGCCTCAAGGCCCTCCCGTCGTACCCGACCCGGCGAGCGAACGTCGAGGTCGACGACAGGCGGGCGACGATGGCGGCCGTCGAGAAGCGCGTCCGCGAGCGGTACGACGACGTCGGGACGCTGGACGGCGTCCGCGTCGAGACGGCCGACGGCTGGTTTCTCGTCCGGGCCAGCGGCACCCAGCCGCTCGTCCGGCTCACCGCCGAGGCGCGGGACGCCGATCGGGCGGAGACGCTGCTGGCGGAGACGCGGGAACTGGTCGAGAAGGCACGGTAACCCCGGAAGAACGGAAGAACGGAGGACGATCGGAAATGGAGACGTCGGGGTCGGCTGTGGCTCAGATACGTCGGGCTATTCGCGTCTCAGGTACGTCGGGTCGACCGCGCCTCGCGGACGTCCGAACCGTCGCGGATCTTGTCCTCGCACTGGGGACAAACGCGCGGGTCCTCTACGCCGTTCGGCGTGAAGACGCGCGCGTACGCTGCCGTCACGAACGCGCCGCAGTTCTGGCATTCAGGCATATCCGCAGGCAGTGTCCGGACGTATATAATAATAGTGTGACAAGGGCTGTCGAGGGTCGAGCGGGGCGGTCAGACGAGCGCCAGCAGCGCGTCGACGTCGGCCGCCGTGTTGAAGACGTGGACGGAGGCCCGGACGCTGCCGTCGGGCAACGTCCGGACGACGACGTCGGCGTCGGCGGCGCGGTCGACGAACCGCTCGGCGTCGTCGACGTCGAAGGCGACCAGCCCCGACTCGTAGCCGGCGGGCGAGCGGAGCCGATCGCCGAGGCCGGTCTTCAACCGATCGGTCAGCCGCTCGATCCGCGACTCGACGGTCGGGAACCCGACGGCCTCGAGCAGGTCCAGCGCCTCGATCAGCCCCGCATAGGGCGCGACCGCCGTCGTCGACAGCTCGAACCGGCCGGCGTCGTCGGCGTACGCCAGCCCCGGGCCGGAGGGGTCGGCGACGCCCCGATAGCCGACGTGGCGGGGCCGAAACGCCGATCGGGCCTCCGGCGCGACGTAGAGGAAGCCGGCGCCCCACGGCCCGAGCAGCCACTTGTGGCCGGAGGCACAGACCGCGTCGGCACCCCACGCCCCGACGTCGATCTCGTGCTGGCCGACGGTCTGGACGGCGTCGACGACGACGAGTGCCCCCGCCTCGTGGGCGACGTCGACGGCCTCCGTCACGGGCAGTCGGGTGCCGTGGAGCCACGACTCGGAGCTGAGACAGACGAGCCGGGCGTCGGCGACGGCCTCCCGGTAGGCGTCGGCCGGCAGCCGGCCGTCCGGACAGGCGACCGTCTCGACCTCGACGCCGGGCAGCCGGCGCCACGGCAGGACGCCGGAGGGGTGTTCGAGGTCGGTCCGGACGACCCGGTCGCCGGCCGTCCAGTCGACGGCGTTGGCGACCCGGCTGAGGCCGTCGCCGGTCGAGGCGACGAGGGCGACATCCGCCGGGTCGCAGCCGAGGTACGTCGCCAGCCGCTCGCGAGCCCGCTCGCGCAGGTCGGCCGCGGCGTCGTAGTGGTCCGTCTCGCAGGCGTCGAACTCCTGGCGCCGCTGGGCCTCCGCGACGGCCTCGACGACCGGCCGCGGGCTCGGCCCGCTGGCACCCGTGTTCAGGTGGGCGCACGACCCACAGGCCGGGATCGACGCCCGCAGCGATTCGGGGTCCATGCCCCCGGTTGGGGCGCCACCATGTAGGGTCTTTGCCGCCCGCCGACGGCGATGTTCAGATAAGTACTAATCAACAAACCAGTTTCTGCCGGCCGATCAACTAGCTCCTGGCGGACTGAAAGGGCGAGGCGCTCTCGGCGAACCCCGACGAAGCAAGCACTACAGGCCGCACCGCGGCCGAAGCGCGTGGTTCGAAAGACGCGACGCGTCTTTCGTCATCACGAGAGAACTCCGCTCTCTCGAACGACAGCGAGTCGCGGGCAGCGAGGCGACGGCGTCGCCTCGGGCCGTGCGAGCGGGCCTCCGGCCCGCGAGCAGAAGTCGAGAGCGCGGTGGCGGGCGACGCCGGGCCGACCGTCGTCTTCGTGCCGGACGTCGGCTTCGGGCCGTGGCTGTGGGGCTGGCAGGCCCCGGCCCTGTCGGGCCGCTATCAAACGGTCGTGTACGCCCCCCGGGGGACCGAACGCTCGGACGCCGAGGGACCGTACACCGTCGACCGCTTCGCCGCCGACCTCGAAGCGGTGCTCTCGGCGGCCGGTGCCGACCAGACCCACGTCGTCGGCGCGGGCCTCGGCGGCATGATCGCGCTCCGGTACGCCCGCGAGTACGGCCGTGCGCGGTCACTGACGCTGTTCGGCACTGCCGGCGGCGGCGACGACGTCGACGAATCGGCGCTCCGGGCGCTCCACCCCGCGGACCCGACGCGCCTCCGGGAATCGCTCTCCCTCGCGTTCTCCGAACGGTTTCTCGCGGAGACGGGGCTCGTCGACGACATCGTGGCGTGGCGCCGCGAGGAGGACGCCACCGGCGACGCACTCGAGGGTCACCTGAGAGCCGTCCGGGAGTTCAGAGCCGACCCACTCCACGAACTCACGCTGCCAATCCTCGTCTGTCACGGCCTCGAGGACCCCATCGTTCCCGTCGACGCCGGCAGAACGCTCGCCGACGGCCTCCCTCGCGGGCGGTTCGAGGCCGTCGAGGGGAAACGATGCTGTTTCGTCGAGCACTCGGCGGCCGTGACCGACGCCGTCGAGCGGTTCATCGACGAAGACACCCCGACCGACGGGTAGGGCGTTCGCGAGCCCCCACACGATGGGAAGAGCTAACACGGACAGTCCGAAAGGTACTCCGGAGCAATGCCACAGCCAGTCATCGCCGCCGTCGGGGCCTCGCCGGTCGGTCGGACGGACCTCCCGGGCCGGGACCTGTTTTCGGTCGCCATCGAGGAGGCCTTCGAGGGGCGTCCCGACCCCGCCGACCTCGTCGAGGCAGTGTACGTCGGTAACCAGTCGGAGAGCTACGAACACCAGATAATGTACGGCACGCTGCTCGCG
>PXRL01000010.1:0-207915 GCA_003020965.1 Halobacteriales archaeon QS_4_69_225
TCCGGGACGATCAGCTCGTCGAGGTTCTCGCCGACTACCTCGCTGGCGTCGTAGCCGAACGTCTCCTCGAAGGCCGGGTTCACCCGTTCGACGACCGGGCCGTCCGGCCGTATCTCCCCGTAAACGACCGACGTCGGCAGGTACTCGAACAGCGACTCGACCCGGTCGGCCGTCTCGACGGAGTCCTCCTGAGCCTGCGAAGGAGGGCTCGTGGAGCTGTGCTCCACGGCGTCGTCGGGAGCGTCAGCGACCGAGGGCTCGGAAGCGTTTTCGCTTCCGGCGTCCTCCTGAGCCTGCGAAGGAGGGCTCGTGGAGCTATGCTCCACGGCGTCCCGGACCGCCTCCAGCAGGGGCTCGTGACCCGCCCCGTCCGTCCTCGGGACGTAGCCGGTGACGCCGGCGGCGATGGCCTCGCTGGCGACTGCCTCGCTTCCGGCCCCGGGGTAGAGGACGAACGGCACCGACGGGTACTCCGAGCGGACCGAACGGAGGAACTCGACGCCGTCGGCGTCGGGCAACTCCAGCGCCGAGACGACACAGTCGAAGCCGGGCGGTTCGGCTGCCTCGAGCCGCTCGAGCCCCGCCTCGGCGTCGACGGCCGTCGCCACCGATCGGCCGTCCGCCTCGAGCGATTCCCGGACCGCCTCCGTCGTTGCCGGGTCGGCGTCGACGTACAGCACCCGCGATTCGCTTGACACGTCGGGTCGTCGTCGTTCACAGTACATGAAAGTTCCACCGTAGCGACGACGAACTCCGGACGCGGCTGGCGCGCGAACGCCGCCCGCGATCCGCGGTTTTTAATCGGCGAGAACCGAATCGGAGGCATGGACGTCAAGTCGCGGCACCACCTCCGTTCGGACGAGATCGACGAGCTGGCGGCGTCGCTGGCCGACCGTCTCGGCGTCGACCTCGACGGCGACGACTACGAGCGCGTCGAGTTCACCGACGTCGACCGCGAGGTGATACTCGTCGACGGCGAGCCGCTGGTGGCCTCCTTCGACGGCGACCGCTTTCTGACCGTCCGCGGCGCCAACGAGTACCCGCCGGACCGCCACGTCGTCACCGTCGATTCGGGCGCCATCTCCTTCGTCTCCGACGGCGCCGACGTGATGCGGCCCGGCATCGTTGAGGCGTCCGACGACATCGAACCCGGCGACCTCGCCGTCGTCGTCGAGGAACAACACGGCAAGGCGCTGGCGGTCGCCCGCGCCGACGCCGCCGGCGCGGAGATGGTCGGCGACTCCGGGAAGGTGCTGGAGAATCTCCACCACGTCGGCGACGACCTCTACGAGTTCCGTGTTTAACGCACCCACTTTTTGCACGCGAGCGCGGGTCGAGCGCTTCGCGCTCGACACCGGCTCGCGGCAAAAACTTGGGGAAAATATGCGCGCGTGCTCCTTCGCGCGGCTTCGCCGCGCTCAGTCCGCGCGCGCTACGCTGACTCGGCCTTCGGCCTCGTCAGCGGGAACCGCTCGCGCCCTGCGGGCGCTCGCGGATGCTGCCTCGGCGGATGAAGGGCGAGCGCGCTACAGGAGGTCTCGGTGGGGCGCGAGCGGACAATATGACGACTCCCGAAACCCTCGCAGGCTGGACTCCAGGGACTCGCTGCGGTCCTCGGCACTCACTCCGTTCGCTCCTGCAGTCCTTGCGTCACCGGGAGAGCGTCGCTCTCTCGAGCTCGTGGCGCATAGCGCCGCGAACGTCCGGGTTCGTCCAGCCAGCTCGCCCTTCATCCGCCAGGAACCGCCGGTGTCGGCCGTCGTGTCCGCCCGGGAGCCGCCGTGCTCGCCGCCGGTCACTCCCCGGATGCCTCTGACATCTCGTCCTCCTCGTAGGCGTCCTCGTACCGGGCCATGGCGTCGGCGTGGCCCTGCACGGCCATCTCGTAGGTCGCCCGGAGGTCCGCGATGGGCGTCTCGGTGGCGTCGACCCGGAGGTCGGTGAACGCGCGGTCGAGGGCCCGCTCTTCGGTGTCCTCAACGACGAGGGCGGCGCTCTGGACGGTCAGCTCCTCCCGCTTGTCGCCGCCGGCCTCGTGGCCCGCCGCGAGGGCGTCGACCAGTCGCTCGGACAGCGGCGCCGGGCCGTCGCCGTCGGGGTCCGTCGGGCCGGCATCGCCCGGCGGCGCCGCCGCTTCGTAGGCCGCTGCCACCTCGTCGATCACCTCCTCGCCGGTCAGCAGGTTGCCGGCGACGGTGTAGTGCCCTGCGACGGCGTCGCTGCCGTCGAAGTCGCCGAACCACGGCTTGCACTCCGCGCCGGAGAAGACGAACGAGCCGTCGGCGTCGACGCCGTGTAACTGGCGGTTCTCGGCGCCGTCGTCGGCGTTCAGGAGTGCCTCCAGGGCGTCCTCGACGGCCAGGCCGTCCGCGAGGTAGCCGAGACCCCGCCGGCCCAACTCGACGTTGACGAGACTCTGGGTCGCGACGGCGCCGTGCTCGCCGGCGAACGGACAGAGCGTCCCGACGCCGGCCAGCCGCGTCGTCACAGCGACGCCGAAGCGGTGCTGCGGCTCGCCGTCGTCGTCCTCGTAGGGTTCGTGGACACAGATGCTGAAGGTCACGGTAGCGTTGAGAGGCGCCGGCGCAAAAGAAGTCGGTGTTCCGGCGGCGGCTACTCGACGGCGACGGTGAAGTCGTTGACCTCGCCGTACTCGTCGGTGGCGTCGGGGGCGTCGAAGCCGTCCCAGCTCAGCCGGACCCGGACCAGCGTCTCCCCGGTCGGGGCGCCGGACGGCACGTCGACCGTCGCCGTCGCGGTCCGGCCGTCGTCGCCGGCGTTCCGCATGAGCGCGGTCCCGTCGGCCTGCGACCAGTCGCCGTTCTGCGGCCAGTCGACGTGGACGCTCGCGTAGTGGCCGTCGTAGCCGCCGTCGCTCCACGCCATCGCTACCTCGAAGGAGCCGCCCGGCGCGACGGTCACCACGTCCGGACAGGTGACGTCCTCGTAGGCGTCGCTGCCCGAGGTCGCGACCACCTGGCTGTCGAGGTCCAACTCGTCGATGTTCTCGCCGCCGTCCCGGCCGGTGCCCGCGGGCCACTCCGCGGCGTCGACGCAGCCGCCGTCGGTCCGGAAGGTGGCGACCGCGCCGGCGTCGGCGGTGCCGTCGCTGCCCTCGGCGACGGCCCGGAACTCGTAGTCGGTGCCGACCTCGAGGCCCGTCAGCTCCGCGCCGAACGAGCCGGTCGACGACCGCGTCCGGACCGCCGTCGCGTTCGAGCGGTCGCCGGCCGGGCCCCACTCGAAGTAGATGTCGGCGCTGTCGGCGCCGTCGAGCGTCGAGAGCGTGCCGTTCAGCGTCGCCGTCGTCTCGCCGACCCCGTCGGCGCCGTCGGTCAAGACGGCGACACCCTCGATTCCGCCGACGGCCTCGTCGACGTTCAGCCGGCCGGCTCCCTGCTCGTCGGCGCCGAGCCCGACGTCATCGGCGGCGCTTTTCAGCTCCTGGCGGATCTGCGTCCGGCCGGTGACGCCCGCGGCGACGACCTGTGCGGCGCCGCCGGCGACGTGCGGGCTCGCCATCGACGTCCCGGACAGCCGTTCGTAGCCGTCGCGCGGGACGGTCGATTCGACGTCGACCCCGGGGGCCGCCAGCTCGATTTCGGGGCCGGTCGAGGAAAACGACGCGAGGTCGTCGTTCCGGTCGGTCGCCGAGACGGCAATGACCTCCTCGTAGGCCGCGGGGTAGCCGACGCAGTCCGTGCAGGGTCCGTCGTTGCCGGCGGCGGCGACCATCACGACGCCCCGGTCGGCGGCGTACCGGACGGCGTCTTTCAGCGCGCTGGAACCGGAACTCGCCCCGAGGCTCATGTTCTGGACGTCGTGGCCCTGATCGGCCGACCACTTGATGCCAGCCGCGATGTCGTCGAACGACCCCGAGCCACAGCAGTCCAGCACCTTCACCGCGTGCAGCGTCGCGTCCGGGGCTACCCCGAGGACGCCCGTCGCATTGTCGACGGCGCCGGCCGTCCCGGCGACGTGACTCCCGTGGTCGTTGTCGTCGTCCCACTCGGTCCGACACTCGTCGATGCCGTTGCCGCTGCAGGTGGAGCCGCCGCAGTTCGCGTCGCAGGCGGCACCCGACGCCGCGTACCCCTCTCCGAGGTTCGCCTGGAGGTCTTCGTGTCCCGCGTCGATGCCGCTGTCGATGACGGCCACCGAGACGCCGG
This sequence comes from Halobacteriales archaeon QS_4_69_225, assembly GCA_003020965.1. Lineage (GTDB taxonomy): Archaea > Halobacteriota > Halobacteria > Halobacteriales > Haloarculaceae > Natronomonas. The sequence continues at coordinate 4,170 of PXRL01000010.1, forward strand.
CGCCGGTGCTGCCGCCGTCGACGGCGACGTCGGCCTCGACCGTCGAAATCCCGTAGGGCGTGGTCTGCTCCAGCGCCCGCATCTCGCCGTTGTCCTCGACGTACCGCACGTCGTCGCGCCGCCGCAGCCGCTCGGCGGCCTCGTCCGAGAACCGTCCGGAGACGGCCTGTCCGATGCCGCCGAACTCGAGCGTCCGGCGGACGGACTCGGCTTCATCTCTGGCCGCCCGCGACCCACGCTCGCGGGTCGTCCCGACGATCCGCTCCGGCGGCCCGCCGTCGCCGTTTCCGCGGCCGTTGCCGCGGTCGCCCGATCGTCCCCGGTCGTCGGCGGTCGCCGAGGTGACGAGCCCGCCCGCCGCGCCGGCTGCCGCCGCCGCCCGGAGCGCCTCCCTCCGAGTGAGTTTCGCTGGCATGTCGACCTGCTCCTCGATACTCACGAAGAATAAAAATAATGGGAAAAACAAGGCTAGATACCGTTCTTTTTGTTCGACCCTGGCGCCCGCCGTCGCGTGCGTCGGCTCTCCGTCGGACGTAAAGCCTTTGCCGCGCGGCGCCGGTGACGGAGGCATGGGCCTCATGAGCACGCTCTTCGGCGACGACTCCCACAGCGCCGACGACTACGTCGAACTGGACGCCAACGATCTCGAAACCGCCCCGACCGAGGCGTCGATGCAGATCCGGTTCGCCTCGATCAGCCAGCAGACGGACGTCATCGACATCAAGGACGCCGTCTACGACGGCGACATCGTCGTCGCGGACATCACGCGACACAGCACGACCGACCGAACGATGGAGCACATCTCCGACGAGCTCCGGCAGGTCGCCGAGGAGGTCGGCGGCGACATCGTCCAGAAGGACGACGATCAGATCATCATCTGCCCCGGCGGCGTCGCCATCTCGCGGTCGAAGATCGGCGGCCGCTAAGGCCCCGGCGTCCGGGCGTACGGCCGGTCGGTCCCCCAACTGCCCGCCGCCGACCGTGACCGCGAGGTTCGGTCGGCCGTGAGCACCGTCGGTCAGCACCGCCGCGTCCGGCGGCGACGCGACGCCGACGCTCCCAGTTGTCCCGGTGCCGACGACCGGCAACGACGGAACTGATGGACCCGCACCGACGTCACGGGCAGACGGCGGGATTCTCCTGTTGCATCGGGATGGCTCCGTCGCCACACACTCCGGGCGGTTCAGGTTCGCGTGCCGGACGGTACCACGCCTCTGTAGTGTTCAGCAGTCTTAACCGCGCCGACCGTCTCCCTCCGGTATGGAACCCGCGATCCGCGCCGACGGCCTCAGGAAGTCCTACGGCGACGTGCAGGCGCTCGACGGGCTGTCCTTCGAGGTCGAACGCGGGGAGTTCTTCGGGCTGCTCGGCCCGAACGGGGCCGGCAAGACCACGTTCATCAACGTCCTCGTCGGGCTGGTCCGGAAGGACGGCGGCACCGCCGAGGTGTTCGGCTTCGACGTCGAGGAGGAGTACCGCCAGGCCCGCGACCGGATCGGACTGTCGCCGCAGGAGTTCAACGTCGACCGGTTCTTTCCCATCCACGAGGTGCTGGAGCACAAAGCCGGCTACCACGGCGTCCCGAAGGCCGCGGCCGAGCGCCGCGCCGAGGAGGCGCTGAAGACGGTCGGCATCTGGGACAAGCGGGACACCCGCTTCGACTGGCTTTCCGGCGGGATGAAGCGGCGCTTCCTGCTGGCACGGGCGCTCGTCACCGACCCCGACCTCCTGATTCTCGACGAGCCGACCGCCGGCGTCGACGTCCAGCTCCGCCGCGATCTGTGGCGCGTCATCGAGCGGCTCAACGCCGGGGGCACGACGGTACTGCTGACGACCCACTACATCGAGGAGGCCGAACGACTGTGCGACCGGGTGGCCATCACCGACGCCGGCCGGGTGGTCGAGGTGGCGACGCCGGACGAACTCCGCGAACGCGGGTCCGACCAGGTGCACGTCACCCTCGGGGAGTCGCCGACGACGGCGCCGAAACTCGACGTCGACGGCGTCATCGAGACGGAGTTGGACGGCGACACGCTGGTCGTCACCGCCGGCGGCGGCGGCCGCGTCGCGCCCGACCTGCTGCGGGAGCTGGAGCATCTCGGCCACGAGGTCGTCGACCTCCGCATCCGGCGGGCGTCGCTGGAGGAGGTGTTCGTCGACATGACCCGCACCGACGAGCCGGCGGCGGACCCGGAGGTGGTCGGGTAGTGGCGGGCGAACCCGAACGACGGGTACAGGACGACCCCGTCGAGACGGCCGCCGACGCCGACAGGGACGCCGGCACCACTACCGGCACCGGCACCGGTGCTGCCGTCGGCGTCGGCTTCCGGTCGCTGCTCCGCCGGGAGATACTGCGGTTCGTGCGGCGGCCGTACAACACGTTCCTGCCGCCCATCATCACGAACACGCTGTACTTCTCGGTGTTCGGCGTCATCCTGGGCAACCGCATCGGCGAGATCGCCGGCGTCAGCTACCTCCAGTTCGTCCTGCCCGGGCTGGTCGTGCTGGGGGCCATCTCCGACAGCTTCGAGAACGCCTCCTTCAGCATCTTCCACGGTCGGTGGAACGATTACATCCAGACCGTCGTCACCTCGCCGCTTTCCGACCGGAGCATGCTCGGGGCGTACGTCGCCGCGAGCGCGCTCCGGGGGGTCGTCACCTCGCTGCTCATCGTCGGCGTCGGGCTGGTGTTCACGTCGGTCCCGCTCGCCAACCCGGCGTATCTCGTCGCGTTCCTCTCGGTCATCACCGTCCTGTTCGGCGGCCTGGGGGTGATCGGCGGGCTGTGGGCCGACGACTTCGACTATCTGACCGTCATGAACCAGTTCATCCTCCGGCCGCTGGTGTTCTTCGGGGCAGTGTTTTACTCCCTGGAGATCCTCCCGCCCGTCTGGCGGACCGTCTCGCTGCTCAACCCGATGGTGTACATGGTCAACGGCGTCCGCTACGGGATGATCGGCGTCACGGAGCTGGACCCCGACACCTCGCTGGCGGTGCTGACCGTCGCGGCCGCGGCGGTCGTGACGCTCGACTACGCGCTGTTCAGACGCGGCTACGGGCTGAGCGACTAAACACCGTCCGCCCCGGGCGCCGGTGCGGCGACGGCGTTATTCGAAGCGGACGCCGAGGTCGTGGAGGCCCTCGTTCTCGGCGGCGACGTTGATGAGCAGCGGCGTCACGGCCTCGACCCCGGCGGCGTTGCCGAGGCCGCCGGCGTCCAGCGGCCGCAGCCCCTCGATCTCGGCGGCGAGGTCGGCGACGGTCGCCTTCGCGTCGGCGTCGTCGCCGAAGACGAGCGTGTCCCAGTCGAACTCGCCGTCGAGATCCGCCAGCCCGCCGGCCGGTAGGTTGTGGAACGCCCCCACCAGCGGGACGTCGTCGGGGGCGGCCTCGGCCGCGAGGGCGGCGACGCTGCCGGCGCCCGGCCGGTTGTAGCTGAAGCCGTCGTCGTCCCGTGTCATGCCGACGGCCGGCGTCACCAGCACGGTGTCGGCGTCGAGCCGGTCGGCGACGCTCTCGACGGTGTCGACGAGGTGGTAGGCCGGCACCGCCAGCACGACCACGTCGGCCCGGTCGGCGGCCATCGCGTTCCCGAACCCCTTGATGTCGGCGTCGACGCCCCGGTCGGCCAGCGTCGCGGTGTACCCGTCGGCCCGGTCGCGGGCCCGCTCGGGGTCCCGCGAGCCGACGAGCAGCTCGTGGTCGGCGTCCCGGCCCCACCGCAGCGTCAGTCCCTCGCCGATGTCGCCCGTCCCGCCGAGCAGCGCGATTCGCATGTCCGACCCGACGGCCGAACGGCGGTTAACGATTGCGTGTGCGGAAACGGTTGCGACGTCGGTTCCGCCGCATCCGTCGGCAGCGACGAACCTTCTGCATCATGAAGGTATTTATAATACGGTTCTCATGGGTGTGTGTATGTCGAGAAAGGAATCCCTCGATCGACGAACGTTCCTCCAGTACGGCGGGACCGCCGCCGCGGCCGCAGCCAGCGTCGGGCTGGCTGGCTGCGGAAACGGGGGTGGCGACGGCAACGGTGACGGGACCGGAACCGACTCCGGCACCGGTACCGGCACCGGCGACGCCCAGCAGGGGCTCCGGACCTACGACAACGAGCTGTCCGACGACGCCTCCCGGGTCGAGGTCCTCGAACACGTCAACGGGCTGGCCCACGAGCAGGCGCCGTGGGTGTACCTCCACCAGCAGTTCAGCATCTACGGGCTCAACAGCGACGTCGAGTGGGATGCCCGGGCCGACGAGGACATCATCGTCAGCGAGTTCGACACCGACCTCGACGACATCACGGTCAGCCAGGGCCAGTTGACGGATACGCTGGACCCGGTCGGCAACAACGCGACCCCGCACTACAACATCGTCGACCAGGCGTACGAGCCGTTCCTCTACCGCGAGGACGAGACGGGCAAGCCCATCGAACTCATCGTCACGGACTGGGAGCGGACCGAAGAGCAGACCGTCCGGCTGACCCTCCGCGACGACGTGCAGTTCCACAACGGCGACGACCTGACCGCCGAGGACGTCGCCTTCTCCATCAACCGGGCCAACGATCCCGACGTCAGCGAGGTCGCCGGCAACATCGGCGACATCGAGGAGGCGACCGCCGAGGACGGCGACGTCGTGGTCAATCTCAACAGCGTCACGCCGACGATCTTCCGGAACATGACTGCCTTCGGCCGCGTCGTCCAGAAGAGCTGGGTCGAAAGCGACGGCAACGACATCACCACCGAACTCAACGGGACTGGGCCGTACGAACTCGACGAGTTCGTCGAGGGCACCCGCGTTTCCTTCACGAAGAACGACGACTACTGGGGAGAGGGCGGCGACCCCGAGTCGGTCACGTTCAACGCCATTCCCGAAGACGGCCCCCGGCGGGACTCGCTTCTCGGCGGCGACAGCGACCTCATCACGAACGTCCAGCCGACCGACATCAGCACCGTCCAGGAGTCCGACGACGCGACCTTCGCCGACGTGCCGTCGATACGGAACATCTTCCTGGTCCAGAACGACGCCTTCGAGCCGTTCGACAGCCAGGAGTTCCGGCAGGCGATGAACTTCGCCGTCGACGTGCCGAGCATCATCGGAAGCATCCTCAACGACTTCGGCGACCAGACCAGCCAGCCGACGCTGCCGGGCCACAACGGCCACAACGGCGACCTCGACCCGTACCCGCACGACCCCGACCGGGCGGAGGCGCTCGTCGAGGAAAGCGGCTACGCCGGCGCCGAGATCGAACTGCACACCCCCGTCGGTCGCTACCTCCGGGACGCCGACATCGCCGACGCGGCCGCCAGCCAGATAGACGACACGGCGACTACGCGATGTCACCGTGGTTCACCGAGGGCCCCTTCCAGCACTTCAGCGACGAGGAGATGGCCGAACTGCTCCAGGAAGCCCGGACCATCTCGGAGTGACGCGGCCGGGCTGACGCCGCTCCCGCCCGGATCCCCGTCACAACGTCGGATTTTTGTATCCCGACAGCAATTTCTGCTACAGAATGGGTCTCGGAAGGTTCTTAGCCAAGCGATGCCTGCAGGGAGTGCTCGTCATCTGGGGCGTCGTGACGGTCGTGTTCTTCCTCCGGTTTCTGACGCCGGGGGACCCGACCTCGTCACTTCTGCCGCCCGACGCCGGCCCCGAGGTCCGCCGGCGTCTCCGCGAGAACCTCGGACTCGACCAACCGATCTACGTCCAGTACCTCGATTACCTCCAGGGACTCGCGACGTTCGACCTCGGCACGTCGATGGCGAACGGTCGGCCGGTCACCACCCGCATCCTCACGCGACTACCGGCGACGATCGAACTGGCCGTCGCGGCGACGGTCGTCGCCGTCGCCATCGCCATCCCGCTGGGCGTCATCAGCGCCCGTCGGCGCCACGACCCGACCGACTACGCCGCGACGACGTTCTCGCTGGTCGGCATCTCGACCCCGAACTTCTGGCTCGGCGTCATGCTCATCATCCTCGTCGGCGTCAACGTCAGTTTCTTCGGAACGAACGGCCGCCCCGTCGGGTTCGGGACGGCGGTGACCGCCCTCGTCACCGACGGGTCGTTCTCCCAACTCACCAGCTGGCTCGGGGCGATCACTCTGCCCGCCATCACGCTCGGGACGTACTTCACCGCGCTGATCACCCGTCTCACCCGCAGCGGCATGCTCGAGGAGATAAACAAGACTTACGTGAAGGCCTGCCGGGCGAAGGGGATTCCGGAGACGCTGACGCTGTACAAACACGTGCTTCGGAACACGCTCATTCCGATCATCACGGTTCTGGGCCTGCAACTCGGGACGCTCATCGGCGGGGCGGTCATCACCGAGTCTCATCGGGGCCGGCTTCGTGATCATCAACATCGTCGTCGATGCGCTGTACGCGTATCTCGACCCGAGGGCGGTGGCCAACTGATGCTGTCCGACCGCGTCAGCAGGAGCCTCGTCCGGGAGTTGAAGACCAGCCGGCTCGCACAGCTCGGCGCCGTCCTGATGCTGCTCATCGTCCTGGCGGCGACGTTCGCGCCGTTCTTCGCACTCCACGACCCCAACGACACCAACATCGGCACCGGGGGTAGCGAGGACCGCTCCGGTCTCCCGCCGATGGGCGTCACGTACACGACCCAAGAGGTCACGCCGGAGGGAACCCAGGAGATCGCGGTCGAATCGCAGGCCGAGTATCCGCTCGGGACGAACACGCTCGGCCAGGACATCTACTCGCGGTTGCTGTACGGCGCCCGGGTGTCGCTGCTGGTCGGACTCCTCGGGGCCCTCCTGGCGACGGTCATCGGGGTCCCCTACGGCCTGGTCGCGGGCTATCTCGGCGGTCGCTTCGACGACTCGCTGATGCGCGGCGCCGACGTGATGCTCGCGTTCCCGTCGCTGGTGTTGGCCATCGCGCTGGTCGGCGTCTTCCGGGAGACGGAGTTCCACACCGTCGCCGTTCCCGACCCGTTCGTCAGGGCGGCCCGGTCCGACGCCGTTCCGAACGTTCTCATCCCGCGGTCGGGCCACGTCGCCGAGATGCCCGCGGAGTTCACGTTCCCGGTAACGGTGACGCTCGTCGTCGCGCTGGTCAACTGGGTGTGGTTCGCCCGGGTCGCCCGCGGTGAGGCGATAAGCATCCGCAGCGAGGAGTACATCAAGGCCGCCAAGGGGGTCGGCGCCTCCGGCTGTCGTTTCTCGGCTTCTCCGGGACGGACCTGACGTGGGGCGCCGACATCGCCGACGGCCGTTCGGACCAGAGCAACCGCTGGTGGATGGCGACGATGCCCGGTATCGCCATCGTGCTCGCGGTCGTCGCCGTGAACCTGCTGGGCGACTGGCTCCGGGACGCGCTGGACCCCTCCATCGAGGGGGAGGGGGGTGTCTGAATGGCGCCGAAACTCCGCGTCGAGGACCTGACGACCCGCTTTTTCACCGAGGAGGGACAGGTCAACGCCGTCGAGTCCGTCTCCTTCGAGGTCGCCGAGGGCGAGGTGTTCGGTATCGTCGGCGAGTCCGGCTCCGGCAAGAGCGTCACGGCGCTGTCCGTGCTGGACCTCGTCGACTCGCCGGGGCGGGTCGTCGACGGCGAGGTGTGGTTCCGATCGGCGGAGCTGGCCGAGCGGGTGCGCGAGGAGACCCCGGAGGCGGTCGAGGGCGACGCGGTCGATCTGCGCCGCGTCGGCGAGCGCGAACGGCGGGCGCTCCGCGGCACCGAGTTCTCGACCATCTTCCAGGATCCGATGAGCAGCTTCAACCCCTCGGTCACCGTCGGCAAGCAGATCGCCGAGGCCGTCGAGGTCCAGCGCCGGGCGACGGCGAACCCGCGGTCGGTCCGCTCGAGAACCCAGGGGTACGGCCTCGCGAGCCTCGTCGTCGACAGCCTGATCCCGACCCGCGAGTACGTCGACGAGGAGTCGAAGGCCCGTGCCATCGAGCTGCTGGAGCTGGTCGGTATCCCCGATCCCGCCGAGCGCGCCGAGGAGTACCCCCACCAGTTTTCGGGCGGCATGCTCCAGCGGGCGATGATCGCCCAGGCGCTGGCCGGCGAGCCGTCCGTGCTCGTGGCCGACGAGCCGACGACCGCCCTGGACGTGACCATCCAGGCGCAGGTGCTCGACCTGCTGGACGACCTCCAGGCCGAAACGGGGATGACGACGGTGCTGATCACCCACAATCTGGGCGTCATCGCCCGGATGTGCGACCGGGTCGGCGTGATGTACGCCGGCGAACTCGTCGAGCGCGGGACGCTGGAGGACGTCTTCGACGACCACGTCCACCCCTACACCCGCGGCCTGCTCGGCTCGATCCCCGACCTCGAGGACTCCGGCGGCGAGCTCGACCCCATCGAGGGGAACGTCCTCAGCCTCGTCGACGCCGAGATGGACGACCGGTGTTACTTCGCCGACCGCTGTCCGAAGGCGATGGACGGGTGTCTCGAGAAGCCGCCGGAGTTCGAGATCGACGACGAACACGCCACCATGTGTTATCTCGCCGCCCACGACTACGACGAGACGGACGCGCTCCCGGAGGGGTACTTCGATGAGTAGCGACCGCGGTACCGCGGGCGACGCTGTCTCGGCCGACCGGACCGGCGAACAACCGCTCGTCCGGGTCCGGAACCTCGAGAAGCACTTCGACATCGGCGACACGATCATCGACCGGCTCGTCGGGGACACCACCGATCCCGTCCGCGCCGTCGACGGCATCTCCTTCGACATCTACGAGGGCGAGACGCTCGGGCTGGTCGGCGAGTCCGGCTGCGGGAAGTCGACGACCGGCGAGACGGTGCTGCGGCTGCTGGAGCCCACCGACGGCGCCGTCGAGTACGACGGCGTCGACCTCGCCGAGCGCGACGACCTCTTCCCGTTCCGGCGTCGGGCGAGCGTCGTCTTCCAGGACCCCTTCTCGAGTCTCGATCCCCGGATGACCGTCGGCGCGACCGTCCGTCAGCCGATGGCGGTCCACGACTGGCCGTGGCCCGAGGCGGACGTCGACCGGCAGGGCCGTTCCGACGAGGCGCTCCGCCGCGAGCGGGCCGCCGCACTCATGGAACGGGTCGGCCTCTCGGCGGACCAACTGGACCGCTACCCCAGCGAGTTCTCGGGCGGCCAGCGCCAGCGGGTCGGCATCGCCCGGGCGCTGGCGCTCGACCCCGAGTTCGTCGTCCTCGACGAGCCGACCAGCGCGCTCGACGTCAGCGTCCAGGCGCAGGTGCTCAACCTGCTGGCCGAACTCCAGGAGCGAGATCGTCGAGGTCGCGCCGACCGAGACGCTGTTCGCCGACCCACAGCACCCCTACACCGAGGCGCTTTTGGATAGCGTCCCGCGGGCCTCGACCGACGAACAGGAGCGGGACGTCGACCCGCTGGCCGGGGACGTCCCGTCGCCGCGCGATCCCCCCTCCGGCTGTCGGTTCCGTACCCGGTGTCCGAAGGTCATCCCGCCGGCCGACCTCGGCGTCGACCAGGCCGTCTATCGGGAGATAATGGACGTCCGCCTCCGGGTCGAGCGCCGCGACATCAGCCTCTCGGAGCTCCGGGAGGAGGCCGACGACGAGGCGGCGCTCGTCGAGGCGTTGTTCGACCGTCTGGTGGACGTCGAGTTGCCCTCGAGCGAGCGGTCCTACGTCGCCGAGGCGTTCGGCGAACTCGCGGACGACGACTGGGCGGCCGCGGAATCACACCTCCGGGACCGCTACGAGAGCGTCTGTGAGACCCACAACCCCGACGGCGAGCGCGTGGCCTGTCATCTCTACGGCCTCCCGGCGGACGTCGATGCCGGTGACGTCGATCCCGTCGAGTGAACCCGGCCGTCGGGCCGGTTTGCCGTCGGTCCTGGGCCCCTGCTGGCGGGGTAGTGCTCGGATGAGCACCGACGACGAGCCAGTTTCTGCCGGCCGGTCAACTGACTCCTGGCGGACTGAAAGGGCGAGGCACGCTCGGCGAACCCGGACGACGCAAGCACCACAGGGAGCAGCGCGACCGAGGAGCGCAGCGAGTCCCGGGAGTCGAGAGTGCCGAGGGCTTTCTGGACTCATAATCCCTATCTGAACACTACTGCTAGCGGCGACCACCGCGCTTTTGTCGCTCGACGCCGGCCTCCCGGCATGGACGCCCACGACCCGCCGCCGGCCGTCGAAGAACGGTGGCAGGCGTTGCTCGACGACGCCGAGACCACGGCCGCCGAGTACGCCGCCGACGGCTACGAGACCCTCGTCGTCCATCCGGGCGACATAACGCCCGTGACCGGCGAGCCCTACGGTCTCGACGTGCTCGCGCCCGGCGACGAATTCGAGGCGCTCGAAGAACTGATCGAGCGGGCCACCTTCGACACGTCTCACGTCTACCACGCCGACGAGGGGGAAACGCGGTTCCTCGTCGTCGTCGTCGAGGGGACGGCCGACGGCGGGGACGTCGCCGTCGTCGTGCCGGCGTTTCTCGCCATCGACCGGACGCCGGAACTCGCCAGGCGGGCGACCGACGAGGGGGTGATGTACACCCACGTCCGGCCGCTGTCGGACGATTCGCGGGTGACGTTCACCCACGACGACCCCGAGCTGTTCTTCTGAGCCGTTAGCCGCCGTCGCCCGTCTCGCCGCCGGCTCCGGTCCCGGTCTCAGTTCCGGTTCCGGCGCCAAGCCCCGACAGCCAGCCGAGGAGGACGACCGCAAGCGGCAGCGCGGCGACGGTCCCGAGCGCGAGGGCGACGATCCGGTCCGGCGGCACCGCGACCCCGCGGCGGCCGACCCAGACGACGACAACGGCGGCGGCCGTCGCGGCCCACGCGAAGAGGCGTTCGGCGGTCACTCCAGCACCTCCGGCAGGTCGTCGACGCTCCCGACGACCGTCGTCGCGCCGGCCCGGCGGAGCTTCTCGCGGCCGGTCTCGCCGTCGAGCCCGCCGGTCAGCACGCCGACGCCGAGGTACTCCCGGTCAGGGTCGGCCTCGGTGGCGTTGGCCGCCGTCCGGACGTCGTCGAGCGTGTCGCCGGCGAAGGCGATTCGGTCGGCGTCGAGCCGGTCGGCCAACGCGATCAGCGACTCCGGCTCGGGCTTGCCCGACTGCGGGTCGTCCATCGTGAAGCGGTGCTCCGCGGGCACGTCGAGGCCGACCCGCTCGAGGGCGATGTCGGCCTCGGCGGCCGGCCGGCCGGTGACGACGCCCAGCGGCCACGCGGCGAGCGCCTCCCGCGTCGCCGGCGACAGCAGCACCGGCTCGTCTTCGATGTAACCGGTCGTCTCCAGGTCCGGCTCGGCGCCCTCCAGTCGGCGGTACCGCTCGGCGCCGAGATAGAGCTGCTGGAACACCTCCCGGAGCCGGTCGGGGTCCCACTCGTCGAGCGTCCGCTCGCGGGTCGCGGGGTCGAGCTCGTCGGCCAGCGCCGTCCGGGCGGCCTCGATGCCGCCGCCCGAGGCGGCGATTATTCCCGTGTAGGTCCGGATGCTCAGCCCCGGTCGCTGCCGGCGGGCGAGCACGTACAGCGCGGCCGCGTCCGTCAGCTCCCAGTCGTTGTTGAAGCCGCCGGCTTCCTTGAACAGCTGGACGTCGTCGGCGTCGATGGTCTCGCCGTAGACGTGGTCGACCGAATCGACGATCGCGCGGCGGTACGAGTGCTCGACGTCGACGAGGACGCCGTCGATGTCGAGTGCGATGGCGTCTACGTTCATCGTGTGGTCGCGTCGAAGAGGGTGTGTCGGGGTAGCGTCTCCGGGTCGGCGTCGATCACGGCCGGGTCGGCGCCGAGGGTGGTGAACAGACAGTCGGCGCCGGCCGTCGCCGCGACGGCCGCCGTCGGTCGCTGCAGTTCCGGCGGGCAGTTCAGCGCGTAGACGGCGTCGGCGTCCCGGTAGACCGCCGGCGTCGGGTCGGTGACGTCGTCGCGGACGAACCGGACGCCGGCCGGCGCGTCGCGGTCGGCGACGTCGGTGGCGGTCACCGTCCGCCCGCGGTCGGCGAGGGCGGCGGCGACGGCCGGTCGGTCGCCGACGCCGACCTCGACGAGGCTGTCGTACTCCCCGAGACGGTCGACGAGTGCGACGCTCGGCTCGGTGTGCACGTCGGGATGTTTATGAGCAGCCCTATCTAACGCTTTCCCATGCACGTCGACATCGTGCCGGTCGGGGACCTCCCCGCGGTGGTCAAGCGGGAGGCGTCCAGCGGACTGCGGTCGGTCTACGACTGCGAGGTGACGATCCACGACGACGAACCCGTGCCGGACGGCGCGTACGACTCCGACAGGGAACAGTACCGCGCCGAGGAGTTCATCGAACTCGCCAGCCGCGTCGGCGACGGCAAGAAGAACATCGCCGTCACGGACAACGATCTCTACTACCGCCGCCGCAACTACGTCTTCGGGCTGGCGTATCTCTCCGGCAACGGCTCGGTTATCTCCACCTACCGGCTGCAGACCTCCTCCGACGGCGGCTTCTCGAACCGGTCGGCCGACGAGATCTTCTCCGACCGCGTCCGCAAGGAGGTCGTCCACGAGATCGGCCACACCCTCGGCCTCGAGCACTGCGACAACAACCGCTGCGTGATGAACTTCTCCCCGACCGTCCGCGAGGTCGACGTCAAGGAAGAAACCCTCTGCGGCTCCTGCCAGCGGCTGGTGCTGTAACCCACCCTTGTCGAACCACGTCGAGATACTCCTCCGCGGCCCCCCGTTCCCCGTCGGTCGACTCGAACAGGTCGTACACCGCCCGGTCGATCTCGGCTTCGAGGGCTCGGATGTCCGTCCGTTCAACCGCCTCGCGGTCGGCGTCGAGTCGGTCCAGCAGCTCCTCGCGCCGTCTTCGACCGTCGAGCGGTGACAACAGTCGTGCGGGTCGGGCCGAGAAGCCTCCCTTCCTGGTCCTACCATCCGATCGGCCCAGTGCGAACCGATATTGGCCGCCCGATGGCTTTCTTCGGATGAGTGGACTGCTCCGTCTCCGAGACCACCGACGCCATTCCATCGGCGTTACATCTATTATGTATCGTAACGTAATCATTCGTAACGATGAAACCGGTCACGACGCGCATCCCGGAAGACGACGAGGAGATACTCTCCGAACTGGAAGGGGAGATGAGTGCCGATCGCTCGGAGGTGCTTCGGCGGCTGATCCACCAGGGGCTCGACGACTGGCGGACCGAGCGGGCACTCGATCGACTCCGTGATCGCGCCATCACTCTTCGGAAGGCGGCCGAACTCGCGGATGTCTCCTACGTCGAGATGCTGACGCTGGCCGCCGAGGAGGGCATCGATATCGGCTACACGACCGACGATCTCGAACGCGACCTCGACCGTATCTGATGGTCGTCGCCGATTCCTCCGCGCTAATCCCGCTTGCGTGGGTCGGCCGCCTCGACCTCATCTCGACTACCTTTGATACCATCCGAACGACCGAGGACGTCCACGATGAAGTCCTCACGGAGGGCCAGCGCGGCACGGCGGCACTCGACGAGTTTTTAGCGGACGTACCCGTTCGCGAGACGCCCGCCCGAGCCGAGGAGGTGGCATCGATGGAGGGGCTCGCGGTGGCCGACGCGTCGGTGATCTTGGTGGCGGAGAACACCGGGGAGAGCCTCCTCGCTAACGACAAAGGACTGATCGAGGTCGCGCGGAGCCACGGCGTCGATTGCTGGTGGGTGACGACTCTGTTGCTCGATCGTACAAAAAACGGGGAGGTGACGGCCGAGGAAGTGACCGATATCCTGTACGATCTCGTGAACGAAGGGATGAACCTCCAGCCGCGTGTGTACACGCAGGTGGAGAAGAGGCTCCGCGAACTTGGCTAACTGCACGGTTGGTCGACAAGAGATCAGTTCCACACCCGGCCGAGAATCGGTTGAACCACGTCGAGATACTCCTCCACGACCTCCAGTTTCTCGTCAGTCGACTCGAACGGGTCGTAACCGCCCGGTCGGTCTCGGCTTCGAGAGCTTCGATGTCGGCCTCTCGGACCGCCTCACGGCCAGCGTCGAGCCGGTCCAGCAGTTCCTCGGCGCCGCCGTCGGAGCGGGGAATCGGGATGGTCGCCTCCTCGCCGCTCGTGACGTTGCCAGAGTTCTGCGGATTCCGGCCGCTTGCCGGACGCAGTCCGGCAGTATCGTCGGAACGCACGGCGTTCCGACTGCAAGCGGGAAAGCTCCGATTTTCCGCACTGTCGTCAGAACGCGTCGCGTCGTTCGAACCACGTGCTACGGCTGCGGGGCGGCCTGTAGTGTCCCCGCGCGGCTCACGGCTCGCAGTGCTCCCGGCAGAGCGACGCTGCCGAGCCCTCGCTCGCGTCTCGCAACGCCGCGCAGGGTGTCGGCGCCGCCGGCACCCTGTTCCGTAGCGACCACCCGCGACGCGGTGCCTCGCGCTTCTGGTCCGCCGGGAGTGGGTCGACCGACCGGCAGAAACTGGCTCGCCGGTCGGTACGTATCTGAATACCGCCGCCGTGCCCACAGATTGAACCGGCTCCCGGCCCTGCGTCGGGTAGGAATGTCACGGGACACCCCTCGCGTCGTCTCGCTGCTGCCGTCGGCGACGGAGATCGTCTACGCGCTGGGCGTCGAGCCGGTCGCGACCTCCCACGAGTGCGACCACCCGCCGGAGGCGGCCGACCGTCCGACCATCGTCGAGTCGCGGGTCGACGCCTCCGCCGCCAGCGCCGACATCGACGCACAGGTGCAGGACGCCGAAGCCGAGGGCGGCGTCTACCGGATCGACCGCGAGACGCTGGCCGCCGTCGACCCCGACGTCGTCATCTCGCAGGGTATCTGCGAGGTGTGTGCCGTCGACACGGTGGTCGTCGAGGATGCTATCGCCGAGCTGGGGCTGGACTGCGAGCTGGTGACGACCGACCCGCACAGTCTGGGCGACGTGCTGTCGGACGTCCGCCGCATCGGGCGGGCGCTCGGCCGGGAGGGGCGGGCCGGCGAGGTCGTCGCGGAGCTCGAGCGGCGCGTCGAGGCCGTCGCCGACCGGGTCGGCGACCCCGACCCCGCCGACCGTCCGGACGTGGCGGTGCTCGACTGGCTCGACCCCGTGATGGTCGCCGGCCACTGGGTGCCGGAGCTGGTCGACCTCGCCGGCGGCCGCCACGGCCTGTCGGACCCCGGCGACGCGTCGACGCCGCGGGAGTGGGCGGCGATCCGCGAGTACGACCCCGACGTGCTGGTCGCCGCCCCCTGCGGGTTCGGCCTCGAGCAGACCGCCGACAACGCCGCCGACCTGACCGACCGGCCCGGGTGGGACGACCTCGCGGCCGTCGAGGCCGGCCGCGTCCACGCCGTCGACGGCCACCACCTCACCAACCGGCCGGGGCCGCGGGTCGTCGACACCCTGGAGGTGCTGGCGGCGCTGCTGCACCCCGGCCGCTTCGAGGCGCCGGCGCCGTGGCAGACGCGGCCGTTCCCGCCGTGACGGTCGTGCTGCCGGCGGCGGTCCGGGCGGCCATCGTCGATCACGCCCGCGAGGGCGCCCCCGAGGAGGTGGTCGGCGTGCTGGCGGGCCACCGTGGCGACGACGTCTCGACCGTCGAGCGGGCGCTCCGGGCGCGGAACGCCGCCGACGCGCCGCGGACCCGCTACGAGATCGCGCCGGACGAACAGCTGGCGCTGCTGGAGCAGATCGAGGCCTCGGGAAGCGACGTCGTCGGGTTCTACCACTCCCACCCTCGCGGCCCGACCGAGCCGAGCGACGTCGACGCCGGGCGGGCCGCCTGGCCCGGTCACTCGTATCTGATCGTCTCGCTGGCCGGCGAGTCCGGCGACGAGCCGACCGACGGCCCGACCGGCGAGCCCGGCGACGAACCAATCGGCGGCCCGACCATCGGGAGCTGGCGGTGGACGGGCGAGCGGTTCCGCGAGGAGGCCGTCGAGCCGCGGTAGCCGACGGCGGAGCGAAACGGCTATTCCCGTCGCGGCGCCAGGACTGTTCATGAGCGTCCAGGTCGCGGTCAACGGCTACGGCACCATCGGGAAGCGGGTCGCCGACGCGGTGACGCTGCAGCCGGACATGGAGCTGCTCGGCGTCGCCAAGACCAGCCCGAACCACGAGGCCGACCTCGCCGTCGAGAACGGCTATCCGCTGTACGCGGCCGTCGAGGAGCGGGTCGAGCTGTTCGACGAGGCCGGCATCGAGCTGGCCGGCGAGGTCGAGGAGCTGGTGGCGGCCGCCGACGTCGTCGTCGACGCCTGTCCATCCGGCATCGGCGCCGAGAACCGGTCGCTGTACGAGGCCCACGACACGCCGGCGATCTACCAGGGCGGCGAGGACGCCGACATCGTCGACGTCTCGTTCGTCGCCCGGGCGAACTACGGGGCGGCGACCGGTGCCGACCACGTTCGGGTGGTTTCCTGCAACACGACCGGACTGTCGCGGCTGCTGGCGCCGCTGGAGGAGGCCTACGGCGTCGAGAAGGCCCGCGTGACGCTCGTCCGCCGGGGCGGCGACCCCGCCCAGACCGGCCGCGGCCCCATCAACGACATCCTGCCGAACCCGGTGTCGCTGCCCTCCCACCACGGCCCCGACGTCAACACCATCTTTCCGGACCTGGACATCGACACGCTCGGGCTGAAGGTGCCGGCGACGCTGATGCACACCCACTCGGTCAACGTGACGCTGGAGGCCTCGCCCGACGCGGCCGACGTCGTCAACCTGCTGGACGAGGGGGACCGGACCTTCCTGATTCCGCCGGAACACGGCATCGACGGCGCCGGCGCGCTGAAGGAGTACGCCATGGACCGCGGCCGACCGCGGGCCGACATCTGGGAGAACTGCATCTGGGGGGAGTCGATCACCGTCGAGGACGACGATCTCTATCTGTTCCAGGCCGTCCACCAGGAGTCCGACGTCGTCCCGGAGAACATCGACGCGATTCGCGCCGTCACGGGGACGGCCGACGCCGCGGAATCGGTCGCCCGGACGAACGAGACGCTGGGCGTCGGGTTCTGAGGCGGACGGCGGTCGGCGGTCAGCCGTCCGTCAGCCGGTCGAAAACGGCGGGGTTCTCCCACAGTTCGTGGAGCGTGCCGGCGGCCAGAAAGCGCGTCGGGGCGGCGACCCACTCCGTCGTCGCCGGCGCCGTGGGAGCGGGGGCGTCGGCGTCGAACCACCACGCCACGTAGCGGCCGTCGTCGAGACGGGCCGTCGGGTACGCCGCCGTCTCGACGAGGATGTCGATGCGGGTGTCGGCCTCGACGGCCGGCCGTTCGTCGGCGGCGTCGAGGTAGACCTCGATGGGAACGCCGTCGTCGTGGGTCGGACGCCCTGGCGACATGCTCCAAGCCGTGATTCGCCGTCGCCGCACTAAAAGGTCAGTCGGCCAGGCGTCTGACGCCGGCCGGCGGCGGGCTCGGCGGCCGTCCGACCGGATACGAGTCGGGACTCCGACCGAAGGCTTTTGCCGGGTAGCACCGTACAGGTGGATATGCGCCGGGACGACCGCGACGACCCCTTCGACGACATCTTCAGCGAGATCGAACGCATGATGGAGGAGATGACCGGCGGCGTCGCCGGCGACGCCGGCTTCGGCGGCGACGCACACGTGTCCGTCTACGAGGCCGACGAGCGGGTCCGCGTCGTCGCCGACATGCCCGGCGTCGACAAGGACGACATCGACATCAAGTGCGACGGTCGCCACGTCACCATCTCGGCGTCGACGGAGGTCAGCGACTACAGAGAGCGCGTCGAACTACCGGCCCGGGTCGACGAGCACTCGGCGTCGGCGACGTTCAACAACGGCGTCCTCGAAATCGAGTTCGACCGGGCCGACTCCTCGGCCAGCATCGACTTCTCTTAGCGCCGCGGCCGGTCGGCGACCCCGCGCTCGCCGTTACGTAGCTCCGCCGCGTAGCGGTAGCGACCGCGACCGACGTCCGCGGTCGGTCCGTCGGCGCGACCGACAACTGCCGGAGCGGTGCCCGCCTCGAGTCAGCGGTTTCGACGTGCGGTTTCGCTGACGAGCGCCGCCAGCCGGTCGTAGAAGCCGTCGTCGTACTTCGTCGCCTCGTCGACGGTCGGCCGGGCGTTCGTCTCGTTGACGACCGCCCGGTCGTCGGTCACGAGCAGGTCGACCCCGAGCCAGGGGACATCGAGGGCCGCCGCCGCCCGCTCGGCGAGCCGCCGGCGGTCGGCCGGCAGGTCGATTCCCTCGGCGACGGCGCCGCGGTGGACATTGTGTTTCCAGCGGCCCGCCGCCCGCTCGTCGGCCGGCAGCCGCCGCTCGACGCACCCGACGCAGTCGCCGTCCGCGACCATCGCCCGGTAGTCCGTCGCCCCGGGGAGATACTCCTGGACGAGAAAGGAGCGGTCCTCCGTTGCCCGGTAGTCGTGGACCAGTGCGAGGTAGTCGCAGACGCCGAGAAAGGAATCGAGGTCGCCGACCTTCGCGACGCCGACGCCGCGGGTCGCGGAGTTGGGCTTGACGACGACCGGCGGGTCGAACCGCTCGAAGGCCGCCCGCAACGTCGCCTTGTCGGCCGGATTCGAGACGTGGACCGTCTCGGGGGTCGGCACGCCCGCCCGGTCGAGCCGAGACAGCGTCTCTGCTTTGTTCCGGGACCGCAGGACCGCCTCGCGGTCGTTGACCCACGGCACGCCGAGCATGGCGTCGGCGACGCCGCCCTCCATCAGCCGCGAGGGGTAGACGAAGCCGACGTCGAACGGCTCGCGAGCGCCGTCCAGCGGCTGGGCCCGGCGGCTGGTCGGCAGGTGAGCGGCCTCGATTCCGCGGTCGGCCAGCGGCTCCCGAATCCGCTCGAGGGTTTCGGCGTCCGTCGCCACCGCGAGCCGGAGCATACACGAGCGTGGTGGTCGCCGGTCTTGAATCCGCTGTCTCAGTCGTCGCCGGCCTCGGTGCGGGCCTGTCGCTCGGCGGCCCGCTCGACGAACTCGTCGGGGAGTTCGTCGATCTCGCCGGCCTGGACGCCCCACAGGTGGGCGTAGAGGCCGCCGGCTTCCAGCAGCGCCCCGTGGCTGCCCCGCTCGACGATCTCGCCGCTTTCGAGCACGAGAATACGGTCGGCGTCCCTGATGGTCGACAGCCGGTGGGCGATGGCGAAGGTGGTGCGGTCCTCGGTGAGGCGGTCCAGCGACCGCTGGATGAGCATCTCCGTCTCGGTGTCGACGTCGCTGGTCGCCTCGTCCAACACGAGCAGCTCGGGATCCTTCAGGACGGCCCGGGCGATGGAGATTCGCTGGCGCTGGCCGCCGGAGAGCTTCACGCCCCGCTCGCCCACCATCGTGTCGTAGCCGTCCGGCAGGTTGGTGATGAACTCGTGGGCCTCGGCGGCTTTGGCGGCATCGACGATGCTCTCCTCGTCGGCGTCGAAGACGCCGTAGGCGATGTTCTCCCGGACGGTGCCGTAGAAGAGGAACGTGTCCTGGCCGACGTAGCCGATCTGCTGGCGGAGGCTCCGTAGGGTCACCTCCCGGACGTCCCGGCCGTCGACCCGGACGGCGCCCTCGTCGACATCGTACAGCCGGAGCAGCAGCTTCAGCACGGTCGACTTGCCGGCGCCCGTCGGGCCGACCAGTGCGAGCGTGTCGCCGCCCTCGACGGCGAAGTCGACGTCCTCGACGATGGGTTCGTCGTCGTAGCCGAAGGTGACGTCGTCGTACTCGACGCGGCCGGCCGTGACCTCCAGCGGCTCGGCGTCGGCGTCGACCGCCAGCCGGTCGGGTTCGTCCATCAGCCCGAAGATGCGCTCGGCGGAGGCGTAGGCCCGCTGGTACATATTGATTATCTGACCAAACTGAGCCATCGGCCAGATGAACCGCTGTGTCAGGAGGATGAACGTCGTGAACTCCCCGATCAACAGCGGCTCGGTCAGGGGTCCGGGGCCGCCGCCGGATTGAGCGGTCGTCAGTACCCAGCCGCCGCCGATGAGGAACGTCAGCACGAAGCCGATGCCGGCGATGACCCGCAGCCCGGGGAAGAACTTGATGCGGGTTCCGACGGCGTCCCAGTTGGCGTCGAAGTACTCCTCGGAGACGTCCTCGACGCGGTCGGACTCGTAGGGCTCGGTGTTGGCCGACTTGATCACCTGGATGCCGCCGAGGTTGTTCTCCAGCCGGGAGTTGACGTTGCCGACCGTCGAGCGGACGTCGGCGTACTTCGGCTGGATGACCCGGATGAACTTGTAGGTGAAAACGGCGATGAGCGGCACCGGTACGAGGGCGATGAGCGCCAACTGCCAGTTCAGCCAGAAGAGAACCCCGGCGATGCCGAGCACCATCACCGTCAGCCGGAACGTCGAGTTCAGCCCGTCGTTGAGGAACCGCTCGAGGCGGTTGACGTCGTTCGAGAGGATGGACATCAACTCGCCGGTCTGTTTGTCGGCGAAGAAGTCCATGTTCAGCCGCTGCATCGTGTCGTAGGTGTCCGTGCGGACGTCGTGCTGGATGTGCTGGGCGAAGGAGTTGAACCCCCAGTTGCGGACCCAGTGGAACGCCGCCCCCAGCAGGAATGCCCCTCCGATGAGCAGCACCGTCAACAGTAGCTGGCCGTTTTCCGTCGCCGGTACCCACGCCGCCGGCACCAGCCAGGGGGCGAACGCCTTGTCGTTCCGGAAGATGGCGTCGATGGCCAGCCCCAGGAGTACCGGTGGCAGCAGATCCAGCAGCCGCGCGAAGACGCTGGCGACGACGCCGACGGCGAACTGGACGGCGTTGGGCCGGCCGTACTCGTCGAAGAGCCGCCGCATCGGATCCTCGGCGTTGGCCCGCTGCTCCTCGAAGGGGTCGTCCTCGTCGTCCCAGGCGGCGTCGCTCATTACGACAACTGGCCGTTCGGTCAGTATAACGCTTGGCTCGCCGGCCGGCGCGGCCGCGACCGTGATTACAGGTCGAACGCCAGTCGGTCGCCCGACTCGACGCCGCGGTCGGCGGCCCAGCCGCGGTTCACCTCGAGGACGTACCGCGCCTCGCCGGTGTACTCCTGATCGGCGCCGTCCTCGCCCGGCCCCGGTTTCGGCGCCTCGCGGACGGCCGTGATCCGGCCGTCGGCGTCGGCGAAGACGATGTCGAGGCCGAACGACATGTTCCGCATCACGTAGGTCCGCTCGTCGACGCCGCCGTGGACGAACAACATTCCGCGATCGGCGGGCAGGCGGTCGGTCTCGCTCAGGCCGACGTACCGCTTCGGGAACGTGTCGGCGACGGCAGCCTCGACCTGCCCGAGTGACTCGCCGGTCTCGTCGTCGACGACCGCCACCTGCGTGTGGTCGTACCCATCGGGGTCGGCGGAATCGTAGCCCGCCAGGTACGGCGCGACGGCGCCGGTCGCGAGCCCGAGGTACGCGACGCCGGCGAGGGCGACGAGCGCCGCGGCCGCGTAGACGAGGGGTCGTCGGTCCATCGTCGGAGTCAGGCCGGCGCCGGAAAAAAGCCTGCCGGCGTCACTCCGCGACGTCGAACTCGATGCGGTCGCCGGGTTCGACGCCGCGTTCGTCGGTCCAGCCGCGGTTCACCTCCAGGACGTGCTGCCCTTTTCCGGAGGCCCGGATGCTCTCGCCGTTCTCGCCGGCCTCGGGCGCCCGCCGCTCGTGGACGGAGTCGATGGTGCCGTTGGCGTGGACGAAGATGATGTCCAGCGGGAACGACATGTTCCGCATCACGTAGGTCAGCTCCCGCTCGCTGTCGTACGTGAACAACATTCCGCGGTCGTCGGGCAGGTCGTCGGTCTCGCTCAGGCCGGTGTACCGCAGCGAGCTGTTGTCGGCGATTGCGGCCTTGACCCGACCGAGTTCCTCGCCGGTCTCGCCGTCGACGACCGTCACCGTCGTCCGGTCGTAGTCGGAGTGGACCTCGGTCGGTGTCGATGTCGACGTCGGCTCGTCCGTCGGTTCCGCCGTCGGCGTGCCGTCGTCCGGCTCCGTCGCCGTCGGCGCCGGCGTCGACGTCGAGGGGCCGCCGAACGGCCCGACACAGCCGGCCGCCAGCAGAAGTCCGACGACCAGCGCGGCCGCGAGCGTACGGCGTTTTCGTCTCCGCGTGGTCACGCCCGACGGTGCGGCCCGGCGTCGCCTAAGCCTTGCCGTCGCCCGGGGTAGCGTTTGGTGAGGCGGAAGTAGCGTCCTTCGGCGGTGACGACGGCGTTTGCGAACGCCCCCTCCCGCTCGCGGGCTGCGCCTCGCTGTCTCCGGAAATCGCCGATTCCCGGGAGTGAGCGGATCGGAGATCCGCGATCTACGGAAGAGCTTCGCTCTTCCGGTATGACGAAAGACGGCTCCGTGAGCCGTCTTTCGAACCACGCTCCGTCGCCTAAACCGGCGAGCGGTCGGCCCCATTTGAGGTCCCGCCCGACGCCGGCTGCCCGGCCGGCTCTCGCGTAACTACACAGGGTCTGTCCCGGAAGGCAAGCGTTAACCCCGCGGCCCGACTTCTGGCCGTCAGGGTCCGTGGTCTAGTGGCTATGACGCGGCCCTTACAAGGCCGAGGTCGGTGGTTCGAACCCGCCCGGACCCATGCGATTCTGCGAGGAACGACCGTGACGAGCGCCGTGGGCCGGGCCGGCACGGCTCACTCGACGTCCTGGCCCCAGAAGCCGTCGTATTTCGTTACCTCGAGGTTGCCCCGAACAGTCGTCTGACAGGACAGCCGGAGGCCGTCGTCGGGGTCGTGCGGCGGCACCGACAGCCGGGCGCGCTCGCGGGCCGACGGCTCGTCCGTCTCGCCGTCGACCTCGACCGCGCAGGTGCCGCAGGTGCCGTGGCCGCGGCAGTTGAGGGCGTCGGCACGCCCGTTGTGCGGCGACGTTCCGGCCGATAGCAGGACGTCGCGGAGCGTCGCGCCCGTCTCGCAGTCGACCTCCATGTCGTCGAACTCGACGGTTGGCATGCTGTCCACTTGCCTCGGACCCGGTTAACGGTTTCTCGCGTCGCGTCCGCGGACCGCCACTATTTAGTTCTTTTAGGGTGGCCTAAATCACATGCCAAGACGACGGACGATTCTCGGCGCGGCAGGTGGTCTCGTCGGCACAGCACTGGTCGGATTCGGGGCGGCTCGGACGACCGAAACGAATGACGCGGATGGGAGAGCGGCCGAGCCGGCGGAGGCGGCCGTCGAGTACGCCCGGAACGTCGAGGAGGTGCGCGGACACCTCGTCTCCGCGACGACCCTACTCGAACGCGGCCGACGGGCGGACGCCGCGCTCCACGCGGGTCACGGTGGCGATTACTTCGCGGCCGTTCTCCCGCCGGTCCGCAACGAGGACCCGGAGCTGGCCACCCGGCTGCGGGCTCGGCTCAACGAGGTTCCGGAGCGAATCGAGTCCGACGACGCGAGCGCGTTCGACGCCTTCGTCACCGGGGAGGTGTACCCGCTGCTCGACGAGGCGGTCGGGCTGGTGATCGACGGCGAGACACGGGCTTCGACGGCCTTCGACGTGCGCGTCATGAACGCGCTGGCGGGCCGCATCGCCGAGGAGTACGACGCGGCCGTCACCGCCGACGGGACCATCCAGGAGGAAGGCGAGTACTGGGACGGCCGGGGGTTCCTCGTCCGTATCGAGGAGCGCCACGACGCCGTCAGCGCCGCCGTGGACGGCGCCGGGGGTGACAGCCTCGGCCGGCTGCGCTCGGAGATGGAGGCAGTCGACCCGCTGTCGGCCGTCGCTGGGACGACGCGGCGGTTCCGGGTCCGGACGGCCGCCGCCGCGGACCTCCCGAGCGCGACCGTCGAGGGCCGCGAGGACGCGCTGGCCTACGTCCGCAGCGCCGAGGAGGTCCGCGGTCACCTCCGGTCGTCGGTCGCGCTGGCGGAGGCCGGGAGCCGCGACGCCGGTCTGCACGCCAGTCACGGATCGGACTACCTGCTGACGCTGCTGCCGCCGGTCCGGCGCGCCGACCCCGACCTCTCGGAGCGGCTGCTCGACCGGATAGCGGCGGTCGACGACCGCGCCGCCTCGGCCACCGCCGCGGAGTACGAACGGTACGTCACTGAGGACGTGCTCCCGCTCGTCGACGAGGCCGTCTCGGTCGCCGTCCCGGCCGAGTACGCCGACAGCACCCCGTTCGACGCCGCCGTTTTTCTCGCGCTGGCCGACCGGGTCGCCGACGAGTACGACGCGGCCGTCACCGACGAGGAAGCGATCGAACTGTACGGGGAGTACTGGGACGCCCGGGGATTCCTCACGCGGATGGAGGCGCGCTTCGAGGCGATGGCGTCGGACCTCGACGGCGAGACGCGGTCGGCCGTCGACGAGGAACTCGGCGTTCTCCGGGAGGAACTCGAGACGGCCCGCCCGCCGCGGGACGTCGAGAACTCCGTGGCGGCGCTGCATCGGCTGCTCGACGACGTCGCGGCGGCGTAGCGGCCGCCGGCCCCGATCGACCCGAGATGCACGACTCGACTTTGACCGGCATCAGAGACCGCATCGAGGCGCTTGCGAGCGCCGACGGCCGGTACTACGTCGCCTGTGCCCGGACCGGCGACCACCCGGTTCCCGCCGCAGGCTACCGGTTCCCGGATCGCGCGGCCGCGCGTACTGCCGCCCATCTGACCAGGCGGTACCGCGCGACGCTGCGACGGTACGACCCGCAGGTCCCCCCGTACGACCTGACCGTGTGTCAGCGTCCGGGCGCCGTTATCGATGCGTGTCGAGCGAACCGGCAGCCGTGGAACCGCAGCGAGACGGCCTCCGACCCCGCTGCCGACGGCTGACAGGTCCCTCGCGGCGCCGGTGTGGACCGTGTATTGTCCCGGTCGAGGACCGCGACGCGTCGCCGCCGCCCCCACGCCGGCTTTCGAAACCCTTTTTGAGTGCGTCGGCGTTCAGCCCAACGAGCCGCCTTAGCTCAGACTGGGAGAGCACTCGACTGAAGATCGAGCTGTCCCCCGTTCAAATCGGGGAGGCGGCATATTCTCCCACTTTTTACTGCGTCGGGTTTCCTCGCGAGCCTGCGGCTCGCTGCGGGAACCACTCCTTGTAAAAACGTGGGGAAAAACACCCCGGACGCTCCCTCCGGTCGCGTCCGGTGAAACCGCGGCTCGCTTCGCTCGCCGCGGTATATTGGTGCTCAACCGGGAAGCGCCGTCGACCGCCGACCTGGCCGAAATCGCTGACGTAACACCCGCAACCATACGAGCTCGGTGAGAGAAACCTGCGTGCACTGATCAACGATGACTCCTAACGCCATGTCATCCGATAGGAGGTAATAAATGCGACTTCAGGAAAAATATTTTACCTAAGGATGCGAAGACGCTGTATGACCGATATCAACGAGCGGGCGAAGGAAGCGTGGGTCGAGGAGACCACGGGCCGCGAGCGGATCCGGACGGTACTGGAGGAGACCACCGATTTCGCGGCGGCCGCGGAGATTGCCGACCGCGCGCTCACCAGCGAGCCGACGACGCGGAAGTACCTCGAAGAACTCGTCGCGGACGGCATCGGGACCACGACCCAGGACGGCCGGACCACACTATACAAGCGCGACGAAGGCCACCGAATCGACGAGCGGATCGCGGAACTCCGGGAAACGACTTCACAGGACGAACTCATCGAGGGCATCCGCGAGATGAAAGCACAACTCCAGGAGTATCGTGGTACCTACGGCGTGGAGGGGCCCGAGGAACTTGCCGTCGAACTCGATGACAGCGACGATGGATGGGCGGACATCGGTCGCTGGCGAACCACCCGACGGAACCTCGCCATCGCACAGGCTGCGCTCCAAGTCGACGAAGCCCATCGCCTCGCCGAGGCATAGATGGGCGACGACTGGGAGCGGGTCGAGACTGGATCGCCGGACCTGCAGCGACTTCAAACGGCACGAACCATCGCCCGAGAGTACGAACCCCTCGTCACCGAGGTGACGTTCGATTCGTCGCTCGATCCCCAGACCCTGCATCTGTTTCTGGACGCCGGCATCCGGGCCGACGCTGGCCGGTTCGACGTGACGTGGACCGAGAACGGATATTACAGATATCATTACACCGAAGGCGAGGAGTTCAACTACCGCTACGACCGCCATCCCCGGACGGATGTCCCCGAGAAGCACTTCCACGAACCACCGACTGCCGATCACGACGCAGTCCCGTCGTGTATCGAAATCGAAGTAGTTCCACTGGTCACGCTGGCCGTGCTCCAACTCTGGCGGGATACCGTTGAGTCAGGCTCCCTCGACCACCTCCAGCAACTCAACCCACCGTGAGTCGTCAGGTACGGTCCTACTCTGGATTCGCGTCGTGGTAGCGGGTCATGAGCCGATTCGCGGCTTCGACCGCAGGGCCGTCCTCGTCGAGCAGGTCGACGATCAGCTGGGGGATCGACGCCATGGTCACGTCTTCGATGCGCTGCGTATCGTAGAAAACGTGCTCGTCGGTCGCCCGGAGTTCAGTATTCTCATCGTCGACGAACCTAGTCTGTTCGATTAGATCCAGTCAGGCCTCGATATCTGCCTCCCGCACATAGAGGGCGGTCGTCGACGCGAACGGGAAGCCCTGATTGAACTGTTCGGCCTCGTCGGTCGTGAGGGCGTAGTCGAGATCTGTGCTGCAAACGGTGTCGAGCGGTTGTTGCAGTGAGACGCGCACCGTGTTCGGTTCGATCCGCGTGTCGAGCCACGTCATAGAGTGCTGCTGGATCGACGACGGTGGTCCCGTCGATGTATCCCACCGTTTCGAGTTGATCGAAATACTCGTACGCCCACGACGTAGAGACGTCTGCCTCGTTGGCAACCTCGTACTGGCTCACCTCGCCAGCGTCGTTGTTCAGGAGTACGCGGTGTAACTTGTCCTACGCCAACCGACCGCTGGAACGCGCGAACCGCGATCGGATCGACGGCAACCGGGCGGTCGAGTACGCCGTCGTGACCACCGAGAGAGTCGACCGACCCGACCGCCCACATCGCGTCGTCGCGAGAGGCTCACAGAACGGAATCGTCGCGGTGACGTTCGAGGACGGCCGATTTCCGTCCGACCCGGACTCCTCTCACACCGCCGGCTGTAACTATGCGAAGCAGTCTCGTCCGGAGAAGTGAGTTCTTCGGCCGGGTCCCGTCGGATACTGCGGAAGCGTCGTCGACTCCCCGCTCTGCTCACGCGGAGAGCCAGGCGTACGTCTGGACGGTCCCGAAGAGCAGCGCGAGCACTCCGTTCTCGATGAGCAGCAGCTCGTTGCCGGACAATGCCGTTCGCGACACCAGTGCGAGAATCCCGAAGCCGGTGGCGAGGAGCAGATTGTACTTCGCGAGGGCGACCCAGCACTCCTGGTCGAGTTCGACGAGGCCGTCACTTCCCATACGGGCCGTTCGTCCCAAGATGACAAGTGGATGTCCTTCCTCGAGCGCCGGGTCGCTACTACTGGTGTCGCTCGCCCGCGGCCCGCTGGAGGGCGAACATCTGCTATCATCTATTTACTCCTCGCCGAGTACGTCCCCACGGTCCGTCCCGGCCGTGACGCAGCGGCGTACGCCGACCTTGGACCCAATCTCGGCGACATAATGCGAGTTTCGGTGACTCCTCCGAGGCGATACCGGACTCGGAGACGCCGGTCCGATGTGACGAGTGCGGCATCCTCTACAACACCGGTGTCATCGGCCCGTGACCGCAGGACGACGGAGGCGGCTATCGTCGGGGGCGCGACACAGATACCCGACGAGCGCCCGCCCCGTCGCTGCCTCGGGTGTGTTCGTAAGATAAAAGCGACTGGCAGTTCCGCGCGTCGACCTCGATCTCAGGCGTCGTCGCCGATCTCGAGGCGGTCGACGGCCGCCGCGGCGCGCTCGCGGGCGGTGTCGGTGTCGTCGGCTGTCGCGACGGCGACGCCCATCCGCCGGCCGGCGTAGGCGTCCGGCTTGCCGAACAGCCGCAGGTCGGTCTCCGGCGTCGCGAGGGCCTCTTCGACGCCGGTGACGGCGGGCCGGTCGAGCGGCTCGTCGGCGACCAGCGCCGCGCTCGCCCCGGGGCGGTCGACGGTGACCTCCGGCACCGGGAGGCCGAGAATCGCGCGCAGATGGAGGTCGAACTGGCTGCGCCGCTGGGAGGCCAGCGTCACGAGCCCGGTGTCGTGGGGTCGCGGCGACAGCTCGCTGAACAGCACCTCGCCGTCCCGGACGAAGAACTCGACGCCGAAGATGCCGTGGCCGCCGAGGCCGTCGGTCACCTCGCGGGCCATCCGCCTGGCGTCCGACAGCTGCCCGTCGGTCAGGGGGTGCGGCTGCCAGCTCGCCCGGTAGTCGCCGCCCTCCTGGACGTGGCCGACGGGCGGACAGAACGTCGTCCCGTCCTCGTGGCGGACGGTCAGTAGCGTGAACTCGGCGTCGAACTC
Organism: Halobacteriales archaeon QS_4_69_225; assembly: GCA_003020965.1. Taxonomy (GTDB): domain Archaea; phylum Halobacteriota; class Halobacteria; order Halobacteriales; family Haloarculaceae; genus Natronomonas. Next base: position 32,393 of record PXRL01000010.1, read on the forward strand.
GACGAGTTCCTCGACGATGACCCGGCCGGTGTCCGCGCGCGTTCCCTCTCTGGCGGTCTCCCAGGCGTCGTCCAGCGCCGCGTCGTCGCGGACGACCGACTGACCCTTCCCGGAGGAGGACATCGTCGGCTTCACCACCACCGGCAGCCCGATGTCGGCGGCCGCCTCGCGGTAGGCCTCCCTGCCGTCGGCGAAGGCGTAGTCGCCGGTCCGGACGCCGACCTCCTCGGCGGCGAACTCGCGGATCCACTCGCGGTCCATCGTCAGCCGGGTCGCCCGGGCGGTCGGCACCACGTCGTGGCCGGCCTCCTCGAGCCGCTCGAGCTCGTCGGTCGCGATGGCCTCGATCTCCGGGACGATGACCGCCGGCTCCTCGCGGTCGACGATCTCACGGACCGCCGCCGCGTCGGTCATGTCGACCGCGTGGCTCCGGTGGGCGACCTGCATCGCCGGCGCGTTTTCGTAGCGGTCGACGGCGACCGTCTCCACGCCCAGCCGCTGGGCCGCGAGGACGAGTTCCTTTCCGAGTTCGCCGCTGCCGAGCAACAGCAGCGTCGTCGCGTTCGCGGCCGTCGGCGTCCCCAGGAGACTCCCGTGTGACGGTGACATGGCCGACGTACCGGTCGATACGGACAAAAAAGAACGGGTACGGGAACCGCGCCGGTCGAGTCCTCGGCGCCGACGGCTCGCGCCGCCCCCGCCGCTCAGGCGTCGCGGACGGCCGGCCGTCTCGACAGACAGGCCGACAGACACGTCTCCGGGTCGTTCTCGATGCGGTCGGTCCACTTCTCCCAGAACTCCCGCGGGACCGTCCCGACGACCTCCCCGTCGGCGCTGATGGTCACCGTCTCCTCGGCGAACTCGGTTTCGACGTCCATGTATATCGTTGGCACGGAGCGGACGTACTACAATCTGTCGCGGACTGGTCGGTTGCGCCGCATCCGCGGAGCCGGCCCGGACGGTCGACCGGACGCCGACGGCGCCGTGCCGGCTCGTCGAAGTCGATCGGCGCCGCGCCGGCGCCGTGTCGGTCCGTCGGGGCGCTGCACCGCCTGTTGCCGCCCCGCCTCAGCTGATCGTCGGCCCGTCGTCGTCGGCGACGCCGGGCATCTCGACCTCGATTTCGAGCTCCGGCTCGCCGGTCCCCTCGAAGTCGATCTCCAGCCCCACGGGCTCGCCGAACTCGAAGGGTAGCTCCCACCCTTCCGTCTCGTCGGCGACGGTCAGCGTCTCGTCGTCCTGGAGCTGTTCGCCGAGTCGGACGAGGAACTCGCCGGCGTCGGCGGCCGCCAGCCGGTACTCCCGCTCGAAGTCCCGACCGCGTCGGATGGTCGTCGGCTCCGTCTCGGCCGTATCGTCGGTATCGCTCGACATGCACGTCGGTTGTGCCGAGGGACGAATGAATCCGTCGGACCGCACCGCGTCCGTCGCCGTCACGCCGTCGGCTGCTCGACGTGGCGCCGCCAGAACGCCGGCTGCGTGTAGGTCGCGTAGGCGCCGTGGTAGCCGGCCAGCCGCGCGACGGCCGCAAGTGCGTCCGTCGCCGCGCCGCCCTGCTCGCCCCTGACGAACGTCGTGTTGCCGTCGAGGACGTCGGCGATGCGGGCCCGCTGGAGCGGGTCGTCGGCGCTGCGCGAGCGGTCGTGTGCCAGCCCGCCGAGCGTCGGCAGCACCTGTCGGAGCCGCCCCGGCGAGCGGATCTCCGTCGTCACGAGCGCCCGCTCGTCGGTCTCGACGCGGAAGCCGTGAACGACGTCCGGCTCGACGGTCGCCGCCTCGCCGGCCGCGACCGTCCGCTCGTCGCCGTCGAGCCGCAGGGTCAGCGACCCCGACTCGACCGCGAAGCGCTCGACGCTCCGCTCGTGGTAGTGCGCCGGCGGGCCGCCGTAGCCGGCTCCGAAGACGCTCAGCGTCCGGATCGGCCCGTCGTCGTCGTCGCTCAGCGGGATCCCCCAGACGGGCCGGGTCGGGTGGGAGGTGACCGGCCCCGTCCGCCCGCGGAGCCGCTCCTCGAGCCGGCCGCCCTCCCGCACCTCGAAGCCGGTTCCGGGAACCGGCTCTCCGTTCTCGTCGAGGGTCCGCCCGGTGACGTACGTCGACATGTATGGCGGTTGGACACCGGGGGGTGAAAGTCCCTCGCTCCCGTTCCGCCCCGTTCCGCCTCACCGTCGCCCCGGTCGGTCCGGCGCGCCGCCGCGGTCGCTGGGTCGGCCTCGAGGCCGGCGATGACCGCCTCGGCCAGCCGCTCCGCCGCGCCGCCGTGTCGCTCATCGGTGACCGAGGTAGACCCCGAGGCTGCTCGGCGCCGCGGCGACCAGAACGTGTCGCCGTCTACCGGCGCCGCCGCACAACCGCCCCGACGTCGGCCCCGCCCGGGCGACGCTGTTCCCGTCGGATCTCCGGCTACCCGGAGGCCGACCACAGGACTGCGGTCGCCTTCCACCGGCGGGCGCCGAGGTCGGTCGCGTAAGCGTCAGGCCGTCGCTCGCGGCCTCGCGGCGGCGATGTCGTCGAGGATACGCTCGGCGACGGCGGCGATGCCGTTGGCGTGCTCCGGGGCGACCGACAGCGCCGACAGCGCCGACTCGACGGCCGCCGGCCGCCGGGCGACCCGGAACCCCTCGGTCGGCGCCAGCCGCCGGGCAGCGCCGTCCTGCTCGTTCGTCGCCGGCAGGACGACGCAGGGGGTCCCGGCGACGGCCGCCTCCATCACCGTCGAGTAGCCGGAACAGACGACGGCCTCGGCCCGCCGCAACACCGGCAGCAGCGACGGCACCGGCCCCCAGTCGTGGTCGCCGACGAGCGTCACCTCGCGGCCGGCCGCCCGGAGGCTGGCGGCCACGGCGTCGAACTCCGCCGAATACGTCGACGGGACGAGGACGACCCCCGGGTCGTCGGGGCCGCGCTCCGGGGCGTCCGGCGGCGCCGGCAGCGCGACCGGCGGCACGCGGGAGACGCCGGGTGGGTCGCCGTCGCCGGGCGGCCACACCGCCGGGTAGAAGAACCGCTCGGCGGCCAGCCGCTGGACGGCGTTGATGCCCGCCGTCGACGCCCGGATGAGCGGGTCGCGGTACAGCGTGGCGGCGTTGTGCGACAGCACGTACAGCGGGACGTCGGCCGCCGCGGCCGCCGCGACGGTGAACATGTCGTCGGTGACGACCGCGTCGGGGTCGACGTCGTGGAGCCACTCGACGAGCCCGCGGACCCGGTCGGCGCTGTCCGGGAGGCTCCCCGTCAGCACCCGCACCACCCCGGCCAGCGGGTTGTCGGCGCCCTGGTAATCGCCGATGTAGTCCACCTGCGGCGGCTCGTAGGCGTCGAAGCCGTTCGGCCCGTACAGCCGCCGTCCCGGCCCGCCACCCGCAAGCGCCACCTCGGCGCCACGCCGCCGGAGGCCACGTGCGACCGCCATCATCCGCGTGGCGTGGCCGGCGCCCTCCGGGTAGTGCGTGACCGCGACGTGCAGGCTCACGGGTCGACCTGTTCTGTCGAGGTAAAGTAGCTTCCTCTTTTTTGCCGCCGGCCGGGGTCACGTGTAGGTACGCGAGAGCCGGCCGGCCGGCATCGGGCGGGACATCGAACGGGGCTGACCGCTCGCGCGGCGAGGCCGAGCGATCGAAGGGAGGGAGGCCTCGGAACGAAGCGAGCGGAAGGGGCCGTTCGGACACGCCACCGTCACCGCCGAAATACTCCATTCCGTTCTCAGTAAACTATCCCAGCCGGACCACCGGGGATTAAGAGCCGAGCCGACCGACGAACGGCATGGACCGCAGTGCTGCCGACGCCATCAGACAGCTCCGCGGTGCCGGGTTCGGCGCCGTCCGGGAGCTCTGCTGGCGGTCGTACCTCCGATACGGCCGCCGGCTGTCGGCGGACCCGGTGTTCGAGGCCGACTGGGACCTGCTGGTCGTCCTCGACGCCTGTCGGGCGGACCTGTGGGCCGAGACCGTCCCGCCGGACGGCGACCTGCCGGTCGGGACGACCAGGCTGTCGCCCGCCGGCACCTCGACGGAGTGGCTCGAGGCCGTCTTCGGCCGGCCGGCGGCGGCGTTGTCGTCGGTCGGTTACGTCACCGCCAACCCCTACAGCGACGACCACGTCGACGGCGACGCGCTGGGCTACCTCCGGGAGGTGTGGCGGGACGCCTGGGACGACGACCTCGGCACCGTCCCGCCGCGGGCGGTGACCGACGCCGCCGTCCGCGCCGGCCGCGAGCGCGATTTCGACCGGCTGATCGTCCACTACATGCAGCCGCACTTCCCGTCGGTCGCCGACGATCGCGACGACGGCGTCGCTCTGGAGGCCTTCGGCGACCGCTCGCTGTCGGTGTGGGAGGACCTCCGGTTCGGCCGCCGCTCGCGGGCCGACGTCTGGGCCGCCTATCGCGCCAACCTCCGGGCGGCCCTCGACGACGTCCGGCTGCTGCTGTCGAACGTCGACGCCGACCGCGCGGTCATCACCGCCGATCACGGCAACGCCTTCGGCGAGCGGGGACTGTACGGCCACGCCGCCGGCCTCGCCTTCCGGCCGCTCCGGGAGGTGCCGTGGGCGGTCACCGCCGCGACCGACGAGGGGGGCTACGAGCCGCCGGCCGCCGCCCCGCGAGAGGCCGAGGTCAACGCCGACCACGACGGCGACGCCGACGCTGACGTCGTCGACCGCCTCGAGTCGCTCGGCTACCGGTGACCGCGGAACGCAACCGTCTTGTCGGCCGCCGTCGCGGGTTGTAGCGTGTCCGTCGACCGTCCGAACGTCCTCGTCGTCTGCGTCGACTGCCTCCGACAGGACCACGTCGCCGGGCCGGCCGCCGACACGCCCTTCCTCGACTCCTTCCGGGAGTCGGCGCTGACGGCCACGGAGATGTACGCCGCCGCGACCACGACCAGCCCCTGCGTGGCGAGTCTGCTGACCGGGACCGACGCCGAGCAACACGGAATCCTCTCGCTGGACGTCGGCCCCCTCGCCGACGACGTGCCGACGTTCGCCGGCCGGTTCGGCGACGCCGGCTACCACACCGCGGCGCTCGTCACCGGGCCGCTGGTCGCCGAGACGGGCCTGGACCGCGGCTTCGACGACTACCGCTACCGCGAGCCCGAGGCGTCGCTGTTCGGCCCCTGGCGGGAAACGGCCCGCGACCGGCTGGCCGCGCTGCCGGAGCCGTTCGCCGCTTACCTCCACCTCTGGGAGCTCCACGAGGACGTCCACGTCCCGCCGGCCTTCGACGAGCCGCGGTACGGCGAGACGCCGTACGCGCGGGCGCTGTCGGCGCTGGACCGCGAACTCGGGCGGCTGCTGGAGGCGCTGCCCGACGGGACGCTCGTGGCCGTCCACGGCGACCACGGCGAGTCGATCACGAACCGCCACAGCCCGCTCCGACTCGGGCTGAAGTCCCTGCGGGACGCGCTGAAGTACTACGGCGGGGTCGACACCCGCGGGCCGGTCCGTCGGCTCAACCGCGCGCTGGCCGACCGCGGCGCCGACGTCGCCGACCACTACCTCGAGAACGGCCACGGCGAGAACGTCTTCGACTTCGCGGCCAACGTCCCCTTCCTGCTGTCCGGCCCGGGCGTCGAGCCGGCGACCGTCGACGCGACAACCCGCCAGGTGGACGTCCTGCCGACGCTGCTGTCGGCGGCCGACGTCGACGTCCCCGACGGGCTGGACGGCGCGTCGCTGCTGCCGCCCGGCGCGGTCGACGACCGACCGGCGTACGTGCGGGCCTGCGGCGCCTCGATGCGGCGACGGGCCAACTGGGCGCGGGCCGTCCGCGCCGACGGCCGGAAGTACGTCGAGTACCCCGACCGGGCGTGGCCGGCGGTGCTGTACGACCTCGAGGCCGACCCCGGGGAGCTGGACCCCGTCGTCGACCCCGACCCCGAGCGGGTGGCGGCGCTGCGGCGGCGGTTCCCCGACGCCGAGCTGGGCGAGGGCGACCGGCTCGACGTCGACGACCGGCTCCGGGCGCTCGGCTACCGGTAGTCGACGGTCAGCCGACGCGGCCGCGGGCCCCGAGGGCGGCGACGGCGGCCGCACCGACCGACGTCGTCAGCAGGAAGCCACCGACGCTGAACAGCAGGACCGCCGCCGTCAGGCTCGCGGCCGTCGCCGTCGTCGCCGCCGTCAGCAGGCCGACCTGGACGGGCTCGATTCCGCCCAGGCCGCCGGGCGTCGGCAGCGCCGACCCGATCGTCCCCAGCGGGACGACGAACAGCGGGACGTAGAGCGGGACGGCGACACCGACGGCCCGCAGCGCCAGCCACAGGCCGACGACCTGCGAGAGCCAGCCGGCCGCCGAGCAGGCCAGCGCGACCGCCAGCCGGCGGCGGTCGGCGGCGACGGACTCGACGGCGCCGCGGAACCCGCCGACCCGGGCCGCGACGGCCGACCGGTCGGGCGGGTCGACCCGCGGCAGCAGCCGGCCGGCGAGCCGCGCCGGCGGCGTCGCCGCCCGAACCAGCGCCCGCTCGATGCTCTCCCGGCGGCGCCACGCCAGCGCCACGAGCGGCGGCGCCGCGACCGCGACGACGGCGAGGCCGGCGGCGACGGCCCGCAGCGTCGCGTCGAGGGCCGCGACGGCGGCGTAGTAGCCGACGCCGACCGCCGCGAACGTCAGCGACGGCGGCACGTTGAGCGCGTCGAAGCTACTGACGGCCGCCAGCGCCCGCTCGACCGGCGTCCCGGCGACGTCCGACAACAGCAGCGCCGTCGCCGGCTCGCCGCCGGCCTGCCCGAACGGGGTGACGTGGTCGGCGAAGGCCGCCCCCGCGGTGACGAGCACCGCGTCGACGAGGCCGACGTCGGCGCCGGTCGCGGTCGCCACCGCCCGGAAGCCGACGCCCCACAGACAGAGCCACCCGAGGATGGTCGCCGCGACGGCCGCCGCGAGCGCCGGCGCCGCCCGCCCGAGCGCGCCGACGACGGCGTCGCCGCCGGCGACGACCACGAGCACGAGCAGGACCGCACCGCCGGCGCCGAGTCCGGCGACCGTCGCGGCGGCGTCGCGGCGCTGCACACCGGCCCGGCGTCGCGAGCCGGCATCAAGCCCACGGTCGCCCATCGTGCTTTTGTCCTGCCGCCGAGAGCCGCCGGCATGGGCACGATCGACGCGGACGACCTGGAGTGGACGACGGTCGACGGGGCCGGCCTCCGTCGGAAGAAACTCGCCGCCGCGACCGGCGGCGATCGGCTCGGCTGCAGCCTCTACGAGCTGCCGGCCGGCGAGCGGTCGTGGCCGTACCACTACCACACCGGCAATGAGGAGGCGCTGTTCGTCCTGTCGGGCGAGGGGCGGCTCCGGCTCGACGGCGAGGAGCTACCGCTGTCGGCCGGCGTCTACGCCGCGCTGCCGGCCGACGAGCGCGGCGCCCACCGCGTCGTCAACGACTCCGAGGACCCGCTGCGGTACCTGATAGCCTCGACGATGACGGAGCCGGACGTGGCCGTCTACCCCGACACCGACGAGCTCGGTGTCTTCGTCGGCGCGCCGCCGGGCGGCGAGGGCGAGCGGTCGGTCCACGGCTACTACCGCCGCGACGACGATGTCGGCTACCGGGAGTAGCCGGCGGAGCGCCCGCGATCGTCCGGTACCCGGACGACGGAGACTCGACGGCCGGCGCGTCGGCGCCGCAACCCGTTTGGCTGCGGCGGCCGAGACGACGGCATGAGATTCGACGCGTTCGACGCGGCGAGGCCGGTCGTCGGGATGGTCCACCTGCCGCCGCTGCCGGGGGCGCCCGGCGGCGACGACCTCGATGGGGTCGTCGAGCGGGCGGTCGCCGACGCCGAGGCGCTGGCCGCCGGCGGCGTCGACGGGGTCGTCGTCGAGAACCTCGGGGACGCCCCGTACCACCCCGAGGACGTCCCGAAGCACACCGTCGCCGGGATGACGCGGGCGACGCGGGCCGTCGTCGAGGCCGTCGACCGGCCCGTCGGTGTCAACGTGCTCCGGAACGACGCCGCGGCGGCGCTGTCGGTCGCCGCGGCCGCCGGCGGCGACTTCCTCCGGATCAACGTCCACGTCGGCGCCCGCGTCACCGACCAGGGGCTCCTCGAGGGCCGGGCCCACGAGACGCTCCGCCTGCGGGACCGGCTGGACGCAGACGTCGCCGTCTGGGCCGACGTCGACGTGAAACACTCCGCCCCGCTCGGCGAGCGGTCGGTCCGCGGAGCCGTCCGGGACGCCTGCGAGCGGGGGTTGGCCGACGCAGTCGTCGTCAGCGGCCCCGCGACCGGCCGGACGACCGCGGAGTCGACGCTCGCGGCGGCTGTCGACGCCCGCGACGCGGTCGCCCCCGAGACGCCGGTCGTCGTCGGCAGCGGCGTCACCGCCGGCGACACGGAGCTGCTGTCGACGGCCGACGGCGCGATCGTCGGCACCGCGCTGAAGGACGGCGGCGAGACGACCGCACCGGTCGACGAGCGGCGGGTGACGGAGGTGGTCGAGGCGCTCCGATAGGGGCGGCTGTCGGTGACCGGTAGTGCGCTTCCCCCGCTCGGCAGAGCGGTGAAACGAGGTACGTCGGGACACGGGTCGGCGGTCGAGCGGACAGAACAGACGGGCCGTGCCGCCGACGGCCGCTACAGTTCCTCGTACGGCTGGACGACGACGAACCCCGTCTCGCCGGTGAATTCCATCTGGAGTCGTTCGCCGGACTCCTGGCCGACCATGTCCGAGAGGCCGGCGTTGACCTCGACGTCCGGCGTGGTGTCGCTCCAGGCGACGGTCGCGGCGGGGTCCGTCGCGACCGGCGGCGACAGGACCGTCGGGTCGCCGTGGGTCGTGACCGCGACGTAACCGGGGCCCTCCAGGTGGACGTTGGTGAAGCCGCCGGCGAACGACCCGGCGAGGCTGTCGATGGCACCGACCTCGTAGGCGATCTCCTCCTCGAAGGCGAGAACGTCCTCGCCGTTGACGGTGATCGACTCGCCGTCGTCGAGTCGCAGGACCTGTACCTTCTTGCGGCGGTCGGCGAGGTAGACGTGGCCCTGCCCCTCGACGCGCATCACGGGCGTCCCCTCGCCGGAGGCGGCCTCCTTCAGGAAGCCGGTGATGCCGCCCTCGGCGGAAGCCTGTCCGGTGAAGGAGAGGTCGCCGGTGTAGGCCACCATCGTCCCCGCCTTCGCCGTCACCGCCCCGTCGACGGCGACGTCGAGGGTGTAGCTGTTCTCCAACTGGAACGGTTCCTCCGAGTCCGTCGGCCGGTGTCGGCGCTCGAACTCCTCGAGATCCATGGGCTCACGGAGCCGGGTGGCTCCGTCCGACGGTGGCTCCCGATCAGACAAGAGGGTTTGGGTGACACGTGTGGTCGTGGGCGGCCCGGCCGCCAACCGACCCGCCGGACGACCCCGCCGCTCAGTACCGGAGGACGGCGTCGAGGATGCCGGCGCTCTGGCCGGCGCCGACTACGGCGACGCCGGCGACGACGGCCGTCGACGTCGCGACTGGCAGCGCCCCCGCAGCCGCGTGGACGGTGGCGCCGACCACGCAGAGGGCGGCCCCGCCGAGGTAGAGGACGCTCGCCCGCGAGACGCGGCGGCCGGTGTCGACGAGGCCGACCGCCGGCAGCAGCATCCAGCCGTACAGCGCCACCGCCCGGAGCGCGGCGTTTTCGGCGGCGAGCCCGGCGGTCCCGGCCGCCGCCGGAACGACGCCGACGGCGATGATGACCCACCACACCCGGAGCGTCCCCTCCCGCATGTCGGCGCGGCCGGTGACCGCGAAGACGACCAGCAGGGTAGTCATCACGGCGTAGGCGATGAGGAGGGTGCGGTCGGCGACGACGTCGACGTGGGCGGCGGCGACGACCGCCCACGCCGCCGGGACGAGAAGCGCGGGACCGGTCTCGCGCGCGACGCGGAACACGACGGAGCGTCGCCCGGCCGCGGTAAAAATCACTCGTCGCCGACTCTGCCGCCGCCGTCGCCTTGCTGTGGACCGGCCGGTGACCGACGGCCGTCTCGCAAGGATTATGTCCCGGGCTGCTCATACATTACGCGAGATGGCAACTGGAACGGTCGACTTCTTCAACGACACCGGCGGCTACGGGTTCATCGAGACGGACGAGGCGGACGAGGACGTGTTCTTCCACATGGAGGACGTCGGCGGCCCCGACCTCGAGGAGGGCCAGGAGGTCGAATTCGAGATCGTCGAGGCCGACAAGGGACCGCGCGCGAAGGACCTCACCCGGCTGTAAGCTCACTCGGCTGGAGGCTCCCCCGACTGTAACCCGGCCGGGGACGGAGCCGAGTTCCCCTTCTCCTGCCGTCGAGAGTGCTCGGAGCGGCCGCGGCGCCCCCGTCCGATGGCTCCCGGCCCCGTCGAGCCACCGCCCGTCGCCGCGAGACGGACGGTGAGTGCGGCCGTAGCTTTATCCTGCGCCGCTCGTACCGGCCGTTCATGGGGGCTGCGATCGACGCGATCGGCGACGCGGGAGCGGCGCTTCGGCGCAACCCGAACGTCCTCCTCGGGGCGGTCGGGAGCGGACTCGTCCTGTTCGTCGGCCTCGTGGTGGTGCTGGTTCCGATCCTGGGCGGATTCGTCTACGGAATCGTCGTCGTCCCGGTCGCGCTCGTCGGCCTCGTCGCGATGTGCGACGCCGCCGTCGAGGGGTCGACGAGCCTCGGCGACTTCACCGACGGGATCGGACGTCACGGCGCGTCGGCCGTCGTCGCCTACGGCGTGTGGACGCTGCTACAGTTCGCCGTCGTGATCGCGCTCGTGATGGTCGCCGTCCTCGCCGGTGTGGGGCTGTTCGCCGGCGGCGGCGTGACGAGCGGCGAGCCGACGGCCGGCGCCCTCGCCGGCATGTCGGCGGCGGTCGCGCTGCTGTTTCTCGTCTTCTTCCTCGTGGCTTTCGTCCTCGGGGTCGTCCAGCAGTTCCTCGACGTCGCGGTGGTGCTGGGCGCCGACGGCGGAGTCGAGGCCATCAAGGAGGCCGTCGCGGTCGTCCGTGACGGCCCGCTCAGCACGCTCGGCTACCTGCTCGTCCGCTCGGTGCTCACGTTTCTCGGCGCGCTGCCGACGGTCGTTTTCGCCGTGGCGGCGGCCGCCGTCGGCGGCGCGAGCGTCGCCGCCGGTGTCGGCGACGCCGCTCCCGGGGCCGTCGCGGCCGGCGGCGTGCTCGCCGCGGCGCTCGGCGTGCTTGCCGTCGTGCTCCTCCCGCTGGCCTTCGCGGTCTCGTTCGCCTACCACGTCGCTTACTACCGCCGTCGCCGCCCCGAGACGACGGGGACGAGCGACGCTCCGTCGTCGGCCCCGTCCGGCGCCCGGTCCGACGACCCACAGCGGGCGACGGACTGACCCGACCGCTCGCCCGCGGACGCGACGGCCCGGTCAGCAGAACAGCTGCGTCACGTAGACGGCGTTCTCGCCGACGGCGACGCCGACGCCCTGCCGGTCGTACCGCTCCGACAGCAGCGTCTCGCGGTGGCCCGCCGAGTCCAGCCACTCGCGGACGACCTGGTCGGCCAGTGCACGCTCGGAGTCGGCCAGCGCCCCCCGCGGCGTCTGGTAGATGTTCTCGCCGACGAAACAATCGAGGCCGGCCGCCTCGGCGCGGTCCTGCGGGCCGACGCCGTCGGGGTCGACGTGGTCGACGTACCCCCGGTCGCGCATGTCGCGGCTGTGGGTCCGGGCGACGGCCGCGAGGTCGGGGTCGGACTCGACGGCGCCGACGCCGGCCGCCCGTCGCTCGGAGACGGTCGCCGTCTCGATTCCGGCTTCGACGGCGCCGGCGTCGAGTCCGTCGTCGGGGGGGCCGACGTAGGCGACGGCCCCGACGGCCGCGACGACGACCAGCAGCGTCACGACGCCGAGGCCGACGCCGGGCCGCAGCAGCGACGCCGGCGATCGCTCCGGCGGGTCGACGCTCGCGCCGTCGAGATCGGGCCGCCAGCCGCCCGTCGTCCCCGCCGCCGTACCCGTACAGTCGTGGGCCGACGGCGGCCGGTGGTCGCCACAGCAGGCCGCCCCGCAGTGCGGACAGGCGCCGCTGACCGCCGCGGGCTCGCCGCAGACGACGCAGTCGGCGGCCACGACCGTCCTACGGGCCGCGGCCTCAAAACGACAGCGTCAGGCTCGCGTCCGGCATCGACAGGAACGCCGTCTCGTAGCCCTCGTGGCGGTCGACCTGCGGGGCGGTCCGGACCCGGACGGTCAGCTCGTCGCCGGCCGACGGCGAGCCGACGACGGCGCCGTAGTGATAGTCCAGCCGGTCGTCGAACGTCCGGACGAGCTCGCCGTCGAAGACGGTCGTCCCGTCGCGCCGCAGCGTCGCCGCCAGCGTCATCCGGGGCAGCAGCAGCCGGTTGTACGGCGTGCGCGCGGAGACGGCCAGGTACGAGTACGACCCCTCGCCGTCGACGCCGGCCGGCGGCGTCTCCGTCGTGACGACCACGAGTTCGGCGTCGCCGGACGCCGCCGTCCCGCGGTGCTCGCCCGGCAGCGCCGCCGGCTCCGGGGCGACCCCGAGCGGGACCGACATCTCCATCCTGTCGGGAGCCGTGCGCTCGCCGGCCCGATCGGGGGTTCGCTCGACCGGTATCTCGTCGCGGGCGTCGGCGGCGTACTCGAAGGGGACGGTGACGGTGGCGGGGTCGCCGAACCGGCCGCGGTAGGCGCCCGTCCGGCGGACGGTCGTCCCGCCGACGGTGACCCGGACGTCGTACGTCCCGTCGCCGTCCAGCGCGAAGTTGGCGCCGTAGTGAAAGCCCATCTGCGGCGAGAGCATGTTGTAGACGACTCCCTCCTCGACGGTCGCGCCGTCCCTCGCGATCTCGAGGCTGAGCCCCGACTCCGGGAGCGTCCGGCCGGTCTCGGGGTCCCAGGCCAGCGCCATCAGGTGGACGTCCGTGCCGTCCGGCGACTCCCGGGCCGCGTCGGCGACGCTCTCGGTCGCGGCGTCGACCCGCCAGAAGCGGTGCGGGTACGTGTACGTCAGCGCGACGGCGTAGTCGCCGGTCTCGGTTGTCCCGACCGGCTCCATTCCGTCGACGTGGGTGGGGTGGTAGACGCCTTCGGGACGGTTCTTGAGGGCGGGCGGCGTCGAGCGGAGCGCGCGGGTCTCGACTCCCCCGCCACAGCCGGCGACGCCGACGGCGCCGACCGCCGCGGCGGCGGCGAGGTAGTCGCGGCGTCTCATCGTCTCGACCTCCACGACGCCGGTGGGTCAGGCTTTCGGTCCGTGTCGACTCAACTCAGCAGCCCGTCGACGAGCCGGGTGAACCGGTCGACGAGCCGCTCCGGCAGGGAGGGGTCGGCGGCCGCCAGCAGCTCGGCGGTGCGGCGCTCGTCGGCGACGACGAGCTGGCGGCCGTCGTGGCGCTTCTCGACGAGGCCGGCCTCGACGAGCCGGTCGGCGTGCCAGGCGAGCGTGCTGCGGGCGACGCCGACCGTCTCGGCGACGTCGACCGGCCGCGACGGCCCCTCGTCGAGCAGCGTCGCGACGACCGCGGCGCTGGTCTCCCGCCGTAGCAGCGCCAGCGCCCGCCGCTCCCAGTCGCCGTACGCCGGCGGGTAGTGGTGGGTCCGGCCGAACAGCTCGGCGACGGTCACGCGGTCCTCCTCGGCGAGCCGCCTGACGTGGTGTTGGACCTGCCCGGCCGCCAGGTCCAGCTCCCGGACCAGCTGGTTGAAGTGAACCCCGGGGTCGTCGTGGATCCGCCGCTCGATGCGCTCTCTGACGTCGCTCATCAGGGGCCCCCTCCCGTCGTCCCGGAGACGTCCCGCGTGACCGCTACCGCCGCGATGACCAGCGCCGCCATCGCGACGTCGAGGCCGTGCTCCAGCAGGTGGTGGGTCTCGGCGCCGAGACTACCGTGTACGTGGCCGACGCCGGCGACGAACCTGACGAGGAGCGTCCCGAGCGCTCCGGCGACCAGCAGGTACGGCCACGAGCGGCGCCGGACCAATGCGGCCGCCGCGAGGCCGGCGACGACGGCCGCGCCGACGACGCCGGTCCCCAGCAGCAGGCCGAGGATGCGTTCGTATGTCACTGTCGCCGACCTGCGGTACACGGCGAGGCGTCAAGTCGGTTGCGCCCGTCTCAGCGGTACTGTTTAGTTACGAGTGAATACGGTGCGGACGGAGTGGACAAGACCCCGGAAGCCCCTGCGCTCTCGGCGGCTGCGACTCGCTTCGGTCCTCGTCACTCACTCCGTTCGCTCCTGCGGTCCTTACGTCGTCTCGCTCGCCGAGAGCGCAGCCCCTTCCAGTCCCGCCCAGCAGTGGATTTTCGCCCAGCATCGCTTCACCAAACACGACCGTCTCAACGCCGCCGCAGGACGGCCAGCCCGGCGGCGAGGGCGACGGCGACCGCCGCCCAGACCGCCCCGACGCCGGCACCGTCGCCGTCGGTCCCCGTCGCCGTCGGTGTCGCCGTCGGCGAGCCGCCGGCGTCCGCTGCCGTGGTGACGAGCGAGGACTCCGCCGGCGTGGGCGTTGGCGTCGCCGCCCCCGCGGTCCGAAGCTCGACGCCGAAGACCGTGCTCACGGGGGCACCGCCGGCGGTGACGGGCGCCGTCGCGTCGGCGCCGAACTCGTCGCCGCCGGCGTGGACGACCGCCGCCAGGAGCGTCTCGCTTTCGGCCTCGGAGAGGTACCCCTCGTCGAGTTCGACGGTGACGTTGTCGTGGACGCCGGCCGACAGCTCGACGACGCCGACCGCCTCGCCGATGTCCTCGTCGCCGGCGGACGCCGAGGAGTCGGCGTTGACGGCGTGGATCGCGAGGTAGCCGTCCTCGGCGAGTTCGGCCCGTCGGACCGCGACGGTCCCGTCGGTCGACGTCTGCGCCCCGAACCCTTGTGCGGCGACGTTCGTCGCGCCCGCGGCCCGCTCGACGGTCAGCCGGCTGCCGGCCGGTTCGCCGAAGGCCGTCTCCATCGGGTCCTCCTCTGGGTCGAACCTCTCGCCGCCCGCCTCGCTGTGGAGGACGACCCACAGCTCCCGGCTCCCCGCCACCTCGCTCCAGGCGCCGTCGTTTACGGCGACGGTCGTGTCGGTCCGGAAGGCGGTCTCGTCGGTGGCCCGGCGGTAACCGAGCACCTCGCCCGGCTCGCCGCCGTCGTCGGCCCGGACGACGACCCAGGAGCCGCCGTCGGCGAACTCCCACTCCAGCCGTAGCGTCCCGTCGGCCGACCGCTGATCGTCGGCCTCGACGCCGGAGACGTGGGCGGCGGCGGGCACGACGGCCACGCACAATAGGGCGACGACGGCGACCGACAGTGCCGTCGCGGTCGCGGGCGTCCGTTCCATCTACACGGTGTAGCTGACGGGTTCCATCTCGAGGAAGGCCCGTTCGTAGCCGCGGTGCCGGGAGACCTGCGGCGGCGTCACCGGCCGAACCGTCACCTCGTCGCCGGATTCCAAGGCGTCGACGGCCGCCCCGTAGTGGTAGTTCAGCTCCGGGTCCAGCGTCCGCCGGAGCGGCCCCTCGAAGACCGTCTCGCCGCCCCGCTCGACGGTCGCCTCCAGCCCCGCGGCCGGCAGGGTGTACCGGTTGTAGCGGGTCCGGGCCGAGACGGCGAGATACGTCCCCGCCTCGACCGGCGGGTCGTCGCGGACCGCGAGCAGCGGCAGCACGGCGTCGTCGGTCCGCTCGCTCCCGACCTGTTCGCCCGGCATCGACCCGACGGCCGGCAGGGTGCCGTCCGGCATCATCATCTCCATCGGCTCGACGGCGCCGGGGTCGCCGAAGCTGTCGAGCTCTCGGGTGTGATCGTCGAGGTTCTGGCGGGTCTCCGCGTCGAAGGTGACGCCGACGGTCGCGGTCGCGGGGTCGTCGAACCGGCCCTCGAAGGCGCCCGTCCGGCGGACGTTGAGCCCGCCGACGGTGACCCGGACGTCGTACGTCCCGTCGCCGTCCAGCGCGAAGTTGGCGCCGTAGTGAAAGCCCATCGGCTGGGAGAGCATCGGATAGATGACCTGCTCGTCGAAGGCGCCGCCCTCCGGGGCGATCTCGACCGTCAGCCCCGTCTCCGGGACGACGATGCCGGTCTCCGGCTCCCAGACGGCGGCCATCAGGTGCATCGAGTCGCTCTCCGCGACCGGCTCCTCCTTTCGCTCGTCGCCGACCATCCGCCAGAACCGGTGGGGAGCGGAGTACATGACCGCGAGCTCGAGGTCGCCGGCCCCGGCGGTCCCCTGCATCGCCATGCTGTCGGTGAACCGCTGGACGTAGATGCCGTCGTGGCGTCCGTCACCCTCGGTCGGCTGTGGGGCCCCGCCGCCGTCTTCGCCGCCACCGTCTCCGCCGTCGCCGCCGATACAACCGGCCAGCAGCCCCGCCGAGAGGGCGCCGGCCCCGGTCCTGATGACGCTCCGACGTCTCATTACCGTACGGTACGGCCGGTCGTGTTACTGCTTTGTGGTCCGTCGCTCTAGCGGCCGCCGAGAACGTGACCCGACTCGTCGCGCCGGCCGCCCGCTCAGATGTCTAGCTCGATTTCCTCGTCGTCGTACAGCTCCTCGAAGTCGAGGCTCCGGTCGCGCGCGGCGAGCGCCCGCTCGATCTCGCGCTCGCGGCGCTGCTGGCGCTTCGTCCTGCCCTTCCGTTCGCGGCCTCGCTTCGTGTCCGGCATATCCATGGGTGTGTATACCATCCACATACATAGGCGTGTCGGCGGCTCGCCGGCCAGGTCGTCGCGGTCGTGCGGCGCCCCGAAGTCGGGATCGGGGCCCGTCGGGACGATGCGCTTCGGGCTGACGTCCGGGTGGGTCGTGTAGTAGTGCTCCGTGATGTGGCCCATGTGGGTCGTCTCGCCGAAGCCGGGCGTCTGGTAGAGGTCCCGGAGGTACGGCCACAGGTTGTCGTACTCGCGGATGAGACTGCGATTGCACATAAAGTGGGTGTGGTACACCTCGTCGAACCGGACCAGCGTCGTGTACATCGCGACGTCGGCCTCGGTCAGTCGCTCGCCGGCGAGGTACCGCCGGTCGGCCAGGACCTCGTCCCAGCGGTCGAGGGCGTCGAACAACTCCGCGACGGCCCCGTCGTAGGCCTCCTGGGTGTCGGCGAAGCCCGCCCGGTAGACGCCATTGTTGATCGGCTCGTATATCTCGTCGAGGATCCGGTCGACGTCGTCCCGGAGGTCGACCGGCGCCAGGTCGACGCCGTTGCCCAGGTCGGCGAAGCGGGTCGTCAGGTTCCGCATGATCTCCCGGGACTCGTTGTTGACGATGGTGTCCTCTTGTTTGTCCCACAGCACCGGAACCGTCACGCGGCCGGTGTAGTCGTCGTCGGCGGCGACGTACAGCTCCCGCAGGTAGTCGGCGCCGTTGACTGAGTCGGCGGTGCAGGCTTCCTTCTCCGGGGTGAACTGCCAGCCGCCGTCGTCGCGGTACGGGTCGACGTAGTCGACGGTGATGGCGCCGTCCAGCCCCAGCAGCTTCCGGGTGATGAGCGTCCGGTGGGCCCACGGGCAGGCGTTGCAGACGTAGAGGTGGTACCGCCCGGCCTCGACGTCCTCCGGCGCGACGGTGTCGCGGAAGCTGGTCGTCTGTCGGTCGAACTCGCCGTCCTCGTCGGTGGCCTCGTACTCGGTCACCCACTCGCCGTTCACGAACTGGTTCATCGTACATCACCTACGATCTCTCGGCTCATATGCTCCCCGGCAGCGATGCGTGTTGCCGCCACTCCGCCCGCGCTCGTGGCGTCCCGCGGCCGCCGTCCGGGCGCCGGACCCGGCGTCCGGAGCGGCGCCGATGGGGGGTGGGGTCGAATCACAACGCTATTGAAGCGGCTCACCCAACCCCGGATATGGTCACGACAGTGGGTATCGTCGGCGGGGCGATACTGACGCTGGTGGCGGTCATCCTCCACCTCTCGGGGGGCTCCGACTGGAAGCCACGAGAGGACATCTCCCAGGACGTCATCGAAAAGCGGGCGGAGTCGGTGCCGGAGACCGACTTCCCGGAGCCGTCCAACCGGACGCTCGGCGGCGGCGGCGCGGTCGCGGCCGTCGGCACCGAGGTCGCCGGCGAGGGCGAACTCGCCGACGAGGCCGAAATCGACGAGAGCCCCGCGGCCATCCCCGACGACGAGGCGGCGACCTTCGAGGTCGAGTACGCAAAGGAAGGCAAGACGGTCGAGGTCAAGGAAAACGAGACGCTGCTCGAGGCCGGCGAGGACGAGGACTGGGACCTGCCGTACGCCTGCCGCGAGGGGCAGTGCATCTCCTGTGCCGGCCACGTCGCCGACGGCGGCCACGCCGAGGACTACGTCGAACACCACACCAACCAGATGCTCGGCGAACCCGAACTCGACGAGGGCTACACCCTCACCTGCGTCGCCTACCCGACCGACGATCTCACGCTCGAGACCGGCGAGTCGCCCTGACGAGATCTCTCGACGCTCACTCCAGCAGCCGTAGTTCTTCCAACGATCCCGGACCGTCCTCGACCATTTTCGTCAGTTCCTCCAGTTCGTCGACCCGCCGTCGACCAGTAGCGCGCGGCCAGCCAGCACGATGACGACGCCGCCACAGACCACGACGGCACCCGGTATCGACACCGCCGTTAGCCCTCCGACCGCCAGCAAGAAACCGAGCGAGCCCCAAGTATCGCCGCCGGCTCCCGGTCGTGCTGCCGGGCCGTGTATTCCCACCCCGTCGACGGCTCCCGCGCGGATGTCCTCCGGGGCCAGGACGTGTCACAACCGTTAAACCGACGCCCCGGGTATCGGTACACGGGAGCCCGTAGCTCAGTGGACAGAGTGCTTGGTTCCGGACCAAGATGTCGCGGGTTCAAATCCCGTCGGGCTCGCTATTTTGCGACGAACGAACGTGAGGAGCAAATAGCGTCAGCGACGGATTTGAACCCTGGAAGACGCGCACAGCGAACATCGTGAGCGAGCACGTCTCCCTCCGGTTCAAATCCCGTCGGGCTCGTTCCTCGCTTCGCTCGTCACTCGCCCGACGTAGTTCGCGAACACTTCGCGTTCGCTCACTCCCGTCGGGCTCGCTATTTTGCGACGAACGAACGTGAGGAGCAAACAGCGTCAGCCACGGATTTGAACCCTAAGGAAAAAAACGGCGACAGAGTCTCCGAACTGCATAGTTCGCCACTCCGGAGCTGGCTGTTATGCGCCCCTGTTTTTGGATCGGAACGCCTCAACCACGAACAGTACAGGTAAATTTTCAGCGCTACCATATCTAACTAAAATTTGTCAGTATATATTCGCGTCAGAGTGTTCAAACGCGAGATAACATAGATGCAGAGTATTCCCTGCTGGCGTCCGCCAGTCCCATTTTGGTTAGAAAGCCGCTCTCCGATACGCCGTACATAATACTTTCCAAGGGTTCCTGTCCTAACCAAAATTCGTGCCCATGATATTAGTGTTGGGCCGAACTACGACGGAATAACACAGATGCCACGCGAATCTCTCCCGGAAGCAGCACCCGGCAAGTACCGGTCGTTCGGTGACGGTGCGTATTATATTCCGGATGAACTCCCCCCCGAGACTGAGATAAAAATGTCTGACGATCTTCGGGACGCCATCGAGAACGCCGTCCTGCAGCTGGGACGACTGGGGGGTATCGGTGAGGAGACGGACACGAGTCCGCTGCTCTATACCACGATGATTCGTCGCGAGGCCGTCGAATCGGTTCTGATCGAGGGAGCAGATGTCGATATCGAGGAGATGTTCAGACCGGGGCAGATCGAGGGTGACAGGACCACTGAAAAAGACGTACAGGAGGCGATCAACTACGAAGAAGCCGTTCGTTTCGGTGCTGAGGAGATCGATGAGACTGGTGAAATCACTGTCGACCTCATCCACCGCCTTCACCGCACGCTTCTGGAGGGAGCCCGCGACGAGGCAAAGCACATCGGAGAGTTCCGCCACGGCCCAGTACACATTCCCCCGCCATCGAGAGCCGAGGAGCGATTCGTTCCCCCGGCCGCGCACGAGGTCCCGCGACTTGTGAAAAATCTGGAGCGGTACGTCGAGTCCGGTGGAGCCTACCACAACCTCGTTGATAATGGCATCGTTCATTACCAGTTTGAGACAATCCATCCCTACGGAGACGGGAATGGTCGTCTCGGACGGGTGCTCATCACTCTCCAGCTCGTCCGGGACGGATATCTCAATCGGCCCCTCCTCTACCCGAGTGCCTACTTCAACGAACACAAAGTGGAATACGTCCGCCGGATGCGGGCGGTGAGCGAAGAGGGAGCCTGGGAACCGTGGCTGGAGTTTTTCATCGAGGGCATCGGGCAACAGGCGGAACACGCGTTTGACCGGACAGGCGAACTCCGGGATCTCCGCCGTGAGTACGAACGTGAGTACGGGCACGAGAAGACGGCCACGGACCGGTTGGCGATGCGACTGTTCCAGCGACCGTACGTGGACGCCGCGACCGTGGCTGAGATGCTCGACGTCACCGATCAAACGGCCCGGAACGCGCTCTCCGAGTTAGAGGCGAGTGGCATCTTAGAAGAGACGACGGGAAAGCAGCGCTACCGCGAGTACAAGGCGATCGATATCTTCGACATCCTTTCCCGGCCGGTGGAGTGACGCGCTCGGTAATCGGTGAACCCGAAGATACCAGCCCTCTCGCCGGACAGTCGGCTGATTGTCTCCGGATGGCGTAGCACGTCGCCCATCGATGCGTATCTGAGCAACCGCTCGTTTCTCGCTTCGCTCGTCACTCGCCCGACGTAGTTCGCGAACGCCCTGTATTTGCTCACTCCTGTCGGGCTTGTCTTGTTTCGAACGAGGCAGAATGGGTTTGACGATTCGAGCGGTTCGTCACGAGATACCGACGCGATTCGAGAGCAGGACGGCCCGGAGTTGCCGGAGTGGCTCGATGAGGCGGTACGAGAACCCCGGAGTCCGTGAGGGACGCTCAAGACGGGATGGTTGGGATCATGCAATCAGCGGCTAAGTCGTCCTCCGATGCGTGCAAGAGAAGCTACAAAAACCGGCTCTCGCCCCCTCGAATTACTTGATATCGCCTCTATCGCTCCGCACTCATCGTCCGTCTGGTGGCTGAGGATATGGCCAGCAGTGGGGGTGACGACCCGCTATTCGTCGGGGTGGCGTCGGCGTCTCGGGTCATTTCCGTTCCAGCGCAGCCCCGATCGAGTCCGCCATTGAGGCCAACTCGGGATCGTCGGTGGGAAGATCATCGAGGAAATCGACGAACGTCCGTGGGGTGCCCGAAAGAACCAGGGTACCGTCGGAAATAGCTGCCGGCAGGTCGTTCAGCTCGGCTATCTTCTCCGCTGTGTCGGCTGCTCCGCCCGGCAGACTCTCGATCGAGAACGTGAGACTACTCGCTCGGGCGGGGCCGTTCACCGCTCGGTCGCTCACCGAGAAATGACGTCGCATCTCTCGTCGTGTGACACCGGAAAGCTCGGTCACGTTCACCGGACTCGTCCGGTTGATATGCTCCCTTCCGAGTGCATGCGCGACCTGGACGACGTCGTACGTCTCTTTGGTGTCGTGAGTGCGGATGACGTGTGCTCCCCGGTCGACCTCCAACGCCGCCGCAGCCAAGCTCACCGCGAGTTGATCTTCCGTCTCCGGCTGGTTCGCGAGATCACCCAAGAAATCTTCCCTGTTCGTCGCGGTCAGTATCGGGCATCCGAACGCTCGGAACTCGGAGAGCCGCCTGAACATCTCCCGGTTGTCCTCGTACGTTTTCCCGTCGTACCATCCACCGAACGCGGGATCGACGATCGTACGATCGGTGACCCCGCCCCGTTCGAGGGCTTCGAACACGTCGTCGACGGTCTTCAGCGCCCCCGGGCGATCGAGGTCCGGCGGACTCGCCATCTTGATAACCGGGACGTCGTATGCCTCGCATGTGGACCGCATCTCCGGGTCAGCGAATCCACACACGTCGTTGATGATGTGGAATCCCTTCTGGATCGCCTCTTCGGCCACCTCGGCGTAGCGCGTCTCGATCGAGAACACCGTGTCGCTCTCGACGTTGTCGATCACCTCGGCAGCTGCTTTCAGTCTCTCGAGTTCGTACTCCGGCGACTTCGTCTCGTACTTCGGGTTGGCGGACTGTAGCCCGATATCGATGATATCGGCGCCGGCAGGGACCAACTCTTCGTCTACCACCGCTGCCGCTTTCTCGGCGTCGACGTGGACGCTCGGCTCGTATCCGGAGTTCTCGCTCATGTTCAGAACGCTCATCACCTTCGGCTCGTGTCCGTCCCCGATGGAGAGGTCGCCGACCTCGACGGTCTTCATTACGCAAACAAGAGCGGGAAGCCGCTAATACCCAGCGGAAGACGAACTACTCGGCCCGGAGTGTCACGTTCCCGCCCTCCGGTGAGACGCGGGAGTCCGGAACGTCCGCCCCGTTCAGCTTCGCCGTGTCGAAATCGTGAGCGACGTTCTCGATATCGAACGAGAGATCCTCGACGTGGTCTGACCCATCGACCCGGACATCGACGATTTCACCGTGTTTGACCCGGCAGGCCCCTGCCTCTCCGGGTGCGGCAGCGACGAGGGGCCGAATCCCCGCCATTCGCCTTCTGTCGCCGCGATTTTACGCCCCGAAATCGAAGGCAAAGCGTGAACGGACAGCCCCGGCCGCGCCCGGAGTTGCGCGCTGCGCTCCATGACGCTCTCGCCGCGGACCGCGAGTCGTTCCGGGCGACCGTCGACCGGCTCGCGGCCGAACACGGCTTCGACGCGGCGGGACTCGAGACGACCCCGGAGGCGTTCGACCCGCCGGCGTGTCTCGGCACACTCACCGCCCCGGAGCGACGCCTCGTGTGGCGCGCCCGGACGCTGGAAGAGGCACCGCTCGGCGTCGTGCTCACCGGCGCGGCCTACCACGACAACCCGCTACTGTACGCCAACCGCGCGACCCGCCGGCTCACGGGCTACAGGCTCGCGGAGCTACGGGGCGACAACCTGCGGCGGCTCCAGGGCCCGCGGACCGACGCCGCGACCGTCGCTAAGCTCCGCGAAGCGCTCCGCGGGTGGAGTTCCGTCACGGTCGAGGTGTGCAACTACCGCGCCGACGGCACGCAGTTCATCAACCGGGTTTCGCTCGTTCCCGTCCCAGACGAAAACGGTACCGTCGAGCACTGGTTCGGCCTGCAGGCGGCCGTCGACGAGCGGTGACCGTCGCCGATCATCTGCAGTTCGATCTCGCCCCCGGGGACGCGATAGCGCCGGAGTCGCCGACGGACCCTACCCGAGGTCCAGCCGCATGCAGGTGGCCGAGTCCGGACACAGGTCCGTGAACTCGGTCGTCTGCCGGACGGCCGGCGGGACGGCCTCGCGGTCGATGGTCTCGTAGCCGCGCCGCCGGAAGAACCCCGCCGCGGTC
Source organism: Halobacteriales archaeon QS_4_69_225 (assembly GCA_003020965.1). Lineage (GTDB taxonomy): Archaea > Halobacteriota > Halobacteria > Halobacteriales > Haloarculaceae > Natronomonas. Next base: position 55,686 of record PXRL01000010.1, read on the forward strand.
GTCGTCAGCAGGTACAGCCCCCCGACACCGCGCTCCCGGGCGCGGTCCTCGAGGGCGTCACACAGCGCGCCGCCGTAGCCGCGGCCGCGGTACGGCTCCGCGACGACGACCGACCGGAGGAGTCCGTCGGAGCCGTACGCCTCGAGGCCACCCGCCCCGACGACGGCGTCCCCGTCGCGGGCGAGGAAGAAACACTCCGGCTTCGCCCGCACGTCGTCGTCCGGTAGCCCGCCGGCCGCGAGCAGCGCCTCGACGCGGTCGATGTCACCGCGCTCGATTGGACGGAGGGCGATAGAGGGGTCGGTCATGAGGTCTCTCTGACCCGAGCCGCTGCCCGGTGGCCGAGGGCTGTCTCCGCTCCTCCCGCCGCGGGGCGTCCCTCAGCAGGCCTCACCGGCGGGCCCCGTGCGACGGTGATTCGGGTCCGGCCGCACAGTCGGACGGTGATGCGGCGGCACTTTCGAAGACGGTGGGCGACCCCGTACGCACGGCGTCCGGCGACGGCCGTGCCGGCGAGGGCGGCAACGGTCGGCTCCCGGGCCGAGGTCACGGGGGTCGGTTCCGGTGTCGTCGCCACGGCGCGAGCCGCCGATCGCGAGGGCGGCGTCCCGCTCGCGGACCGTCGCGCGCTGCTCGGCCGGGTCGAGGCCGTCCTGCTCGTCGGTCACGGTCGCATCTCGTCGAGGACCGCGTGCCGTTCGTCTCCCCGGGACTCGCCCTTCGGCTTCGGTTCGGACATCTTAGTGTGTGCTAACGTCAGTGTGCCCTTATGACGTTCGGGTGTTGTCGACGCCGACGCGCCGGTCGAAGACCAGTCCGGCCGGCAGTACCTCCGGGCCGTCCTGTGTGACGGCGCCCGCGCCGATCTCACGAGCCGCTCCGACCGGGAGATTGTTTGCGGCCTCGCCCCTGTGTCCCCTATGCCACGACTCGACGGCCGGACGCAGTCGGAGCTCCCGGACGACTACCGGTATCTGCTGTCGGAGGAGGCGATGGGCGAGATCAACCTCCTGACGGTCATGGCGAACAACCCCGACGCCCTCCAGGCGTACATGCGGTACGGCTCCGCCCTGTGGGAGGACTGCGGCCTCGGGGCGGCCGACGTCGAGCGCGTCATCCTGGCGGTCGCCCGGGAACTCGATTCGGCCTACGAGTGGCACCAGCACCTCCCCGTCGCCCGCGAGCGGGGCGTCGCCGAGACGGAATTGGCCGCAATCGCCGAGAACCGCCTCGACGACCTCGACGACCGGCGGACGGCGATCGTCGAGTACGCGCGGGCCGTCGCAACCGACGACGTCGACGACGCCGTCTTCGCGGCGGCCGCCGACGTTCTCGACGACTCGACGCTCGTCGGCGTGACGCTGCTGGCGACGCACTACCTCGCCACACAGCGGTTCCTCGCCGCGCTGTCGATCCCCATCGAGGCCGACGAGGCGTTCGTCGGCTGGTCGGTCGACGGCTGACGGACTCGCCGCCCTCGCCCGGCACGACGAACGGACCGGTCAGTAACGTACTTCATCGGCACCCGTCAATACCCAACGGATGACCTACGATTACTCGGGGGACGCCCACCGGGAACTCGTCGCGGCCTACCGGGCCGACGAGTCGCCCTTCCCGACCGACGCCTCGACGGCGTACCCTCGCCGCGACGCTCTGCGCGACGAGCTTCCGCTCCTCAGGCAACTCCTGTTTCCCTGCTGCTGGAACGCGACGGAGCTGCTCGACGACCCCGAGACGACCCGCGCCCGGCTGACCGACCTCGGCGCCTGTCTCCACCGGGGTATCGCGGCCTACGCCGGGCCCGAAACGGACGACCCGGCGGGAATCGTCGACCGGACGCTCGACCGGCTGCCGGCGATCCGGCGGACCCTCAAGAAGGACGTCGAGGCCGCCTACAAGGGCGACCCCGCCGCGAAGAGCTACTGCGAGATCATCCGGTCGTATCCGGGCTTTCAGGCCGTCCTGATCCACCGCGTCGCCCATCGTCTCTACGAAATAGAGCGGTTCGCCTACGCCCGCGAGCTCGCCGAATACGCCAAGACCGAGACCGGCATCGACATCCACCCCGGGGCGAAGATCGGCGAGTACTTCTTCGTCGACCACGGGACGGGCGTGGTGGTCGGCGAGACGACGACCGTCGGCGACTGGGTCCGAATCTACCAGAACGTCACCCTGGGGGCGCTCCACTTCGAGGAGGCCGAAGACGCCGACAACCTGCTGGCGAAGGACTACAAACGTCACCCCGACATCGGCGACCACGTCGTCATCGGCGCCGGGAGCAACGTCCTCGGCGCGATCGAGATCGGCGACGACGTGAGCATCGGCGCCAACTCCTGGGTGACCGACGACGTCCCCGACGACACGAGCGTCTTCGTCGCCGATCACCCCGACCAGCGGCGGAAGTCCAACGACTGATACTGATTACTGCGAACCGTTACCGCCGTGTACCGGGCGAATCGGTCGCTTAGCGCCAGCATCTCTCTGTTTTCGGTCACTGCGCTGAATATTACCGCAATAATCGGTATGAGTGCGACTCCGGGGTGCGGTCGCGACACGATGCACGCACGCCGGCGACCGGTCGCTGTCCCGGTGGACTTACATGTCGAGTACTTCCCGCGAGGCGGCCGCGGGGACGGGCGACACCGTCACGGACGACGCCACCGACGGGACGTACACCTGCGTGTTCAGCTCCTTCGTCGCCGCCGTCGGTACCTCGCCGACGGGGAGCTTCGTCCGCTTGACCTCGATTCCGTCGCCGTCGGTGAACCGCAACAGCACGTCGGTCTTCATCGACTCGCCGTCGTTGCTCACGCTCGCCCTGATACGTGCCTGTCGGCCCTGGAGCTCGTCGACCGGCGCCTTCTTGCCGTCGTCGTACAGGGCATAGCGGTCGACGCTGACCAGCTCCGCGCCGTCGGTTTTGACGTAGGCGAAGAGGTCCTCGCCCATCTGAGAGAGCATCGACTCGACCTCCGGGTCGTCGACGAGGACGATGATGGGGTTCAGCCCCGCCCGGACGTCGCTGGCGATGGTGCCGCGCTGGCCCCGGTCGGCGGTCTTCATCCGCTTGTACCCCTCGAGGAACGTCTCCGCCTGGCTCGGGAACTCCCCGTCGAAGTAGTCGTACAGCTGCTCCAGCTCGTCGTCGAAGTTGATCAGCGGCGGCAGCGGCTTCACGTCGCCGTCCGGCACCCACGGACGGCTGCTTGTCGTCGGCGTCGGGTCGGCCGGTGCCGTCCGCTCGGCCCCGCCGTCGCGGTCGAAGTAGCTCAGCGCCTCGAGCACGAACCCCATCATGGCGCTGACGGCGCTGACGCCGATGACGACCCAGCTGAGGGTCGTGGCGACGGCCTCCGGAAGCGTCTGCTGGAAGACGATGACGAACGACGACGTCACCACCAAAACGAGGACCAGGAACGCGCCGAGACCGGGCGTGCGATCCCCGTCAGCCATTGACCTGCGTGACGTCGTCGACGGCGCCCTGGAGCGTCTGCACGAGGTGGCCGACCCACAGGCCGACGGTCACGCCCAGCATCACCGACACCAGCGCGACCTGCTGTGTCGGCTCGATCGGCGCGACGGCCGCGGTTACGCAGCCGAGTCCCGACAGCACCATCAGTCCGTACTGGATGACGGTCTCCCGGCTCGGGTCGCGAATCCGAATCATACCGTCACCCACGACGCCCGCCCGGATTAATTCGACGCTCCGGTCCCGTCGGGCCGGGAGGGTGACGTCCCGCCGCGAAGAACTGAACCGCCTGCGGGCCCGACGACGCGTATGGGACAGCGGACCCTCGACGGCGACGACATCTCCGAACTCCGGGCGGCGTACGTCCGACGGGTCACCGAGGAGCTCCCGCGGGCGGCCCGCCGCGAGGACTGGCCGATCTCCGAGGACCACTGCTTCGCCCGCGTCGTCCTCGACAACGTCTTCGGCGACGTGTGGTACGACCACGTCGACGGTCGACCGGCCTACGAACACCTCTCCCCGGCGGAGCTGGAGGCGGCCGTCGCCCTCGCCGACCGGCTGCTCGAGGCGGGACGGCCGGCCGTCGAGGCGCTGAACCGCAATTCCCTGCGGTGGCGGGGTGAACTGGAGTGACGAGCCCGGCGGGCCGCCGTCCGAGCGACACGTGACCGACGCCCCCCGGCGACTTCCCGTCGACCCGCCGGTCCACGTGGAGACGTTCGCGACGCACTGCTCGCTGACGTGGACGGCCGACGGGCTCGGGCGGTTCCTCGCGGCCGCCGGCGACCTGAAGAGGGTGCCGGAGACGGCTCCGGCGGTCGTCGACCGGACGACGACGGCCGGCCGCGAGCGGCGCCGACTGTCGGCGCTCGCGGCGGCGGAGACGACGCGGTACGTCCGGGTGGAGCCGCCGGCCGACTGGACGCTGTCCTGGGAGCGCCGGAGCCGGCCGGTCGTCTCGCTGAGCGGAACGCCCCCGGCGGCGGCCTGCCGGCGGCTCCACGTCGCGACGACGGACTGCCCGGCGTGGCCCGACGACGCCCGCGCGGCGCTCTCGGAGCTGGCCGCCGTCGAATAGGTCGGCGTGTCCGGTCGCCGGCTCCGGTCGCGTGACGGTGACAGCGCAGACTCGCCGGTCGGCTTCGCTCCGGCGGTGGGGGGCGGCGACCCTACCCGACCGTACCTGCTAAGTGGATCACGCCCCAGGTTACGGTAGTGACCGCGCCGATCGTCGGTGAGACCCCGCAGTACGGTATGGCGGACGAACACAGGGTGCCGTGGGTGCTGGGGACGCAGCTCCACCCGGAGGCCGGGCCGCTCGGCCGGGCGCCCGAGGGCTCGCGCGTACTGTTGATCGAGGCCCACGACTTCGCCCGGCGGATGCGGTACCATCACCAGAAGCTGACGATCGTCTTCGCCGGGATGCGACAGTTCCGAGACGAGCTCCGCGAGCGGGGCTACGACGTCGAGTACGTCCAGGCCGACACGTTCGGCGACGGCCTGGAGACGTACTTCGAGCGGTACCCCGACGACGAGCTGGTGCAGATGCGCTCGCCGAGCCACCGCAGCGCCGAGACGTTCGAGACGCTGGTCGACGACGCCGGCGGGAGCCTGGAGGTGGTGCCGAACGAGCTGTTCGTCGGCACCCGCGAGGCGTTCGACCGGTGGGCCAACGAGACCGACCGGGAGCCGTTCAGACACGAGACGTTCTACCGGTGGATGCGCCGGCAGACGGGCGTGCTGATGACCGACGACGGCGACCCCGTCGGCGGGGAGTGGAACTACGACGACGAGAACCAGGAGTTCCCGCCGGACGACTGGGAGTCGCCGCCGGTGTACGAGCCGGACCACGACGAACTGACCGCCGAGACGAGCGCGTGGGTCGCCGAGGAGTTCGACACCTGGGGCGACGACGACGACCTCGTCTGGCCGGTCACCCGCCGGCAGGCCGAGCGCAAGCTCGAACACTTCGTCGACGCCCGGCTGCCGGGGTTCGGCCCCTACCAGGACGCGATGCGGAGCGACGACTGGGCGATGTCGCACGCGCTGCTCGGCTCGTCGATCAACCTCGGGCTGCTGCACCCGATGGAGGCCGTCGAGGCGATCGAAGCGGCCTACCACGAGCGGGACGACGTTCCGCTGAACTCCGTCGAAGGCGTCATCCGGCAGTTCATCGGCTGGCGGGAGTTCATGCGGCACGTCTACCGACACTCCATGCCGGGGCTGGCCGAGGCCAACCAGCTGTCGGCGCCGCACGACCTCCCGGAGTTCTACTGGACCGGCGAGACGAACATGGAGTGTCTCCGCCGGACCGTCGAGGACGTCCGCGAGCGGGGCTACTCCCACCACATCCAGCGGCTGATGGTACTGGCGAACTTCGCGACGCTGTGGGGCGTCGAACCGTCGCAGCTCAACGAGTGGTTCCACGCCACCTACGTCGACGCCTACCACTGGGTGACGACGCCGAACGTCGTCGAGATGGGCCAGTACGGCGACGGCGTCTTCGCCTCGAAGCCGTACGTCTCCTCGGCGAACTACATCGACAGGATGAGCGACTACTGCGGGGACTGCCGCTACTACAAGACGAAGGACACCGGCGACCGAGCGTGTCCGTTCAACGCGCTGTACTGGGACTTCCTCGACAGAAACGAAGAGCGGCTCCGATCGAACCACCGGATGGGGCTGATGTACAGCCACGTCGACTCCAAGCAGGAAAGCGGCGAGATGGACGACATAACGGAGCGCGTCGAGGACCTCCGGCGCACGCAGAGCCACGGTGAGCTGTAGCCGCCCGCGGTCCCGGCGAGGCCGACCGTGACAGCGACCGACGATCGGCGGCTGCCGGCGGAGCCGCTGTCGCCGCTTGCGGCCCGCGTCGACGAGGTGCTGGCGCTGTACGGCTACGAACTCGCGGCGGCCATCGAGGCCATCGACGCCGCCGTTTCCGGTATCGGCGGCGTCTTCGGCCCCGACACCTCGGCGACGGCGCTCCGGGCGGCGCTCGACGACGCCGCCGACGCCGCTCCCGGGTCGCCCGACCCGCTGCCAGCCGCGACGGACGCGCGGGTCGTGCTGTACGTCGACGGCAGCTCCCGGGGCAACCCGGGGCCGGCCGGCGCCGGCGCCGTCGTCCGGGTCGACGGCGCGGCCGTCGCCCGGCTCGGCCGCCCGGTCGGCTCCCGGACCGACAACAACGTCGCCGAGTACGCGGCGCTCCAGCTGGGACTCGAGACGCTGTCGAGCCGCTGTTCGCCGGCGGCCGTCGAGGTCCGTATCGACTCGATGACGGTCGTCGACGACATCTGGGGGGAGGCGTCGCCCATGCCGTCCTGCCGGGCGTACAGCGCGGCCGTCGCCGAGTTGCTGTCGGGGCTGCCGGCCGATGGGTGGACGCACCTCGCCGACAGCGATCCGAACCCGGCCGACGCGCGGGCGACCGTCGGCGCCGACATCGCGGCGCTCGGCCCCGGCGGCTGACGCTGCCGTCAGCGGCCGTCGACGGCCGCACGGAACCGCTCGGCGGAGTCCCGCAGGTGGTCGACGTCGCCGGTGAACACCTCGACGGTCGCCGTCGCCGGCGCGGCGTCGGCGACCAGCGGACCGACCTCGCCGTACGGTACGTCGCCGCTCCCGACGGGAACGTGGGTGTCCCCCCGGCGGCGGGCGCCGTGGACGTGCAGGTGGACGACGGTGTCGCCGTAGGAGGCGAGGAACTCGCGGATCCCCCCGAGGTCGGCCTCGAGGTAGGCGTAGCCGACGTCGAGACAGACGGCGGCGCCGGTCCGGTCGGCCAACGCGCCGACGCGGTCGAGCGCGAGCTCGCCGGCGTGGCCGACCGTCTCCAGACAGAGGGTCACGCCGCTGTCGGCCGCCCGCTCGCGAAGCGCCGACACCCGCCGCGTCAGCCGTTCCGCGTCGTGGCCGGCGCCGCGGGCGTTCGGGTGAGCGACCGCGGTCTCGACGCCCGTGTCCGCGGCCGCCGCGAGGACGTCGTCGAGGTACGACATAGTCGCCTCGTCGATGCGGTCGACGGGCGTCGACAGCGGCTGCCGGTACGGCAGGTGGACGACGCCGCCGACGCCCGCGCGGTCGAGGCGGCCGGCGACCGCGGCGGCGTCGAACGAATCGAGCGACACCTCCCCCTCGCCGAGGGCGTACTCGACGAAGTCGAACGACGACAGCGACCCGATGCGGTCGAGGTACGGTCCGACGGACGCGCCGATCTCCATACCGACGGATGGCGGCGCGGACGCAAAACCCCGGCGCCTGCGGCCGGAAAAGCCGTCGGGATCGAGGGCCCTGCAGGAGAAGTCGGCGACGCGGTCAGTCGGCGACGGCCTCGGCGGGTTCCTCCGGCTTCGGCGTCTGCTCGGGGTCGAGCGCGGTCCGCGCCTCCGGGGAAAGCTTGTTCATCACCGCACGACCCTCGCGCTCGCGGGCGATGATGTCGTCCTCCTCGAGCCGCTGGAGGTGGTGACTGATGGTGCTGGGGTCGCGGCCGAGGTCCTTGGCGAGGTCGCTCACCGAGGCGGCGCCGAGCCGCGCCAGGGCGTCGATGATGCTGGCCGTCGACTCGTCGCTGAGCGCCGCCGCCAGCTCGATGCCCTCGGCGTAGGCGGGGTAGAACCGGCGCTTGCCCCGGAGCTTCGCCCCCGAAACGAGCCCCTCGCGCTCGAGCACCTTCATGTGGTGGCGGGTCGTCGACAGCGGGAGGTCGGCCCGCTCGCTGACCTTCGAGAGATACGACCCCGGCGTCTCGCTGACGATCCCGTAGACCTGTTCGCGGGCGTCGTGCTCCAGGGGGTCGGAGTCGTCGTACCGGCTGTACCGCAGCAGAAAGAGAAACGGCACGAACCGGCTGAGCAGCATCGAGAGGTACCTCGACGCCGCCGAGATTCCGGCCCCGGTGCCGGTGCCGGTAACGAGCGGCGCCGACCGGACCACCGCCACCGCCAGCGCCCCGAGACCGAGCACCGTGCCGCCGTTCACGCTGCCCGGCAGGAGCTGGCCGTCCTGACCGTCGGCCGCCTGCGTCGCCTCGGCCGCCCCGAGCATCGCGGTCGTGTCGGTTCCCACGTCGTAGCTCGCGTCGTAGCTGTCGTCGCGGGTCGTCTGCCGGGTGGCGCCGGTCTGTCGCGTCCAGAGCCGCTCGGTCCCGTCGTCGGCCGCGAGCGCCGTCCCGTCGACCGACGGACCGGCCTCGGCCGTCGCGCCGCCGACCGCCGGGAGCGCCCCGTAGGCCGTCTCCACGGTGCCGTCCGTCGTCCCGACGGTCCCGTCGACGGTGCCGGTCGCCCCGTCCGTGGTCGCCTCGACCGCCGCGGCCGTGTCCTCGACCACTTCGGCGTCGTCAGACCCGGAGTCGGAGTCGGACCCCGAGTCCGAGTCGGAGTCGGCCCCCGAATCGGAGCCGGACTCCCCGGTGTCGCTGTCGTCGGAGCCGGAGTCGGAATCGGACTCCGAGCCCGAATCGGAGCCACCGGACTCGGCGGAGTCACCGGCCGAATCACCGTCCGACCTGTCGTCGGAGCCGAGGACGCCGCTCGTGCGGTCCCCGACCGAACCGCCGTCGGCCGCCGCGGCTGCCGGAATCCCCGCAAACGAACAGACGACGAGGAGCGCCAACAGCACGGCAACCGAGCGCCGTATGATCTGTTTTGACATGGATAATGAGGTACTGAACGCGGAAGTTATCGCCCCAACGACGTACTATGTAAAATTCGTTTCGCTGTACATACGCAGTTGTATAAGTAGGGGTAGCTATCTCCGGCCCGGTCGTCCCTCGACAGTATAAATACTTACTGGCACACGCGTCCAAACGTGTCAACATTTGCCACGAACCGCGGGGGCCGGTCACCTGATTCGAGGCGAGACCTCACCCTCGACGAGCGAGCGAAAGCGAGCGAGTCGGGCGGGGAGGACAGCGCGGAACGGAGTTCCGCGGACCATGCGAGCGGGCAAAGCCCGCGCGCAGAAGCCGACACGGATGGAGACTCTACTCTCGGTGTGCGTGGTGCTGGCGCCGGGGTCGAGGCTATACCTCTTTGACGAGACCACTCACGCCCGACCGTGCAAGCCTCGGCGGGCACGTGTCTCGTCGAGGTGGAGCGTACGTAACCCGTCCCCTGATGTCGGGGCCACATCGTGGACACGATCGGACAAACTCCGAGTCCCCGATCGGAGCCCGCTGGTACCCCATCGGGATACGTCGGGTACCGACGCAAAACAACCAGGTACCTCCGAATCCGCCGACGCACGCCCGAAGCTCACGAGGAAACGACGGGAACGGACGTGCCGAGGATAGGAGTAACGGCCACTCGACATGGCCCGTACCTCGTCGGTGTGCGAACCTGAAACTCCCGACCCAGCGGTGCAGTGCCGTGGGAATCCTGTCCTTCAGGGCGGGGAGGATGTCAAAGATTCTCGCCCTGGTAGCTCCCGTCGTACGTTCCGTCGGCGTCGGCCGCCGCGAGGACGAACTGTGCGATGCGGGCTCCGACGGCGATCTCGACGTCGTGGTGGACCTGCAACAGCCCCTCGCCGCGGCCCTCGTAGCCGGCGTCCCAGACGGCGGTGTTGAGCATACAGGAGTTCCGCAGCAGCGACGACCGGGGGTAGACGAACCCGACGTGGTCGTCCGGCACCGCGACGGTCTCGGCGTACCGGACGACGTAGGCCCCCGGCGGGAGGTAGTAGGTCCCGTCGCCGTCGTCGACCGCGTCGACCGGCCGCTCCCGGCGGGCGCCGACCGTCTTGCCGTCCCGGCCGATGCGACCCGGCTCGCGCTGCTCGAAGACCGACGCCAGCGTCAGGTCGACCCCGTTGGGCTGGACCTGCTCGTCGGTCGTCGGCGTCACCTGCCCGGCGACGAACGTCCCGCTGCGGTACATACCGGCCGCTCTGCCGCCTGAATGAAGTGGTTTGCGTTCGACCGGCTTTTGGGGACCGGGCCGCAAAGCACGATATGGACTCCGAGACCTTCGAGGAGCGGAAGTACGTCGACTTCCTCCCGAAGCTCCAGCAGGCGTACCGGAACGCGTTCAACCGGGTCAACGAGCGGTACGACTCGACGCTGGTCCACGGCATCGACCAGCAGGTGCTCGACGAGTCGGAGCCGTTCTACGACGACGAGGGGGGGTTCCGCCTGGAACTGCCCGACGACCCGTACGACCGGCTCACGGACGTCGTCGTCGAGGAGGAACGGTTCGAGGCGGTCCTCGAGGAGTACGTCGCGGCGGTGGAAACGGAACTGGAGCGGGTCTTTGACGACTAGCGGTCGCAGTTCGGGCCGTAGAGGACGCCGAGGCTACCCTCCGCGTCGATGCGCAGCACCATCCGCACGCAGGTCGTCTCGTCGTCGACGCTGCCGGCCACGTCGGTCGACCGTACCTCGTCGTCGTCCGGGCGTGCGTGGACGGTGTATTCGCCGGCCGTGGAGGTCCAGTCGCCCTCCACGACGGTCCCACCCCCGGCGTCGAACTCGTAGGTGTCCATGTGCATGATGCCGGCGCCCGACTCGACGGCCAGCTGGACCCGGTGGGACTCATCGTGGTTGTTCCGGACGGAGAGCTTCTCGATGCGGACGCCCTCGGTCTCGGCGGGGGCGTCGCCGGTCGCGTCGGCGGGCGCCTCGTTCGTCGACTCGGCTCCGTCGTCGCCGAGAACCCGCAGACAGCCGGGACTGGCGGCGGCGAGCCCCGCGGCGGCGAGCAGATGGCGGCGGGATGGCATGACAGTACGACCGCGAGCGAGCCCTATAAACACCCGTCAGACACCTGTCAGACCGCCGCCGGGCGACGCTTCGACGCCGACCCCACCGACCACGCCGTCCCGACGGAGTCGGAGCCCAATCTTCATACGCCTGCGCCGCGTATCTCGTCGTATGAGCACGGACTCCGCCGACGGCAGCGACGAACTCCGCGAGCGCATCAGCAACTTCCTCCGGCGAAACTTCCCGCAGATCCAGATGCACGGCGGCAGCGCCGCCATCCAGGACCTCGACCGCGAGGCCGGCGAGGTCACCATCATGCTCGGCGGCGCCTGCTCCGGCTGCGGCATCTCGCCGATGACCATCCAGGCGATCAAGAGCCGCATGACCCAGGAGATCCCCGAGATCGACACCGTCCACGCGGACACCGGCATGGACGGCGGCACCGAGGGGATGGCCGGCGGCGGGATGTCGCCGTCCTTCCCCGGTCCCGACGGCGGCGGCGACGGCGACGACGAGGGCCCCGAGGCCCCCTTCTGAGACGCCGACCGTTCGCCGCCGCGCCGAGGGCGACCGCGCCGCCGCGGTCCCTGTCACGCGATAGCGCATCCCGTAGCTTGAAGTCGACCGCAGGCGACCGGGCCGTATGGACGAACTCGCGGACCTCGCGGCCGAGGTGCGGGCGGCCCGCGAGGTCGACGTCGACGCCTTCGCCGGCCGCGTCGAGCGGGAGGCCGACCGGCTGAAGGCCGAACTCGCCGTCGGTACCTTCGACAATCCGGACGCCAGCGTCGGCCTCGAACACGAGTTCTACGCCGTCGACGCCCGCGACCGGCTCCGGCGCGTGCCGGTGCCGCTGCTGGAGCTCGTCGGCTTCGAGAAGGAACTGGGCCGGCACAACGCGGAGATGGCGGGCCGGCCCCAGCCGTTCGGCCCCCACGGGCTGGCGGCGCTACGCCACGAGATGCAGGCGTCGGTCCGGAGCGCGCGCGACGCCGCGAGTCGGGCCGAGAACGTCCGGCTCGTCGCCGACGGCTTCTGGACCGTCCCACCGGTCGGCGAGACCGCCGCCGACTACCTCGGCGCTCACGCCGAGTTCGACGGCCTTGACATCTCGCCGAACATCCCGCCGTCGGCCCGCTATCACGTGATGTCGAACACGTCGGTGTACGAGTCGCGGTGCCGACTCGAGACGGCCAACGTCACCCTCGAGACGCCGACGATCGCTCCCGCGACGCTCACCGCCAGCATCCAGCCGCACTACCAGGTGCCGGTGGCGGCGGCGCTGCCGACGTACTTCAACTACGCGCTGCGGGCGGCGGGGCCGCTGCTGGCGCTCGCGGCCAACTCGCCGCTGTTCCCGCCGTCGCTGTACGACGCCGACGCGACCGTCGAGAGCGTCCTCGCCGACGGCCACCGCGAGAACCGCGTCGAGCTGTACGAGGCCGTGATGAACGACCCCGACCGGCCGGCGAAGGTGCGGTTCCCGCGGGACCTCGACGGCGTGGAGGCGGCCGTCGACCGCGTCGCCGCCGACCCGCCCATCGCGCCGGAACTGCTCGACGATGGCGGCGACCGCTTCGACGACGCCTTCGCCCACCTGCGGCACAAACACGGCTCCTACTGGCGGTGGGTGCGGCCGGTGTTCGACGGGGCGACGCCGGCGGCCGCCAACGCCCGCATCGAGTTCCGCCCGCTGCCCGGCCAGCCGACGGTCCCCGACGCCGCCGCGCTCGTGGCGACGGTCGCGGGACTGCTCCGCGGGCTGGTCGCGACCGACCACCCCGTCGCGACGCTGTCGTGGGAGCGGGCCCGAGACAACTTCTACGCGGCCGCCCGCGAGGGGCTCGACGCCGACCTGGCGTGGGTGACCGCCGACGGGACGGAGACGACCGACACCGACGCGCTGTACGCGGACCTCTTCGCCGTCGCCGCCGAGGGGCTCGACGCCGCCGGCGTCGACGGCGCCGACCGCCATCTGGACCGCCTGCGGGCGCGAATCGAGGCCCGCCGTTCGCCGGCCGGCTGGAAGCGCGACCGGCTCCGGGCCCACGCGGCCGACGGCGCGCCGCTGCCGCGGGCGGTGACGGCTGCCGCCCGCGACTACCTCGACGCACAGCGCGGCACGCTGCTGGAGGGGAGCTTCGCGGACTGGCTGGCGCCGTGACGAGCCGACACCACACCGTTTAAGCCCGAAACCCACCGAGGTGGGGCTACCGATGGGGGCACCCGCCGGCCGGAACGTGCTCTTCGTGGTCATGGACACGGTGCGGAAGGACCACCTGACGCCGTACGGCTACGACCGGCCGACGACGCCGACGCTGGAGGCCTTCGCCGAGGAGGCACTCGTCTACGAGGAGGCCGTCGCGCAGGCGCCGTGGACGCTGCCCGTCCACGCCTCGATGTTCACGGGGCTGTACCCCGCCGAGCACACCGCCACCCAGGAGGCGCCGTACCTCCCCGAGGACGTCGGCACGCTGGCGGAGGCGCTGTCGGCGGCCGGCTACGCGACGGCGTGTTACTCCTCGAACGCCTGGATCACGCCGTACACCCGGCTGACGGCGGGCTTCGACCGCCAGGACAACTTCTTCGAGGTGCTGCCCGGCGAGGCGCTGTCGGGACTGGCCGCGGGCCTCTGGCAGCGCGTCCTCGACAGCCGGTTCCGGTGGGTCGCCGACCGCCTCGTCGAGGTCGGCAACGACGTCCACGAGCACCTCGCCGGCGGCGAGGGCGCCGACTCGAAGACGCCGGAGATACTCGACCGGGTCCAGGCGTTCGTCGACGACAACGCCGACGACGGCTGGTTCGCCTTCGTCAACCTGATGGACGCCCACCTGCCGTACTACCCGCCGGAGGAGTACCGCGAGCGGTTCGCCCCCGGCGTCGACCCGACCGGAGTGTGTCAGAACTCCAAGGAGTACAACTCCGGCGCCCGCGACGTCGACGAGGCGGAGTTCGAGGACATCCGCGGGCTGTACGACGCCGAGATCCGCCACATCGACGCCGAACTCGGCCGGCTGTTCGATCACCTGAAGACGACCGGCCAGTGGGACGACACCGTCGTCGTCGTCTGCGCCGACCACGGCGAGCTCCACGGCGAGCACGGCCTCTACGGCCACGAGTTCTCCGTCTACGACCCGCTGGTGAACGTCCCGCTGCTGGTCAAACACCCCGACCTCGGGACCGGCCGGACCGACCGGCAGGTCGAGCTGCTGGACCTCTACGACACGGTGCTGGAGGCGGCCGCCGCGACCGACGCGACCGACGCCGTCGGCGGCCGCGCCTTCGAGGCCGGCCGGTCGCTGCTGTCGGCGGGCCGCGACGTCGCGGACGGCGACTACGCCTTCGTCGACTACCACCGGCCGGTCGTCGAGCTGAACCAACTGGAGACGAAGGCCGCCGAGGCCGGCGTCGACCTCCCCGAGGCGTCGCGGTTTTACTCCCGGATGCGGGCGGCCCGCCGGCCCGACGCAAAGTACATCCGCAACGAGCGGGTCGCCGACGAGGCCTACCGGCTCGACGCCGACCCCGACGAGACCGACCCGGTCGCCGTCGACGACCCCGCCGTCGGGGCGGTCCGGGACGCCCTCGAGCGGTTCGAAGCCCGGGCCACCGACCGCTGGAACGCCGACGCCGCCGACGCCGCCGAGGCCCTCGAGCACATCGACGAGGAGGCCAAAGAGCGGCTCCAGGACCTCGGTTACATGGAATAAGGACGGTCAGCCTTCCTCCTCCAGCGTGCGGCGCAGTTCCTCGACCTCCCGCTCCAGTTCCTCGATGCGGTCGTCGGGGTCGCCCCCGGCGTACAGCAGGAGGGCACCGACCGGGACCCCGAGGACGAACCCGACGATGGCTCCCGTCGACCCTCCCATCACGACCCCGTAGAGCACTGCGACCGCGGGGATCACGACCAGGGCGGTGAACTCGTCCATAGTGTGAGCGTCGACGACGACAGTAAAAATCCTTCGACGGTTGCGGCCAAAGGACTAACTCGTCGCCGTGGTACGTCCACACATGACGGTTCGACCGGCCGACCCCGACGACATCGACGCCGTCAGGCGGATCGCCGAGCGGTCCTGGGCGGCCGACTACCCGGAGATTCTCTCGCGGGAGACGGCCGAAGCGGCCGCCGAGGAGTGGTACGGCGCCGACGGCCTCGCCGCGGAGCTCGACGCCGAACGGACGCTGCTGTCGGTCGTCGAGGCCGACGACCGCGTCGTCGGCTTCGCCCACGCCACCTGGAACGGTGAGGAGGGGTACATCCTCCGGCTGTACGTCCACCCCGACCACCGCGGCGCGGGCCACGGACGGGAGCTGCTGGCGGCGACGCGAACGGCGCTGGCCGACCGCGGCGTCGACCGGGTCAACGCGATGGTGCTCGCGGCCAACGACGACGGCAACGAGTTCTACGAGCGGTTCGGCTTCGAGCGGGCCGACGAGAGCGAGACCGTCATCGACGGCGAGAGCTACCGGGAGAACCGCTACGTGCTGGACGTGTAGCCGGCCTCCCGGGCCCGCAGCAGCCGCGTCAGCGTCCGGTTGACCGGGACGTCGATTCCCCGCTCGCGGGCCCGCTCGAGGACGTAGCCGCCGATGGCCTCGACCTCGGTCGGCCGGCCGGCGGCGACGTCCTGCCGCATCGAGGAGGCGTTGTCGGCGGTGGCGGCCGCGACCCGCTCGACGGCGGCTGCGGTCGCCTCCGGCGTCAGATCGATACCTTCCGCCCGCGCGACCCGGGCGACCTCCCGGGCCGCCTCGGCCGCGACCGCGTCGGCCGGTCCCTCCAACAGCGCGCCGTTGTCGACCCGGGCCAGCGCCGTCGTCGCGTTGATGCCGGCGTTGACCGCCAACTTCTCCCATAGCCGGCGCGGCATGTTCTCGGCGACGGTCGTGACGAGCCCCGCCGCCTCGAACGCCCCGCCGACCCGGTCGGCCGCCCGCGAGGGACCGCCCGTCCGCGCGCCGACGACCACCTCGCCGACGCCCGTACATCGGACGACGCCGGGGTCGGGCCGCATCGCCCCGTACGTGCAGGTGCCCGCCAGCACCGTCGCTTCGAGGCGGTCGGCCAGCGTCGCCTCGTTGCCCATGCCGTTCTGTAGCGAGACGCAGACCTCGAGATCGACCCCGGCGAGGGCGTCGGCGGCCGCGGCCGTGTCGAAGGCTTTCACGCAGACGACCGCCAGCTCCGCCGACCCCGGCGGGTCGCGCCGTGCCGCCGGCCGGACGATCGCCTCGACGGCCCCCTCGACCCGGAGGCCGTCCTCCTCGACGGCCCGCATGTGTGGGTCCCGGCCGACGAGGGTCACCTCGTGACGCCGGGCCAGCAGCCCGCCGACGAGGCTGCCGAGGCTGCCCGCTCCGAAAACGACGACATCCATAACCCTGCGTTCGGCCGGTCGAAGGGAAAAGCTCCCGGTCGCGTCGGCCGCGTCGGCCGCCGTCAGCAGCTTCGGGGCGGAGCCGCCGCAGGAAGGACACAGCTGCGGCACGTCGTCGAGTCGCCCGACTCGCCGCACTCGGCGCACCGCCACAGCGGCGTCTTCTCGCCGGGCTTGCTCTCGGCCCACGCCAGCGTCGAGACGCCCTCCGCCGTCGTCACGTGGAAGCCGCCGTCCTCGAACCGCCGGACGCGGCCGAGTTCGTCGCCGTCCTCGTCGTAGATGGTCCGTCCGATCGTCATCGTCGACGTCGCTGTTCGCCGGACGCGCCGTGATCCGTCACGTTGCGACGAGACCCGCCGGCCGCCTTACTCGGTTTTCGTTACCTCGACGTCCTCGCCCTGGTGGATGGCGATGCCGTCCTGTGCGACCTTCTCGGCGAGGACGGCGCACTTGATGCGCATCGGGCTGAGGTCGACGCCGAGCATGTCGACGATGTCGTCGCGGTCCATCTCCCGCACGGCCGACAGCGACTCCCCCCGCAGCTCCCCCGAGAGCATGCTGGCCGACGCCTGGCTGATGGCACAGCCGTCGCCGATGAAGCTGACGTGTTCTATCGTCTCCTCGTCGTCCGCCAGTTCCACGAACACCTTGATCGTGTCGCCGCACATCGGGTTCTCGCCGACGTGCTCGATGTCTGGGTCCTCGAGCTCCCCGTAGTTGCGGGGGTTCTTGTAGTGATCGAGGATCTGCTGGCGGTACATGTCCGAGCCGAGTCCCATCGTTGTCGACACAAGGGGAATGGCGGCTAAAAGGCCACCGGTCGGGGCGGTCGAGCGACGGCCGGCCGTCGAGCGCAAGGCCGAAGCCGTCGCCCGCCACAGTCGGGGACATGAGCCAGCCGGAGGGCGGCGAGTCGGCCGACGGCCCGTCCGAGCCCGACGAGGAGACGGTACCGCTGGCCGGGCTCTCCGACGAGGGGCTGCTCCTGCTGTTCGCCGGGGCAGCCTGTCTGCTGGCGACCGGGACCGCCGCGGCCCGCGGCCAGCCGGGGCCGGTCGTCATCTTCGGCGCCGGCGCCGCCGTCGTCGCCGTCGTCGGCGTCGCCGCAGACCTCCGCTCCGGCCGCGACCCCGGGACCGGAACCCACCTCGGCGTCGGCGTCGGCGCCGTCGTCGCGGCCGGCTTCGCGGCCCCCGGCCGGCACCTCGTCAACGTCGCCACCTTCGGGCTGGCGGCCGCGCTCGTGCTGTGGCGGGTCGTCGACGTCGAGTACCGCGGCGCGGGATGAGCGCCCGCCGACGGCCGGTCGCCGATTCCAGGCCCCGCCATATCGCGCCGGCCTTGTAGTACGTCCGGAAGGACGGCGAACGAATCCGGGTCGATCACGCGCTTCGCTGTACCGAAGACGAGACGCTGATTTGTCTGATTAGGACTTAGGCGAGGAGGATACCTGACCACGACTAACATAAGCACTTCCACTCCGGAGCCAGGCACAGAGGAGTGAATCTCCGCCGAGTGCAAACGTCCTGTTCAATACGCCGGTCCTGACAAGAGACAGCATTTTGGCTCTGTCATCGCATCACTCGCGCGTCCCGGTCGGGTGTCTCGCCGTCCGGCTCCGATAGGGTAGCCGCACTGCCGACGACCGCTACGCGAACAGTTGGCGGGCGTCGTCGATGGCCTCGACCAGCCGGTCGACCTCCTTGTGCGTGTTGTAGAGATAGAAAGAGGCCCGCGCGGAGGCCGTCGCCCCCAAGACGTCGTGTAGCGGCTGGGTGCAGTGGTCGCCGGCGCGGATGGCCACCGCGGAGTCGTTGAGAATCGACGAGAGGTCGTGGGCGTGGACGCCGTCGAGGTTGAACGCCACCAGGCCGCCGCGGTCGTCGCCCGGCGGGCCGTACACCTCGACGTCGCCGTGTTCGGTCAGCCGGTCGTGGGCGTACTCCGCCAGCTCGGCCTCGTGGCGCTCGACGTTCTCCATGCCGAGGTCGTCGAGGTAGTCGCAGGCCGCCGCCAGCGCGATGCCCTGGCTGATGAGCGGCGTGCCGGCCTCGAACTTCCAGGGCAGTTCGTTCCACGTGGAGTCCTCGAAGGTGACCTTCCGGATCATCTCGCCGCCGTAGAGGTACGGCTCCATCGCCTCGAGGACGTGCCGCTTGCCGTAGAGAACGCCGATACCGGTCGGTCCGCACATCTTGTGACCCGAAAAGGCCAGGAAGTCGGCGTCGAGGTCCTCGACGTCGACGGGTCGGTTCGGCACCGACTGGGCGGCGTCGACGAACATGTACGCATCGTGGTCGTGGGCGACGTCGGCCAGTTCGCCGACGGGGTTGATGCACCCGAGGGTGTTCGAGACGTGGACCGCCGAGACCATCTCGGTGTCGTCGGTGATCAGCTCCCGGGCGGCGTCCATGTCGAGCCGGCCTTCGTCGGTGATGGGGATGTACTTGCAGTCGGCGCCGGTCCGCTTGGCGATCTGCTGCCAGGTGACCAGCGAGGCGTGGTGTTCCATCTCCGTCAGCACCACCTCGTCGCCGGGGCCGAGCTCGTTGAGCCCCCAGGCGTAGGCGACGAGGTTCATCGACTCGGTGGTGTTTTTCGTGAAGATGATCTCCTCGCGGCCGTCGGCGCCGATGAACTCCGCGACGCGGTCGTGGGCCTCCTCGTAGGCGACCGAGGCCTCCTGACTCAGCTGGTGGATGCCCCGGTGGACGTTGGCGTTGTACTCGCGGTAGTAGTCGGCGATGGCCTCGATCACCGGCTCGGGGGTCTGCGACGTCGCCGCGTTGTCGAGGTAGACGAGCCGCGTCCCGTCGAACTCGCGGTCGAGGATCGGGAAGTCCTCCCGGAGACGCTCGACGTCGAGCGGCTGGGCCTGCTGACTCATTACCGAACGAAGGGGCTGGAAGGGTGTTACTCCTTCGGTCGCCGTGCCACTCGACGCCGGCGGCGGCATATTTCGAGTGCGCCGTCGTCGCTTCTCGCCGCCGACGCCTTGGACCCGTCATCCCTCGGTCAGCAGCGTCTCGTCGACCTCGATGCCGAGCCCTGGCGCGTCGGGCGCCTGGATCGTCCCGTCGTCGTGTTCGAAGCCGCCTTCGAGCATGAACGACCAGACGTCGGGCGTCCACGGCGGCTCCATCGGGTACTCACACCACGGGCTGCCGACGGCGGTCATCACGTGGAGGTTGGCGGCGAAGCCGACGGCGTTCGTCCAGGTGTGAGGGACGAACTGCAGGCCGCGGCGCTCGGCGGTCCGGGCGACGTCGACGGCGCCCCGAATCCCGGTCGCCAGCGCCGCGTCTGGCTGGAGGACGTCCAAGGAGCCGTGCTCGACGAACTCCCGGAAGTGGTGGACGCCATTGTTGAACTCGCCGCCGGCGATGTTCACGTCGACGGCGTCCCGGAGGCGGGCGTACCCCTCGTAGTCGTGGCGGTGCAGCGGCTCCTCGAGCCAGGCGACGCCGCCGATCTCCTCGAGCCCGCGGGCAAACTCGAGGGCGTCGGCGTACGACCACTCGATCGGCTCCTCCATCACCCGGACGGCCCACCCCTTGTTGGCGTCGACCATCAGCGTGAGCTCGGGGAAGGCCTCCCGGACCCGCCGGACCACATCGAGGTGGTCGAGTTCGGTGACCCGGAGCTTGACGGCCTCGAACCCCTCGGCGACCCGTTCCTCGACGTACTCGATGCGCTCGTCGACGTCCATCAGCTCGCCCGTCGAGGCGTAGACCGGAATCGCCCGCCGTTCGGCGCCGAGCAGCTCGTAAACCGGCTTGCCGGCGTCCTTGCCGATGATGTCCCACAGCGCGGTCTCGACGTGCCACGGCCGCGGTCCGACGAGGTCGATCGTCTCCAGCTTGCCGAGGATCCCGCCGACATTGTGGGGGTCCTCGCCGGTGAGGAACAGCTCCAGTTCGGTTCCGTAGTCGAGGCCGCCGGCGAACGACGGCGAGGCGCCGTAGCCGGTGATCCCCGCGTCGGTCTCGACCTCGAACAGCTCAAGCTCGTGGGTCGCCTGCGGGTAGCCGGGGATCCACGTCGGGTAGAACGGCTCCTCGAGTGAGCGTTCGAGGTGGTGCTGGGTGACGCCGGTGATCTGCATGCCGGCGGGGCGCCCGCCGCGGGCTTGAAGCTTCGGTCAGCCGGAGAGCGCGTCGGCCCGCCCGAGATCGTGCGGCTCGACGTCGACCGTCGTGTAGAAGCGGTCGTGCAGCGGGTTCGTCGCCACCGCGACCGGCGTGGCAGCCGGAACGACCGACAGTGCGGCGACGCGGCTGGCCTACCGGGTCAGCGCGTCGCCCGCGACGGCCGCCGCGAGCCCGACGACGCCAGCGTGGCCGGCCCACAGGAGAAGGATCACCCACGAGGACGAACCCATTCCAACCCCCAGCCACGGCACGACTCCGGATGACGGTACTGGAGGCGTCACCCCCACCGGCGCCCGGGCGCTCACATGCGGAGGTACTGCGCGTGGACGGTGCCGTCGAACTCCAGGACGTTCGTCTCCTCGACGAAGCCGTGCTCGACGGCGACGCCGACGGCGTCGTGACCGACGAGGTTCGCCACCGCCGCCCGCGAGAGGCTGGCGACGACTTCCTCGGCGGCCGCCGCCTCGCCGTCGTAGAAGTCGGGGTCGACGGTCAGCGACGCCTCGCCGTTCTCGAACGTCTCCCCGAGCACGTCGGCGTCGCAGACCGACACGAGCGGTCCCTCCTGGGTCGACCGCTCTCGGAGCAGCATCATCGGTCCCGGGCTTCGACCATCCGCTCTTCGGCCTGCTGTCGCAGCTCCTCGGCCTCGTCGGCGACCTCCTCGGCCTTCTCGTCCTCGCCCATCTCCTCGAGCGCCCGGGCCTTCTCCTCGAGGACGTCCGGACTCCGGTGGCCCAGCCGGAGCGCGTTGTCGAAACAGGAGACGGCGTCCTCGGCGAGGCCGCGCTCCAGCAGGAAGAACCCGCGGTTGTACCAGCCCTGCGGGAACCGGGGGTCCAACTCGACGGCCCGCTCGGCGTGTTCCAGCGCCTGCTCGCTCCGGCTGGCCTTCCACAGCGCGTACGCCAGGTTCGTCTCCGCCGAGGCGGCGTGCTCCGAGTCGTCGTCGATTCGCAGCGCCTCCCGGTAGGACTCGATGGCCTGCTGGAACTCCTGTAGCTCCGCGTGGGCGGCGCCCTTGTTCACCCACGCCTCCTGCTCGACGCCGTCGTCGTCGGTGTACCGGGCGGCGCGCTCGAAGGTGTCGGTGGCCTGCTCGTGGCGGTTGATCCGCATGTAATCGAGCCCGACGTCGAGGAGTTCCTCGGCGTCGACCTGCTCGGTCGGAATCTGCTCGCGGTCCAGGGTGTCCGCGACGACCCGGGAATCGACCGGGTCGACCTCGTCGGGGTCGACGTCCAGCTCCGGCGGGTCGACGTCGAACCCCTCGTAGGGGTCGTCGAACCCCTGGCCCTCGGAGAACTCGTGGTCTCGCTTCTCGTCGGTCATACGTCGGATTTGTTCGCGGGTGTGGGTAAGGGTTGCGGGCTCCGGGCGGGAGAAAACGACGGTCGGCGCCCACGTCGCCCGACACGCCCGCCGGAGCTTAGGCTCCCCGTGGGTAACGGCGGACATGCGACTGTTCGTGAGCGTCGACCTCGAGGGACTGGCCGACGCGGTGGCCGACGCACAGACGCCGTTCCGGGACCTGCCGGGGTTGACCCCCACCGACCCCGAGCAGGCTCACGTGACGATGAAATTCCTCGGCGAGGGCGACCACGACCTCGAGGCGCTGTCGGACGCCGTCGGGCGGGCCGTCGACGCCGCGGGCGTCGACCCCTTCGAGGCCAGCTTCGAAGGCCTCGGCGTCTTCCCGTCGCTGGATTATATCAGCGTCGTCTGGCTCGGCGTCGGGGCCGGCAGCGAGGAGTTGACGACACTCCACGAGGCCGTCGAGGCGGAAACGACCGCCCTCGGTTACGACGCTGCCGATCACGAGTTCACGCCGCACGTCACGTTGGCGCGGATGGACCACGCCGCCGGCAAGACGGCGGTCCAGCGGGTGGTCCGGGAGCGCGACCCCGAGGTCGGGCGCCTCGCGGTTGAGGAACTCCGACTGACCGAGAGCACGCTGACGGCCGACGGCCCCGAGTACCGGACCGTCGAGCGGTTCGAGCTATGAGCGGACGGCGGGGCGGGCGACGCCTCGAAGGAACAAGAATTTAAGCGGTGCGACGGAAATTGGCATCATCATGGGCAAGAAGTCGAAGGCCAAGAAGAAGCGGCTCTCGAAGCTCGAGCGACAGAACAGCCGGGTGCCGGCGTGGGTCATCATGAAGACCGACCGGGACACCCTCCGCAACCACAAGCGCCGCAACTGGCGGCGGAACGACACCGACGAATGAGCGCCGACTTCGACGAGCGCGTCATGACCGTCCCGCTGCGGGACGTCCTCGCGGAGGCGAAAGGCCAGCGCGCCGACAAGGCGATGACCCTCGTCCGCTCGCACCTGGCCCAGCACTTCAACGTCGCCGACGGGGACGTCCGGCTGGACCCCTCGATCAACGAGGCCGTCTGGGAGCGCGGCCGCTCGAAGCCCCCGGAGACGCTCCGGGTCCGGGCGGCCCGCTTCGAGGAGGACGGCGAGGCGGTCGTCGAGGCAGAGACCGCTTAGCGTGCTCCGCGCGGCCTTCTCCGGGTCCGCCTACGTCGGCGTCTTCGCCGCCGCGACCGACGATTTCCTGCTCGTCCGTCCCGACGTCGAGGAGTCGCTGCGCGAGTCCTTCGAGGCGGAGTTCGGGGTCCCGGCCGTCCCGACGACCGTCGCCGGCTCGATGACCGTCGGCGCCCTGGCCGTCGGCAACGAAAACGGGATCCTCGTCAGCGAGCGGGTCACCGACCGCGAGCGCGACCGCATCGAGACGGCCGCCGACCGCCCGGTCGTCGAGCTTCCCGGTCGCATCAACGCCGCCGGCAACGTCGTTCTCGCCAACGACGACGGGGCGTACGTCCATCCCGACCTGACGCGGGAGGCGCTGCGGGCCGTCGAGGACGCCCTCGCGGTGCCCGTCGAGCGCGGCGCCCTGGGCGGCGTCCGGACCGTCGGCACCGCGGCCGTCGCCACCGACGACGGCGTCCTCTGTCACCCGAAGACGACCGACGAGGAACTGGACGCCCTCGAGGAGCTGTTCGACGCCTACGCCGACATCGGCACCATCAACTACGGCGGCCCGCTGGTCGGCTCCGGGCTCGTGGGCAACGCCGAGGGGTACGTCGTCGGCCAGGAGACGACCGGCCCCGAACTCGGCCGCATCGAGGACGCCCTCGGATACATCTGACACACTTTTTGCACGCTCCGGCGGTACGTGTCACGGCGACTCGACCCTTCGGCCTCGCCGCCGCGAAGCGCGCTCGCTCCGCTCACGCGAATACCGAGGAAATGTTCAGAGAGTGGTGCTCGAAACAGCCGTACGGACGAGTCCGCGTATGGTACGAGTGATTCATACTGAATCGCTCTGCAACGAACCGCAACACCTCGAAAGCCCTCGCGCCGCTCGTCCTTTCCGTCCGCCAGGGACAGCCGACCGGAAAGCTAAGTCCTGGTAGACTGAAAGGGCGAGGCCTACGTGGCGACTTTGCCGTGGTTCGAGAGAGCGACGCTCTTCCGTCATCTGCTCACGGGCGGCGGAGCCGCCCGTTCGCATGGTCCGCGGGACTCATCGAGTCCCGCGCATATCACGAACGGCGCTTTGCGCGGGCGTATGGTACGGGTGGTTCGTACTGAATCGCTCTGCAACCAACCGCAACACCTCGAAAGCCCTCGGCCGGCTCCGGTCGCGCGGCTCACGGCTCGCGTCGCTCACCGTTCGCCTGTTCGAGGCCCCTCGCTCCGCTCGGCGCCTCGCTACTGCTCGCTGCGCGCGCTCGCTTTGCTCGCGTGCTTGTTCCGGACGACTCCCTTCGGTCGCCGTCCGACGTTCGCCTCACTCCGTTCGGCTCACCGTCGCCGTGCTTCCCGGACCCGGCCTCGCCCTTTCAGTCCGCCAGGGCGCCGACTGGTCCACCGGCTGTCCCTGGCGGACTGAAAGGGCGAGCGGCGCTCGGCGGTGCCCCGACCTCGCAAGCCGCGAGGGACCGGAGGTCCCTCGGCCCGCTCGCGCGGCAATGCCGCGCGAGGACACCGCAGGCCGACGGCCGAGGAGCGCAGCGCGGTCCTCGTGAGGCCCGACAGGGCCGAACGAGGGCTCGGACGTCGCAGCGGCGACCGGAGGGAGCCGACCGACGTCCGGTGGTCGCGGCGCCCCGAGCGCCGCGAGGGCTTTCGAGGTGTCTACATCGGGGCAAGCGCAAGCTAACTCAATCACTCTATACACACTCTGTACCGACCAAAGCCAGTATCCAATACCCGGCATCCGCCGAAGGGGCGTTCGAAGAACGCCTCCGAGGCGGTTCCCTCGCGCGAACGGAGTGAGCGCGAGTAGCGACGAGTGACTAACGCCGAGCGAAGCGAGGCGGCAGGAGCGAGTCGCGCATATTTTCCCCAAGTTTTTGCCGTGGAGCGGTGTTCGCCGCCGAAGGGCGGCGAACCCGCGGAGCGTGCAAAAAGTGGGAGTGGGAAGATACTTCCCGCTTGCGGCCCGCCGTCCGTACATGAGCGAGTTTACCGTTCGGGGGTCGTTCCCGGCGCGCTACGGAGAGCAGGAGTTCGAGAAGACCGTCGAGGCGCCCAACGCGGACGTCGCCGTCGAGCGGGCCTACGCGGAGTTCGGCTCCCAGCACGGGCTGAAGCGGACGCAGATCGACGTCGACGGGGTGGACGCATGAGCCTCGGCGGCGGTGGCGGCGCGATGCAGCAGATCCAACAGCAGCTCCAGGCCCTCGAGGAGGAAAAGGAGGCCATCCGGACGGAGATCCAGGGCGTCCGGAACGAGAAGTCGGAGGTCGACGAGGCCATCGAGGCCGTCGAGACGCTGGAAACCGACGACACCGTCCAGGTGCCGCTCGGCGGCGGCGCCTACGTCCGCGCGGAGATTCAGGACATGGACGCGGTCGTCGTCGGGCTGGGTGGCGGCTACGCGGCCGAACGGGACGGCGAGGGCGCCGTCGAATCCCTGGAGCGGAAAAAAGAGACCCTCGACGACCGCATCGAGGAGCTGGAAGCCGAAATCGAGGAGGTCGACGAGGAGACCGAAGAACTCGAACAGCGGGCCCAGCAGGCCCAACAGCAGCAGATGCAGCAGATGCAGCAGATGCAACAGCAGCAGGACGACGAATAAGGCCCGATGTTCGACGGACTGAAGGAGAAACTCGGCCGGTTTCAGGAGGACGTCGAAGCCGAGGCCGCCGACGGCGACGCTGACGGTGACGCCGAAACAGAGGCCGAGGCCGGGACTGAGACCGCTGACACGAACGCAGATGCGACGGCCGACGCTGCCGACGAGGAGACGGCCGCCGACGAGGACCTCGGCCTGGCGAAGAAGGCGGCGCTGGCGGCGACCGGCAGAACGGTCATGACCGAGGCGGAGCTGGAGGACCCGCTCAAGCAACTGGAACTCGAACTGTTGCAGGGCGACGTCGAGATGAGCGTCGCCGACGAGATCACCGACCGCATCCGCGAGCAGCTGGTCGGCGACACCCGCAAGCAGGTCGAATCCGGCGAGCAGGTCGTCGAGCGGGCCATCGCCGATGCGCTCCGGGAGGTCATCGGCGTCGGCCAGTTCGACTTCGAGAAGCGGGTCGCCGAGACCGAGACGCCGGTCGTGATGGTGTTCACGGGCGTCAACGGCGTCGGCAAGACGACCTCCATCGCGAAGCTGTCGCGGTGGCTCGAAGAACGGGGCTACTCGTCGGTGCTGGCCAACGGCGACACCTACCGGGCCGGCGCCAACGAGCAGATCGAAGAGCACGCCGAGGCGCTGGACAGGAAGATCATCACCCACGAGCAGGGCGGCGACCCGGCGGCAGTCATCTACGACGCCGTCGAGTACGCCGAGGCCAACGACGTCGACGTGGTGCTGGGCGACACCGCCGGCCGGCTCCACACGGCTGACGACCTGATGGCCCAGTTGGAGAAGATCGACCGCGTCGTCGACCCCGATCTGACGCTTTTCGTCGACGAGGCCGTCGCCGGCCAGGACGCCACCAACCGCGCCGTGGAGTTCGACGACGCCGCCGAGATCGACGGCGCGGTGCTCACGAAGGCCGACGCCGACTCCCAGGGCGGCGCCGCCATCTCCATCGCCCACGTGACCGGCAGGCCGATCCTCTTTCTCGGCACCGGCCAGGGGTACGACGACCTTGAGCGGTTCGACCCGGACGTCATCGTCGATCGGCTGCTCGACGAGGAGTAGGCGTGCGGGACGGGGTCGCCGTCGCCGTGTTCGTCGTCGCGCTCGTCGGCTCCGTCGCCGGCTTCGGCGCCGTGACCTCGCAGCTGTCGGCCGAGTCGGCGCCCGAGGCGGACTTCGCGGTGAGTACCCTCGACGACGGGCGGGTGGTCGTCGAACACGCTGGCGGCGAGCCGCTGGAAGCGACGGTCCGGGTGCTCGTCTACGAGGAGCGGCGCTTCCTGCCGGACCGGACGGTCCACGCCTCGGACTGGAACGGGACGGTCCGGCCCGGCGAGCGGCTCCGGCTGGAGGACCAGCGGTTCGAGCCGGGCCAGCGGCTGGTCGTCAGGTGGTACGGCGGCGACGGCCAGGCGAATCTCGCTTCGGCGCGACTTTAGACGGCGGCGCCTGCCTCCGCCTCCGGCTCCTGGTACGGCACCTCCAGCAGCCGGTCGCCGCAGTCGTCGCAGGCGACCCCGACGACAGTCGTCGACCGACAGCAGGACTCGACGACCTCGGTGTCGGTCGTCACCGCGCCGCCACAGGCCGGACACACCTCGACGAAGACCCGCAGCCCGCCGAGCAGCTGGCTGCGCCGCCGGGGATTCAGCGCCGGCCAGCCGTCGACCCGCTCCGGTAGCTCCTCGGCGGCCGCCAGATCGGCCAGCAGCGCCGCCCGCGACTCCCACTGGCCGATGTGGGAGTCGCCCTCGCGGGCGATGTAGGCGTCGCCGTAGGAGTCGAAGCTGACGTCGCCGTCGACGTCGAGCTGGTCGGCCAGCTCCGCCCGGAGCCGTCCTTCGTCGGCGAGCTCTCCCATCCGGCCGCGCCAGTCGGCCTCGAAGCCGTCGGTGAGACAGAGGTCGTCGCCGATCTCGCAGGGCTCGACGACGCCGGCCTCCAGCAGTACCGCCTCGGGGTCGAACTCCTCGGGCGGGACCGGGTCGGCCTCCGGCATCGGCTGCTTGTCGAACTTTGCCAGCAGCCACTCCGGAAAGTACCGCTTCGTCAGCTCGGGGGTCTTCGGGACGAGGTAGCCCCGCAGCCAGATACCGGCGACGCCGAGGACCGCGAATCCGACCCCCAGCGGCACCGCCACGACCGACAGTACCGCCGCCCCGACCGCGGTGATACAGAGGTTCGCGACGGTGCACGGCGTACAGCGGTTCTCGCCGGTGTACTCCGGCTGCCGGAGCCGCTCTAGCGTCTCGCGTGCGACTGACATACCCGTATCTACCTCTCTGACGTGAAAAGAATGCCGCCGAGGCATCGAGGCCGACCCGGCCGCGACCGCGGCGCGAGGGCCGACGGGCCGTTTGCTATCGCGGCATGTGATTTACTCGCCGCCGGGGATCCCTTCGCCGCCGCGTCCCTCGCCGCCGGCGAAGCGGCCGGCGCCCTCGCGTGCGGTCTCCATGACGTGGGAGCCGTGCCACCCCTCGACGGCGAGGCCGCGCTCCAGCGTCTCCCCGAGGCCGTCGTAGACGGCCGCCCGGTCGGTCCCGACCGTCTCCTGCGGGAAGCCGGCGATCACCTCGGCCAACTCGACGGCGGTCTCCAGCGCCGCCCCCGCCGGCGCGAGGCGATTGACCGGCCCCCACTCCGCGGCCGTCTCGGCGTCCAGCTCCCGGCCGGTGAGTATCAGCTCCGGGGCTCGCCCCGGGCCGACGACGCGTGGAAGTCGCCGGGTGCCGCCGCCGACCGGCGGGACGCCGGACCGCCGCTCGAAGCAGCGAACGTCGCCGACCCGCTGGCCACACGGAGGTCACACTATAACGCCATCTCCAGGCCGCCGGCGACGCAGTGGCCCTCGACGGCCGCGACCGTCGGCTTCGAGACGCGCTTGCGGGCGAAGCCGAGCCACCCCTCCGGGCGGTCCTCCAGGTCCATCGCCTCCAGGTCCGCGCCGGCCGAGAAGGTGCCCTCGCTGCCGGCCAGGACACCCACCAGGGCGTCGTCGTCGTCCTCGTCGAAGCGGTCTCAGGCGTCGCCCAACTCCTCGGCGGTCGCGTCGTCGACGGCGTTGCGCCGGGTCGGGCGATCGATCGTAACGACGGCGATCGGCCCGCGGCGGTCGTACTCCGCGCTCACATTCGACCCTCGCCGACGGGCGTATAAGTACGGTGTCGTCGTAAACCACATGTTGCGATACGAAATCACCCGAGTTCAGCCGTCACAGTTCTGCAGGATGGGCTATTTCGGTCGGATCGCTGTCGACTCGGGTCGTTTCCTTCCGGTCAACCATCGATATCGAACCGACGGTAGCGCGTCTATCGGATGATCGTGAGAAAACCTGCGTATTTTGGCGCCATCGAACGGTGCTGCCACCGTCGAACTGCGGACTCGGTAGGGGTTCACCTGGTCGGGCGGGCGGGATCAACGCCGAGGCAACGATTTCGATACGTTCACCCGCAGTCAGTACCGGTGCGTAGTTCATTTCGCCGTCGACACCCGCTTTCGGTAGGAGGCCCGTGAGCCGCCAGTATTGTACAGCAGCACGGCGAACACGAGACAGAACAGGCGCACGCGGTGGTCATCCGGAGAACGGGCCACAGATGTGCCCGCGGCGTGGCGCGCCGCATTGACTTGCCGGTAGGCTAGCCTGGCACGGAGACCGGAACCGTTTTACTGCTTTAGGTGAGCCTAAAGTATATGACAGCCGATCTGGCGATTCACGAGGCGCCGACGCGGCGAGACACGGTCAGGGACGGCGGCGCGGTCGTCGCCGGGTGTGCCGGGCAGTCGGGCCCCCAGTCGACACCAACCCAGACGAACACGGGCTCGTGGAGATAAAGGGACATCGATGAGCAGTGAATCCTCCGTCGGCAGCGAACGATCGACTCCCGCCCGCGACACGCGCCGGTTCGTCTGGCTGCTCGATCCGAGGCTCGTGATGACCGCGATCGGCAGTCTCGTCGTCGTCGTCCTCGGCGGGCTCGTGCAGGTGAGCTTCGGTGCCTATACGATGACAATCGGTCAGGCGTGGGCGGCCGTGTTCGATCCCGACGTCTTGTTGAACCGGCAGGCGTGGAACGCGTTCCTGCTGGGCGGTGAGATGCCGGAGATGGGTACCGAGAGCCTGATCGTCTGGAACATCCGGCTGCCGCGGGTGTTCGTCGCCGTCATCGTCGGGATGAACCTCGCAGTTTCTGGCGCAATCTTCCAGGCGGTCACCCGCAACGAGCTGGCGAGCCCGTTCATCCTCGGGGTTTCGTCGGGTGCCGGACTGATGATCCTGCTCGTGCTGGTCGTGTTCGGTGGACTGACGGCGTTCCTGCCGCTCATCGCCGCTGTCGGCGGCGCGGTCGCGTTCCTGATCGTCTACGCCATCGCCTGGAAGAACGGCACCTCGCCGGTCAGACTCGTGTTGGCTGGCGTGATCGTCGGCACCGTCTTCGGCAGCGTCCAGACCGGGCTGTTCTTCTTCGCCGACGACATCGGCATCGTCCAGTCGGCTATCGCGTGGACGACCGGGTCGCTGACGGGCACCGACTGGGAGCAGGTTCGGATGGCGCTCCCGTGGTCGTTCGTCGCGATCCTGCTGGCGGTCGCCGGCGCGAGACAGTGTAACGTGATGTTGCTGGGCGAACAGACCGCGAAGTCCCTCGGCATGTCCATCGAGAAGGTTCGCTTCGCGCTCTCCGGGGTCGCCGTGCTGGCGGCCGCGGCGTCGATCGCCGTCGCGGGGATCGTCGGCTTCGTCGGGCTCATCGTCCCGCACATGGTGCGGAACCTGGTCGGCAGCGACTACAAGAAGGTGATCGTCGGCTGTCTGTTCGTCGGCCCGGCGCTGATGGTCGGCGCGGATGTCGGCGCACGGCTCGCGCTCAGCCCGGTTCAGGTCCCCGTCGGGATCGTCACCGGGCTGGTCGGCGGGCCGTACTTCCTGTATCTGATGCGGAAAAAGCAGAACATGGGTGAGATCTGAGATGACGCGCAACGCTTCGGAGACACGGCAGCGGAACGGCACCGGGGAGGCAGTCACGGACGAACCGCCGGTCGACACTTCCGGTTCGGAGACGGCGAGTGAGTTGTCGGGCGAGGATCTCGTTCTCCGCTACCCGTCGACGGACGAACCGGTGATCGACGGCGAGCGACTCGCCGCGACACCGGGCGCGGTCACCGCACTCGTCGGGCCGAACGGTTCCGGCAAGAGCACGCTGTTGAAGGGACTCGCCAAGCAGCTCGCGCCCGACGAGGGCACGGTGCTGTTGGACGGGCGAGACGTCCACTCGATGGGAACGAAGGAGCTGGCTCGCAAGCTCGGGTTGCTCTCGCAGGAGAGCACCTCGCCGGAGTCGATCACCGTCGAGGACCTCGTCTACCACGGTCGGTACCCCCATCGTGGCTTCTTCGAGACCGTCACCGAGGAGGACATACGCGCGGTCGACCGAGCGATCGACCTCGCCGGCTGTGGCCATCTCCGCGGGCGTGAGGTCGGCAGTCTCAGCGGCGGTCAAAAGCAACTCGCGTGGGTCGCGATGGTGCTCGCCCAGGATACCGACGTGCTGCTGTTGGACGAACCGACCACGTTTCTCGATCTCCACCACCAACTCGAGGTGATGGAGATCGTCGAGACGTTGCGCGACGAGAGCGACATCACCGTGGTCGTCGTCCTCCACGACATCGAGCAGGCGGCCAGACTCGCCGACGAGATGGTCGCGCTCGAGGACGGCGCGATCCAGGCACGCGGGACACCCGAGGAGGTGGTCACCGAGGAGCTGCTCGCGGACGTGTTCGAGATCGACGCGGAGGTCGACGTCACCGAGCGCGGGCCACGAGTCACGCCGCTTCGGGCGCGGCACGACGCCGAAGAAGCCGAACGCTCTCCGGCGGATGCGTCCGAGGCCGAGTGATGATCGACTCGCTCGACGCGGACGGCCCAAAGGGCGAGTTGGTGCTGGCAGCGTCCTGACCGGGGAAGCTGTCGACCGGAAACCCGAGATCGGTGTCGGCCCACCCCGTCGTGTGCATCTCCGAGCCGTTCGTGACCGACCTGAACCGACCGGCCTACCGATCCCCGGACGGCCGGACGATCGAGAGCCGGTCAGGCCTCTCCGTTGATGATGTCTGCGACGCGTTGACGGTCGAACAGTTCGTCCTCGGTGAACTCGTCGTCGAAGATCCGCCGGGCGGCTTGTTCGGTCTGGAAGAGGTTGATGATCGGGCCTTGATCGAGGTAGCCACCCTGGTAAATCGCGCCGTTCTGGACGGCGGTGAGTTCGCTTCCTACCGTGTGTTCTTCCAGCGGTGTGACGACGTGTTCCTCGAAGGCCGCCCGATCACGCTCCTCTTGGCCGCGGATCAGCAGCACGTCCGGGTCGATGTCGAGCAGTGTTTCGAAGTCGACCTGCAGGCTCGTGTCGGCCGAGTAGTGGCCCACGTCGGTCCCCTCGAAGGCGTCACGCAACCGCAGGTCCCGCCACTGCTTCTTGCCGACGCCGCCGTCGTAGAGCTGGTAGGGGTAGAACGTCTCGGGGGTCTCGTCGGCCGGGTACAGCAGCGTCGCTTCCGGGGTCTCCTCGGGCAGTCGCTCCTGCAGGTCCGACAGGAATTCGTCGTGGAAGGACTTGAACTGTCGGTAGCGCTCCTCGCGTCGGAACACCTCGGCGATCCTCTCGAACGCCCCGTACAGCGAGTAGTACGGATAGTCGTGCCACCCGTCGCTACGCCGCCGAATGAAGTTTCCGAAGAACGGTCCGACGTTGCGCTCGATTTCCTCGATGTCACTTTCATCCCAGTCGTACCAGTGGATCAGCTGGTTCGGCTCCATGAAGTGGACGTCGGCGTCGATCTCGTAGAACCGCTCCTTGTCGACGCCGTCCTGATTGAGGGTCGTCACGGCGTCGGGATCGTACTCGACGCCGGGAAGCTCATCGTAAAAGTGACTGGCGTAGCGGTAGGGCAGCTGGATCCCGAGCGTCTGGCCTGCATCTAGCGCTATCCCCATGTCAGCATAACTCGGCAGCAGCGCCACCCAATCCTCCGGTGGCCCGTCGAAAGTGACCGGTCCCATCGGTTCCATCGAGACGGAGTAGCTTTCCTTTCCCGCGTTCTGTGTCGGTGTCGACTGGGGGTCCGACTGCCCGGCACACCCGGCGAGCACTCCACCGCCGACGACCGCGCCGCCGTACCTGATCGCGTCTCGCCGCGTCGGTGCCTCGTGGGTCGCCGAATCGTCCGCCATACGTTTTAGGGCAGCCTAAAAATACAAAAGCCCATCGGAGTAACCCGGCTCAGTCACCGCTGGGGGATGGTTCGGGCGCCGGTCGGCTGCCGTCGAGCGAGGCGGCGACCGCAACTGTCCCGACGACGGCGGCGGCGGTCGCATAAAAGACAGCGTGGATGCTCACGACGTCGTGGAGGACACCGGCGAAGACGGGTGCGAGGACCGATCCCGGCTTCCAGAGGAGGCTGCGGAGCGACAGCGACGTGACGGCCCGCGAGGCGGTTCCGGCCTCGGTGAACAGCGCGACGCTCGCGGGGATCCGGCAAGCGTCGGCGAGGCCGAACAGGGCGGCACAGGCGGTCAGGGTTTCGAGCGAGCCCGCGAGCGGGACGGCCGTCGCGGTGGCAGTATAGCCGATCGCGGCCGTGATCAGAAGGGGGCGTCGGCCGACGCGATCGGCCAACGAGCCGGCGTACCCCTGACAGACCGTTCGGGCGACCCGCGGCGCGGTGAGGACGACGCCGACCGCCGCCGGCGACAGCGATACCGCGAGGTATGCGTAGATGGGCAGATACACCCTGACCGCGGTTTTGGCGAAGCCGAAGCCCACGCGGAACGCGGCGACCCCGTGGACGGCAGGGCGCTCGACCAGCCGCCGGTAGGCGGCGACCCCACCGGCGGCCTCGAAGTCGTCGACACCCAAGTCGGTCCGCGCCAACACCCAGGCACTGATTAGGCTCACGGCGGCCAGCAGGAGGTAGCCGGGGGCGAACCCCGCCGATTCGTAGATGATACCAGCGCTGGCGGTCCCGAGGCCGCCAGCCAACGCACCGACCTGATTGAACAGTCCCACCTGCCGGCCGCGGTCGTCCGACGCCGCCCGACCCGAGACCACGGCGGTCCCCAACACGAACAGCACACTCACCGTGACCCCCTGTGCGATCCGTGCCGCGACGAGTGTCACTTCGCCGACAACGAACACGAACCCGACGTAGGTCGCCGCGCTGGCGAGGGCGGCACCGACGAGCAGTTTCCGAACCCGCTCGCCGTCGGCCCACGCTCCCAGCGCCGCCGTCGTCCCGGTCTGTGCGACCGCGAATGCGGTCGTGAACGCCCCGATCCAGAGGCCCGAGGCGTCGAACACGGCTGCGTAGAACGACAGGTACGTCGCCGTCAGCGCGTAGCCGTACGCGCGGACCACGGACGTGGACGACAGAGCCACGAACGTGGCGCTGGGCCGTCGGACGAGCGGTGCCATGTCCTCCCATTGTCCCCGCCTCCGACTTATCATTTTAGGTCTGCCTAAAACTGAAAAGAGTTATTTAGGTCGACCTAAAATCCGGGGGTAGTGACACGACTGTTGAGCGGACCGGCGGTCGAAGAGCGGCCGCCAGTAGCACACGGGGAACTGACGGAACAGGAGCGAGCGGGGCTGGCTGCGGCGTTCGAGTACGCGCGCCGCCATGACCTGTCCTCGCCCCCTGACGAGGCGTATCGGCGCGAACTCTCGGCCGCGCGGTGGGGGGTGCTGACACGACTGATCGGGGGTCTTGCTCGCGACCGGCCGGACGCGCTTCCGGACTCGCTGGTCGTCGACGCGGCGGACCCGGACCTATCCGAAATCGACGACGAACCGCTAGCCTCGCTCGACGGCGACGCCCTCGCTGCGCGGCTCCCGGATGCCGACGGGGCTGACAGGGTACTCCTGCTCCGGCTTCCCGCCTCCGAGGCCGTCGTCGCCGCGCCCGTCGCCGACCGACGGGCGTTCGAGCGGCTCTCGTTCGTCTCGCCGGCGGTGACCTGTCGGGTCAACTCGACAGAACCGGTCGGTTCCCCGGAGTCGCTGGTCCCTTTTCTCGACCGGGAGCACGCCTTCGACGCACCCGAGGCCCCCGACCGGTTCAGGACCGAACTCGGAGAGAGCGTCGCCAATCTCGGGCTGGCACGGCTCGGCGAGCGTGTCCAGTGGCGATCGCTCCCGGAGGTGCCGACACCGGTAGCCGAGGGTGAGGCTCCTGGCGCGGATACGACGGCAGCGATGGATCGGCTGGTGACCGAGGGCCACCCGTTCCATCCGGGGGCGAAACTCCGACACGGGATGACACCGACGGAAGCACTCGCGTTCACACCGGAGCACACCGACAGCATCGGCCTCCGGTTCGTCGCCGTTCACACCGACACCGCGATGACAGCGTCCGTCGACGAGACCCGACTCACCGAGCGGCTCCTGGCGTGTTACCCCGATCTCGAAGCAGCGGTCGCAGCCGCGATCCCGAGTGGCCGGGCGGTCGAGGAGTACGCCGTTCTGCCGGTCCATCCCTGGCAGCTCCGTCGGGTGGTCAGTCGGCGGTACGGCGACCAGCGCCGTCGCGGCACGGTCGTCCCGATGTCGGGTGTGTCCCGACCGGCGTCGCCGCTGTTGTCCATCCGGACGGTGGTCCCCGAGCCCGGGGCGACGGCCACCGATCACCCACCGCATCTCAAACTCGCCTTGGGAGTCCAGACGACCAACGCCGTCCGGACGCTATCGCCCCACGCCGTCGCCAATGGCCCCCAGCTAACCGGCCTCCTCCGGCGTGCCGTGGCGTCGCTTTCGGTCGATTCGTTCGGCGTGCTCGGGGAACTCGCGGCGACCTGCTACCACCCGCCCGATGGTCCCCACCCCGACGGCGACGGCTACGACGACGCGCGCCATCTCTCGGCACTCCTCCGACAACATCCCCACTCCCACCCGGTCGTCGGTGCCGAGGATGCGGTCGTCACGGCCGCGAGTCTCCTGGCGACCGCTCCGTCCGGCGACCCCGAACTGCTTTCGGCGACCATCGACGCGTTCGCGAGGGCCCGAGAGATCACCGACCGGACTGCCGCTGTCGAGGGATTCCTCGACGCGTATCTCGACGCCGTCGTTCCGGGCGCGCTCGGTCTGCTCGTCACTCACGGTATCGCGCTGGAGGCCCATCTCCAGAACACGTACATCGTGTTCGACGGCGCCAGTCCGACCGGCGCGCTGGTGAGTGATTTCGGTGGCGTGAGAGTCCACGAACCACGACTCACCGACGCGGGATGCTCCCTCTCGCCGTAC
The DNA here is from genome assembly GCA_003020965.1 of Halobacteriales archaeon QS_4_69_225. Classification (GTDB taxonomy): domain Archaea; phylum Halobacteriota; class Halobacteria; order Halobacteriales; family Haloarculaceae; genus Natronomonas. Next base: position 91,801 of record PXRL01000010.1, read on the forward strand.
CCTGACTCGACTGTCATCACCACCGAACTGGCTGTGACACGCGAGAAACTCTGGTATTCGCTGTTCCAGAATCAGATCGGCGAACTCGTCGGGCGGCTGGCCGACAGCGAACCGGTAACCGACGCGGCCTGCTGGGAGCGTGTCAGGGGCTGCTGTGAGCGAACGTTCGAGCAGTTGGCCACAGCCGGGGTTTCGTCAGCCCGCGTCGGTGCGGACAGGGAGTCGTTGTTCGCCGAGACGCTCGTCCACAAGGCGCTGACGGCGATGCGAATACGGGGCTCGGTCCGGGAGTACTGTCGGACTACCGTCCCGAATCCGCTCGCGAAACCAGGGGAGGACGGACGATGACGGATTCGGTGACGCTGGACCCGGTGGAGCCACCGCTGTCCGTGGTCGAGTCGAAGCTGGCAGCTGCCGTACCAGTACTGGAGCGGAACAACGAACAGGGGTGTCTCCTCGATCAGTACCACGGTGCGCTGCCGGCTGCCCGTCGGTCGATCATGCACCGGTTGGTAGCGAGCATCGTCCGTGAGGATATCGGCGGCCTCGGCAGCGAGTCGGTCGTCTATCCGCTATCGGGGTCGACCGATCGAGATCTGGAGCTTCCCACTCCACCCGGGGGGTCCCTGGAGACGGTGTGCGATCGCTTTTCCGCGCTGCCGGCCGAGGCGTCCGCGCTCCTCGTGGCCCCGCTGTCGGCATCCGACGGCGCACTGGTGGTGCCCGTCGCCGACGAGTGGGCGTTCGACCGCCTCGATCCGTGTGGAACCGTCGTCCGGTACAGCGAGGGGACGGTCACGCCCGTCCGCCGACCGACCGAACTGTTGGATCGTCTCTGGTCGGCAGGCCGACTGTCGGGGGCGACCCTCGGAGACAGACGCCGATTCGCCGAGGAGGTCGAAAACAGCGTCGCCAACCTGGCGCTGTCCTACACGCAGCGCGAATGCAGAGAGAGGGCGATCCGGCACCAGGTAGCGGCCGAGGGATGGAAGTCGGTGCGGCAGTATCTCAGCGCCGGTCGGGACCCGCTCGTCCGGTCCGAACAGCTGGTCGTCGAGGGGCATCCGCTCCATCCGGGGGCGAAGCTCCGTGACGGACTTCGGCCGGCGGAGATCGTCGCCTACGGCTCCGAATACGAGGCTACCCCGAACCTCCGGTTCGTCGCCCTCCGTGCCGATCACGTCTCGACCGCCAGTACCGACGCCAGCCCTTCGCTCACGGCCCGCCTCTACGACCACGTCCCCGGCCTCCAGCCGGCCGTCGAACGCGCCGTATCCCGCGTCGGACTCGATCCGGACACCGTCTCCGTGCTGCCCGTCCATCCCTGGCAGTACCAGCACGTACTCCCGGAGCGCTACGCCGATGCACGACGGTGTGACGCAGTCGTGCCCGTCCCCGAGGTCTCGCTGCCGGCCGACGCGACGGTCTCGCTCCGCACACTCGTTCCACGGTCGACGACCGGCGAGGGCCCACGGCCCCATTTGAAGGTCGCATTAGGCGTTCAGACCACCGGGACGGTACGAACGATCTCGCCACAGACCATCCACAACGGGCCGCCGTTCAGCGAAATTCTGAAGACCGTGCTGTCGGCTGGCGACCACAGCCTCACGGCACTGCCGGAAGCTGCAAGCGCCTGTTTCCACCCGCCAGGCGGACCACACGCCGATGGCGAGGGGTACGACGACGCGCGGCACCTCTCGGCGCTGGCTCGCGAGAACCCACAGACGGTGGTGGCCGACGACGCCCTGCCGGTCGTCCCCTCCGCGCTGGTCGCCCGCTCGCCGCTCGAAGAGAGACCGGTCGTGGCGTCGTTTCTCGACGACCGGACGCCGGCAGCAGCCCGTTCGTTTCTCCGGTCGTACGCTCGGACGGTGGTTCCGGGCTATCTCGGACTCCTCGTCGGCTACGGGATCGGGATGGAGGCACATCTCCAGAACTGTGTCGTCGTCTTCCGGAACGGGGAACCGACGCGGGTTCTCGCGCGGGATTTCGGCGGGACACGGATTGCGATCGATCGACTGCGGGCACGTGGCTTCGACTTCGATCCGTACCCTGGCTCCGTGACGACAGTCTCACGACCGGACCCGGCGTACGACAAACTCACCTACGCGCTGTTCCAGAACCACCTCGCCGAACTGGTCCGAGCGGTCTGTGGATGGACCGGTGCGTCCGAAGCCGACCGCTGGCGGGAGATTTCGGCCGTCTGTGCCGACACCCTCGACCGACTCCGCGAGACCGATATTCCCGCCGACTGGATCACCGAAGCAGAAGCTGCCCTGTTCGCGCCGACGTGGAACTACAAGTGTATGACCCAGATGCGGCTCTCGGACCGGAGTCGTACGTATTCGCATTCGGAGGTCCCGAACCCCCTGAACCGGCCCCACTGAACGACGGCCCCGGACGACGATGGCACTTCGTTTCGGGCCGGCCGCCCGCTTTTTTAGGTAGGCCTAAAATCCGGAAGAGTTTTAAGTGTTTAGGTAAGCCTAAAAGGCGTGACGCAGTCATCAGATGCAAAAACGACGTACGATAAGTACGTACAAGCGACCGAGACGGTCAGCGGCGGCGGTGCGGTCGCTGGGTGTGGCGGTTCCAGTAGTGAGAGTGGAGATGCGACGGCCGAAGAGTTCTACAGTGTTTCGATCGAGCCGACGAGGTCGGTCAAATTCGGGAGTACGCCCGAAGACACCATCGTCTCTGGCGGGTTCCCGACGGACGAACAGCTGTTCGACCGCCAGCGCGACGCTGACGTCATCAACGGTGACATCTGACCCATGAGCACTGTTCCACCGGACGTGGTCGTCGTCGGCGGCGGCGTCGCCGGCCTCTCGGCAGCGACGTTTACCGCCCGTCACGGCCTCGAGACGCTCGTCGTCGATGCCGGCGAGTCGATCCTCCGACGTAACGCGCACGTGGAGAACTTCCCCGGCTTCCCCGCCGGCGTCAACGCCCGCCAGCTGCTCGACCTGCTCGGCGAACAGGCCGAGACGGCCGGCTGTGAGCGCGCCGAAGACACCGTCGTTCGCGTCGAGAAGATCAATGACGAATCCGGGTTCACGGTCGGAACAGAGGCCGGTGACAGCTACCGCACCGAATACGTCGTGGCGGCGACGAAAAACGAGGTCGGCTACCTCGACGGCGTCGACGACGTCGGAATCATCGACCGCGGGAAGGCGTTCGTCGACGTCGACGAGCGCGGCCGAACCGGCGTCGAGGGGCTGTACGCGGCGGGCCGGCTCGCCGAGAAGCCGCATCAGGCGATCGTCTGTGCCGGCCACGGCGCGGAGGTCGGCGTGACGATCCTCGAAGACGACGACCGACCGTTCTACCACGACTGGGTCGCTCCCGATGGCTACTTCACCGACCGCGGGCGCGACCTGCCGCCCGGTTGTGAGGAGATCGACGAGGAGGAGCGAGCGCACCGCGAATCGGAGTCTCTGACCGTGATGCGAGACCGCTTCGCCGAGCCGCACCCCGACGAGCAGGAGACGCACTCGAGCCTCGAAGAATAACGACGACGCATGACCGAACGGACACCGTTTCCGACGCCGGCCGGACCACGAACGAGCAGCGATCCAGCCGTCGATATCGCCGGTTCAGTCGCGGCGGGAGGAAACGGCGGTCGAAGTCACCCGACCGGATTTCGTCCCTCCGAGTCAGTAGTACGAGGATCCCTTCCATGATCGGCACGACACTCGCCGAGATTCGAGATCACATCGAGTCACTGGCCAGCGACGACGGTGAGTACTACCTCGTCTGTGCGCGATACGGCGACCGTCCCGTCCCTGCTTCGGACCTCCGGTTCGACACGCGGGCCACGGCGAGGGCGGCCGCACAGGCGACCACCCAGTACCGGCAGGCGCTGCGTCGGTACGATTCGCAGGTCCCGTACTACGACATCGTCGCGTGTCAGGCCGTGGATATCCGGACTCGACGTGCGCGTATCGAGGCGCGCCGTGACTCACGGTCTACCGATCCGGCAGCGCTCGCCGAGCCGACCGTCGACCGCTCGTCGTCGGTCGGCCGCGAACTCGTCGCGTTCTGTCACCGCGTCGCTGCAGTGGTCTTCGAGACGCTCTCCGACCACGGCTACGGCGCCGTCGAGGATGCCGTTATGGACGCGTACTTCGCGCACGCCGAGACCGTCGGTGATCCCGACGAACTCTGTCTGTGTCTGCTCGAGAGCATGGCCGGCGAACTCGACGAGCACCTCTCCGTCGCCGACCAGGCCGAACTCATCGCTGACACCGCAGCCCGACTCGAGTCGCCCACCGACGACGTCGATCCCCTCGATGCGACGCTTACAGCACTCGACCGGCGGGGAGTCATCGAGGGGTACACCCGCTCGCCGTACTCGATCGACCTCGGCGGCGGTGCGGAATCCGTCGTCGTACAGATCTCCGGATACGCCCTCGAAGCGCACGACGGCCGACTCCCCGTGCTGCCGCTAACTCTCGAACTGTGCCGGCACTACACGGAGCGGCCCGCACGGTCCATCCAGGTGACCGCCGTGGACGGCGGCTGGCGACTCACGCTCGGCCTCGGGGACGTGGACGACCGGAACGGCCTCGTGAGCGTACCGATCGACGGGGCGGTGTGAGATGGCCGTCGACACCTACATCGGGCAAGCGCGAACGCGCGCTCGATCCGAGCGGGAGGCCATCGACGAGAAACTGCGTTCCTACGAGACGTTCATCCGTCGGGGACAGAAGCTACAGCCCGATCGGACGCCGTCATCGATGGCAGGTATCACGACAGCCAGTGGAGCCACCCACCTCTCCGCGGACGCGTCGGACTCCGACGGCTGTCGAGCCGTGCGAACGATCTTCGCCGAGACGATCCGGCCGCACAGTGTCGCCGACGTCGGCGGAACCGAACCGCTACTCGAAACGATCCGCGAGGAGTTCACCGACGCGATTGCCGTGGCACTCACGCCGACGACAGCGGCCTCGTTCACGCCGGAACTCAAAGGGGTGGTCCTCGCCGAAGCCCGGTCCCGTCGGTCGGAGGCGACGGCGCTACGGAACGCGCTCGATCGGGAGGACGAACACCTCGACGAGGCGGCCGAGACGGTCGCCGATATCATCGACTGGATCGTCAACGCGAACGAGTCGCCGTTGACCGACCTCGGCTTCGACGCGCTGCAACGGCGTCACGAGACGCTGGCCGGCCATCGCGACCGCTGCGAGGAAGTCGCCCGCGATCGGCAGGAATTCCTCCAGAAAACGACGAACAACGGTACCGATGCCGGCGTGCGCCACCGAAGCCTCGTTCCGTATCTGTACCAGGATTTCCCGGTCGACCATCCGGTGCTGGTGACCGTCGCGACACTCGACGACACGTGTCGGGAGTGCCAACGAACCGTGCGGGATCATCTGGTTCGGAGGGCGTGACCGATGGGTGACGGGCCCCGTCGATGGCGTACAGCGGCGTGGGCATGGGTGTCTCCCGTGCTCTTCGGCGACGGTGACGACGTGACGGACACCGAGACGGCGTCGACCGGTCACGCCGGGGGATCGACACGAGCGACGTCGGACGGATCCGAAACGAGATGAGCGGGGCAGAGCTGTACCTGCTGGCTGTGTACATGGAATCACGGCGTAATGAACCGCCAGTCGCGTCCGGAGTCATAGCTGATCGACTCGACAGGTCCCCGCCGTCGGTGACGGAGATGCTCCAGCGTCTCGATGATCGAGGACTAGTGATGTACGAACCGTACGAGGGGGCGACGCTCACGGACGCGGGCCGTGAGCGAGGAACGGACTTACACGGGTCCTACGTGATGCTTTCGTGGTTCTTCCGGAGTGTACTCGACCTCGAAACGCACGAGTCGGAGGCGATGGAGCTGGCCGGGGTGATCGATCCGAGCGTGACCGACCGGCTCACGACCGTACTGCCGGTCGAAGAGTGGCGAGATCGGGACGATGTATAACTCGTTTTGTACAGTCTATACGGATTTAAACAGAAGGCGCGCATCAAATCTATCCTCCGGGGGATTCGGGCCGAACCCGCCGGTCCCGAGTCCATGCCGGACTCCACGCTTCGACACCAACGTGCACCGCCCGATGGCGACGAACCGTAGAACGACCCGGTGAGCGGGCTGCACGGCCCGCGGACGACTCAGCCCAACTGCTCGCCGACGACCTCGTCGGCGCGCTCGATGAACTCCGCCTCGTTACCGGCGGGGATGGTCGCGCCGGCGGCGATATCATGGCCGCCGCCGTCGCCGCCGGCCGCCCGGGCGGCCTCGCGCATGACGACCGACAGGTCCAGTCCTCGGCCGACGAGCGCACCGGTGCCGCGGCCCGAGACCTTCGTCTCCGCGTCGTCTTTCCGCGCGAAGGCGACGACGGGAACGTCGCGCGACACCCCGTCGGCGCTCATCGACATGCCCGCGATGATGCCGACGATGGTCTCGCGGATCTCCTCGCCGGCGTCGAACCACTGGAGATGCCCTTCGGTCGTGACGCCGTGTTCCTCGACCCACTCGACGCCCTCCGACAGGTTGCGCCGGTGGGTCCGCAGGAGCTCGCGGGCCCGCTCCAGCGCCTCGCCGCGGCCGCCGAGACACACCGCCAGGCCGACGTCGGCACGCTCGTAGCGGGCCGTCGCGTTCAGCAGCGTCGAGAACTCGCTTGCGTCCCGCAGCGCGGTCCCGACGGCTTCCTCCTCGAGAACGTACGTCGTCCCCACGAGGCGGTCGATCTTGAACGCCGGGACGCCGCGGGAGACGGCGTGTCTGACGAGGGCGCTGGCGACCGCCCGCTTCTCGTCGTCGGTGAGGTCGACCCACCGCTTCCACCCGCTGTCGGCCCGGATGTCGACCTCGAGGTCGTCGAGAAAGGAGATGACACCGCGCTCGTCGCCCGTGATTCCCGGGATCCGGACGTCGGAGGCGTACTCCAGCAGCTTCGGCAGCGGCCGGGTCTGCTTGCCGTACACCGAGAGATCCCTCGTCTCCGAGAGAACGCCCGCCTCGACGCCCTCCGCGACGACGGCGGCGTTGGCGCCGTGCAGTTCGCCCCCCGAGGCCTGCATGTCGCCGACGGCGCCGACGACGGCCAGCGCCGCCAGGTCGCGGTTCGATAGCCGGGCTTCGGGCCCGCGCGCCGCCAGCGCCCGCGCGAGGAGGTACGCCGCGCCGGCGCCGGACAGCTCCGAGGCACCGTCGATGCCCTCCAGCAGCGGGTTGAGGTGGAGTCGGGTGTCGGCGTCGGCCGGCTGGTGGTGGTCGGCGATGACCGGCCGGAACTCGCCCGCCGCCTCGTGGTCGGCGATGACGTCCAGCTGGCCGCTGCCGAAGTCCGTGAACAGGACGGTGTCGTACCCGCGGGCGGCGATGCCCGCGACCGAATCGGCGTCCAGCTGCTTCTCGAAGACCGTCTCGAAGGGAATCTCCGCACGCCGGAGCGCCGTCGCGGCGACGGCGGCGCTGGTCAGTCCGTCGGCGTCGATGTGCGACGCCAGCAGTACCTCCTCGGCCTCCAGGAGGGCATCCGCACACGCCCGCGCTCGCGCTTCGAGTTCCGGCACCGGAGCGTCCATCGTGCGTTGGTTGCGCGGCTTCGGACATAAACCGTGGGCTGCCGGCGGGGGGCGTTCGGTCACTCGAAAGCCGGCCGGTCAGCTGGTGTCAGGCGGGGCTCGAACGGGGCCGACCGCTCGCGGCGCGAGGCCGAACGAGCGTAGCGAGAGAGGCCTCGGAACGAAGCGAGCGGGAGGAGCGACGCACGGAGCGACGACACGCGAGCGCAGCGAGGCGTTGCGAGATACCGAGCGGCAGCGAGGTATCTCGACGTTGCGAACGGCGTCCTCGCGAGCGAAGCGAGCGAGGGCTCGGCAGAGCGTCGCTCTGCCGGCGAGCGAAGCGAGCCGTGAGCCGCAGCCCGCGAGCGGGAGGGGGCGTTCGGAAACGCCACCGTCACCGCCGAAAGACGCCAATCCCTCCTCACTAAACACTATCCCGGCGGGTGCGGGGAGCCGGCGCGATAACCATCATGTGCCTACAGCCGCTCGACGACCGCGGCGGCGAGCGCCTCGAAGTCGGCCGTGTCGGGGACGACGTCGACAGCGATACCGCGGGTCTCGGCGACCTCGCGGGTCGGCTCGCCGATGGCCCCGACGACGGCGTCGTTCAGCCCGGCGACGGCGGCCTCGCGGACGTCCCGGTCGGCGGCGGCCTCCAGAAGGTGTTCGACGGTCAGCGAGGAGGTGAAGCAGGCGCCGTCGAGCATCTGCTCGGCGGCCGCCTCGGCGGCCTCGCCCGCCCCATCGGGCCGGACAAGCCGGTAGAGCACCGTCTCGTGGACGTAGGCACCGGCGTCGGCCAGCCCGTCGGTCAGCACCGCCGAGCCGTGGTCCGAACGGGCGACCTCGACCCGCCGGCCCGCGACCTCGTCGGCGAGTTCCGCGACCAGGCCGGCCGAGGAGAACTCCTCTGGGACCCGGTCGACGCGGTAGCCGGCCTCCGTCAGCGCCCCGGCGGTCGCCGACCCGATGGCGACCACCTCGCCGGCGGGCTCCCAGCCGGCCTCGCTGACCAGCTCGGCGCCCGTCTTGCTCGTCAGGACGGTGACGGCGGCGTCCTCGCGGGGCACCGCGCCGGTCGGCTCGATGGCGAGCATCGGGTCCGACAGCGGCTCGGCGCCCAACTCCTCGACGATCTCGGCCGCCTCGGCGGCCCGCTCGTCGTCCGGCCGGAAGAACGCCACCGTCTCAGCCATCGTCGTCGTTGCCTCCGAGTCTCGCGACGGGCGCGATTTGGTATCGCGACATGTGGTTTATCGGTTGTCCTCCCCGGTATCGGGGCCGTTCCGCAGGAACGCCGCTACACGCGCTCTCGTGGCCGCTACGTCGCCGATGACGGTGATCGCCGGCGGCTCGATCTCCTCGCGGTCGCGGACCTCGACGATGTCCGCGAGGCTGCCGGTCGCAACGCGCTGGCCGGGCCAGGTCGCCCGCTCGACCAGCGCCACGGGCGTCTCCGGGTCCATCCCGGCGTCGAGCAGCTCGCCGGTGTAGGCCGGCAGTTTCCCGACGCCCATCAGCACGACGAGCGTCCCGCCGGTCTCGGCGAGAGCGTGCCAGTCGATGGCCGACTCCTCCTTGGTCGGGTCCTCGTGGCCGGTCACGAACGACACCGAGGAGGTGTAATCGCGGTGCGTGACGGGAACGCCGGCGACGCCTGGGCCGGCGACGGCACTCGTGACGCCCGGCACGTACTCGAAGGGAACGTCGTTGGCCGCGAGGTGTTCGGCCTCCTCGCCGCCGCGGCCGAAGACGAAGGGGTCGCCGCCCTTCAGCCGGACGACCGTGTTGTCCGCCTCGGCGAGCTCGACGAGCCGGTGGTTGGTGTACTCCTGTGGCGTCCACTCGCCGCCGGCCCGCTTGCCGACGTCCTCGCGTTTCGCCTCGGGGATCGACGTCAGTATCTCCGGGCCGGGTAGCTTGTCGTGCAGCACGACGTCGGCCTCGTCGACGAGCCGGCGGGCCTTCACCGTCAGCAGCTCGGGATCGCCGGGGCCGCTGCCGACGAGGTAGACCTTCCCGGTCATCCGTCGCCCTCCCGACGGGCGCGCTCGACGAGGTCGGCGGCGCCGCGGTCGGCCAGCTCCTCTGCCAGCTCGACGGCGGCCTCGGCGTGGCGCTCGACCGGCAGGTCGCGGGTGGCTTCGACCTCCTCGGTGCCGTCCTGCGAGAGCACGCGGACCCGCACGTGGACGTACTCGCCTTGCAGGACCGCGTAAATACCGACCGGCGCGACGCAGCCGCCGCCGAGCGTCTCCAAGACGGTCCGCTCGACGGTGGTTTCGACCCGCGTCCGCGGGTGGTCCAGCTCGTGGTGGAGGTCGTCGACGACATCGTCCGCCCGGGCCGTCACCGCGACGGCGCCCTGACCCGGCGCCGGGACGAACGACGGGGCGAGGCGCTCGAACTCGAGCCGCTCCAGCAGGCCCATCCGCTCGAGGCCGGCCTCCGCGAGGACGATGGCGTCGAAGGCGACGTCGACCTCCCGGCTTAGCGCCCGCCGCTCCAGCTCCGAGCGGTCGTCGAACCACTCCTCGGCCGTCCGGTCGTAACTCGAATCGCCCTCCTCTTCGGCTTCCAGCCGCCGCCGGTGTTCGGCCTGCAGCGCCGGCGCCAGCAGCTTCTCGACCCGCGTGTCGACGTTGCCCCGCAGCGGCTCGACCGCGAGGTCCGGCCGGGACGAAAGCAGCTGGGCCTTCCGCCGCAGGCTCGAGGTGCCGACCGTCGCGCCGTCGGGCAGTTCCGACAGCGTCGCGCCGCCCGGGGTCAACAGGACGTCGCCGGCCGGTGCCCGCTCGGGGACGCCCGCCACCGCCAGCTTCTCGGGGAACTCCGTCGGCATGTCCTTCATCGAGTGGACCGCGGCGTCGACCCCGCCGTCGAGGACCTCCTCGTCGAGGCTGCGGACGAACGCGCCCGTCCTCCCGAGTCGGTGGATAAGCTCGTCGCGGACGCTGTCACCGGTCGTTTCCACCTCCACGAGTTCGACCTCCCGGCGGTGACTTTCCAGCGCCCGGGCGACGCGCTGGGTCTGCCGCAGCGCCAGTTCCGACCCCCGCGTCGCCAACCGAATCGTCTCCGTCATACCCAAGGGTGGGCGGCGGCCGTTGAAACCCCCTTCGTCTCCGCCGGCGTTTATGAGGTATACCAAATACCGCTATAGAAAATCCGTCGATCGGTGCCCACAGTTCGAATAGAACCAGAACCGATCCCGTGCCCGCGATCTTCCGGATTATCTGGCGGTGTTTCGACCGGAGCGGTGGGGATTCTCAAATTGCATTCAGCTACTCGTTCGACCGGCCGAGTCCGTACAGCGCCAGTGAGCAGGCGACCGACGATGTGGCCGTCGGGCTGTCCGAGATTATCGACAGTACGACGACCGGGTCGAGTCGGAACTACGGAACGTAATGCCTGAAGTCGAACATCGTTCCCGCGAGGTCGATCGCGAGCGTGGATGATCGCCGCGATCCGACCATTCACCCGTACCGCAGCACGACGGTTTCGATCCGTCGAGGAAGCGGCGCGAGATGCCGAAGACGGCTCTCAGCCGTGTCCGCCGCCATCGCGTGAGGGGCTCTGTACGGGCTCCACACCATCGGCTTCCGTGAGGAGCGACACGAGATCCGTTTCCGTCACCGGCCGTGCGGTAGTGCCCAGTCCTACATCGCGAGCCACACGGACTGCACTCGGTGGGTGGAGGTTCGACTCCGCCAACAGCGCGTCGTCGTAGAACACCTCTCCAGGGGTCCCACTCCCGGCGACGTTGCCGTCGGCCATCACACAGACGCGATCCGCGACCGTCGCGGCGAAGTCGAGATCGTGCGTCGACAGGACGACGCTGATGCCGTTTCGGTGGATCCGCTCGATCCGGTCGGCGACCAGTCGGGACCGCTCGGGGTCGAGCCCTGCGAGGGGTTCGTCCAGCACGACTACGCTCGGTTCGAGCACCAGCACGCCGGCGAGGCCGACGAGGCGTTTCTCGCCGCCACTCAGGTAGTGAGGGATCCGGTCTTCGAGGTGACTCGCATCGACGGTTGCGAGCGCCTCGCGAGCGCGCTCTCTCGCCTCGTCATCGGGGACGCCGTGGTTCTGGAGGCCGAACATCACGTCATCGAGGACCGTGGGGGCGACGAGCTGCGTATCGGCGTCCTGGAAGACGAATCCGACCTTCCTCCGCGCGTGTGGTTTGTTGTCTTCGGTGATCGGCGTGCCGTCGACGACGAGTTCGCCGTCGTCCGGAACGAGCGTCGCGTTCAGGTGCTCCAGCAGCGTCGACTTTCCCGTGCCGTTGCCGCCGACGAGCGCGACGACCTCGTCGTGGTACACCGAGAAGTCGACGTCGTGCATGCCGACGGTCCCGTCGGGGTAGGTGTGGGCCTCACACCGGAGGTCGACCAGCGGTGAATCGTCTCGACTCACGGTCCCACCCCGTAGACCGCGACTACCGTGTAGCCGATGACGGCGACGTACGATCCGATCACGACGAGCAGTTCGTGGATCGGTGGCCGCGAGACGTCGCCGTACAGCGTGATGTCGCCGTCGTAGCCACGGGCTTCCATCGACTTGACGAGTCGTTCGGACCCCTCGATCGCCGACAGCATCGTCATGCCGAGGATTCTCGCGTACAGTCGTTTGTTCGACCAGAACTCCGAGAAGTTCGCACCGCGGGAGAGAGCGACCTTCACGAGGTCCTCGAGGGTCTCGAGCATGACGAACGTGAACCGGTAGGTCAAGAGAGCGATCTGGTCGATCGGCCGCGGGAGCAACCGCCCGAGCATGTACGCGACATCCGTATATTTGGTCGTCATCGATGCCGTCAGCGTGAACGTGACGACCGTGAGCGACCGACAGCTGAGCTCCCCGAAGAGCACGAGCCCTTCCCACGTGACCGAGAGTTCACCGAGCGGCGTCGGGAGCGCGCCACCGATCGGCGTGCCCGGCTCGAGAAACGCCAGCGGCCCGGCGACGGAGACGATGAACAGCAGCGGGAGCGTGTACCAGCCGGCCAGCCGTCGATACGGCAGCCCTGCGAGCCCGTAGACGACGAGGACGACCCCGTACAGGCCGGCCAGGAGCGCGAGGCGGTCGGCCACCGTGACGGCGAGGACGAGTGCGCCGACGATACCTATCTTCGTCCAGGGGTTGACGCGATGTAGCGGCCCGTCCCGCCGCTCGGCGAACGCCGTGATGAGCCGCGGGTCGGGAACGTGGTTCGAGAGCGTCGTCACGGTTACCGAGTTGAGCGTTCTCCGTCCTCGAAGCCGCCGTAGCGGTCGACGTAGACGTACAGCCCGATACCGAGAACGACCAACACGAGGACGAGCGCGCCGAATTCGAGCATCATCCCGCCGTTGCGGATGGGGCCGGCCACCACGATACCGCGGCCGAAGTCGACGAGCGACCCGCCGCCTTCCTGGACGCCGCGCTGGAGGGCCTTCGCGGACCGCTTGGCCCACGGTAGCGCGCCGCCGGTTACGGTGAATCCCCAATAGCCGGCGGCCAGAAAGGCCGTAAACAGGCCGGTCAGGCCACCGTACTGCTTCCAGCGCTGCATCAGGCGGTCACCCCAGCCGACTCCTCGGGGGTGTCACGGTCGGCGAGACCGACGAGGTCGGGGCGCACGGAGGCGAGGAACTGGACGATGAAGCCCGTCAGGAGCCCCTCGATCACGGCGACGCCGAGGTTGAGCCCGACGAGGCCGGCGACCGCGATCGTCAGATCACCGCGAGGGAGCGCGCTTCCGTTCACGCCGCTGATGACGATGATCGCACCCATCAGGAAGGCGCCCGCCGAGAGGCCGAGCGTCGCCGCGCTGGCGCCGGCGGGGAAGACGTCCCAGTCCATCCCCATCAGCGCCTTGAACGCGTAGTAGGCGACGATGGCTTCGCTCGCGTTGACGAGCGTGTTCGCGCCGAGCAGCCCGACCGCACCGTGGCCGAGCGCCGCCGAAAAGATGTTGACGACCAACGCGATGAGCGCCCCGAGCAGCGGTCCTGCGAGAATCCCCACGAGGCCGGTGAGGTTCATGTGAATGCCACCCCAGACAGGGATGTTCAACTGGAAGATGGCGAAACTCGCGGCCGCGCCGATGCCGGCGAGCGCGATCTGATGCGTCTCGATACCGCCCTTCCGGACCCGGTAGACGACGGTACCGATCATTCCGACGCCGAGCAGCGTCCAGAGCACCAGCGCCCATAGCGGAAACGAGCCCTCCCCGAGGTGAATGTGCGCCATCTTTTATTTGCCAATTTTAGTAGCAAGTATAATAAAGTTGCTGTACCAGCACAAAGCAGATAACAATCATGACGCGGAATGCCGCCGTGTCTTGATAGAAGAGGGTGTTCACCTCCATCGACGCAGGTGCTTTCGGACCTGTTGCTCGCTGATCTGTGCGTTCACGATACCGACGGGTACGACCGTGTATTCGACAAAATACTCGGGGGTTTCGAGAACGTAGATGTTGCTAGGGCTGAAATGAGTGTAGCGGGAGAAAAAGGATCAGTTCATATCGGCGAGCGGGCCGAAGTCATCCACCGGCAGCACGGAGTAGTCGATCGTGAGCGTGTCCTTCGTCGCCCGGATCTTCCCGACGAACGTCGATATCTCTTCGAGCGACCCTTCCAGCACGAACAGTTCCATGCAGTGACGCCCGCCGACGTGACTGTGGAAGTTCGAGGCGACGATGTCTTCGTGCTCGTGACGGAGGTGCATCATCTTTTCCTCGACGCTCGTCGTCTCGTAGTCAAAGAGGACGGTGACGACGCCCATCAAGTCTCGATCTTCGAGTTTTTCGTCATCGAACTCGCCGAGGAGGTTTCGACTCGCCTCGCGGAGTACTTCACTGCGACCGGTGTAGCCGTGGTCGTCCGCGAACTGGTCGATTCGATCGAGCAACTCCTCCGGCATCGAGACGCTGACCACGCTCATGTAACAACGTAGGCCGCGTAAAATATTAAAAATTATCATCTCCGACCGCGTCGGCAGGGCAACCGCGAGTACACCCCCGACGGTAGCGGAACGCCGGCACTCCACGGCACACCGAGTCGCTTCGAAATCACGGAGTACCGCTGAAAACGAGTTTCGAGATTGATCGAAAGCTCGCGACGAATTTCGTTGGAGCAGAGAAAACGGAGGACACACGTCAAGATCGTCCTCCGAGGTCGTGAGTGCCGGGGCTGCCCGGTGCATGCGGCTCCGATGACTGTCGCATCTATCGGGCACCGTTCGGCGCGAAGACCGCCGGCATAGACCCTGAACGTCTGATTCAACGCGTCTAAGTGATACGCAACGTCCCGGCTCTACTCGACGACGGCGGTGTCCGCGGTGATAGCAATGCTGCCGACGGACGACACGACCGCCGGCCGAGTGCCGGAGAATGGGTCGCGGTCAGGCCCGGGCGGCCCGTTCGCGGATGAGGTCGCCGAGCTCCTCGGCGTCGTCGATGTCTTCCATCTCCTCGCGCTCGATGAGAGCGGTGCCCTCGACGGACTCCTGGCGGGCCCGCTCGACGACGTACACCGACCGGGTGCGGGTGACGTGACCGACGGAGGACATGATGCGGGCGCGTTTCTCGGCGGTGCGGTTGAACTCCGAGTGGCCGGTGAGCACCTTCCGGTCGCCCTCCTCGTCCTCGCTGACGGCCTTGAACGGCGCGCGGACGGTCGGGTGGACGTCGAATCCGACCCGCGTCAGCACCGTTATCAGATGGGCGTCGTCGGGGTCGGCGTCGGGTTCGTCGGGGTCGTCGACGCCGTCGCGGACCTCCTCGGCGCCGTCGAGGACGCTGACCGGGCTGGCCAGCGGCCGGTCGAAGATCTCCTCCAGCTCGGCGGCGACGTCGACGCTGGCGCTCATACCGTCTTCGTACTTGGAGACGGTACGCCGGGAGACGCTCAGCTCGCTGGCCAGCCGGCCGAGCGACCACTCCCGGTCGGAGCGAACGTCCGACAGCAGCTCGCCGTCGATGTTGACGTACAGTCCCCCGGGAGCGGCGTAGATGAGCGGCGGCACCTCCTCGACGAAGAGGTCCATGGCGCTGTCCGGCGACAGCACCGGTACGCCGTGTCTGAAGTAGACGACGCCCGGCTTGAGGTCCTCGTTTCTGGTCCGGAGGCCGATGACCATCGGCGTCGCCTCGAGGTATTCCCCGAGACGGCGCATCTCCGCGCCGGTCTGGCCGCCGAAGGCGTCGACGTTTGCGAGCACCTTCAGGAGCACCACGTCCTTCTTCCGGCGGGCCGCGATGTCGAAGCTCTTCGGGCGGATCGCACACCGGTCACTCACCGTGAATCCCGCGTCCTCGAGCATCGAGGTGACGTTACCGACCAGTGCGGACCGGGACATAGGGGTACTTACCAGGTCCCCGGGTTAAATGTGTTTCCCACGCACATACCGGTGCGCTCCCGCGGTTGTCCCCGGACGACGGACCGAAACGCCGTTGTCGCGGCGGCCCGTAGCCACCGGTCGTGACCGTCATCGGGCTCGACGACACCGACTCCCGAAGCCGGGGGATGTGTACGACGTACGTCGCCGACGCGGTCGCCCGCCGGCTCGCCGAGGCGGGCGCGACCGTCGAGCGCGTGCTGCTCGTCCGTTGCAACCCCGCCGTCGAGCACAAGACCCGCGGCAACGCGGCGCTCGCGGTCCACACCGACGCCGCGCCGTCGACCGCCGTCGACGTCGCCGCCGCCGTCGTCGACGGGGCCGCCGAGACGGCCGACGACCGCACCAACCCCGGCGTCGTCGTGGCCGACGACGACCCTGGCGACGTCCCGACGGCGGTCGCGACGTTCGCTCGCCGGGCAGTCACCGACGTCCATGCCCGTGCGGACGCCCGTCGTTTGCTCGAGACAACCGGCTACCGCGCCGAAACCTGGGGGAACGGTCGCGGCGTCGTCGGCGCGCTGGCGGCCGTCGGCGCCCGGGCCGCCTTCGACGAGTGGACCGTCGAGCACATCGCCTACCGCCGCCCCGAGCGGTGGGGCACCGACCGCGACGTCGACGCCGAATCCGTCTTCGACGCCGCCGACGCCCGCTATCCGGCCGTCTGGGACACCGTCGACCGAGAGGCCGGTAAGGTGGTCTGCGTCCCACACACACCCGGGCCGGTGCTGTACGGGATTCGGGGCGACGACGCGGCGGCCTGCCGGGCGGTCGCCGCCGACATCGACGCCGAGCCGGTCGCCCGAGTCCGGTGTTTTCGCACGAACCAGGGCACAGACGCCCACCTCCGCCCGGGGACGGTCGCGGGCGCGAGAGACGGCCGCTCCTACCGGCTCGACGGGACCGTCTTGACGGCCCCGGAGACCCGCCGCGGCGGCCATGTCTTCCTCGCGGTCGCCGACGACGACGCGGAACTGCCCTGTGTCGCCTTCGAGCCGACCGGACGGTTCCGCGACCGGGTGCGGCGGCTCCGCGTCGGCGACGACATCACCGTCTGTGGGGAGGTGGCCTCCGGTACCCTGAAGCTCGAGAAGTTCGCCCTCCGGGACCGCCGGGAGACCGAGTCGGCGACCCCGACCTGCCCCGACTGCGGGCGAACCATGGAATCGGCCGGCCGCGGCCAGGGCTACCGGTGTCGGGACTGCGGGACGAGCACCGACGGCCGCGTCGAGCGGCCGCTCGACCGCGAGCTGGCCGTCGGCTGGTACGAGGTTCCGCCGCGGGCCAGACGCCACGTCGCCCGGCCGCTCGTTCGCGGCGGCTTCGACGGCCCGACCCACCCCGAGTGGTGACCCTCGCGCCGCGGCGGCGCTACCCCTTCAGCCCGCTACCCGACAGCGCGAGAACGACGTCGTCGCCGTCGTCGACGACGCCCCGGTCGCGGTAGACCTCGAGCGCCGCCGGTGCCACCGCACAGGTCGGCTCGGTGTAGAACCCCGCCCGGTGGAGCCGCTCGAGCGCCGTTTCGACAGCCGACTCCGAGACGGCGACGACGTCGCCGTCGGTGGCCTCGACGGCTGCCAGGATGGCCCGCTTCTGGACCGGCTCCCGGATTCGGATGCCGTCGGCGGCGTCGTTGCCGCCGGCGGCGGCCGCCTCGCCGTGCAGCGCCGTGACGAGCGGCGCGTAGCCGGCTGCCTGTGCGCCCAATAGCCGCGGGACGCGGTCGGTCCAGCCGGCCGCCCGCAGCGCCCGGAACCCCCGGTAGGCGCCGAGGAGCATCGTCCCGTGGCCCACCGGCAGCACCACGGCGTCCGGCACCGACCAGTCCCGCTGGTGGGCGATCTCGTAGGCCATCGTCGCGGTACCAGCGATGAAGGCAGGGTTCCAGGCGTGGCTGGCGTACCACCCCTCGTCGGCCTCGACGGCGTCGATGCAGGCGTCGGTGACGTCGCCGCGGTCGCCGTCGACCCGGACGACGTCGGCGCCGGCCCGACGGATGGCCCGCAGCTTCGAGGCCTTGACGTCGGCCGGGACGTAGATCTCCGCCGGGAGCCCGGCACGGGCGGCGTAGGTGGCGACGGCGGCGCCAGCGTTGCCCGAGGAGTCCTCCACGATGCGGTCGGCGCCGACGGCGACGGCCCGCGACAGCGTCGTCGCCGCGCCGCGGTCCTTGAACGACCCCGTCGGGAGGACGTAATCCAGCTTGACGGCGGCGCCGAAGTCGGGGGCGTCGACCAGCGGCGTGTAGCCGGCCCCAAGCGTCACGTGCGGCTCGACGGGGAGGAACGGCGCGAAGGTCCACAACCCCTCCCGGGGGTCGAGATCGGCGCCGTCGGGCGCGTCGGCCGCCGGCAGCGGGCGCTCGGCGAACCGCAGCGGCGCGCCGCACTCGCACCGCCAGCGATCGGCGTACTCGCGGCCGCAGTCCGGACAGCGGAGGTCCATGCCCGGGGTTGGGCGGACGGCGCCCTGTCGGTTTCGGTGTGGCGAGCAGGCGGGGCAAACACCGGCGGCGGTGCCCCACGCTCCGGCCTCGGCCGGCCGCCGGCGGTCGCTCAGGTCACGGACCATCTGGTCGCGCTCTCACTCATAAATGCCGGGTCGCGGCCGGCACCGCTCGGACGAGGCGGCTCAGAAGGAGTCGACGTCCGTCCCGAGCGAGCAGACGTACTCGCCGGTGGCGACGTGTGGGAGCCGGCGGTGTCGCCAGAAGACGCCGTCGGAGTCGGCGGTCACCTCCGATTTGACCGTCCCGAACGGGCCGGTCACCTCGAACAGCGTGTCGCCGCGGCCCACCCTCTCGCCGAGTTCGGCCGCGTAGGAGACGAGCCCGCCGGCCGGGGAGCCGTACTGCTCGAAGCCGGTCGCGCGGGTCTGCGGCCGCAGCTCGACGTCGTCGTCGAGGAACCCGTACCGATAGAGGACGTTGAAGACGCCCTTCAGTCCCGTCCGTATCGAGGCCTCGTCCCAGCCGACCGACCCGCCGAGTTCGGGGTCGATGGTGGGGACGCCCTCGTCCGGTGCGGCCCGGGCCAGCTGGCCGTCTGGGCCCTTCTGGTCGAGGATGTGGCCGCAGCCGAACGCCTTCGCCAGCTCCAGACAGTCGCGGTGGAGCCGGTGGCGGGGCCCGCAGCGCACGCGCGTCTCGTCGATCATACAGGAGGTCGACCCCTGGTGGAGGTCGAGCACGAGGTCGGCGCGGCTCGCGGCCTCGAAGGTGGCGGCGGCGATGCGCTCGGAGGCGGTGCCGGTTTCGTCGCCGGGGTAGGCGCGGTTGAGCTTGGTGTCGTCGATGGGGTTGCGGTGTTCGGCCACCCGGAAGCCGTAGTGGTTGACGATGCCGACGACCAGCAGTTCGCCGGCCAGCTCCGTCGGGTCCAGCTGCGGGACGAGCCGCCGGACCACGCCGAGGCCGTTGAGCTCGTCGCCGTCCGACACCGCCTGTACGTAGAGGGTCTTTCCGCTCCGGGCGCCGTTGACGACGGCGACCGGCAGGCCGACCTCGGAGCCGTCTCTGGCCTCACCGACCGGCAGCCGCCCCGTATCCATCTCGCCCGGGGCCGCGCTCGCCGAACCGAGGGTGGTCATTGGGTTGACTCGGCTTCCGGGAGTCTTAGGCCTACTGATACCCATCGGGTTTTCCGTCTGTTCGATACCTGTAGGGCTTTGTACCGCCCGGCCGTACCGGCGGGCGTGTCCGCCGACACCGCCGACACCCCCGACCGCCCGGGCGTGGCCGCCCTCGCCGAGGAACTGGAGGTGCGGCGCCACGCCCGCAACGGGCTCGTCGCCGGCGTCGCCGTCGCCGCCGTCGTCTTCGTCGTCTTCGCCTACCTGCCCGGTACCGATGAATCGCTGCTCTACTGGGCGGGACTGTCGTTCGTGCTCGCCAGCGCCGTCGCCGGGCTGGTCACGACGGTCCTGGTCGCCCGGGCGGCCTACCGCCGGACGCTGTCGGTGAACGGCCTCGATCCCGGCCGGCGCTCGCCGGCGACGCTCGCGGTCGTCGCCGGCCTGCTGGGATGGGTGTCCGTCCCCGTCGCGGCGGCGCTGGCCGTCGACCGCCCCGCCGAGGGGTTTCGCCTGCTGGTCGCGCTCGTCACCGGCGGCTTCGTCGCCCTCACCGTCGGCGGCGCCGGAACCCGCCTCGCCGTCGCGCTGTCACTGTCCCACGAGTGGCGACCCGGGGCGGCCGCCACGGGCGCGGTCGCCTATACTGTACTCCTCGCGGCGCCGGCCGTCGGCTGCGCCTCCGGCGGGTTCTGTCTGGGCCGGCCGGACGCCCTCGTCGCCGCCGTCGTCGGCCTCGACGCCGGCGCCGTCGGGCCGGCCTACGCCGCGGTCGTCCTCGGCGGCGGTCTCCTCGTCGGCGCGGCGCTCGGTGTCCGGGGTGCGGCGCCGCCGCACGGCTTCGCCGCCGGCGTCGTCGCTGCCGTCGGCGTTCTCCCGGTCGTGGCGTCGGCCTCGGCCGACCCCGCGGTCGTGCGGTCGACCGCGCTGTACCTGCCGGTCCTGCTGGGCGTCGTCGGCGCCGCCGGTGGCGCCGTCACGGTCGGCTCGGAGAATCTGTCGGTCGAACGGTAACCCTTTTCTTCCGTGCAGCGGAAGCTCCAAGGTATGGCGGACGAGCTCAAAAAGGGCCTTGAGGGTGTCCTCGTCGCCGAATCGTCGCTCAGCTACATCGACGGCGACGAGGGACGGCTGTGCTACCGGGGCTACGACATCGACGACCTCGCCAGGAACGCGTCGTTCGAGGAGGTCCTCTATCTGCTGTGGCACGGCGAGCTGCCGGACGCGAGGGAACTGGAGGCCTTCGAGTCGGCGATGGCCGACGAGCGACGGCTCGACGACTGCGTCCACCGGGTCGTCCGGGACCTCGCGGAGGCCGACGAGGAGCCGATGGCCGCCCTCCGGAGCGTCGTCTCGACGCTGTCGGCGTACGACCCCGACGCCGGCGCCGACGCCGACGACGAGGCCGCCAACGTCCGGAAGGGCCGCCGCATCACCGCCAAGATGCCGACCGCACTGGCGGCGTTCACCCGCATCCAGAACGGCGACGATCCCGTCGCCCCCCGGTCGGACCTCGACCACGCCGCCAACTTCCTCTACATGCTCAACGGCGAGGTGCCCGACGACGTGCTGGCGGAGACGTTCGACACCGCGCTGGTGCTGCACGCCGACCACGGGCTCAACGCCTCGACGTTCTCCGCGATGGTCACCGCCTCGACACTCGCGGACCTCCACTCGGCGGTCACCGCGGCGGTCGGCACCCTCTCCGGCAGCCTCCACGGCGGCGCCAACCGGGATGTCATGGAGATGCTGAAGGAGGTCGACGACTCCGAGAAGGACGCCCGCGAGTGGGTTCGAGACGCCCTCGCGGAGAGTCGGCGGGTGCCGGGCTTCGGTCACCGCGTCTACGACGTCAAGGACCCCCGCGCGAGGATCCTCGGCGAGCGGTCGAAGGCCCTCGGCGAGGCCGGCGAGATGAGGTGGTACGACTACTCGACGACAATCGAGAGGTTCCTCGTCGAGGAGAAGGGCCTGGCGCCGAACGTGGACTTCTACTCGGCGTCGACGTACTACCAGATGAACATCCCGGTCGACATCTACACGCCCATCTTCGCGATGAGCCGGGCCGGCGGCTGGGTCGCCCACGTCCTCGAGCAGTACGCCGGCAACCGGCTCATCCGGCCCCGCTCGCGGTACGTCGGCCCGACGGATCGCTCGGTGCCGCCGCTGGAGAACCGCTGACCGACGTTCCGCGCCGCTTTTCACCGACGGCCGCCAGCGGCCGACATGGCCGACCAGGAACTCATCGACGCGCTGCGTGACGCCGAGGCCGTCCGGTTCGGCGAGTTCGAACTCTCCCACGGCGGCACCTCCGAGTACTACGTCGACAAGTACGTCTTCGAGACGAACCCGGATTGTCTGGAACGCATTGCGGCGGCCTTCGGCGACCGTCTCGGCGACGTCCCGCGGCTGGCCGGCGTCGCCCTCGGGGCCGTCCCGCTCGTCGCCGCGACCGCCGTCGAGACCGGCCGCCCGTACGTCATCGTCCGCAAGCAGGCCAAGGAGTACGGCACCGGCAACCGCATCGAAGGCGACCTCGAGGACGGCGATAGGGTGGTCGTCCTCGAGGACATCGCCACCACGGGCCGAAGCGCCCTCGACGCCGTCGAGGCGCTACGGGAGGCCGGCGCCGTCGTCGACCGCGTGCTCGTCGTCGTCGACCGCGAGGAGGGCGCCCGCGAGCTGCTGGCCGACCACGACGTCGCCCTCGAGTCGCTGGTGACGGCCTCCGAACTGATGGACGACCGGGCGTGAGCCGCGGCGACTATCCACGCTCGTGTCCATCGACCCGTCTTCGGGTATCGAAGTGTTCATCAACGTGTGGAATCCGGGATGAATATGAACCGTTCGGAGAAGGCTGCCCTCCAGCTGCGCGCCGTCGACGTGCTGCGGGCGCTGAAGCGGACGCGCACCTACGAGGAGCTGGCCGCGGAGACGGGGCTGCCGGCCGGCGACCTCAACCGGTACGTCAACGGACACGTCCTGCCGGGCGAGTCCCGCGCCAGGGCGGTCGTCGGGGAGGTCGGCGCCGACCTGCTGGAAACGGAGCTGAACGCCCGCATCGCCGTCGACGAGGAGGGGTACGTCGACAACTCGCGGGTGGTGTTCGACCGGGCGCTGCTGTCGCTGGTGCCGCCGGTCGCCGCCGAGCAGTTGGGCGTCGAGCCGCCGGACGCGGTGCTGACGGCGGCGACCGACGGCATCACGCTGGCGGCCGCCATGGCGGAGTACTTCGGGGCGCGCTGCGTCTACGCCAAGAAGTCACGGGAGACGGCCGTCGAGGAGTTCATCGAGGCCCGCAAGCGACTGTCCTCCGGCATCGAGATCGACTACTACCTGCCGGCCGACGCCGTCGGCGCCGGCGAGTCGGTGCTGGTCGTCGACGACCTCGTCCGGTCCGGCGAGACGCAGGCGCTGCTGACGGACCTCGCGCGGTCGGCCGACGCGACGGTGGCCGGCGTCTTCGCGCTCATCGCCGTCGGCGACGAGGGCATCGAACGGGCCCGCGAGCACGCCGACGCGCCGGTCGGCGCGCTCGTCCGCCGGGAATGACCGGCGGCGCCGACACGACACACCCGACGCCGGCGCCGGGGTGCGACGGCAAACACTAAGTCACCGTCATGAGGTGTGAGAGTACACGATGGGTGTTGCCGACTCGCTCGCCGACTTCTTCGCCTTCGACGAGCACGACACCGACCTCCGGACGGAGACGACGGCCGGCGCGACGACGTTCCTGGCGATGGCGTACATCATCGTCGCCAACCCGAACATCTTGGCACCGGCCATCGTCGGGGGCTTTCCCGAGGACGGCCAGGTACCGACGACGGAGATCGCCGGCGAGACGTACGGCTTCTTCCAGGTCGTCGAGATGCTCACCGTCGTCACCATCCTGGCGTCGGTGGTCGCCATCCTCGTGATGGCGCTGTACGCCAACCGGCCGTTCGGGCTGGCGCCCGGCCTCGGGCTGAACGCCTTCTTCGCGTTCACGGTCGTCATCGGGCTCGGGGTGCCGTGGCAGGTGGCGCTGGCGGCCGTCTTCGCCGAGGGCGTCCTCTTCATCGCCCTGACGGCCGTCGGCGCCCGCGAGTACGTCATCCGGCTGTTCCCCGAGCCGGTGAAGTTCGCCGTCGGCGCCGGTATCGGGGTCTTCCTGCTGTTTCTCGGCCTCCAGGAGATGCAGGTCGTCGTCGCCGACGAGGTGACGCTCGTGACGCTGGGCAACGTCCTCCGGAGCCCGGTCGCGGCGCTGTCGCTGCTCGGACTCGCCGTCACGCTCGCGCTCTACGCCCGCGGTATCCGGGGTGCCATCGTCACGGGCATCCTCGGGACGGCCGCCGCCGGCTACGCGCTGACGCTGGCGGGCGTCGTCGAAGGCGGCGTCCTCGACGCCGGCGGCACCGTCGCACAGGTCGAACGCGAGGGGCTCGGCTCGCTCGTGTTCGGCGTTCAGTACGACTTCACGCCGCTGGTCGTCGGCTTCATCGACGGCCTCGGCCTCATTCTCGAGGAGCCGCTGGTGTTCGCCCTCGTCGTGTTCACCTTCTTCTTCGTGGACTTCTTCGACACCGCCGGCACGCTCATCGGGGTCTCCCAGCGGGCGGGCTTTCTCGACGAGAACGGCGACCTGCCGGACATGAACGAGCCGCTGATGGCCGACGCCGTCGGTACCACCTTCGGGGCGATGATGGGCACCTCGACGGTGACGACCTACATCGAGTCGGCGGCCGGCGTCGAGGAGGGCGGCCGCACCGGCTTCACCGCGCTGGTCGTCGGGCTGCTGTTCGCGCTGTCGCTCGCGGTCGTCCCGCTCGTGCAGGCCATTCCGACCTACGCGACCTACCTCGCCCTCGTCGTCGTCGGCATTATCATGCTGCAGGGCGTCGCCGACATCGACTGGTCGGACCCGGCGTGGGCCATCTCCGGCGGACTCACGGTCACCGTCATGCCGCTGACGGTCTCCATCGCCAACGGGCTGGCGGCCGGCATCATGAGTTACCCCATCGTCAAGGCCGCCGTCGGCGAGCGGCGCGACGTCTCGCCCGGCCAGTGGACGCTCGCGGCCGTCTTCGTCGTCTACTTCGCCGTCTTCTTCGCGGCCGACGCCGAACTGTTCGGCTTCTGATACCGCCGGGGGTTGATCCTTTCGACGTCCCTCGGCGACCATCGGCCGGATACCGTCCGAATCCCGGCCTTCGAACGGGCCGCTTCAGGTAGTTGGGGCCGGCGGTACGAGCCGACGTCGGAACCGTAACGCCTTCGGGGTGGTCGCCCCGCACGTGGCGTATGGACGTCCCGCGGCGCCGCGGTCGCCGCCGGCTCGCCCGGCTGGCGGCGGCGGCGGTCGTCGTCGCCCTCCTCGCGCCGGCCGCCTACGCGGCCGTCTCCCCCGGCAGCGCCGACCTCGGGCCCGGCACGGTCGCAGAGCCGGCCGACGAGCGGACCTACGTCAGCATCCAGGGCTTCCACTTCGCCGGCTACGGGCAGTCGAAGAAGCCCGCCCGGCTCGTCGCCGCCGACGGCGCCGCCGAGCCGGTCTGGCGCTTCGACGGCGGCCCGGACAGCCGGTGGTTCTACGAGGTCGACCCGCTGCCCGGCGGCACCCTCTTCGTCACCTCGACGAACCCCGACGGCACCGTCGCCTTCGAGTACGACCCCGCGACCGACGAGGTCGTCCGGCGGTACGACCGGCCCGGGCTGATCGACACCCACAACACGGCGTGGCTCGGCGGCGGCCGGCTGCTCGTCGCCAACATGCGGGCCACCGAGAACGGCGTCAGCGACGACCGGCTGTTCGTCCGGAACGTCACGACCGGCGAGACCGAGTGGGAGTGGTACTTCCGGAACCACTACTCCGAGGACACCGACGGCGGCGTCGACGGCGACTGGACCCACGTCAACGACGCCGAGACGATCGGCGACGGCGACCGGTACGTGTTGGCGTCGCCGCGGAACTTCGACCAGGTCATCGTCGTCGACCGCCGGACCGACGAGATCGCGATGCGTCTCGGCGAGGACGGCAACCACTCGATTCTCGACGAGCAGCACAACCCCGACTACCTCGAACGGGACGACGGCACGCCGACGATGCTGGTCGCCGACAGCGAAAACGACCGGGTCGTCGAGTACGAACGCGACTGCGGCGACGCCGACCCCCGGCTCGGCGCGGGGACGCCGCCCGAGGACTGCGCGTGGGAACTAGTGTGGGCCGTCGACGGCTTCAACTGGCCGCGGGACGCCGACCGGCTGCCGAACGGCAACACGCTGGTGACGGACACGCTGAACCACCGGGTCGTCGAGGTGACGCCCGACGGCGAGGTCGTCTGGGAGTTCCACGCCACCTGGGCGCCGTACGACGCCGAGCGGGGAGCGCCGGGAAGTGACGGCCCGACGATGGCCGACCGAAATGCGGGCGGTCGGGTCACCGTATCCGGCGGCGCCGACGACTCGCCGGCCTCGCGGTACCGCGTCGCCGACGCCATCGCGGCGGCCGGCGCCGAGGAACTGGCGTCGACGTACGGCCACGTCGAGCCGTGGGTCCGGCCGGCCTGGATGGGGTCGTGGGCGTTCCTCGCGGCCATTCTCGGCGTTCTCGTGGCGCTGACCTGGGGTGTCGCCGAGGCCGTCGGCCGCCGCGACCGACTGGCGGCCGCCCTCGGCCGCGGTCGCGGCCGCGACGACTGATACTGCCGGACGTGACTACGTGAATCGCGGTCCAGTCTCCGGCCGCATTCGCCCGGACGCGTGGACTACTACCGACTCGGATGTCCACGAATCACGTTCGGCAGTACGAGCGGTCTGGTCACCACGGGGCACAGTACCGTCGCCCTCTTTATGCCGGCGACGCTACACCCGGTGATGGCATCCATCACGCTGTACGAGCTGCCCGGCTGTCCGTACTGTGCGAAGGTGATCGACAAGCTGGAGGAACTCGGCCTCGACTACGACAGCATCGAGGTACCGAGCTCCCACGACCAGCGCGACGAGGTGAGGGAGGTCAGCGGCCAGACCGGCGTGCCGGTCATCGTCGACAAGGCACACGGTGTCGACGGGATGAACGAGTCCGACGACATCGTCGACTACCTCGAGGAGACGTACGCAGCCGAGGCGTAGACTACCCCACCTACTCGCTCACGGCTTCTTCTCACGGGCACGAAGCGCCCGTTCGAATGGTCAGAGGGACCTCGGTCCCTCTCGGCTTGAACCGGAGGCTCCGAGTTGAATATGCTGACGCCGGTCAGAGCGCCCGCTTGTACGCCTCGAGGGTTCGCTCGACGTCCTCCTCGGTGTGGCCGTAGGAGACGAAGTTCGACTCGAACTGGTTCTGCGAGACGAGCACTCCCTCCTCGAGCAACCCCGGCCGGAACAGCCGGGCGTAGCGGTCGGTCTCGGCGCCGGTCACGTCGGTACCCTCCGTCGGGCAGTCGCCGTACCGGTCGCAGGCGGGGTCCTGCCGGCAGCCGGCCTCGCAGGGGTCGCTCTGCGGCGGCGTCTCCGCCCGCGTGAACACGAGCTTGAACATCGAGTCCCGCCCGACGACGGTGTACCCGGGGGCCTGGTCGGCGACGATCTCGGCCAGCCCCGCCCGGAGTTGCCGGCCGAGGTCGTCGACGTGGTCGTAGACGTCCTCCTCGGCGCAGAACCGCAGCGTCTCCAGGCCGGCGGCCATCGTCACCGGGTGCCCGGAGAAGGTGCCGGCCTGGAACACCTCGCCGGAGGGGGTGAACTCCTCGATGTACTCCGTCTTGCCGCCGATTGCGCCGACCGGGAAGCCGCCGCCGATGATTTTCCCGAAGGTCGTGATGTCGGGGTCGATACCGAACTCCCCCTGGGCACACCGCAGCCCGCCGACCCGGAAGCCGGTGATGACCTCGTCGAAGATCAACAGCGCCCCGTGGTCGTCCGTCAGGTCCCGCAGCGTCTCGTGGTAGCCGTCCTCGGGGGCGACGATGCCCATGTTGGCCTGGATCGGCTCGACGAGCACCGCCGCGATGTCGTCGCCGTGGGCCTCGAAGATCTCGTGGGCGGCCGCCTCGTCGTTGAACGGCACCGGGAGGGTGTGTTTCGAAAACGACGCCGGGATGCCGGGACTGGACGGCCGGGGGTGGTCGGCGTCGCCCTCCACGAGCGTCGACTCCTGGGCACCGTGGTAGCCGCCCTGCATGACGACGATCTTGTCGCGGCCGGTGACGGCCCGCGCCAGCCGGCAGGCCGACACCGTCGCCTCGGTGCCGCTGTTGACGAACCGTATCATCTCGACGCTCGGCACGTGCCGGCAGACGAACTCCGCGTGTTCGACCTCGATCTCGCTCGGCATGCCGTACATCGGCCCCTCGGCGGCGTGGGACTGGACGGCCGCCTCGATCGGCTCCGGGGTGTCGTGGCCCAACAGTAGCGGCCCGAGCCCGTTCACCCAGTCGACGTAGCGGTTCCCGTCGGCGTCGACGACGTGACCCCCCTCGCCGCGCTCGACGAACGTCGGATACGGCTGCGGCGCCGCACGGACCGAGGAGTTGACCCCGCCGGGCAGCACCGACAGCGCGCGGTCGTACAGCGAACGCGAGGCGTCGCGGCTCATACGAACCGTAGATCGCCCGCCCCGAAAGAGGTTGTCGTCGCCGACGGTCTCGCCGCCACGGCTTGACCACCTGGTTGTACCATGCAGTTATATGACGCCGGAGGCCGTACGGCCGGCCATGGCGTTCAGCGATCGACTGCTCGAGGCGGGCGCCGACGTGTGGGCGGCCCAGATGGATCACCCGTTCGTCCGGGAGCTGGCGGCCGGCACGCTCGAGGAGGCGGCCTTCGAATTCTGGGTGAAGCAGGACTACCGCTACCTGCTCGACTACGCCCGGCTGTTCGCGATCGCCGGCGCGAAGGCCGACGACGAGGCGACGATGACGCACCTGCTCGGGGTCGCCCACGGCGTCCTCGACGAGGAGATGGAGTTACACCGCTCCTTCGCGGCCGACTACGGCATCGACGAGGCCGAACTCGAGTCCGTCGAGAAGGCCCCCACCTGCGTCGCCTACACGAACTTCCTGCTGCGGACGGCCTACGAGGGCTCAATCGCGGAGCTCGCGGCGGCGCTGTACCCCTGTATGCAGGGGTACCTCGACGTCGCCGAGCACATGGCCGAGCTGGCCGACGGCGAGCACCGCTACTCGCCGTTCATCGAGACGTACACTGGCGAGGAGTTCCGCGAGGCGACGGCGTGGTGCCGGTCGTTCGTCGACCGCTGCGGCGAGCGGTACCCGGGCGAACACGGGGCGATGGAGGCGGCGTTCCTCCGGAGCGCGAAGCTGGAGTACCGCTTCTGGGAGATGGCCTACACCCGCGAGGGGTGGGGGCTGTGAGCGACGTCCCCGACGACTACGAGGCGTACGCGGCCGAGCGGTCGGCGCCGCGGTTCACCGACTGGCTGCGAGCACGGTCGGAGCCGGCCTGGAGCGACGCCGTCGACGGCTGGTTCGTCCGCGAACTCGGCGCCGGCACGCTCGAGGAGACGGTCTTCGCGGACTACCTCGTGCAGGACTACGCCGTCGTCGACGCGCTCGTCGGCGCCGTCGGCCACGCGGTCGGTCAGGCGCCGGACATGGCGGCCAGACGGCCGCTCGTGACGTTCCTGGAGACGGTCACCGACGACGAGGACGACTACTTCCGGCGGACCTTCGAGGCGCTTTCGGTGCCGGCCGAGTGGTGGCGCGACCCCGACCCGACGCCGGAGACGGCCGCCTTCTGCGACCTGCTGGGGCGGGCCGCCCGCGAGGGCGGCTACGCGGAGACGCTCGCGGTTCTCGTCCCCGCCGAGTGGGTCTACGAGACGTGGGCCACCGCCGTCGCCGACGCCCGCGGCGACGAGACCTCGCCGCCCAGCGCCGGCGCCGACCTGCCCGCTCACTACGCCGAATGGGTCGACCTGCACGCGGTGCCGTCGTTCGTGGAGTTCGTCGCCTGGCTCCGGGGCCAACTCGACGACGTCGGCCCGGCCCTGTCGCCGCGACGGCGCCGCCGCGTCGAGCGGCTGTTCGTCCGGACAATCGAACTGGAGGCGGCGTTCTTCGAGGCCGCCCTGGAGGGCTCGCGGTGACCTCTACGGCGCTCGCCCTCGGCGTGACGGCGTTGACCGTCCTGGCGGTCACCGGCGTCGGACTGCTGGCGGTCCGGGGTCGCGTCCGGTCCGTCGAGGACTTCATCGCCGCCCGCGACTCCGTCGGCCGCGGGACGATGACCGCCACGGTCGTCGCCTCGACGACGGGCGCGTGGATCCTCTTCAGCCCCGCCGAGGCCGGGGCGGCCTTCGGCGGCCTGCCGGCGGTGCTCGGCTACGCCCTCGGCAGCGCCGTCCCGTTGCTCTGTTTCATCCCCGTCGGCCGCCGGATCCGGGCCGTGATGCCCGCCGGGCACTCGCTGACGGAGTTCGCCTACGCCCGCTTCGGGCCCGCGATGTACGGCTTCGTGCTCGTGGTGTCGGCCTTCTACATGTTCGTCTTCCTGGCGGCGGAGATGACCGGCATCGCGGGGGCGCTGTCGCTGGTGGCGGACGTCCCGCTGTGGCAGACCTCGGCGCTAATCGGCGGCTTCGTCCTCGTCTACACGGTTTACGGCGGGCTGGTCGCCAGCATCGTCACCGACACCGTCCAGACGCTGGTCATCCTGCCGCTGCTGGCGGTCGGCTTCGGCGGCGCCGTCGCCGCCCTGGGCGGCCCCGCCGAGTTGCACGCGACCGCCGTCGCCGCCGACGCGACGCTGCTGGACCCCGGCTTCCGCCCCGGCCTCGCCTTCGGCGTCTACGTCGCCGTCGCCATCCTCGGCTCCAACATGCTCAACCAGGGGATGTGGCAGCGGGTGTACGCCGCCGACGGCGACCGCGCGCTCCGGGACGGCCTCGCGGTCGCGGCCGTCGCCGTCGTCCCGATGGTGCTGCTCGCCGGGCTGTTCGGCGTCGCGGCCGCCGGCCTGGGGCTGGCCGACTCCGGGACCGCCAGCGTCGCCTTCTTCGTCGTGCTGGAGACCGCCTTCCCGACGTGGGTGACCGTCGTCGTCGTCGCGCTTGCGGTCCTGCTGGTGATGAGCTCCGCCGACACGATGTTCAACGCCATCGCCAGCGTCGTCACGGCCGACCTGGCGCGGCTCCTCGACCGCCCCGACCAGCGGCGGCTGTGGACGGTCGGCCGGGGGCTGACGGTCGTCGTCGCCGCCGGCGCCGTCGCCGTCGGCGCCCAGGGGTACAGCGTCCTCGCACTGTTCCTGACGGCGGACCTGCTCGCGGTGGCCGTCTCCGTCCCGTTCCTGACGGGGCTCTACACGCCCCGGCTCTCCGGCGGCGGCGCCCTCGCGGCCAGCGTTTGCGGACTCGCCGTCGGCGTCGCCCGGTTCCCGCCGCTTCGCGGGCCGCTGACGGCGCTGCCCGGGGCGTCGGCGCTACCGGCGCCGTCGTTTCTGGCGTCGTTCGTCGGCGCGGCGGCCGTCGCGGCCGTTCTGACGCTCGTGGCGACGGCCGTCGGCGACGCCGGGGCGGACCTGGAGACGCTGGACCGGGACGTGCGGCGGCTCGACAATCCCGTCGCCGACGGCGGCAAAGACGAGGAGGCGGACCGACGATGAGCGCCGTCGGCGCGACGGCTTTTGCCGCCCTCGTGTGGGGGTCGGTCCTCGCCGTGGTCGTCGTCTTCCTCTACGTCGCCGGGTCGCTGCTGGCGGCGCGCGGCCGCACGCGAAAAGAATGAATCGCCGAACTATGATGAACCGCCGAGTTACAGTGGCAGCAAGGCGAAAGCCGTCGGCTTTCGCCGTAGGATGACGCCGACAACTGGATGACCATTTACTGGATATGTGCCGCCTACAATCCAACTATTTAAATCGGAAACCGGACGGTATAATAGGTGTGAGCGGCCCGCCACAGCGGACGAACGAGTACACCGCAAAACCGGTCAGCGACCGGTACCGACACTGCTTGTTCGACTGGCTGGCCGCCCACGCCCCACTCTGGAACCAGATCACCTACCGCCGCCGACAGCAGTACTTCAGCGACGATGGCAATGTCTGGGAGGCCGACTTCGGCGACCTCTACGACGACTACGCACCCATCCTCGGGAAAGCAACCTGTCAACAGGTCGCCCGCAAGAACTCGGAGGCGTGGCGGTCGTTCTTCCGGCTTCTCAGTAAGTACCGCGACGATGGTGATTCGACGGTCACCGAGAAGCCGAATCCGCCGGGCTACTGGGGCACCCGCGACGATGGCTATGAGCTTCGCGGCCTCGTCCGCAACGACCTCTACACCGTCGACTGGGGCGAAACGCGGAGTACGCTCGAGTTCGGCGTCGGCGACGTACTGAAAGACCGCTACGACCTCGATCACCAGGAACGACTCACGCTCGAAATTAACGGCAATCCGCAGTGGAACGGTGACGACGGCAGGGT
The DNA here is from genome assembly GCA_003020965.1 of Halobacteriales archaeon QS_4_69_225. Taxonomy (GTDB): domain Archaea; phylum Halobacteriota; class Halobacteria; order Halobacteriales; family Haloarculaceae; genus Natronomonas. The sequence goes on from PXRL01000010.1 coordinate 123,703, forward strand.
AGAACTCGTCTACGACGAAGCCGCCGACCGGATTCGCGTCAAACATCCCGTCCGCATCCAGCCAGCCCACCTCCGAGAACAGCGGCAGGATGGCTTCACTCACACACTCCAGCCGGAGAACGCGACTCAGGCGGCGGCCGTCGACGTCGGCGCAAACAATACCCTCGCCATCGTCACCGACCACGGTGAAACCGCGGTGTACCATGCCCGTCCGGAGTTCGATCGGTTCTGCCGCTTTTCGGAACGCATCGCTGATCTCCAATCCCACTTACCCGATGATCGGTACAGCAGCCGCCGGATTGAGCGACTCTACGACGACCGCGGTCGGAAGCGCGACCACGCCCGCGATGCCGCCGTCAAGCACGCCGCGGAGTGGCTGCTGGCGCGGAACGTCGACACCGTCTACGTGGGCGATCTCACCGACGTGCTCGACGCTCACTGGTCGACGTCGGTGAACGAAAAGACGCACAGCTTCTGGTCACACCGGCAGCTGCTCAATCGAATCGACCTCACGTTCGGGGATGTCGGGATCGATGTCGTGGAGGTGAGCGAGGCCGACTCGAGCAGTTCGTGTCCAGCCTGTAGGAGCGAGGCGGTGCGTCGACAGGGTGACGAGTTCCGGTGTCAGGACTGCGAATTGGAGGCTCACAGCGATGTTGTTGGGGCGTGGAACGTACTGCAAGCCGAAGAGGGGCCGATGGCGCGGCCCGCCGTCCTGCGTGCTGGACGCTGCAGGGACGCATCCCCCGACGGGGGAGCGTACTGGGAGTGGAATGGCCACGAGTGGACACCCGCCGTGTTCGGGGAACGCTCGCGGCCAGTCGACCGAACCAGCGTCGGCGAACCCGCAAGTTCACAGCCGGGGTGATCAGACTGGCTGGATTGCCCACGGAGGAATCCCACGACTGAGGTCGTGGGAGGACGTCAAACCGCCGACTGGCCGCTCTCGCCGGTCCGGATCTGGTAGGCGCCCTCGACCGGGAGGATGAACACCTTGCCATCGCCGGGCTCGCCGGTCTTGCCGGCCGCCTGGATGGCCTCGGCGACGTCCGCCGCGGGGATGTCCGCGACGATGCACTCGACTTTCACCTTCTGGTGGAGGTCGACGCTGTACTCCTCGCCGCGCCACTGGCCCGTCTTTGCGGGCTGGGAGCCGCGGCCGGAGACGTTCGTCACCGTCAGCGACGGCGCGCCGACCTCCGCGAGACCCTTCTTTACGTCCGAGAGCTTGTCCGGCCGGATGAACCCCATGACCATCTTGATGCCGCCGTCGTTGGCGACGCCGCCGTCGGGACGAACGATGCCCTCGTCCTCGACGTAGCCGCCGTCGGTGGCGGTCGGGCCGCTGGAGCCGCGGCCGAACTCGGGGTAGGTGTTGGTGCCGTGCTCGGAGATGTCGAGTCCGCTCCGCTCGTGCTCCGGCGAGACCCGGGCCTGTCCGGAGAGCTTGAGCACGTACCAGACGACGGCGGTCGCGGTGAGCGTCCAGCCGCCGATGATGACGACGCCGACGAGTTGGGCGACGAACTGTTGGAGCACGGACGAGAGGGTGAACACCTCACCCGGAAGCGCGGCCGGCAGCGCGACGAACGGCATCAGAAGTGCACCGAGCACGCCGGCACTGCCGTGGACGGGAAAGACCGCACAGACGTCGTCGATGCCGAGCCGCTCGGAGACGAAGTCGAAGACGATGGGCAGCTGGACGCCGGCGAGGATGCCGACGATGAAGGCGCCCAACCAGTGGGTCGTGTTCGTGATGGCGGTGATGGCCGCCAGCCCGGCGAGCATCCCGTTTGCGGTGTAGAGGGTGTCGACCTTGCCGGACCGAAGCAGCGAGACGGCCGCCGAGCCGACCGCGCCCATCGCCATCGCGATCGTCGTGGTCATGGCCGCCTGGCCGAGGGTGCCCTCTATGCCGGATCCACCGGTGTCGAAGGCGGCGGCGGTGCCGACGTTGAAGCCGTACCAGCCGAAACAGAGCATGAGCGTCCCGAGCACCGCGAAGGTCATCGAGTGACCCGGGATGACGTTCACCGAGCCGTCGCCGTCGTACCGGTCCATCCGCGGGCCGAGGATAGCCGCCGCCGTCAAGCCGGCGATACCGCCCATGCCGTGGACGATCATCCCGCCGGCGAAGTCGGCGAAGGCGGCCTGTTCGACCAGGGGAAGGGCCCCGGTGATCCGTGCGACGAGGCCGGTCGTCGCCCCCCCGGCGCCGTAGGCCCCCGCGGCCCAGGTGAACGCCGTGATGACGGGGTAGATGACCGCCGCCAACAGGAACGTGTACGTCATGTACGCCCGGAGCTTGGCGCGGCCGGCGACGGCGCCGGAGACGATGGTCGCGGCGGTCATCGCGAAGACGGCCCCGTAAAGCCAACCGACGTAGTTGCCGCTGCCGGCGGCCATCCCCTCGATGAAGCCGCCGCCCGACGCCAGCGCCTCGATGCCGGTGCCGATCACGAAGAACACCGTCACGCCGACAGCCCACGTCAGCATGTTCTTCGTCAGCTGGTTAGCGACGTTCTTCGAGCGGACCTGCCCCGACTCCAGCATCGCGAAGCCGGCGTGCATGAAGAAGATGAGGAACGTCACCGTCAGAATCCACGTCTCGTTGATGGCGGCCGTCATCTCCTCGGCGCTCGCCTGCAGTACTACTCCGTCGATCATACCGCTCCCTCCGTACTACTGAACTCGTTTGAAAGCTCGTCCATGTTTGTGTATCTTTCGACCATGTTTGTCGTCCGGCTCACGTGAAAGCGTGATGGAACACCACTACATAAATATTGGAGTTGAAGATAGAAAATACATTACCACGTCGGTGGACGCCCGTTCGGTATTGGGTACGATAATACGTGTATAAGGTCGTGAGGTGTCAACTATTCCGGTAGCCGTCGGACCGATTCCTGGACACGCGTCGAACACGATGCGCACCAGGGCCCGTGCGCGGCGCGCTCCGCGTCGCGCGCGGCGAGGCCACGCGGGACTACAGGCCGGCGGCGACGTCCTCGGCGAAGTACGTCAGGATGAGGTCGGCGCCGGCGCGTTTGATCGACAGCAGCGACTCGCGGGCGACGGCCTCGAGGTCCAGCCACCCCTTCTCGGCGGCGGCGTGCAGCATCGCGTACTCCCCGGAGACGTTGTAAGCGGCGACGGGGTGGTCGAACTCCCGCCGGACCGCCGCGACGACGTCGAGGTACGGCAGCGCCGGCTTGATCATCAGCACGTCGGCGCCCTGCTCAACGTCCAGTCGGACCTCCCGCACCGCCTCGCGGGCGTTGGCGGGGTCCATCTGGTAGTGCCGGCGGTCGCCGAAGGCGGGCGCGCCGTCGGTGGCGTCCCGGAACGGCCCGTAGAAGGCCGACTCGTACTTGGCGGCGTAGGACATCACCGGCACGTGTTCGTACCCGGCGGCGTCCAGCGCCTCCCGGACCGCGCCGACCACCCCGTCCATCATCCCCGAGGGGGCGACCATGTCGGCGCCGGCCTCGGCGTGGGAGACCGCGACCCGCCGCAACGACTCGAGCGTCGCGTCGTTGTCGACGGTCAACTCGGGGTCCTCGCGGGCGCCTTCCTCGAGGACGCCGCAGTGACCGTGGTCGGTGTACTCGCACATGCAGACGTCGGTGACGACGTAGAGGTCGGTCGCGTCGGTGATGCGCTCGACGGCCCGCTGGACGACGCCGTCGTCGGCCCAGACGCGGCTGCCTTCGGCGTCCTTCGACGCGGGGACGCCGAACACCATCACGGCCTCGACGCCCGTCTCGGCCACCTCGCGGGCGCGGGCGACGCTCTCGGCGACCGGAACGCGCTCGTGGCCCGGCATCGACTCGATTTCGACCCGCTCGTCGGTCGTCGCGTCGACGAACACCGGCGCGATGAGGTCCGACGCCCGCAGTTCGGTCTCGCTGACCAGCGACCGGACGCCGTCCGTCCGGAGCCGACGGGGGCGGTTCGTCAGTTCCATGTCGGGGCTCGGGCCGCGTCCGGCAAAGGCGCGTCGCTCCCGGGCCCCCGTGGCGGCGGTGGTGTTCAGATGAGGATTCCGGAGTCCAGAAAGCCCTCGGCACTCTCGACTTCTGCTCGCGGGCCATGCGCGGCGCGACGCGCCGCGAATTCGAGGCGGTGGAACCGCCTCGCACGGCCCGCTCGCACGGCCCGAGGCGACTCCGTCGCCTCGCTGCCCGCGGCTCACGGCTCGCGGTGCTCACCGGCAGAGCGCCGCTCTGCCGAGCCCTCGCTCGCTTCACTCGCGAAGACGCCGTTCGCCGTCGAGGCGCTCCCTGCGGTCGTGCCTCGCTACTGCTCGCTGTCGTTCGAGAGAGCGACGCTCTCTCGTGATGTTGCCAGAATCCGGCGGATTCTGGCCGCTTGCCGGACGTCGTCCGGCAATGTCGTCAGAACGCGGAGCGTTCTGACTGCAAGCGGGAAATCGAAGATTTCCCGCAATGACGAAAGACGCGTTGCGTCTTTCGAACCACGCTCCTCGGTCGCGTTGCTCCCTGTGGTGTCCTCGCGCGGCGCTGCCGCGCGAGCGGGCCGAGGGAAGCGCCGCGAACGTCCGGGTTCGCCGAGTGGGCGGCCGGTTCCACCGGCCGCCGTATAACGTGGCGGCTTCGCCGCCACGCAGCGCCTCGCCCTTTCAGTCCACCAGGGTTCGGTTGGTCCCCCGGCAGAAACGGACCGGCTCGCCGGTGCTTATCTGAACAGTACCGTGGCGGCACACGCAACGCATTTAACGCCCGTGGCCGTCCCGAGGAACGAATGGCCGCCGCGCCCGCCGCCCGCCTCCGGACGCTCCTCGAACGGTACGTCCTCCATCTCGCCGCCGGGGTGACGCTCGCCTGTCTCGTCGCGGGCGTCTATCTCTTCGCCGTCGCCGACTCGGCGTTCGCCGAGCGGCTGCTGGACCGCTACGGCCTCGCGGCGCTGTTTTTGATCCTCGTCCTCGAGGGGGCGATGCTGTTGTACTTCGCGCCGAGCGAGGCGCTGGTGCCGGCCGGCGTGACGCTACTGGCCGACGGCCCCGACGACTACGCCACCGTCGCGGCCGTCATCGGCGTGGCGGTTCTCGGCGCGACGGTCGGGCAGTTCGCGCTGTTCACCGTCGCCAAGCGGGCCGGCCGGGAGTACCTCCTCTCGCGGTCGTGGTTCCGGGTCTCCGCGGACCGCCTCGAGCGGTTCGACGGCTGGTTCGAGCGGTGGGGCCCCGTCGCCGTCCCCGTCTCCAACGCGCTGCTGTTCACCCGCGGGATGCTCACCGTCCCGGCCGGCTTCGCCGACATGGACGACCGGACGTTCCTGCTGCTGTCGGCGCTGGGGACGCTGCTGTTCCAGACGTGGCTGGCGGCGCTGGCGTTGGTCGTCGGGGTTCGGCTGGAGGTCCTGTAGGCGACGCCCGCGCCGGCCCCCGCCGCGCCGGCTCAGAGGAACTCCCGGACCTCGGAGTACCACATGTCGTGGTGGTCGACGGCGTCGACCCGCCGCGCCACCTTCGCGGCGATGACGTGCCAGCACAGTTCGGTCGGGTCCTCGGGGTCGAGGTTGTAGTGGCTGTCCTCGCACTCGCAGCCGCCGTTCTCGACGACGTGCTCGTCGGAGTGGCCGACGACGACCGTGAAGTCGCGGTACCTCTTCACCCGCCGCTCGCCGACGGCCTCGATGGCGCGGACGCCGCGGTCGCCGTGGGTGGCGACGATGGCGTCGGCCGCGTCGCTGGTCAGCTCGCCGGCCGCCTCCAGTTCCGACTCCCATTCGTCGACCGCGGTCACACCCGTCAATTGTGTCGCGTCGGGCAAAAAGTCGGCGTTCGAGCGAGTCGCTTTTCGGGGCTGCCGGCGAAGCCGACCCCATGGAAGTCAGCGAGGGCGGCGTGACCGTCGCGGTGCCTGAAGAGCGCCACGGCGCCAGCGAGGGCAGCGGCGACGGCGTCTTCTACAACCCTGTCCAGGAGCTGAACCGCGACGTCACGGTCGGCGTCCTCCGCGCGGTCGACTGCGACAGCTACCTCGACGCGATGACCGCAAGCGGCGTCCGGGCCGTCCGGGCCGCCGACGCCGGCTACGACGTGACCGCCTGCGACGTCGACGAGGACGCGGTCGCCCTCGCCCGACGGAACCTCGAGCGGAACGGCCTCGACGGCGAGGTCCACCACCGGGACGTCAACGCCCACATGCACGAACACTACCACGACGTCGTCGACCTCGATCCCTTCGGGACGCCAGTGCCGTTCGCCGACGCCGCGGTCCGGAGCGGCCGGGAGTACCTCTGCGTGACCGCGACCGACACAGCGCCGCTGTGCGGTGCCCACTTCGAGAGCGGCGTCCGCAGCTACGGCGCGGTACCGCGGAACACCGAGTTCCACGCCGAGATGGGCCTGCGGGTGCTGCTGTCGGCGCTGGTCCGGACGGCCGCCCGCTACGACGTCGCCGCCCGGCCCGTGCTGAGCCACGTCTCCAGCCACTACGTCCGGACCTACCTCCGGCTCGAGTCCGGTGCGCGCGCGGCCGACCGCCGCATCGAGGAGCTCGGCTACCTCGACCACTGCCAGCGGTGTCTGTGGCGCGACCACGAGGCGACGCTCGTCGCCGACCCGGTCGAGGAGTGCCCCAACTGCGGGGGGTCGACGTGGACCGCTGGCCCGGTGTGGCTCGGCCCGGCCCACGACGCCGGCTTCGTCCGCGAGGTCGCGGCGGCGATTCCCGACGGCTTCGGGACCGCGGCGGAGAGCCGCGGCCTGCTCGAAACGGTGGCCGACGAACTGCACGAGCCGACCCACTACGACCAGCACAGGCTGTACGAACGGTGGAACGAGCCGGCGACGGCGATGGACGGCTTCCTCGCGGCGCTGCGGGCGGCGGGCTTCGACGCCTCCCGGACCCACTACGGCGGCACGACGTTCAAGACCAACGCCGACGTCGCCGCGATCCGCGAGGCCGTCGACTGATACCGAGCACCGTACCCGTGTACGGCACGACCGGACCCGTTGTGTGGTCGATATCGAAGTGACGTGCAGTAGTCACGACGAAGCCCCGCGACGAGGGCTCCGGCGAGTCGCTTATGCCGGCACGGCGAGAACGGACGGACGAACGTGTCAGTCAGAGAAGTAGTGCGCGAGGTGACCGCGGTCGCCCGCCGCGGGCAGGTGTCGATGCTCGCCGCCAGCCTGGCGTACTTCGGGCTCTCGTCGCTGCTTCCCTTCGTCTTTCTCGCGGCCGCGCTGCTGGCCTCGGCCGGCAGCGACGCCTGGATCGCCGTGGCGACCGAGGCCGCGGTCGCGGTGCTCGGCGAGGAACTCGGCAGCACCGCCGCCGAGTTGATCCTCTCCGCGGAGGTACGTCTTCCGAGTGCCGTCGTCGGAGTGGCGCTTCTGCTGTGGGGGACGCTCCGGCTGTATCGCAGCACGGACCGGGCGTTCGCGGCCGTCTACGGCGAGCGGAAGTCGGCGTCGATACTGGCGCGGTTCCGGGACGCCACGGTCGTCTTCGCGACGAACGCCGTCGCCATCGTGTTGGTCTGCGGGGTCGGGGTCTGGCTACCCAACAGCGGCGCCGTCCGTACGGGAGCCGCGCCGCTGCTCCTGCTGGTGGTGCTGGTCGCGGTCTTTCTCCCGATGTTCTACGTCTTTCCGACCCCGTCGGTGACGCTCCGGGAGATACTGCCGGGGACGGTTCTGGCCGCGACGGCGTGGGTGGCGGTGAGCGTCGGCTTTCGACTCTACGTCGGGGTGGCCCAGGCGGGCACCTACGGCGCGCTCGGCGCGCTCCTGCTGGCGTCGACGTGGCTCTACGTCGGTGCCGCCGCGACGCTGCTCGGGGCCGCCTACAACGCCGTCCTCGCCGACCGCGTGGACCCGGACGACGAGTGGGTTCCCACCGATTATATGTAGGGTTCACGCCTACCCCGCAGCGTGAACGGCTATCTCGACCGGGCGGTAACCGTCACGCGGCGCGTCGTCGACGGCGCCCAGTCGGACCGCATCAGCTTCATGCCGGCGAGGCTCGCCTACTACGCGCTGATCTCGCTACTGCCGCTGCTGCTGTTGGCGCTGGCGGCCGCGGCGGCCCTCGGCGACCCGGGAACGGTCGGGCGGCTCGTCGACGCGACCGCCGCCCTCGGCGACCGGGCCGGCCCGCTCGTCCGGGAGGCGCTGGCCGGCGCCGCCGGCTACGAGACGTACGGGGTGCTCGGCGGCACCCTGCTGCTGGTGACCTCTCTCTACGCCGGGGCGCTGTTGCTGCTCGTCGGCGTCGTCCTGAACGCGGTGCTGGCCGGCCGGGGCCACACCGCCCTCCCCGGCCGCGGCGCCGACACCCCGGAACCGACCGCCGTATTCGATGGAACCATGACACGGGACCGACCGGACGACCCTTCGGAGGAACAGCTGCGCGAGGAACTCGAGCGGCTCCACGAGGAGCTGGATCGCATCGAGGAGCACATCGACGACCGGACCGTCCACCGCGAGGAGATCGAAAGCGACCTCCGGCGGTACGTCCGCCGGCGTGTCCGCCGCGGGAAGGCCCGCGGCTGGGGGCCGTACCTCGTGCTGCTATACGGCACCGCGATGACCCTCGGGGCCTTCTTCTTCCTGCGGGGCGTCTGGGCGATTCTCGCGATGCTCGTCGTCTGGCTGTCGACGCTCGGGCTGTACGCCCTGATGCTCATCGTCGGGACCACGGTCACCGTCGCCGGGATTCCCGGCCGGCTGCGGGACCGCTTCGACCGTCGATGAGCCGGGCGGTCGGCGAGTTCGCCGTCGCCGCCCGGCTCCCCGACGCCGCCGTCGTCGTCGCCGCCGTCGCGACGCAGCTGGGCGACGTCTGGTTTCTCTTCGGCCTGCTCGGGCTGCTGTACTGGTTCGGCGAGGCGCTGCCCGCGCCCGTCGCCCTCGACCGCCGGCGGGCGGCCTTCCTCGTCGCGCTCGGGCTCGGCGCCAACGCCACGACGACGACTATGAAGGAGTGGCTGCGCTACCCGCGGCCGCCCGGCGCCGACGCCGCCGCCGGCCGGGAGCTGGTGCCGGCGCTTCTCGAGACGCCCTACGCCGCCGCCGCGACCGCGACCGGCTTCGGCTTCCCCAGCGGCCACGCCCTCGGTACCGCGGCGGTCTACGGCGGGCTGGCGCTGCTCGTCGGCCGGCGTCGTGGCTACGGCGTCGCCGCCGCCGTCGTCGCCGTCGTCTCGCTCTCCCGGGTCGTCCTCGGCGTCCACTACCTCGTCGACGCCGTCGCCGGCGCCGTGGCCGGCGTCGCCCTGCTCGCCGTCCTCTACCGGCTCTGCGGCCGCGGGTCGAACCCCAGCCGGGCGCTGATGGTGGTGACGCTCGTCGCGCTCGCCGGCCCGCTCCTTGGCGAGTACGGCTTCGAGACGATGGCCTCGCTCGGCGGTGCCCTCGGCGCCCGCATCACCTGGGGTATCGTCGGCGGCGCCGTCGTCCACGAATCGACGACGACACGGGGCGGCGCGGTCGCGGCCGCCGTCGGCGCCGCCGCCGGCGTCCTCTTCGTCGTCGTCTACGCCGTCGAGCCGGCGCCGTACGTCGCCTTCCTCGCCACCGGGGTCGTCCTCGGCGGCGTCCTGTCGGCGCCGCTGGCCGGCGAGGCCGTCGCCCGACGGGTCCGCGACCGCCGGACCCGCGCCGCGGAAACGGGTTGACGGAATGGCGACGCGATCGGGGCTCTGTCACGGATGACGTTTCGGCCGGGAACAACGATAACCGTGGCCGTCCTCGCGGTTCGAGGCAGCCCCCGGCGACGTGCGAACGAAGTGAGCGCGTCGGCGTAGCAAGCGCCGACTGGCGAAGGACTGGAGATCCCTCGTACTGTGCGAACGGGCGGCGAGGCCGCCCGTGGGCAGATGACGAAGCCGAAGGCTCGCGGCCGAAAGCGCCCGCGGGTATTTTCCCCACGTCTTTGCCGGGGATCGCCGCAGGCGACCCCCCGTGCGAAAGGTGGGGTTTCAGTACTTCTCGAGGTAGCGGTCCAGCTCCCACTGGGAGACGTCGACGAGGTAGTCGGTGTGCTCCTCGCGTTTGGCTTCGATGAACTTCTCGGCGACGTGTTCGCCCAGGCCGCCGCGGACGACCTCGTCGTTTTCGAGGGCGTCGACGGCCTCGCCGAGGTTCTCCGGCAGCGTCTCGATGCCGTACTCCTGGCGCTTGGCCTCGTCGAACTCGTAGATGTTCTCGCGGATGGGGTCCGGCGCCTCGAGGTCGCGCTCGACGCCGTCGATGCCGGCGTTGATGAGCGCCGCGAAGGCGAGATACGGGTTACACGACGGGTCGGGGAAGCGGGCTTCGATGCGGCTGGCCGCCGGCACGCGGGCGGCGGGCTTGCGGATGAGCGCCGACCGGTTGCGGTCCGACCAGGCGACGTACACCGGTGCCTCGTACCCCGGAACGAGGCGCTTGTAGCTGTTGACCGTCGGGTCGGTGACGGCACAGATGGCCGGCGCGTGCTCGAGGATGCCGGCGAGGAACGAGTGGGCCGTGTCGCTCAGGTCGAACTCGTCGTCGCCGTCGTGGAAGGCGTTCTCGCCGTCCTCGAACAGCGACATGTGGGTGTGCATCCCCGAGCCGTTGATGCGCGGCACCGGCTTCGGCATGAACGTCGCGTGGAGGTCGTGCTGGGCGGCGACGGCCCGGACCGTCGTCCGGAAGGTGGCGACGTTGTCGGCCGTCGACAGCGCGTCGTCGTACTCGAAGTTGATCTCGTATTGGCCCTCGGCGACCTCGTGGTGGCTGGCCTCGATCTCGAAGCCCATGTCTTCGAGGGCGAAGATGATCTCCCGGCGGACGTCGCTCGCGAGGTCCTTCGGCGCGACGTCGAAGTAGCCGCCCTGGTCGGCGAACTCGGTGGTCGCGTAGCCGTCGTCGTTCTGTTCGAACAGGAAAAACTCCGGTTCGGGAGCCATGTTCACCTCGAAGCCGTGGGCCTCGGCCCGCTCGAGGGCGTTCTTCAGCACGCGCCGCGGGTCGCCCTCGAACGGCTCGCCGGTGGAGGTGTCGATGACGTCGCAGATGAGCCGGGCGGCCCCGCTCTCGCCGTTGGTCCGCCACGGCAGCACCGCGAACGTCTCCGGGTCCGGCTTCAGCCGCATGTCCGACTCCTGGATGCGGACGAAGCCGTTGATCGAGGAGCCGTCGAAGTAGATGCCGTCGGTGAACGCCTTCTCCGCCTGCCGAGCCGGAATGGAGACGTTCTTCACCGTCCCGAGGATGTCGGTGAACTGCAGCCGGAGGAAGTCGATGTCCTGCTCTTCGATCTCTTCGATAACGTTCCGTGCCTCGAGCGAAAGGCCGCCGTCGGTGGCCGTGTTTTCGTTCGTCATCTTTCTCGACGCCGGACACGAGGAAGCCATCTACTAAATGGTTATCGATTTGCGCAAATCTACTCCCGGCTCGTGCAGAACTGTATGTTCGTAAACTTCTAATCCCCGGGGGACGTAGCCGGATGCAATGACGTACGAAAATCTCGACCGCAAGCTGGTGAACGCCCTGCTGGACGACGGCCGCGCGTCGCTCCGGTCGCTCGGCGAGGACCTCGACGTCTCGGTGACGACCGTCTCCAACCACATCTCCGACCTCGAGGAGCAGGGCATCATCGAGGGGTACGTCCCCGAGGTGAACTACGGCAAACTGGGCTACGACGTCACCGCCGTCATCCAGCTGAAGGTCGAGGGCAGCGCGCTCCCGGAGATCACCGAGCGGCTCAGCGACCACACCCACATGGTGTCGGTGTACGAGGTCACCGGCGACCACGACATCTTCGCCGTCGGCACGTTCACCGACACCGACCACATGAACGAGCAGATCAAGGAGCTGCTCACCGACCCCGAGATCAAGGAGTCCAACACCTCCGTCGTGCTGAACACCGTCACCGAACACGAGCAGTTCGACCTGGAGTACTGACGGCGCGGCCCCGACGACCGATTTCGTTCCGATCCCGACGTACAGGAAAACACTCGCCACGTAGATTCCACGGTACCTCATACCACACCGTGGCGAATCAGCTCACCGAGGAACTCGTCTCCCGGGACTCGACGGAGGAACCGGACGACGCCGAGCCGACCGAGAACCGGGATGACGAGCCCGTCGGGTCGCGGGCCGAGTGATAACTGATCCAGATTCGGGCGTGCGCCGACGCCCCGCCGGCGTCCTGTAGCGCCCTGCGACCGTTCCGGAACGTTCTGCGACCGTTCCGGAACGTCCTGCGACCGTTCGGGGTTCCCTGCCGCCGACCGCCCAGCGACGGCGCCGTCTACCGGGTCCCGAGCATCGTCGTCTCGGCGCCGACGACGTAGTTCGTGTCGCCGGTGTCGGCGACCGCCTCCCAGTCGCCGTCGACGCGGGCCTCGATCGGTCCGAACCGATAGTCGCCCGAGGCCGTCGGCCCGGTCGGCGCCTCGACGGCGTACGTGAACGTCGTCTCCTGGCCGGCGGGTGCCGTGCCGAGGTCGACGTACGTCGTGTCGCCCTCCTCGCGGGTGTCGCCGGCGTCGCCGCCCTCGACGACGGTCCACGCGGACGGCACCGCGTCCCGGACGCGGACGCCGACGTCGGGCTCGACGGTGACCTCGACGCGGTTCGTCTGGCCGCCGGTGAAGAGGCTGCCGTCGTCGGACCGCCCGCCGGTCACCCCGGCGTCCGGCCCGGTCTCGACGGGGTACGGAGCGGCCGTCTCGTCGGGCTCGGCCTCGAAGGTCTCGACGACGAGCCCGGCCGCCCCGTCGCCGAGGTCGACCTCGACGGGGTACGGCGTGAGCCCGACCCGGCCTGACATCGTTCCCTGGTGGAGAACGACCGCCAGCTTCGACCCGGCCGGAATCCGGGCGTCCAGCGGCTCGATCGGCAGCGAGACCTCCAGCGTCTCGCCGGGGACGACCTCCTGTGCGCTGTCGCCGCGGTCCGGGTATCGGAGATCGAGCATCCCCCAGCCGACCCGCTCGCTTTCGCCCTCGGGGTCGACCGCCAGGACGTAGGCGGTGAGGTAGCCGCCGGGGCCCGTCGGCGTCACGGCGAGGTTCAGGTCCGGCTCGCCCGCAAAGCGGTACTCGTCGTCGAAGGCCTCCGTTTCGAAGCGCGCGCAGGTCTCACAGCCCGGCACCTCGCCGGGGTAGAACACCGCCCCATGGCGGTCGGGGTCGACGGCGACCGTCGCCGACCCGGTCTCGTCGGTCGGCTCCCGGGACAGCGTCCCGCCGGGCTGGAGCCGCCAGGTCTCCGAGTCGGTCCGCTCCGGCGGCCAGGTGTCCTCGGCGCGCCACTCGCCCGTCGAGTCCTGGACGTAGGCGTCCGGACCGACGTCGACGTTTTCCTTGCCCTTCAGTTCCTGCTCGTACCACCGCAGGGCGATGTCGGCCCAGTCGTTCCGGCGGGTGCCCTCGGCCCAGTCGCCGTCGTCGGGGTAGGCGTGGCCGAACTGCCCGAGCATGTACCGGGTCTCGATGTCGTCGACCGCCTCCAGCCGCTCCGCCCAGGGGTACATCTGGGAGGGGTCGACGTTCCAGTCCTGCAGCCCCTGGACGTAGAAGATGCTGCCCTCGTAGTTGTCCTCGACCAGCGGCCGGAGGTTCCGGGCGGCCCAGTAGCCCGAGGGGTCCCGCTCGCCGGTGACGCCCGCGTAGGTGGCGGCGAAGCCGCCCTGGGCGTACTCGCCGCAGGCCGCCCGGGTCGCGTAGGCGTCGACCCGGGTGCCCGTCAGCGGGCTGTCGGTCCCCAGCGAGATGGCGTAGTACAGCGCGTTGAGCACGAGCGGCCCCCGGGTCTCCGGGACGCCGTTGCGGTACATCAGGTCGTGGACGTCCGGGACGCCCGACATCGGGACGATGGTCTCCAGGTGGTCGTTGCCCATCGCCGCCACCTCGAACGGCGTCGTCCCGTCGTAGGAGCCGCCGCTCATCGCGACGTTGCCGTTGGACCACTCGGCCTCGCCGAGGTAGTCGACCGCCTGGTCGAGGTCGCGCCGCTCGGCCGGCCCGAACAGCGTCATGCAGCCGCCGGCGCCGCCGGTCCCGCGGACGGGGATCACCGCCACCGCGTAGCCGTGCGGGACGAAGTTGTACGCCAGCCGCTTGACGCCGGTACACTCCGCGATGTTGGCGTCCCGAAGGTCGTCGACGTACGGCGTCGCCCGGACGATGACGGGCGCGTCGTCGACCGCCTCCGGGTCCGGGCGGACGACCCCGATCTGGACGTTCTCGCCGTCCTGTTCGGAGTTGAGATCGACCACGTACTCCGTCGCGCTCTCGATGTCGTAGGAGCCGTCCTCGCTCACCTCCGCGTAGTTCCGTTCCGAGTCCGAGCAGGTGAACGGTACCCGGTCCCGGTAGAACCCGCCCGTCCCGTCCGCCGGCCCGGCGGCCGCCGCCGTTGACAGCGAGGGGACGAGCGCACCGGCGCCGAGTGCTCGAAGTACGCTCCGTCTCGTCGGGGAGTTTTCGTCGTCCGGCATACGGGAATTATCCCCACGGCTGTCGAATATAAAACCACGTGAAGCGGTCCGACCCCGATTGTGCGGCTACGACGGACAGAGGTCGACGAAGTTCCGCAGGATGCGGAGTCCCGTCTCGCCGGACTTCTCGGGGTGGAACTGCGTGCCGAAGACGGTGCCCGTCTCGTCGGCGACGACCGACGGGAACCCGACGCCGTAGTCGGTCGTCGCGACGACGGCGCCGTCGTCGTCCGGCCGGGCGTAGTAGGAGTGGACGAAGTAGGCGTACTCGCCGTCCACGGAGCCGCCGCCTTCCGCCCGGGACGTCGACGTCCCGCCGTCGACGCCCTCGACGAGAGGGTGGTCGCGTTCGACGTCGAGTTCGTTCCAGCCCATGTGCGGAACGGTCCGGTCGGCGTCGAACCTGACGTTGCGGCCGGAAATCAGGTCCAGGCCCCGGGCGTCGCCCTGGCCGATGCGGTCGGTCTCCTCGCTGGAGGTGAGCAGCATCTGCATGCCGAGACAGATGCCGAACAGCGGCGTCCCCTCGGCGGCGGCGTCGACCAGCGCGTCCCGGAAGGGACCGGCGTTGTCCATGCCCTCGCTGAAGGCGCCGACGCCCGGCAGGACGATTCCGTCGGCGGCGTCGACGTCGGCGGGGTCGTCGGTGAGGGTGACGTCGGCACCGGCCCGCTCCAGCCCCCGGGTCGCGCTCCGGAGGTTCCCCAGGCCGTAGTCGACGAGGACGATCTCCGGGGTCGTCCGTCTCGCGGTCATGTTCGAGGCTGCGTGTCGGCGCGTCAAATCGGTTTCCATCGGGGGCTCGCCTACCTCATCAGCGACTCCGTGAACCGACAGGGGAACCCGAAGACGAGCTCCCTGAAACTCATCTTCTCGGTCTCCGAGCGCAGCCGCGAGCGGATCCGCTGGCTGAACAGCTCGACCGAGATGATAAGTAGGAAGATACACAGAAGCGTCGCCATCGCGTTGTCGAAGTAGGTCAGACCGAGCTGTGTCTTGACGACGGAGCCGAGCCCACCGGCGCCGAGCACGCCCAGCGACACCGCGATCCGGACGTTGATCTCGAAGATGTACAGCGTCCAGGCGATGTAGGGGGTCGTCACCTGGCTCAGCATGCCGAACGTCACCGTCTGCGGGCGGCTGGCGCCGGTCGTCTCCATGGCCTCGATGGGGCCCTCCTCGATCTCTTCGAGTTCGTCGGTGAACAGACGACCGAGGTTTCCGATGGTGTCGGTCGCGACGGCGAAGACGGCCGAGACGGGCGTGACGCCCGCCAGCGGGATGTAGATGAGGATCCACACCAGTGCCGGAATCGCCCGGATGGCGGACATGGTGCCGCGGAAGACGAAGTTCAGCGGGAACGGCAGGACCCGCTCGGAGCCGAGCACGCCGAACAGCAGCGCGAGCGGGAATCCCAGGACGGTCCCCGCGACCCCGACCGCGAGCGTGACGCCGGCGACGCCGAACAGCGCGAAGAACCCGTCCCGAACGAGGATGGCTCCCACCTCCGAGATCAGCGCAGGCGGGTCGGCCCACAACAGGCTGATGTCGCTCGCGAACAGCAGATCCCGTTCGCCGATGAACGAGAGGTACGCCCCGAAGTCGACGAACGGGACGCCACGGTACGTCGTGAGCGGGATGAACTCCGTGAGCTTCCGGAGGAAGTACGGCGTGTTGTACTCGGTGCCGGACTGGATGAGGCCGGCGGCTTTCAGCGCCTCCCGGAACAGCAGGGCGAGGATCAGAACGAAGGATACTCCCTTCAGAACCCCGTACAGCCGGGTCCGACGGATCCGCTCGAGACGCTCTTCCGTCTCGCGTTTCTCGCCGGACGGCGTCTCGGCGCTCATGCGACCGGCCCCCCTCCGGCGGCCGGCTGATCGATCGTCTCCTCGTCGTCGCCGTCGATGTCCGTCTCCGCGAGCATCCCCTCGGTGTCGATGTCCCCGTATATCTCGTCGATCGTGTCCATCGTCAGTTCGTCGCGGTAGCCGTCGAAGACCTTCCGACCGTCCCGGAGGCCGACGAACCGCTGGCCGAACTTCCGGGCGAGGTTGACCTGATGGAGGCTCGTGACGGCCGTCAGACCGCGCTCCTCGGCGGCCGTCCGGAGGTAGCCCATCACCTGCTGTGCGCTCCCCGGGTCGAGGCTGGCGACGGGTTCGTCGGCCAGGAGCACGTCCGGCTGCTGGACCAGCGCGCGGGCGATACCGACCCGTTGCTGCTGACCCCCGCTCATGCGGCGAGCCTTCTGCCGGGCTTCGTCCAGCAGCCCGACCGTCTCCAGGGCCTCCAGCGCCATGAGCTTCTCCTCGCGGTCCTGCAACTGCAGGAGACTCCCCAGAAAGCGGGTCCGGCCGAGCGTCCCCGTCAGTGCGTTCGAGTAGGCGCTCATCTGGCCGATGATGTTGTGCTGCTGGAAGATCATCGCCATGTCCCGCCGGGGGCCGGTGGCCGTCTCGTCGCCGACCAGAATCTCTCCGTCGGTCGGGGGAGTGAGTCCGTTGAGACACCGCAACAACGTCGACTTGCCGGACCCGGAGACGCCGAGTACGACGACGAACTCCCCTTCCGGTATCTCGAAGGAGACGTCGTCGAGCGCGGTGACGTCACCGTAGGTCTTTACCAGGCCGTCGACGGTAATGTCGGTCATCTGGGGGTTAGCTGGCGATCTCCTCGGGGTCGAGGCCGAGCTGCTCGAGGATGTCCCTGATCGGCTGGTAGTCGTCTACGGTGCCCTCTTCGACCCCGGTGAACCACAGCTCTTCGCCCTCGTAGTCCTCCCCGTGGGAGAGGTCCTCCTCGGTGGCGCCGAGAATGGCCGACTCGACGTCCGCGCGAACATCGGCGTCCCAGTCCGCCCTGGCCATGAGCGGCGCCCGGGGGAGGGGATCCGAGACGGCGAGTAACTCGAGTTCGGCTTCGTCGGTCGCCGACCCCGCGCTGTCGTACTCCGAGGAAAGTTCGACGAACTCCTCCGACATCTCGTCGAACTGTTCCTGCGGGACGTAGGAGGCCGTCGCGAACGCGCCCGTCCCGGCCGCGGCGACCTCGGCCCGGTTGATCAGCTGGTTTGCGGCGGTCGTGTGGTCGGAGTTCCGCATCTCGAAGTCGTTGGGATCGCCGTCGGGGGCGTCTCCGATGTCGAGCCCGGCTTCTTTCAGCATCAGCAGCGGCGTGAGCGACCCCGAAACCGAGAGCCGGTCGCTGAACCCGACCGTCTCGCCTTCGATTCCCTCCAGGGAGTCGACGCCGTTTTCGTCCGGCGTCGTCGTGACCAGCGAAAAGTACTTCGAGGCGCCGAACGCCACCCGGACGCCGACGACGTCGGCGATGTCGCCGGCGGTCGCCGGAACGAACGGCGAGGTGTCCGCGATGTCACCCCGCCCCCCTTCGAGCGACTGGAGGGTCGCGTTGTAGCTCGCCGTCGTGACCGGATCGATCGTGACGCCGGTTTCCGCCTCGATGTGGTCGAACATCGGCCGGTACTGGGTCTCGATGTCGACGTCCGCTTCCGCCGGATTGAGAACGAACCGAATCTCGGCCGACGAGTCGCTCCCCCCGCGGGTCGGCGTCGCCGTTCCGCTTCCGTCTCCGTCGCCGCCGCCGTCCCCGTCCCCGTCCCCGTTCCCCCCGACGCAGCCTGCGAGACCGAAGATGCCCGCAGCGCCCGTCGATTTGATCACCGTTCGTCGGTTCACGGAGGACCCCTCGAACATATCCCCATCTGTGTTGAACACCTTTTAACGCTTCTGATACGGGACACTACGGCTCTCGTCCGATGGTCGTCCGTGTTTCACGCACCGCTTCCCGGAGTTCCGGCGCCGGGTCAGAACTCCCCCAGGCGCGACTGGCCGTCGCCGCCATCGTCGTCGCCGACGAGGGCGACGGCCTCGTCCAGCGCCGTTCCGAGCGTCTCGCGCTGTGAGGGGTCGTACAGCGTCGCCGCCGGGTGGACGCAGACGAGCACGCGCCGGGCGGCACCGGCGACGCGGGCGTCGTGGAGCGTCCCCGCCTCCTTCGTGACGGCGACGGACCGCCCGAGCAGGTGCTCGGCGGGCACCTTCCCCAGGGCGACGACCACCGTCGGATCGACCGCGTCGAGTTCGGTCGCGAGGTACCCGCGGCAGTTCTCCAGTTCGGCCGTCGTCGGGTCGCGGTTGTCCGGCGGTCGACAGCGCACGCAGTTGACGATCCGGACGTCCCGCCGGGAGAGCCCGCGGTCCCGGAGGGCGTCGTCGAGCACCTCGCCCGACCGACCGACGAACGGCTCGCCCTGCTCGTCTTCGCGTTCGCCGGGAGCCTCGCCGACGAAACAGAGGTCGGCGTCGACCGGCCCGACCCCGTTGACGATGCGACTCCGGTTGTCGCACAGCACCGGACACCGCGTGCAGTCGTGGACGTCGATGTCGACGTCGGCGTCGTCGCCCATACGCTTCCATGGAGCCGCGCCGGGTTAACTGTATTCAGGCTGATCCCGCCGAAAGGCGTCGACCCGGCGGGCGGCCCGCTTCGCCACCCGCAGCGGCTCCGGCCGGCGGTCGTGGGTGAACGCCTCGACCGCGCGGTCGGCCGTCGCGTCGTCGACGCCGGCGCTGCGGACGAACAGCCCCGCTTCGAGCCGCCGCCGAGGGGGAAGCGCCTCGTAGACCTCGAGCCGACGGTCCCGCGCCGGCGGCTCGAAGGCGGCGTCGATGGCGTCGGTCAGCCCGTCGCTGTCCTCGTAGCTGACGGCGACCACCGGCCGGTCGACCGCCGCCGCGACCCGCTCGACGTCGACGACGTTGTACCACGCCGGCGCGACGCCGGACAGAAACAGGAAAGCGACGTCCTCGCGGTCGAGCCGGCGCCAGCAGTCGACGACAGCGCCGGTCGCGTCGGTTCCGCCGACGGTGCACGTCCCGAAGACGAGGTCGTCGACCGTCCGGTCGACGCGAACGACCGCTCCCCCGAGCGTGCTCGTGGTCGCCTCGTCGTCGGTTCCCCGGTACGATTCGGCGATACCGAGGGCGCGCCGTCCGGAGTTCACCTCACTTTCCTTTGATCTCCTCGAAGGCCTCCAGCAGGTCCTCGCTGGAGGCGTCGTCGTACTCGAACTCCACCTCGCCGTCGTGGGCCGCGAGCGTCGAACGGGCGTCGTCGTCGATGTCGGTGTCGAACTCCTGGTTTTCCTGCTCGGATTCGTCGTAGCTACCGAATCCCATGTTCGTGATTCATTATCAACCACGTGGTTTTAAACGCTACGCCGCCAGTGGTCGTGTTCAGCCACGGGGGAGTAGCGCAGTTCGGCGGTGATGATGGCGCCGCCGAACGCCCCTTCCCGCTCGCTTCACGAGCGGTCTGCCCCGTTCGAGGTCCCGTTCGGCGCCGGCCGATCGGCCGAATCCCGCCCGAGTAGGGGTACCGCCGCGGGTAGCCGCCAAACATTTCAGTTCGACCCCCACGGTGTGAAACGTATGTCACCGGATGGTGCCGGAGCGGACGGGCCGCCGGTCCGGGTCGGTCACTACGGCGGCGCGGGCGCCGACGGGCTCGCGGCGGATGCCCGCTGTGCGCCCCGGCGCGTCGACGGCGCGGTCGTCGGAAGCGACGCCGATCTGGATTGTCTGCTCGTCGACTGGGACGGTCACGACGCCCCAGCCGACGCCGTCGCCGAGGGCGCCGCAGCGGGGGTTCCGGTGGTCGCCTTCGACCCTGCGGGGCGGGCCGCCCGTGCCGCGCGGGCGACCAGGGCGGGCGTCACCGAGTACGTCACGCCGGCGGCGCTCGACGACGAGACGGTCGCCGACCGGGTCGTCGCGGCCGCGGCCGACGACGGGCGGGCGGCACGCGACGCCGACGACCGCCGGTTCGTCCGGATGTTCGACGGGCTGCCGGACGCCGTCGTCGACGCCGAATTCGTCGACGACGAGCCGGTCGTCCGGTCGGTCAACGATGCCTTCGGGGAGGTGTTCGGCTACGACGCCGAGGAGGTCCGCGGCGAGTCGATCAACGACCTGCTGGTCCCGCCGGAGCGGGCCGAGGAGGCCCGTCGCATCGACCGTCAGGCCGTCGCCGCCGGCCACAACATCGAGGAGGTCGAACGACGGACGACCCGCGGGCGCCGGACGTTTCTGTTCAGGTGGCTCCGCTATCCGACGCCCGACGACGGCGCCCGCGGCTTCGCCGTGTACATCGACATCACGGCCCGCAAGCGGCGGAAGCGCCGGCTCCAGGTGCTGCAGCGGGTGCTCCGGCACAACATCCGCAACGAGATCACCGCGATGCGGGGCCACGTCGACCGGCTGGCCGAGACGACCGACGGGGAGACGGCCCGACACGCCGAACTGCTCCGCGACCACGTCGAGAGCATCGCGGCGCTGGGCGAGCAGGCCCGGGACATCGAGGAGGCCATCGACGAGGACGGCCGCACCAGGTCGCCGGTCGATCCCGCGACGGTCGCCGAGCGAGTCTGCCGGCGCCACGACCGCGAGACGTCCGAGGCGACGATCCGGTTCACCGCGCCCGAAAACCCCCCGTCCGCGCTGGCCGACGGCTTCCTCGAGCGGGCGGTCGACGCCGTCGTCGAGAACGCCCTCGAACACCACGACGGGACGCCGACGGTCGAAATCGCCGTCGAGCCGGTCGACGACCGGTGGGTCGACATCGTCGTCGCGGACGACGGCCCCGGCATCCCCGAGCGGGAGCGGCGCGTCGTCGGCGGCGAGACGGCGGTGACCCAACTGGACCACGGCACCGGCCTCGGGCTGTGGGTCGCCCGCTGGGTGCTCGAAAGTGTCGACGGCCGGCTACTGTTCGGCGACGTCGACGACGGGGCCGTCGTCAGGCTCCGGCTCCGGCGGACGGAGGCGTCAGCGTGAAGCCCGCGGCGACCGACCGGTCCGTATGAACGTCACCAACGTGACGGCCGACGCGGAGTCGTTCACCTGCAACGCGTACCTCGCGGCGGGCGACCGCACGGCCCTGATCGACGCCGGCGCGATGGACGGCGTCGTCGACGTCGTCGGCAACCGGGTCGACGACCTCGACGCCGTCGTGCTCACCCACCAGCACAGCGACCACGTGGCCCGGGTCGACGCCGTCGTCGACGCCTTCGAGGCGCCGCTGTACGCCTACGACGACCACCCCCGCCGGACGCACGAACTCGAGGACGGCGACCAGATCTTCCTCGGCGACGAGGCATTCGACGTCGTCCACACGCCCGGTCACGCCGACGACCACGTCTCGCTCGTCTCCGAATCGACGCTGTTCAGCGGCGACGTCGTCGTCCACGACGACGGCGCCTTCGACGACGGTAGCTTCGGCCGGACCGACATGGCCGGCCAGTCGCGCGAGCGGCTCATCGACAGCATCGAGAGATTACTCGCGCGGATGCCCGACGGCGTCGAGCACATGTACGCCGGCCACGGCGACGTCTTCCACGGCGACGTCCGCGACGCCGTCGAGACGGCCCTCGAACGAGCCGAGCGGCGCGAGCCGAAGTACCCCGACGAGTAGCCTTCAGGACGGCGTTTCGGCGCCGGTGACCCGTACCGTCCGCTCGGCGGCGACGTGCCCGCGGAGCCGCAGCGACACCGGCCCGTCCTCGCTCGTCGTGTACCGCGTGTCGATCGACCGCTCGAGGGTGGCCGTCTCGCCCGCGGCGACCGACCGCTCCAGGAGGTGCGACTCGTCGTCGTCGGCGATGAGCCCCGTCGGCCAGTACAACGCCGCGAGGAACCGGCCGTCCGTGTCGGAGACGTTCCGCACGGTCACCGAAGTCGACAGCGATCGACCCTGATCGACAGTCTCCGGCGCCTCGAACGACGCGAGTTCGTAGCGTGGCTCCGGCGCAGCGAGCGTCCGTCGGGCCGACTCGCCGAGCAGCCACGGCCCGGCTTCGCCGTCGTACCGTATCTCCGCGGCCGGCGCCGACAGCGGCGAGGGAACGACGAACGCCAGTACCGCCGTCGAGCCGGGATTGAATTCGCCGCCGAGCGGCTGCCCGCTCCGGCCGGCGACGCTCCGGTTGAGGCCGCCGGCGGTATCGGGTAACCCGGGGTCGTAAGTCTCGCCGCCGGCCGCCAGCGCGAACGCCGCGGCGGTGGTCTCGACCCCGGTGACGACCGACGCGACGACGTACTGCCGCCCCTCGGCGGCGAGGACGCCGCCGGACCCCAGCGTCGACTCGTAGGTGACCGCCTTCCGGGCGCCGATGTCGGCGAGTTCGACGCCGTCGGGCGACGGGGTCGGCGTCTCCCCGTCATCGGTCGGTGTTTTTCTGTCGCCGGTCGGTGTCACGTCGCCGTCGGGCGTCTCATCGCGACCCGACGTGCATCCCGCCGCCGCGGCTATCATCGACCCGGCGCCGGCGAGGTAACTCCGTCTGGAGGGCATCGTCGCGACGGATGTACCGGGAGTAAAAGTCGGTTCCGGAGGGTCAAACGGCCGTCGTACCCTACGCGGCGCGGCGTTCCTTGGCTTTCGGTCGGAGGTTCTTGTAGCCGCACTTCCGGCAGCTGTCGGCCCGCTCGGGGTTCCGGGCGTTGCAGCGCATGCAGATCATCTTCTCGAGGATGCGCTCTTCGGCCTCGTCGAACTTAGCCATGCGAGACGACAGGCGACGCCGCCGGATAAAGCTGACCGTTCCGTCCGGCTCGTGGCCGAGACGCCGGTACGAACGGCCGACCGACCGGCCGACCGGCCGCTGGTCGCCGACGGCGACGACCTCGATGGCGTCCCCGGAGTCCTCCAGTGACCTTACTCCGCGGCGAGGTACTCCTCCTGGACGGCGACGACCTCGGCGGAGTCCGCACAGTCGGCGTACCGCCGCAGCGGCTCGTCGTTCAGCTCCAGGAACGTGTGGCCCCAGGTGAACGTGCCCAGCAGTTCGGCGGCCCGCTCGCGGCGGCCGAGGATGCAGAGCGCGCCGGCGAGGGCCTCGACCGTGTTGAGCCGAAACGGCGTCCCGTAGCTGACGGGGTTGGCGGCGACGAGAAACGGCAGCGCGCGGTGGGGGCCGTCGAGCCGGAAGGCCTCGGCGTCGGCGGTCTCCCAGGAGCAGTCCAGCGCCACGAGTCGGTCGCCGGGCGGGTCGTCGGCCGGCGACAGCGCCACGTCGGCGTGGGGGTCCAGCACGACCCCCGGCGGCGTCGCCCGGGCCGACCGGTGTAGCGTCGCCAGGTCGAACCGGGCGAGCTTCCGCGCCGAGCACTTCTCGGGGTCGTCGTCGCCCTCGTAGCGGACGTGCAGCTCCACGGTGCCCGTTGGCCGCCGGCACTCAAAAGTCGCTCGCAACCCGCCGCCGAATACTTCGGCGCCGCCGCCCTACCCCGCGCATGGACCGCGAGGCGGCCCGCGAGTACTACCGCGCCATCGACGAGAACGACTACGCGGCGCTGTCGGCGCTGCTGGCCGACGGGTTCGTCCACGAGCGGCCGGACCGAACCATCGAGGGCCGGGCGGCGTTCGTCTCCTTCATGCGCGACGACCGGCCGGCGACCGACACCGAACACGTTCTCGAGACGGTTTACGAGGCGACGGCCGACGACCGCGTGGCCGCCGAGGGGCGGCTGCTGGCGCCCGACGGCACCGACTGGTTCGGCTTCGTCGACGTCTTCCTCGCCGGCGACGACGGCATCGCCCGGCTGCGGACCTACACCGACGGCGGCTGATAGCCGGGCGCGCGCCAGGGGCGCAGGCGCTGGGGTAATAGGGCGCGGGCGCCGCGGGCACCATCGAGGTACCCGAAGTACAGGGCGCGGGCGCCGTGGAGTCAGTCTTATTTCCGCCGCCGCCCTACCACCCGCATGGCTCCCTGGGAGGCGCTGGCGGCGTACGCGCTCATTCTCGTGGCGGCGGCGCTGCTCGGATGGCTCCCGTTCCGCTTTCTCGAGTACATCTCCATCGTCGATCAACTCGACCCGCCGACGGGTCGGCAGCCGTCCGACTCCCGGGTGACGTGTCCCCGCTGTGGGGCGGTCAACGAGACGGGCTACGACCGCTGTGGCTCCTGCGGTGGCCGGCTACTCGTCGACGATTGACCTCACCCGTCGCCGACGGCCGACTCGCCGACCTTCTCGCCGCCCTCGATGCGCTCGGTCCCGCCCATGTACGGCCGTAGCGGTTCGGGCACCTCGACGGTGCCGTCGTCGTTCTGGTAGTACTCCATGACCGCGACGACGACGCGCGGCACCGCGACGCCCGAGCCGTTCAGCGTGTGGAGGTACTCCGCGGATTCGTGCTGCTCGGGCCGGTACTGGATGCCCGCCCGCCGCGCCTGGAAGTCCTCGAAGTTCGACACCGACGACACCTCCAGCCACCGGCCGCCCGCCTCGGGGCCCTCGGGCATGTCGTCGGCCGGCGCCCACACCTCGACGTCGTACTTTTTCGCCTGCGCGAACCCCATGTCGCCGGTGCACATCTCGAGAACGCGGTACGGCAGCCCGAGCCGTTCGAGCACCGCCGTCGCCTCGCCGAGCAGGCCCTCCAGGCGGTCGTAGCTGTCCTCCGGGCGGACGAAGTTGACCAGTTCGACCTTGTTGAACTGGTGGACCCGGACGATGCCGCGGGTCTCGGTGCCGTGCTCGCCGGCCTCCCGCCGGAAGTTGGGGGTGTACGCCTGGTGCTTGATCGGGAGGTCGTCGTTGAGCAGTATCTCGTCGCGGTACATGTTGGTGACCGGCACCTCCGCGGTCGGCAGCAGCCAGAGGTCGTCGTCGTCGTACGGCTCGTCGTTGTCGCCGCCGACCCGGTAGGCGTCCTCGACGAACTTCGGGAACTGGCCGGCGCCGCGCATCGACGCCGAGTTGACCGGAATCGGCGGGAAGACGTCGGTGTAGTCGTGCTCGGTGCGGTGGAGGTCGAGCATGAACTGCACGAGGGCGTGCTCCAGGCGGGCGCCCTCGCCCTTGGCGACGTAGAAGCCGCCGCCGGACACCTTCGCGCCGCGCTCGAAGTCCAGCACGTCCAGCTCCTCGCCGAGGTCGTAGTGCGGGGTCACCTCCGCGGGCAGCTCGCGGCGGTCCTCGAAGCCCCACCGCTCGGTCTCGACGTTGTCGGACTCGTCGTCGCCGACCGGCGCCTCGGGATGGGGGACGTTCGGCAGCCGCAGCAGCGCCCGCTCCAGGTCGGCCTCCAGCTCCTCGGCCCGCTTCTCGACGGCCGCCAGCTCCTCTTTCAGCTCCCCGGAGCGCTCGATGGCCGCCGCCGCCGCCTCGTCGTCGCCCTCGCGCTTCAGCTCGCCGATCTCGTTCGAGACCTCGTTGCGGCGCCGCCGGAGGTCGTCGCCCTCGGCCTTCAGCTCCCGCCACTCCGCGTCCGTCTCGAGGAGCCCCTCGAGGTCGACGTCGACGCCCTTCGTCTCGAGGGCGCGGCGGACCGCCTCGGGGTCGTCCCTGACGAACTGCCTGGATAGCATCCCGCGGCGGTTCGCCGCGGCCGGGCAAAATCGTGTCGATGCCGTGGGAGCGGCTCCCGGGGCGGACGAACCCGGGGCGTCGATTCCGTGGCCGACGACAGACCGAAGTAGAGGGCCGGCGTTGCCCCCCGCATGATCGAGCAGTACCTCGAGCGGCTCTTCACGTGGGAGAGCCTCGAGAACACCGAACGCGGGGTCGAGTTCGAGCTGAAGAACCGGCTCATCGAGGCGGAGTTCGAGGGCGTCACGACGGCGAAGATCGACGGCGAGGCCGTCGCTCCCGGGGACGTCACGCTCGAACTCGCCGACGAGCGGTACACCGCCGCGGAGGTGACGCCGGCGGAGCCGCTGGCGCTGGACCTCGCGGAGACGGTCCAGGTCGTGCTGGACCGCCCCCGGCTCCGGCTCGGTGTCCACGAGATCGAACTCGGGCTCCGGGTCGAGGGGTACGGCGAGGTCGGCTTCACCACCGACGACGAGATCCGGCCGGACGACCTCGTCGACGTCGACCCGGCCGACCACACCGTCGACGAACTACGGGGGCTGGTCGCCGACGTCACGGAGCCGGAGTCCCTCGAGCGGCTGCTCGAGCGGGAGCGCGAGGGGAAAAACCGGACGACGGCGGTCGCGGCGCTGGAGGAGGCCCTCGAGGCGGCCGAGCCGCTGACCGACGCGGAGATGGTCCGCTCGGAGCCGACCACGACGGATTCCGGCAGCAACCTGGTCAACGACCTGCTCGTGGAGGTGCTGGAGTCCCCCCAGCGGGTGTCGGTCTACCTGGCGGTGCAGGCGCTGGGCTCGGGGACGCCCGAGGAGGTCGCCGGCCGGACGGTCCTCCCGGAGAGCACCGTCCGATCGACGCTCGAGGACCTCGAGCGGGAGGACCTCGCCGAGCGGACCGACGACGGCGGCTACGGCGTCGTCTCGCCGGTGAAGGTGCTCCGGAAGCGCCGGCAGGACCTCTGGACGGTCCTCCGGAGCACCCTGTAGGTTTTACCCGGGGGCCTGGTAGCGTCGGTATGGCGATCGGCGACGTCGTCGAGGTCGAGGCGGTGCCGGACTGCTATCACGTCGACACCGGCATGTACGGGACGCCGGCGTACGGGTCGGTCTACCTGCTGGACGCCGACCGGCCGGCGATCGTCGACTCGGGCATCGGAACGGAGTACGAACGGATTCTCGACGGGCTGGAGGCGGTCGGCATCGCGCCGGCGGAGCTGGAGGCCGTCCTGCTGACGCACGTCCACCTCGACCACGCCGGCGGCGCGGGGTTCATCGCCGCCGAGACCGGCGCCGACGTCTACGTCCACGCCGACGGCGCCGACTTCCTCTCCGACCCGGGGCCGCTGTGGGAGGGGACGAAGGCGGCCGTCGGCGACCAGATACGCTACTACACGGAACCGGAGCCGGTGCCGGCCGACGCCGTCGAGTCGGTCCGCGACGGCGACGCCGTCGACCTCGGGTCGACGACGCTGGACGTCCACCACGCTCCCGGCCACGCCTTCCACCAGGTCGTCTTCGAGGACCGGGCGGCCGACGCCGTCTACACCGCCGACGCGGCCGGCATCTACGTTCCGACGTTCGACGCGGTCCGGGAGACGACGCCGCCGCCGGGGTTCGACCTCGAAGAGGTCGTCGCCGACGCCCGGATGATCGCCGGCCTGGACCCGGAGACGCTCTGTTACGCGCACTTCGGCGCCGTGTCGGCCGACGACCGCCTCTCGGAGTACGTCGATGTCGTCACCCGGTGGGTGGAGGCGATCGACCGGAAGCGCGCGGAGCTGGACGACGAGGCCGTCGTCGAGCACTTCGTCGAGGCCGCCGATGTCGGCGAGGCGTGGGGCGAGAAGAAGGCCGCCGGCGAGGTGGCGATGAACGTCCGCGGTGTCCTGCGGTACCTCGACGAGCGGGAGTCGTAACCCCGGGAGGTTTATTCGGGAGGCGGCGGTAGCGGTCTCCGATGAGGTGAAAGCAGTGGCGAGTCAACTGATCCCGCTCGTGGCGGCGATAATCGCGATCGGCGTCGCCGCACAGATACTCGCCGATCGCTTCGAGGTCCCGAGTATCGTCTTCCTCATCGCGGCCGGCATCGCGCTCGGTCCGGAGGGGCTGAGTATCATCACGAGGGGCTCTTTCGACTCGCTACCGGCCATCGTCGGGCTGTCGGTCGCCATCATCGTCTTCGAGGGGGCGTTCCACCTCCGCATCGAGAAGCTCCGACAGGCGACGAGCGAGAGCCTCCGGCTCGTCACGGTCGGCGCCGCCATCGCCCTCGTCGGGACGGCGCTCGTGGTTCGTCTCGCGCTGGGCGCCGACTGGGGTATCGCGTTCCTCATCGGCGCGCTGCTCGTCGCCACGGGCCCGACGGTCATCACGCCCATCCTCCAGGTGGTCCCGGTCAGGGACCGGGTCGCGGCGGCCCTCGAGACGGAAGGCATAATCAACGACGTGACGGCGGCCATCCTCGCGGTGGTCGTATTCAAGATTATCCAACTGGAGGAGCCGACCGTCTCGGCGTTTCTCGGCCTCTTCATCGAGCGGGTCGGCGGCGGCGTACTCATCGGGATGATCGTCGCCGTGGCCGTCTGGTTCGTCCTCCGGTACATCGATCTGTCGCCGGGCGACGCCCCCCGGAACGCCCGGCTGGTCGTGCTGGCGGGGGCGCTGGTCGCCTTCGGCGCCGCCGAAGCGATAGCCAGCGAGGCCGGCGTCGCCGCCGTCGCCACCGCCGGCATCGTCCTCGGCAACCTCGACGTCCCTTACGAGGAGCAGATCTCGGCGTTCAAAGGCGACATCACCCTCGTCGTGCTGTCGTTCGTCTTCATCGCGCTGGCGGCGCTGCTCGAGTTCGAGGACCTGCTCGCGCTCGACGTGGGCGGAATCGTCGTCGTCGTCGTGGTCGTCGCCGTCATCCGGCCGCTGTTGGTGTACCTCTCGACGGTCGGCGGCGACTTCACGCTCAACGAGCGGCTGTTCGTCGGCTTCGTCGGGCCGCGCGGCATCATCCCGGCGTCGGTGGCGACGCTGTTCGCCGTCGAGTTACAGAACCGGGGCGAGGAACTCCGGGCGGCCGGCGAGGTGGCACGGGCCGCCCAGGCGGAGGCCAACGCCACGCTTCTGGTCGGGACGGTCTTTCTGGTCATCCTCTCGACGGTCGTCCTGCAGGGCGGACTCGCCAGATACATCGCGGAGTACCTCGAGGTGATCCCAATGCGCGTGATCGTGATCGGCGGCGGACGGGTCGGCCGCGAAGTCGCCAACCGGCTGGAGGACAGAGGAGAGAACGTCGTCGTCATCGAGATCGACGACGAGACGGTCGAGACGGCCCGGGAGGTGGGGTACACGGTCCGAATCGGCGACGGGACGAACCTGGAGACGCTCCGGGCGGCCGGCGGCGGCAACGCGAGCACCATCATCGCCGCCACCGGCGACGACGACACGAACCTGCTCATCGGCCGGCTGGCCACCACGAAGTTCGACGCCGAGCGGGTCATCTGTCGGGCCAACGAACCCGACAACGTCGAGGCGTTCGACGACATCGACGTCGAGGTCATCTCCTCGTCGCACGCGGTGGCGCAGGCCATCGACAACGTCATCGAGCGGCCGGCATTACAGCGCTGGTCGGAGAACATCGAGGAAGGCGGCGACGTCCAGGAGGTGGCCGTCGAGAACGACGACTTCGTCGGCCGCACCGTCGACGAGGCCGGCGACGCCCTCCCCGACCGCTGTCTCATCGCCCTGGTGACCCGCAGCGAGAGCACGCTCGTCCCCGATGCCGAGTTCGTTCTCGAGCGCGGCGACCGCGTCACCTTCGCCGGCGAGCACGACGCCGTCCGCGAGGCGATGACGCTCTGTCGCGGCGGTTGACCGCCGCTCCGTTTGTAACGATTTATGTGTGCGGGGCGCCCCGTCTCGATCAGCGATGATACACGCAGAGGGTACGTTGCTGTCGGTCGACGTCGGTTCGCGGGAGGCGACGACGGAGGCGATCGACGACGTGCTCGCGTCGTTCGTCGGGGGTCGCGGCGTCGGCACGAAGCTCGCCCACGACCGGATTCCGTTCGACGCCGACCCGCTCGGCCCGGCCAACAGCCTCGTGTTCGCGGCCGGCCCGCTGCAGACGTCGACGATGAGCTACACCGGCCGGCTGTCCTGCACCGGGCTGTCGCCGCTGACGGACGGCCTGCTGTCGTCGAACGCCGGCGGCTTCGTCTCCCGACCGTTCTACGACACCGGCCACGCGGCCGTCGAGATAACCGGCGAGAGCGACGAACTGGTCGGCCTCGTCGTCACCGACGAGGGCGTCGAGTTCGAGCCCGTCCCCGACCTCGAGGGAGCGACCACCGGCGAGACGACCGACCACGTCGAGGCGTCGACGGGGCTCGACGAGAGCCACACCGCCATCATCGGGCCGGCCGGCGAGAACGAGGTCCGCTTCGCCGCGGTCATCACCTCCGGGTCGCGGGCGTTCGGCCGCGGCGGCCTCGGGGCCGTCCTCGGCGCGAAGAACGTCAAGTACCTCGCCTTCGACGGCGACTCCCGCCCCGACGTCGAGGGGCTGGACGACGAGACCGTCCGGGAGATCCACGCCGAGGCCGCCGAGTCCAACAGCCCGATGAAGGACGCCGGCACCGTCTCGGTGTCCGACTACGCCAACGCCGTCGGCGCACTCCCCACCAGGTACTTCCGGGAGCTCAGCTACGACGAGGTCGACGACATCGGCTCGGCGGCCGTCATCGAACACAAGTACAAGAAGGGCACCTGCTCGGCGTGTGCCTTCGCCTGCAAGCTACCGACCCGCGACGAGGAGTCGGGATTGGAGACGGAGGGCCCGGAGTACGAGACGATGATGTCGTTCGGCTCCAACGCCGCCGTCGACGACTTCGTCGCCATCATGCGGTCCAACGAGCTGTGCGACCGCTACGGGCTGGACACCATCTCCTGCGGGGACGTCGTCGCCGCCTACCTCGCAGCCGAAGACGAGTTCGGCAACGCGGAGCTGATCCACGAACTCGTCGAGAAGGTCGCCTTCCGGGAGGGCGTCGGCGACACGCTCGCCGAAGGCATCGACCGCTTCCACGAGGAGCTGGGCGTCGACAACTGGACGATGAAGGGCATGGAGTTCGCCGCCCACGACGGCCGGACGCTCAACGGCCAGGGGCTGTCGTTCGCCACCGCCAACCGCGGTGCCGACCACATGTACGCCGAGATGTACCAACTGGAGTACCCGCTCGTGGCGCCGGACCGGGCGCTGGACTCCGACGGCGTCGCCGGCAAGTCCGAGCGGCTCGTCGAGATGGAGAACAAAAACGCCGTCCACGACTCGGGGATCCTCTGTAAGTTCGCCTTCTCGAACATGACCCACGAGCGGTACGCCCGGCTGTTCGACGCCGACTGGGAGACGCTGATGGACGTCGGCGGCCGGGTCGTCGAGCTCGAACGGCACTTCAACAACCGACGCGGCTTCGACCGCTCCGACGACGCCGACCTGCCGTACGAGCTGGAGGGGCTCGACGCCGAGCTGTCGAACTACTACGAGCTGCGGGGCTGGAACGACGACGGCATCGTCCCGGACGCGAACGTCGGCGGCGCGGCGTCGGCCGACGACTAGCCGGGCGATACTTTATATACCGGAGCGGGACCAGGAGCCGTGTGCGCTGACCACGGCCGACCGGCGTCTCGCGGGAGCGCGGTGCACCGCCGGTCGCCCCTGCCGGCACCGCCTGTTCGCTACTCCGTCGCCGCGACGCCATCGCAACGGACGCCGTACTCTCACGACGGCCGCTCCCGTCCCTGTCGTAATCGTCATCAGCACCGTCGGTGGCCCCCGGCGCCCGCCAGGCCTCCGGAGTACGGTGCCCCCGCTACGAGCTCCCGCTTCTGTCGAGAGGTGGCCGAGGCGCACGTCCACCGCCGTCGTAACTGACAATACCCCTCCGCGCGAGGGGGTGTGTATGTTCGACGAGATTATGCGGAAGTTCGACGACAGCCCGAGCCAGCAGGCTGTCATCCGGCTTCTGCTGGAGCGGGGGTTCTCGGTCAACGACGGCGGCCGGGTCGTCTCGGGGGGCATCGAGATCCCGAACACCGGTATCGCCCGGGAGATCGACGTCGACCGTCGCGTCGTCGACGCGACGACCGACGCCATCCTCGCCGACGAGGAACTGCGGCGTATCTTCCAGAACATCTCGGCGATCCCCTCGCTGATGGATCTCGCGCCGGTGCTGGATTTGACGGTGCTGACGGTGCTGCCGGACGACGCCGACCGCCACGGCATCGTCGCGGCGGTGACCGGCGTCCTCGCCGACCACGGCATCTCGATCCGGCAGACGATAAGCGAGGATCCGGAGTTCACCGACGAGCCGCGGCTCTACCTCGT
The DNA here is from genome assembly GCA_003020965.1 of Halobacteriales archaeon QS_4_69_225. Taxonomy (GTDB): domain Archaea; phylum Halobacteriota; class Halobacteria; order Halobacteriales; family Haloarculaceae; genus Natronomonas. The sequence goes on from PXRL01000010.1 coordinate 155,927, forward strand.
CACCGACCGACCGCTCGACGGCGAGGTCATAAACGAGATTCGTGGGTTCGAGTTCGTTCGGAAGATCCAACTGGAGTGAGTCGGAACGGTCGGCAGGCTACCGATTCTCATCTTTGCTGTAGCGAGGAAATCCCGCCGTTCACGGCGGGAAGGAATCGCGTTCAAGTAGCTGTGCGCTCACACGCTTGTCGGCTATCCGTCTGTCCCGCGTTCATAGCTCGTCCTCGGTGTCGAGTGCCTTCGCGCCTTCCAACATCAGCCCCTTCCAAGTGTACCCACGCCGTTCTTTCAAGTCCCTCAACGCCTCGAATTGCTCGCGGTCGTCTATCTCGAATCGGATTTCTGTCCCCATACATCTGTGTATTGTCCCGTGGATTTTTTGTGTGTTACGGCATAAGTACCTGTCGTCCAATGACAGGGACCGCCATCAAGACGCTTGAAGCCACGCTCGCGCCACCCACGGCAAATAAAGAGCGACGGCTTCAACGAACGGTGGCGACGTATCGCCGCGCCCTCGAAGACGCCTTCGAGAGCGGTTGTGATACGCAAACAGCAGTCAACGATGTGGTCACGCCATACAACCTCACATCCTACGCGAAAGACGCGCTCAAGAGCTACGTGCCGAAACTGCGGGACACGTACAACGCGTCGGAGTTGACCGACGACCACCCGATACGGTTCACCAACCGAGGGTGGGCGCTCGACCACTCGCCGGAGCGAACACACGAGTTTTGCTGGAATGTCCCGCAGGCTGGGGGTGGTACGTCCTTTTGGATACCATTGCGTATCAATCCCGAACAGCGGGACCTGTGGACGGACCTTCTCAACGGCGACGTATCGGTGGGTGAATTTCGGTTACACCGCCACCGTACATCATGGCGGCTACACGTCACCGTCGAGTACGAGATACCAGAGCCGGAGACACCGGACGACCCGACGCCGGTCGGCTTCGATATCGGAGAGGGGAATCTGCTTGTCGGCTGTGCCGTCAAGCAGGGCAAGCCCGTAGACCCAATACTCGTTGATGGTGGCCGCGCTCGCCACCTGCGGAAAGAGATGCACACGACACTCACACGGCTACAGGAGCGGAACGCCGAACAGTGGCGGATTGACGAGCGATTCGACTACTATCAGAACGCACTCACTGATATTGTCGAGAAGGCGTCTCGGAAGGCTGTTGAGTATGCCCGTGGGTTCGAGGACCCGGTAATCGTGATGGAAGACTTGTCGTACATCCGCGAGTCACTAGACTATGGGAAGTGGATGAACCGGCGACTCCATGCGTGGGCATTTGCCCGGTTGCAGAAGCGTATCGAAGACAAAGCGCGAGACGCCGGTATCCCTGTCGAATATATCAACGCGGCCTACACGTCTCAAGCGTGCCACGCTTGCGGCCACATCGGGAACCGGGACGGCGACGACTTCCGGTGCCAAAATAACGGCTGTTGGGTCACGGAGTATCACGCCGACCTGAACGCGGTCGCCAGACTACGTCTGGCGGGCAGCCAGAAATCTGCGATTTCTGGCGACGGCGGCGAATATCGCAGACCGCGTAGACCCGTGGGGAGAGAGCCTGCTTTGGAAATCAGCAGGCAATGACTCGCCACGGGACGGGAGTGCTTGTGACTGCACCACGGAACACCGAGAGGCGAGTCAGAAATCCCGACAGACGACCCTCTCAGCGTATGGTTCCGAAACCTCAGAATCAGCGACCGACCTTGTAGGAAGCCCCGCCGTTCACGGCGGGTGAGGAAGTCACTTAACAGCGCGGCCGGATACGTATGGTATGAGCAGGTTCGAGACGGTCGACGACCGGTACGACGCCGGCGGGGTCGAAACCCGCGTCGCCGAGTGGTGGGAGGCGGTCGACGCCTACGAGCAGACCAAGCGACACCGCGAGGACGGCGAGGAGTTCTTCTTCGTCGACGGCCCGCCGTACACCTCCGGGTCGGCCCACATGGGGACGACCTGGAACAAGACGCTGAAGGACGCCTACATCCGCTACCACCGCATGCAGGGGTACGACGTCACCGACCGGCCGGGCTACGACATGCACGGACTGCCCATCGAGACCCGCGTCGAGGGACGGCTCGGCTTCGACAACAAGAAGGACATCGAGGAGTTCGGCGAGCAGAACTTCATCGAGGAGTGCAAGTCCTACGCCACCGAGCAGCTGGCGGGGCTACAGGAGGACTTCCGGTCGTTCGGCGTCTGGATGGACTGGGACGACCCCTACCGGACGGTCGACCCCTCCTACATGGAGGCGGCGTGGTGGGGGTTCTCGAAGGCCCACGAGCGCGGGCTCGTCGAGCAGGGCAAACGCTCCATCTCGCAGTGCCCGCGGTGTGAGACCGCCATCGCCAACAACGAGGTCGAGTACGACCACGTCGAGGATCCCTCGATTTACGTGAAGTTCCCGCTGCACGAGGGCGAGCGGAGCGAGCCCTCGGAACGAGCGAGCGGGGACGACGGACCCGCGAGCACCGACGCGTACCTGGTCATCTGGACGACGACGCCGTGGACCATCCCGGCCAACACCTTCGTCGCCGTCGACGGCGACGCCACCTACCGGGCCGTCGAGGCGACCATCGACGGCGAGACCGAGCGGCTCTACCTCGAGGAGTCCTGCGTCGAGGAGACCCTGGAGCGGGGCGGCTACGAGGAGTGGACGCTCGGGGAGGCGCTGTCCGGCGAGGAGCTGGTCGGCTGGCGCTACGAGCACCCGCTCCGGGAGGCGGTGCCCGAGGCCCCGGACGACGACGGCGCCCTGCAGGTGTACACCGCCGACTACGTCGAGGCCGACCGTACGGGGCTGGTCCACTCCGCGCCCGGCCACGGCGAGGTGGACTTCGAGCGCGGTCAGGAACTCGGCCTGGAGGTGTTCTGCCCGGTGGGGCCCGACGGCGTCTACGAGCCGGCGGCCGGCGACTACGCCGGCCAGTTCGTCAAGGACGCCGACCCCGAGATCACCGACGACCTCAAGGCGAGAGGGCTGTTGCTGCACGGCGGTCGGCACCACCACGACTACGGCCACTGCTGGCGGTGCGACACGCCCGTCGTCCAGATGGTGACCGACCAGTGGTACATCACGGTCACCGACATCAAGAAGGACCTGCTGTCGCTCATCGAGGACAGCGAGTGGTACCCCCAGGAGGCCCGGGACGACCGGTTCCGGGACTTCGTCGAGGAGTCGCCGGACTGGAACGTCTCCCGGCAGCGCTACTGGGGAATCCCGATCCCCATCTGGACGCCGGATAGCGAGGCGACCGCCTCGAACGAAGGCGGCGAAGCCGCCGAAGACTGGTCGGGCGACGTCGACGACGCCATCGTCGTCTCCTCGCGGGAGGAGCTGGCCGAGCGGGCCGACCAGGCGGTCGACCCCGAGACGGTCGACCTCCACAAGGACACCGTCGACGAGCTGACGATCACCGAAGGCGGCACCACCTACACCCGGGTACCGGACGTCTTCGACGTCTGGCTGGACTCGTCGATGGCGTCGTGGGGGACGCTGAACTACCCCGAGGAGACCGACGACTTCGAGCGGCTGTGGCCCGCCGACCTCATCATCGAGGCCCACGACCAGACCCGCGGGTGGTTCTGGTCGCAGTTAGGGATGGGCGGGGCCGCCCTCGACGAGATTCCCTACCGGCAGGTGGTGATGCACGGCTTCGCCAACATGCCCGACGGCCGCAGCATGTCGAAGTCGAAGGACATCCTCGTCGACCCCCACGAGGTGATCGACGACCACGGCGTCGACCCGATGCGGCTGTTCCTGCTGTCGGTGACGCCGCAGGGCGACGACATGCGGTTCTCCTGGGACGAGACCGCCGAAATGGAACGCCGGCTGAACATCCTCTGGAACGTCTTCCGGTTCCCGCTGCCGTACATGCGGCTGGACGGGTTCGATCCCGACGCGGACGGAACGGCGGCGCTGGCCGACGCCGACCTCGAGACCGTCGACGAGTGGGTGCTGTCGCGGCTCCAGACGACCGTCGCCGAGATGACCGACTTCTGGGAGTCGTTCCGGCAGGACAAGGCCCTCGACGCGCTGCTGTCGTTCGTCGTCGAGGACGTCTCCCGGTTCTACATCCAGGTCGTCCGCGAGCGGATGTGGGCCGAAGAGGAGTCGCCGAGCAAGCAGGCCGCCTACGCGACGCTGTACCGCGTGCTCGTGGAGACGACGAAGCTGCTGGCGCCCTACGCGCCGTACGTCGCCGACGACATCTACGGGACGCTGACCGGCGACGACGGCTTCGACACCGTCCACATGTGCGACTGGCCGGAGCCGACGGAGTCGCTCCGGGACCCGCAACTGGAGGCCGACGTCGACGTCGTCGCGGCCGTCGAGGAGGCCGGCTCCAACGCTCGCCAGCGGGCCGAGCGGAAGCTCCGCTGGCCCGTCCGGCGGGCCGTCGTCGCCGCCGACGACGAGGCGACCGCCGCGGCCGTCGACCGTCACCGACCGCTGTTGTGCGACCGGCTCAACGCCCGCGAGATCGAGTTGGTCGACCCCGGCGCCGACTGGGCGGAACTGCGGTACGGCGTTCGGGCCGACATGTCGGTGCTCGGCCCCGCGTTCGGCGACGCGGCCGGCGAGGTGATGGAGGCGATCAACGCCGTCACGCTCGAAACGCCGAGCCTCGAGGCGCTGTCGACGGCCGTCGCCGACGAGCTCGGCCGCGCGGTCGAGCTGACCGACGAGATGGTGTCGTTCACCGCCGAGACGCCCGAAGGCGTCGAGGGCACCGCCTTCGACGTCGACGGCGAGGAGCGCGGCGTCGTCTACGTCGACGCGACGCTGACCGAGACCATCGAGTCGGAGGGGTACGCCCGCGAGGTCGTCCGCCGGGTCCAGGAGATGCGGAAGGAACTGGACCTCGACATCGAGGCCGAGATCCGCGTCGACCTCGACGTCGCGGACGACCGCCTCGCGGGGCTGGTCCGCGACCACGAGGGACTCATCGCCGAGGAGGTACGGGCGGCCGGATTCGGCGGCGTCGCCGACGGCCACGACCGCACCTGGGACGTGGAGGGCACCGACGTGCGGATCGCCATCGAGCCCGTGGCCGGCGACTGATGTCCCCGTCCCGGCGGCCGGTCGCGGCGGTCGCGCTTTTCATCCTGCTGGCGACCGGCGCGGCCCTCCTGGCGGCGCCGGCGGCCGCCCAGGAAGTCGACGTCGAGCACACGGTCAGCGCCGACGAACCCGGCCGGGTCGACGTGACGACGGCGGTCGACGCGCCGAGCGACGCCGCCGGCCTCACGGTGGTCCTCCCGCGACGGACGGACGTCTACGAGACGGAGGGGTTCACCCGGGTCGACGAGCGGACCTACGAGTGGACCCGCTCGACCGACCGGCCGACGCTGTCGTACACGATGACCGGTAACGTCACCGTCGACCGGGGTGTCGGCGAGCGGTACACCTTCGTCGTCACCGACGGATGGGCGCTCGTCCGGTCGCCGCGGGTCGCCGTCTACGACCGGACGGGGCGGCTCGCGGCCGACCAGCGCCACGCGGTCGCCGGCGAGGGCGTCGCCGGGCCGAACGTCACCTACCTCGGCCCGGCCGAGGTCCGGACCCGCGACGTCGAAGGGGTCGACCAGCGGCTCCGGCTGGTCGTCCCCGCGGCGGCCGACCTGCGGGCCGACCCGGAGACGGTCTTGGACTCGATGGCCGACGCCGCCGGCCGGCTCCCGCTCGGCGACCCCGACGAGGAGGTGTTCGTCGTCGCCGCACCGACGACCGTCGGGTGGGCCGCCACCGGCCTCCAGCGCGGCGACGCCGACATGTGGGTCCGCGACACCCAGCGCGTCGCCGGTCCGCGCAACGCTTGGGTCCACGAGTACGTCCACACGCGACAGGAGTACGAACCGACCGAGGCGACGCGGTGGACGATCGAGGGAATGGCCGATTACTACGCGGCGCTGTACAGCTACGAGGCCGGCCGTATCGACCACGAGACGTTCCGGGAGAAGCTGGAGCGGGGCGACCGCGAGACCCACGCGGACGTCCGGCTGGCGGAGCCGGACACCTGGGACGACGAGGCCGACTACGAGAAGGGCGCGCTCGTCTACGGGGCGCTGGACCGGCGGCTCAGGGCGACCGCCGACGCCTCCGCCGGCGGCGTCGTCGCGGAGTGCGGCGGAGAGGTGACGCAGGCCGACCTGCTGGACGCGATCGAGGCCGCCGGCGGGGCGGATATCCGCGCGGACGCCGAGCGGTACACCGAAACGACGGCGACGCCGCCGACCTGGGACCGGGCGGCCCACGCCGAGGCCTTCGGCGGGGCGGTGTTCACCCGGTCCGTCGAGGGGTACACCGTCGACGGCCCCTATCGGTCGGGGCCGCTCGAAACGCCGCGGCTCGTGGCCGGCGAGCGGCTCGAGACGACCGTCGTCGTCCGCAACGAGGGCCCCGACCCCGGCGAGTACGCCGTCGAGTTCGCCGTCGACGGCGACCTCGTCGAGACCCGCCGCGGCCGCCTCGCCCCCGGGGAGTCGACGACGCTGTCGTTCGCTCGCGACTTCGAGACGCCGGGCGAGTACGAACTGCGGGCCGGCGGGACGACGGCGACGGCGACCGTCGAGCCGCCGGGCGAGCCGCGGGTGACGGAACTGTCGGCCGCGCCGAAGACGGCCGCCCCCGGCGAGCGCGTGGTGCTGCGAGCGACCGTCGTCCCGGCGGCCGACCGCCCGGCCGCCGGCACCGTCGAGTTCGCCGTCGACGGTCAGCCGGTCGCCGGCACGCGCGTGACCGTCACCGGGGAGACGACCGTCGAGGCGACGACGGCGTTCGAGACGCCCGGCGACTACACCGTCCGGGCCGGCGACCGGGCGTCGGCGCGGGTGCAGGTGCGGGAGGGGGCCTCGGCGTCGCGGACCCCGGCCGAACGGGCCGGTGCCGGCAGGGAAGGAGACGGCGCGGTGACGACGGAGACGGACGCCACCGGCGCCGCCCCCGGTCCCGTCGCCGTCCTCGCGGCGCTGGCCGCGACGCTGCTGCTGTGGAGGCGGCGATGACCCGCTTTCTGGTGTGTCCGGCCTGCGGTCACCACGAACCGTCGGCGGGTACCGCCGGAGAGGACAATGCCGGCGACGCCAGCGACGCCAGTGACGACGGCGACGACGGCGGAGAAGACGATGCCGGTGACGCACACAGCCACCGTCGCGACGGTGACGGTGACGCCGTGCCGACGGAAGACGGGGAGACGCCCGATTGCCCGCGGTGCGGGTCGCGGCGGACGTACCGCCATGACGACCCCGCGCTTCCGGACGCCGAGACGGAGACGTACGTGAAGTTCGACGCCGACAGCGCCGGCGAGCGGTGACCCGCGCTGCTCGCCCGGTCCGGCCGCCGGCGGCTCTCCACGGCCATCCGCTCGATTCTCGGCGGCAGCGACTCGCAATAATCGCTATCAGAGAACGTCGGCGACGGCGGGGGCGGCGCTGACCGCGGAGACGGGCCGTTCGACGGTGTCGGTGCCGTAGACGCCGTCGGCGCCGGCGGCGGCGAGTCTCGTCCGGGCGCCGTCGGCCAGCATCGGGTGGACGCAGGCGACGAACACCCGCGCCGGCCGCGACAGCTGGTCGATGGCGGTGCTCATCGTCGCCCCCGTGGCGACGATGTCGTCGACGAGCACCACGTCCCGACCGGCGGTCCGGGCGTCGCTGGGTCGGACCTCGACGTCGGTGTCGGAGACGCGGTGCTTCTGGAAGTGGTCGGTCTCGCCGCCGCCGTGGGCGTCCCGGACGGCCGCCGCCAGCGCGACGGCCCCGGCGTCGGGCGCGAGAAACAGCGGCTCGTCCAGCTCCGGCAGCGGCGCCGCCAGCCGGGCGGCGGCGTCGACGGCCTCGCAGGGGGCGTCGAAGAAGTCACACACCGCCCGCTCGTGGGGGTTGACGACGACGACGCGGTCGGTGCCGGTCGAGACGGCCCGGGCGACGGCCCGCGCCGAGACCGGCTGTCCGGGCTCGAAGGCCTCGTCCTGGCGGGCGTATCCCATGTACGGCAGGACGGTGACGACCTCCTCGGCCCGCCGGCGGGCGGCGTCCTGCAGCTGGAGCAGTTCGACGTGTGCGCGGTCGGAGACGGTCGCACAGACGACGACGGCGCGGTCGTCGGTCTCGGGTACGCGGACGAGCCGTTCGCCGTCGGCGAAGCGGTCGTACTCGACGGCGGCCAGCGGCTCGTCCAGCTCCGCGGCGAGCGCCGCCGCGAGCTCCTGGGAGGTGGAGCTGGGCACGATCATGCGTGGAATTGCGGCGCCCGTCGGTAAACACGTTGCCGTTCGCGGTCAGCGCTCGCGGACGACGACGAACTCCGCGAGGTCCTGGAGGTAGCCGACGGCCTTCGAGTCGACGACGTCGGCGGTCTCCAGGGCCGACAGCGCCGCCTCCGACTTCCGGCGGGCCCGCTCGTTGGTCTCCTCGGGCGTCATCTCCGTGATCCGGACGAGCGACGGCCGCTCCATCTCGGCGTCCTGGCCGGTGGGCTTGCCGAGTTCGTCGGCGTCGGCGGTCGCGTCGAGGACGTCGTCGCGGATCTGGAAGGCGATGCCGACCCGTTCGGCGTAGCGGCCGAACGATTCGACGGTGTAGGCGTCGGCGTCGGCGGCGATGGCGCCCAGCTCCGCGGCGGCGCGGAACAGCGCCCCCGTCTTCCGGCGGGCCAGCTCCATGTACTCCTCCTCGGTGGCCGGGCGGGCGACGAGCTCGGTCGCCTCGCCCTCGCCGAGTTCGACCATCGCCTCGCTGACGACCCGCATGGCGCGGTCGTCGACGGAAAACAGCGCGAAGGCTTCCCCGAGCAGCCCGTCGCTGGTGACGATGGCCGACCCGTGGCCGAACGCCGCCCAGGCGCTGTCGACGCCGCGCCGTAGCCCCGACTCGTCGATGATGTCGTCGACGACCAGCGAGGCGTTGTGGACCAGCTCGACCCCGACCGCGAAGTCGACGGCGTCGCCGGCCGCCCGCGTCGGGCGGCCGCTCCCGCCGGTCAGCTCGCCGCCGGCGGCCTCGAAGGCGAGCAGCGTCACCATCGGCCGGACCCGCTTGCCGCCCGACAGGGAGACGTGCTCCAGCCGCTCGGTCATGGCGTCCGGCTCCGCGGCCTCGAGAACGGGCTCGAGTCGCTCCTCGACGAGCGCCCGACGCCGCTCGAGGTACTCCATAAAAAGGGTAGGGCGGGTCCCCGGAAGTACGTGACGGATACGTTCCGAGCATTCTGCACGGGTCGCCTGCAGCGTCCGCTCGCGAGCTGCGGGACGGCTCTGCCATTCCGTTCGAGGCGGCTTCGCTGCCCGCCGCCCTCTCGCACGGCTCGAGGCGGCGCCGTCGCCTCGTCGCCGCGGCTCACGGCTTGCGGTGCTCACCGGCAGAGCGGCGCTCTGCCGAGCCCTCGCTCGCTTCACTCGCGAGGACGCCGTTCGTCGTCGAGGCGCTCCCTGCGATCGTGCCTTGCTACTGCTCGCTGTCGCTCGAGAGAGCGACGAGGGCTCTCTCCCGCTTCCGTTTCTCTTGATCCTTTGTAAACACGGCTACTGACCGATTCGGAGTTAGCATCCGCCGAGAGGGGCGTCCGTCAGGTCGCCCCCGAGGCGGTTCCCGGCGACGAGACGGCGAAGCCGTCGAGTCGCCGTAGCGCGCACGGACCGGAGGCGGCGCGAAGCGCCGCCGAAGGGAGTACGCGCGCATATTTTCCCCAAGTTTTTGCCTGACCGAGCGCGCCGACGGCGCGCGAGGGAAGTGTAAAAAGTGGGGGTTTTTAGACGTCCGGGGCCTCGCCGCCGAAGGCCTCGATGAGTTCCGGCACGACCTCGAAGAGGTCGTCGACGATGCCGTAGTCGGCGATGTCGTAGATGGGGGCGCTGGGGTCGCTGTTGATGGCGACGATGGTGTCGGCGCCCTTCATGCCGGCGACGTGCTGGACGGCCCCGGAGATGCCGACGGCGATGTAGACGTCCGGCGTGACGACCTTGCCGGACTGGCCGACCTGGCGGTTCTTCGGCAGCCAGCCGTTGTCGACGATGGGACGGGACGACGACAGCGTCGCGCCGAGGGTGTCGGCCAGCTCCTCGATCAGCGGGATGTTGTCCTCCTCCTCGATACCCCGGCCGACGGAGACGAGCACGTCGGCCTCGGTGATGTCGACGTCGCCGCCGCCGACCTCCTCGAAGCCGTTGACGGTCGTCCCGAGGTCGTCGGCGACGTCGGCGTCGAAGGCCTCGACGGTCGCGTCGCCGCTCGCCTCGGCCTTCGGGTACTCCGCCGGCCGGATCGTGACGGCGTACTGGTCGGCGTCGACGTCGTAGGCCGTCTCGACCTTGCCGCCGTACTGCTCGCGGGTGACCTCGATTCCGTCGCCGGCCTCGAAGTCGATGACGTCGGTGATCAGCGGGACGTCGAGCCGCTCGGCCACCGCGGGGACGTAGTCGAGGCCGTTGACCGAGTTCGGCGCCACGAGCGCGGTCGGCTCCAGCTCGGCGTGGAGCTGTTCGACGGCGTCGGCGTACACCTCGTGGTTGAACTCCTCGCCCTCGTCGACGGTGTAGACGGTGTCGACGCCCTCGCGGTCGAGCCGGTCGGCGAAGGCGTCGACGTCGCCGCCGACGACGACGACATCGAGGTCGCCGCCGGTCGCGTCGGCGAGCCGGCGGCCGGCGGTGATCAGCTCAAGGGAGACGTCCCGGAGGTCGCCGCGGCGGTGTTCGGCGACGGCGAGGACGCTCACGCGTCGACCACCCCCTCGTCGCGGAGGAACTCCGCGAGCGACTCGGCGGTGTCCTCGGGGCTACCCTCCCAGACGGTGGCGTTGCCCTCCGATTCGGGTTCGTACATGTCGGTCCGCTCGACCGGCGAGTCGACGACCGACTCGTCGAGGCCGACGTCGTCGAGGTCGTACACCTCCAGCGGCTTGCGCTGGGCCTGCCGGATGCCCCGCAGGCTGGCGTACCGCGGCTCGTTGATGCCGGTCTGGATGGTGAGCACGGCGGGCAGTTCGACGTCGGTCAGCTCCTCGACGCCGCCCTCCAACTCCCGGCGGACGCTCGCGACGCCGGCGTCGGCGTCCAGCTCCATGGCGTTGACGACGGCGGCCCACTCGACGCCCAGCCGCTCGGCGAGGGCGACGCCGGTGGCGCCGTTGGTATCGTCGGCGGCCTGGACGCCCGACAGCACCAGGTCGGGCTCTTCCTCCTCGGCGATGGCCGCCAGCAGCTCGGCCTTCGCGTCGAGGTCGAGGAACTGCGTTTCGGCGAGGGCATCGTCCCAGACGCGGACGGCCCGGTCTGCGCCCTTCGCCAGCGCCATCCGGACCGTCTCCTCGGCCCGCTCCGGGCCGACCGTGACCGTGACGACCTCGACGTCGTCGGTCTCGTCGGCCTCCGACAGCTGGACGGCCTCCTCGACGGCGTAGTCGTCCCACTCGTTGAGGTCGTACTCCAGCGACCCCTCGTCGATGTCGAGTCCCGAAATGCGGAACTCGTCGTCGACCTCGGCCACCTCCTTGACGGTGACGAGTACCTTCATGATGATCGTTCGCCGAACTGTCGGGGTCGTTCGTGGTTAAACGTTTCCGAACGCGACGGGGCTCGCCAGGAGGGGCGGTCAGGAGTCCTCGCCGGGGTCGATGTCGGTGACGCCCTCCGTCGGGAGGCTGATGAGGTTCTCCCGGCCGATACGGAGCTTGTCGACCCTGTCGTCGTCTTCCATCGACGACAGTAGCTGCGAGACCTTGGCGTTCGACCAGCCGGTCTCCTTGACGATCTTGGCCTGCTTCATCCGGCCGCCGTGCTGTTCGAGGAGGTGTTCGACGCGCTCCTCGTCGGAGAGCAACTCGAGGGCCGGGGCGTCGTCGCCATCGTCCCCGCCGTCGTCGTCTCCGGCGTCGCCGTCGTCCTCGCCGTCGCCGTCGACGCCCGTCTCCTCGCGCCGGCGCCACAGGAGGTAGACGCCGAGCGGGAGCGCGGTACCGCTCAGCGCCAGCGCGCCGACGAGCAGCGCCGTCGACGGCGACTCGAACGGTCCGTCCGGCGCCGGCTGGTAGACGATTTCGAAGTAGCCCGGCTCGAAGCTCGCCGGCCCCTCCCACCGGAGGTCGCCGTCGTCGGCGCCGATCGGCGACGTCGTCGGAGCGGTGTAGCCCGGCGCCGACCGGATGACGAGCGTCTGGTTGGGGCCGAGCCCGGAGAGCCACGTCCCGTCGGTCGTGTTGAACGCGTCGCCGACGTACATCGTCCCGTTCTCGTCGACCCGGGCGAACGACTTCCAGACGAACGACACGCGCAGCTCGCCGTACCGGTCGACCCCGTCGTCGGTCGACCGCTCGATCAGCTCCGCCGACCGGCTGGGCTCGCCGACCGACATCTCCCGGCCGGTCGCCTCCGTGGCCGCCTCGGCGGCCCGCTCGAAGACGTCGACCCCGAGCCGGAAGTCCTGTTCGCCCCCTTCGAACGCCTCGGCGAACGACCTGAAGCTGTCGACGTCCCCCTCGTTCTCGAGCGGTACGGTGGCGACGATCGTCCACCGGGCGTCGCCGTCGTTCTGTAGCTGCACCTCCAGCCGCGTCTCCTCGGCGGGCGGCTGGGCGCCCGGGGACCCGGAACCGCATACCTGTGGCATGCACGCGGGTGCGGCAAAACGCTTTCCATCGGGCGATAAAACGTCTGCGGTGGTTATACGATCTTTAGGCGTCTCTGCAGTCGTTTCTGCCCGAGGCGACGAGACGGCCGGATTTTTATCCACCCGGGTCAAGACGGTCGGTATGAGCGGGTCCCGGACGGTCGTTCTCGCCCTTCTCGTCTGTTTCGGTGCCTTCGGCGGCGTCGCGCTGGCGACGACACAGCAGTCGTCGTCGATGACGGTCCAGCCGGTCGACAACGCGAGCAACTACCTCGCTCCCGACGCCGGCGACGTCGAGCGCGGCGGCCAGGAGACGACGTCGCTCGACGTCGCCGCCAGCGTCAGCGCCAACGCTGCCGGGGTCCGGTCGACGTTCTCGACGGTGTCGTTCCGGCGCACGTACGACGACGCCGACACCGACGCCGACCGCCGGGCGGTCGTCCGCAACGGGACCGAGCGGCTCGCCGGGCGGGTCGACGCACTCGAGCGGCGCGAGCAACGGGCCATCGAAGCGTACGCCCGCGGCGAGACGAGCCGGGAGGACCTCTTCCGCACGCTCGCCGCCATCGACGCCGAGGCCGAGGCCCGGAGTTCGACCGCGGCGGAACTCCGCGACCGGGCGGCCGACCTCGGGATGGGCGCCGAGGCCGAGCGACTGTCGGCGCTCCGGATCCGCCTCGTCCCGCTACAGGGCCCCGTCCGGGCGGAGATCACGGAGGGGCTCAACGGCGAGCGCACCCGCGTGCACGCCGAGGCCGCCGGCGGCGGGCTCGTCCTCGCGACGGTGCAGGAAGACGAAGACGGCAACCCCGTCTACCTCCGCGAGGCGTACGACCCGGGGATCAGGAGCGTCGGTCCCGACGACCGGTACGAGGGCGACGTCGGCGCGGTGTTCGACCGCCTCGGAGAGATCTACCCCTGGGTGAACGGCGGCGACATCGGCGTCGCCGACGCGAACTTCATCAGCGCCGACGCGGCCCGGCTGTACAGCATCACCTACGAACACGACCACGGTCGGCTGACGCCGTACCTCGACGGGGGGTCCAACCGGGTCGTCAGGGAGACCCAGCGCCTGCGAGTTGCGACGCTTCCGACCGAGAGCCGCAACCTCACCGCGGACCCCAACTCCGGCTCCGAGACCCTCCGCGTGCGCGTCGAGACGACCTACCCCGGCGGGCCGCTGGGCGTGACCGCCTTCGACGCCGCCACCGGCGAGCGGGTCGACGCCCGCGTCGCCGTCGACGGGACCGTCGTCGGGTCGACGGACGGCGAACGACTGTGGACGGTCGCCCCCCGCGGGCGGGCGAACGTGACGGTCGTCGACGACGACGAGCGGGTCAGCGTCGAGATCGCCGGCTGAGGCCACCGAACGTTCTTGTCGGAGGCCGCGACCACCGGCCGTATGCCCGACCGTGCCGCCGTGCCGGTCGTCGGGGTCGCCCTGCTCGTCGCCGTGACGGTCGCCGCCGCCGCCGGGTTCGGCGCGCTGCTGGCGGTCGACCCGCCGGCGGCCGCCCCGACGGCGAGTTTCGACTGTGCGGCGACGGCGGACGGCGAGATTCGGGTCACCCACCGCGGAGGCGAGGCGATCGATCCGTCGACGCTCCGCGTCCGGGTCCGCGTCGACGGGCGACCGCTGGCCGAGCAGCCCCCGGTGCCGTTCTTCGCCGCCGACGGCTTCGAGAGCGGGCCGACCGGGCCGTTCAACAGCGCCTACACGGGCCCGTGGACGGCCGGCGAGACGGCGTCGCTGCGGGTCGCCTCGACGAACCGGCCGACGCCCGAGGCCGGGGCGACCGTTGAGCTACGGCTGTACGCCGGCGACCACCCGATCGCGGCGCTGGAGACGACGGTTCAGGCGACCTCGACGGTCTCGGCCTCGGCCGTCTCCTCGCCGCCGGCGTCGTCCTCGTTCTCGGGGACGTAGGCGACGGTGGTGATGGCCCGCGGCGTCCCCGGCGCGCGCTGCTGGATGTGGTGTTCGAACTCCTCGAAGCCGGCCTCGGCGAACATTCGGTCGGCCTCCGTTTCGTCGTAGAACAGCATGATCGCGTCGGCGAGCCGCTGCATGAGCGTGGAGTCGGGGTAGTCCGGCCCGACGACGAGAACGGGACGGCCGGGCTCGGTCACCCGACGGGCCTCCTTCAGGGCGTCGACGGGGTTCGGCCAGTACTCGATCGAGCCGGACGACCAGTACGCGTCGAAGCTGTCGTCGGCGAACGGCAGCCGTTCGGCGTCGCCGCGGTGGAACCGGACGTCGCCGCGCTTGCCGAACTTGCCGTAGGCCCGCCGCAGCTGGTGGGCCGACTGGTCCAGCCCCCAGACGTCGTCGGTGTGCTGGAGCAGCCCCTCGGTGGCGAAGCCGGTGCCGCAGCCGACGTCGAGCACGCGGTCGTCCGGGTCGAGGTCGAGCCACTCCAGCGCCCGGTCGCGCATCTCCTCGTTCCAGATGAACGGGTTGACGGTGTCGTACACCTTCGACAGGTACCTGTAGAACACCCGTGCACGTGCTTTGTTTTCGAGGACTCCCATTGCCGGTCGTTGGGACGGTCCGGTCATAACTCCCCGGATTCGGCGCCTCCGGCACCGGCGGTCGCTATACTGTTTAGTCGGAAGGGGGTAGCGTCTTTCGGCGGTGGTGGCGGTGTTCTCGAACGCCTTTTCCGTCCGCTTCGTTCTGAGGCCTCCCTCGCTGCGCTCGCTTGGCCTCGCCCCGCGGGCGGTCAGCCCCGTTCGAGGTCCCGTCCGGCGCCGGCTGATCGGTCGGCTCTCTCAATTGAACCGCGGCGCAGAGCGGAGGCCACGAGTTTATAAGTGAGGTGGCCGCAACCCGAGCCGTGTCGCTGGTCTTCGGAGTCGCGAGCGGGCCCGACCTGCTGCGGTTGGTCGCGGTGCCGGTGCTGGGGTGGGCGGCGCTGCGGGACGTCCGGACGCGCCGCGTCCCGAACCGGGTGTGGCTCCCGCTGGTCGTCGCCGGCGTCGTCGCCCTCGCCTGGGATGCGGTGCTGGTCGCCGGCAGCCGGGGGTGGCCGCTGTTCGCCGTGCGGGTCGGGCTGTCGCTGGGGCTGGTCGCGCCGCTGGGGTATCTCTTCTGGCGGCTGGGCGGCTTCGGCGGCGCCGACGCCAAGGCGGTGATGTCGCTGGCGCTGCTGCTGCCGGCCAACCCGCGGTACTACCCGCCGGGAGCGACGGACGCCGCCGCGACGGTGCTGCCGCTGCAGCCGGCCCCGCTCGGCGTCTTCTCGCTGACCGTTCTCTCGAACACGGTGCTGGTGGGGCTGGCGTACCCGCTGGTGCTGGCGCTGCGGAACCTGCCGCGGGGGGAACTCACGCCGGCGATGTTCGTCGGCCGGCCGGTCGCAGTCGAGGAGATCGTCGAGGAGTACGGCCGGCTGCTGGAGTCGCCGTCGGGGTTCACCCGCCGGGGGCTCGACGTCGACGCGCTGCGGATGTACCTCCGCTGGCGGGGGGTGACCCTCGAGGACGTGCGGGCGGCGCCGGACCGGTACCGCCATCCGCTGCCGACGGCGCGGGACGACCCCGGCGACGGGTCGGTCGGCGACCGGGTGGCGACCGACGGCGGCGCTCCCGAGCCGGCCGTCCGGCCGCTCGATGCGTGGGGCGCCGAGCGGTTCCTCGAGGCCCACCGCGCCTACGGCACGACCCCGGCGGAGCTGCGGGCGGGGCTGGAGGTGCTGACCGAGCCCGACCGGGAGGTCGTCTGGCTGACGCCCGGCGTGCCGTTCCTGCTGCCGACCTTCGTCGGGCTGGTCGTGGCGCTGTCGTACGGCGACCTGCTGTTCGTGCTGCTGTCGGCGCTGGGATTCTAACGGAAAGGCCTATCCTCCCGACCGGCTCAGATGTGGCCGTGATCCACCTCGCCTTCGACGAGCAGGAGCTGCTGCCCGCCGTCGCACAGGACGCCGACTCCGGGGACGTGCTGATGCTCGCCTACGCCTCCCAGGAGGCCTTCGAGCGGACCCGCGAGACCGGCGAGGCACACTACTACTCCCGGAGTCGCGAGGAGCTGTGGCGGAAGGGCGCCTCCAGCGGCCACACCCAGCGCGTCGAGGAGATCCGCGTCGACTGCGACGGCGACGCGCTGCTGTATCTCGTCGAGCAGACCGGCGGCGCCTGCCACACCGGCTTCGAGAGCTGCTTCCACCGGACCGTCGACGGCGAGACCGTCGGCGACCGCGCCTTCGATCCCGACGATGTCTACGGGGAGTGACGCCGACCCCGACTCCGATCCCGACCCGGAGACGGCGCCCGTGGCGGCCCTCGAAACCGCCGACGAGCGGCTCGAAGGGCTGCGCGCGGAGCCGCCGGCCGACCCCGAGGCCGTCGACACGGTCGCCGACGCCTACGAGTCCGTCGCCGAGGTGCTGGACCGCTGGGAGGACCGTGCCACCGACTGGGACGACTTCGAGGGGTACGTCGAGTTCCGGGATGCCCTCTCGGAGACGCTGGCGTCGGTCCCCGAGGACGTCCCCGAGAGCGAGGCGTTCCTCGCGGCCGACGATCACGTCAAGACGAGCGGCGTCTCGAAGTCGCTGACCGAGGCGGACTTCGAGGCCGCCCGCGAGGCGCTGGCACCGGCCCGGAGGTACGCCGACTACCGCGAGGAACTGTCGGCCGTCGAAGACCGCTACCGCCGGGCGTACCGGATCGCCGAGCGCCGGCGCCGCGAGGTCGACGACCGGATCGACGACCTCGAGCGGCTACGGCGGCTCGGCGACGCCGACCTCGAGGCGCCCGTCGAGCGGTTGCGAGAGCCGATCGAGCGCTACGACGCGGCGGTGACGGAGGCGTTCGACGCCTTCCGCCGGGAGGCGCCCGCCCGGGAGTTCCTCGGCGTCGTCCGGACGGCCGCCGGCTACCCGCTCGTCGACGTTCGGGCGCCGCCGTCGGAGCTACAGGCGTACGTGGAATCGACGCCGGCCGGCGACCACCCTGTCCCGGAGCTGTTGGAGTACGCGGAGTACTCGACGTCGAAGCTCTCGCACTACGTCGAGGAGCCGTCGCTGCTGAAGCGCCGGGTCGCGACGAACCGGACGTACCTCGAGGAGCTGTCGGCGGCGCCGCTGTGCGTCGGCTGGCCGCCGCCGCCGGCCGACCGGCTCCGCTTCCGCAGCGAGGAGCTGCTGTCGGTCGTCGACCGCTTCGCCGGCGAGAAGACGGTCCGGGCGGTGCGGGCGGTGCGGGCGCGAACCCGCGACGACGACTACGACCGGCTCCGGGAGACCGCCGTCGCCCGCGCCGAGTTGACCGACGCGGAGCGCCGGCGGCTCGAGTCCGGCGCGGTCGCCGAGGAACTCGAGGAGTTGCGCGAGCGACGGCGCCGACTGACGGCGGCGCTGGAGCGCTACGAGCCGCCCTGACGCCCGGCCTCCATGGCCTCGCACATCCCGTCCAGCAGCGCCCGGGCCCGGTCGTCGGTCGGGCCCTCGGCGTACACCCGGACGAGCGGTTCGGTGCCGCTCGGGCGGGCCAGCACCCACCCGTCGCCGTAGTCGAGCCGGTAGCCGTCCAGCGTCGTCACCTCGGCGTCGGCGGCGGCGGCGTAGGCGTCGGCCGCCTCGAGCATCGCCGCCCGCTCGTCGTCGCCGTCGTACCCCAGGTTCGCGCGGACGTTGACGTAGCCGTCGTACGCCGCGACGACCTCGCTCGCGGGCCGGTCGGCGACCAGCGCGAGGAAGCGGGCGGCGGTGTAGGCGCCGTCGCGGGCGAGCCGGTAGCCGGGGAAGAAAATCCCGCCGTTGCCCTCGCCGGCGATCGGCACCGTCTCGCCCGCCGCCCGGAGGGCCTTCATCCGGGAGATGATGTGCGTGCTGCCGATGGGCGTCAGCTCCAGGCCGGCGCCGGCGGCGTCGGCGACGTCGACGAGCCGCTGGGAGACGTTGACCGCCGAGACCGCCACGTCGCTGGCTCCGAGTTCCGCGGCCGCCAGCGCCGCCAGCGCCGAGTCGCCCTCGACGTGGGTGCCGGTCTCGTCGACGAACACCGCGCGGTCGGCGTCGCCGTCGTGGGCGATTCCGAGGTCGGCGTCCGTCGCGCGGACGAACCGCCGGAGATCCGCCAGGTTCGCCGCCACCGGCTCGGGGTCCCGGCCGGGGAAGTGGCCGTCCGGGGTGGCGTTGATCGTGTGGACGCGACAGCCGAGCCGCCGGAGGAAGGCGGGGCCGGTCAGACTGCCCGCGCCGTGGCCCGGGTCGACGACGACGGTGGGTTCCGCGGCCGCGATCCGCTCGCGGATTCCGTCGGCGGCCAGCGCCTCCAGCAGCTCGTCGACGTAGGCCTCGCGGACCCCGTCGACCTCGCGGGTGCGGCCGACGGCGTCGTACCCGACGAGCTCGAACGACTCCTCGAGCAGCCGCTTTTCGACCCGTTCCAGCGTCTCGCGGCCGAGTTCGACGCCGTCGGCGCCGACGAGCTTCACGCCGTTGTACGCCGGCGGGTTGTGACTGGCCGTGACGACGACCACGGGCACGCCCGCCCGCTCGGCGTACGCCTGGGCGGCCGGCGTCGGCGCGACGCCGAGCCGGTGGACGTCACAGCCGACGCCGGCCAGGGCGCTGGCGGCCGCGTCGGCGAACAGCCGCCCCGTCGTGCGGGTGTCTCGTGCGATGCCGACCGTCGTCGCCTCGAGTGCGGTTCCGGCGGCGGCGGCGATGCGGCCGACGAACGGCGGCGTCAGCTCCGACCCCGCCAGGCCGCGGACGCCGCTCGAACCGAACACGTGCATACACGGGAGGTCGGGGTCCGGCGGGAAAGTGATACCGGCACGGCCGCGTCGGGCCGGCCGGCGGAGAGACACGGCGTCAGCGGGTGCGGTTCGGCTTTCGTCCGCACTCGCTTCAGGTTACCTCCCGGGACGCGTTTCGGGACGTCGGACGCGTTTCGAGGGTCGAAACCCGACGGCAGGGGTGATTTAGTTCCGGCGTTCCAACGGCCCGCCGATGACAGAGCCGCAGGGGGGTCCGCCGTTTCTCGACGCGCTCCGGAAGCGCGCGCCGATGCTGGAGGCGCTCGCGGACGGACCCACGACACAGCGGGCGCTCCGGGACGACCTCGGGGTCGCCCGTTCGACGGTCTACAAGGGGCTCCGGGAGCTCGAGGCGGCGGGGCTCGTCGTCGACGGGGACGGCGGCTACCGGCTGACGAGGATGGGCCGGCTGGCGTGGCGCCGCCACGACGCCTACCTGACGCGGCTCCGACGGCTGGCGGCCGCCGAGCGGCTGCTGGAGACCGTCCCGGCGGACGTCCATCTGCCGCTGTCGCTGTTCGAACACGGCCACGTCCACGTCCCCGGGCGGCACGCCCCCGAGCGGCCGCTGGAGCGGCTGGACGCGCTGGCGGAGACGGCCGACCGGCTCCGGTGTCTGTCGCCGTCGGGGATGCCGCGGTACCTCTCGGACATCCACGAGCGGGTCCAGGCGGGCCGGCAGACCGCGACGCTGGTGCTCGAGCGGCCGGCTCTGGAGCGGCTGGCGGCCGACTGCGACGACTACGACGCCGTTCGGTCGACGACGGGCGTCGAACTCCGCCGAATCGAGGCCGAACTACCGTTCGCGGTCGTACTCTTCGACGACGACCGGCTGGGGCTGTTCGGCTACGACGACGGGACGCTGGCCGGCGCCGTCTTCGCCGACGACGAGACCGCCGTCCGGTGGGGCGAGCGGGTCTTCGAGCGCCACCGCGCCCGGTCGGAGCCGGCCTGACGCCTCCGTCCGAACGCTTTCGGCGCCGGGCCGTCGAGTGCAGTCATGGAAGACATCGGCATCGACGAGAAGCGCGTCTACGCCGACCGCGAGGGGTCGACGACGGCGTTCGTCGCCGCCGGCGCCGGCATCGCTCGGGTGGAGATCGCCGGCGACATCGTCGGCGAGTTCGGCCTCGAACGGCGGTGCGACGCGAGGGATGTCGCCGCCGTCGGGGGCCGCGTCGCCGTCGCGACCGCCGAGGACGTGCTGGTCGGGACCGGCGACGGCCTCGAGCCGACGGGGTTCGGCCCGGCCGACGCGGTCGGCTACCACGACCACGACGACGGCGGGCTCGTGGCAGCCGGCGACGGCCGCGTCGCCCGCCGCGACGGCGACGACTGGGCGACGGTCGCCGACCTGTCCGGCGTCCGGGCCGTCGACGGCGACCTGGTCGCGGCCGCCGACGGGCTCCACCGGCTCGACGGGGCGCCCGTCGGCCTCGAGGACGTCGCCGACGTGGCGGCGACCGGGCGGCCGCTGGCCGCGACCCCGGCGGGGCTGTACCGGCTGGCCAACGGCTGGGTGATCGACGTCGAGGGGTCGTTCCGCGTCGTCGCCGCCGACGGCGACCGGGCTCACGCCGCGACCGCCGACGCGCTGTACGAGCGCGACGACGACGACTGGGAGGTCGTCGACCTGCCGGTGACCGAGCCGGTCGCGGGCGTCGTCCACGGCGAGAAGACGTACGTCGTCACGGAGCCGGGGACCGTCCTGGTCCGGACGGACGACGGTTGGCGACACCGCTCGCTCGGGCTGTCGGACGTGACCGCCGTAGCGGTCCGGTAGCCGGCCGACCGGTCAGCCGGCCAGCCCGGAGTCGGAGTCCTGCGGGTAGCGCTGCTCGACGACCGCGAAGGCGAGCGTGCTGGCCAGTCCCAGCAGCGTCCCGGCCGTCAGCGTCGCCGCCAGGTACGACAGGTCGGCGAACCCTTGTCCGAGGAAAAACGCCGTCAGGCCGTGCAGCACGAGCGCGATGGCGCCGACGTAGAACGGCGCGTTGAGGTAGCGCCAGCGGAAGCCGCCGCCGAGGTACTCGTCGGTGATGCGGCCGAGCGAGACGACGACGCCGGCGGCGGCGACCCACTGGACGGCGCCGTAGACGAAGGCGACGGTCGCGCCGAGCGCCTGCGGATCGGGGTCGGCGACCGCGTCGACCGCCTCGACCCCGCCGACCGCGCCGACCGCCACGAGCGCCGCCCCGACGACGGAGGTGACGAACTGGACGCGGCCGGCGAACAGCGCGACGCGGACCCGCTCGACGAGGTCGTCGATGGCCGTCTCCAGCCCGAGCCCCCGGAAGAGGACGTACAGCCCCAAAAGCGCCGAGATGACCCCGAGCGTCGACCCCGGCAGGCCGAGCTCGTCGGCGACGATCGCCACCGGGTAGATGAGCAGCAGGATGCCGAGCGGGACGAGGATGGTGCCGCGGGTCTCGGGGTCGGCCAGCACCCGCTTGAACGTGTAGTACATCGATTCGAGGTCCTGGGCCTGCCGGACGACCACCCGGCGGACGCCGTCGATGGGCACCCGCGAGCGGATGACCGGCAGCACCGACTCGTCCTGGGCGCCGTCGGTCACGACGAGGGCGTGGACGTCCTCGCCGGTCGACAGCGACGCCAGTACGGTGTCGACCTCGTCGCCGACCGTGCGGTTGGCCGAGACGTCGGCCTTGGCGGTGCCGGTGACCACCGCCACCTCGACGCTTTCGCGGTCGTCGTCGATCTCGTCGTGGAGATGGACGCCCTGAAAGCAGACGTTGACGTCGGAGTCCTCGGGATCGGTGTTCGCCAGGGCGACGGCGGCGTCCTCGACGGCGTCGCGGCCGACGACCGGCGTCTCGAAGTCGGTCTTCCGACCGAGATCGTCGTCGAGATCGACACAGAGGACCAGGAGCATCGCTCGTCGTGGGCAGTTCTCGGCGACGGGTTAAGTTCCTTCTCCCTGGGCCTGATCAGGCGGCGTCGACGGCGGCCATCAGTCGCTCGACGGTCGCCGCCCGGCGGCCGAGCGCCTGCGGGTGGACCGCCAGTGTGACGACGTACTCGCCGCCGAGTTCGACCGCCCCGCTCACGTAGAGGTGGACGTCCACCCCGCGACCCACGGCCAGCAGTTGGGCGTCGGCGTCGAACCGCGTCACCGGCGCCGGCCGACCGCCGACCGTCCCTTCGAAGCGCTCGACCGGCGTGACGTCGTCGAAGTCGGCGTACCGCCGCTGGGCGGCCTCGGCCAGTTCCGTCGGCGTCATCTCGGCGACGGGGTTGTACTCCCGGCCAAGAATCCGGACCCGCGGCGTCGTGAGCACCGCGAACACCGCCGCCTGCACCCGCCGTCCGAGCAGTCCCAGCTCGACGGCCCGGTCGTACTCGGCGACGACGCTCGTCACCTCGACGGTCCGGCCGAGCCCGAACCGCTCGAACCGTCGGGAAGCGGTCGTCTCGCCGGTGCGGTGGTGGGTGTAGCCGGTCTCCCGCTGGACGTCCCGCGGCAGCGTGGCACCGGCGGCCGCGAAGGCGGCGCCCTCGAGCGTCGGCCGACCGGAACAGCCCGCGAGTCCGGCGACCACGGCGGCGCCGGCGCCCGCGAGGAACCGGCGTCGGGTCGGCTCCATGGACCCGTGTAGGCGTTCGGTGCAGTTGAGTTCGTCGTACGGCGACGGGGGTCGGCCGGCCGGTCCGGCAGCCCGGTCATCCGCCGCCGCAGGACACCTCGGTCTGGTCGGTTTCGCCGGCGGTCTCCCACGTGCTGGAGTACTCCGGCGGGCCGTCCTCCGGCGTCGATACCTCATCATCGCCCTCCGTTCGGTGATAGTACTCGACGAAGACGTTCCGCACGTTTCGGTCGTAGTCGCCTTTCGGCGACAGGGAACACGCGGCCACGTGTATCACGCTGACGTCCGCGCTCTCGTCGTCGTGTTCGAACACGACGGCCTCTGACTCACCGGGCGAACCCTTGCCGTAGAACGTGACCGACTCGCTGGTCTCGACGTCTGCATCGAGGAGAGCCCACTTGCTGTCGTCCCAGTAGATCACGACCCTGTCACCGGGCGAGGACCCGCCCTCGCCGGCGGTCCATTCCCAGCAGACGCGCGCGATATAGTCCTCGGAGTCGCCGTCAACACACCGCATGTCGAATTCCATCTCGAGGTCCGAGGAGTCGTACGACGGGCCGCCGGCGAGCCGGTTGCACCCGGCGAGTGTGGCTGCCCCGGCGGTCACGAGGACGCGTCTGCGATTGATGTCAGGGGGACCCATGGTTGCACATTCCTGAACTGGAATAAGTAGGTTCCGCTGCCGGCGGAGCGTCGTGGAACGGTCCGACAGTGCCCGGAACGGAGTCGTAACGTACTACTTTTGCGGCTGGGACCGATACAGTTGATAACGAATGATCTCGAAGGGCTGTGAACAGTGCGCCGTCGGCGGGAAGATGGTGCTGTTCGTCTACGGCTACTGCGACCAGCGCGACTGCTTTTACTGCCCGCTCGGCGAGAACCGCAAGAACGTGAATCAGGTGTACGCCAACGAGCGGCCCGTCGAGTCCGACGCCGACGTTCTCGGGGAGGCAAAGCGGATGGACGCCCTCGGAACCTCCATCACCGGCGGCGAACCGCAGGAGGCCCTGGAGCGGACCTGTCACTACCTCGAACTCCTGAAAGACGAGTTCGGCGCCGACCACCACACCCACCTCTACACGGGCATCACGGGCGGCCGCGAGAACATGCGCCGCCTCGCCGAGGCCGGCCTCGACGAGATACGGTTCCACCCGCCGTACGAGCAGTGGGGCGAGTTGCACGGCACCGAATGGGAGGAGATTCTCCACGTCGCCCGCGAGGAGGGGCTGACGCCGGCCTTCGAGATTCCGGGTATCCGCGCCGAGCCGGAGTTCCTCGAGTTTCTCGACGAGGGCGCCGCCGAGTTCTGCAACGTCAACGAGTTCGAGATGTCGGACGGCAACTACCGCCGGATGCAGGAGGCCGGCTTCGAGCTAAAGGACGGCCACATGTCGGCGGTCGAAGGCAGCCACGACGTCCTCGGGGAGATGGGCGACCACGAGAAGGTCTACTTCTGTACCAGCGTCTTCAAGGACGCCGCCCAGCACCGCTCGCGGCTGAAGCGGATGGCCCGGAACATCCGCCGGGAGTTCGACGACGTCACCGACGACGGCACGCTCGTCTACGGCAAGACCTGGGTGACCGAGCGCCGCCTCGACGAACTGGGCGTCCCCGAGGAGTACTACACCGTCAAGTCCGACCACGTCGAGCTGGCGTGGTGGCTGTTGGAGGAGATGATCGAGGAAGGCGACGTCGACGACGGCGAAATCGTCGAGCAGTACCCCACCTACGACGGGACGGTCGTCGAGCGGACGCCGCTGGCGTAGCGCGGATACGGACGCCGACGGCGAACGGAGGAGCCATCGATCTCTTTCGTCGACGTGTTTCGAATCGAGCGGGACCGCCGGTCGCGCTGACCGTGCGAACGGCGACGAAGCCGCCGTGAGCAGAGAGCGGGTCGCCGTCGGCTCGCGCCGCCGGCGTGGCGCGGGCGACCGGGAGACGCCGGAAGAGGTTCCGCAGTATTCGGGCGCTTGCGCCCGGATTTCGCGTCGACCCGGCGGCGCGACCGTCGGGAGTTCTTTCCACCTCCGGACGGGATGCAGCGAGCGTCCGGAACTTAATAGGCCGGAGACTGACGCCGACATGTTCATTCATTCCGAATAGAGTTTTGCTCGTGGGATGAGGGGTGCCCGAAGCAAACTGGACGCAGTGTCGTGTGGTCGTATAGCCGGGAAGCTGGTCCCATCGTCGGACCATCTTCGCCGTATCGTCGTCGCCGTCGCGCTCGTCGCGGTCGTCGCCGCAGCACTGTCGGCGGCCGGTACGGCCGCGGCCAGCGAGAACGGCGCGGTCTACGTCAACGAGAGTGGATACGTCGAGTTCATCGATCAAGAGGGGACGCAGAACGCGACGGACGAGCGGGCGGATGTCGTCGGTACCGCCGTCGACCTGAACGGCGACGGTAACGTCGAGGCACCGGTGGTGGACGGCGGAACGCTCAGGCTCGTCCGGCCGGACGGAACCAACGAAACACTGGTCGCCGACGGCGTTGCCGCGGTGGCCATCGCGGTGGACGACGTCGACGGCGACAGGACGTCCGACGTGCTCTACGTGAACGAGTCGGACGGCAACAGTATCTGGCGGGTCAGCGGCAACGGGGAGACCCGAAAGCCCCTGGCGGACGTCGAGGCGACCGCCGTCGCCGGATACGACGACTTCGACGGCGACGGCGCGGACGATGTCGTCTTCGTCGGCGACACGAGCATCAGGTACACCAACGGGACCGGCGTCGTCGACACGGGGTACAGCAGCGTCGGGCAGAACTACGGGGTCGCCGTCGGTCCGCTGGCGGACTACGACGGTTCCGAAACGCTCCGCGTGGCCGTCGTCAACCAGGACAACGACGTCTCGCTAATCAACGCCAGCGGCGGCGAGATGATCCTCGGCGGCGGCGGAGACGTCGCAAAGGCGCCGGTCGGGAAGACCGACCTCAACGGCGACGGCACCAGCGAGGTCGTCTACGTCGGCGGCAGCAGCAGACTGGAGGTCATCGAGGTCGGCGGCGACTCGCGGCAGAAGACCAGCGTCGGCTCGTCGATCACGGTCGACGAGACGGTCGGCGCCGCCGGCGGCCAGGGCATCGACCTCACGCCGCCGCCGGTCAGCGTCCACGCTCCGGTGGACCGGACGTACATCAAGTACGCGGAGAAGGTGCCGCTGAACGTGAGCGCCGAGGAGGAGGGCACAACGACGTGGCAGTACAGCATCGACAGCATCAGAGACGGCGAAAAAGTGCCGTTCGAACCCAATACCTACCTCAGCGATGAGGAGGATCTCGACCCGGGCAAGCAGTACAACCTGACGGTGTACGCGGAGGACTCCGACGGCAACGTCAGAACGGTCGAGCGCACGTTCGGCGTCGGGGAGTCGGGGTCGACGGCGGTCTACATCGACGACGAGTCCGGCAACCTCTCGTACATCACCCCCGACCCCGACCAGAAGCGGGTGGTGGAGACGTCGGTGTCCAGAGACGAGGAAAGCGGCTTCGTCGCGGCGGGGCCGGCAATCCACTACGACGCCGACGGACAACTCGAAATCCCGTACGTCAGGAAAGGCGCCGATAGCGATAACGAGCCGCCGCTGAAGCTCTACCACGTCGCCAACGGGTCGACCACGGTGCTCGAAGAGGACGCGATGAAGGGCCTCGACGGCGGGAAGATCGCGACCGCCGACTTCGACGACGACGGCCGGTTCGACATCGTCTACCGGGGAGAGAACAAGAACCTAAGGCGGGTCGACGGAGACACTGATTCGGAACAGTTCGTCGACGAGGACACGGACCCGCAGGCGATAATCGGGTCGGCCGACGTGGTCGAGACCGATCCCGGCCGGGAGATCGTCTGGATCGACGCGAGCAGTGAAGTGAAGGCCGTCAGCCAGGGCTCCAGGGAAGTGTACGGCAGTGAAGAACTATCGTTCGACGAGTCGCTGGGAAGCAACAACAACGTCGGCGCCGGCGAGCCGCTGCCGATCGTCAGGGGCGGGCCGAAGTACTTCCCCATCGTCGACGGCTCGGACAACCCCGGCGTGCTCAGCGCGAGCGACACGAGCTACTACCAGCGACTCGCCGACGCGAACGCGGAGAAGGCTCCGGTCGGACTGGCCGACATCAACAGCGACGCCTGGAAGGAGCTGTTGTTCATCGACAAGGAAAACGGCGAGGTGAGGTACACGAGGGCGGACCCGGAGCGGGCGCCTGAAAACGAGGTCAAGGAAGTTGGGGTCAACGACGACGGAGAGCTCGTGACGGACGGCACCGGGGAGGCCATCGAGCCCGACGCCAGCGTGGGCATAGTAGCGACCCACTTCGCACAGCGGGTCAACGACTATTACGTGTATCCGGGCGACGACACGGCGCCGAGCGTCGAGATACTCGAGCCGGTCGACACCGAGTACGAGGACGGGGTTCCGATCGACGTGCGGACCGACGAGCCGATCGACGAGTGGTACTACAGCGTCGACGGCGGCCCGGAGACCAAGTTCGACGGCCCCCAGCAGCTCCTCACGGACCTGCCGAGAGGGAGCCACACGATCACGGTCAGGGCCGTCGACTTCGAAGGCGACGACGGGGAGGCGTCGGAGACCTTCCAGGTCGCGCGGGACGACCCCGACGAGGCGGAGGCGGCACAGACGACGCCCCAGACGCCGACGCCGACGCCGCAGACGGCGGCGACGGCGACGCCGGCACCGACTGCGACCCCGACGCCGACGCCGGCCACGGCACCGGCCGCGACGCCGACGCCGGCCACGACATCGAACGCGACGTCGACGCCAACCGCGACGTCGACCGCAGAATCGACGTCCACCACGGCGACCGCCGGCGCGGAGCAGGCCGGCTCCCTGAACTGGGTGTTCCCGCTGCTCGTGTTGGTCGTCATAGCGATCGCGGTGGTCGCGGTCCGGCAGCTCGACCGCGAGGAGTAACGACGGAGGCGGGACGACCGCCACCCTCATTCCGCCGGCGTCGTCGACCCGGGGCCGTCAGGCGTCCCGGTGGACGACCCGTGAGGCTTTTTCCCGACAGAGGGACACGAGGAGACAGGTTCGCCCGATGCTCCCCGACGACTCCTCCCTCCGGCGGCGGATGCTGCTGACGATCGCCCTCGTCGTGCTGTTGCCGTTCGTGTTCGTCTACGTGTTCGTAGCGGTGATCAACGGCGTCTTCCTGCCGTTCCTGGAGGCGCTGGACTACGGTCCCTACCCGGGCCGGGTGTACGTCGAGCCGTGGCTGGCCGCCCTCGTCGTCGCCGGCGGCCTCGTCGTACAGGCGCGGTTCGGCCCCGGAACCGTCGTGGACGGGGTCGGGGCGCGCCGCGTCGACGCCGACTCACACCCCGATCTCCACGGCTCGGTGGTCCGGCTGTCGGCCGTCGCGGACATCGAACCCCCGGACGTCGCCGTGACGAGCAACGGAGCGCCGAACGCGATGGCCGTCAGGGGCCCGGCCTCGACGCCGGTGGTCGTCGTGACGACCGGGCTGCTGGGGCGGCTCGACGAGCGGGAGCGGGAGGCGGTGCTCGCCCACGAGATCGCCCACCTGAAGAACCGCGACGCGACGGTGATGACCGTCGCGTGGCTGCTGCCGACGGCGACGTACTACGTCGCGACGGCGTCGTACTACCTGCTGTACGGGGTCGCCCGGATGTTCGGCTACGGCGGCGACACCTCCGACGGCGACGGCGAGGGTGCGGCGAAGGTGATACTGGTGCTCCTCGTCGCCGCCGTGCTGACGCTGGCACTGTCGGCGATGTTCTGGGCGGCGAGCGTCCTCGTCCATCGGGTGTTGAGCCGGTACCGGGAGTACGCCGCCGACCGGGGGGCGGCGGCACTGACCGGCGACCCGGTGGCGCTGGCGAGTGCGCTCCGGACGATGGACGAGACGATGCCTGAGGTGCCCGACCGGGACCTCCGGGAGCTGGACGGCGGAACGGAGGCGCTGTACGCGGCGCCGCTGGAGACGCGGGCCTTCGGCGGCGAGGAACTCGTCTCGACGGACGTGTTCCCGGAGACGCACCCGCCGACCGGCGAGCGGATCGAGCGGCTCCGCGAGATGGCGGGTGAGCTGTCGTGAGACGGCGCCGGCTGCTGGCGGCGATCGGGACGGCGACCCTCGGGGCGCTCGCCGGGTGCGGCTACGCCCCCGCCGGCGGCGAGGTACGTCGAACGGAAACCCTCGACCTGGGGAGCGTCGACCCGCGGTCGTCCGGGACGCTGTTCGCCGTCGATTATAACCGGGTCGTCGGCGTCGCGAACGGGCGCCACTACGTCTTCGGGGAGGACGGACCCGGGTTCGTCGACGGCGCGGACCTGACGGTCGTCGGCCGGGACGCGTCGAGCAGGTGGGGCTACGTCCATCCGTCCGACGCACGTGCGCTGGCTCTCGGCGATGGCGTCTACCTGCTCGACGAGGCCTCGCGGGTCGTCGCGGTCGGGCCGACGGAGGTCGACGGCGACGACGGGGCGACGGAGACGAAGACGACGGAGCGGTGGCGCGTTCCCGTCGTCGACCCCGACCCGCCCCTCGTCGCCGCCGGAGCGACCGCGTACGTCGCCGCCGCCGACGGCGTCGCCGCCGTCCGGGACGGAGGGGTCGCCTGGCGCCGGTCGTTCGAGGCGGTCGATACGCTCCGGACGCTCGACGGCGGCCTCCTGGTCCGGACGGGCGAGACGCTGGTCGCGCTGGACAGCGCCGGCGGGCGGCGGTGGCGGCGGTCGGTCGACCCCGGCGCGACGGTGGTCGTCGGGGCCGGCCGCGCCGTCGTCGCCGGCGAGAGCGTCGTCGGAGTCGGCCCCGACGGGACCGCCGAGTGGGACCTGGAGCCGGGCGGAGCGATCCGGGGGCTCGTCGGGACGGACGGCCGGGTGGCCGTTCTCGGGTCCGACGGGACCCGGGTCGTCGCCGCCGCCGACGGAACGGAGCTGTGGACGGGCGGGGCCGCCGTTCGCCCGGACGCCGTCGTCGTCGGGCCGGAGGCGCTCTACTACGTTCTGGGGCGGGCCGTCGGCGCCGTCGACGGAGACGGCCGGCGGTGGCGCCGGGGACTGCCGGACGACCGGGAGGGGTGCTGTCCAGCCGTCGGGTGGCTCGACGGCGAGACGGTCGCGTTCCTGCTGGAGTCGGGCGAGATCGTCTGGCTCCAGCGGAAGACCCGGAACCGGGGGTTACTTTGAGGCGCCGAGCGCGACGGCGGCGCCGACGGCGACCAGCACCGCGCCGCCGGCCAGGCCGTCGCTCGGCCGGCCGGCCGCGGCGAGGGCGCCGAAGACGGTCAGGCCGCCGCCGAGACAGCCGACCACGCCGACCGTCCGGGTGCGCCGCCGGAGGCGACCGCCGCGCTGGCGGTGGTAGTCGACCGCCGCCAGGCCGACGATGACGGCCGCGAGCGCGCCGACGAGCAGGCCCGCGACGGCGCCGGCGGCGACCAGCCCGAGGGCGACCAGGAGGCCGGCGGCGAGCGACGCCGACGGCGAGGCGGGGTTGACCGACGCGCCGTGGCGGGCGTGGTAGAGCACCGGCGGGACCGCGACGACGGCGGCGACGAGGGCGCCGAACAGCGGTCGGTCGACGACGATTCCGTACAGCAGCAGCGGGGCGGCGCCGAGGAAGCCGGCCCCGAGAACGGCGTCGGGGCGGAAGGCCGTCGTCGGATCCTCGGAGCGGACGACGCCGAACGTCACGAACGGGTACAGCAGCGCGACGCTGACGAGCGCCGTCGCGAGGTGGTCCGACGAGAAGAGGACGCCGAACAGCGCGAAGGCGAACGACAGCAGGAGGCCGACGAGGGGGGCCGCTTCGGGGACCGGGCGGCTCATCACGCCGCGTTCGATCGGCACCGGTAAATCGCTGGCGTTCCGGGGTGTCAGGTCATGTATAGTTACGCGAGAGCCGGCCAGTCAGCCGGCCTCGGGTGGGAACTCGAACGGGGCCGACCGCTCGCGGGGCGAGCCGACGCAAGCACCGCAGCGGAGCGAGGCGCAGCCCGCGAGCGGGAGGGGGCGTTCGGAAACGCCATTATCACCGCCGAAGCACGCTATTCCCTCCTCACTAAACAATATTGGGTGTCGACCCACGGTAGCGTTCATATAAGAGGTCATAGGGAGCCTGAAGACTGAGAAAGCCCTCGGCGCTCTCGACTCCCGCGGCTCGTTGCGCGCTTCGGGCGCGTTGCGCCCTGCAGTGCTTACGTCGCCGAGGTTCGCCGAGAGCGCCTCGCCCGACCCACAAGCGTTTAATCGCGGCCGCGGCTACGTGCCCGCATGGCGGACTGCCCACTCGCGGACGACTGCCCCAGTTTCTCCGAGCGGATCGAGGGGATGGGGTGTCAGCACTACGGCGACCGCGGCGGCGCCGAGTGGTGCTCTCACTACAGCCAGCCGATCCGCGACCTCAAACAACAGCCGGTGCAGCTCGGCGAGGAGATCGTCGTCGAGGTCGACGACATCCACGAGTCCGGCGCCGGGGTGGGTCGCACGGACGACGGCTTCATCGTGATGGTCGACGGCGTGTTGCCGGAGGCCCGCGCGAGAGTGCGCATCACCGACGTCCGCTCGAACCACGCCCGCGCCGAGGAGGTCGAGCGACTCCCGATGGAAAACGACGCCGACGACGAGCCGGCGGGCGACGACGAGGACGCAGACGAAGACGACGACCGCAGCGAGCGCGAACGGGCACTCGACCGCGAGCGGCTGGGCAGCCGCGAGAACTTCTGGGGCAGTTGAGCCTCCACGCCGACGAACTGCTCGAACGGGCGGGCTTCGAGGCGGAGACGAGCGCGCTCACCCGGCGGCAGGCCGAGGTGCTGGCGCTCCGCGAGGAGGGCCACGCGCAGGCCGACATCGCCGACGTGTTGGGGACCTCGCGGGCGAACGTCTCCAGCATCGAGTCCAGCGCCCGGGAGAACGTCGCGAAGGCCCGCGAGACGGTCGCCTTCGCGGAGGCGCTGTCGGCGCCGGTCCAGCTGACCGTCGAGGCCGGCACCGACCTCTACGACGTGCCGGAGATGGTGTACTCGGCCTGCGACGACGCCGGCGTGAAGGTCGCCCGGACCGCGCCGGAGGTGATACGGCTCGTCGGCGACGACGCCGGCGACGCCGTCCACGGCCGCGAGGTGCGCCGCGACATCACCGTCACCGTCACCGGCGACGGGTCGGTCCAGGTCAGGGAGTGACCGCACTTATATCGCCGGCGGCCGACGGACCGGCATGGACCTGGGAATCGACGGCGACGCGGCACTGGTGACGGCCGGCACCGCCGGGCTCGGGCTGGCGAGCGCGGAGGCGCTGGCGCGGGCGGGCTGTGACGTCGCGGTCTGCGGCCGCGACGAGGAGCGACTCGCCGACGCCGAGCGGCGGCTGGAGTCGGCCGGCGACGGCGAGGTGCTCGGCGTGAGCGCCGACATCACCGAAGGCGAGGAGATCGAGGGATTCGTCGGCGACGCCGTCCGGTCGTTCGGCGGGCTGGATCACGTCGTCACGAGCGCCGGCGGCCCGCCGTCGGGGTCGTTCCTCGAGATGGACGACGAGGACTGGTACCGAGCGTACGACCTACTGGTGATGAGCGTCGTCCGAACGGTCCGGGCGGCCCACCCGACGCTGGCCGACGACGGCGGCGGTACCGTCGTCTGCATCACCTCGCGGTCGGTGAGGGAGGTCATCGACGAGCTGGTGCTGTCGAACGCGGTGCGGCGGGGCGTCATCGGCCTGATGAAGACGCTCTCGCGGGAGTTCGCGCCGGCGGTGCGGGCGAACGCGGTGCTGCCGGGCGCCCACGAAACGGGCCGCATCGAGGAGCTGGTCGAGGACGCCGTCGAGCGGGGCGACGCCGAAACCTACGAGGCGGGGCTGGCCGACTGGGCCGACGGCATCCCCCTGGAGCGGGTCGGTGACCCGACCGAGCTGGGCGAGACCGTCGCCTGGCTCTCCAGCGAGCGCTCGTCGTACGTCAGCGGCGTCGCCGTGCCGGTCGACGGCGGGTCGACGAGGAGCGTCTAACCGGTCCCGGTTCCGCGACTGTGTCACTTATTCGGCTTCAGCCGTATCATCAATCATCGGATGTCGAACGGTGTTCTCGACTCCTTTCGAGAGTTTCTCGAAACGCAGCGCGCGCCGGAACGCGAGCTACTCGTGGTCAACTGGGACGGCCCCGAACAGGTCGAATCGCTCCTGCAACGGGCGTTCGGGTCGCTTTCGCTCGACCTCGAGCAGCGGCACCGGCCGGAGATGGGAGAGAACCTCGTCGTCCTCGTCGAGGACGGGACCGTCGTCGCTTCCTCGTCGCTGGAGGCGCTCCAGCGGGCGGTGCTGTTCGTCAACGTCGACCTCTACCGGACCGGGCTGAGCGGCATCGACCGGTACGAGGCGCCGGACGTGCTCACCGCGATGGACGAGATGCTGTTTTCCCTGCGGGGGTTTCCCGCCTCGACCAAGGAAAAGCTCCTGCTGGTCGTGATGTCGCGGTTCATCGAGAAACGGGCTCTCGAGGCCGGGCAGGGGCGGCTCGACGTCGCCTTCCAAGAGCTATCGCGGATGGAAGACGAGTACGGCACCGCGAAGGTCTACGAGCGACTGGCGAGAAGCGACCTCGAGGTGCACGTCTACGGCGTCCCGGACGCCGTCCCGGAGGTGGACGGGATCACGGTCCACGCCGGCGAGAGCGAGCGCTACCGGCGCTCGTGGTTCGTCGTCTTTCGGCCGCCGCCGGGAGAGGAACCGGCCGCCCTGCTGGCCATGGAGGCCGGTCCGAACGAGAACGAGTGGGACGCGATGTGGACGTACGACCGCGGCCGGGTCGGACGGCTCGGCGACATCGTCGAGAACGGCTTCTGAAACGCGACGGCAGGCGGTCGACCGCGAACTCGGCGATCGACCCGATACCGACGGCGACGCCGGTGCCGACGGTGTCGCAGCCGGACGCTACCAGGTTTCGATGCAGCCCTCGCGGATGTCCTCGACGCAGCCCCGGCAGTCGCGGTGGTCGGCGTCGTAGCAGGCCGGACGGGCGGCCTCGTCCAGCGAGACGCTGCGCTTTTCGGCGTGTCGCCGGCAGACGATCTTCGCCCGTCCCTCCTCGTCGGTGGGTAGTCCCGTCTGCGCGGCCGTCCGGGCGTCGCTGTAGGCCCGCTTCGCCTCCTCGTACTGCTTGCCCGCCGAGTGCAGCTTCGTCCGGAGGAGCCGCTTGAGGCGACGTCGGTTGCTCACGCCCGGCCGTACGGGCGCGACCCACAAAGAGCCGTCGGCCCGGTCCGTGACGAGGCCGGAGGTGTCCGCTCGCACGCAGTTTCACTTTCACCGTGCCACCGACGGTTTTTATACCGTCGGGCGCCAACGAGCGTACGTCTCCCACCGAAAACACGCGGAGACGGAACACTCATGACAGACCTGCGACAGCACGCGATCGAGGTACACGAACAGTTCTCCGACGAGCTCGACGTCGGCGTCGACGAGGTCGAAGAGCGGCTGGAGACGCTCGTTTCCGACTACCGGGTCCCGATCGAGGAGGCCCGCCGGAGCGTGATCTCGACGTATCTCGACGAGGCCGACATGGAGCGCGAACAGCTGAGCGACGGCGATCAGGCCGCCGAGGTCGCCGACATCGACGAGCCCGAGGAGTGGCTCGACCTGACCGCCAAGGTGGTCGAGCTGTGGGAGCCGCGCGCCGACTCCATCGCCCAGGTCGGCCTGCTCGGCGACGAGACCGGCACCGTCAAGTTCACCAAGTGGGCAAAGAGCGACCTGTCCGAGCTCGACGAAGGAGCCGTCTACCGGCTCGGCAACCTCGTCACCGACGAGTACGAGGGTCGCTTCTCGGTGAAGCTCAACTCCACGACCACCATCGAGGAGGTCGACGAGGAGATCGAGGTCGGCGACGACGCCACCGAGGTCGAGGGCGCGATGGTCGACATCCAGTCCGGTTCCGGGCTGATCAAGCGGTGTCCCGACGAGGACTGTACGCGCGTCCTCCAGAACGGCCGCTGTTCGGAACACGGCGAGGTCGACGGCGAGTTCGACCTCCGGATCAAGGGCGTCCTCGACGACGGCGGCGAGGTCCACGAGGTGATCTTCGACCAGGAGGCCACCGAGGCGCTGACCGGTATCGGTCTCGAGGAGGCCCAGGAAATGGCGAAGGACGCCCTCGACACGGAGGTCGTCGTCGAGGAGATGCGCGAGACCGTCCTGGGTCGGTACTACCGGGTTTCCGGGCCGACGCTCGGGCGGTACGTGCTCGCGAACGAGACGGAGACGCTCGAGGAGGCGCCCGACGCCGAGGGCGTGCTGATCAAAGCGAGGTCCCTGTGATGAGCGAGTCCGCACCCAGCCGCGAGGTCGCCCGACGCGCCTTCGCGGCCGAGTTCAACGACGCATCGTACACGTTCAAGGAGTCCGACGACGAGCGCGCGCCCCTCTACGCGCTGCTGCCGACGGGCGCGCGGGCCAACCGCGTGTACGTCGTCGGGACGCTCACCGAGACGGAGGACGTCGGCGAGGACTCGGAGTACTGGCGAGGACGGGTCGTCGACCCCACCGGGACGTTCTTCAGCTACGCCGGCCAGTACCAGCCGGAGGCCGCCTCGGCGCTCCGGGAGACGGAGACGCCGGCCTACGTCGCCGTCGTCGGCAAGCCCCGCACCTTCGAGACCGACGAGGGCGACACGAACGTCTCGCTGCGGCCCGAGTCGATCACGATCGTCGACGCCGCGACCCGGGACCGGTGGGTCGTCGAGACCGCCGACCGCACCCTCGGGCGCATCGAGGCGTTCGACGGAGCGGCGTCGGAAGGCGGCGAAGCCGCCGCACCCGACGAGTACGCGACGATGGCCGAAACGCAGTACGACTCCGACCTGTCGGTGTACCGCGACCAGGTCATCGCGGCGCTGGAGGACCTCGAGGAAACCGAGGTCACCGCCGAGGCGTAGCGGCCGACGGTCGGCCGACGATCGACCGTCGAGCGGCCGCCGGGCGGCATGCGCCCGTCTGACGAACGTTTATCCGTGTGGGCCGGTCAGTTCGGCGTAGAATGGGCAACAAGAACAAGACCATCTCCTTTCGGGTCAACGAGGAGGCCTTCGAGACCCTCAGGGAGATCGCCGAGGAGCGGGACATCTCGCTTTCGGCGGTGTTCCGCGACTACGTGGACACGCTGGTCGCCCACGACGGCCAGGTCCGGGTCGTCCCGGAGCACGAACTGAAAAGCGGCAGCGCCACCGAGGCCGCCTCGCCGACCGAGAGCTTCCCGCCGAAGGTCGAGGTGCCGAAGAGCTTCGTCCGCGAACACGAGCGGCTCGAACTCGAAGCCGAGCACCTCCGCGAACAGCTCGAGGAGTACAAGCAGTACGTCACCCGTCTCAGCCAGGAGATCGAAGAACGGGAAACCGAGGACATCGTCCAGCTCGAGGAGCTCGACGAGGAGGCCGAAGAGGAGCCGTTCCGGCTCGGCTAGGTCAGCTCGCGTCGCTTCCGTCGTATCTCGTCGGCCGTCTCCCGCCCGTCGACGTCGGCCAGCCGCTCGGCCGCCTCCAGCGTCCGGACCGAATCGTCGAGAAACGAGAGCACGTCGCCGGGGTAGGCGTACAGCATGTAGTCGTCGCCCATCACGTCGACGATGGCGTCGGGCCCGAGCCCCTGGGCCCGCAGCTCCAACAGGTAGGCGACGAACTTCCGCTGGGGGTGACCGCAGTGCGGCCGCGCCTGGCAGTCGCAGTCGAGGAAGTCCTCGACGAACTCCAGAACGCGCTCGCGGGAGGCCTCGTCGAGCTTCGCGAGGCCGTCGCCGGTGAACAGCACGTCCAGCGTCGCCCCCGAGAAGGCGCTCTTCGGGAACGACGCGTCCAACTGGGAGGCCAACTGGCGGTGGTTTTTGACGTATATCTTGTCGGTGATGGCCACGTTACCGGTCGTACTCGATCGGTGGGCAAAAACCCACGGACCGGCGTGCGACCGGAATACACGAGGGGAGTCGAAACGTATTTTAGTTCCACATGATTACTTATAGATGCGTGTCCGGGCTGGGGTAGTGGCATCCTGTAGCCCTGTGGCGGCTAAGACGCGGATTCGATCTCCGCGCCCGGACTGATAATAATTCTTACATGAATCTCGCTGGTAGTGAGACGCTCTGCGGCCGAGATTTTTAATCGTAAGAGGCTGAAGTAACAGGTATGGTCGACTGTCCAACATGTGGTGAGTCCTTCGATTCCAGCCGCGGGCTCGGCGTACACCACAGCGCCGTCCACGACGAGCTGCTCCCGAACCGGGAATGTGCTCGGTGCGGAACCGAATTCCACAGCGAGCACGAAAAGAAGTACTGTTCGGAGGAGTGTCGAGACGAAGCGGTCTCCTTCGAAGGAGAGAATAACCCGAACTACAGCGGTGGGAAAGACACCACCGAGTGTGAAATCTGCGGTTCGACGTTCGATTACTACCCGTCGGAAAAGCCGGGACTCTACTGCAGCACGTGTGTCGAAGAGGAAGAGTGGCGATACACGCCAGACGTGGAAGGAAAGAACCACCCTCGCTGGTCCGGTGGCGAGCGGGAACTCGAATGTAAAGAATGTGGTGCTACGTTCACTCGTCGTCGGAGTTTCTCCGATAGTGACCACGTCTTCTGCAGCGACGAGTGCCAATACGCGTGGCTCTCGGAGGCGTTCACCGGCGAGGGACACCCGAACTGGGAGGGCGGTACCGAGGCCAACTACGGCCGGGGATGGAACCGAATCCGGCGGCAGGCCCTCGAGCGTGACGACCACGAGTGCGTCATCTGCGGGACGGGCCGGGAGGACCTCGGCCGGAACCCGGACGTCCATCACATCGTGCCGGTCCGGGCGTTCGTGGAGACGCCGGCGACCGCCGAGACCGACGCCCACTACCTCGAGAACGTCGTCTCGCTGTGTCCCGCCTGCCATCGCAAGGCGGAGTTCGGATACGTCGCCCGAGAGCGTCTGGAGGCGGCGGTGTGATCCGGCCGACCCGGCCTCGGTCGACCGGTCGTTCGTCGAGAGCGACCTCGCGCTGGCGGCCGTCGAGCGAACGCCGAGGCGGTGGTCGACGAGTACCCGTGCCTCCCGGCGGCGATCGCTATCGGCATTCCGCGGCGACGCATGTGTCGAACGCCCGGCCGTAGAGCCCGCGCGTCTCGGGGCGTATCGGCGAGCGATACACACGCAAATTTTACTACGGAATCTCCGCGGAACCAGGAGAATGTTTAATGTAGCAGGAGGGCGAGTATAGGGCTGAGCAGCCATATCGGGGGGACGGCAAGGGGGGCCACGCAACGACCCCCGCCGAAGTGGGGGGATGGGAAAAAAAGACGAACTCCCGCGGCCGCACGTCCGATGTGAGGCTGCCAAGACAACCATGAAACTACGCAAACTCTTCGCGGGCGACGACGCGGTATCGCCGGTCATCGGGGTCATCCTGATGGTCGCAATCACCGTCATCCTCGCGGCCGTCATCGGCACCTTCGTTCTGAGTCTCGGGAGCGATCTTCAGAATAATCCGCCTAACGCCCAGTTTACATTTAGTCAGGAGGATAATGGGAATCTCACGATGACACACGACGGCGGTGACTCTGTTGATGTCGAGAAAATGAGTGTAACCTACGATGGCAGTGACGACCTCAGCTGTCAAACGAACGGGGCTGCCAACGACGAGTGGAGCGGTGGTGATGCTGAACTGACCGCAGGTGATTCCTGTACTCTCGCCAACGGTAAACTCACCGAGGGCGACACCATCCGCATCACCTGGGAGTCCGACGACGGCGGCACCTCGGCGACGCTCGCCAGATACGAGTACTGAACCTTGGTCGCTCCCGTTGGTCACCTTGCGGTACTAGTATTGGCATTCGAACCGAGGGTATTATGACCCTGCTCGGGTCGCGTTGATCGTCGGGCCGCTCCCGCGTCGTACTGCGCACGTATTCAATGTGTCCCGCACCGGCCAATAACCGGTACGGCCCGCAGAGCGATTTCGATCCGTAAAATTACCGAGTATCGAGAACGCAATCGAGCCGTGAAATCGGTGGAATGGTTAATATACCGGCAATCGTCCCTGGAGGCGTTGGCAGTTTACATCGGAGGGACGGCGTGGGACGC
This sequence comes from Halobacteriales archaeon QS_4_69_225, assembly GCA_003020965.1. GTDB lineage: Archaea > Halobacteriota > Halobacteria > Halobacteriales > Haloarculaceae > Natronomonas. The sequence continues at coordinate 195,001 of PXRL01000010.1, forward strand.
CTACGGCCACCGGCGGACGGTCGCCGACGGTCTCAAACGGGCACCCGCGGCCGCTTTCGACGAGGAACTGCTGGCACGATCATGAAACTGAACGAACTCTTCGCGGACGACGACGCGGTATCGCCGGTCATCGGGGTCATCCTGATGGTCGCAATCACAGTCATCCTCGCAGCCGTCATCGGCACCTTCGTCCTGGGCCTCGGCGGCCAGGTCCAGAATAATGCTCCAAGTGCACAGTTCACGTTCAATGAGGAGGATAATGGGGCTCTCACGATGACACACGACGGGGGCCAATCTGTCTCGACATCGAATATTGAGGTTACCAATGACGATTCCAGTAAAACCTACGTGAGTGACGGTATCTGTCAGAATAACTCATACCCTGGGGGCGAGAACTGGACCTCAGCCGAACTCTCGGCGGGAGACGCCTGCACCATCCCGACCGGAGAAATTGACGATGGTGATACGGTCCGCATCACCTGGGAGTCCGACGAGGGCGGCACCTCGGCGACACTCACTGACTACGAATACTAAACTCAGTCGCTCCCGTTGACCACCCCAGCGCCGGCCACCGCGTCGGCACGGCCGCAGCTTCACCCTTCGGGGTGGGGCGGAACAGCGTATCGCCGACAGTAATTTTTTCGCCGACAAATCGCGCCCGTAGATTGGAGTATCTCGGGCATAAACGGACGTATATGTCCGAGCCGTCTCTCGTCCGCCGCGGGACCGACGTTGAGTACAAGACCGTCGACGCCGCCGAGGGGCTCCGGAAGGGCGTCCTCGTCGGCCTCGATGACGGCGACGGCAACCTCGCAATCCGGCGGTTCGAGCTCGAACCGGGCGCCGAGGTGCCGAGACACACCAACGAAATCGAACACGAACAGTACGTCTTGGAGGGCGAGTACGTCGTCGGCATCGGCGAGACGTCGGAGGGGCCTCGGACGGACAGCGAGGCCAAAAGCGGCGAGGAGTACACCGTCAGTGCGGGCGACGCCGTACACGTCCCGGCGGGGGCGGTCCACTGGTATCGCAATCCGGGCGACGAACCGGGGGCGTTCCTCTGTGCGGTGCCGGCCGGCGACGACGAGATACGCGTCGTCGAGTGAGCCAGCGGGACGCGGGGCCGTGCGGTGTCGGTGGGGCACTGTTTAGTTACGACCAGATGCGGTGCGAATGGGGTGGACAAGATCTCGGAAGCCCCTGCGCTCTCGGCGGCTGCGACTTGCTGCGGTCCTCGGACTACGTCCTGCGGTCCTTGCGTCGTCTCGCTCGCCGAGAGCGCAGCCCCTTCCAGTCCCGCCCAGCGGTGGATTTTCGGCCAGCATCGCTTAATTAAATATGACCTCGGTCGCTCCCGGGTCACTAAAATACCTCGCCACCCTACGCGGGGACGTGTCGAAGCAGGTCGCCGACGTCGATACGCTGTTCCTCCACGAGGACGGCGACGACCACGCGGTCGTCGTGCGCCGCGACGGCGAGCGGCTGCTCCGCGGTCGGCTGGAGTTGAAGGAGACCGACGCCGGGCCCCGGCCGGGCCGGTTCCGGGTGCGGGACGGCGACGACGAGGTGCCGCGTCGCCCGGAGCAGTTCGTCGAGATGGCCCGCCGTGCGGCGCGCATCCGGGTCTCCGAGCAGACCTCCCGCGGCGGCCGACGGGAGTTGGAGGCGATGCTCGACGGCTACCAGCTCGAGGCCAAGCAGGTCCGGACCTGTCGCATCTGCGCGGGGAAGGGCCGGTACTCGCCGCTGACTGCCGAGACGGCCATCGAGGCCGACGACGAGCACATCTGCCCGGACTGCGCGAAGCGGGAGCTGGAGCGGGAGGCCAACTACCGGGGGCTGCGGTCCGGCGCCCGCGACCGCCTCGAGGAGCTACTGCTGGAGGTGGGCGACCTCGAGCGGGTCCGGAACCTGCTGTCGGGCCAGCTCGATCCTGAACTGACGAAGTTCGACGAGATCTCGGCGACGACCGACGAGATCGACCCCGTCCCGGTCGAGGAACTTGACGTCCACCCGGAGCTGGCGGGGAGCCTCGAGCAGTTCGACGAGCTGCTGCCGGTGCAGAGTCTCGCCGTCGACAACGGGTTGCTGGAGGGCCGCGACCAGCTGGTCGTCTCGGCGACGGCGACCGGCAAGACGCTGGTCGGCGAACTGGCGGGCGTCGACCGCGCGCTGCGCGGCGAGGGGAAGCTGCTGTTTCTCGTCCCGCTGGTGGCACTGGCCAACCAGAAACACGAGGACTTCACCGACGAGTACGGCGACCTGCTGGACGTGACGCTGCGGGTCGGCGCCTCGCGCATCCGGGGGTCGGGCAACCGCTTCGACCCCGAAGCCGACGTCATCGTCGGCACCTACGAGGGCGTCGATCACGCCCTGCGGACGGGCAAGGACCTCGGCGACATCGGGACGGTCGTCATCGACGAGGTGCACAACCTCGGCGAGGACGAGCGGGGCCACCGCCTCGACGGGTTCGTCTCGCGGCTGAAACACTACTGCCGGCGGAACGACTGCGACAGCCAGTGGGTGTACCTGTCGGCGACGGTGGGCAACGCCGGCCAGCTGGCCGACCGGCTCGACGCCCAGCTCGTCGAGTTCGAGGAGCGACCCGTCCCCATCGAGCGACACGTCACCTTCGCGGACGGCTCCGAGAAGATCGACATCGAGAACAAGCTGGTGGGGCGAGCCTTCGATTCGAAGTCCTCGAAGGGCTACCGCGGGCAGACCATCGTCTTCACCAACTCCCGGCGGCGGTGTCACGAGATATCGCGGCGGCTGGAGTACGACTCGGCGCCGTACCACGCCGGGCTGGACAACGGCCAGCGCAAGCGCGTCGAGCGGCAGTTCGGCGACCAGGAGCTGTCGGCGGTCGTCACGACCGCGGCGCTGGCCGCCGGCGTCGACTTTCCGGCCTCGCAGGTGATCTTCGACTCGCTGGCGATGGGCATCGAGTGGCTCTCGGTCCAAGAGTTCGAGCAGATGCTCGGCCGCGCCGGCCGGCCGGACTACCACGACAAAGGGACCGTCTACGTGCTCGTCGAGCCGGACTGCACCTACCACAACTCCATGGAGGCCGGCGAGGACGAGGTGGCGTTCACGCTGCTGAAAGGCGAGATGGAGCCCGTCGTCACCCGCTACGACGAGGATTCGGCCGTCGAGGAGACGCTGGCGAACGTCACCGTCGCCGGCACGGCGACCAAGCGGCTGAACGACCGCATGGTCGGCGAGGTGCCGACGAAACACGCCGTCGGCAAGCTCCTGGAGTACGGGTTCATCGACGGCCTGGAGCCGACGCCGCTGGGGCGGGCCGTCACCGAACACTTCCTGGAGCCCGACGAAGCCTTCGCGATGCTGGACGGCGTCCGAAAGGGCCTCGACCCGTACGAACTGGTCGCCGAAATCGAGCTCCGCGACGAGCACTGATAGTGATTGCTGCGGTAATTTTCGGCACGGGAAACGAAACGAGGTCGGTTCGGCTCTCCACGGCCGATCCGCTCGGCCCTCGACGATAACGACTCGCAATGACCACTACGAACGCTCGACCCGCGTCACGACGACCGGGGTCGGTCGTCCGCCCGGACCCGCCACGTCGTCGCGTTCGTGTACGACCACTTCTCGACCTCGGGGCCGCCGTCGGCGTCCCGGAGGCGAGCGAGCAGGGCGCCGACCTGCGAGGGCGTCAGCCCGAGATCGTCGGCGATGAACTTGCTCTTGATGTAGGCCTCGCCGCTGCCGGCCCGCTGGCGGAGATACGTCTCGAGACGCCTCTCGTCGGCCTCGGTGATGGAATGGCTCCGGCTCATCGGTCCCTCCCGTTGCCGCCGTACCGGTGGCCGACGACGACGGCCACGAGGTTGACCGCCGCGAGCAGGGCGATAGTCGTCCCGCCGAGCGACCCGCGGGCGTGGAGCAAGAATGCACCGAGGTAGACGAACGGGAACGCCGCCGCCGTCCAGAACGCCATCCCCTCCAGCAGCGTCACGACGCGTCCGAGCAGCCGAACCGCCGGCCCGAACGGCTGTGCAGTCACAACGTGTCTCATGCTCGAGGCCACGTGCCGGCGTATAAAATGCGTGGCTGAAGGTAAAACGGCTCTTTGAGTCACTCAAGCCAGCGGCGCGACGGTCCCGGCGAAGGCGATGTCGAGGACCGACAGCAGGATGACCAGCACCGCTCCCGGTAGGCCGCCGACCGCACAGACCAGCACCGCGACCGCCGAGATTGCGACCCCGAGGCCGGCGACGTTGGCGACGATGAGGACGATCACCCCGACGATGGCGTTGATGATGAGCGGCTTGATCGTGTTGACGATGCGGTAGGCGCCGAACAGCAGCGCCAGCGCCAGAATCAGGAGCCCGATCTCCGTCGTCGTGACCATGCACGGCGTTCTCGAAGCCGGGGTAAATCCCTTGGGGCCGGAACGAAACGTTTTCACGCGGCCGGCAGGTACCGTGCGGTGCGGGATCGTGGGTTAGCTTGGCTATACTCGCAGCCTTGGGTGCTGTGGACCCCGGTTCGAATCCGGGCGATCCCACTTCTGGCGCGAGCACTTTCGCGAGCGCCAGCAGTGAAAGAGCGCGGATTCGAACCCTGGAAGACGAGCGCAGCGAGTCTTCATTCGGTTCGAATCCGGGCGATCCCATCGGCGTCTGCGAGGAGCGGACGCGACGAGCGACGCCGTCGGTCTCCGGCGTCCGCGACGGACGTCCGCAATCGTACGGACGCTTTTATCAAACCTTTTGTACGGCGGAAAATAACCGAACGTCCGAGTCACATGTCCGAGGATCCCTTCGAGGCGGCGCCGGTCTCGCGGCGCCGGTTCGTCCGGTTGTCGGCGGCGACCGGCGGCGCGCTCGCGCTGCCGGGCGCGGCCGGCGCCGACGCCTCGTCGCCGGCGTTCGACGCGGAGTACCGCTACGTCCTGAACCATACCCCCGAGGGGTACGAGGTCCCGACGCTCGTCAAGTTCGACGACGCGGCGTCGTTCGAGGCGATGCGATCGGTCACCGGAGGTGTGCGGACGACGACCGATCCGGAGCCGGCCGCCTACGCAGCGCTGACGACGGCGGAGGCGGAGAGGGTCGCGGAGCTGCCGACGGCCCGGACGCTGCACTTCTCGCCAGGGGCCAACCCGTTCTGGCGGCTCGGCTACTACCCGCTGGGCGTCTTTCCGACGCCGGAGCGGAGCGTCGACTACATCGACTTCGAGGAGGTCGCGGCGGGGTTCGACCACCTCGCGGAGGCGTTCGACGACCGAATGCGGGTCTTCTCGGCCGGCGAGAGCGCCGGCAAGTACAACTACGTCACCGACCGGCGGGACCCGCGGGACGTGCTCGTGGTCGAGGTCGCCGAAGACGTCGACGACCGGGAGGCCTTCGCCGAGAAGAAGCAGGTGCTGACCAACTGCACCATCCACGGCGACGAGCGTGCCGGCGGCGAAGCCGCCCCCCGGTTCATCGAGGGGGTGCTGCGGGGCCAGTACCCGAAGGTGGAGGCGCTGCTCGACGAGCTGGCGCTGGTGTTCACGTTCACGAATCCCGACGGGTGGGCGGCCCGCCGGCCGCAGTACGACAGCCTCGGCGTGCCGGGTGCGCCGCTACACGAGCGGGGCAACCTCGGCGGCGACACGAACCGCCAGTTCCCGAATCCCGGGTGGATATCGCCCGACCACACGGTCGCCGAGCCGCTGGGGAGCGGGCTCGACGGCGAGACCGACCCGCCGGAGTACGTCGCCGAGACGACGCCGGACGCCCTCGCGTTCGTCGAGCACTGCCGGAGCTACGAGAACCTGGTCTGTGCGATCGACCTCCACGGAATGCTGTCATCGAAGGACTTCGTGCTCGCGCTCGACGGCGCCTCGCAGTCCTCCAGCGACGACCTCGAGAACAGCTTCGAGCTCATCGACACCATCGGCGAGCGCATCACCGCCAACGTCGAAGAGTGGGAAACCGCCGGCGAGGCGCTGTCGCCGGTGACGGAGACGATCAGCCCGAGCGTCTTCGGGCTCTCGGTCGTCCCCGAGCAGGCGTACAACTTCGGGACGCCCGTCGAGACCATCGGCTACTCCGGAACGGGCTTCGTCGACGAGTGGATGGCCTTCCCCGAGGAACTGGGCGGGCTGGGCGTTCCCAGCCTGACGATGGAGATGTCGTACTCGAATCTCGTCGGCGGGAACGTCTACGACCAGGCGCGGGTCGGCCTCCAGGTCGACGGCTACAAGGGGGCGATCCTCGGCGCGATCGACTTCGCGACCCGCGACGTCACCGGCCGGGTCGAGGCCAGCGGCGACGTCGCCTACGTGACGACGGACGCGCTCACGCGGCGGGCCGAGGACCTGAGCCACGTCGACGGCGACGCCGTCGAGTACGACCCCTCCGGGGAGTCGACGACGGAGACGACGACGGTGCCTGCGGGCGGATCGGCCTCCGTCTCGCGGGCCGTCGACGCCGGGGCGACGACGCTTTCGGTCCACCCCCACGTCCATCGGAGCGTCGCCAGCGCGCGGCTGATCGCCCCCGACGGGACGACAGTCCGTAGCTTCGAGGCGGGCGAGGGCCGGGCGCTCGGCGGCCGGTGCTGTGCGCTGCCGACCTGGCAGGTCGACGCCCGGGCCGGCGAGTGGACGGTCGAACTGGACAACGCCCTCGGGACGCCGGGCGACGCCGAGGTCGGCTTCACCACGGCGGCGGCCGCCGACGCGCCGGACCCGGCCGCAGAGCTCGGCTACGAACAGCGCGACTACGAGGTGACGCCGCTGCGGTACTTCGAGGACCTCGACGAGGACGCGAACGTCGCCGTCGACGCCGTCGCCTCCGGCGCGGTCGACGCGGCGGCCCTCGACGGCTACGACCAGTTGGTGCTCGTCCACGACGAGGTCGACGCCGGCGACGTCGCCGCCGTCGAGAGCTTCCTCCGCGACGGCGGCAACCTCGTGTTGACCGACACCGGGCTGAACCTCCTGCCGAAGCTGGTCGACGACATCGCCGCCGAGGACGTCACCGAGCAGACGGCCTACGTGGGCGAACTGGACGAGGTGAACGACGACCACCCGCTCGTGACGGATCGTCGGCCCATCCAGGACCACCTCTGGTACATCGCGCCAGTGGGCTACGCGGAGAACGAGGCGCCCATCTACGGCGTCGACGGCGGGGCCTTCGACGACGCCGGCGGGACCGTCGCGGGCACGACCGGCGGCGACGTCGTCGTCGGGACGCTCGAGGTCGGCGACGGCCAGATACAGTTGATCGGCAGCCTTCTGCCGCCCGCCGAGCAGTCGAACATCCACCCGTTCGGGATGGTGGACTACGCGGCGACGTACTTCGGCCACCTCGTGATGACGAACGCGCTGTTCGCCGAGCAGATCCGGGAGGTCGACGGCGAGGAGACGCGCCGCATCGGCCGCGGCAGCGGCGAGGACGGCTGACCGCGGCGGTCTCGAGCCGTTCGGACGCGGTAGCTTCGAGCCGTTCGGACGCGGCAGCTTCGAGCCGCTCGCGCGCGGTGTCTTCGAACCGCTCGGACGCGTGGCGAGCGCGGACGCAGTCGGGGGACGCTCAGGCGCCCTCGACGGCTGTGACGCGGCCGTCGTCGACCGTCGCCACCGCCCACGACGTCGGGAGGTGTGCGTCGCCGACGACCCGCTCGGGAACGAGCGGGGCCGGCACGGGGCGGTAGGCATTGGCCCGCATCTCGCCGACGGAGGCGAATCGACCCGCCGTCCGGCCGGTGTCGAGGTTCTCGACCCGGAAGCGGCCGTCGTCGTCCCGGCGGTAGGCGTAGCCGAAGGCGGACGCCGCCGGGCAGGCGAGGTCGGCGGCGGAGTCGAAGGCCGTCACCGTCTCGCCGTCGACCCGGAGGACGAACCGGCTGCCCTCGGCGGTGACGCCGTCGGCCGGTCGCTCCCGCCAGACGGGCGGCTCGGCGGCCCGACAGCAGGCGAGGCCGGCGTCGCCGGCCCGGAGCCGGTCCGGCGTGTCGTAGAACGTCCGGCCGTCTTCATCGGCGGCGACCAGCCCTGGTGGGTCCGTCAGCACGTCGCGTATCGTCGCCGCGTCGACGGGATGGGCCGCGAAGAGTGCGGTTCGGTCGCCCGCAACGGCGTCGGCGACGGCCTCGAGGACCCCTACCGGCGTGGTCCGGGCCGGCACGACCCGGAGTTCGCCCGGGACGCCGACGGGGTCGGTCTCGTCGTCCGGGACCGCCACCGCGTGTCTGTCGGCCCGCTCGATCTCGTACCCCCGCGTGCGGAGCGTCTCGCAGACGATCTCGAGCCGTCGCGTCTTCATCGCCCGAACGTACGGTACCGCCCCACAAGAGCCCCGCGGTCGGCGAGGCGGCGACAGTTTCACTCCGGTTACCAAGGTTCTTAATCGGTGGCCCGCCAAACGATCGTACTTACATGGCGCGCGCGGAGGACACCGAGGTCATCGACAGGTTCGAGCGGTTCTACCGCGACTACTACCGCAACGAGATCGGCGAGCTCGCACAGAAGTACCCCAACGAGCAGCGGTCGCTGTACGTCGACTGGGACGACCTCTATCGGTTCGACCCGGACCTGGCCGACGACTTCCTCGCCCAGCCGGACCAGATGCGGGACTACGCCGAGGAGGCGCTGCGGCTCTACGACCTGCCGGTGGACGTGAAACTCGGCCAGGCGCACATCCGCGTCCGGAACCTCCAGGAGACGACCGACATCCGCGACATCCGCGCGCGCCACCGCGGGCAGCTCATCGCCGTCACCGGCATCGTCCGGAAGGCCACCGACGTCCGCCCGAAGGTGACGGAGGCCGCCTTCGAGTGCCAGCGCTGCGGGACGCTCACCCGCATTCCGCAGACCTCCGGCGAGTTCTACGAGCCCCACGAGTGCCAGGGCTGCGAGCGACAGGGCCCCTTCGAGATCAACTTCGACCAGTCGGAGTTCGTCGACGCACAGAAGCTCCGCGTCCAGGAGTCGCCCGAGGGGCTGCGCGGCGGCGAGACCCCACAGAGCATCGACGTCCACATCGACGACGACATCACCGGCCACGTGACCGCCGGCGACCACGTCCGCGTCACCGGGATTCTCCATCTCGACCAGCAGGGCTCCGATCGGGACAAATCGCCCGTCTTCGACGTCTACATGGACGGCATCACCGTCGACATCGAGGACGAGCAGTTCGAGGACATGGACATCACCGACGAGGACAAAAAAGAGATCATCGAGCTGTCGAACGCCGGCGACATCTACGAGCAGATGGTCGGGTCGATGGCGCCCTCCATCTACGGCTACGAACAGGAGAAACTCGCCATCATCATGCAGCTGTTCTCCGGCGTCACGAAGCACCTGCCCGACGGCTCGCGGATTCGCGGAGATTTGCACATGCTCCTGATTGGGGACCCTGGAACCGGCAAGTGTATCCGAGGTGATACAAAGTTGACACTTTCTAACGGGTCAGAGGAGAGGATCGAGGATCTTGTGGAGAGGAACCTGACTGATCCCGTTTCAGTCGATGACGGCGTTTACCAGTCTGTTGATATCGGGGTGCCGACGATGTGTCCGGACGGGACGATCAAACGGAGTCGGGCAACGAAAGTCTGGAAGCGTGAGGCTCCAGACCGGATGTACCGGATTCGAACCGCGTCCGGGCGGACCGTCGAAGTGACACCCTCACATCCGCTGTTCGTGCAGTCCGGCGGCTGCCCCGAGGCGACGCGGGCGGAAGAGTTGGAGGAGGGGACGTTCGTGGCGACGCCACGCCGTCTGCGCGCTGACGGTGACGACGAACTCGACGTGGAGTATCGTCGCTCCCGGGCCAACAACGCCGTTCGTCTACACCTTCCGGACGAGTGGACGCCTAAGCTGGCACGGCTCGTCGGCTTCATCATCGCCGAGGGACACGTCGAGCTCGACGAGTACAACTGTGGTGACGTCCGAATCGCGAACGAAGACGAGGAGATTCTGACCGACACCGCCCGGGCGCTCGAGGCCCTGAATCTGGAGTACACGGTCGACGAGCCGAGAGCTAATAAATCGGCGTCGGTAGTGCGGTGCAGTTCTGGCGAGTTCGCGAGTTTCCTCGAGAACCTCGAACCGTCGATTCTCGAAGGGTCGGCACAGCAACGGGTTCCGGATGCGTTGCTCAGCGCGACGCCGGAGACGAAACGCGAGTTCCTGCGTGCATACGTCGACGCTGAAGGGCACGTCTCTACGAAGGAGCGGGAAATCTCAGTTGCGTCCATGAGCCCCGAGCTGCTGGAAAGCGTTCGTTCGCTTCTGCTTGCTGTAGGTATCGGCGCGCAGGTTCAACCGCGCTCGAACGATAGCTATCGCCTCCGAATCAGCGGCAAAGAGTTCGAAAAGTACGTCGACCAAGTTGGATTCGTCACTGCTCGGAAGTCGAGCGAAGCGAACGATTACGAAGCGGTGACAGGGAACACGAACCGCGATGTGGTTCCGAACATCGGCGAGGAACTACGGCAGGTGCGAGAGACGCTCGAGCTGTCTCAGTCGGAGTGTAGACTCCCGCGCAGCACGTACCAGCATTACGAGCGTGGTGACCGGAATCCGAGCAGAGAGAGCCTCGAGCAGGTCGCTTCCGCGTTCCGAGAGCGGCTCGGCTGGCTACGAGAAACCCGAGACCAACTCCGGAGTGGTGAGTGGCGGGACGTGGAAGCGGTTCGTGACGAACTGAACATCTCCCAGCAGGAACTCGCCGACGAGATGGGTGTCGAACAGACGGCAGTGAGTTACTACGAGCGGAACGACGCAGTACCTGACGGCGGCCGGACTGTCGCCGCACGGAACGCGCTTCTCGAGCGTATTGAAGCGGCACTGCAGGCCGAGCAGACGGTAGAAACCCTCGGGCAGCTCACGAGGAACGACATCCGGTGGGACCGAATCGAATCGATCGAGACCGTCGATCCGGACTACGAGTGGGTGTACGACATCGAAGTCGAAGGGACCCACACGTACCTCTCGAACAATATTGTCTCGCACAACTCACAGCTACTGCAGTACATCCGCAACCTCGCTCCACGCTCCGTCTACACCTCCGGTAAAGGCAGCAGTTCGGCGGGACTTACCGCGGCGGCCGTGCGCGACGACTTCGGCGACGGCCAGCAGTGGACCCTCGAGGCGGGGGCGCTCGTGTTGGCCGACCAAGGCATCGCGGCGGTGGACGAACTCGACAAGATGCGGCCGGAGGACCGCTCTGCTATGCACGAAGCGCTCGAACAGCAGTCCTACCACCCGGACACGGAAATCCTGCTCTCGGACGGTAGACGGGTCGAAATCGGCGAGTTCGTCGACGGCCGGATGGAGGCGTCCCCGGAGTCGGTCGTCGACGGCGTCGACTGCGAAATCCTGCCGGTCGAAGACGTCGGCGTCCACTCGGTTGACCTCGAAGACAACGAGACGAGAAAGCTCCCGGTCGACCGCGTGAGCCGACACGAGGCGCCCGAGGAGTTCGTCCGCGTGGCGTTCTCGAACGGCCGAGAGGTGACCGTGACGCCCGAGCACCCCTGTCCGGCGACCTCGCGGAGGCCCTCGGCTTCCTGGTCGCGGAGGGCCACTCGTATGCGGGGTCGGCCCACGAGATCGGGTTCTCCAACCAGGACGGCCGACTGCTGGAGCGGATGGACCGCCTGATGGCGTCGGTGTTCGGCGTCGGGAGCACGGACACGACCAACGAAGCCGGGACCGTGACGAAGCGGTGGGTGTCGACGAAGCTGTACCGCTGGTTCGAGCGGAACTTCCCCGAAATGATGCACACCGCCCGGGACAAGCGGATTCCGGCACGGGTGCTCGGTGCCTCCGAAGAGGAGATCCGACGGTTCCTCGTCGGCGCGTTCGCCGGCGACGGCGGCGTCGAAAGCGAGGCGATGTCCTTCTCGACGGCCTCGGAGGGGCTGTCACGCGATTACGCCGACGCGCTGTCGAAAATCGGCGTCGCTTCCCGTATCCACCACGACGGCGCCGAGGACTCGTGGAAGGTGTACGTGATGGGTGACTCGACGGAGCGATTCGTCGAGCGTGTGGTCGACCCCGCCGACGACCGGTACGACGAGGCGATGGCGTTCGCCGAGCGGAGCAACGGGACGCCCCGCCACCACGACGTTCTGCCGACGAGCGCCGCGCGGGAGATTCGGAGCCTCCGGAGGTTGCTCGGTCTCCGTCTCACCGGCGGGTTCCGGCCCCACCTCGACGAGGGCTACGGCGTCCAAGTCGAGACGGTCGAAGAGGAACTCGACACCCTCCGGGAGCGCGCCGACGAACTCGAAGCAGCATTGCGCGACGCCGACGACCTCGCAACGGTTCGCGACGCTGCCGGCTGGTCGTGCCGGCAACTCGCGGAGCGTCTCGACGGCGAGACGACGAGTTCCGTCAGCTACGCCGAGAGCGGGGGGTACGACGCCGAACGGCGGGCGAACCTGACCGACCGCGCTCACGGGGCCGTCGCCGAGGCCCTCGAGGAGTTCGAGCGCCGCGCTGACGCTCTCGAGGCGCGGTGTGACCTCCGGTTCTACCGCGTCCGCGAGGTCGAGACGATCCCGAACGCGGGCGACGACGCCTGCAAGTGGGTGTACGACGTGACCGTCGAGCCGACGAACACGTTCGTCAGTCAGGGCGTCGTGCTGCACAACTCCATCAGCATCTCCAAGGCAGGAATTAATGCGACCCTCAAAGCTAGATGCTCGTTGCTGGGCGCGGCGAACCCGAAGTACGGCCGGTTCGACCAGTACGAACCTATCGGGGAGCAAATAGATCTGGAGCCGGCGCTCATCTCGCGGTTCGACCTCATCTTCACGGTCACCGACGAGCCCGACGAGGAGGACGACGCCAACCTCGCCGAGCACATCATCAACACGAACTACGCGGGCGAGCTGCACACCCACCGGGAGAACACGGCCACCTCGAACGTGACCCAGGAGGAGGTCGAC
>PXRL01000010.1:208037-214200 GCA_003020965.1 Halobacteriales archaeon QS_4_69_225
ACCGGCGAGTTCGACGCCGACGTCGTCGAGACCGGCCAGTCAAAGAGCCAGCGGGACCGCATCAAGAACATCAAGACGCTCATCAGCGACGTCGAAGCGGAGTACGACGAGGGCGCCCCCCGCGAGGAGGTGCTCGAACGCGCCGAGGAGGCGGGCATGGAGCGCTCGAAGGCCGAACACGAAATCGAGAAGCTGCGGCAGAAAGGCGACGTCTACGAGCCACAGACGGACCATCTGCGGACGGTCTGATGGACCGTATCGCCGCCCTCCGGCAGATCGAAGACGCGCTGACGGAGCTGGAGACCGGCGAGACCGACCTCGGGGCCTGCGAACGGCGCGTCCGGGCGACGGTGCGGACCTTCGCCACGGAGTTCGACGGCGAGCTGACGCCGTACCGGGCCGACGACGGGACGGTCGTCCTGGCGGCCTCCGAGGGGCAGGCCCGCCGCCGGGTCCGGGAGCTGACCGACGCGGAAGACCCGACCGTCGAGCAAATCGAGTAGCGCGTCAATTTTATCAGCGAAAACGCGGAAACTGCGAGTGTGCTGCTCGTCGTAACGTACTCGAAGGGCGCCCGGACCTCGCTGCGGAACGTCTGCCGGACCCACGAGGAGACGATCGTGCGCCGGTTCGGGCGGGCGGCGCTGCTGGCGGAGACGGAACACGGGGCCTTCCTCGCGCTGCGGCTGCGGGAGAAACATCCCGACGATGTGCAGGTCGAGCGGACGGCGCCGTTCAACGAGTTCCGCGACGTGCCGACGGCGGTGCGGGAGGCGGCGGCGGCCTACGAGGGGCGGGAGGACCGGAACGTGCCGTACGCGAAGTTCGCCGCCGGCAGCGACCACCCGTCGCCGGCGGCGCTGAAGCGACGGGAGCTGTGAGCCTCTACGATCACGTCGCCGTCGTCGCGCCGGGGCTGTCGCTCGACCGGCGGACGGCGCTGGCGGCGGCCGCGCGGTCCCGCGGCGCGACCGCGAGCGTCGACGCGGAGCTCCGTGCGGCCCGCGAGCGGCTGGCGGCGGTCGGCGAGCCGGTGCCGTCGTCCGCGACGGCCCGGCAGCGACTGGCGGAGGCGGAGGCCGGCATCGAGCGGCAGCGCGAGCGGGTGGCGACGCTCCGCGGGCGGCTGGCGGAGACCGGCGACGAGAGCCTCGAGACGGAGTACCGGCGGGCGGTCCGGGAGCTGTCGGAGCTGGAGACCGAGCGGGCGGCCGCCGAGGAGCGACTCGAACGAGCCAGAGAGCGGGCCCGCGAGGCTCGCGACGCCCGCGAGCGGCGGCTCCGGCTGCGGGACCGCGTCGACAACCTCGAGCGGACCGCACGGGCGGAGCTGGTCGAGGCGGTCCGACCGGCCGCCGACGAGGCCGCCGCGTCGGCGCCGGACGGGACGGCAGCGTCGTTCGATGATGCGGACGGGGTGACCGCCGCGCTCGCGCTCGTCCGTGTCGGGGTCGTCCGAACGCCGGTCGTCCTCGCCTGCCGGCGGTTCGCTGACGCCGCGAGTGCCGAGGCGTGGTTGGAGAGCCCGGTGATCCGGCTGTGATTTTTCTGCGATGACGGGGCCAGGCGAGGTATGCCGACGGCTTCGACGGAGACGGTGCGGACGGACGGCGTGACGCTCGTCGAGACGCGGGTGACGGCGACCGGGCGACATCGGGTCCGGCTCGCGGTCCGGTGTGACGGCCCCGTCTGGCCGCCGCGGGACGCCGGGGCGGACGTCCGGTGGGCCGACGGGACGGTAACGGTCGAGGTGGCGACGGCGAGAGGTGTCGGGTTCGCGACGCCGGCGCCGCCGGCGTCGGTGGACGTCGAACTCGTCGCCGCCGAGCCGGTCGAGGACCTCCCGGCGGGGGTGGCGGCGTGGCTGGAGCGCGTCGAGACGCGTGTGGCGGCGGCCGAGCGGCTCGCGGCGGTCGACGACCTCCGGACGGCGACGGCCGCGGTCGCCGCCGTCGGCGGGCTGGCCGAGGTGGAGGCGCTGGCGGCCGAGTTGGCCCGTGACCGGCGGCTCCTGCGGCGGCTCTCCTTCGTGCCGGCGGAGCTGTGCGAGCGGGCGGAAGCGATCGAGCTGCCGGTGGCGGCGCTGTCGACGCTCGCTCAGCCGCGTAGCTCCCGATAGCTGTTCCGGATCGTCACCGCGGAGACGCCGGCGACGTCGCTCACCTCGGCCTGCGTCAGCTCGTAGGCGACCTCGCGGGCGGCGGTGTAGATGCAGGCGGCGGCGACGCCGCTGGGGTTGCGACCGACGGACAGTCCCGTCTCGCGGGCCCGCTCGGCGAGCTCGCGGGCTCGGCGCTCGACTCCGTCGGGGACGTCGAGCTTCGAGGCGTACCTGGCGAGGTACTCCGCGGGGTCGATGGGGCCGGTCGGCAGCCCGAGCGCCCGGTTCATCGCGTCGTAGGCGGCCTGCAGTTCGGCCCGGCTGGCGGTCGCCTCGTCGGTCACCTCCTCGACGGTTCGGGACACCGACGCCGTCCGGCAGACCGCGTACACCGCGGCGGCGGCGAACCCCTCGATGGAGCGACCACGGAGCAGGTCGTCCTCCTGGGCGGACTCGAACAACACGCAGGCGCGTTCCTGCAGGCTCTCGGGCAGTTCGAGTCGGCCCGTCAGCCGCCGGATCTCGGTGAAGCCGTACACCTGGTTGCGGTCCCGCTTCGAGCCAACCTGTGCGCGTCTGTGCTGGCGCCGCATCCGGGCGACGCGGCGGCGCTTGCGGCCCTTCAGCCGCGTCGAGTAACCGATCTCCGTCGACAGTCCGCGGTCGTGCCGCGACCGGGTCAGCGGCGCGCCACACCGCTCGGGGTTCGTGTCGTCGTCGGCGAAGGAGCGCCACTCCGGGCCGCGGTCGATGGCCGTCTCGTCGACGACGAGCCCGCAGTCGTCGCAGACGGTTTCGGTGTCGGTGCTTCTGAGCCGGCCCTCGCACTCGGGGCAGAGCCGTCGTGTCGTCGCGCTCATCACGGTCGAATATAAGGCCCGACGGCACTTGAAAAAAGGCCGCTGACCGCCGCGTCCCGACGATCGCGGGCGGCGAAACGTACCGGTAACCGGTACGTTCTACCGGCGGACGTCGCCGCCGTGTTTCCGGGGCGAGAAAGGTTTAATTAACGAGAAAGGTCCATTGGGTAGCATGGGCTTATCCAGCATCGCCGCGGGGCTGGAGGTGACCGCCGAGCAGCGGGACCGCGGCGTCGCGACGGCCGACGGGACCGACGCGTCGCTGGCCGGGCGGCTGGAGCCGTTCGCCGACGAGTTGCCGTGCGACGCGGCCGCGGCGGCGGCCGTCGTGGAGGCGTACGCCGAGGGAGCGGACCTCGGGCGGGCCGCCGCCGTCGCCGACGTCGCGACGACGACGGCCGCGAAGACGCTGTACCTTCTCGGGGAGCCGGTCGACCCGTTGTCGCCGACCGCACGGCGGGTCGTCGACGACTGGCTGGCCGGCGAGATTCCCCGGACGGAAGCCGAGACGCTGGCCGGCGTCGGCGCCTCGGAGTTCGCGCTCGGGGCGTACGTCGCGACGCACGACCCCATCCCCGAGGCGGAGTCGGTCGTCGCCGACGCCCTGGCCGTCGAACCCGACGCCGACCCGCTGTACGACGCCCGGAGCGACCTGAACGACCTCGTTTAGAGCGGCAGCCGGTCCCGGAGACCCTCCGTGTCCTCGCCCACGTCCACCGACAGCCCCATCGTCGCCTCCAGAGCGGCGCCGACGCGGTCGCGGGCCGTCTCGTCGCGCTCGACCGCCGGGGGGTCGTCGGACAGCGTCGGCACCGTCGCGTCGGCGTCCGGGTGGTCGGTCGTCCGGGTGACGACGGTCGCGTCCGGGTCGACGCCGACGTCGACCAGACGGTCGCGGGTTCGCGGGACGGCGTCGGCGGCGCGAGCGGCGTCGGCGACGACGGCGACGGCCTCGGCGGCCGAGACCGCGGCGACGGCCTGGTTGGCCGCCACCGGCGGCACGTCGACGAGCACGTGGTCGAAGGCGCGGGCCGCCTCCGCGATGCGATCTTCGAACGCCGCGGCCGCGTCGGGCGTCTTCGCGCGGGCCACCCGCTCGAACGGCGCACGGGCGGGACAGACCGCCAGCCGGCCCGCGCCGGCCTCCCGGTCGAGCAGGCCGACCTCCAGCGGTCGCTTTTCGAGACACAGCGCCGTCATGTCCGGGTCGATGCGGCCGGGCGTGCGGTCGGCCAGCCCCTGCGTGGCGTAGGCGGCGTCCAGCACCGCCACGTCCCGGCCGTCGTGGGACAGCAGCGTCGCACACTCCAGCGTCAGTCGCGTGACCCCGGCGCCGCCGGCGGCGCCGACGAGGGCGAGCGAGTCGTATCCCATACGCACGTTTCGACGAGTTATCGGTGAAAAATATTCCGGTGCGGATCGGCCGCCACAGGGGCTCTACACCGGCAGTTCCCACGAGCAGATCGGCCGTCAGAGCGCTTCAAAGTACGGAAAACGGGCGGTATGCTGCCGAGATAAGCGACTCATTTTTGCGTGTCGAGCCCCTCTTCTGACAAGTGCGGACCCGGAGAACACGACCCGCACTCAAGTACATGATCGCCTCGAACATCCACCCCGAAACCCACCAGGATGTACCACGATTCGAATACGAGTCCGTCGACGGCGGAACGCTCGTCTATCTGATCCGGCGCGAGGAGCGCGACCACCTCGAGGAACCGGTCGAGACCGACCGTCGCCTCCGCGGGTTCGTCGACGTCGACGACTGGAACGCGATTCGGTCGGAACTGTGCCGTCGCGGCCACGACGTCGGCGCGGTCCACCACCTGCCGACGTTCGACCGTAGCGCGTAGCGAGCTGTCGGGTCCGTTCTTTTCGCCGCCGGGAACGTCTCCGTCACCCGTCGAACTCGGTATCGTGATGGGGACTCGACGGCTCGTACCGTCGGCCGGGACTCCGGCGTACTGCTTTCGTACCGTGTAGTCGGACCCCGCCCGGAAATCGGGTTCCCCGGCGGACCGTTCGACCGGTCGGAGCCGGCGGTATCACTCCGCGGCGTGGCGGATATCGGCCTCGAGTTCGTCCATTTCCTCGTCCGGCAGGTCCGGGCGGGTCCGGACGATGGAGTGAACCGCGCCGCCGCCGTCGCCCTCGAACCGCGGGACCAGGTGGCCGTGGACGTGCGGCACCTCCTGGCCGGCGGCGGACCCGTCGTTCATCCCGACGTTGAGGCCGTCGGCGTCGACGGCCGCCTGTACCGACGGGCCGAGTCGACCCAGCGCGCCGAAGACGGCGTCGCGGTCGTCGTCCGGCATCGCCGCCACCCGCTCGTGGTGGGTCTTCGGGACGACGAGGGTGTGCCCGCGGGCCAGCGGGTTGGCGTCGAGAAACGACAGCACGTCGTCGTCCTCGTAGACGACTCTGGCCGGGATGTCGCCACGTACTATCCGGCAGAAGGGACAGTCGCTGCTCATATCCGCACGTAGGTGACCGAACGGGCTTAAAACCGACCCCGTCGGCGGGTTCGACGTACGGGTGTACGTGGCACTTTATAACAATAAAAGATAAGCCGTAGTCACGTGTTAGGCTGTTTCATGTCGCCAGATGACAATCTGCGGAGTCGACGCCGGTTCGTGAAGGCCGCGACCGGAGCGATCGCCGTCGGGACCCTCGCCGGATGTATCGGCGGCGGCGACGGTGACGGTGGCGGTGGCGACGACGGCGGCGCGGTCACGATCCCGGGGATATACGACGAAAGCGGCGCGACCTCGGACGTCGGTCGACCGACGGCGATCGGGTCCCGCGACGCCATCGCGTACTTCAACGAAAACGACCTCCTGTCACGCGACATCGACCACCCGAACAGCGACTACGCCTACGAGGTGTCGCAGGCACAGCAGCTGTACGACCGGTACACGTCGGACTCCGACCCGCCGGTGATCATCGGCTGGGGAACCGCCGACACGGAGGCGCTGTCCGGGTCGGTCGCCCAGGACGAGGTCGTCTACGTCTCGGCGTCGTACTCGGCGAACCTGATGACGGAGGAGACGCCGTACAACTTCTTCGGCAATCTCGATTACACGAGCCAGGCGCGGGCCCACCTCAAGTGGATCGCCGACAACGACGCGGAGGCGACGGTCGCGTTCATCTTCTCGAACACCGCTTTCGGGAAGTCACCCGTCGAGGGCGGCAAGCAGTACGCCGA
>PXRL01000010.1:214217-296277 GCA_003020965.1 Halobacteriales archaeon QS_4_69_225
CACCGCGGCACCGATGCAGGTGCTGCTGTCGGACAAGGCCGACGTCTACCCGGAGGTGACGGTGTGTGGGCTGACCTACACCGTCGACGAACCCCGCGTACAGGAGTCCCCCGAGAACTTCGAGGGCGTCCGGTACGTCAACGCCTTCCGTACCTTCCAGGGGGCGCTCGACTCCGACGGCGAGGGCGCCGAGATGATACGGGCCAACTTCGAGCGGGAGGGCCGCGACCTCGAGGACCCGTCGGTGGCCAACCTCAACTACGTCCGCGGCTGTATCCACGCCATCTTGATATTGCGCGGGCTGCAGAACGCCATCGACGCCGGTCGCAATCCCACGAGCGGCGCCGACGTCCGGGAGTCGATGTTCGAGATCGAGGACGACGACATGCTCGGGCTGTCGGAGCCGTTCAACTACATGGAAGGCGACCGACGGCCGACGATGACCGGCCGACTGTTCGAAGTGTCGGACGGGAGCCTCGCGTTCGACGAGGCCGTCGAACTGCCGCGGCGCGAGGACTGGATCGGACTCTGATGACGGCCAGCGAGACAACGGAGACGGCAACACGGGAGGAGCCGGACCGGCCGGTCGTCGAGCTCGACAACGTCGAGATCGTCTACGACCGCCACTTCCTGGCGGTACAGGGCATCTCCATGGCCGTCGACGAGGGCGACATCGTCGCGCTGCTGGGGCCGAACGGCGCCGGCAAGTCGACGGTCCTCAAGATGATAAGCGGCATCGGCCGGACGGAACGCGGCGAGGTCACCCGCGGGAGCGTCGTCTACGACGGCGAGGACGTCACCAACGACGGCGCGAACGAGATGGTCGACCGCGGCGTCACCCACATCCTCGAGGGTCGCCGGGTGTTCGAGGATCTCACTGTCGAGGAGAACCTCCGGTGTGGGCTCTACCGCGGCGGCCGGCGGGTCCGGTTCGACGAGGACGACTACCGGATCGCCTTCGAGTACTTCCCGCAGCTGGAGGAGATACTCGACCTCAAGGCCGGCTACGCCAGCGGCGGCCAACAGCAGATGCTCGTCGTCGCGCGGGCGCTCATCCACCGGCCGCGGCTGCTGTTGCTCGACGAGCCGTCGCTCGGGCTCGCCCCGAAGCTCGTCCGGGACATCTTCGAGACGCTCGTCGAGATCAACCGCGAGGAGAACATCACCATGATGATCGCCGACCAGAACGCAAAGCGCACGCTCGAGACCGCCGACTACGGTTACGTGATGGAAAACGGCCAGGTCGAGCTCCACGACCCAGCGGACGTGCTCGTCGACCGCGAGGAAATAAAGGAGTTCTACCTCGGCACCTCGGGGGACTCCTCGCAGTATACGGACATCCGTCACTACAAGATCCGCAAGAGGTGGACCTGATGAGCGCGGACGAGGCCGCCACGACGGGCGGCTCGCTGCGGAGCGGCCCGTCGGTCGACCCGGCGGCGGCCGCCATCGGCTGCCGCGGCGTCACGAAGACCTTCGGCCGCGTCACCGCCGTCGACGACGTCGACCTCGCGGTCCGGCCGGGCGAGTGGCTTTCCATCGTCGGCCCCAACGGCGCCGGCAAGACGACGCTGCTGAACGTCCTCAACGGCTTCTACGACCCCGACGAGGGCGACGTCTACCTCGACGGCGAGACCGTCACCGACACCCCCGAACACTACCGGGCCCGGGCCGGACTCGGCCGGACGTTCCAGGGGCTGGAGCTGTTCGAGGAGGAAACCGTCGTCGAGAACGTGATGACGATGCGGGCGGTGAAGAACCGGCCGAACCTGCTGTCGGCGCTGCTGTTCTACGGCGCCGGCCGCCGGACGGAGGCGGAGAACATGCGCCGCGTCGAGGAGATCCTCGATTACCTGGAGCTGTGGGAGTACCGCCACTCGACGATCGCCGGCCTCCCGCTGGGGGTGCGGCGGCGGGTCGACCTGGCGCGGTCGCTGGCGCTGGAGCCGGACGTGCTCCTGCTGGACGAGGCGATGAGCGGGCTCACCTTCGACGAGAAGTACGACATGATACGGTTCCTCAGCGACCTCCACGAGGCCGAGGAGCTGACGCTCGTGATGATCGAACACGACCTCGAGGTGGTGACGGCCGTCTCCGACCGGATGGTCGTCCTGCAGGAAGGCGGCGTCATCGCCCGCGGGCCGCCGGAGGCCGTCACCGACGACCCCGAGGTCGCGCGGGTGTACACGGGGGTGGACTGACGTGGCGGTCGACGATCCCGACGAGGTCGACGCCCGGGAGGGGCTGACCGTCGACCGCGTGCTGTCGGCGCCCGACGAGGAGTCGGTGCCGATCGTCTCCGACCGCGCGCTGCCGGAGATCCTGTTCGATCACGTCGAGGAACACGGCGACGACGTCGCCCTCCGGTGGAAGCGCTACGGCGTCTGGCAGGAGTACACCTGGACGGAGTACTACGAGCGCGTCGAGCGGTTCGCCCTCGGCCTCGAGGAGTACGGCTTCGGCGAGGCGGACGTCCTGTTCACCATCGGCTACAACCGCCCCCACCAGCTGTGGGCGTGGATGGCCGCCCAGTCGCTCGGCGGCATGGCGGCGCCGAACTACGAGGACATGCTGCCGGAGGACATCGGCAAACAGCTGCGGCTGCTGGAGCCGCGGGTCGCCTACGCCGAGGACCAGGAGATGGTCGACAAGCTGCTGCTCGTGGCGTCGGACGTCCCGAGCCTCGAGACCATCGTCTACCGCGACGAGAAGGGGATGTTCCGCTACGAGGACGGCGACGCGCCGCTGCCCCGCGACGGCGTCGAGACCCCCGACGACATCGACATCGTCGCCTACGCCGACGTCGAGGAGCGGGGTCGGCAGCGGCTGGAGTCCGGCGCGGTCGACGACGAGTACCTCCGGGACCGCGTGCGGGCGCTTGATTCCGACGCGACGGCAATGTTGGCGCCGACCTCCGGGACGACCGGGATGCCGAAGCGGGTACAGCTGACGCACTTCAACTTCCTCAACCTCGCCAACGCGGCCATCGACATCGACCCGCTGCCGGAGGGGTCCGATTACTTCTCGTATCTGCCGATGGCGTGGGTCGGCGAGCAGATGATCCTCATCGCGGCGGCGTTCGTCGGCGGCTGGACCGCCAACTTCCCCGAGGAACCCGAAACGGAGGCCGAGGACCTCCGGGAGATCGGCCCGGAGATCATCTTCTCCTCGCCGAACCGCTACGAAGAGTGGGTCGCCGACGTGAAGGCGAAAATCGAGAACACGACGCCGCTGAAACGGTTCGTCTACGAGAAGGCCATGTCGATCGGCCGGCGGTACGCCGACTACGTGGTCGGCGACCGGGCCGACGAGGAGCCGCCGGCGACGCTGCGGGCGGCCCACCGGCTGGCCTACTGGGTGGCCTACCGGCCCGTCCTCGACAAGATCGGCCTCAAGCGCGCGAAGAACGTCTACACCGGCGGCGGCCCCCTCGGCGAGGACCACTTCTCGTTCTACCACGCCCTCGGCGTCCCGCTGAAGCAGATCTGGGGGCAGTCGGAGGTCTGCGGCTTCGTGACGATGCACCGCGACGACGACGTCCAGGTCGACACCGTCGGCGAGGTGTTCCCCAACGTCGAGGTCGGTATCACCCCCGAGGGCGAGCTGCTCGTCCGGGGGCCGGTCGTCACCGCCGGCTACTACGGCATGCCGGAGAACAAGATCTTCGACCGGATGGACGACGTGCTCGAGCTGGCCGACGGCACCGCCGTCGCCCCTATCAGCGTCGAGACGAAGCTGAAGTTCAACCCGTACATCCGGGAGGCGCTTGTGGTCGGCGACGGCGAGGAGTCGCTGTCGGCCGTGCTGAACGTCCGGTTCGACAACGTCGCCGAGTGGGCCGACCAGCGGGACATCCAGTACGCCGGCTACCAGGACCTGACCCAGAAGCCGCCCGTTCTGGAGCTGATGCGGGAGGTCGTCGCCGAGACGAACGAGGAGCTGGACAGCCCCATCGAGCGGTTCGTCGTCCTGTTCAAGGAGTTCGACGCCGACGACGGCGAGCTGACGCGGACGGGCAAGATCCGCCGCGAGGTCGTCGTCGACCGCTACCGGAAGCTCGTCGACGGCCTGTTCGCCGGCGACGACGAAATCGAGATGTCGGTCACCATCACCTACCAGGACGGCCGCGAGTCCGACGAGCGCGGCTGGATGACGGTCGTCGACGTCGCGGAGCCGCTCCAGGTCCAGCAGCTGGAGGCCAGCCGTTACATCGACGAGGCACACCTCGCGTCCGACGACCCATCGGCGGCGGTGCTCGCCGTCCGCCACGAGGCCGTCGAGGAGTGGGCGAGGGGTCGAAACGTCGAGTACACCGACCGGGCGGAGTACGCCGACCGGGCGGGGCTCGCACGCGCGCCAGGCGTGCTCGAACTGCTCCGGCGGGAGGTGAACGACGTCGACGAGCAGTTCGTCGACCCGGTCGAGCGGTTCGTCGCCGTCACCCGTCGGTTCGTCAAGGACGCCGACAGCCGCGAGCGGCTGGAGACGCGGCTCGCGGCGGGCGCCGACGAGGTATCGGTCGAGGCGCCCTCGCCGGCGGGACGCGACCCCGGCGACGCCGTCACGTTCCGCGTCGTGCCGACCGATCGGCCGGTCGAGACCGACGACGGCGAGGAGGTGGTCGTCGATGGTTAGCGCCGCCGAGTCGGCCACCCTCTTTCAGATCGCCGTCGAGGGGGTCGGCCTCGGGGCGCTGTACGCGCTGGTCGCGATGGGCTTCGCGCTCATCTACAAGGTGACCGGCGTGTTGAACTTCGCCCAGGGTCAGATCGCGCTCGTCGGCGCCTACTTGATCGTCCTCCTCGGGACCGGCGAAGCCATCGACTGGCTGCAGGTGTCGGCACCAGTCGCCGTCGCCGCGGCCGTCGTCGTCGGTATCGTGCTGGGTATCCTGCTGGAGCGGGTCGTCTTCCGGCCGTTCATCGGCGAGCCGGTGCTGTCGGTCATCATCGTCACGCTCGCGCTGGGCGGCATCTTCAGCGGCTTCGTCAACTTCCTCTTCGGGCAGAACTTCAAGGGGTACCCCGACGCACTCGTCCTCGACTGGAGCGTCGGCCTCCCGCTGGGGGCGTCGATTCCGGGGTCCTACGCCATCGCGGTGCTGCTGTCGCTGGTCATCGTCGCCGCGCTGATGCTATTCTTCCGGTACACCGTCACCGGAAGTATCCTCCGGGCGGCCGCCAGCGACGAGCAGGCCGCGATGGTCCTCGGCGTCAGCATCGAGCGGACCATCGCCGTCGCGTGGGCGCTGTCGATCACCATCACGACCGTCGGCGGCATGTTGCTGGCGATGTCCTCGGGCGGGGCTAGCGTCAGCATCGAGGACACCGGCATCATCATCCTCGCGGCGGTCGTCTTCGGCGGGCTCGACTCCATCCCCGGGGCGTTCGTCGGCGCCATCGTCGTCGGGCTGCTGCGGGAACTGGGGTCGTACTACTTCGAGGGCGGCACCGCCATCGTCGCGCCGGTCGTCGACGTCCAACTGAACTTCGGTCCCGGCTTCGGTAACATCCTGCCGTTGATCCTCCTGCTGGTCGTCATCGTCGTGAAACCGTACGGACTGTTCGGCACCGAACGCATCGAGAGGCTCTGATTCGCATGCCACGACACGACTCACGGAGCGAGACACCGCCGGTCGAGGCCGTCTCGACCACGAGCACGACCGCCACCGGGGGGCTTCGCTGATGCCCTGCGGCGAGTACTTCACCGGCTACGAGTCCCGGATGGGGCTGATCCGCTGGCGGATCCAGCGGGTCGCCCTCGTCGTCGGGCTCCCGGTCCCGTTCGTCCTGCCGTTCGTCGTCGGCGGCGGGGTCGTCTCGACGGCCTCTCAGATCTACATCTTCGCCGTCGCCGTTCTCGGGCTGAACGTCATCCTCGGCTACGCCGGCGAGATCGTCCTCGCCCAGGGGGCGTTCATGGCCATCGGGGCGTACACGACGAGCCGGCTCGTCGCCTGAAGGGGTTCTACATCGCCATCTCGACGCTGGCGCTGCAGTTCATCTCCCAGTGGTTCTTCAAGAACGGCCAGGCCGCCTGGATCCACGGCGGGGCCAGACAGCAGCTTCCCAACGAGGTCGGCCTCGTCGGCCCCGTCGGCGTCGTCGGCACCGACCTCGACGTCTACTATCTCGGGCTGGTCGTGATGTTGCTGTTCGCGATGCTGTCGCTGAACCTCTCCCGGACCGGGGTCGGCCGGACGTTCCGGGCCGTCCGCGATAACGACCTCGCGGCGGCCGTCCTCGGGGTCGACGTCTTCAAGAACAAGCTGCTGGCGTTCGCCGTCGGCGGGTTCATGATCGGCGTCTCCGGCGGGCTCTACGGCTTCTATCTCGGCTACGTCGACCCGGAGAACTTCGAGATCGCGCTGACGCTCGAACACTACGTGATGTTGCTGTTCGGCGGCCTCGGCCGCGTGTGGGGCGCGCTCATCGGCGTCGGCGTCGTCACGTTCGTCCAGAAGTCCCTCCTGGGGTTCCTCCAGGAGGTCTCGGCGGCCACCGGGACCAACGCGACCGCGCTGGTGTCGGTGTTCTTCGGCACCATCATCATCGTGGTACTGGCCGTCGAGCCGAAGGGCGTCCTCGCGGCGCTCGGACAGCTGAAAGATTACCTGCGGAACTGGCCGTACGCCTACTGATGGCCGACGACGTCACCGACACGGCCCGGGACCTCCTCGATCTGCCCTTCCACCGCGCCAACGGCATCGAGGTGGTGTCGGCGACCGACGAGGGCGCCCGCACGCGGTGGCCGTACGACGAGTCGCTGGTCGGCAACCCCGAGCTGCCGGCGGTCCACGGCGGCGTCATCTCGGCGCTGGCGGACCTCACCGGCGCGGCGCCGTTCGTCGGCTCGCTGGGCCGGTACACGCCCACCGTCGACCTCCGAGTGGACTACCTCACCCACGCCGGCGAGGCCGACCTCGAGGCCGTCGCCGAGGTCAGACGGCGCGGCGACTCCGTCGGCGTCGCCCGCGTCGTCGTCGAGTCCGGCGGCGAGACCTGCGCCGAGGCCAGGGGGGTGTACAAGCTCGCCCGATGACCGACCGACCCGACGGCGCCACCGACATCCACGTCCATCTCATGCCCGAGCGACTGATGGCCGCGATACGCGAGGCGCTGACCGAGGCCGCCGGCTGGGAGTTTTCCCACCCCGTCGACCGCGAGGGCGTCGAGGCGACGCTCCGCGAGCACGGCATCGAGCGCTACTGTGCGCTGCCGTACGCCCACGAGCCCGGCGTCGCCGCCGACCTCAACGAGTGGGTGCTCGACCGCGCTGCCGAGTCGTCGATGTGC
Organism: Halobacteriales archaeon QS_4_69_225; assembly: GCA_003020965.1. Classification (GTDB taxonomy): domain Archaea; phylum Halobacteriota; class Halobacteria; order Halobacteriales; family Haloarculaceae; genus Natronomonas. The sequence goes on from PXRL01000010.1 coordinate 221,513, forward strand.
GTCCCTTTCGCGACGGTCCACGGCGAGGACGACGTCCGGGCGGTCGTCCGGACGGCCTTCGAGAACGGCGCCCGGGGGCTGAAGTTCCAGTGTCCGGTCCAGGAGGTCGGCCCCGACGACCCGCGGCTGGACCCCGCCTTCGAGTTGGCCGCCGAGTTCGACCGGCCGATCCTCTTTCACGCCGGCACCGCGCCGATGTTCCGGGACTCCCCGCACGTCGGCGTCGACGCCTTCCGGTCGTTTCTCGCCTCCTATCCCGAGGTGCGGGCCTGTGCGGCCCACATGGGCGCCTTCGACACCCCGGCGTTCGTCGAGACGCTCCGCGAGTTCGACAACGCCTTCTTGGACACCTGCTTCGCCATGTCGACGGTCGTCGACCGGTACATGAACTACGACCCCGCCGACGTCGACACGGCGGTCTTCGAGGAGTTCTCGGGCCGTATCATGTACGGCTCCGACTACCCCAACATCCCACATCCGTACCGCGCGGAGTACGAGCGGCTGCTCGGCCGGGAGCTGTCGTCGTCGGCCCGGGAGGCGCTGTTCGGCGGTGCCGCCGAGCGGTTCCTCGGCTGACGCGGCGGCTCAGTACCGCTCGTCGACGACGCCCGTCTCCGCGACGTCGTCGACGACGTCGACCTCGTCGGGCGCGACGAGCAGTCGGTCCTCGACGGCGGCCGCCAGCGCGTCGACGTCGATGTCGGCCTGGCCCTCGACGACCAGCTGGAGGTGGTCGGTCGACTCCGGCCGGCTCACCTCTATGCGGTAGTCGCCGGTCGGTCCCTCGAAGCCCGCGAGCACCGTCCCGAGCGACTCGGGGTAGAGCTTCACGCCTTTCACCTTCAGCCGGCCGTCCGTCCGCCCGATGACGCCGTCCGGGAGGACGACCTCGCCGTCCCGTTCCTCCCACTCGGTGAGGTCGCCGGTCCGGTAGCGGACGAGCGGACACCCCTCCTTGCGGAGGTGGGTGACGACGAGCTCGCCCCGCTCGCCGTACGGCAGCACCTCGCCGGTGTCGGGGTCGATCACCTCGGCGAGGGCGTAGTCGTCGGCGACGCGGAGGCCGTCCTCGGCGGCCGTCTCGGCGGCGACCGGGAGGATCTGCCGGGTGCCGAAGTAGTCGACGGCGGTCTCGGCGTCCAGCGCCGCCTTCACGTCCTCGCGGAGCCCCGGCACCGAGGTGAACGGCTCGCCGGCGCCGACGAAGACGTCAACGCTCGCGCCGGCGTCGCCGAGCTTCAGCGCGAAGGAGGGGTTGCCGACGATGGCGTCGACGTCGTACTCCGCGACGGTGGCGGCGGCGCTCTCCGAGTCACCCGGCCCGGCCGGCACCACCTCGGCGCCGAGCGCCTCCAGGCCCCGCTGGAAGATGACGCCCGTCCCGAAGGTGTGGTAGCCGAAGGTGTTGAGCACGCGGTCGCCGGGGGCGATTCCGGCGGCTTCCAGCACCGCGGCGTTGGCCTCGGCCTGCCACTCGAGGTCGGCGGCGGTGTCGAAGACCGGCGCGAGGTCGTCGCCGAGCGGCGTGAAGCACATCATCGCGGCGCCGTCGTACAGCGACCCCTCCGGCGGGTGGTCCTCGTAGTCGGCCTTCAGCTCCGCGGCGGTCAGAAAGGGACGCTCCCGGAAGTCGGCCACCGAGTCGACCGGGCCGACCTCGTCGTAGAGGTCGTAGGCGGCCGCCCGCTCCAGCTGTTCGTTCAGGGCAGCCAGGGTCGTCTCGTCCATGTGAGACGGTCGCGCGGCGGGATCAAAAAACCGGGGCTCAATCGGAGCCGGAGCCGGCGCCGACCGCCTCGAGGGCCGTCCGCATCGCCCGCCGGTAGCCGTCGTCGTCGTAGCCGAGCCGGGGAATCCACACCTCGCGGTACGACGGGTGCAGGACGGGCAGCACCGGCGGCAGTCGGTCGGTCTCGACCGGCTCCAGCACCGCCTCGAGGAACCCCTCGAGCGAGCGGTCCGTCGCCGCCAGCAGCGACTCCGTGGCGTGCCGTCCCGTCGCGACGACGCAGTCGGGGGCGACCGCGTCCAGCTCCGCCAGCAGGTACGGCCGGCAGTTGGCCCGCTCGGCCGCGGTCGGCTCCCGGTTCGACTCCCCGTCGTCGTCGCTCGGCGGGAAGCACTTGACGGCGTTCGTGAAGTACAGTTCGTCGGGGTCGTAGCCGAGCGACGCCAGTCGGTCGCGGATCCGGCGGCCGCTGTGGCGGGCGGTGTAGGCCATGCCGGTGTGGTTGCCGCCGCGCCAGCGGTCGGCCTCGGGGGTGCCGGCGCCGGGGGCCTCGCCGACGACGACCAGCGTCGCCTCGAGGGAGCCGACGCCCCACGAGATGCGCTCGCGGGCCGCCGCGAGGTCGGCACACCGCCGGCAGTCCGGCGCCATCGGCCGCCGGTCGTCGGGGTCGGGGAACGTCGCCACGCCCGACCGTCGGCGCGCCGACGTCGTGACTCTTGTGCCGTCGACGTATAATCAACGTAATACACCATACACCGGTATAGATGGTAATAGCCGAACCCTTAGGTACGTGGACCGTCTCGCTTCGCATGCGAATGAGTGACACCTTTCCGGAGCCGGAGGACGGACCGACGGACGAGTCACCCGAGTCGCCCGAGTCGCCGCTGGACTCCGACCGGTACGCCCACCTCTCGCTGGACGACGACGCCGTCGTCATCTACGACCGCGAGAAGCCGGAGACGTGGCTGCAGTCCGACTTCGCGGTCGAAATCGGGGGCTGAGCCGGCCGTACCCACGTGAAGCGGTCCCGTCCGGGCGACGGGGTTCCGGACGGCATCCACCCGGATATCGCCGAGAAACCTCAAAGAGTTACAGCCGGCAGTGTGACCACTCCACGAGCGTAAGCACGGCGCCGAAGACGACGGGGGCGAAGGAGGCGACGGCCCCCGAGGATCTCCGCGGTCAGGAGCGCGCTCTCGACCGTCTCGGGGAGCGACGACGCGAGCGAGTGGCCGGCGAACTCACCGATCACCCCGACCGCGAACGGGCCCGGCCAGAAAGCCAATCTCGGCGATTTTCGCGCGGTCGAGACCGGAACTCTGTCAACCGCCCGTGGCCGCGTCCCGACTCCCGATCGAGGAGCTTTCCGGTCGCGGCCGGTCGAAAGGCATATGTGGGCCACCGTTGGATGGGGGATATGCGCGAACTTCTCGTCTCGTCGGTCGAACTGCTCGCGTACCTCCTCACGACCGGGCTGCTCGCCAGCGCCGGACTGTTCGCCGAACTCAGGACCATCTCCTACGCCTCGGCGGGCAACCTGAAGTTCTCCGCCTGGCTGGGCGTCGTCGGCCTGGTGGCGCTGTACGCCGCCTTCTCCGTGGGCACCGAGCGGCTGCTGCCCCGGCTCCGGGAACTGGCCTGATAGCGATCGTTACGACGATTTTCGGCACAGTAGTAAAACGAGGCTGCTTCGGCGTTCAAGACCCGATTCGTCCGACACTCGGCGGTAACGACCCGCAATAATCCTACGACCCGTCAGTTCCGCGTCGGGTCGGAGTCGCCGGCCGTCACCTCGTCGTCGGGCGTCGCGTGGCCCTCGACGGCCTCGGCGACGTCGGTGTCCTTCGGCGTGTCGACGTGCCAGCGGTCGACCGACGTCTCGTAGTCGGCCAGCCTGTTCGAGGTCCGCAGCTTCAGGTCGTCGTCGTTGACGTTCACCTCGAGGACGTACTCGTCGTCGGCCCGCCGGAGGTTGGCGCTGATCAGCTCGTTGTCGAAGTAGTACGGCGACATCCGGGTCATGAGGTTCCTGTAGACGCTGTCTTCGACCTTCCGGACGGCCTTCCGGGTGGCGGAGTCGGCCGCCCGGGCGACGTAGTTGATCGACTCGCGCCACTCGTCGACGGCCTCGCGGGGCTCCTCGAGGCTCTCGTAGGAGTCGGCCAGCTTCTCGCCGGCCGTCTTGAGGTCCTCGTCGGGCGTCCGGCCGGCGCGTTCGCCTTCCCCCTCGTCGATGCTGGCCTGCTCGGCCGTCTTCCGGTTGACGTCCTCGCTCAGCCGCTCGTCGGCCTTCGGGCGCCACTCGTCCCACTCGGCCAGCGCCGCCTCGCCGACGTCGACCCCCTCCGCGGCGAGGTCCTTCAGCGCCCGGGTGATCCGCTCGCCGTGTTCGACCACGTCGACCCAACTCCCACGCAGCTCGAAGCCGGAGACGCTCTCTTCGGCCTCCATCGGACACCGGTTCGTCGTCCACCCTCTTGGCTCTTGTCGAAGCCTCGACGCCCGACCGGAGGGGGACCGGTTTTAAGCCGGCGGCGGCCCCGGAATCGAACATGCCCATCGAGGACCGCGACGACGCCCACGTCATCACGCACGCGCTGGCGAAGCACACCGTCTCCGAGCTGCGGTCGGCCGAGACCGGCCAGGTCGCCTTCCGGGAGGGGCTCGTCGATCTCGGCCGGCTCTGCGGCTTCGAGATCATCGACGGCATGCTCGAAACCGAGTACGTCTCCATCACGACGCCGCTGGCGGAGACGACCGGCGAGGTCGTCAAGGGCCTCGACGACGTCGTCATCGTCAACGTCCTCCGGGCGGCGACGCCGTTCGTCGAGGGGCTCGTCGAGGCGTTCCCCCAGGCCAGACAGGGCGTCATCTCCGCCGGCCGCGACGAGGAGGCCGGCATGGACGACGACGGGAGCTTCCCCATCAGCATCGACTACGTGAAGCTACCCGACATCGACGAGGACGACACCGTCATCGTCGCCGACCCGATGCTGGCGACCGGCAGCACCATGACCGCCGTTCTGGAGGAGGTCACCGCGATGGGCGACCCCGAGCGGCTGGTCGTCCTGTCGGCCGTCAGCGCCCCCTCCGGGCTCGTGCGGGTGGCCGAGACGTTCCCGCGGGCCAGCGTCATCACCGTCAGCGTCGACGAGCGGCTCGACGACGACGGCTACATCGTCCCTGGCGTCGGCGACGCCGGCGATCGGGCCTTCGGGACCTGAGCCGGTCCGTCGGCGGCGCCACCGCCGCTTCCACTCGAGATGCAACGGCCGCCGCCCCGGAGCGACCTCCACGCGAACCGGCGACGACCCCCTCGCTTCGGCTGGAGGTCGCCGCCCCCGGGCGGTTTCGCTCCCGTCGAAGCGTCAGATCGGCGTACAGTGGCGTCGCTTGTCCGCGATGACCCTACTTCATCACTCCGGATAGCAGGGGAATCGACCCGGTGTATCGAGGAGACTCACATATCGGTTGGTGTGGTGGACGAACAGATCAGGCGGTCTGGACGGGTGCGTAACTATCAAAGATTTGACCGCTCTCGGTCGGTATACACCCTGTACTGACCGAGGGTTTCGATCCGGAGCCGAACGAACGGATCGTACGATGGACGACCCCTATCCGAACTCCGCACGGCCGCCCGTAGCGCTCCGGAGGCGGTCCCGGACCGCCGCGGCGTCGACGACCGGCACCCGCACCTCGAAGGTCACCGTCGCCGCGTAGTCGGCCTCGAAGGCGACGCCCTCGCTCTCGAGGACGCTCCGGACCGTCCCGGAGTCGTCGTAGTCGACGGTGACGACGAACGTCTCGTGGGGGCGCCGCTCGACGACCTCGGCGGCGTCGAGGGCGGTCGTCGCCGCCCGGGAGTACGCCCGGGCCAACCCGCCGACGCCGAGTTCGGTGCCGCCGAAGTACCGGACGACGACGACGGCGACGTTCTCGAGGTCGCGGCCCGACAGCACCGATAGCACCGGGTCGCCGGCGCTGCCGGCGGGCTCGCCGTCGTCGTCGGCGTACGCCCGGAACGGGTCGGCCCGGACGCGGTAGGCCGGGACGTGGTGGGTGGCGTCGGGGTACTCCGCGGCGACCGACTCGACGAACGCCTCCGCCGCCGGGACGTCCTCGACGGGGGCGGCGCGGCCGACGAACTCCGACCCGCGGACGGCGAAGCGGCTCCGGCCCGGCGTCGCCAGCGTCCGGTAGCCGTCGGCGGCCTCCTCGGTCACGTCGGTACTGCGGCCACCGTCGACAAATCCGTTTCGCGTCCCTGAGCCGTCCCGCGAGTCTTTATATAGGGTGACGGCATACGGCGGGCCGATGGAGGTCGGGACGCTCGCGACGTTCGTCGCCGCCGGGGGGGCGAGTCTCTTCATGGCGTGGGCCATCGGCGCCGGCTCCTCGGGGTCGACGCCCTTCGCGCCGGCCGTCGGCGCCAACGCCGTCTCGGTGATGCGGGCCGGCTTCTTCGTCGGCATCCTCGGGCTGTTCGGCGCGACGCTGCAGGGCGCGAACGTCACCGAGGCGGTCGGCCGGGAGCTCGTCGTCGGGGTGACGCTGTCGCCGACCGCCGCCATCGTCGCGCTGACCATCGCGGCCGCCCTCGTGGCGGTCGGGGTGTTCACCGGCTACCCGGTCGCGACGGCGTTCACCGTCACCGGCGCCGTCGTCGGCACCGGGCTGGCGCTGGGCGGCGACCCCGCCTGGGGGAAGTACCGCCAGATACTGGCGGTGTGGACGCTGACGCCGGTCGTCGGCGGCGGCGCCGCCTACGGCACCGCCCGGCTCCTCCGCCGCGGCGAGGTGCCGGAGCGGGTCGCGGTGCCGGCACTCGCCGGCCTCGTCGGCGCGGTACTGGCGAACGTCGAGTTCGTCCTGTTGGGACCGTCGGGCGAGGCCGCCGCCGTCGCCGAGACCGTCGGCGGCGGGCCGGGCGGCCGGGCGGCCGTCACCATCCTCGTCGCCGCCGTCGTCGCCGGCGCCCTGCTGTCGGACATGCGGGCCGACGAGGCGGCCGCACAGCGGCACTTCCTGCTCGCGCTGGGCGGCCTGGTCGCCTTCTCGGCCGGCGGCAGCCAGGTCGGGCTGGCGCTGGGGCCGCTGCTGCCGCTGGTCGACGCCGCCGGCGCCGACGTCCCGCTCGTGGCGCTGCTGTTCGGCGGCGGCGTCGGCCTGCTGGCGGGGTCGTGGACCGCCGCCCCCCGGATGATCAAGGCCATCTCCCAGGACTACTCCTCGCTGGGGCCGCGGCGCTCCATCGCGGCGCTCATCCCCTCGTTCGTCATCGCCCAGACCGCCATCTTCCTCGGCGTCCCCATCTCGTTCAACGAGATCATCGTCTCGGCGGTCGTCGGCGCCGGCGCCTCCGCCGGCGGCGTCAGCGCCGGCAAGATGAGCTACACCGCACTGGCGTGGGTCTGCTCGCTGCTCGGCGCCGGCGCCCTCGGCTACGGGGTGTACACGGCCGTCGCGGCGCTGTGAATCACTGTTCCTCGTCGGCGGCCGGCTCCGCCGTCTGCGGCGCCTCGTAGGCGTCGGTCTTGACGAGCCGCGCCCCCAGGATTCGGGTGTTTTCGACCCGCTCGACGTGTATCTCCAGGCCGTTGTACGCGATGGTCTCGCCCTCCTCGACGAGGCGGCCGGCGCGGTTGAAGATGAAGCCGGCGATGGTCTCGAACTCCTCGCCTTCCGGGATGTCGACGTCCAGCCGCTCGTTGACCTCGTCGATGTTGACCTCGCCGTTCAGCGTGGCCGTCCGGTCGTCGAGCACCTCGACCGGTTCCTCCTCGCCGGACTGCAGTATCTCCCCGACGATCTCCTCGGTGATGTCCTCCATCGTCACCATCCCCTCGGTGGTGCCGAACTCGTCGATGACGATGACCATGTGCATCCGGGTCTCCCGCATCTCCGCCAGCAGGTCGTCGACGTTCTTCGATTCGGGGACGTGCAGCGTCTCCTGGATGAGGTCCTCCAGTTCGACGTCGTCGCTGGCGCCGTAGCTGTACTCCCGGACCAGATCGGAGATGTGGACCACCCCGAGGACGTTGTCGAGGCTGCCGTCGTAGACCGGCAGCCGCGTGTGGTTCGACTGCACGCAGGCCTGGATGGCCTCGTCGATGGTGGCGTCCTTCGGGGCCGCCTTCATGTCCAGCCGTGGCGTCATCACCTCCTTGGCGATGGTGCCGGTGAACCGGAAGATGCGCTGGAGCATCTCCCGTTCGTCCTCCTCGAGGACGCCCGCCCGCTCGCCGGTCTCGATGATGTCGCGGATCTCCTCGCGGGTGACGTACGTCGACTCGATCTCGCCGCGACCGCCGGTGACGCGGTTGACCTGCCGGGTCAGGTAGTCGAAGGTGACGATGAGCGGCAGCAGGACGTACTCCGAGAGCTTCAGCGGCCCGGCGATGCGGCGGGCCCACGACTCGGTGTTCTCGACGGCGTAGGACTTCGGTGCGCTCTCGCCGAACAGCAACACCAGGGCGGTGATGCCGAAGGTGGCGATGAACACCGCGAGCGACTGCGAGGAGACGTACAGCGCGAGCAGCCCCGTCGCGATCGACGACATCGCGATGTTGATCAGGTTGTTGCCGACGAGGATGGTGACGAGCAGCCGGTGGGGGTCGTCCTTCAGCTCCTGGAGCGTCGCCGCGCCGGGCAGTTCCTCGGCGACCATCGCCTCGATCCGGTGGGACGGCAGCGAGAACATCGCGATCTCCGAGGAGGAGAAAAACGCCGACAGCCCCAACAGCACCAGAATCGTCAGACCGCCGGCGAAGGCGACGACGCCGTCGCTGACCGGAAGTGCCGGGTCGGTGCCAACCTGCACCGCGGTCGCCGGAGACGACACGGAGACGACCATCTGAACGTGGTCGGTACTTGCGGGCCGGGATTAAGGGTTTTGACACCCTCCCACGGCTGCAGCCGGGGGATTCCTCCGGTGGGGATGTCGGTCATCGCCGGCGACCCGTGCGGCGACGGCGGACGACGGCGACACCCTTAGGCGGCGGCCGGTCGTACCGTAAGGTATGAGCGACCCAGCGATCACCGTCTACCGGCTGCAGGCGTGTCCGTTCTGCGAGCGCGTCGTCCGCACCCTCGAGGAGCTCGGTCTCGACTACCGCTCGCGGTTCGTCGAGGCGCGACACTCCCGCCGGGACGTCGTCAAGCGACTGACCGGCGCCCGGACCGTCCCCGCGCTCGTCGACGACGACACCGGCGTCACGATGAGCGAGAGCGCGAACATCGTCGCCTACCTCGAGGAGACCTACGGCGACGGCGCCGCCGACTCGATCCACGTCACCGCCGGCGCCGCGGGTGATGCGGAGTGAACCTCGACTTCGACGTCGTCGAACTCGGGCCCGCGGACGCCCCGCCCGTCGGCGAGACCGCCCCCGACTTCACCCGACCGCTCGTCGACGACGAGTACTGGGAGGACGTCGCCCTCTCGGAGCTGACCGACGACGGCCCCGTCGTGCTCGTCTTCCACACGATGGACGGCGACTTCCCGGCGACGTACATCTGGCAGGCGATCCGGGACCGCGGGTGGGACGACTACGACGCCGAGGTCGTGGGACTGTCGGTGTCGACGCCGTACGAGCACTCGCGGTTCCTCGAGGAGTGGGACATCGCGTTCCGGCTCTTCTCGGACCCGCAGAACGGCGTCGCCGAGGCCTACGGGGTCGTCCACGACCTCGACGGCATGACCGGCGTCGCCGAGCCTCGGCCGGCCGTCTTCGTCGTCGACGGCGACCGGACGATACGGGAGGCGTGGGTGTCGACCGAGTGGCCGGAGTTCCCGCCGTACGACGACCTCGAGGCGGCCATCGAGGCGCTGTAACCGTGGCCGACGACGGGCCCGACCTCACGGCGGCGGTCGCGGCGCTGCGGCGCGGCGACCTCGTGGTCTACCCGACCGAAACCGTCTACGGGCTGGGTGTCAACGCCCTCGACGCCGCGGCCGTCGGGCGGGTCTTCGACGCGAAGGGCCGGCCCCGCGAGAAGCCCGTCTCGATGGCGCTGCCGGCCGTCGAGGCCGTCGCGGAGTACACCCGGCCGTCGGACCGCGAGTTGGCCTTCTGCGAGCGGTTCCTTCCCGGCCCCGTCACCGTGCTGCTGGAACGGACCGACCGCGTGCCGGACGTCCTCGTCGCCGGCGGCGACCGCGTCGGCGTCCGCGTCCCCGATCACGACCTCTCGCGGGCGCTCGCCCGCCGCGTCGGGCCGGTGACGGCCACAAGCGCGAACCGCAGCGGCGAGCCCAGCGCCCGTCGCGTCGACGACGTCGACCCCGCGATCCGCGAGCGGGCCGTCGTCGTCGACACCGGCGAGACGCCCGGCGGCGAGAGCACCGTCGTCGACCCCGCCGCCGGCGAGATACACCGCCGCGGGCCGCTGGCCGACGAGATCGAGGCGTGGCTGCGGTCGCATCCCGCGTAGCGCCGCGTCCGGGTCGCGGCGCTCATAGCCCGAGCCGCGACCGCAGCGACGCCGTCTTCGTCCCGCACTCCGTCCGGTAGTCGCAGGCGGCACACCGCGCGTCGTCGTCGAGCCGCGGCGGGGGGCCGTCCAGCGACCGAACGGTCCGCAGCGCCCGCCGGTAGGTCGCCTTCCGGGCCGTCGTGAGCCGGAGCCGCCGGACGACGCCGTGGGCCGGATACTCGACGACGGCATGCTCGACGGGCCGCCCTCGCTCCCAGGCCAGCGCCTTCGCGGCCGCCGTCGCGCGGACGGACTGCGGCTCCCAGACGCCCCGCTCGGGCGGCCGACCGGGCGAAACGACGACCGGCCGGGGCGGCCCGGCGAGCAGCTTGTGGGCGACGCCGCGGCAGTCTTTGCCCTCCAGCGGGACGTCCCGGTCGGCCGGGTCGACGAGTTCCGTCCAGCAGTCAAGCCGCGCCTTCGCGCTTCCGAGGTTCGAGCGGTACTGCGTCGGCGTGACCGCGACGGGCTCGTCGGCGAGCGACGTCTCCGGCGCCAGGAGTTCGGGGTAGCGGAACGCCAGCGCCCGGACGGTCGCGACGTCGTCGGGCGGCCCGGGATCGTCGTCCCGGCGTCGGTAGTAGAGCTGTCGCGGACAGTACGCCGCCGTCGCCAGGTCGGTGAACGTGGGCGTCGCGGTCACGGGGCCGCTGGCCGCGGCTCCGTACTTGAACCCTACGTCGCCAGGCGGCGCCTGGCCAGGCGGGTCAGAAGCGGCGCGTCACGGAGCCGGAGCAGCCGCGCGATCGCGCGCTTGTCGCCCTCGTTGGCCCGCGTCAGCGTCTCGTCGTCCAGCCGCTGGAGGTCCCGCATGAGTTCGTCGTACCGGTCGTTCGGCGCCAGGTATAGCAGCTGTGTCATCAGGAGCCGCGAGTCCATGTCGGGGGCGACCTCCTCGTGCCAGAGGTCGTCGTACAGCGACATCCTCTCCGCGGAGGTGTCCGGCTCCGACCGCGTGAAGCACTGATCGACCGTCACCGCGGCCGCCCGGCCGGATTTCATGCCCTTGTGGATGCCCTCGCCCCACAGCGGGTCGATCGTCGGCACCGTGTCGCCGACCGCCACGAAGCCGTCCGTGCTCAGCGAGTCCGGCGGCTGGATGTGCGCCGACCCCCGGTGCTGGCGGCCCTCGAGGCGGGTGGCGCCCTCGAAGCGAGGGTCGGTGTCCAGCCAGTGATCGAGGTAGCCGTCGATGGTGCGGTCGACCTCGGCGTACCGCTGGTAGCTGTCGTTGCGGATGTAACAGATTCCCACCTTCGCCGCGTCCCCGCCGGTGTGGAAGATCCACGAGTAGCCGCCGGGGGCGTACTCGTGGTCCAGCCGCAGCATCATCGAGTCCCGGAGGTCGGCGTACCCCTCGTGGTCGAGGTCGACCCCCTCGAACTCGTACTCGACGCCGATGGCCTGGTTCCGGCGGTCGAGGTCGCAGACGTCGAGTTCCTTGGCCAGCGGCGCCGCCGGCCCGGTGGCGTCGACGATGACGTCGCCGTACACCTCCTCGGAGCCGTTGTACCGGACGCCGACCGGCTCGCCGTCCTCGATGATGGGCTTGGAGACGCGGGCGTCGAACCGGTAATCGGCGCCCTTCTCGCGGCCGTCGTCGACGAGGAACTGCTTGAACGCCGCGAAGTCCAGCACCGCCCCCGGTCGGTCCTCGACGAAGAAGTGGTTCGGCGACTCGATGACGACGTCGTCGGTGAAGTTCATCACCACGTCGTCGGGGACGTTGAACGACGCCATCATCGACGGGAAGCTGCCGCCGGTCGACTTGTTGCTCTGACGTGGGAACTCCTCTTCGGCCTCCGTCTCCAACACGACGACATCGTACCCCCGGGCCGCGACGTCGCGGGCGCACTGGGCGCCCGCCGGCCCCGCGCCGGCGACGATCACGTCAAAGCGCTCGCGCATAGCGATTCCATGCGCGTATCCGTAATTAGTTTTCCTGACCCGGAAGGCCCGACGGCCGGACGACCGGACGACCGGTCAGTCGTCGGCCGGGGCGGCATCGGCGTCGGCGCCAGCGTCGGCCGCGGCGACGGTCGCGCCGCCGGCCTCCAGCGCCTCGACGACCAGCTCCGCGACGTCGACGATCTCGATGTCCTCCTCGAAGCCGCCGGTCTTGCGGCCGTCCTCGTACATCGTCATGCACATCGGGCAGGCGACGACGAACTTCTCGACGGCGGCGCCGGCGTCGGTGTCCTCCAGGGCCTCCCGGAGCCGCTCCTCGCTGGGCTTTTCGTCCTGTTCGTTGTCGAGCCACAGCCCGCCGCCGCCGCCGCCGCAGCAGTAGGAGTTCGCCCGATTGCGCGGCATCTCCTGGAGCTCGCAGCCGGTCGCCCGGACCAGCTCCCGCGGCGCCTCGTACTCGTCGTTGAACCGCCCGAGGTGACAGGGGTCGTGGTAGGTAACCGTGTAGTCGAGCTCGTCGCCGGACAGCCCCAGGGCGTCGACGCCGACCAGCTCCTCGACGGCCTGCGTCCAGTGGTACACCTCGACGTCGCCGTCGCGGTTCCAGTAGCCGTCGACGGCGAACTCCATCATCGGGTCGTCGGCGAACTCCGCGAAGTCGACCTCGGGGTACTCGTTTTTGAACGTGTTGTAGGAGTGGGGGTCCGTACAGACGATTTTCTCGTAGTCGCACTCCCGGAAGCTGTCGACGAGCGTGCCGGCCTGCTCGACGAAGAGGAACTCCTCGCCGATGCGTCGGACGTCGTTGCCGTCGTACACCTCGTCCTCGTAGAGGATGCCGACGGAGACGTCGGCGTGCTCGAAGATATGGGCCAGCGAGCGGGCGACCTGCTTGTTGCGCTCGTCGTAGCTGGGGTAGTCGCCGACGTACCAGAGGTACTCGACGGACGTCTCGCGGGCGTCGGCCACGTCGAAGGCCAGCTCGTCGGTCCAGTCGCCGCGGTCGGACGGCGAGTCGCCGAAGGTGTTGCCTTTCTGCATCACGTTCTGGAAGGTATCCTGGAGTTCCGGCCGGACGTCGCCCTGGTCGACGGCCTGGCGGTTCAGCCGGGTGAAGCTCTTGAGGTGCTCGATCTCGACCGGGCAGGCGTCCATGCAGGCCATACACGCCATGCAGGACTCCATCGTCTCGGTGTCGATGACGCCGCCGCCGTCGGCGATGATCTCTTTCGGCTCGCCGCCGGCGTCGACGGACCGGCGGTACTCCTTCAGGTCGAGGATGACGTCGCGGGGGTCCAGCGGCCGCCCCGAGGCCTTCGCCGGACAGACCGCCGAACAGCGCCCGCACTTCGTGCAGGCGTCCTGGTCGAGCAGCTCCTTCCAGGAGAAGTCGTCGATGGACTCGGCGTTGGTCGCGTCGAGGTCCGAGGGGACGCCCGGCAGGCGGGCGCCGGCTTTCTCGTCGCGCGTGACGACGTTGGCGAACGACGAGAACATGTGGAACGGCTTGGCGTAGGGGATGGCGGCGATGAAGACGAACGCCAGAATCGAGTGCGACCACCAGGCGACGGGGTAGACGGCGGCGGCCATCGATTTGTCCATGCCGGCGGCGGCGAAGCCGACGGCGACGGCCGTCCCGACGAAGCTGACCGACTCGGCGCCCTGGCCGATGATGCGCAGCCCCTCCAGCAGGAAGCCGCCGATTCCCAGCAGGAACAGTGACCACACGAGGAAGGCGTCCTCCCAGTTGGTGTGTTTGCCCCACAGCCGTTCCTTGCGGACGGCGTAGCGGCGCCACAGCGCCACCCCCAGCCCGACGACGAACAGCAGCCCCAGAGCGTCGGTCACCAACTGGTAGGACAGATAGAAGTCGCCGACCCAGAACGACTCGCCGGTCGCCACCTGGTAGATGTCGAGGTCGATGAACAGGATGGTCGTCGCGATGAGCAGCGTCAGAAAGCCCCAGAGGATGAACGCGTGCATCAGCCCGCCGACCAGGTCGCGGTTGAACTGCTTCTCGTTCGAGGCGATCACCTTCGCCGCCGAGGCGACCCGTTCCGGCAGGTTGTCGAGGCGGTCGAACCAGTCTTCCGTTCCCTCGGCGTAGCGGGCGAACCGCCCGTAGATCCCGACGGCGGCGACGAGAACCGTCAGGGTGGCGAGAAAGTAAAACACCACCTTCTGGACCGGGCCGATCTGCCAGAAGGTGTCCCGGGCGACGTCGCCGCCCGTCTGCAGCGGAAGCGCCGGTGGCATACGAATACAAGCAGGGAGCTACCCGCTTAAGACTTGTTACACCGGGTCGTGAGACCGCCTACGGCACATCCACAAATCGATGGAGCCCCCGATTGCCGGGTCGTTCAAACTGCACCGTAGAGGGCGGCCGCCGACAGCCCGACGGCCAGGGCCAGCGCCGGGAGATCCCGGCGGCCGAGTCGGAGCGGCGGGAGGGTGGGGTTCCAGGCGAAACAGCGGGCCTGCAGCGCGAGCGCGAGCCGGTCGGCCCGCCGGAAGGCGCGGTTGAACCCGGCGACCGCCAGAAGCCGGGCACGGTCCCGAACCGACCGCTGCCCTCCGAGTCGTGCTCGCTGTGCGTCCCGGATTCGTGCGAGGTCCCGCTGCAACAGCGGGAGAAACCGGAACACGAGCGCGACGCCGACGCCGAGAAAGCGGCCGAACCGGCCCGGAACGGTCCGCTGTATCGCGGCTCTCGAGGCCCGAACCGGCGTCGTCCGAACGTAGGCCGCGCTGACGAACAGGACGAGCAGGATGCGGTAGCTGGCCAGCGCCGGGGGAACGGCGTCGGCGACGACGAACCACGGCGTCCCGAGCGTCAGTCCCTGCAGCACCGGTGCGCCGACGAGAAACGGCACGAGGTATCTCAGTTCCCGGACGGTGACGACCGGGGAGGTATCGGCCGCGGCCATCAGGACTCCGGTCAGTGCGGTGAGCCAAACGAGTCCCCAGGGAGTGGTATAAACGAAGGCGGCGACGACGAAGCTGACCTGGACGGCGAACTTCGAGCGGGGGTCGAGCCGGTGGCCAACGGAGTCGCCGGGACGATAAGCGAGGGTCACGGCCGACGGACACCCCGGTCGTCGAGGTCCGGCAGGACCGCGTCGGGCGTCCCGGTGCGGACGACTCGTCCCGCCGACATCACCGCGATCCTGTCGGCCAGCGACACGACGTCCCGCAGGTCGTGCGTGACGACGACGACGCTGGTTCCGGCGTCGTGGAGTGCCTCGAGTCGGTCGAGGACCGACTCCCGCGCCGGCCAGTCGAGGCCGGTGAACGGCTCGTCGAGGACGAGGTGTGACGGCTCCATCGCCAGCGCGCCCGCGATGGCAACTCGGGCCCGTTCGCCGCCCGAGAGGCGGTCGATGCGCCGCTCGCCGTACCCGTCGAGTTCGACTGCGGCGAGAGCCGCCTCGACCCGGCGGTCGATGTCGGCCCGTGGGAGCCCGAGGTTCTCGGGGCCGAACGCCACGTCGGCCGCGACGGTCGCGGCGACGAAGCAGTCCCGCGGGGTCTGAAACACCATCCCGACCTCCGTTCGGGCGGCGACGAGGTCCGCGAAGACGTCCGTTTCGTCGACCTCGACGGTCCCCGAGTCCGGCTCCAGCAGCCCGTTGAAATGACGGACGAGCGTCGTCTTCCCGGAGCCGTTCGGGCCGGCGAGGACGACGAACTCGCCGTCGTCGATTCGCGTCGAAACCCCGTCGAGAGCGGCCTCGTCTCCGTACCGGTGGACGAGGTCCCGCGTCTCGATCATTTCACTTCGGCAGAACGTGTTCGTTGAGCGATCCGCTCCGGATGAGTACGAGCGCGATGAACATCTTGAACACGTCACCGGGGATGAACGGGAGCGAGGCGAGCGTCAGTGCCTCGACGAGCCCGACGTCGTTCACGAACGCGAACTGCGCGGTTCCGAGGGCGTAGATGATGACGATTGCGGCCGTCATACCCGCGAGCGGCCTGATCGGCGGAACCACGCGGAGGTCGGTGAGTTCGCTCCCTCCGTGTGCGAGGTAGCCAGCTGCCGCCGCGGCGACGGGATAGGAAAACAGGTAGCCGCCGGTCTGTCCGGCCAACACGCCGATACCGGCCGACCCGCCCGCGAACACCGGCGCGCCGACGGCGCCCGCGACGAGATAGAGGAGCATCGAGGCTGCGCCCCAGACGGGCCCGAGTAGCAATCCGGCGAGGAACACGCCGAGCACCTGGAGCGTGAACGGTACGGGCGAAAATGGAATCGGGATCGACCCCACGATGGCGAACGCTCCGGTCAGTGCCGCCAACAGCGCCGCTCGGGCGATGTTGAGCGTCGTCTCGTCACCGACCAGATCGACGTCGGACGTCGTCGTGTCGCTCATGGAGCCTGGTTCCCGTCGACCGGCTTCACCCTATCGGTTGACGTTCGGCGCCGGGTTTATGTGGCGAAAACGCGAACCGTACGGTCCCCGTGACCGAAAACACCGACGAACTCCGTGACATCTTCAGGAGAGTCGCCGACGAGGACACGGTCACCGAGACCCAAGAGGAATCGCGGGGCTCGCTGACCGACGAGGGGGCGTCGCGGGAGCGTCTGATCGAGATAATCGAGCGGATGCGTGCCGACCACGAGTTCGAGACGGAGCTGTCCGACGCGGAGCTGGCGACCGTCGTCAGGCGGTTCTACGACGACGACGGCGACGACGACGACATCGCCGAGGCGCTCGACGTCTCGCCGCGGGAGGCGTTTCGCGCTCGGATGGACCTCCACCTCGTCCGCGAGACGGACACCGACCCCTTCGACCTCGCGGCGCTCCGCGACCACCTCGCCGACGGCGAATCGACGGCGGAAATCGCCGACCGACTGGACGTCGACGGGTCGGCAGTTCGGCGGTACCGGCGGGTCGTCGAAGCCGAAAGGGAGGCCCGCCGCGTCAGCGAGCGCTTCCGGATCGAGTTCGAGGACGCCGTCCCGGGCGCCGAGGCGGGCGAGCGGTTCACCGAGGAGATGACCGAGGACGGCCTCGACGAAGCGACCGAGGACATCGAGACGGACGTCTCCTTCTGAGCGACAGCTGCCGGCGACGGTTTATGTACCAGGGCGCGGCCAACGGCCGTATCCGCTGACGAGCGCCGACGGTCCGCCGGGGCGGGAGTGCGGAACACGGGCCGTCGTCACGTCGCCGTTCCGCCTGCTCGCTACCGCTCGACGCGGACGTCGTGTCGGTCGACGTACCCCGTGACCCGCATCCGGAGGGGGCCGTCACCCGGCCACGCGACTTCGGCGTCCAGCGCCGCCGGGTCGCCGACGTACGTCCACAGGCCGCCACCGCCGTCCGGTACCCGGACGCGGACGTAGAGTCCCCGGTCGACGCCCTCGTAGGCGTCGAGGGCCGCGAGGTCGCCATCCCGGAGCCGCAGCACCCGGCCGTCGGTCTCGCCGCCCGGTGCGAGCGTCGGGTAGCGCGCCTCGACCCGGTGGAGTCCGACGAGTCGAGCGTCCGGTCCGAAGTCGGCGTGGCCGACCACCTCGCGGGCGCGATCCGGCTCCCGGAGCGTCCCGTAAACGAAGGCGTCCATGCATCGTCGGGGTCGCCGGCGAGCGAAAGCTCTACCGGCCGCGGCCCGGGCCCGCCGACGGTGTGTGGGCGGTCCCTGTCGGTACCGCGCCGGCGGGCGGGCACAATAGACGGCCTCGATGCCCGAGGAGGCGGAAGCCTCCCGGCGGAGCGAGCCCGACCGTCGGTCGAAGCGCTCAATACTTGGTAGCCGAATACACCGACGAATGCTGTCGTCCTCTTGGAAGCGGGACATCGCGAGCGGACTGGTCATCCTCGTCCCGCTTCTCGTCGTGGCGTACGTCGTCACCTTCATCTACCGGGCCATCGCCAACATTCCGTACATCGACAAGGTACTGGCCGAGCAGCCGACCGGAGTGCGGGTCGTGATCGTGCTCGCGGTGTTCGCGATGCTGGTGCTGTCGGTCGGCTATCTGATGCGAACGACGCTCGGAGACCTCCTCGAGACCGCCATCGACAGCCTCATGAACCAGGTGCCGGGGCTCCGCGTCGTCTACAACGCCTCGAAGATGGCCGTCGAGACCGCCGTCTCCGGGCCCGAGGACCTCCAGACGCCGGTCAAGCTGGAGGTGTGGGACGGAATGCGGATGACCGCGTTCAAGACCGGCAAGACGACCCCCGACGGCCGCGACGTGCTCTTCCTGCCGACGGCGCCCAACATCACGACCGGCTACGTCGTCGAGGTCGAATCCGACCGCTACACCGAGGTCGACGAGAACGTCGAGGACGCGTTGACGCGCATCCTCAGCGCCGGCTTCGGCGAGAACACCGACCCCGGCATCGCCATCGACGTGACCGAGGGCGGTCCGGTGGCCCGGGCCGACGAGACCGAGGCGATCGACGATTGACCCTCGACTACCCGTTGACGACCGCTCGCAGCGCGAAGAGGGCGTTCTCCTTCCGCTCTATCACCCGGCGGTAGAAGTACGACAGCCACCGCGTCCCGTACGGCGCGTACTGGTAGACCGGGACGCCGTCGGCCGCCAGCTCCCGCTGGGTGTCCTCGCGGACGCCCATCAGCATCTGGACCTCGTAGTCGGTGTCGTGCTCCTCCTGGAGGTCGGCCGCCAGCCCGAGCATCTCCGGGTCGTGGCTCCCGACGCCGACCACGCCGTCGAACGTCCGGAAGGCCTGCTCCAGCAGCTCCCGGTAGGCCTCGTCGATCCGCGCCTTGTCGGTGTAGGCGACGTCCGGCGGCTCCTCGTAGGCGCCCTTCACGAGCCGGACCTTCCCCGGCAGCGCCGCGAGCCGCTCGAGATCGTCGGGCGTCCGCCTGAGGTTGGCCTGCAGACAGAGCCCCATCTCGGGGTAGCGCTCGACCTGCGTCTCGAAGGCGTCCAGCGTCGCGTCGGTCGTCGTGTAGTCTTCCATATCGACCCAGACGAAACGGTCGTGGTCGGCGGCGGCGTCGACGACCCGCCCGAGGTTCTCCCGGAAAACCGACTCTCCGACGTCCAACCCGAGCTGCGAGGGTTTCACCGAGACGCAGGCGTCGAACTCCGTCCGCCCGAGGTCGGCGAGCAGCTCGCGGTACGTCGCCGTGTCGTCGTCGGCCGGGTTGCGGTCGTCGTAGTGTTCGCCCAGGAGGTTCAGGATGGTCCCGACGCCGTCGTCGTCGAGCCGACGGGCGTGGTCCACGGCGGCCGCGGCCGTCTCGCCGGCGACGAACCGCCGGGCGATGGGCGGTATCATGCTGGCAAATACTGCCGCCCGACCCAAGAGCCTGCCCCTTCCGGAGCGACCCGCCGGCCTTTTGAAACCGCCGGTCGGAGCCGGGAACATGGTGGTCGAGACGGTCGTCGTCGCCGTGTGGGTGATGCTGCCGGCGTACGTCCCGAACAACGCGGCGGTGCTGGCCGGCGGCGGCCGGCCGATCGACGGCGGCCGGACCCTCGGAGACGGTAGACGGGCCCTCGGCGACGGGAAGACCTGGCGCGGCACCGTCGCCGGCACGGCCGCGGGGGTCGTCGTCGCGCTCGCGCTGAACCTGCTGGCACCCGCGGCGACCGACCTGACCGGCCTGGGGCTGCCGGTCTTTCCCGCGTCGGCCGCGGCGTCGCTGCCGGCCGGCGCGATGCTCGGCGACATCCTCGCGTCGTTCCTCAAGCGCCGGACCGGCCGCGAGCGCGGCGCCGCCCTCCCCGGCGTCGACCAGTTGGACTTCGTCGTCGCCGCCCTGGCGCTGACGTTCCTGATCGCTGCCGGGTGGTTCCGCGCGACGTTCACACCCCCGGTGCTGATCGTGGTCGTCGTCCTCACGCCGCTGTTACACGTCGGGACGAACGCCGGCGCCTACGCGCTGGGGCTGAAAGGCGAGCCGTGGTGACCGGAACGGGCGTCCGGGCACCGACCGGCGGGACGCCCCGGCTTCACCTCCGTGTGGGCACCAGACGACAGCCGGTGCTATCGGATCGATAAATACGAGAAGCGTTCGGCGGGCGATGCGAGCGGAACGGGAGGGGTGGTGTGGCGTGGCGTCTCGGGGGCCTTACATCATGCCGCCCATGCCGCCACCCATGCCGCCGCCCATACCGCCCATACCGCCGCCCATGCCGCCGCCGGGGCCGCCGGGGGCGTCGTCGCCCTCGTCGTCGTCGGAGCCGCCGCCCTTGAGGTCGCCCGCGGCGATGACGTCGTCGATGCGCAGGATCATGACGGCCGCCTCGGTGGCGGACTCGATGGCCTGGGTCTTCACGCGGAGCGGCTCGACGACGCCGTCGTTTTCCATGTCGATGACGTCGCCGGTGTAGGCGTCGAGCCCGAAGGTGGCGTCGTCGTCGGCGTGCTGGCTGCGAAGATCGACCAGCGAGTCGATGGGGTCGAGGCCGGCGTTTTCCGCCAGCGTCCGCGGGATGACGTCGACGGCGTCGGCGAAGGCCTCGACGGCCAGCTGCTCGCGGCCGCCGACGGAGTCGGCGTAGTCGCGCAGGCCGCGTCGACGACGTGTTCGGTGCCGCCGCGGAGGATGAGCGTGACCGCGCGGGCCTCGTCGACGTCCTCGACGAAGATTTTCTCGTCGCCGGCGATATCCTTCTGGGCGACGGAGCCGGCGAAGCCGAGATCACCCTCGGTGACGTCGTCGATGTTGGAGACGACGCGGCCGCCGGTCGACCGCGCCAGCGCCTTCATGTCGGACTTCTTGGCGCGGCGGACGGCGATGATGCCCTCCTCCGCGAGGTAGTGCTGGGCCATGTCGTCGATGCCCTTCTGGCAGAAGACGACGTCGGCGCCCACGTCGGCCAGCCGGTCGACCATCTCCCGCAGCTGTTGTTCTTCCTGCTCGAGGAACTGCTCGAGCTGGTCGGGATCGGTGACGTTGACCTCGGCGTCGATCTCGGTTTCCTTGACCTCGATGGGCGTGTCCAACAGCGCGATGTCGGCGTCCTCGGCGAAGTACGGCATGTTGTCGTGGACGCGCTCCTTGCCGACGAGGACGCCCTCGACGAGTTCGGACTCGTCGACGGAGCCGCCGACGACCTTCTCGATTTTGATGTTGTCCGTGTCGATGTCGTCGTCGTCGGCGACCGCGCGGACCGACTCGACGGTCAGCTCCGCCAGCTGGTCCTTCGAGGCCTCGGCGCCCTTGCCGGTCATCGCCGTCGCGGCGATGGACTCCAGCTTGTCGGTGTCGTCGGCGTCGACGTCGATGGCGATCTCCCGGAGGATCTCCTTGGCGCGGGCGGCGGCCTGCCGGTAGCCCTGCGCGAGGATGGTCGCGTGGATGTCCTGCTCCAGCAGGTCCTCGGCCTTCGACAGCAGTTCGCCGGCGATGACGACGCTCGTCGTGGTGCCGTCGCCGACCTCCTCCTCCTGGGTCTCGGCGACCTCGACGATCATGTTGGCTGCCGGGTGCTCGATGTCCATCTCGCCGAGGATGGTGACGCCGTCGTTCGTGACGACGACGTTGCCCGTCGAGTCGACGAGCATCTTGTCCATGACGTTCGCTGGCTCTCCTCGGAAAGAACGATGAGGGGCTGGTTGCCCATCTGTTGTGCCATGGTCGTCCGGATGATTGTCTGTGGTTCTATATAAAACTTCCTGAAGCGCCGGGACGAAACCCCCGGAGGAGAGCCGGGCAACCCTGCGACCCGGTCGCACGAAAGCTACTTATACCACCGTTCGGCGCTCGCGCCGTCGGACGGTCTGCGACCGCCGACACGCATTTCCCGCTGGTCGTCGAAACGCAGGTAGGATGACCTTCGACCCGAACGAACCCGAACTCGACGACGACGAGGTCGCCGACCGCGTCGAGACGGCCATCGCCGACGACGAGGTCGCGCTGTTCATGAAGGGCGACGAGCTGATGCCGCAGTGCGGCTACTCCGAGCGCGCGCTCGGACTCGTCCGGCAGTACCGCGAGGACGTCGAGGTGATCGACGCGCTCCAGAACCTCGAGGCCTTCCGCGAGGAGCTGGAAACCCACAGCGGCTGGGAGACGATTCCGCAGACGTTCGTCGACGGCGAGTTCGTCGGCGGCAGCGACGTCCTCGCGGAGCTGGAAGAACGCGGCGAGCTGGCGGAGACGCTGAACGCGCCGGAGGCGGCCGCCGACGGCGGGACCGACGACGCCCCCTTCTGATACTGCCGGCCGTCTCCCTTTCCGACCCGCGGCGCCGCGAAACAATTTCTATCGAACGGCTACAATCGGACACCCGGTTCAACTTTCACGTGATTACGGCCGGCAGTATGAGCCGTCAGCCGGTGAACTGGTGGTACTCGATGTCGTTGGATTGCATCTCGTCGTGCCGCCGTTCCAAAAACGAGTAGACGGCGCCGTGCGGCGCGCCGTCGAGGATCATCTCGGCGGCGCTGCGGACGGCGTCGACCTGCTCGGGCGTGCCGATGATACCCAGCGTCGTCCCGTAGATGACGACGTCGGCGCCGCTGAGTTCCTCCATCAGCTCCCGGGTCCGGCCGTCCTCGCCGATGAGCCGCCCCTTCTGCCGCCGGAGGTCGTTCTTGTTGCGGGTGGCCGCCTCGATGTCGACGATCTCGAACAGCTGCATCTCGTCGTCGAGTAGCCGCATCGCCGCCTCGGGCGAGAAGCCCCGGCCGATGGCCTTGACGACGTCGGGACCCTTCAGCCCCCGAATCGGGTCGCCGACGGTCTCGATCCGCACCGACCCCGTCTCGGAGTCGATGTCCAGCCGGACCTCCGCGCGGGACTCGATCTCGCGCATGGTCTCACCCCCCTCGCCGACGAGAACACCGATGCGGTCGTCGGGAATGGTGACGTGTTTCATATCTCCGGTTGGACGTACGGCCTTTTAACTGTTCGCCGATGGTGACGACGGCGACGACGGCCACGCCCGCCGGAGCCGCCTACAGCTCGCGCTCGAACGCCACTTCGGGGTGATACTCGCCGGCGAGTTCGGCCCGCGTCTCGTCGCCGCGGGTGAACCCCGCGGCCTCGAAGAAGCCGACGCCGACGGCGTTGTCCGCGAAGACACCACAGGCAACCCGGTCGACGTCCAGCCCCCGGGCCCACGTCTCGACGGCCTCCAGCAGCGTCGATCCGATTCCGTCGCCCCACCGGTCCGGGTGGACGTAGAGGGTGTGGAGCTCGACCTCGTCGGCCCAGGTCCGTTCGGCGCTGGCGAATCCGACCACCTCGCCGTCGTCGACCGCGACCAGGAACTCCACGTCGTCGTGGTCGACGGCCGCCGACAGCACCGCCTCGTCGTAGTTCCGCGCCAGCCCCGCCTCGACGGTCTCGGGGTCGAGGAAGCCGCCGTAGGCGGCGTACCAGGCGTCGCGGGCCACCGCCACGACCGCCTCGAGGTCGTCGGCCGACGCCGCCCGGACGGTGACGTTCATACCGACGCCCCGACGTCGTGAAACGCCACCTCACCGGTCCGGGTGTCGACGACGGCGATCGTCCGGTGCTCTTCGGCGACGGTCGGGAAGTGCGCCCCCGGGTTGAGGACCGTCGTCCCGCCGACTTCTCGCCGCTCGCGGACGTGCCAGTGGCCGTGACAGATGTAGTCGTAATCGCCGGCCGCCAGCGCCTCGATCACCGGCCGCCGTTCGCCGTGCAGGACCGCGAACGCGTGGCCGTCGAGTTCGAGTTCGGCAAACCGCCCGTGCAGCGTGCCACCATCGAGGGAACCGAAGGCCGAGACGAGCCCCTCCCGCTCGCCGTCGTTGTTGCCGCGGACCGCGTGGACGGGGACGCCCTCGCGGTCGAGGTGGGAAATCACCGGCGGCGCGACGAAGTCCCCGCAGTGGACGACCGCGTCGACGCCGGCCGCCTCGAAGCGATCCATCGCCGCCTCCACGGCCGGGACGTTGTCGTGAGTGTCGGAGATGACGCCGACCTGCATGACCGGTCGTTCTCGGCGCTCGGAAAAGAAGCCTCGGACGGCGCCCGGGCCGGCCGGAACGACCGTCGGGGACTTTTCCGTCCGCCGCTTCTCGTGTCGGTATGGCCCAGCGGAACGTCCTCGGCGACCCCCTGGAACCGTGCAGCACCGACCCGATGACCGGCTTCGAGCGGGACGGCCGGTGTGCGTGTCACGAGCGCGACCCCGGCCGCCACGAGCTGTGTGCCGTGGTGACCGAGGCGTTTCTCGCCTTCGGGAAGGAGCGCGGCAACGACCTCGCGACGCCGCGACCGGAGCTGAACTTCCCGGGGCTCGACCCCGGCGACCGCTGGTGTCTCTGCGTTCCGCGGTGGGTGGAGGCCCTGGAGGCCGTCGAAAACGGGCGGGCGCCGGAGCCGACCGTCCCGCCGGTGGTGCTGGCGGCGACCAACGAGGCGGTGCTGGACACGGTCTCGATGGAGACCCTGCGACAGCACGCCTTCGAGTAGCAGGGCCCGTGACACAGGTCCCTCGTTCGAGGGCGGGTGCGTGACCTGGTCTCGGATTGCTGTGTCGCGGTGCGTATAGAACGAATGCACGAGTGACCTCAACGTACGGCCCTCGAAAGCCCTCGCGGCGCTCGACCGCTCCGGGACTCGCTGCGCTCCTCACTCCGTTGCGGTGCTTGCGTCGTCCGGGAGGGACCGAGCGCCGCTCGCCCTTTCAGTCCGCCAGGACCCGGCTTTCCAGCGGGCTGTCCCTGGCGGACTGAAAGGGCGAGGCCGGCTCCGGGAAGCACGGCGACGCAAGCACGCGAGCAGCGCGAGCGCGCGCAGCGAGCCGCGCGACTGGAGACGGCCGAGGGCTTTCAAGGTGTTGCGGTTCGTTGTAGAGCGATTCAGTATAAACCATCCATACCATACGTGCTCTGTATTGATCATAAGATGCAGACCGGCTCCCCCCCCCCACTTTTCGACGCTCCCGCGGGTGCGTCCGGTCGGCCCCCGACCGGTCGGGTCGCCGCGGTAACGGGTCCGGCGCGCGACCACGGCGCCGGCGGACCGTCACTGCCAGGTCACGTAGGCGAGAACCCCGATACCGGTCGTCTCCAGCACCTGGAGCACCATCATCACCTCGACGGCGGCGCTCGGCATCGACGGCGGGGACAGGTAGAACCACAGCGCGACGACGTTCTCGGCCAAAAGCAGGGCCGAAAAGAGCATCGAGCCGAGCGTGAGCGGAGAGCGGATCTCGCGGTAGGTCCGCCCCCACACGACCAGGAGGACGAGCAGGAGACCGATGTTCAGCGCCGCCGCGACGCGGGCGGCGTTCAGTATCGCGCTCATGCGGTGCCTCCGGTCGCGAGCGGCAACCGACGCCGTCCGTGCGGTTCGTAGCTCATGTCAGTCATCCGCTTGTGAGACGATCTCCTCGACGATCTCCCAGTGGTTCCGGGTTCGGTCGCTCGGCAGATAGACCGTTCCGTAGCTCTGGTCACCGCTCGTGACGATGTCGTTCCGTTCGAGCACGTCGAGGTGGTGACGAACCGTGTTGTACGCCAGATCGAGGTCCTCCGCCAGGCGGTTCGCGTTCCTGGGACGTTCATCCAGCGCGCGAAGGATACGGGCCCGGTTCGGGCCGCCGCGCGTGCCGGCGAGCGTCTGCCAGAGGACCGTATCCATCACCTCCTGGGTTCTCCATGGGTTGACAAGAAACCACCGGCATCCGCGGCGACGGCCCGTCCTGCGGCGGCCGTCGGATCATCGGCGGGACCCCCCGCCCCGTGGCCGGTGCTCCGGTCGCCACCGCCGTCCGCCGGCGCGACGGCCGCCGGAGACGGGACCCACCCCAGGAGCTGCCCTCGGTTTTCATGTGAACGTATGCGCATGTCAGCGATAAAAATGCTTTCGGCTAAATCGGCGCTATACAGGATTCTCGAACCATCTGCGCCCGTTTTTCGCCCAATTTTCGCCCGATTCGAGCCCGAGTTACGAAATGTATTAATGCCCTGTCATTCGCGGCGCCGAGTGGACGATGTCAGACGACACGACTGTTACCCGCAGACGAGTTCTGGCGGGCGTCGGAGCGACGGTCGCACTCGCCGGGTGCAACGGCGGCAACGGCAACGGCGGTGGCGGCGAGGAAACCGCCACTCCGACCGGCACCGAAACCGACACCGAAACCGACACGCCCACCGATACCGAGATGATGGCGGCGTCGGCGCGAGTCAGGGCGTCTCACATGTCGCCGAACGCGCCGAACGTCGACGTTTACGTCGACGGAGAGGCGGTTCTGGAGGACGTTCCCTTCGGAGAAACCAGCGGCTACCTCGAGCTCGACGCCGGTACGTACGCGGTCGAGATAACGCCGGCCGGCGACTCCGAGACGACGGTCTTCAGCGGCGACGTGAGCGTCGAGGCCGAAACGGACTACACGATCGCGGCCATCGGCGAGGTCGGCGACGACACCGACCAGTCGTTCGAGGCCCTCGTGCTCGAAGACGACAACTCCGATCCCGGCAGCGACACCGCGAGGGTCCGGGCCGTCCACGCGTCGCCGGACGCGCCGGACGTCGACATCACCGCCGACGGGGAGGTGCTGTTCGACGGGATCGAGTTCGGCAACTCGGACTCCATCGAGGTCCCCGCCGGCGACTACACCCTCGAGGTCCGTGCCGACACCGAGGAAAACGACGGCGACATCGTCGGCGAGGCCGACGTGAGCCTCGACGGCGGGGCGGCGTACACGGCCTTCGCCGCCGGTTACGTCGAACCCGACGACGACGAACCCGAATTCGAGCTGATCGTCACCGAAGACACCGGAATGTAAACCGACCGGTCATTCCTCGGCGAAGCTCGAGGCGCCGTCCGGCACCGCGTCGTCGTCGCTGCCGGGGTCGGTGTCGACGTCGTCGTCGGGCGTGGTGTGCTCCCGGACGTACGACAGCAGCCCGTCGGGCGTCGCGTCGACGCCCTGTCGGGCGAAGAAGTTCGCGACGTTGCGGCAGTCCCGCTCGAGGAACTCCCCGGCGTTGGGGTGGTGGACCGTCACCGCCTGCCCGAGGTCGATGATGTACAGCTGGCCCTCGTGGAAGACGACGTTGTACTCCGAGAGGTCGCCGTGGACGAGCCCGGCGTCGTACAGTCGGCGGACGTACTCCCGAACCACCTCGTAGGCGGTGTCGGGGTTCTCGACGTTGACCTCGCTCAGCCGCTTCGCGCGGCCGTCGTCGGTGCCGAGGTACTCCATCACGAGGACGTTCCGCTCGACGGCGATCGGCCGGGGGGTCCGGACGCCGGCACGTCTGGCCCGCTCGAGGTTCGACGCCTCCTTGCGAACCCAGGCGACGACGACCTGCTTCTTGTCGGCACCGATGCCGTCGAACCGGGGGTCACCGTCGAGGTAACCCCGCATGTCCTGGAAGTCGGAGGCGTTGATGCGGTAGATCTTCGCCGCGACCTCCCCGTCCGGCCCGAGGGCGGTGTAGACGTTGGCCTCCTTGCCGGTCGAGATGGGGCCGCCGAAGGCGTCGACGTGGCCGTCCTGAACCAGCTTGTACAGCGCCCCCAGCGTCGCGTCGTCGAACACCGACGCCGTCACCTTGAACTGCTCGGTGTCGACGATCCGCTTGCGGAACTCGAGGAACTCGCGGTCCTGCCGGCGGGCGATGCGGTCGGCCTCGGTGTCGGCGACGTCGAGCTCCTCCCACTCGTCGCCCGCTTCCGCGTCCTCTTCGACCTCGAGCAGGCCGTACTCCTCGGTCATCGGGCCGGCTACGCGGCGGCGACTGAAAGCGTCACCGGTCGTCAGACGCTGCTGCGGATGTGGCCCTCCTCGCGGAGCTGGTCGGCCTCCTGCTTCTCGTAGCGCCACACCACGTCGGCCTTCTCGTCCTGCCAGTCCCACGGCTCGACCAGCACGACGTCGTCCTCGCGGATCCAGATGCGCTTCTGCATCCGTCCCGGGATGCGGGCGGTGCGCTCCTCGCCGTCCATGCAGCGTACGTTCACCCGGTTGGCCCCCAGCATGTTCGTGACGACGGCGAACACCTCGTCGTCGTCCGGCATCCGGAGGTTCGTTCGCCCCTCGTCGTCGCTCATGGTCCACGGTTGGACAGGAAGGCGTTTAATTGTTTTCAGGCGCTCCACGCCGGTCTGTGCCTCTCGAGAAAACCCAATCGGTCGCCTGACCGGAGCGCGCGCCGGCCGCCCCCGACCGTCGAAGCCGGCCGTTTGCCGGAAGTCGTCACCACCTCTGCGAATCACTTCGACTTCACTCATAACTCCGCCGCCTGCGAAGGACGGCGTGTTGATGCGGCGTAACAAGTATTAAACCGATGGGAAGGCAGGATGTGCGCCATGAGCACCACCGGCACGGAACAGGAGTCGGAGACGATGCGCGCCGTCGTCTTCGAGGACGTCGGCGAGCGGATGGAAATCGAGGAGGTCGACCGCCCGGAGCCGGACGCCGACGGCATCGTCGTCGAGACGGAAGCCTGCGGCATCTGCCGGTCGGACTGGCACGCCTGGCAGGGCGACTGGGACTGGGTCGGCGTCATGCCGACGCCCGGGCTCATCTTCGGCCACGAGCCCGTCGGCACCGTCAAGCGGGTCGGCGAGGACGTCGAGGATCTCGACGTCGGCGACCGCGTCTGCGTCCCGTTCAACCTCAGCGACGGCACCTGTCGCTACTGCAAGGACGGCCGGGCCAACATCTGCGAACGGGTGGTCCCGCTGGGGTTCGTCTCCTTTCAGCCCGGCGCCTTCGCCGAGGAGTTTCCGGTCCGCAACGCCGACCACAACGTCATCGAGCTTCCCGACGACGTCGATCCGGTCGACGTCGCCGGCCTGGGCTGTCGGTTCGCCACCGCCTTCCACGGGCTCGTCCACCGGGTCGACGTCACGCCCGGCGACTGGGTGGCGGTCCACGGCTGCGGCGGCGTCGGCCTCTCGGCGGTCCACATCGCGGACGCCCTCGGCGCCAACGTCATCGCCGTCGACCTCGCCGAGGACAAACTCGCCAAGGCCGAGGAGTTGGGCGCCGACGAAACCGTCGACGTCCGCGAGGTCCAGGACGTCCCACAGGCGGTCAAGGGCCACACGCCGTCGAGCCGCGGCGCCGAGGTCAGCGTCGACGCGCTGGGCGTCGCCGAGACCTGCCGCAACTCCGTGAACTCCCTGTGCAAGGGCGGCCAGAACCTCCAGATCGGCCTTACCACCAGCGAGGAGGAAGGCGAGGTGTCGTTACCCGTCGACACCATCGTCATGGACGAACGGGAGTTCGTCGGCTCCTTCGGCATGCCGCCCCACGAGTACGAGGAGATCTTCTCGATGATGGAGCAGGACAAGATCGACCCCGGCCGAATCGTCTCCGAGACCGTCTCCCTGGAGGACGTCCCCGAGGTCATCGCCTCGATGGACGACTACGACACCGTCGGCATCCCGGTCTGCGACAGCTTCTAAAACACCCACTTTTTACACGGGCCGTCGGCGAGGCCGACGGCCCGGCAAAAACTTGGGGAAAATATGCGCGCGTGCTCCTGCCGCGCTCTCCCATCGGTCGAGCGCGTTAGTCCGCGCGCGCTACGGCGACTCGTTCACTCCGTTCACTCGTCCCCGGGAACCGCTCGCTCTCTGCGGTCGCTCGCGGATGCTT
The DNA here is from genome assembly GCA_003020965.1 of Halobacteriales archaeon QS_4_69_225. GTDB lineage: Archaea > Halobacteriota > Halobacteria > Halobacteriales > Haloarculaceae > Natronomonas. Next base: position 251,152 of record PXRL01000010.1, read on the forward strand.
CGGGTCCCTTTTTGTTCCCGGGCCGGCACCACCGTGGTATGAACACGGAAGTCGCCAGGGAGGCGCTCGGCGACACCGGCGTCGCCGGCGTCGTCTCGCTGCTCGTCGGGCTCGGCATCCTCGCCCGGGAGAACCGCCGCGCCGCGGTCGGTGCGCTCGCCGTCGTCGTCGGCTACGCGCTGGTGGGCCACGGCCTCACGGAGTCGTTTCTCGAGTCGATGGGCATGGAGTACGACGATCTGTTCTAATCGCGCTGCCAGAAGTAGATGGCGAGCGCGACCAGTCCACCGAGAAACGTCACCGCCGTCAGCCCCGCGACGACGACCGCCCACAGCGCCGCGTTATCGTCGCCGCGGGCCGTCGCATCGTTGTAGACGAAATACCCCAACACGAGCGGGACGAGGAGTCCGATGAGGAGGATTATCAGCAGTTCCGGGCCGCCGGGGATGCTGAACTGGAGAGACAGCACGCCCGGGACCACTCCGCGCGACATAAAAAGCGCTTCGGGGGTTCAGCCGGTGGTGTTCAGATAAGGGATCGAGAGAAGAGAAGGCTGAAAAAGCCCTCGGCGCCCTCGACTGCTGCTCGCGGCCCGGAGACCCGCTCGCGCTCGCCGTCGTCGTCGGCTACGCGCTGGTGGGCCACGGCCTCACGGAGTCGTTTCTCGAGTCGATGGGCATGGAGTACGACGACCTGTTCTAGTCGCGCTGCAGAACGTAGACGAACAGGACCACCAGCCCGCCGAACGGGGTCGCCGCGACGGAGGCCAGGCCGGCGACCACCGCCCACAGCGCGCCGTTGTCCTCGCCGCGTTTCTCGGCGTCGGTGTAGACGTAGTACGCTAGCACGAGCCCGACGATCGGCCCGACGAGGAGGGTCAGCAGCAGTTCCGGGCCCCCGGGAATGCCGAACTGAAGCGGAATCACGACGCCCCGTGCACGGCCCGCGAACAAGAATCTTCCCGTCGTCAATCGTCCGTGTCGCGCGCCCGGTGTTCGCTGATGAGGCGGTCCAGTTCCTCGGCCTTCCGCTCGCGGCGGCGCTCGTCGGCCCGTCGCTGCCAGTCGTCGACGACGGCCTCGACGTCGCTCTCTTTGGCGACGGCCAGCTCGTCGACCTCCCGGATGGCGACGTCGTCGGCCGGCCCGACCGGGATCTCGTCGTCGAACAGCACCCGGTCGGCCTGCTCGGAGAGCCCGCCGTCCCGGAGGACGACCCGCGGCTCCATGTCGGCGAGCAGCCGCGCGGTCGAGCGGCCGGCGCCGCTGGCGTCCCGCAGATAGACGACGTCGCCGGCCGCGATGCCGTAGTCGGCCTCGGCGGCCTCGATGGCGTCGGTCGTGAACTGCTCGACCGGCTTCACCGGCACGAGGTCCTGCTCCTCCGCGGCGACGTCCGCGAAGTTCGAGTGGTCGAGCTTCCACAGCTCCTTCAGTCGCTCGAGCTTGGCGTCCAGCTCCTCGTTGGCCGTCTCAGCCTCCGCGAGTTCGCGCTTCAGCCGCTCGTTTTCCCGTTCGAGGCGGGTCACCTCGCGGCGCTCGCGGGCCTCCTTGCGCTCCTCGCGGCGGGCCGCCGACAGCTCCGACTCCAGCTCCTCGACGCGGTCGTCCTTGCGGTCGACGGTCTCCTCGAGGTCGTCGATGTGGCCTTCGAGGCGGTCGATGCGGGCCTTCAGGCGCTTGATCTTCTTTTCCTCGGCGGTCAGCTCCCGGGGGTCGTGGTCGGTCGACTCCTCGTCGCCGTCGTCGTCGTCGGTCAGGTCGTCGACGACGGCCTCGACGCTGTCGTCGCCGCCGACGACGCGGGCGATGACCTCCCCGCGGTCCAGCCGCGGCGGCGTCCGGGCGGCGATCCGCTCGAACTGGTCGACGTGGTCGTCGAAGGCGAACAGCGCCGCCGCCAGTGCGTCCCGCTCGTGGTCGTTGTCGTACGGCTCCTCGCGGGTGCGGTGGAGCTTCCTGTCGACCGGCAGGTCCCGCTCGGGAATCCAGCCGCCGGCGTCGAAGCTCCGCCGGATCTTCTCGACGGTCTCCGGCATCGGCTCGACGTCGGCCGCCACCACCACCGGCCGGCCGTGCTCGATGATCCACTCGATGACCTCGGCGGTGTCGGCGGTCCGGGTCGAGTAGACGTCCAGCGTCGAGCCGTCGAGGTCCAGCAGCGCGACGGCGGTCGTCGTCCCGGGGTCGATGCCGACGACGACGTGGTCCCGGCGGGTAGCGAGCGGGCGGTACTCGATGCCGTCGCGGCGCTCCCGCTCGATCTCGACGCGGACGTCGCCGGAGCGCCGCGCCGACACCGGGATCTCGTCGGGCGTCGCCTCGACCTCGAACAGCGCCTGCGAGAAGCCGCCGTACTTCTCGGTGACGTCCCGCTCGAAGTCGAGGCCGGCGGCCTCGAGTTCCGACTCCACCTCGCGGGCGGCCTTCTTGACCGAGCCGTGGATGCGGCGGGTGAAGCGGTCCTCGCTCCAGCCGCCCCCGCCGCCCGTCGAGCGACCGCGGGCGACCTTCACCTCGGTCGTGTCGGTGAACGCCGATACCTCGTAGCCGACGTTGCGGGCCGCCAGCCGGGCGGCGGCTTCGGCCTCCTTCATCGGCGGCTTCCCGTACGGGACGCCGTGGCGGGCGGCGACCCGCGACAGCGGCTCCGGCCGCTCGTCGCCCGTCACCTGCACCAGCTTCGTCCCGCTCGGCAGCTCCCGGAGAAACGCCACGAGAGCGCCCTTGTCCTCGGCGAGTTCGTAGGTGTTGTCGGTCGCGACGATGGCCGGCTCCGCCGACCGGATGCGCCGACGGAGCTTCCGCCGGCTGACGACGTCGCGCTCCATCGCCTCGCCGTCGGTCGCCACGAGGGCGTACGACGGCGCGTCGCCCCGGACGTCGCCGCTCTGGACGTCGACGCCGAAGATGAGCGAGTCGAGGGCGCTCGTACGGGTGCTCACGGAACGCGGCTACGGGGCCGTCGAGTATAAAAGCCGTGCCGGAACCGCCCGACGGGCCGCGGCTTTTTGTCCGGGCGCCGCCACCGACCGGCATGGCACGCTACTTCGAGGACCTCGAGGTCGGCGACGTCTACGAGCCCGATGGCCGCTACGAGTTCGACGCGGCGGACATCAAGGAGTTCGCCGAGCAGTACGACCCCCAGCCGTTCCACCTCGACGAGGCGGCCGCCGAGGAATCAATCTTCGGCTCGCTTGCGGCGTCCGGCTGGCACACCGCATCGGCGTGCATGCGGCTGCTGGTCGACGGCTTCCTGGACCCCGAGACGTCGATGGGCGCGAGCGGCGTCGAGGAGCTACGGTGGCTGGAGCCGGTCCACCCCGGCGACACGCTCCGCGTCGAGGTGGAGGTCCTTGACAAGCGGCCCTCCGAGAGCCGTCCCGAGATGGGCCACGTCCGCATGACGCTGACCGGGTACAATCAGGACGAGGACCCGGTCATCGAGTGGACGTCGACCGGCATGTACCGCCGGCGGAACCCCGGCGGGTAGTCACCGGCGGACCCGCGAGGAGCGGTCGCCGGCGGGCGCGCGCTACTCCAGGGCCGCCCGGTACCGGGCGACGGGGTCGTCGACGGGGCCGTCGAAGGCGACCGTCCCGTCGGCCAGCACCGTCAGCCGGTCGAAGGCGTCGGCGAACGCCTCGACGTTGTGCGTCGAGACGACGACGGAGCGCTCCTCGCCGGGGTAGTCGGCGAGGAAGGCGACGATGCGCCGCCGGGAGTAGTCGTCGACGTCGGTCAGTGGCTCGTCGAGCAGCAGGAACGTCGGTCGCTTGACCATCGCCAGCGCGAGGTCGAGCTTCGTCCGGAAGCCGCCCGAGAGGTCGCCGGCCTTCCGGTGGGCGGCGGGGTCGAGCCGCAGCGCCTCCAGCAGCGTCTCGGTCCAGTCGGCCGGCGGCGGGTCGGCGGCAAGGGACCGGAACACCGAGAGGTTCTCCCGGACGGTGAGATCGGGGTAGAACCGCGGCCGCTGGAAGCCGACGCCGACGGCGGCGTCGGGGCGGTCGACCCGGCCGTCCGTCGGCCGGGCCAGCCCCGACAGCAGGTGAAACAGCGTCGTCTTCCCGGAGCCGTTGGGGCCGACGAGGCCGTGGACCCGGCCGGGGGCGACCGTCACCGACACCGCCGACAGCGCCGTCACGTCGCCGTACCGCTTGGAGGCCGCCTCGACGGCGAAGCCGGCGTCATCCACCGACACCACCCCGGTCGTAGCGCCGAATCGCGGCGCCGAGCAGCAGCATCGCGGCGCCGGCGGCGGCGACGAGCCACGTCGCCGCGTCGGCGTAGAACGACAGCGACCCGCCGCGGAGCATCGTCCCCCGCAGCGCCACCAGCGAGTGATGCGTCGGTAGCGCCCGCGCGATGGTCAGCCGCAGCGCCGAGTAGAAGCCGACGGGGTAGACCAGCCCCGACAGCGCCAGAACGCCGACCGCGAGCCCCAGGTTGACGAACACCGCCGCCTGCCGGAGCCGCAGGGCGAACAGAACCGCCAGCCCCGCCGCCGCGGTGTAGAGAAACGACAGCCCGAGCACCGCGAGCGTCTCGACGCCGAGGGCGTCGAAGCCGTAGCCGTAGTACCGTGCCGCCGCCGACGCCACCCCCGCCGGCACGACCGCGAGCAGCCCGTAGAACAGCAGCTTGGCGGCGACGACGTACTCGAGTCGCGTCTCCGTCCGCAGCCGGTCCATCACGCGGCGCTCCTCCCGGACCTGGTAGGGAACGTAGACGAGCGCGTACAGCACGACCAGCGCGAACAGCGCCGACGGGAGCATGAACTCCGACAGCGTCCGCTCGGTGCCGACGGCCTCCTGTTCGAGGGAGACCGTCGCCGGGAAGGCGTCGTCGAACCGCGACTCCAACAGGCCGAGGGTCAGCGCCGCGGGGTCCGAAAGCGGCGCGTTCGCCCGGTCGGTGACCACCGTCACCGTCGCCTCGGCGTCGGCGTCGGTGAGGTCCGGCGGGACGACGAACGTCAGGTACACCTCCTCGCGCTGCATCGCCCGGACGGCGGCCGCCCGGTCGTCGTAGTCGACCGGCGTCGCAAAGAAGCCGACGGCGCCGCGGACGAGCCGCACGTCCGACTCGGTGGTCGCCTCCTCGGCGGGCGCGACGGCGACGGGGAGGTCCTGCGGGATGGTCTGCTGGTAAACCGACGTCCCGGCCGCCAGCGCTGCCGGCACGACCACCAGCAGGACGACGAACAGTCCGAGGTTCCGCCGGACCGTGATGGCTTCCTTCCGGAGCAGCGCCAGCGGCCCCATCAGAGGTACCCGGCGAGAACGGCCGCTCCCTCGACGTCGCCGCGGTAGCTGATGGTCACGACGTCGTCGTCCTGGTCGATTTCGATGTTCGACAGCTCGGCGGCGACGGCGTCGTCGGCGTCGTTCCGCAGAAACGAGCGGACGGTGACGGTGAAGTCGGCCATCTGGCGGGCGTCGCTCCGCGAGTCGGCCCGCAGTTCGGCGTCGACGGCGACCGACGAGCCGTCCGTCGCGTAGGCGACCGTCCCGACGGTCGCCAGTTCGTAGACGTCCAGCGAAGCGATGTCCGGCACGCGCTCGTCGTCGTCCGGCGGGAGGTACGCCCGGGGGTCGTCCGTGGCCGCGACGACGGACGTCGCCGGCGTGTCGTCGCCGGTCACCCCGGCGTCTGCGAGGGCACCGGCGACCGCCCCGGACGCCGACTCGCGGTCGGCGCGAGCCGTCTCGATGGCCGCCTCGACGGCCGCCTCGCTGCCGACCGCGTAGCGCCCGTCGGCGACGGATCCCAGATAGTCGGCCTCGGGGCCGCCGTCGGTCGGCTCGTAGACGGTGCCGCCCTCGTGGTCGCGGGGCTCGTAGGCGAGGCCGGTGGCGGACTCGACGGCGTCGGCGACGGTCGCCTCGGACCACTCGCCGTCGACGACGTAGGCGGCGAACTCCCCGCGCGGCTCGTCGGCGAAGATCACGACGGTGTCGGCCTCGGCCACCGAGAGCCCGGTCCGGGACTCGAAATCCGCGACGAGGCCGGCGTCGTCGTCCGCGCCGGCCGCGCCGCCGCCGTACGCCGCCAGCAGCCGCTCGGTCGCCTCGCGGGCCGCGGACGCGTCGGTCCCGTACAACTGCGCGGTGTCACCCCGGACGAGCACCCCCGTCCCGGCCGGTGCCTGGTCGGTCGGCGCGCCGGGATCGACCGACTCCGAGTCGTTACAGCCGGCCAGTCCCGTCAAGAGTGCCGCCGCGCCGGCCGACAGCAGCCGCCGCCGGTCGAGCGGAAACGTCGAGTGCATCGTTAGCCACCACGACAGGTCCGAGTAAATGCTTTCGGTCGCTCCGGAGGCAGTATCCAATCGAGCGAGAGCCCGCCGGTCAGCCGGCGTCGGGCGAGGACTCGAACGGGACCGGCCGCCCGCGGAGCGAGGCGGGCCTCGGAACGAAGCGAGCGGGAGGGGGCGTTCGGAGACACCGTTACCGCTAACGGCGCCGGTTCCCGTCGACTAACCGCTCGGGAAGGGGACGTCGAGACCGTCGCCGTCGTCCGGCAGCAGCACCCGCTCGCCGTCGAAAGCTGCCCGGGCCTCCCGCAGGAGGGGGTCGGGGTCGCCGGCGTACCGCGAGGAGAGGTGGACGAGCGCGAGCCGGCGGGCGCCGGCGTCGTTCGCCACCGCGGCGGCCTCGGCGGCCGTCGCGTGGGCGGTCCGGTCGGCGCGGTCGGCGCGGTCGGCGGCGAAGGTAGCGTCGTGGATCAGCAGGTCAGCGCCGGCGGCGGCCTCGACGGTCGCCGCCGTCGGCCGCGTGTCGCCGGTGTACACCACCCGCCGGCCGGGCCGGGGGTCGCCGACGACCTGGTCCGGCTCGACGACGGTGCCGTTTTCGAGCTCGACGGTCTCGCCGGCGTGGAGCCGCTGGAACTTCGGGCCGACGGGGACGCCCAGCTCCTCGGCCCGCTCGCGGTCGAAGCGACCCTTCCGTTCGTCCTCGACCAGCGCGTAGCCGACCGACCGGGTGTCGTGGTCGGTCTCGAAGGCCCGCACCTCGTAGCCGTCGGCGTCCAGCGCCACCTCGCCGTCGCCGACGCCGTGGATCCGGACCGGGAACGACGGCCGCGTCCCGGTGGCGCCGACCAGCCGCTCGATTTCGGGCTGGCGGCCACCCGGGACGTGGACGGCGACGGGCTCCGACCGGTCGTTGAAATCCATCGTCTGCAGCAGCCCCGGAACGCCAAGGACGTGGTCGCCGTGGAGGTGCGTGACGAAGACGTGGGAGACGTCGAAGCCGGTCCCGAACCGCATCATCTGTCGCTGGGTGCCCTCGCCGCAGTCGAACAGCATGCGCTCGCCCTCCCGGCGGAGGAAGATCCCGCTCGTGTTCCGCTGGGTCGTCGGCACGGCCCCGCCGGTCCCGAGGAACGTCACGCGCAGCGACATACCGGAACGGAGTGGCGACGCGGTTAAACCGACTTCGGTGTCGGTCGCGGGCTCAGACGTACCGGAACCACTCGTCGTAGCCGCCGAGCTCGCCGTCGATGAGGTCGAAGAACTGCTGCTGGAGCTCCTCGGTCACCGGGCCGCGGGAGCCGTTGCCGATCTCGGTGTCGTCGACGCTCCGGATCGGCGTCACCTCCGCGGCCGTTCCCGAGAAGAACAGCTCGTCGGCGGTGTACAGCTCCCCGCGGGAGATGCTGGCGTCGTCGTGGACCGTGTAGCCGAGGTCCCGCGCCAGCTGGATGACGGTGTCGCGGGTGATGCCGTCGAGGATGGACTCCGCCAGGCCCGTGGTGTATATCTCGCCGTCGTCGACCATGAAGATGTTCTCGCCGGGGCCCTCCGCGACCTTGCCTTCCTTGTTGAGGACGATGGCCTCGACGTAGCCGTTCCGGCGGGCCTCCTCGCCGGCCAGCATCGAGTTGATGTACGGTCCCGTGGCCTTGACGTTGGTCGGAATCTGGCTGGAGGCGTGTTTCCGCCACGACGACACCATCACGTCGACGCCGTTCTGCAGGGCGTCCTCGCCGAGGTACGCTCCCCACGGCCAGCAGGCGATCATCGTCTTCGTCGGGCAGTCACCCGGCGAGACGCCCAGCGAGTCGTAGCCGTAGTAGACCAGCGGCCGGATGTAACAGGACCGCAGCTCCTGGCCGCGGATCAGCTCCATCGTCGCCTCCGTCAGCTCGCCGCGGCTGTGCTGGATCTCGAGGTCGAGCACCTTCGCGGAGTCGAACAGCCGGTCGAGGTGTTCCTCCCACCGGAAGATCGCCGGGCCGTCGGCGGTGTCGTAACACCGTGCCCCCTCGAAAACCCCCGTCCCGTAGTGCAGCGAGTGCGTCAGCGCGTGGACCTGCGCGTCGTCCCAGTCGACGAACTCGCCGTCCTGCCAGATGGTATCGACGTCCATCTCCTCGAAAGACATGGTCGACACGTGGAGGCGACGCGTAATGAGTCTTGACGATTCCGGCGCGCTCGGGGTGGGTGACGGCGGCCCGGTCAGTCGAACCGTTCGAGGAGGTCGCTGCCCTCGACGTAGACGAGGCCGTTGCGGTCGGCGTAGGCGCGGGCGGCCGTCGGCGACAGCGCGCCGTCGGCCTCGTCGAGCATCTCGCAGACGACGACCGCCGGGGCGACGCCGGCGGCCTCGGCCAGCGCCACCCCGAGTTCGGTGTGGCCCCGGCGGTCCGCGAGCAGATCCGGCGCCGCCCGCAGCAGGTGGACGTGGCCGGGCGCCCGGAAGCGCTCGGCGAACCCCTCCGGGCCGGCGGCGACGGCGTCGCGGGCCACGTCGCCCGCCAGCGCCGTCGCACGCCGGACCTCGGCGGCCGCCTCCCCGAGCGCCGAGATGGTGAGCGCGCGGTCCTCGTCCGTGATGCCGGTGAAGGTGTCGCGGTGGTTGACCGTGAGGGAGAACGACGAGCGGTCGCCGTAGGAGAGTTCGTGGGCGCCGGCGGCAGGGTGATCCAGCGTCTCGCGGACGAACGGCAGCTCCCAGGTCGCACAGACGTCGTCCGGGAGCGCGACGCAGATTAGCCCGCCGGCGTCGTCGCGCATCCGGGCGACGTCGTCGGCGTCGACGGCGGCGGCCGGGTAGACGAGATCGACCTCGCCCTCGCGGTCGGCGGCGTCGTGGACGAGCACCGGGGCACCGGCGGCGACGGCGGCGACGGCGTCGTCGACGCCCCGCCGGGCGCCCGTCGGGTCGCTACTCCGAGACATGGACCGTGAGGCGGTCGCCGTCCTCGAGACGCAGTTCGTCCCGGAGGCGGTCGGGCGCGATGAGCTCCAGCTGGTCCTCGCCGTGGTGGGTCCGCTCCGGCGCGATGACGTGGGCCGTCCCGTGGCGGCCGGTATCGGCCTCGACTTCGACGGTCGCCGGCCAGCAGAACGCCGGCCCGTAGGTCCGCTCGTCGTCCTCCCAGCCGTCGATGTCGACCGGCTCGAGGGCGTCCATCCGGGCGCGGTCGCGGACGCTCTCGTCGTCCAACTCGACGTTCAGCGTCCCCTCGAACGGCTCGTAGCCCAGCCGCTCGCGGAACTGCCGCATGTAACCGGACAGTGAGATGTAGTGTCGCCCCTCGCCCATGCCGCTGGTGACGGTGCCCGACAGCTCGACGCCGGCGGCGCCCTCGAAGAGCCGGCGGTAGTCGGCGTACTCCCGCTGGAGGGCCCGTCGCCCGGAGTCGGTGACGGCGACCAGCTGGCCGTCGCCGGTCATCTCGCGTTCGAGGTACTCGGCGTTCTCGAGCCGCTGGAGTCGCCGCGATGCCGTCTGGGTCGACGCGTCGAGCCGGTCGGCCAGGGCGGCGCAGGTCACCGCCGTCCGGCCGTCGAGCGCGCCGTCGAGGGCGACGAGCTTCAGCGTCGCCAGTTCGTCGTAGCCCACCCGCCCGGCCGCTCGTGACATACACGTCGGTACGACTCCGTCCCGCATAAGCGTAACGAAGCTGGAAGGCTTCACAGAACTGAGACAGATGTCGAAACGATCGTGTCAGAGCTAACGCACGTTCACTCAAGAACCCGTCGGTACGTACGGTGCGTATCGTTCACATCACACACTTTTTACTCGTTCGACCGACGGAATAAAGCCGGGTAAATTCCCGGCAGTACCGGTATACGTGTGACCCGCGACCGTACGCTCGGATGTCGAACGAGATTCCACGTCGGAGGCTGCTTCGCACGGGTGCGACCGTCACGGCCGGGCTCGGCGTCGTCGGAACGGCAGGCGCGAGCGGTAACGATACCGTCGAAATCGAGGGGCAGATTCCCTGCGTCGACCTGACGGACGCCGAGGACCGGACGACGACGATCTCGGCCTCGGGGCCGGTGCCCGAACAGGCGACCGGTATCCAGCCCGGCTCGCAGATGTTCATCGAGTACCCGGACGGCACGACGGCCGGCTGTACGGCGAACTTCATCTGGCGGGACACCGGTACGACGCTCGGGGACGATGGCGCCGACGGGTCGGACGATTCGGATGATCCGGACGATTCGGATGACCCCGACGACCCCGACGATCCGGACGACCGCAGCGCGACGGCGGCGGACGGATCGGCCGCCGGGTCCGGCGGCCCGAATCCGCTCTACATCGGGGCGGCGGGCCACTGCTTCCTGCCGAGTAACGAGACGGCCGACGACGAGGCGGGCGACGACTTCGAGAAGACGTACGACGTTTCCCAGTTGACGGTGAAGGTGTGCAAGAACTGCACCTTCGGCGGCATTACCGGGCTCGTGCTCCAGGGCGAAGTGTACGAGCTCGGAGAGGTCGTCTACGCCCGGCAGGCGCTGCCGAACGACGAGGGAACCGAAGGCGAGGAGGTCGGTCACGACTTCGGGCTCGTCCGGATTCCGGAGGAGTTCCGGCCGGCAGTCGACCCCTCGATGCCGCAGTTCGGCGGTCCCATCGGCACCCAGGACGGCGTCGTTCCGGCCGGCGAGACCGTCTGTCAGTACGGCGCCGGCGTCGGCAACGGCGAGGGCTCGTCGAGTACGAGGCAGGGCAGGGAACCGACGCCGCCGGCGTCCTCACCCACCTCACCACCGTCGGCACCGCCGGAACGACCGTCAGCCGCTGCATCCAGCTGCCGAAACAGGACGACATCGACCTCGAACTCGACGTCGTCCGCGGCAACGAGGACGTCACGACATAGAACGGAACGCCGGCATGTTCCGTACGGTCCGGCGGTCGAGGTGAACCTGGTGCCGGTGGCCGGACGCGACCGACGCTCCGCGACGCCGCGGGACCCGTCGTCGTCCCGTTACGCACTTATTATATCCGGTTATGAACGTCGTAAACGGTTTGTATTATCCGATCCTGACTGCGAACGATGCGCGACAGAGACGAGTTGACGCGTCGCGATCTGCTCCGAGCGGGTGCGGCGACGGCGGCGGGAGTCGGTGGCATCGGAACCGCGTCGGCCGGCGACGCCGTCGACCGCCGGAAGTCCGCCGAGCGGGTTCCCTGTCTAGAGATCGAAGACAAGACGGAGACGATCGCCCCCGGCGGCGTCCCCGAGCGGGCCAGCGGCATCCGCCCCGGGTCGCAGATGTTCATCACCTTCCCGGACGGGGCGACGGCCGGCTGTACGGCCAACTTCGTCTGGCGGGACGGCGGCGGCGACCTCTACATCGGCGCGGCCGGCCACTGCTTCCTGCCGAGCGACAAGAACGCCAGCGAGAACGCCCGACGGAGCGACGAATCCGACGAGGACGTCTACGACGTGAGCCGGTTGGACGTCTCCGTCTGCGACGACTGCGCGGTGGGCGGGGCCACGGGGCTGATCTTCACCGGGACGACCATCGACCTCGGGAACGTCGCCTACGCCCGCCAGAACCTCCCGGACGGCTCGGAGGTCGGCCACGACTTCGGCCTGGTTCGCATCCCGTCGGGTGCCGAGGACGCCGTCGACCCCTCGCTGCCGCAGTTCGGCGGTCCCTCCGGCGTCTCGACGGGCGCCGTCCCCGCCGGCCTTCCGGTCAACCAGTACGGCGCCGGCGTCGCCAACGGCGAGGTGTTCCCGACGATGGGCTCGAACGGCGTCTCGGAGGGCGACCTCGGCACCTCGGAGTCGTGGTACGCCGGCATCCGCGCGTCGCCCGGCGACTCGGGGTCGCCGCTACAAGCCACCGAGGCCGGAACGGGCGTCGAGGGCGGCGACGCCGCCGGCATCCTGACGCATCTCACCGCCGTCGGTACCGCCGGCACGACGATGGGCCGCTGTGTGGAGATGGTCCAGACGGACATCGGCCTCGGTATCGAGACGGTGCTGGCCGGCGACCTCTAATGAATCACTTTCGAATACTGAACAGCATCTTGAGAGGTCGGGCGTCGAAAAATGAACCGCCATCCGTAATCGGGTGCAGAGCGCCGATTCACGGTCGACCGGCGATGCGGCGCCGGATCACATCGCGGTCGACGAGATGGCGATCCATGTGAATGACGAACGTCGCTGGCTGTACACCACCGTCGACCCAAAATGAACGAATTCCCGCGCGTTCGGCTCTTTCCGATGCGAAGAAGCAGTTCGCGGTGTCGTTTTACGAGAAGTTCGACGAATCGTGCCGGTCACCGACGCGGCGATTTTGGCCGATAGCGCTCACCACCTCAAGACGGCGCCATCGCGGCTCGGGTGCCGATTTCGGGTGAATCACGACGGAAAGCAAGATGCCGTCGAACGTATCATTGGAGAGATACGACGTCGTACATATTCGTTTTCAAATACGTTCAGTGATCTAACGAAGCCAAGCGTGTGAGCGGCCTGTTTCGAGTTCCGCTCGAATCCGCTCGTCGGATAGATTCGTCTCAGCGACGTAGCCTGTCGTACGTTCGACGTTGGAACCGATACACATACGCCGATCGACCTGGAGTCTACGGCAATGAGTGAACAGGACGACGAACCATGCTGTAAGATCACCCGAGTCGCGCAGGCGTATCACATCCGAGACATCGATGCGAAGCTACTACAACAACGAGAACAGGGGGCCAGTCTACGCGAGCTGGCGATATTCTTCAACAAACGGGTTCTTTCCGAGGCGCTCGATCGGGCCACACAGGAGGTGATCGGCGACGCGGAGACGATCTATGCGGTTCTGACGGACGACGACACGGACCGAGCACGGCAGGCGGAACTCCGGTCGAAACTGGCCCGATACGACGTCGACATCGACGACGTTCAGCAGGATTTCGTCTCGCATCAAACCGTCCGGAACCACCTCAACGGGTGTAGAGAGATAGACACGGGAAGGGAACCCGATTTGGACCTCGAGAGCGGACGGAAGACCATCGAGTGGGCACAAGCCCGTTCCGAGGGGGTGATCGAACAGACGATCGAGCGACTGAGAAACGCAGGAGAGGTGGCGGACACCCGAACCGAGGTGACGCAGTCCGTTCGGGTGGCGTGTTCCGCCTGTGGACGGTCGTATCGAGTCGAGGAGTTCCTCCAGCAGGGTGGATGCGACTGTCACCCCGGCGCGGATTGATCCCGGAACACGAACACATCCCACACGGCTTATCTGTCCCTGCCGAATAGCGGGCGTATGAGTCAGTTCGACACGGAACAGCCTGTAACGGTGTATGCGGAGAACGTCGGAGGGCTCTCGGAGTCCGAGGTGACGCTACGGCCGGGAGTCACGGTTCTCCGAGGCAGAAACGCGACCGGACGGACGTCGTTTCTCGAGGGTCTGACCGGAGTCCTCGGCGGCTCGAGACCCGCTCTCAAGGGTGACGCGGAGGAAGGCCACATCCAGTTGGAATGGGGAGACGCCATCTACGATCAGCATCTGGAACGGAAGAACGGAACCGTACGGACGTCCGGACGGACCGTCACCGAGCGGAGCGACCTCGTGGACCTGTTCGTCTCTCTGACCGAGAGCAATCCCGCACGCAGGGCGGTCGTTCGGGACGACGATCTGCGGGACATCATCATGCGACCCGTCGATACCGACGCGATCCAGCGCCGAATCGAGGAGTTGCAGAGCGAGCGGAACCGAATCGGCCAGCGGCTCCGGTCCATCGACGATGAACTGGATCGCCGCACGAGCCTCGCGTCCCGCAGGACGTCCGTAGAAGACGAACTCGACGAACTCGACGATCGGATCGCCGAACTGCGCGAACAGCTGGCCGAGTACGACGCCGACCCGGAGGAGGCCGAACAGGTGGAAGAAGCCCTGAAGTCGGTAGAAGAGCGGAAGCAGGAACTCGAATCGATCGGCAACCGAATTCGAACCAGCGAGGACACCCTCGAAGCGCTTCGCGACGAACGGGCGGAACTCCGGACGGAACGGAACTCCGTGGAGACGTCGGAGGAAGAACTCGCGCGGACCGAGACGAAACTCTCCGAACTCACCTCCCGGAAGCGCTCGCTTGCGACGAGCATCAACGATCTTTCGGCGATCGTCGAGTTCAACGAAGAGTTGGCTTCCGACACCGACTCGGAGTTCCTCCACCCGGACGGCGTCGACTCCACCGTAACGAAACTGAATCCGATGTCCGAATCCGTCCAGTGCTGGACGTGCGGCGGTCAGGTCGATCGAGACCAGATTTCGAACCGATTGGACGAACTTCGGAGCGTGATCGAAGAGAAAAGAGCCGAACGCACCGACGTCCAATCACGGATCGAAGACCTCCGTGAAAACCAAAAGCAGCTACGAGACGAAATCGAGCGCCGAGACGAACTCGACCGCCGTCTCGACGAGATTTCGACCGAAATCGCTCGGCGGGAGCGGAAGCTCGAGTCGTTGCGAGACCGGCGAAACGAGACCCGCCAGCAGCTTTCCAGTCTCGAGGAGTTCGTCTCGGAACGGGACGCACTACGGGACGGTGAACTGATCGACCGGTATCAACGGCTCAGCGAACTCGAATACGAGCGCGGACAGTTGGAGGAGGAGCTATCGTCGGTTCGAGAAGAGATCGCGGAGCTGGATCGGCTCGCGGACGAACGGGAGCAGCTCCGGGCTCAGCAGGACGAGATTCGCGAGGAACTAAAGGGACAGCGAACGCAAATTCGGGATCTCGAAGAACGTGCGATCGAGGCGTTCAACGAGCACATGGACGAGATTCTCGAGGTACTCGGCTACAGAAACGTCGCCCGTATCTGGATCGAACGAAAGGCGGGAACGGAGTTCGATTCGAGCCACGGTGGCTACCGCGGGGGATCTGCGACCAGATTCGAACTGCACATCGTCCGCGAATCCGATCGGGGGGTCGGCTACGAAGACACCGTCAGCAATCTCAGCGAAAGTGAACGCGAGGTCGTCGGATTGATCATCGCGTTGGCGGGGTACCTGGTGCACAACGTCTACGAGGTGGTTCCGATGATGCTTCTGGATTCGTTGGAAGCCGTCGACGCGGACCGCATCGCCGACCTGGTCGAGTACTTCCGCGAGTACACCTCGTATCTTACCGTTGCCTTGCTCCCCGAAGATGCCGACGCCCTCGGTGACGGCTGTACACACGTCCCCGCGGAGGACCTGACGTCATGACTCGCTGACGTCAATCGGCGAATTCACACCCGACGTCCCGTGAAACGCTTCGTTCACTCGGATCCCCTCTGCACCGACCTCTTTCGGTCGGGACTGAACGGCGTGACTACTTCTTCGGTTATTCCGTCCTTCGAAAAGACCGTGATGAGATCGTCGCTTTCGATTCTCGTGTGGCCGCGAGGGATGATGACTTCACCGTCGCGTTCGACCGCGACCACGACCATACTCGGAGGGAGGTACCCCGCGACGTCCGCTTCTTCGAGCGTTTCGTCGACGATCGAAGCTCCCTCCGAGACCGATATCTCGAACACTTCGGCGTCGCTGTCCGCGTCGCCGACGTGCATGAAGTCCTGAACGCCCGGGTTGTAGGTGCCGCGGAAGAGATACTCCGCGATCAGTCGCTGGGGGTTTTCGATGATCGTCGCTCCCAGTTCCCGAAACATCGAAATGTTCGCCTTGTCGTGAACGACACTGACCAGCGTTTCACACCCCAGGTCCCGAGCCAGCATCAGGACCATGAGATTTACCGCGTCCTCCTCGGTGGTCGCGATGACCGCGTCGGCGTCACTCACCCCTGCTTCGTGGAGCGTATCCCGTTCGGTGGCGTCGCCGTGAATCGCGTGGCAATCACCGGACGTATCGAGATCGTGCGCTCGTTCGTAGTCGCGCTCGATGACCGTCACCTCGACATCGGCGTCGGCCGCAAATTCCAGTACACTCGAACCTATACGGCCGGCTCCGATGATTACAGCGGTCATGCTACCACCGGGGTTGCCGGGGGCGGATCATAAAACATCGGGAACCCGGGAGCGGGAGGTGTGAAGACGGGGGACGCGATTCCGCCTCGATTCCGGCCGAGGGTCGCGCATCTCTGCCGGAGAACGGACGAGGATCGCCGATATTTACAGAAGATTGGTTGTAAGAACCTCCCGACGAACCGTCAAGAATAAGTAGTCTTCGGAGTGGAAAACGGGTGCATGCTCATCGGCGAAGCGGTACTGATAGTACTGACCGTAGCGGTCGTGGCGTATCTGACGTACGTCATGGTGTATCCGACGAGGTTCTGATAATGGCAAGCCCGCCTCCGATCGTCGAGTACGCGGTGTTTTTCACCCTGGCCGTCGTTCTGATCTTCCTGGTCGGCGAGTACCTCGCGTGGGTGTACCGCGACCAGGCGAACAGCAACTACGAACTGCCCCGTCTCTTGACGGGGTTGCAGCGGCTCGACAGCGTGTTCACGCCGATCGAGAACGCCATCTACCGGCTATCGGGTATCAAGCCGAAACGAGAGATGACGTGGCGGGGACAGGTGAAGGCGGTTCTCGTGTTCAACGCGTTCATCTGGGTGCTGTTGTACGTCGTCCTGTACTTCCAGAACGTCCTTCCGATGAACTTCGTCGCCTCGAACACGAACCAGCAACACTACAGCGGCGAGAACCTCTCCGTGTTCACGCACACGTTCGCGATCGGGATCGCGATGTTCCTGACGCCCGCGACCGGGCTCGCGCTGATGCCCGCGTTCGCGCGGGCGTTCAACAACGACGAGGACCCGCGACTCGGGAATTTCTACGAGAACGTCGTGCGGGGAGTCGTCCGGTTCCTGCTCCCGTTTTCGTTCGTCATCGCGCTCGTCCTGATGGCGGAGGGCTCGGTCCAGACCATCACGAGCGGGAAGCTCACCGCCGAGACGTTCACCATGGGCGTCCAGAACATCCGCGTCGGGCCCCACGCGGGCATCGAGGCGATCAAGATGTGGGGAACCAACGGCGGCGGGATCAACGGAGCGAACGCCTCGACGGCGTTCGAGAACCCGACGCCGCTCAGTAACCTCGTCCTGACGCTCGCGATGCCCGTCAGCACGTTCTGCGCCATCTACGCGTGGGGCGCCTGGGTGGGCAACCGGAGTCACGGTATCGCGCTGGTCGCGGCGTTTTTCGTCATCTACGCCGCACTGACCGGCGTGGCCGTCATCGGCGAGACCGGCCCGAACGTGGCGATGGAGGTCCAGGAAAGCGGCCTGACCGTCGACCAGACGGCCGGAAACATGGAGAGCAAAGAGACCCGATTCGGGCCCACGGCGAGTGCGATCTGGGGGCTTTCGACCACCGGGACCACCAACGGCGGGGTCAACAGCATGCACAACAGCTGGACCGCACTCGGGGCGTTCTCGTTGCTGTTCGCGTTCGCCACCAACAACATCAGCAACGGGGTCGGGACCGGCCTGTTGAACGTCCTGATGTACGTCATCCTCACGGCCTTCATCGGCGCGCTGATGATCGGTCGTCGGCCGCAGTACCTCGGGAAGAAACTCGAGTGGCAGGAGATGCGGTACGTCTTCGTCGCCATACTGGCGCTGCCGGTACTGGTGTTGGTACCGCTGGCACACGCCGTGGTCTATCAACCCGCCACCGACGCGATGGCGAACCCGGGCTTCCGGGGATTCGCGGAGATCCTGTACGAGTTCTTCTCGGCGTCCGCGAACAACGGCAGCGGGCTGGAAGGACTCGGCGACAACACCGTCTACTACAACCTCGTGGACGGGGCACAGGTCCTGCTGGGTCGGTACGTTCCCATCACGGTCCAGCTCGCCATCGCGGGACTGCTGGCCGGCAAAAAGACCAGTCCCGAGTCGCGCGGGTCGCTCGATACCGACACGCCCGCATTCGTCGGACTGCTGATCGGCATCGTCATCATCGTCAGCGCGCTGGTGTTCCTGCCGGCGCTGGTGTTCGGTCCGATCGGCGAACTCCTGAGCGGAGGTATCTGACATGACGGAGATCACGCTAACCATAGACACGGAACAACAGAAACAGGCGTTCAAAGACTCGTTCGTCAAGCTCGATCCCCGGCACCTGGTCGGGAACCCGGTGTTGTTCGTGGTCGAACTGGGGACGGTCATCGGACTGCTGCTGACGGTCGCTCCCGGGCTGTTCGGCGCGACGGGCTCGCGGGTCTACTACGCCGTGATCACCGTGCTGCTGGCGTTCACCGTGCTGTTCGCGAACTACGCGGAAGCGTACGCGGAACTCGAAGGCGAAGCACAGGCGGACAGCCTGCGCGCCCTGCAGACGGAAACGGAAGGAAAGCTGCTCGCCGACCCCGACGTCCCCATCGAGGAAATCGACGAGGGAGACGTCGAGGTCGTCAAAAGCGACCGGATCGAGGCCGGCGACGTCGTCTTCGCCGACGAAGGCGACATCATCCCCAGCGACGGGACCGTCATCGAGGGGAGTGCCTCGGTGGACGAGTCCGCGATCACCGGCGAGTCCGAGCCGGTGATCCGCCAGTCCGGCGGTGACCGGACGTCCGTCGTCGGCGGGACGAAGGTCCTGTCCGACCGGGTCAAGATCGAGGTGACCTCCGAGCAGGGCGAGTCGTTCCTCGACGAGATGATCGGTCTCGTCGAAAACGCCCAGCGGCAGAAGACGCCCAACGAGATCGCGATGACGATCCTGTTGAGCGGCCTGACGCTGGTGTTCGTCGTCGCGGTCGCGACGATGTTCTTCTTCGGCGAGTACCTGGCTTCCTTCACGAGCGGGTTCTCCGGGCTGGACATCGCGGAACTGGTCGCGCTGTTGGTCGCGCTCATGCCGACCACGATCGGTGCGCTGCTGGCCGCGATCCGCGTCGCCGGCATGACCCGCGTCACGCGCCGCAACGTCATCGTCGTTCGCGCGAGCTACCAGTCGTCGCTGTTCGACGAGACGACGGAGGGTCGTTCGATCGTCGACCTCGCGGAGCGGATGAACGGGACGAAAGCCGACGGCGGCCGGCCCGGCGTCGACACCGTCGACGAATCGGAAAACGCCGTGGAGGCCCCCCGCGACGTCCACGTCTCCCTCGACGCCGAGGGCCTCTCCGAGGAGAGTTTCGTCCCGTTCTCGGCGGAGACGCGGATGAGCGGTATCGACCGTTCCGACGGGACGGAGATTCGAAAGGGTGCCGTCGACGCGGTCGAGGAGTACGCCGACAGCGTCCCGGGGAAGCTCCGACAGGAATCGAACGAGATCAGCGAGAAGGGCGGGACGCCCCTCGCCATCGCGGTCGACAAGCGGGTCGTCGGCATCATCGAACTGCAGGACGAGCTGAAACCCGGCATCGCCGATCGGATCGCCGAGATCCAGAAGATGGGTGTCGAGACGATCATGGCGACCGGAGATAACCAGCGGACGGCTCGCTGGGTCGCCGACCAGGTCGGCATCGACGACTTCAACGCCGAGTTCGACCCCGAGGAGAAGATCGGACTCGTCGAGGACATCCAGGCCGACGGGAAGCTCGTCGGGATGACCGGCGACGGGACGAACGACGCTCCCGCGCTCGCGAAGGCGGACGTCGGCCTCGCGATGAACGCCGGGACGAACGCCGCCAAGGAAGCCGGGAACATGGTCGATCTCGATTCGAACCCCTCGAAGATCATCGAGGTGGTCGGGATCGGAAAGCAGCTCCTGATGACCCGCGGTGCGCTGACCACGTTCTCCGTCGCGAACGACGTCGCGAAGTACTTCGTGCCCGCGAGTGCGGTGACGGCGACGCTGGTGTACAACGCGTTCATCATCCCGCTGCTCATCCCGCTCGCGCTGCGCGGTGTCGATTACGAGGCCCAAAGCGGTGCACAGCTCCTCCGGAAGAACCTCATCGTCTACGGCGGCGGCGGCCTCATCGCTCCGTTCGTCTTCATCAAGGTGATCGATCTGCTGTTCGTCGCCCTGGGGGTGTTCCAGTGATGAATCGCGACGATCTCACCGTGCCACTGCGGCTCCTTGGCGTCAGCCTGGTGCTCTTCGGGCTGCTCTACCAGGGGTCGTTGATGGCCATCGGCTCCGTAGCGTTCTCGAACAACGCGGCCGGCAGTCCCGTCTACGTCGACGGGCAGGAAGCCCCGGTCGGATCACAGATGATCGGACAGGAGTTCCGTCCGGGTGACCCGGAGGACGCCGTGTACTTCTGGTCGCGGCCGTCCTCGATCGAGTACGATGCGATGACGTCGGCGAGTGCACAGCTCGGACCGAACAATCCGGAGCTCTCCGAGCGGGCCAGAGGGGACCTCCGAAACATCTCGCGGTACGAGACGCCCGACGACTCGGTGCCGGTGAACCTGCTCACGGAGTCCGGGTCCGCGTACGACGCCCACATCTCGCCGGCGGCCGCCGAGTATCAGGTCCCTCGCGTCGCGAACCAGACCGGCATCTCCGAGGATCGACTTCGCGGGATGATCGAGCAGGCCACGAAAGAGCCGTTGCTCGGCGTCTGGGGGCAGGAGCGGGTGAACGTACTCGAACTCAACATCATGGTCAGAGACGAATTCGACGCGCAGAACGCGGCCGACCGGAACACCGATATGAATGCACCGGAAACAGAGACAGGTGAACGCCGATGACGGCACCAGATGAGATCGGTTACGAGCGCGTGCTCGTTCCCGTCGGCGACAAGTCGGATCCGAACATGCTCACCGAGCTGTCGAGCACCCTCGTCGACCCGAGGCGAGGGGCCGTTCGGTTCACGCACGTCACGACCGACCGAAGCTTCGTCGGCGGCCAAGAGGAGTGGCGGACGGGCTCCGACAGCGTCGCGGAGAGCCAACACACGCTCCGCGAGGAGAGCATCGAAAGCACCGGCACGATCAGGACTGCCTCGTCGGCACTCGAGGGGATCCTCGAGGAGGCCGAGGAGTACGAGGCCGACGCCATTCTGATCGGATGGACCGACAAGGACTCCGTTTCGAGTCTCGTCGACCAGCTCCTCCGGAAGGCGAACTGCGACGTCATCGTCTTCAGCGGGGACCGGGACCCGATGGACACCGAGTCGATACTGGTTCCGACGGTCGCCGAGCCGGACGGGGACCGACTCCGGATGCTCGCCGTCATGAGCCAGCGAACCGAGGCATCGGTGACCTTCGCGTACGTCGCGGGGGCCGAAGGCTCCGAAGGGGACGGGCGCGACCTGCTCGAGCGGTCGACCGACCGACTCGCGGAACACGGCGTTCAGGCGGAAACGGAGCTCACCACCGCGGAGAACGCGGTCGATGCACTCGAGGAGCTGTCCGCCGAGTACGACATCATGGTCATCGGCACCTCGCGAGGCTGGTGGCTCAAGAAGACGCTGTTCGGGCGGAAGACGGACACGATCGCCAACGAGGCACAGTGTTCCGTGCTGATGCACAAGTGGCGGGGTGAGGTGCCGCCGGAACAGTAGCGCTCCGTCCGACTCGATCGGACGCCCGCTCGAAACGCACCGTTCGATGACCGCTACGATCCGCCTCCCGGGACGCTTGCAGGTCGCCGACACGCCGTCAGATGATGAGACACTCCCCGAGGACGGGCGGCGACGGACCGACGAATCGGCCGCCGCCTGGACGAACGAACGAAACGATGGACGCGGTGAATCGAGCAACCGGGGGCCGACAGCGGCGCACGACCGCACGTCTCTGGCCGCACACAGCGCAAGTCGGGAAGGCGAACATCGGTCCGCGGGCGCAGTTCGACGGGCTGTCGAGTCGTTCGTCGCCCCCCTTGCGAGCCGCCTCGAAGCGGCGGACCGAGAGCGGAGCGGTCTCACCCGCGCCCGGTGGAGGACGAGCGTCGAGGCGGGGTGTCGATGAGCCCGAGCACTGACCGGGTCGACGGCGTGCTCTCCGGACCGGACTCGAGAGCCGTCGCTTGCAGAGGAATCAGCAGCGGAGTGCTCGTCGGTCTCGGCCTCGTCGTCGCCACGCACGTACTCGATGTCGACGGCGGACGCACCGTCATCAGACTGGGGTACGCCGTGGTGGCGGGACTCGCGGTCGGAGAGGTTCTTATCGGCCATCCCGTCCGCTCCGATGACGGGCCCACGGCGCAGTCGAAGTCGCGTCGGTCGCTCCGGGCGGCCGGTGCGACGGTCGGTGTGGCGATGACCGTCTTCCCGTTCACGCTCCAGCCGCTCGTCGTCGATATGGTCGAGGCGGTAGTCGGATCGATGGCGGTCGGGGGCGCCACGCTGCTCGGAGCGGGGTGGTTCCTGGGGAAGCGACCCGGAAGCGACGGCGACCGGCAGCTACTTCGAGTGGTCGGTGCCGGCGTACTCGTCGTCGTACTCGCGATCGTGCTTTCGCTCTGACGACACCCGAAACGGGAATCGAGCCGGCAGTTCGACCCGATTCTCCGAACACGTGGAAGCCGTGATCGCCCTGGAAGTGCCGTCGTAGGTCACGATTCGTCCGGTTCGAACGATTCAGTACCGTTCACGAACCCGGCGAACGAGAACGCGTTCTCGACTTCCGTCGGTGAACCCGATCCGATTCGGTCGCTACGTCTTCCGCCGGTCGGTCGCTCGTATCTGCGCTCACTCGATTCCGGTCCACTCGTCCAACACATCGAAGAGGCGTCTCTTGACCGATCTGTCGATGAGGTCGTCCGCGATATCGTCCGGCGTGTCGATCTCGCCGAGGAGTCCGACCGGAAGTCGACCGCCGGCCATGTCGTGATGGCCGCCAGCACTCCCGATGTCGCCGAAGGCGTCGTCGAGGAGATGGCCGATGTGAAGACGCGAATTGCTCGTCCGGGCGCTCAGGTGTATCTGGTCGGCAACGATGCCGTACACGGCAGTCGTACTGATACCTTCCAACTGGAGGAGATAATCCGCCGCCTGCGGAAGGATGGCTCGTTCGGTGATCTGTCCGATAAAGGAAACGAGACACGAGCCTCTCACCTCCCGGTTGAGAATCGCGTTTCCGATCCCGTCGAGCGTTTCGGGGGTGAACACCGAGTTCGATAACGTGTTGACGAGGTCCTTGTTCGCGGTGGGACGAAGGGTACACGCTGCGGCGTGCTCGTAGGTCGTCGCTCCCCGGATGAAGTTGAGCGTTTCCCGGTGTATTCCGAACAGTAGCGCCGTGGCGATGCGTTCGTCGATTTCGACGTCGAGCACCTCGGTGTATCGCGTGAGGAGCGTCGCCGTCGAGCCGACCCGAGTACGGACGTCGGCGTACTCCGCGTCGACGTCGTCCGAGGGATGATGGTCGATGACGACATCCGGGATGAACCGATTCGACAGAGCTTCGTTCCGGTCGGACACACCGTGATCGACGAACGCGACTACGTCGTACTCGTCGAGCGAACAGTTCTCGATGGGAGCCGGATCGATGTCGAGCGCATTCACCATCGCGCGATTCTGTTGATGGCTGATTCCACCACCGTATCCGATCTCGGTCGTCGAAACGCCGAACGCATCGCCGATGTTCGAGAGCGCGAGCGCACTGGAAAGACAGTCCGGATCGGGATGATCGTGACAGACGACGAGAAGTGAGTCAGCTCCGGAGAGCAACGTCCCGAACGCCTCGTAGTCAGCTTCCCGATCGTCGAACACGGTCGAAAGCGGTGTTTGGCGCATATTACTGTATGCTGGTGACCTGGAGTCAGTCATGAATCGGAACCTGCTGACGAATGGACGTCGACGCCCCCACGAGGTCCGTTCCGATGCGATCGACGACGCGGTCCGTCGACTCCGGTGGCTCCGGGTCTTCTACCACACTGCCACCGAAGACGATCACCTCAGCCGTGACGGTCGACCCTCGTCGAGCCGCCGACGTCATGAGGGGGGCTCGTAAGGGATGGGAGCCGTTCGTCGGCGCGTCGGTTCCGTTCCACGCTCGGGGAGGCAGGCCGACAGTATCGGACGGGGGCTGTTCCGCCGGTAGTAGTTACAACTGTGTGGTGTCCGGTTCCTCGGCTGAACGTACTCGTCGTACGCCTGCGCCGAAACCGGCTTTGGATCGGTCATGGGGCTTGTTTAGTCAGGTCTTGTGACTCGGGCACGACATCCGACGCTCGGTATCCGATCGGTCCACCAGGTTCCTGCCGTCGCAGGAAACTGGCTCACGACTGGCTTGAACCACACGACGAGAGACGAGAATAAAACTGTTTCCAAAGCCACGGCATGTCTTTACAAACGTTTTGTTGTAACAACCCGATATCGTCCCCGATGCATTCCCGCCTCTCGCTGACGATACCTCCGAGGCGTTTGCCTCGTCGTGCAGACTGTAACTTTCCTACCCTCGTTCGCCTCGTCGCCGGCGTGTCGCGCCGGCCTTCGGCGGGACCTTCGATCCTGCACGGCTCACGGAGACCACGCTGCACTCCCCGCTCCTGCGGTGCCAGCGAAATTAGAGATGTCTGCGCATCGTGTGAGTGTCGACATCGATCGACCAGGTGACTCTCGACGGCAGTACCGACCGGACGGTGTGGACTTCGTCCGGTGAGAGCGGACACCCGAACGGATCGTCGACGTCGGTATCCGACCGCATTCGACCGTCCTATCACTTTCGGATACAGAACAGCATTTTGGAAAGTTCGGGGTCAGACGGTCGTCACAACTGGGGGTCGAAAAACCGAGTCAGAGCCGACCAACGACGCGACGCCGGATTGCATCGTGGCCGATGAGACGGTTCCAGGTGGACGATGAACGCCGCTGGCCACACGTCGCCGTCGATCCTGAGACGGACAAATTCCTGCACGTACGGCTCTCACCGACGAGAAAACGCGACGCACGGCGTGGTTCACCCGGAAACTTCAACGGATCGTGTCGATCACTCGCGCGACGATTTCGACCGATGACGCTCGCCATCTTGAGCCGGTGCCGTCGCAACTTAGGCGCCGATTCCAGATGAATTGCCGCGGAAATCGCAATGCTGCCAAACGTGTCTCCAAAGAGGCAAGACGCCGCATATCTCCGACTTTGAGCATATTCGATCGTGTGCAGTCGACGGCGGCCGGATAGCGGCTGCAAGCCTTCGCCGCTCGGTGGAATCGCGCGTAGTTAACGCGATTCAGATTGCAACCGTGACATAGTCGTGTCCTCGAATATCTGCTTCTTCTACGGGGTCACGCCCCGCGGCATCTATCTCGTACTGTCTTTAATTTTCGATCACGAGTGTTGCTACGGTGTACGTAGTTTTTGGCTCCGCTACGAGTTACGGACGCTTCTGTTGCGAGAATCGACACCGGGGAACGGTCTCGTGCGATACGGGCGGTACGGTGCGACCGCAGTCGAGCGAGGTCACCCGCGTCCAGGACGCGGACGCGGATGGGACGGCGGGACCGTCGCACGACGTCATTTTACGATGTTGACTGGTACGGCCCCGTTTCGCAGAACTCGCTGCCGCCCTTCGGTTCCGACGCCCAGATGTCCTCGTCGCGGGCCAGCAGCGCGACCCGCGACGCCTCGACGCCCCGGAGCACCGGACGTGTCGGCAGGTACTCCCGGCGGCCTCGGCGAAGGCGACGACGCCCTCGAGCCGTCGTTCGGGGAGCGGGCCGACGGAACGGTCGTCGAACCCCCAGCGGTCTGCGTCGCGATCCGCGAGGACGGCGAGCTGACCGGCCTCTACCCACAGTACGACGACGTCGAGCGGACCGTCGGCGACCGCGTCCGCGCGCTCTGCGCCGGTAACCGCATCGTCGACGTCCGAAACTGACACACCGGTCCGCCGCGGCCTCCTCTTCGGTCCGCCGCGGCCGGGAGCGACGGCCACTCTCGCCGGCCGAACCGTCCGACCGTCGGAATCCCTTTCGCTATGGTGTGCGAACATGGTTATACACGTAATACGACTTCTATTCCTTCCACGAAACACTCTTGTATTCGTACGTGTGTCATCGCCACATGTTACGAGGACTCGACACGACCGACGGCGACCCGGACCGGGTCGTGGTGCAGGTGGCCGGCAGGGAGGCGCTCGACGGCCGGCTGACGGTGTACCTCCGGGACGGCGTCTCGGCGGTCGTCGGCGAGCGACAGTCGCGTGTCCGGGAGACGATCGGGCAGCTGGAAAGCGCCGGTGTCGTCGCGGACGTCGAGGTGACGGAGTGGCCCGACCGGGTCCGGACGCCGGCGGACGGCGGCGTCGAGGCCGACGCCGTCGCGCTGTACGACGAACTCGTCGAGGTGGTCGGCACCGAGCCGCTGCAGCTGTTCTTCGAGACGCGGCCGGCGACCGGCAGCCACGGTCGCGTCCTGGAGTTGCCGGCCATCTGCGTCACCTACCGGACCGACGACGGGCTGGCGGGGCTGTACCCCCGGTGGCGCGACGGCGACCACCACAGCGTCGAGGACTGTCTCGAGGCGCTCTGCGGCGGCGACCGCATCGCCAACGTCCGATCGGACTGAACTCGCGTCTCCGCCGGGTCCGTCCAGTCTCATTCGGCGGCCCGCGACCACGAGCAGGTATCCGACGACGTCGAGGAGGCCACCGAGGAACACGCCCGCGTTCGCCGCGTCGAACCGTCGAACAAGCCGTCGGCGAACGCCAGCCGAACGAGGGTGACCGCGAAGTCGACCACGTGCAACAGCACGGCGACGCCGAGGGGGGGCGCCCGCAACCGCAGGAAACCGACGGTGACCCAGGGCTTCGTGACGTCGAGAGCGACGAGGCCGACCGCGACGGGGAGGACCGGCGCGGCGATGACGCCGCCGACCGGGCCGGCTAGCCCGCCGACGGCGACCGGCGGCGCGACGACGACGGTCCCGGACGGCGGTCCGTCGTCTCCTTCGGTGTCCGTCCCTCGCATGCGGGGTCCCCGGCGGAGCCTCGCTCCCGGCGGCATCGCCCCGGCTCACGGATTCCGGGACGGATGACCCGAAGCTAACTCTTCCCGTGTCCGATCGTTCCGGAAGGCCCTTGGGAGCCG
Source organism: Halobacteriales archaeon QS_4_69_225 (assembly GCA_003020965.1). Lineage (GTDB taxonomy): Archaea > Halobacteriota > Halobacteria > Halobacteriales > Haloarculaceae > Natronomonas. The sequence continues at coordinate 278,259 of PXRL01000010.1, forward strand.
GCCGCCGAACGGGTGGTATGTTCCTGTCGTTCCGCGAGTCGGTCGCCGACGCGCTCCGGGCGGCCCTGGAGGCCCGGGACCTGCCGACCGACGACCTCGGAATCGAGGAGCCGCCGGCCGACGTCGATGCGGTGCTGGCCTCCAGCGTCGCCTTCCGGCTGGCCGGCGACCTCGAGACATCGCCGCCGGCGGTCGCCGCCGAGCTGGCCGACGACGTCGATCCCGATACCCATCCGCTTGTCGGCCGTGTCGAGCCGAACGGGCCGTACCTGAACTTCTTCCCCGACGAGTCGTACTTCCGGGAGACGCTGGAGGCGGGGCTCGACGACGACTACGGCCGCCTGCCCGACCGCGACGTCTCCGTCATCGTCGAGCACACCTCCGCGAACCCGACCGGCCCCGTCCACGTCGGCCGGGCGCGCAACCCCATCATCGGCGACGCCGTCGCCACCCTGCTTTCGTACGCCGGCTACGACGTCGATCGCCACTACTACGTCAACGATGCCGGCCGGCAGATCGCCGTCTTGACCTGGGCCTACGAGACGTTCGACGAGGCCGACCTCCCGGAGCCGGCACGGGACCGCGCCGAGTACCGCATGGTCCGCTACTACCGGGCGGGCAACGACTACCTCGAGTCGGCCGACCCCGACGAGCGGGAGGCCGCCGAAGACGAGATTCAAGCCATCCTCCAGGGGCTGGAGGACGGCGACGAGGCGACCTACGAGCGGGTCGGCGAGGTCGTCGACACCGTCCTCGGCGGGATGCGGGAGTGTCTCGCCCGCCTGCCGGCGGCGTTCGACGAGTTCGTCCGGGAGACGCGGTTCATGCGCGACGGCTCGACCGACGACGTCGTCGCCCGCCTGCAGGACTTCGAGCGGTCGGTGTACGAGGACGACGCCTGGCAGCTCACCTTCGAGGACGTCGACAAGAACCTCGTGTTCCTGCGGGCCGACGGGACGTCGCTGTACACCACGCGGGACCTGGCCCACCACGAGTGGAAGTTCGCGAACTACGACCGCGCGGTGACGGTGCTGGGCGAGGACCACAAGCTGCAGGCCGACCAGTTGCGGCGCGCCCTCCGGATGCTCGGCAACGACGTCGACGCCCTGGAGAACGTCATCTACTCCTACGTCGACCTCCCGAAGGGAAAGATGTCGACCCGCGAGGGGACGGGCGTCCAGCTGGACGACCTGCTGGACGAGGCGGTCGCCCGCGCCCGCGATGAGGTCGAGTCCCGGCTCGACGACCGGCTGCGGAGCGACGAGCTGGACGCCGACGACGTCGACCGCATCGCCCGCCAGGTCGGCGTCGGCGCCGTCCGCTACGACATCGTCGCCAAGCAGCCGACCAAGGGCATCACCTTCGAGTGGGAGCGGGCGCTGGACTTCGAGGCCCAGTCGGCGCCGTACGTCCAGTACGTCCACGCGCGCTGCTGCGGCATCCTGGCGGAGGCCGACGATCTCGAGCCGACGCCGGACCCGGCGCCACTGACGACGGACGTCGAACGGGATCTGCTGCGGACCGTCGCGCGGCTGCCCGGCGTCGTCGCCGACGCCGCCGACGACCTCGAACCCCACCGGGTGGCGACGTACACCCGGGAGCTCGGCGATCGGTTCAACCGCTTCTACCGGGAGTGTCCGGTGCTCGGCGCCGACGACGCGGAGACGGCCGCCGCGCGGCTGGCGCTGGTCGGCGCCGCCCGCCACGCCATGGCCAACGCCCTGGCGATTCTCGGCGTCGAGGCCCCCGACTCGATGTAGTCACCCGAGAACGAACGGAATCGTCGAGCCGAGCATCAGCGCCACGAACAGCCAGAAGACGAACACGATGACGAGCAGGTTTCGATCCACATCACGCCGTTGCGGTTCCGTCCCCCTGGGGGTCGTCGCTATATCTACGGGTGGCGTCGGAGCGGATGTCTATCAGTATAGGTAAGGTCGTACTGTCGGCCGTAACCGCACGAGGACAGGGCGTACGAAAGCCGCCGACTCCGGACCGACACGCCTGGTTTTTCGAAACGGTCCGCGCGAAGGGACGGCCGGCAGTATCAGGCGAGAAAGAGGGGGACGGTGGAACCGAGGAGGACGGTCGCCGCCAGCAGGAACCCGTAGATGATGAGCAGCGAGCGGCCGAGCATACTTTCAGGTTTCGGCCGAGGGGATAAAAATCGGCGTTCGGTTTCGGGACTCGAAATCCGCGCTACGCGGGCGTCGCGACGGCCGGCAGGATGTCGCCGCCGACCGCCAGCACCGCCGCGGCCCCGAGGCCGAGCGACAGCAGCAGGAAGATGACGATCCAGGAGAGTCTGACGGAGCTTTCGTCCGGCTCTGAGGCGCCCATGGAGGCGGCTACGGTCGACGCCGGGAAAACGCCTTTCGGTTCGCCCGCCGTCCGCCGCCCAAAGGACGGAGTTTTACCCTCCGGGCGCCAACGACCGACAATGAGCGACGACGACGGGGAGCCGTCCGACAAACAGAAGTACGAGTTCACGAAGGTACTCGAGGAGCTGGACGACTACTCGGGCTCCGGAACCCAGCTCGTCTCCATCTACATCCCCGAAGAGCGACTGATAAGCGACGTGGTCGCCCACGTCACCCAGGAGCACAGCGAGGCCTCCAACATCAAGTCCAAGCAGACCCGCACCGCCGTCCAGGACGCCCTGACGAGCATCAAGGACCGCCTGAAGTACTACGACGTCCACCCGCCGGAAAACGGCATGGTGGTCTTCTCCGGCGCCGTCGACTCGGGCGGCGGCCAGACCGAGATGGTCACCGAGGTACTCGAGTCGCCGCCCGAGCCGATCCAGTCGTTCCGGTACCACTGCGATTCGCACTTCCTGACGGAGCCGCTGGCGGAGATGATGGGCGACAAGGGGCTGTACGGCCTCGTCGTCCTGGACCGCCGGGAGGCCAACGTCGGCTGGCTGAAGGGCAAGCGCGTCGAGCCGGTCAAGTCCGCTTCCTCGCTCGTGCCGGGCAAACAACGGAAGGGCGGTCAGTCCGCCCAGCGGTTCGCCCGGCTCCGGCTGGAGGCCATCGACAACTTCTACCAGGAGGTCGCCGGCATGGCCAACGACCTCTTCGTCGCCGAGCGCCACGGACTGGACGGCATTTTGATCGGCGGCCCCTCCCCGACAAAGGACGAGTTCCTCGACGGCGACTACCTCCACCACGAGCTACAGGACTCCGTGCTGGGGAAGTTCGACGTCTCCTACACCGACGAGTCGGGGCTATACGACCTCGTCGACGCCGCCGAGGACGTTCTCGCCGAAACGGAGGTGATGAAGGACAAATCGCAGATGAACGAGTTCTTCGAGCAGCTCCACGACGGCGGGAAGGCAACCTACGGCTTCGACGCGACCCGCCAGAACCTCGAGATGGGGTCGGTCGACCGGCTGCTCATCAGCGAGGACCTCCGGAAGGACGTCGTCACCTACGACTGCGACGGCCGCACCGAGTACGAACTCGTCGACAGCCGTACGGACACCCCCGCCTACGCCTGTGACGACGGCAGCGAGGCCGAGATCGTCGACCGGGAGGACGCCATCGACCACCTGATGGAGCTGGCCGACCAGCGCGGCACCGAGGCGAAGTTCATCTCGACGGACTTCGAGAAGGGCGAACAGCTGCTGTCGGCCTTCGGCGGTATCGCCGGCATCCTGCGGTACTCGACGGGCGTCTGAGCCGCCTGCGGTACTCGACGGACCCCGAGCCGCCCACAGCAACCGTCGTTCTCGGTCCGGTCAGTCCAGCAGCTGTTCGAGCTGGAAGCGCCGCCGGTCGAGGTCGAAGGCCGGGTCGACGCCGCCCTGGGCGTGCAGCCGGTCCAACACGAGCAGCGGGTCGGCGCCGGCCCGTTCGGCGGCGCCGAGCAGTTCCTCCAGCGCCGAGCGGTGCAGCGCCAGCGAGTCGAGCAGTCCAACCGCGAGCGCCAGCGGGGGCGCCGCCTCGCCGGTCGGGAAGGCGTCGCTGATACGGTCGAACCGCGGGTCGGCGGGCGCCGATTCCGCGCTCGCCAGCGCGAGACAGGACGGACACAGCGCCGCCGCGGCCGACGACCCCGGGGCGTGCTCGCGGTACGCCGGCGGGACGTCGAAGGCGACCATCGACGCGCCGCAGTCGGGACACTCCATGCGGTGGCCTGGAGCGCCCGGTGCAAAACCGGCGTGGTTCTACTCGCTGGCCAGGTCGGCGTCGGCGTCCTCGGCCAGCGCGTCCATCTCGGCCCGGAAGGCGTCGGCGAACTCCGTCGGGTCGTCGAGCAGGTTCGCGTCGGCCGCGATGCCGAGTCGGACGTCGCCGTCGTAGCTGAAGATGCTGATCCCGAGCCCCTGGTCGACGGCCTGCGGCACCCAGAACATGATGTCGGTGATCTCCCGGCCGGCGAACTCGACCGGCGCGGTCGGTCCCGGGACGTTCGTCACGACGCCCGTCGCGCGGTTCTCGAACCGCCGGAGCAGCCACTCCAGAACGGCGTCCGGCGACCGGCCGCCGGCCGTCAGTGCCAGGTACATCAGGAACGCCTCGACGCCGGCCCGCTCGGCGCTCATGTGGTCGCTGACGGCCCGAATCCGGTCGCCGAGTGCCGGCTCGCCGACCGGCAGCGGGACGAACGCCAGCCCGAAGTGGTTGCCGAGCGAGCCGTCGCGTGCGGCCATCGGCCGGAGGTTGACCGGCACCGTCACCCGGAGCCGGTCGGGGACGGTCTCGTCGCGGCCGGCGAGCACCCGGCGGAACGCCCCCGCCAGCGCCCCCAGCAGCACGTCGTTGACCGTCGCGTCGTGGGCGCGACCGACAGTCTTCACCGTCTCGAGGCCGACCGGCTCGGTCCAGCCGGCCCGCTTCGCGGCGCCGAGTTCGCCCCGCAGCGACGTCGCCGGCTCGTCGGCCTGCGTCAGCAGGTCCCAGCCGGTCCGCAGCGCCGTCGCCGCGAGGCCGACGTTTAAGCCGCCGCCCAGCGACAGCCCGCTGTCGTCCGTCTCCGGGTCGGCGTCGCCGCCGTCGGTCGTCGCCGCTTCGCCGCCGTCCGCCCGGCTCTCGCGGAACTCGCCGGCCCCCGGCGGCTCCGGGACGATCCCCATCGGCAGCTCCATCGCCTCGGGGTCGTCGACCAGCCCCAGCATGACGTACAGCAGCGCGAAGCCGTCGCCGATGCTGTGGTTGATACGGAAGGCGACGGCGCTTTCGTCGTCCGCGCCGGCGCCCTCGACGAGGTACGCCTCCCACAGCGGCCGGCGCTCGTCCAGCGGGCGGCTCATCAGCCCGCCGACGAACCGCTGCAGCGCCGCGGTGTCGGCCGGCGCCGGCAACGCGACGTGCTGGACGTGGGTCTCGACGTCGAACGGCTCGGCGGGCTCCCAGTACGGCCGCCGGAGCGTCCGCCCGCGGCCGCCGACGCGCTGGCGGAACCGGTCGAACCGGCAGAGCCGCGCCTCGAGGCGGTCGCACAGCTCGTCGTAACCGATGGTCCCGTCGAGCCACAGCACGCCCGTGATGGTCGTCAGGTTCTCCGGCGTGCCGATGCGCCGCCAGGCGTCGTCCGTCCCGGACACCGGCTCGCGGTCGGTCATCGGCGCCTCCCCGCGGACCGTCCGCGCCCGCCGCTCGGTCGTCCGTCCGGCCCGTCGTCCGGTGTCGTCCCGCCGTCGGACCGCGAGCCAGCCGGCGCCATCTCTGCCGGCGCTTCGAGCAGACGGGTCATGAAGCTACTGTCGCGCCGCGCGACGACCGCGGGTCGAGAGGCGATTCCTGCGTTACCCTGCAAGCAAAATTTATTATCGATGCGGCGATACGTGCGGTATGCGCCTGCTTCCACGCCTGTTCGACGTCTCGTCCGGCGCCGCGACGGACGAGCGAATGCACCGGGAGTGTCGCTCCTGCGGAGAGAACGTCGGGGACGAAACGACCGAGTGTCCGGCCTGTGGCGGCGATATAGCGGTCTACGCGCTCTGAGCGGCGGTCAGTCGTCGGCCGCGACGGTCTCGGCATCCTCGTCGGCCGTCCCCTCGTCTTCGGCCTCCTCGGCGGCTTCCTCGATGGCGCTTTCCTCCGCCTCCTTTTTGTCCTTGATCTTCTTCATGCGGAAGATCTCCTCCCGTTCCTGCTCTTCGAGCTTCTGTTCGATGTACTCCTGGGCCTCGTAGAGATCGGGCAGTAGCTTGAACTCGAGGGCGTTGACCCGCCGTTTGGTTTTCTCGATCTCCTCGAGCATCTTCTTCATCGCCGTTTCGACCTCGGCGGCGAGGATGATCGTCTCCAGCAGTTCCTCGTAGGCGTCGGCGGCCTCGTCGATGCGGGCGGAGGTGCCCACGAGGCCGTAGCCCCGCTGGTCGAGGTCCTTCCGGACCCGGGTCGACTCGATCTGCGGGACGACGACGCCCATGATGTTTTTCGACTGGGTCGTGATCTCCGGGGTCTCCTCCAGGGCGGCGGCGGCGCCGCGGACCGCCACGTCGCCTTCCATCGCCCGGGCCATGTCGATGGAACGCTGGGCCCGCTCGTAGTTCCCGTCGAGGTCCGATCGGACGTCCTGTGCCTGGTCGAGGATGTCCATGAACTCCATGATGAGGCCGTCGCGTTTCTTCTCGAGGGTGTCGTGGCCCTGCTCGGAGAGCTCGATGCGGTCCTCGATGGCCATGAGGTTCTTCCGCGTCGGTTTGACGTCCTCGCTCATCGTTGTCGGCGATTCGGCGCGGAGTCGGTTAATCCTTTCCGGTCAGCTCCGGCTGGAGGGTCGTCGCCCCGGCCTCGACGTCGACGACCGCGTCGGCCAGCGTCGACAGCACCGCGACGGCCCGGTCGTCGACGGCCGCCGGGTCGAGGTGGACGTGCATCGTCGCCGACGACGCCGCACACCGCTCGGCGAGGCTGTGGACGAACTGGAACACCTGCTCGAGGTCGGTGTACTGTAACAGCGCCCCGAGCGAGTCGAAACAGACCGTCGTTTCCGGCGACAGCGCCTCGGCGACGGTGATACCCTGGCCCGTGAGGTCGCTCAGTTCGACCTCGCCGCCGACGTCGAGCGCCCGGACCGGCGGCGGCTCCTCGAACCGCCCGGCGAGCCGCTCCCGGAGGTCCTCGGCGGTCGTCCCGGCGTATCCGACGAGGAGAACGCGCTCGCCCCGGCCGGCGAGGGCGGTACACGCCTCCGAGCCGGTCGTCGCCGACGACAGGACGAGCACCGTCCTGGCGTCGTCGGGCAACTCCGGCTCACCGGAATCCAACATATACCGGCCGTTCGGGCGGGCGGCGTAATAAGAGGTCGGCTCGGGACGGATCAGTCGGCGGCCTCGGCGACCTGCTCGTCGTCGACGTAGTACTCGTCGATGAGCTCCTCGTCGATGCGGTTGAGCTCCTCCCGCGGCAGCTCGCTCAGCAGGGTCCAGCCGATGTCCAGCGTCTCGCCGACGTCGCGGTCGGTGTCGTACCCCTGCTCGACGAACTCCTCCTCGAAGGCGTCGGCGAAGTCGAGGTACTTGTTGTCCCGCTCGCTGAGCGCCTCGCGGCCGACGATGTTCACGAGGTCGCGCAGGTCCTCGCCTTCCGCGTAGGCGGCGTACAGCTGGTCGGAGACGTCGCCGTGGTCCTCGCGGGTGTACCCCTCGCCGATGCCGTCGTCCATCAGCCGCGAGAGACTCGGCAGCACGTCGACCGGCGGCTCGATGCCCTGGCTGTTGAGGTCGCGGTCGATGTAGATCTGGCCCTCGGTGATGTAACCGGTCAGGTCCGGGATGGGGTGGGTGTCGTCGTCGCCCGGCATCGTCAGGATGGGAATCTGGGTGACCGACCCCTCCCGGCCCTCGATGCGGCCGGCCCGCTCGTACAGCGTCGCCAGGTCGGTGTACATGTAGCCGGGGTAGCCCCGACGACCGGGCACCTCCTCCCGGGCGGCGCCGATCTCCCGCAGCGCCTCGCAGTAGTTGGTCATGTCCGTCAGGATGACCAACACGTGGTAACCCTTGTCGAAGGCGAGGTACTCGGCGGTGGTCAGCGCCAGCCGCGGCGTGACCGTCCGCTCGACGGCGGGGTCGTCGGCGAGGTTCGTGAACACCACCGACCGCTCGAGGGCGCCGGTCCGCTCGAAGTCGTCCAGGAACTCGTTCGCCTCCTCGGCGGTGATACCCATCGCGCCGAAGATGACGGCGAACTCCGAGCCCTCGTCGTCGTCTTCGGCTTCCGTTTCTTCGGGCACGGATGCCTGCCGGGCGATCTGCAGCGCCAGGTCGTTGTGCGGCAGCCCCGACCCCGAGAAGATGGGGAGTTTCTGGCCGCGGATGAGGGTGTTCATGCCGTCGATGGCGGCGACGCCGGTCTCGATGAACTCCTCGGGGTACTCTCGGGCCGTCGGGTTGATGGCCGCGCCGACGATGGGTCGTTCCTCGTCCGGCTCGATCTCCGGACCGCCGTCGATTGGCTCGCCGGAGCCCGACAGCACGCGCCCCAGCAGCTCCTCGGTGAGCGGCATCTGCAGCGTCTCCCCGAGGAACCGCACCGACGACGCGCGGTCGATGCCCGAGGTACCCTCGAACACCTGGATGGCGACGTAGTCGGAGGTCGTCTCCAGCACCTGTCCCCGGCGGACGTCGCCGTTCGGCGTCTCGATCTCGACGATCTCGTCGTAGCCGACCGGCTCGTCGATCTCGGCGAACACCAGCGGCCCGCTGATCTCCGTGATGGTCTTGTATTCCTTCTGCATGGTTAGTACATCTCCTCGAGCTGCTCGGTGATGTCGGATTTCAGCTCCTCGATGTAGCTTCTCCAGTCGTCCTGGGTGTTCATCCGGTTGAGCCGGGCGATGGCGTCGATGTCGATGATCTCCTCGACCGGGACGCCGGCCTCCAGCGCCTCGAAGGCCTCGTCGTTGAAGTGCTGGATGGCCGTCAGCATCAGATACGTCTTCTCCGGGTCGCAGTACGTGTCGACGTCGTGGAAGGCGTTCTGCTGGAGCCACCCCTCCCGGATGTAGCGGGCGACCTCCAGGGTCAGCTGCTGGTCCTCCGGCAGGGCGTCCTTGCCGACCAGCTGGACGATCTCCTGCAGTTCCGTCTCCTCGTCGAGCGTGTCGACGGCCCACTGCCGCACCGCGGGGAACTCCTCGTCGACGTTCTCCCGCCACCAGGGGTCCAGCTGCTCGGTGTACAGCGAGTACGACTCGTTCCAGTTGATCGACGGGAAGTGCCGGCGCTCGGCCAGGTCGGCGTCCAGCGCCCAGAAGCACTTCACGATGCGCAGCGTGTTCTGGGTGACCGGCTCCGAGAAGTCACCACCCGGCGGCGACACCGCACCGATGACGCTGATGGAGCCCTCGCTGCCGTTGACGTTCTGGAACTTGCCGGCCCGCTCGTAGAACTCGCTGAGTCGCGCCGCCAGGTACGCCGGATACCCCTCCTCGCCGGGCATCTCCTCGAGCCGCGAGGAGATCTCCCGCATGGCCTCGGCCCACCGCGAGGTGGAGTCGGCCATCAGCGCCACGTCGTAGCCCATGTCGCGGTAGTACTCCGCGATGGTGATCCCAGTGTACACGCAGGATTCGCGCGCCGCGACCGGCATGTTCGACGTGTTCGCGATGAGGCAGGTCCGCGACATCAGCGGGTTGCCCGTGACGGGGGCTTCCAGCTCGGGGAAGTCCTCGATGACCTCCGTCATCTCGTTGCCGCGCTCGCCGCAGCCGACGTAGACGACGATGTCCGCGTCCGACCACTTGGCGAGCTGGTGCTGGGTGACAGTGTTGTGCAGCACCGACGGGACGTGACCGCCGACGAAGTTCTGGGTGCCGGGCACCGTCACGTCGTACACCGTCTGCTCGTCTTCGACCGTCTCGATATCGACGACGGGATCGAAGAACACGTCCTCGAGTAGCTCCGCAGTGGCGGTGACCCGATCCGTCACGTCGGTTCCGCCGTCGGCGACGACTTCTCCGATGGTCGCGAACGCCTCGCGACTGGGGGCCTGTCCGAGGCCGGTGTAGTTCGGCATCTCCACGCCGCCGTCCTTGAACTCGGTGTAGCTGGCGGCTTCGGCGATCTCGACCAGCGTGTCCGCGTCGACGGGGACCGTATCGACGTTCGTGTTACCGGCCGTCTCGCGCGCGTAGTCGCTGATCGACGCCACCTTGTCGTGATCGACACCTTCCTCGGTGGCGAGCGCCGCGTGGAGCGTCGCGAGTTCGTCGGCCCCCGTGACACTGATCCGGTTCGCCCCGTTCTCGCGTCGGCACACGCGGTAGAGCACGCCGAGCCGCGAAAGCAGGTAGGTCAGGCCGGTGGCCATCGCCTCGCTGGACGTGCTGATCTCGACGGTCCCGCCGCTGACGGAGCCGTCTCCGAGGTAGTAGCCCCGCAGGAACGCCGTCACAACCTCGTCGGGACCCGTCAACACGGCGTCGGGAACGCTCCCGGTGACCGACTTGCGCGTCTCGGGAACTCCGAGGGCCGAGACGAGCGACGCGACGACCGAACTCCGGATCTCGCTCGTCTGGACGGTATTGTGGACGGTCTCCGCTGTTTCGATACCGAACAGCCGCTCGGCGAGTTCGTCGAAGCGAGCGCGGAGGGAGTCGTCGTCGTTGTGGAACCGGACCGTCTTCTCGGTGAGCATCCCGTCGCTCAAAACCAGCCCGAGGAATTCGGCGAATTCCCGGTCCACGCGTTCGGGAACGGTGACAGGCTTTCCGTTGCTCCCCGGCTTGACGCGTTCGACCGCCGGACGCTCGACGCCGAGCCCCTCGCACACGTCCGCGACGAACGCGAGCGTCGGGCTGGTCCGGCCGAGCGAGTAGTTCACGAACACGTCGTAGTCAACGCCGATATCTTCGGCCAGCGCCGTCTTCGAGACGTCGGTCGCCTCGATGGCCTCCCGCACGGTCTCTGTGACGCGTTCCTCGATGGCTCGTGCCTCCGGCAGTAGTTCGTACGGGTCCACGTTCGCGAGGGCGCCGGTGACGTCCAGTCGCCGGGGCATCACCAGCGAGTCCCCCTCGTCGAGGGTGCCGGCGGGCGTCTCCTCGATCTGCAGGTCACCCCGCATCCGGAACAGCTTGTGTGCGGGGGTGACGTCCAGCTCGCGACCGCTCGCCGTCCGGACCCGTACGAGTCGGTCGGTCGATCCCCGGTAGACGTGTGACGTCGTCCCCGGACGGATCCGGCCGGCACCCTCGTCGAACGTCAGTATCTCGGCTTCCGCCTCGACCAGCGCTTCGCCGCTCTCCTCCGTGTCGTCGCCGGCCAGTCGTTCGAACAACTGCTCGATCGGCAGCGTCTCCCCGTCGGCTAGCATCACCGGCGTGTCGGGCGTGACGCACTTCCCGCTACCAAAGGGCCCCGGGATGGCGGCCGTTCCGCCCTTCGCGATCGGGAAGAGACCGTCGAGTATGCGCTGGCCGGAGACGAGTGGGGTCGTCGGCGTCTCCTTCTCCAGGGTCGGTCGCGCCTCGCGGACCGGCCACTCCTGGCGCATCGTGATCTCCTCGCCGGTGTCCAGTTCGACGACCGGCTCCTCGACGGTGTAGCTGCCCGAATCCGCGGTGACGACCTCGCCGCCCTCGAAGTCCGGCGGCACGAGCACCTTGTGCTCGATCTGGACCGTCTCGTCGACGCTGCCGACGACGTCACCGGGGCTGACCTCGTCGCCCTCGGAGACGGCCGGCTCGAACTCCCACTGCCTCTCGAGGTCGATCCCCGGCGCGTCGACGCCGCGGTCGAGGAACGCGCCCATCTGGTGCTCGAGGACGTCCAGCGGGCGCTGGACGCCGTCGTAGATGCTGTCGAGCATCCCCGGCCCGAGGTCGACCGTCAGCGGCTCGCCCGTACTCTCGACGGGTTCGCCGGGGGCGACGTCGGACGTCTCCTCGTACACCTGAATCGTGGTCAGGTTCCCCTCGATCTCGATGACCTCGCCCATCAGTCCCTCGTTGCCCACGTAGACAACGTCGTTCATCCGGGCGTCGAGGTCCGTGGCGGTCACGACCGGACCGCTCACGCTCTCGATGACGCCGTCTTCGCTGACGTCAGTCTCTGTTGCGTGGCTCATATCATTCCTCCATCAGGTCGATGCCGATCGCCCGCTTGATCTGCTCGCGGAGGCCGCCGGAGCCGGCGCCCCCGCCGAGCGTCACGAAGACGGGTTCGACGCTCGTTTCGGCGCTCTGCCGCACTGTACGCGAGAGGTGGTCCATGTCGTCGTCGTGCATGACGACGATGCCGACGTCCTCGTCGGCGAGGACCTCCTCGACGGCCCCGTCCAGCTCGGTCGGCTTGTCGTCCTCGGCGACGTCGACGAACTTCCGCACGCCGGCCAGCCGGAACCCCGTCGTGAACTCCGGGCTGCCGATCACGGCGATCTCCTGGCTCATAGTATCACGAGCTCCTCCTCGATCTCCTCGGTCGAAAGGCCGGCCTCGCGTCCCCGCGCGACGGCGCGGATGTTCTCGACCTCGCGCTCCTTCGCGAGCACGTACGCGAGCACCGGGCAGACGGACAGCGGATACCGGTTCGAGAGCGTGTCGGAGTACTCGAGCAACGCAACGTCTAGTGCGTGGTCGAAGCCGATGAGGTTGTCGGCGTCCTCGAGCTCGGCGAGGGCATCTTCGAGTTCGTCCGCGTACCGCGACTCGCGGATCCGCGCGACGAGTTCGTCGACGTTGCCGGCGAGTTGTTGGAGCTCGGCCGCGTCGAACAGCCGGCCGCCCTCGATGTAGTACTCTGCGGGGTCGAGCTCCGCGCCCGACCGCGCCAGCCGGAGCGCGTTCCGGACGTTCCGGAAGTCGATCTCCGCCCGGAGGAACTCGACGTACAGCTCCTCGGCGCGGTCGGACCCGGCCGGGAGCCCGGCCATCAGCCGCTCGTAGAACGCGTAGTCGATGGCGTTCTCCAGGGGTACCAGCACGTCGGTGGCCTCGTACTCCTCGGAGGCCGCCTCCAGGCGCTCGTCGAAGATAGTCCCGTCGAGCAGTTCGACGATCTGCTCGACCGACGTGGCCTCGGCCAGCTGGTCGAGGAACCGGTCGCTGAACTCCCCGGCGCGGATGAGGTCGTCCTCGACGTCCGCCCGGGAGGCGCCCGAGTAGACGCCCCGGAGCGCCGTCTTGGCGTTCCAGGCGTCGAACTTCCGGAGGTAGCGGGCGATGTGGTCGTACAGGTCGCCCTCGGCCCACCGGAGCAAGTCCTCGAAGTGCTTGGCCATGTTCCGGGTGAGCGCGTACTCGATGAGGTCGACCCCCGAGAACCGCGACCCGAGGGCGTTCATCTCCGTCTCGTACTCCGACTCCTCCATGAACCGGGCGATCTCGCCAGGGCCCATCCGGACCAGCTTCCGGTAGTCGTCCTCGTCGAAGAGTTTGGCCCGGCGCGACCGGACCCGGGCGTTCACGTACTCGTAGTTGCCTCCACCTTCGGAGATCCGGTAGCTCATTGCTCTTCGAACAGCTCCGCGCTGAACTCGCGGAGGTGCTCGTCCCAGACCTCCTCCAGCACGGAGTCGAAGGTGTTGTTCACGCGGACCCGGGACGCCTCCGCCTCGACGACGACCCCGCCGAGGCAGTCGTACTCGCCGCCCCACTCGTAGCCGTCGTAGTCGTCGAGGATCTCCTCGAGCAGGTCCCGGTCGTCCGTCCGCCCGTAGACCTGGACGACGTCCTCGCCCGCGAACTCGTCGGTCGTGGCCTCGAGCAGCGTACGGGTCAGCTCCTCGCGCCGATCGCCGTCGATGTCGGCGACCGCCCGCTCGACGTCGTCGCGCACCGCCTGGAGCGTCTCGCGGCGGGCCGCCAGTCGCTCCTGCTTGGCCTCGAGCTTCGCCGACGAGAGGGTCTGTTCCCGCTCCTGTTCGATCTGCCGTTCCGGAGTTCCTGCGCACGCGCGCGGGCTTCGTCCCGAATGTCCTCTACGACCGTATCAAGACTCATGGGTGTGAAACGGTGGGTGGTCTACCCGACCAGGAAGATGGTAACGAACGCGATGATGATCAGCGTCTCGGGCAGAGCCGTGAAGATGAGCCCCGGCACGAACATCTCGTCGTCCTCGGCGACGGCCCCGACCGCCGCGGCACCGATCCGGCTCTGGGCGTAGCCGGTGCCCAGCGCACCGAGGCCGACCGCGATGGCCGCAGCCCCGTTCTCCGACAGCGCCGGACCGCCCTCTGTCTGCAGTACAACGTTGGCAAGGTCGATTGCTTCGAGCATGGTTGTGTAGGTCCCGTTGGCTTCGTTCCGGACAGCCAGATTTCCACTCGTCGGAGCTATAAAGCTTCCCAAATAAGACGACCGAAACCCCCGATACCGGGCGGTAGAGACCCGAAACTACGCGAGCGAAAGCGGCAAGGCTTTCGCGAACGGGGCCGGTCGGGCCCTACTCCTCGGCGGTGTAGTTCCGATCGTACCCGAACGGCGAGTAGGGTTCGCCGCCGTCGTCGTAGAACTTCGAGAAGAACTCGAAGTACTCGAGCCGGACGCTCTGGATGCCCGCCGAGGTGATACCCAGCAGCAGCACCACGAGGTGGCCGATCAGGAGCACGACGATCCCTGCGAGGAGCGCGCCGGCACCCCCGTGGAGCATCCCCGGGAACATGATGCTCGCGTCCGGGTGGTGCTCGAGCACGTACTCGGGCCCGTGGAACAGCATGAAGTGGTACTCGCCGTGGGTCTCGTAGGCCCCGAAGAACAGCAGGTTGACGGCGAACGCCATCCCCGCCTTGGCGAGCAGGACCGCGGCGATCCGCAGGTACGAGAGCGTGTGGGCGAGCACCTGATGGGCCTCGATGAGTTCGTGGGTCGGCCCGACGAGGAGGAGGAGGAGCCCCAGGGCCACCGCGGCGACTCCGATCCAGCCGGCCCACGCCGGGAGCCCGCTGAACCCGAGCTCGAAGGCGGCGTGTTCGCCGTGGTCGAGCACCGTGTACAGGAGCTCGGGCTTGTTGCCCTCGGCCAGCCGGCTGAAGACGAACACCCACAGCCCGTTCAGCATCAGCAGCCACGAGCCGACCTCCTCCATGGCCCCGCTCAAGCCGTGGAACGTGTACTCCTCGACGAACTCGAAGATCCAGGCGATGTTGAGGTGGAGCACGCCGAACAGGGCGGTGATGACGAACCACGCCTGTGCCCACTCCTCGGTGGCCGGCGAGAGCCCCTTCTCGATGATCGGGTGGGTGTAGACCGCCCCGATGGCCGGCAGTGTATCGAGGTGGACGCCGAACACCTCGCCGTAGAGGAGGCCGAAGACGACGGTGGAGATACCGGCGGCCGCGGCGACCTTCCCGAAGTCCTCGAACGTCTCGGAGTCGAAGTTCTCGATCATCCAGTAGCCGATGGCGGTGTAGACGACGCCGTAGCCGATGTCCCCGATCATGAAGCCGAACATCAGGGGGAAGGTCAGGAACAGGATGATGGTCGGATCCAGCTCCGTGTAGCTCGGCCGGCCGACGGCCTTCGTGAGCAACTCGAACGGGCGAACGCCTTTCGGGTTGTCCTGCTGGATCGGCGGCTCGCCGCCGCTCATCACCCGGTCACCCTCCGCGTGGCCGCCGTCAGGCTTCGCCTGACGTTGTTCGGGCGTCCCGCCCTCACCGCCGTCGGACCGGGGGTCCGACGAGGCTCGGCTCGCTGCGCTCGCCTCACCGCCGTCCGTCTCGACCCCCCGTTCGGTGACCGTCGGCCCGCCGTCGGCGGCGACCGGCTCGGGCTCGCCGGCACCCGGGTCGGGAGCCTCTTCGGGCTCGTGCTCGCCGTGGTCGCCGACGAACGAGTGGTCGCGGTAGTCGGCCCGCTCGAGTTCCTCGACGTCGACGTGGTCGCCGACCTCCCGCTGGAGGGCCTCCGCGAGGTCGACGAACCGTTCGGTCGGGAGCCAGCCCTCGGCGACGAATGCGTTCTCCGTCGTCGCGAACGAGAGGGGTGCCTCCCGCTTCTGGACCTCGATGGCGAGCTTCTCCTCGGCGGCGAGGAGGAATCCCCCGACCTCCAGGCGGAGGTCCTCGAGGTCCGCCTCGACCGTCTCGAGCTCGGATTCGACTCGCTGTCTGCGGTGCTCGAGTTCGGCGACGTACTCCGCCGGGTCCTCCGCGTCCTCGGCCCCCTCGGGGAGCTCGAGTGCGGTGAACTCCACGCCGACGAGCTGGTCCTCGACCGAGACGTCGGCCGGTGCGACGAACGCGGCGACGGCCTCGTCCTCGGCGAAGACCTCGGAGGCCTCGACATCCTCGCTCTCGTCGAGCGCCTCGCGGACCCTCCCGGGGTCGCCCTCGCCGACGGCGACCGAGACGTGGTCGTACCCGGACAACAGGTCCAGGTCGATGCCGAGTTCGACGAACGGGTCGATGGCGTCGAGCTGCTCTTCGATCGACCGGAGTTCGTCCTCGAGCTCGTCCCGCCGGTCGTCCAGGTCGACGACCTCGGTCCGGATCCCTTCGAGTTCGTCCTCGAGGGCCTCGTCCGTGACCACGCGAGTGGGCCCGGCGTCCTCGTCGGTGACGTCGAGGATCGACTGCAGCGAGCGGACGGTGACGAGCGTCTCCGAGGCCGCGTCGGCGCCCTCGACCGGGTCGCCCGGGTCGAAGCCGGCCCACTGCCCGTCGTAGTCGGTCACGTCGAACAGGTTGAGCTCGTGGGCGGTCTCGATGACGTCGTCCATCACCCGCTTGGATCCCGTCACCGAGAGCCGGCTCATCCGCTCAGGTCTGAGCATCTACCGCCTCCTCGAAGCGTTCGACGACCGACTCGACGACCGCGTCGCGGCGCTCGGCCGCGCGGGCCTCGAGCTGCTCGCGCTCGGTGCGGCCCTCCTCGAGGATCTCCTCGCGGTCGACCTCTATCTCCTCCCGGGCCTCCGTGAGGCGTTCCTCCGTCAGTTGCTCGGCCTCCTCGCGGGCCTCCTCGCGGATCTCGTCGGCCTCGCGGCGCGCCTCCTCGACGCGCTCCTCGCGCTCGCGCTCGGCCTCGGCGACGATCTCGTCGGCCTCTCGCTCCGCCTCCTTGAGACGGTCTAGAACCTCGGGCCTCGCCATAGTCGTATCACGCGTGGGTTCGGAAAGGGCGTATTTGGGTATTGCGAAACCGGTCCCCGATACCTCGGTCGAGCGGGAGTTCTCGGGCCGTCACCCGGCAGAACCCGCCGGGAGCGATCGCTGTGGTGTCAGGAATCAGGCGAGCGCCGGTATCGGATACCAATCGGTCGGAGGGTTCGGGTGCGAGTCGGCGTCCGCTCCGCGCGACCCTGTCGGAGATACCCACCCGGTCGTCGATATCCGGGTCGGTCGCGAACGGTCGACCCGAGCGTCGATATCCGGGTCGGTCGCGAACGGTCCACCCGATCGTCGATAGCCGAGTCGGTTGCAAACGGTCGACCCGATCGTCGCCGTCCCGGTCAGTCGTAGACGTCCGACAGCCGGATGCCGTCGTCCACGACGCGGGCGTTGCGCTCGCGGTCGAGCCGGTCGGCGAGGTCGTCGTGCTCGTACAGCTGCTCGATGAGGTCCGCACAGAGGTTCCGCCACGCGATGGCGTAGATCGGCGACTGCCCCCACGCGCGGAGTTCGGGGACGAACTCGTCGTAGATCGCCGCGCGCTCCTCCAGGTGTTCGATCACGTCGAGGACGTAGCCGGCGGCCTCCGACTCGTCGTCGGCCTCGCCGATGGCGCGGTTCACCCGCTGCTGATAGCCCTCCACCGCCCGCTCCATGTCCGGGGCCGTGCTACCGTCGTCGTCCGGGAGCGATTCGAGGATAGTCCGGGGAATCCCGAGGTCGACCTCGTCCATACGCCCGGTGACGGACGCTGCCGGGAAAAAGCCTCGCGCGGGTCCGCACCATGGCCGGGGCGATGACGGACCGGCAATCGGGGAGAATAACTTCGACGGACGCCAAATTCTTTATACCAGAACGGCACCGTCGTATACGTATGTCCTCGGACAGGAAATCCGTCCCCGTTTCGCTCCCGGAGGGACTGGTCGAGGAACTCGACCGGCTCGTCGAGGAGGGGCTGTTCAGTTCTCGTTCGGAGGCTCTCCGGTACGGCGCGAGACTGGTCACCCGGG
>PXRL01000011.1 GCA_003020965.1 Halobacteriales archaeon QS_4_69_225
GGTCCGCTTGGAGGCGATGTCGCCCACCTTGCGGCCCGGCGGCGCGTCGCGGGAGATGCTCTTGGGTTTGCCGGGGTGCTGGCGGCCGCCGCCACCGAAGGGGTGGTCGACGGCGTTCATTGCGACCCCGCGGACGCGCGGGTACTTCGAGCCGCGCGCTTTCATCTTGTGGTGCTTGTTGCCGGCCTTGACGAACGGCTTCTCCGTCCGACCGCCGCCGGCGACGACGCCGACGGTCGCCCGGCACTCGGGCGACAGCCGGCGCATCTCGCCGCTCGGCAGCTGGACGACCGCGGCGTTGCGGTCGTGGGTCAGAAGCGTCGCCGACACGCCGGAGGCGCGGGCGAACTTCCCGCCGTCGCCCGGCTGTCGTTCGACGTTGCAGACCGGCACCCCCTCGGGGATCTCCGCCAGCGGCATCGTGTTGCCGGGGGCGATCTCCGCGGAGACGCCGATCTGGATCTCGTCGCCGACCGTCACGCCCTCGGGGGCGAGCACGAGCCGGCGGTCGCCGTCGTCGAACCGGACGTCCGCCAGCGGCGCCGACCGGGCGGGATCGTGCTCGATGTCGACGATTTCGCCGCTGACGACGTCGTCGTCCTCGAGGGTGCGGTGCGACAGGTCCGCCTTGTAGCGGTGCGACGGCGCCCGGAACGTCGAGCTGCCGCGGCCGCGTCGTTGTCCGAGTATCCTGCGTCCCATGGTTAGAACACCCCGATTCTGGAGGCGACTTCCTGGGCGTCGTCCTCGGCCGAGAGGAGGACGGTCGCCTTCTTCTCGCCGTCCATCGTCACCTGCGTGTTCACCGAGTCGACGACGACGTCGAACTGCGTTTCGACGGCCTCCCGGATGTCGGGCTTGGCGGCGTCGGCGTCGCAGATGAACAACAGCTTGTTTTCGAAGTCCATCTCGTCCATCGCTTTCTCGGTGACCAACGGGTGCTTCAACGTCATCGGTCGGCCACCTCCGCGACGGCGGACTCGGTGAACACCGTCAGCCGGCCGGGGTCGGTCCCCGGCGCCAGGTCCTCGGCGTTGACCTCCGCGGCGGTCGCCACGTCGGCGCCCGCCAGGTTCCGCGCCGCCAGCGACGGCTCCTCGCTCGTGACGACGAGCACCGACTTCGGCTCGTCGTACTTCCGGCCGCGGGTCGTCCCGCGACCGGACCGGATCGACTTGCCGTCCTCGGCGCGCTCGACGTCGGCGTAGACGCCCAGCGCCTCGAAGACCTCGACCGCCCGCTGGGTCTTCGTCAGCTCCTCGAACTCGTCGTCGACGACGATCGGGAACTCGACGTCGTCGTCGAAGGCGTGGCCGCGCTCGGCGACCACGTCGGCGTCCGCCGTCGCCGCGATGGCGCTGCGGGTGGCGAGCTTCCGTTCTTTGGTGTTGATGTCGAGTCCGCGGTCCGTCTCGGCCTTCGGCGGGTGGGCCGGACGGCCGGAAACCGCCTGCGGCACCTCGCGGGCGCGGCCGTCCTGTCGGGGGACGTGCGCCATCCCGCGGCCGCTGCCCTGCGACTCCGCCGGGGTCCGAAGCCCCGCGTACTCGTCTGTACCGGCGTCCTGCGTTCGGTTGGCCTGGGCGGCGAGCACCGCACGCTTGACGAGGTCGGGCCGGAAGGTCGTCTCGAAGACCTCCGGCAGCTCGACCTCGCCCGCGTCGTCGCCGTCCAGGTCGCGTACTGTTGCCTGCATGTGTTATCCCTGATTCGAGGCCGTCGAGACGTACCGCACCTCGGGGTCGAGACGCGGCTGGTCGGCGGGCCGGACCGCCGGCCGGAGGCGCACGAGGCGCTTGTCCGGCCCGGGCACCGAGCCCTTCACCAGCGCGTAGTCGCCGTCGACCTCGCCGTAGTTGACGAAGCCGCCGTCGGGCGTCACGTCGTCGTCGCCCAGGGCGACGAGGCGCTTGTTCAGTTCGGTCCGCTGGTGGTAGCCGGTCTGTCCCTGCTGGGGGACGGTCGACCGCACGCGCGAGGGGTTCCAAGGGCCGAGGTTGCCGATGCGTCGGCGCCAGCCCTGTCGGGAGTGTTTGCCCTTCCGCTTCTGGACGCCCCAGCGCTTGACCGGGCCCTGCGTGCCCTTGCCCTTGGTGACGCCGGCGACGTCGGCGTACTCGCCGGCGCGGAACACGTCGGTCACGGCGTGTTTTCCGTTCTCCCCGAGGAGGTCGACCGCGAAGTCGACCCGCTCGGCGAGGGAGCCGCCGCCGACGCGCGTCTCCATCACGTCGGGGCGCTTCTTCGGAACGCTCGAGAGGCCGCGCGGGACCGTGTGGGTGATGACCCGCACGTCCGCGAGCGCGCCCGCCTCGAGCGCCTCGCGGATCTCCTCTTCGGCGTCGGTCTGTTCGTCCGGCACGGACAGCGCCCGCTCGAGGTCCTCGTGGACGTCGGCGGCCCACGACTCGGTGAGGGGGCGCTTGCCGTACGGCGTGTCTTCGTAGGCTCGAACGGCGACGGCCCGCATCGGTGGCGTCTCGACGACGGTCACCGGGACGGTCTCCTCCTGGCCCTCTCGGGGGGAGTCGGGCTCGTCGTTGATCGCGACGACGTGGCTCATGCCGGCCTTGTAGCCGGCGAAGCCCTGCAGCCCGGGCTGACCCTCGTCGTCCGGCCAGGAGTTGAACCGCGGTATCTCGCTGGCCGCACGGCTTCGGGGGCCGAAGCCCATCGAGCCCTTGCGTGGTCTGCTTGGTTGTGGCATGATTTCACTCCAGTGCGAGGGGCGCGAGAGTGGCGAACATCGCTTCCTCCGTTCGCACCACCTCGCTACCCTGGTCCGGAACCGTATTGAGCCAAAGGTCGAACCGCGCTGTGGGTTCGTCGCTCGGCGCCTCCTCGCCCGGCCGGCGGTCGAGTATCTCCGGCAACCCCCGTTCGGGAGCGCCGAAGACGACCGTCATGCCGTCGGCGGCCGTCCGCTCGGCCAGCGAGCCGAGCCGGTCGACCGTCAGCTCCTCGCCGTGTCTGGACGCGGCGATACGCACGCCGGCGTCCGGGCGGGCGAGGGAGTCGGCGACGGTCTCGCGCTCGACGTCGAACCCCGGAAGGGGTTCGTCGGCGAACTTCGCACGGACCGGCCGTCGCGAAGAGACCCTGATGGTGACGCGCTCTCCCTCCGCGTACTCCCCGTCGGAGGGGAGGGAGATCGGGTGTTGCAGTCCGCAATTGACCCGGACGCGGCCGTCAGGTCCGACCTCGGTCACGATTCCCTGTCTCAACGACCCCGAACCGTCCGATCCGGAGCCGGTCTGCGAAGCGACGCGGAGCGGCGGCAGGACACCGGCGTACTCCAGTTCGCCCCGCCTGTCCCACGCCTCCTTTCGGAGGTGCGGGGGCGTGGCGGCGTACTCGAGCACCGTGCCGACGAACCCGTCGTCGAACCGCCCCTCGCCTCCCCGGTCGGGGAAGACGACGAGCCGGTCGACCCGGAAGACGACCGCCGCGCGTGCGACGTAACCGAGCTTGCGAGTCGCCTCGCGTTTGTCCTCGGCCTCCCGGGTCAGCGACGACGGCACGAGCACGCTGCGTGTCATGCCGTGACGCTTCCGTCCCGCTTCACTAGACTGTATCGCCCCTACCGAAGCCATGGTTAAAAACGACGCGATATACGGCCGCCGTGCGGCCGCGTCTCGGACCCCGCCCGCGGCCGGCGGCCGGCCCGACCCCGTGCGAGGACGGCGGTTCCACAAGCCTTTTACTCGTCTCCCCGGTACGGCGAGATGCGAAGGCGCGTCGGTAGTGTAGCGGTATCACGTGACCTTGCCATGGTCACAACCCGGGTTCAAATCCCGGCCGACGCATTTCTGCGACGAGCAAACCGCCGAGTGACACGGAGCGACAGCGACGTGTCACGAGGCTCACCGCGAGTCGTGAAATCGTCACGAGGGATTTGAATCCTGGAAGTCGCAACCGCGAGCGAAGCGAGCGGTCCGTCTTCCCCGGCCGACGCACTCCCTTCGGTCGTGCGTCGCCCGACCTCTCGCTCGCTTCACTCGCGAGAGTCCCGGCCGACGCACTTCTGTGGCGACCACACCGTGAGCAGCGCCGAGCACGCGCGAGGCGTCGCGAACAACCACGCGCCTCGCGAAATCGTCACGAGGGATTTGGCCCTAACAGTCGCGCGCAGCGACCGGCGGGAGCGAGCACGTCTGAGTCCGGTTTAAATCCCGAGAGACGCCGTCGGCGTCTCTCGACCGTCCCGCTCGCTGCCTCACGGTTCCCTCCGGTCACCGTTCGGCCGCTCCGAGACGCTCCCTCCGGTCGCGTCTCGCCTCTCTCGCGAAATCGTGACCGACGCATTTCTGTGGACCTGATATCCCTTATCTGAGAACGGCTGCCTCGAGAATCCGAAGCCGGAGTGGAAGGCCTGTGAGCCGCCGACCCCTGGGATTCGGCGCGGACTCGGACGCAGTCGCGGCAATGGGGCCCGGGGGAACCGCAATCACTATCCGTTAGTTGTACCGTCCGGATACCATGAGAGCGTCGAGTCTCGCCATCGCGGCCGGAGTCGCCTTGTTCGTCCTCCCGATCCCCGGCACCTTCGTCACCGGGGCACTCGTCGCCGGCGCCGGGGCCCTGGCCCGATATCTCGGACATTGACCGGCTAGTCGGTGACGTACTCCACGACCTCCTCGCCGACGACCTCGGGGCATTCTCGATGCATGAAGTGGCCGGCATTCTGGATGCGGACGACCCGCGTGTCATCGATGACGTCCCCGGCGTGCTCGAAGAGTTCGGGACCGATGCAGCCGTCGTCCTCACCGGCGATCACGAGGGTCGGCGTCCGAACGGACGGAACGTCGTCGATCGACGGCGGGTCGAGCCGAAGGAGGTCACCGGCCAGCGACGAGAGCTGCGCACCGACGGTGTCCCGGTAGTACTCGAGCGCGTGGTCGGCGGTATCGCCCGTCCGGAACGTCTCTTTCACCGACTCGATCCGCTCGTCGGGGCAATCCCAGCCGGGGCTCCACAGCCCCCAGAGGAACTCCACGAGGGCGAAGTCGCGCCACCGGAGCGCGCGCTCGGGGACGTCGGGGAGGCGGAAGAACCACATGTACCAGCTCCGGAGCAGTTGCTGTGGGTGCTCGAGGAGTAACGCCTCGAACCCCGGCGGTACTGCCAGAGTAGCCATCCGGTCGAACGCGTTCGGGTCGGTGTAGTCGGCCGCGTACGCGGCGACGGCGCCCCAGTCGTGGCCGACGAGAACCGGGTCATCGGCGTCGGCGTCCAGCCTCTCGGGGAGCGTCTCGCCGAGGGCGACGGCGTCGCCGCGAGTGCCCGCGGGGAGTAATCGCCGTCGGGCGCCGGGTCGGTCGGCGCGTACCCGCGAGTGTACGGCGCGACGGCGGTGAAGCCGGCGTCGGCGAGCCGCTCCAGTAGCGGTCGCATCGAGCCGGCGTCGTCGGGGAACCCGTGGAGACACAGCGCCAGCCGGTCGCCGTCGCCGGCGCGGAGACACCCGAACGCCAGCCCGTTGGCCTCGACGGAGAGGTCGGTCGACGGCTCGGCGTCTCGGTCGTCCGGCATGGGCGGAGCCTCGACCGCCCGGGATTTACTCGTTGACGCCGCGGCCGCACCGGTCGAACCAGGTGGCGCCGACGGCAGAGGGGTCGGCCGGGTGGACCCGGGCTACTCCCGCGAGTCCCAGCGGAGGAGGAGTTCACCGGACTCGCGACTCCCGCCGAGAACGTCGGGGCGTTCGACGGTCGTCGCCGTCACGCCGACCTCGTCGGGCGGCGGCAGCTCGACCGCGGCGTCGCCGCTTTCGATCCGTACCTCGCAGTCCTCGAGCGCCCCTTCGAGTTCTTCGAGGGGACCGACGAAGGCCGCGTCGTTCTCGCCGGGGTCGCCGCCGGGGGCTCGTTCCCAGGCGATGTCCTCGACGTCCTCCGAGCGGCCGGCGAGGACGGCGTTGACCGCGGCGCCGAACAGCAGGACCAGACCGCCGAAGTACAGCCAGGTGATGAGCAGGATGATGACGCCGACGATGCCGTAGGCGGTCTTGCTGGTCGAGACCGCGTAGAGCTGGAACCCGACGCTGAGAAGCGTCCAGCCGGCACCGGCGACGAACGCTCCCGGCACGACCTCCCGGAGGGAGACGTCCTCGTCGGGGAACACGTAGAACATCGGGAGGAGCGCCGTGCCGACGGCGAGAGCCGACAGAATCGGTCGGACGACGGCGTCGGCGACGCCGAAGGACGGCTCCCCGACGAAGCTCTCCGCGAGCGTGATCGTGAACAGCGCGACGGCGATGGTGCCGAACACGGTGGTGGCGTCGGCGAGCTGGTCGAGGAAGCCGTTCGTGGCTTCCGACTCGTAGATGTCGGAGAACGCCTGGTCGAGCCCCCGAAAGATGCGGAGCGTTCCCCAGATTAGGGCGGCGACCGACAGCACCGAGAGGCCGGCGCTCTCGGTGGCGTTCTCGGCGGCGAGGACGAGCACGTCGGCGATCGATTGGGCCGAATCCTCGGAGGCCGCAGACGGCGGTGTGATGCTGGCGACGAGCGAATCGACGACGCGGGCGGCGAGGGCCTCGCCTCCGACGGCCGTCAGGAGGAACAACACGAGCAGCAGGAACGGCAGCAGGGAGACGAACGCGTGGTACGCGATACTGCCGGCCATGAACGTGATGTTCTCCGACCGGACCTCGACGACGACGGCCCGTCCGAGTTCCTTGCCGCGGGCGACGGCGCGTCGCGCTCGCGACGATCCAGTACTCATACCCGGCGTTCGGCCCGGGCGGGCAAGAACGCTCGGTGGTCGACGGGAGCGGGACGACCATTATCACGGACGAGACGTAAGGTCGGGCATGACGGTGGTTGCACTCCTGAGCGTCGCACCGGTCGTCGAGGACAGCATGGCGGGCGAGGTCGCCGAGGCCGTCGAGGCGCTCGACGGGTTCGACGTCGGCTACGAGACGAACCCGATGGGGACGGTGATCGAGGCCGAGGACGTCGACACGCTGCTGTCGGCGGTCGGGGCGGCCCACAAGGCCGTCGACGGCGACCGCGTGAGCACGTTTCTGAAGATCGACGACAAGCGAACCCGGGAGTTCGACGCCGCCGAGAAGGTCGCGGCCGTCGAGCGGGAACTGGGCCGCGAGCCGCGGCGCGAGCGGTGACCGCTGGCGCCGCAGGGCGGCCGTTCGAGGCAAGGAAAAGGCATATCCCCGGGCCACCATACCTTCGGACATGAGCACGCCTCCCGGCGAGTACTACACCGAGGAACGGTGGAACAACTGGCTCGACAGGCTCCGCGAGGAGGACATCGACCCGGACGAGGAGGACTCGGCGCGGCTGCTCCTGAACCTCCAGGACGACACGGCCATCGCGGTCGCGAAGATCGTCACCGAGTACGACGACGACGAACTCGGCGAGGAGGCGGCCCTCGAGGAGCTGGGCCGGATCCGCGACATCGTGCTCTCGGAGGTGGCGTTCGACGACGAGGAGAAGCTGATGCTGATCGACGGCGTCCAGACGTCGCTCGTCTGCGTCTTCTACGCGGCCGAGGAGTACGTCGCTGGAGGGCCGGCGGAGTACGACGACGATCTCGCGACGGCGGCGGCCCTCGAAGAGTACGTCCGGGCCGCCGCCGACGCCGAGGAACAGGAGGACCTCGACACCGCCCTGGCGTACTGTGCGAAGGCCGGGACGCTACTGTTCGAGGGCGGGACGCTCGACATGGACGTCGCCGAGGAGATCGACTACGGGCTCGTCGCCGAGTGGGTCAACGGGCTGGACTCCCTGGGGACGGCGCTGGCCGACCCCGAGGTCATCGACGAGGACGACGGGTAACGACGGCCGCGGGGCCGTCCCCGAGGACCCCGCCGCCGACCGGGTGTGCTCAGTTCTGTCGGAATCGACGACGTCCCGCGGCGCGGCCCCGCCGCCCGACCCGTCGCGGCTGCGTCTCCCGAAATCATCAGCACGCTTTTATCACCGCGAATCCAGATTCGTACATGGGTTTGATCCGGGACGCGCGGGGGCAGTCCGTGGTCATCGGGTCGTTGCTGATATTCACGGTTCTCATCCTCGCTTTCTCCGGCTACCAGGCCTTCGCCGTCCCGGACCAGAACGCCGAGGTCGAGGCCGAGCACTTCCAGACGGTCGAAGATCAGTTCGCCCGGCTCCAGGGCGGCGTGGTCAACGCGGTCGGAGAGGCCGACACCAGGTCGACGAGCATCGCGCTCGGCACCCAGTATCCGTCGCGGGCGTTCGCGCTCAACCCGCCGCCGGCGGCCGGCCGCCTCGAGACGACCGCGCCGGGCGACGTCGAGTTCGACACAAGCGAGAACGTCTGCCGAGCCGACGGCACCGCGACCACGCGGTCGCTGGTCTACACGCCGGGGTACAACGAGTTCAGAGAGCCCCGAGCGGTCGGCTACGAGAATCGGGTGCTGTCGCGGGAGTTCGAGGGCGGCACCCGGTACGACCAGCGGCTGGTCCGTTCGAGCGGCGGTACCGACGAGATCAGCCTGTTCCTGTTGACCGGCGGAGTATCGGAGAACGGCGTCAGTAGCTACAGCCTGGAGCTGAA
This sequence comes from Halobacteriales archaeon QS_4_69_225, assembly GCA_003020965.1. Taxonomy (GTDB): domain Archaea; phylum Halobacteriota; class Halobacteria; order Halobacteriales; family Haloarculaceae; genus Natronomonas. The sequence goes on from PXRL01000011.1 coordinate 8,542, forward strand.
CGGCTCGAACCGCCACACGACAACGCTAACCAACCCGCAAGTGACACTACCGAGCCGGTTCGACGCCGCGACCTGGGAGGACGAGATACTGGCGGACCGCTCGGACGTGACCGCCGCGCCGGCCACCAGCGGCAGGGTCGAACTGTCGTTTGACGGCGGCGACTACCGGGTGTCGTGTGCGGTCGCCGGCCTCGACAGCGACCCGGCGTTCAGCCCGCCGAGCGACGTCGACACCGGAACGGACGGCGACGCGGCGTATAGCACCGAGTGGCTCGACCCCAGCGACGAATCAGGAACAACGTCGTGTTCGGACACGCAGTGTACGCTGGACGCGAGCGTCTCGAAGACGCTGGGCCTGACCGCCGAAACCACCCCGCCGGCACAGGACGCGACCATCAGCTTCTCGGTCAGCAACGACACCGTCGGGACCGTCGCTCCGGCCACGAACGAGACCGGGTCGGACGGGCGGACCCTGACACGCATGCGGGCACGATCCAACGGGACGATGAAGATGTACGCCGCGAGCGGGGGCTCCGGAGACGTTATCAACATCACTGTCGAGAACCTCATCCCCTTCAGGGGCGTGGTCTTCACCGATGGCAGTAAGAAGGTAACGACGGCAAACTCGACGAGGACGAACACGCTCGCCGCCGAGGCCAGCGTACTCGGGCCGCTCGTCTCCGACATCGACGGCGACGGCAGCGAGGATATTCCGTACGTGCCGGCGGGAGGCACTACGGTACACATCGTCAATCCGGACGGGACCGACGAGACGGAACTCTCGTCAAGTAATTCGCGCTCGCCGTCGCTACTGGGTGTCGGCCAGTGGAACAGTACCCGGATGTCGGTGTACTTCGCCAGCGGAGACAAATCGACCATCTACCGAACGAACCCGACGCAAGGAGACGTCAGGGTCGTAGAGCCTACCAACAGCGTCAAGGCCGTGGCGGGGCCCGCGGACATCGACGATGACAGTACCGACGAACTCGTCTACGTGGACGACAGCTCGGCGCTCCGGTACTTCGAGCCGGGGGCCGGCCCCGGAAGCGCGACCGGGGAGAAAATCTCGCTCGCAAACGGCCTCGGGGAGAACAACGGCATCGGCCTCGGGCGGCCGGCCGACTTCGACGGCGACGGCACGGCCCGGATTCCGGTGGTCGACGGGTCGAACCGGCTCGTCCTCGTGAACAGCACCGGGAGCGAGACCGTCCTCGTCGACTCCGGGGTCGCCAAGGCGCCCGTCGCGGCGGTCGACTGGGACCAAGATGGCGAACTGGAGGTCATGTTTCTCACCACGAGCGGTGGCCTCAAGTACGTCGACGACATCGACGGGACTCTGACGGTGGAGGATACCGGAATCACCGAACCCAGAAAGAAGACCGGCGTTACGTGACCCCGTCCGACCGAAGAAGCGAACCGTTCATGGTCAGCGACCCGATGCTCGCCGACGACGAGAGAATCCGACCGATAGGCACGAACCGCATCCGCCCCGTGCCGAGACGGGTGATCCCGGCGAGCGATCCATTGGAAACGGATGTTCTGTTCGACAATCGACGAACCTCTGGTCGACAGACACTTATACCGCTTTCCCGTTCACCCGGATATGACGGACCAGAGCGTCGGCATCGACGGCATCGAGATACACACCGGCAAGCTGAAACTCGATCTCGCGGAGACGTTCGCCCCCGAGATGGGCGACGACCCCGGCAAGTACACGAAGGGCCTCGGCCTGTACGCCAGTTCCCTGCCGGACACCTACGAGGACATCGTGACGATGGGCGCCAACGCGGCCTACCGGCTGATGGAGCGAAAGGGCCTCGAACCCGCGGACATCGGCCGCATCGATGTCGGCACGGAGTCGGCGTTCGACCACTCCAAGCCCGTCTCGACGTACATCGCGGGCTGTCTCGAGCAGGTGTTCGACGGCGACTTCCACCACGCCAACAAGGGCGAGCGGAAGTTCGCCTGCATGGCCGGCACCCAGAGCATCGACGACGCGTACAACTGGATCCGCGCGGGCCGGAACCGTGGCCGAGCGGCGCTGGTGATCGCGACCGACACCGCCCTCTACGCGCGGGACGACCCCGGCGAGGCCACCCAGGGCGCCGGCGCCGTCGCGATGCTCATCGACGAAGAGCCCGACTTCGTGGAGCTGTCGACCGCACAGGGGTACGGCAGCGCCGACGAGACGGACTTCCTGAAGCCGCAGCAGCAGTTCCCCAGCGTCGACGGCAAGCGCTCGGTGAAGGTGTATCTCGCGCGGATGCGGGAGGCGCTGGTCGATTACGAGTCCGTCGGCGGCGACATCCACCCCGAGGACTTCCGACTTGGGCCGTTCCACACCCCTTTCCCGGGAATGGTCCGGAAAGCCGCCGTGCTGGCGTACCGCCACATCACCCGCGACACGGAAATCGAGGCCGAACTGGCCGACGAGATCGGCCGCCAGCCCCGCCCGGAGGCCTTCGACGACGAGGACGCCTACCGGGAGGCGCTGAGCGACTACACCGACGCCCTGAAGGAAACCGACCGCTACCGGGAGTGGTACGACGAGACCATCGACCCGACGCTGGACCTCGCTCGCGAGGTCGGCAACTGGTACACCGGCTCGGTCCACGTCGCCCGCGTCTCCGCGATCAAGGCGCTCGCGGAGGCCGGCGAGGACCCTACCGGACGGCGGCTGCTCGTCGGCTCCTACGGCTCCGGCGCACAGGCGGAGATCCACGTCGAGACGATCCAGGAGAACTACCGCGAGGAGATCGAGGCGCTGAACATCGACGACCGGCTGGCGTCCCGCTACGACCTCTCCTTCGCGGAGTACGAGGACGTCCACGACGCCCACAACTTCGACGAGGAGACCAACGGCGAGGAGTTCACCGTTCCCGACAGCGAGTTCGTCTTCGACGGCTGGGGCCGGATGGGCGAGCGGAAGTACCGCTACGTCGAGTGAGCAGCCGGCCGTAACTGTCTCGTAGTGAAGGTGTTACACGACGGTTCACATACCCTGTATTCCGCTGTGCTGAATCGGTCAGTACAGGCGACCTATTGACCACTGTCAGCGCCGTCGAGTAACGAAGATGAGGATACCGACGACGAGGAGACCGACACCCCAATAGACGGACGGAAACGGCAGATACGCGAGTAGAAGCGTTACGATGCCAGATGTGATGAGCGACCACCCTATCGTCGTTTGAACCGCCATATTCCCCCCATCGGCACCGATGGATATGGTTAGTCACCTACTTCGGTCAGTTCGCACGTCTACCTCCCGACCGATTCACCGGGGTCCGGATGAAACCAGTATCTCATGAATAGTTCTACGGCACCCTCAGTGGTTACTGTACGTCATTATCGGATGACCGCACGCCGTCGTGCGGTCGTACCGGTACACAGTTACAGCAATCAGTATCCGAACCTCGGTGCCGTAAACGGCTTTTATCGAACGACTACTGCGGATGCCTCGAATCGGATTTTCACGCAACTACAGCCGGCGGGATGACGGGTCGGCGACCCCGACCCGTACCGTCGAGACGACGGGCGACACCCGCGGGTCACCGCCCGAACTCGAAGTCGGCGTCGTACTCGCCGCCGGTCGCTTCCTGCCACTCCTCGCTCGTGACCGAGTAGCGGACCGTGTCCCGCGGCTCGTCGCCGACGACGACCCCGTTGCGGACCGTTCCCTCCCTGCGGCCGCCCAGCGACTCGACTACTTCTCGATGGCGCGGCCGGACTTCTCGTTGTCCGGGTCGTGGGTGACGCAGACGACCTCCAGATCGAGGACGTCGAACGCCAGCGCCGCCAGCGTCCGGGCGCGCTCGCCGGAGTAGCCGCGGCCCCAGAACGGCTTCCGGAGCCAGACGCCCAACCCGGCGCGGCGGCGGTCCCAGTCGACGGAGAGCCTGCAGCCCCCGGCGAACTCGCCGGCGCCGTCCTCGCCGTCCCGCGGGCGGATCGCGAAGGTGACGCCCTCGTCGTCGTCGAACTCCTCGCCGACGAAGTCGACGAACTCCGCCGTCTCCTTCGGGTGGGCGTAGGGGTCCCACGTCATCCAGGTGGTTATCTCCTCGATGTCGGGGGCGCCCTCGCGGGCGTGTTCGTACATCTCGTAGGGATCGAACGACTCCGGGTGGACGAGTTCGTACCGCAGGTGGGGGCTCTCGGCGGCAGACGGGAACAGTGCCACGTCGGCGGTGACGGGGCCTGGATGAAAGGATTGCCGGCGGCGTGGGAGGGCGTGTCAGTCGGCGTTCGGCGTCGGCGCCTCCTCGACCATCCCGACGACGTCGTCGAAGAAGTCGAGCGTATCGTGGGGGCCGGGGTTGGCCTCGGGGTGGTACTGGCGGGTGATGACGCCGAGGTCGTCGCTCTCCAGGCCCTCGGGGGTGTCGTCGTTGACGTTGATCTGGGTCACCTCGAGGTCGCCGGGGTCGGCGACGGTGTAGCCGTGGTTCTGTGTGGTCATGACGACCCGCCCGGAGCGGAGGTCCCGGACGGGCTGGTTGACGCCGCGGTGGCCGAACTCCATCTTCTCGGTCTCGCCGCCGAGGGCGTCCGCGATGACCTGCTGGCCGAGACAGATGCCCGCCATCGGCACCTCGCCGACGTACTCGTCGACGAGGGCGGCGGCGGCCTCGAAGTTCTTCGGATCGCCGGGGCCGTTGGAGATGAACAGTACGTCCGGGTCGACGGCCTCGACGTCGGCGACCGTCGCGTCGTACGGCAGCACCTCGACGACGGCGTCCCGCTCGAGCAGGGAGTCGGCGATGGAGCCCTTGGCGCCGCAGTCGACCAGCGCGACCGTCGGGCCGTCGCCGTCGGGGTTGTGGGTGTGGGGTTCGGCGGCGCTGACCTGTGCGCCGATGTCGGTGTGGTCGCTCATCGCGACGCAGTTTGCGAGTTCGGTCTCGGCGGCCTCGGGGGTGGCGTCCGGGCCGGCGGCGATGCCGCACTGCATGGCCCCCTGCTCGCGGATGCCGGTCACCAGGTCGCGGGTGTCAAGATGGTCGACGGCGGGGACGTCCTCGCTTTCGAGCCAGGCGGCGACGTCCTCGGTGAACTCCCGGGCGACGGCGGCCCGCGGGTGGACGCGGTCGGACTCGAAACGCGCCTTCCGGACGCCGTAGTTGCCGACGAGCGGGTACGAGAAGGTGAGGACCTGCTCCTCGTAGCTGGGGTCGGTGAGCGACTCCTCGTAGCCGGTGTAGGCGGTCGTGAACACGAGTTCCCCGCGGCTGCGGCCGGGGGCACGGCTGCGGGCCTCGACGACCCGGCCGTCCTCCAGCGCGACGTAGGCCTCCGTCATTACGAAACGCGTACGATGCACCGCCAGATAATCCTTGTGTTCGAAGCGAGGTTACGAAATTCGTAATCGGTAAGTGGGGGCGGGAAGAATCGTCTATCCTCATGGACGACCTGGACCGGGAGATACTGACCATCCTCCGGCGGGACTCGCGGACGCCGTACACCGAGATCGCCGACCGCGTCGGCACCTCGGAGGGGACGGTCCGCAACCGGGTCGAACGGCTCGTCGACGAGGGGATAATCGAGCGGTTCACCGTCGCCACCCGGACGGGTAACGTCAAGGCGATGGTCGAGATCGGCGTCGCCGTCGACGTCGACACCGACGACATCTCCGAGCGGATGGCCGACTGGTCGGGGGTCGACTTCGTCTGGCAGGTCTCCGGCGAGGAGGACGTCGTCGCCGTCGCCGACACGGCCGACACCGGCACGCTCAACGAGATGATCACCCGTGCCCGGGAACTCGACGAGGTCATCAGCACGAAGACGCGGCTCATCCTCGACGAGAAGCTGGGCTAGTCGGACTCCTCGCCCGGCGGGTTGCCGACCCCCGGCGTCGGCCCGTCGGGACTGTCGAGCTGTCGCTTGTGCTCGTGAATCCGCCGGTAGAGTCCCCGGAGCAGCCGGTAGGGGAGTCGGTCGTCGACGCGGGCGTCGACCCGGCCCTCCCGGATGGCGTCGGTGACCGCGGCGGGCGTCAGTTCCTCGGCGTCGACCTCCGTGTGGGCGCGGCCCACCTCGAAGGGGTAGTGGGCGTCGCTGCCGCCGACCAGCGGCAGCTCCCGGTGGTCGGCCAGTCGCTCGACCCACGCCCGCGTCCGCGGGTGCTTGCCGTTGACCTCGATGGCGTCCAGGTCCAACTCGCCGAGGTCCCGGATGGTACTGTTCCGGTAGGGGTGTGCGAGTACCGCCGCACAGCCGCGGTCGTGGGCCAGCTCGACGGCCTCCTCGGGGGTCAACTCGCCGGGGTCGGTCTCGGCCGGCGGGTCCGGGCCGACGACGAGCAGGTGGCCCCGCGTCGTCGTTATCTCGTTGCCCGGCAGCGCCGTCGTGCCCAGCGAGTCCGGAAAGGCCGTGTAGTAGTCGTGGTTGGTCGTGGCGAGGCCGTCGAGGCCGCGGAGTCGCGCGACCGCCGCCAGCAACCGGTAGCCGACGGGGTCGAAGCGGTCCCCCAGTTCGCGGCGGCCGTGGAAGAACCGCGTGTGGGTGTGCAGGTCGACGGCGTACACGTTCGAATCGGGGACCGGAACACCTTTTTATTTTTCGACACGATCGATTCGACATGGAAGAGGCCGGAAGCGACGGCCCGCGGCGGGTGGTGATCTGCAACCCCGTCAGCGGGAGCGAAGACCACGTCGACCACGTCCGCGAACTCGCCGACGCCCACGGGTTCGAGTGCAGGGAAGCCACCGAGGCGGGCGACGTTCCCCGGATGGCCGCCGAGGCCGCCACCGGTGGTGCGGAGTTCGTGGCGGCGGCGGGCGGGGACGGCACGCTCAACGAGGTGGTCAACGGGCTCTACGGCGCCGAGGCGCTCGGGGACGTGACCGTCGGCGTCGTGCCCGCCGGCACCGGCAACAACTTCGCCTCGAAACTCGGCGTCGAAAGCATCGACCACGCCTTCGAGGTGCTCGCGGACGGCGAGCGCCGGGAGGTCGACCTCGGGGTGGCCGCGGGGCGGGCGTTCGTCAACTCCTGTGTCGGCGGCATCACCGCCGAGGCCAGCGCCGAGACCACCCCCGAGAGCAAACGGAACCTCGGCGTGATGGCTTACGTGCTGAACACGGTCAGACAGGCCGTCGCCTACGAGGGCATCCCGCTGACCGTCGAGACGCGGGACGCCGACCCCCGGACCTGGAGCGGCGAGGCGGCGTTCGTCCTCGTGGGCAACGGTCGGCGCTTTCCCGTCGGGGGCGACGCACAGGCCGACATGGAGGACGGCCTGCTCGAGGTGACCATCATCGAGGACGCGCCGGCCGTCGACGTCGTCGGCGAGGCGACCAGGGAGCGGCTCTTCGGCGACTCCGGCGACCACATCCACCGGTTCGTGACGCCGACGCTGACCGTTCGGTCGGCCGACGACGACCCCATCTCGTTCAGCCTCGACGGCGAGATGATAACGAGCCACGAGGCGGACATCGAGGCGCTTCCCGGGCGGCTGACGATGCCGGTCGGAACGGCCTACGACCCGAACCCCGACGCGTAGCGTCCCGCCGGAGTCGAAGAGGCCTTAACAGCGGTCGTCGTTTTGGCGCCCATGAGCACGGACGACATCGACCCGGTCGGGTCGGGAGGCGGACACGAAAACGCCCTGCAGGACGTCATCGCCGTCGACGCGAACGACGACCCCGAGGGGACGGTCAACCGACTGGACGCTCACACCGGCGACGGCGTCCGCCACCGCGCGTTCACCGCCCTGGTCTTCGACGGCGACGGCCACGTCCTCCTGGCCCAGCGGGCGCCGGACAAGCGCCTGTGGGACACCTTCTGGGACGGCACCGTCGCCTCCCACCCGGCCGAGGGCCAGAGCCAGGCGGAGGCGACCCGCCAGCGCCTCGAGGAGGAACTCGGGATCACGCCCGAGCAGTACAGCGACCTCCGGGTGACGGACAAGTTCGAGTACAAGCGCTACTACATGGACGAGGGCCTCGAGTGGGAGGTCTGTTCGGTGCTGCAGTGTACGCTCGACGAGCCGTCGCTGGACCCCGACGAGAAGGAGGTCGCCGGGCTACTGTGGGTCCCCTACCGGCGGCTCCACGACAACCCGAAGTGGTACCGCCAGCTCCAATTGTGTCCGTGGTTCGAGATCGCGATGCGCCGGGACCAGGGGTAGGTTCGGGAAGATTTTTACTTCGGCCGCCTGCTCACCGAACCATGGACCCCGTCGATGCGGAGGAGGCACTCACGTACGCCGTCAGCCGCGAGATGGTCGCCATCTACCTGATCGTTCTGATCGGGATTCTCCTGCAGCTCGTGGGCCCCCGGCTCTTTCTTCCGATCTCGAGGTTCTCGACGGTCGGACGGCTGTTCGGCACCGTCTCCACCGTCGTCGGCTTCGTCGCCACCTTCGTCGGCTCCGTCGCGCTGCTGTACAAGCTCGTCGCCGACGCCGTCGCCCGGGCGTGACCCGGCGGGATCAGGGCCGGGTCGTCGCCCACACCGCCAGAATCCCCAGCACGACCGCGGGGATCATCGGCAGCGCGAGGTAGGTGTCGTAGAAGGTGAGCCCGAAGCTCGGCCCGACGCGCGGGTAGAGATAGATGATCCCCGGGATGACGACGATCGAGACGAAGAGGGCGACGACGAGGGTCCACCCCCGGTAGTCGAACTCGCGGTCCGCCGCCTCGGAGCGGGCGTCGTCGCCGGAGGCCGTCCCGTCGGCCGGCTCCTCGTCCGTGGAGTGGCCGTCGGACATCGGCTCAGCCGTCGTATCGGGCGTCGGGGACGACGACGACGGAGCCGAACCCCTCGCGGTTCTCGAGCATCTCGTGGGCACGGGCCGCCTCGCTCATCGGCAGCACCTCCCGGACGCGGGGCTCGAAGGTGCCGTCGAACACCTTCGCCATCACGTCGTCCATCTCGCCGGGCGTCCCCATCGTCGATCCGAGGATGTCCAGCTGCTTCCAGAACACCTTCGGGATGTTCGTCTCCGGCGAGATCCCGGAGGTGGCGCCGCAGGTGACGACCGTCCCGCCACGGGCGGCGGCCGACAGCGAGTCGTCCCAGGTGGCCTCGCCGACGTGGTCGACGACGACGTCGACGCCGCGGCCGTCGGTTTCGCTCTTGACGACCTCGGCGAACTCCCGCTCGGTGTAGTCGATGACGTGGTCGGCGCCGCAGTCGCGGGCGTACTCCAGTTTCGCCTCGCTGGAGGCCGTCGCCCATACCTCACACCCCTCGTTGGCGGCGATCTGGACGCAGGCGTGGCCGACGCCGCCCGACGCCCCCAGCACGAGCACGCTGTCGGACTGGTCGACGTCGGCGCGGGTGGTCAACATTCGCCAGGCCGTCTGGAACACCAGCGGCGCCGAGGCGGCCGTCACGAAGTCGATGGTCTCCGGAAGGTCCAGCAGGTTCGACGTCGGGACGGCCGCCAACTCGCCGTGGACGCCCCGGACGTGCTCGCCCATCATCCGGTAGTCGACGCACAGCGACTGTTCGCCCTGCCGGCAGAACTCACAGTCCCCGCAGTAGAGCCCGGGGTCGACGACGACGCGGTCGCCGGGCTCGAAGCGGTCGACGTCGGCACCGACCTCGCTCACGACGCCGGCGGCGTCGCTGCCCTGGACGTGCGGCAGCTTCTCGGGGCTCGGCATCCCCTTCCGCGTCCAGACGTCGAGGTGGTTCATGCCGCCGGCTCTCACCTCGACGAGGGCCTCGTCGTCGTCGATCTCGGGGTCCGGGAACTCGTCGTACTGCAGCACGTCGGTCGAGCCGTGTTCCTCGTAGAAGACCGCCTTCATGCCCGGCCGTCGGGCCGCGGGAGGCAAAACAGTAGCGGAGCCGGCCCGCACGGCAGCGATGGGCTTTACGGGCTCCCGCCGGTGGGTAGGTCATGAGCGAGCACGACGAAGGCCACGGCCACGGTCACGACGAAGGCCACGGCCACGGTCACGACCACCATCACCACGACCTCGTGGAGCTGGGCGTCGCGGTGGTGACGGTTTCCTCGAGTCGGAGCCTCGACGACGACCCCGCCGGCGACGCGATCGCGGAGCTCGTCGAGGGGGCGGGCGACGAGGTCGTGATCCGGGAGCTGGTTCGCGACGAGTACGACGGCGTCCAGGACGCCGTCGACCGGCTCGTCGACCGCGAGGACACCGACTGCGTCGTCACGACCGGCGGCACCGGCGTGACGCCCGACGACGTGACCGTCGAGGCCGTCGAGCCGCTGTTCGAGAAGCGACTGCCCGGCTTCGGCGAGCTGTTCCGGACGCTGTCGTACGAGGAGATCGGCACGAAGGTGGTCGGCACCCGGGCGGTCGCCGGCGTCGCCGACGGCGTGCCCGTCTTCTGTCTGCCCGGTAGCGAGAACGCCGCCCGGCTCGGCGCCGGCGAGATAATCGTCGAGGAGGCGCCGCATCTAGCGGGGCTGGCGCGGCGCGAGGAGGAAGCGGAATAGCCGACGCGGAGCCGAGAGCCGAACCGCCGTTCGTCGAAGGGGTATTGTTTTTTCCACCCGTAGTGGGACCATGCCTACGGTAGACTCGAAGGGACGAATCGCGCTCCCCGAGACGGTCAGGGAGCGACTCGAGATCACCCCGGGAACCGAGGTGACGGTCCGCGAGGAAGACGGCAAGATCGTCGTCGAGCCCGCCGAGGACCCCGACGCGGTCATCGAGCGGATGGAGCGACTCGTAGCGGAGACATCGGTGGAACGCGAAACGAGGCCACTCGAGGACGACGCTTCCCCAGTCGCCCGGAAACACAGGGAAGCCGCGCATCGGGGCGTAGAGGGCGCTCCGGAGGAGTGAGAGCGACTGTGTACCGATGCGACCGCAAGGACGTTTTGCCCAGTATGGGATGACGATAGCGAGCGGAAGTCTACCTGTTTAGCTGGGGGGAAGTCAGCTTCGACGACGACTTCGGGCGGTTCGAGGAGTTCGCCACTGAGATCGTCCTCTCACCCGCGGAGTTCGAAGAGTTGAACGCCTATCTCGAAAGCTAAGCCGGCGGGCAGAGACTCGCCTCGCAGGCCGCGAGGACCACTAGGGGGGTTGATCGCTCGACGTCCCGCCCGGAAGCGTGTGGGGTCGACGCGACAGAGCCCGGTAGACGGGCGGGACGGCAGACGTTTCCCGCAGTGCGACGCCCCAGGCCGCGTCGTCACGCGGACGACGCCCCGCCTCGTGGTCTGTGCCTTTCGTATGACGAGGGCAGCGACCGCGGCCGGCGACCGCGCCACCGAGGCGTGCACATCGGCCGTGACGACGGTCACGCGGTTGAGCGGGCGTGCTCCGCCAGCCTGCCGTCGCCGCCCGCGAACCGGTGTACGCGATCGAGAGTCGCTTCGCGGCCGAAACGATCGGATAAATTTATACTCCGGTAGTTCGAAGGAACTTGATCATGGTTTCACGGCGAGAAATCCTTGCGACGTCGTGTGTGGCGCTGGCGTCGGCCAGTATTGCGGGGTGTAGTCGCGCTGACCTCGGGCTAGCCAAGACCGGACACCTCCAACTGAAGACCGTCACGCTGCGTTGGGGCCACGACGGCCGGACCTACAGTGACCAACCGCTTATGATTTCCTTCGGAGGCGACGGCGAACGGATCGACGGCCGCTACGACCCGGACTTCCTCGTCGACGCCGTCGGCGCGCCCGACGACATCGTCGTCGGCGAGGACCGACACCGCGAGTTGGGGGGCCGGTTCGAGGTGAAATACGGGCTGGGCTTCTGTGGCGAGGATTTCGCGGACGACGAGCGGATCGGCTGCCGGAACGCCCGGACGAGCCGCGACGACTTCAACCGGGTCCAGTTCGGGGACCGTGCCGAGGTCGGCCTCTCGGACGATCGATTCGAGGTCCACTCCGTCTCCGAGGACGAGGTGCGCACCGACGGGGCGGAGGTGACCACCTTCGACTTCGCGGAACTCCACGAGGACCACGGCATCGACCCGGACGAGTGGTAGCCCGACGCCGAGATCGGCCGGTGCCCGCCGCGTGGCCACCCGATCCGGAGCGGCGTCACTCCCGGCACCTGCGGATCACGGTAACGGACAGAGGCTCGCGGTCAACAGTGCCCGCTCGTCGCTTTCGTTTCTGGCGCCGTGCTCGACGCCGCGGGCGTTGTGGACGACGGCGGGCGCCGAAACCGTCTCCTCGGTGCCGTTCTGTGTCACGACCAGTTCGCCCTCCAGCAGGTGAAAGACGTTCGTCGCGTCGTCGTGGACGTGCGGGTCGAAGGCGCCGCCGGGGCCCAGCGCGAACAGCTTGACGAGCACGTCGTCGTGGACGACCAGTTCGGCAGTCTCGACCTCGCCGGGCGCGGGGTCCACGTCGGGAAGTTCATCGAGCGTCATGCTCGGGGGTGGGCGGGCCGGCGCAAAGAACCTCCCGCCGCGAACCGCGGAGTTCAAGTGCGCGGCAGGGCACCAGTACAGTATGAATCACGCCCGTTCGGAGAAGAAGCGCACCGGCGGCCGACGCCGGTCCGTCCGGAAGAAGCAGAAACACGAGCAGGGGTCGGCCCCGACGGAGACGACCCTCGGCGACGAGCAGTTGAAGATCGCCGAGACCCGCGGCGGCAACACGAAAGTACGGGCGGTCGCCCGCAGCGTCGCCAGCGTCGCGACCGACGACGGCGTCGAACGCGCCGACATCGAGGACGTCGTCGAGAACCCCTCGGACCCCAACTACGTCCGGCGGAACATCATCACCAAAGGCGCCGTCGTCGAGACGTCGGTCGGTCGCGCCCGCGTGACCTCCCGCCCCGGCCAGGACGGCCAGGTCAACGCCGAACTCGTCGAGTAACTCCTCCAGCGGTCCGTATTACGGGAACTCCCGGAGTGTCTCCAGCAGCTCCTCCAGCGGTAGCGTCGTCGTCGCGAGCGAGACGCCGTCGGCCCGCGCCAGCGCCGGCGCGTGTTCCCAGAGGTCCTCGCGACCGATACCGTGCAGCACGACCGCCGAGGGCGTCGGCGTGACGACCCGCAGTGCCACCAGCGGCGACTCCCCGCGGGTGACGTTCGTGAACACGAGCGCCCGATTGGTCGACTGGCCGTACAGCCGGTAGAACTCCTCGCTGGAGAGCCGCTTGATCGCCTCGACGCTGTTGATGACGGTGTGGCCGGCGATGACCTCGGCGGTGCCGGCGACGACGGACTCGGCGTCGACGGCGCGGCGGAACCGCCGCAGCGGGACCGTCGTCTCGTACTCCCGGAGGTCGTGGACGACGTCGCTGTCGAAGCCGGCCGACAGAACGCGGGCGTGCTGGCGGACCCGATCGCCGCCGCGGCGCTCGTCGACGGTCAGAAGCGCCTCGACGACCCGGCTGACCACCCGAATGCCGGGGTTCTCCCGGCGGCCGCTCTCGTAATCCGACACCACCGACGAGGAGACGTCCAGCTCCTCGGCCAGCCGCGTCTGGGTGACGTCGAACTCCTCGCGCCACTTCCGCAGCGTCGCCCCCGGCTCCTCCGACAGCGCCACCTCCCCGGCGATGCGCTCGGCCAACTCCGCCCGTGGGTCGCGCATACCGCCCGGTGGACGGCCACGGGCATAAGGCTCGCGTAGCGCGTCGACCGAAGATCGAACTGCAGAACGACGCCGCCGCCGGCTGGCGATGTACGGCTCGCCCGCGGTCGGCGTGGCCGGCCACCCGGTCGAGTTCCGCGCGGACCCGCCGGTCGCCGCCCTCGCCGTCTACCGAACGGGCGTGCTCGGCTCCGTCGGCGTCCGGAAGGGCAGTTCGGCAACGCTGTACGGCGAGCGCCGCGAGCGGCTGGAGGCCCGCTCGGCGCCGACGATGCTGAAGCTCGTCGGGGCCGTTTTCGTGGCGGTCGCGCCGGCCGCGCCCGCGCTGGCGGAGCAGTTCGGCTGCCGCATCGAAGGCGTCTTCGCGCCCGGATGACCGGCTCGGCGGCGAGTTTATCCTCTCGGGGGTCGTCCGTCCGGCAATGCCGCCGACGCTCGTGACGGTCGCCGTCGGTGTCCTGCTGGGGGTCGCGCTGCTGGGGGCGGCCTTCGACCGTCAGTCGCTGGCGCTCGTGGCGGTCGTCGCCGCCGTTCCGGACCTCGACGCCGTTCTCAGCCTGTTCGTCCGGGGGGCGACCAACGCCGCCCTCCACAACGTCTTCGTCCCGCTCGCGGCCGCCGTCGCCCTCTACGCCGACACCCGGCGGGAGGACTCGTGGCTGCGGGCCCGCCACGGCTGGTACGGGGTCCGGGTCGCCTGGGTCGCCGTCGCCGTTTACGCCGTCGCCGGCGTCGGGATGGACCTGTTCAACGTCGAGAGCGCGGCCGTGTTCTACCCGGTCTCGAACCGCTATCTCTCGGTCGTCGGCAAGCTCGTCCTCTCGACGCAGGAGGGAGTCGTCCAGACGTACGTCGAGCTCGGCGACGGCTGGCTGGCGGCCGTCTCCCAGGGGACGACCGAGAGCCGTCACATCCCGACGTGGGTGAACCCGACGCCCGGAACGTCGAACCCGCCGGGCGCCGACCGGACGGTCCGGCTCGTCGACTCCGGCTGGCAGCTGGTCGTCGTCGCGACCGCCGCCGCGGCGGTACCGGCCCGCTTCGCCGTCGCAGGGAGGGACCGCTGATGCCGTCGTCGGTCGTCCACGCCGGCTTCGCGCTGCTGCTCGCGGTCGGGCTGCTCGGGCCGTACTTCGACCGCCGGGCGGTCGCGGCGCTCGTTGCCGTCATCCTCGTCCCCGATGCCGACACACTCGCGGGGTTCGTCCTCGACGGCGCCCACCGGTCGCTGCTGCACAACCTCCTGCTGCCGGCGGTCGTGGCCGTCGCGCTCTACCGGGCGACGACCCGCGAGGGGTCGTTGCTCCGCCGCCGGTTCGGCGACCGGGGTATCCGGGTCGCCTGGGTCGCCCTCTTCGTCCACGTCTTCGCCCACGTCGGCCTCGACTGGTACCACCTCGACGGGGTGAACCTCTTCTACCCCGCCGTCGACCGCTTCTTCGAGCTGAGCGGGAAGATGTACCTCTCGACGGGCGACGGCTTCGTCCAGACGTTCGTCGAGGTGACGGCCGACGGGGGCGGGACCGCCGTCGACGCCGGCCAGGGCGGGACGACCGACGACACCCACGTCGCCAACCCCGCACAGCCGACCGAGGACACCGGCGCCGGCGGGGGCAGCGGCACCGACCCGGTCGACCGCCGGGCACCGATCGCCGTCCGCGGGTGGCAGCTGTATCTCGTCCTGACCGGGCTTCTGGCGGCCGCCGCCCGGACGCTCCAGTCGGCGCCGCCGGAGGACCGGTAGATGGACGCGACGCTCCAACCGTACGACGCCGAGACCGACCGGACGGCGCTGTGGGCGCTGAAGCGCGCCTTCGAGACCGAACTCGGCGCGGCAGGCGGCGACGAGAAGGCGACCGCCTACGACGCGAAACTGACCGACGACTACCGGGAGCGGTGGCTGGCGTGGGTCGACCGCTGCGTCGCCGGCGACCCGCGGTGTGTGACCGTCGCCGAGCGGGACGACGGGCTGATCGGGTACGTGTTCCTGTTGCCCGAGCGACTGGCGTTCGTCTGGGACGCGGCGGTGGTGAACGAACTCTACGTCGCCCCCGAGCGGCGCGGAACCGGCGTCGCCGACGGCCTGCTGGCGGCGGCAATCGACGTCGCCCGCGAACAGGACCTGCCGCTGGACCGCCTACTCCTAGACGTCGACCCGGAAAACGACCGGGCCCGCGCCTTCTACGACCGCCACGGCTTCGAGCCGTGGGGCGAAATCGTCGCCCGGGAGCTGTAGCTACCGGCGGCCTCGCCGGCGGCGCCGAAGACGGCCGGATACGGTGGGCCAGCGACGACGACGATCGCCGGCAGGTCCGGCTGGCCGGCGGCGCCGGCGTACTCGACCCGGGCGAGGGCGGCGCCGACCGCACAGAGCGGCAGGCAATCGGCAGCGACGGCCACGAGCGGGCGGCGTCGGAACCGAGTCCGGGACCGAGGCGGTGACGAAAACGAGGACGGAGACGTACGGCGTGACTGGGGTCGGCGACGACGAGCCCGTAGCCGGCTACGCCAGCGTGGCCTCGGTGTCGACGCCGTAGACCCGCGCCGGCGTCTCGACGTGCGCGCGGCGCAGCGCCGTCTCGTAGCCCCGCTCGGCGAGCCACTTCGTCCGGCGCGGGACGGTCTTCGGCCCGAAGACGGCTCCCGGCCGGTCGGGGTCGTCGATGAAGTCCGTCTCCATCAGGAACGGCCAGTCGCCGTCGGAGGCCCGTTCGAGTTCGTCCTTGTCGCAGATGACGCTCGGGATCGGTCCTTCGATGCGGCCGTCGGCGTAGTGCTTGACCACCCGCTCGCGGGGCAGGCCCGCGTCCTCGGCCCACTCGGCGACCGTCGCGAAGTCCTCGCCGCCCTCGGTGTGGAGCTGGACGGCACAGCCGACCTCGGCGCCGCGCTCGAAGGCGTGCCGCATCACCGCGTTGGAGGCCTCCCAGACCGCCTCGTCGACGTCGTAGTGCGGCCGGCCGGACTTGACCGCCAGCGCCGGCCCGTCGGCGACGAACTCGGCGGCGACGTCGATGCCCGTCCGCATGAGGTCGGCGGCCTCCTCGGGCGCGTAGCCGCGGTCGACGAGCCGGGAGACGAGCCCGGGGTGGACGCCGAGAACCGGCCGGGCGCGGCCGTCCAGCAGCTCGTCGGCCTCGCGGGTCACCTCGACCGTCATCTCGAACGCCTCCTGGAAGCCGTCGGCGCCGTCGACCTCGCCGACGAGGTCCCAGGAGGGCTTGTTCAGCACGTTCAGGTGTGTGCCGCCGGCATCGGCGAACTCCGCGGCAGCCTCGACGCCGCGGCCGTTGACCGGGTCCAGGTGGAGGTGGTTGTCCAGGACGGGTCCGTCGTACATGCTCGTCCGTTCGACCGGTCGCCGGAAAAGCCACACGTCTCGGACGACCGACGGCGCGGCCGGACCGGCAGGTCAGCCGGCGACGGGCGGTCCGAAGACGCCGACGCGACGGGGGTTTCGGGAGGACACGGGGTCCCGACCGGGAGCCGGCGATCGGGGGATCGGGCCGGACGGTGGATTCGGACCCATCTTCAGACCTGGACGAGTCCGAACACGCCGGCGGTCTCGCCGACGACCCATCCGAGGAAGACGAGGTAGGCGACCAGCAGGGAGTACGATTCGGCCGTCGTCAGGGTCAAGTCGGTCCGGAGTACCGTGAACAGGAGAATCGTGGCGACCGTCAGGACACCCATCATGGGTGCGGCGACGGTGAACGAAACCGGGGCGCTCCCGGCGATGAGAACACCGACCGGGATGGCCACCAGCAGGTCGAACGTGTTCGACCCGAGGACGTTCCCCAGGCTCGTGACGCCCTTGCCGCCGCGTGCCGCCCGGACGCTGACGACGGCGTCGGGGAGGCTGGTCGCGGCGGCGATGAGGGTCACGCCGGCGAGGAACTCCGGAATCCCGAACGTCTGGTTCAGCCCCTCGACCGCCCCGACGAGCAGTTCGACGGCGACGAGGATGGCGAGCAACCCGGCGGCGAGTCGGCCCCACTCGCGGAGCACGTCGAGTTCTTCGCCGCCGCCGGCCTCGTGGTCGCCGACGTCCTGCCACTGGATGAACAGATAGAGGCCGTACAACAGCAGCGGGATGACCGCGAGTGGACGGGTCACGCTCCCGTCGAGTGCCGTCCCACCCGCCACGGGGAAGTAGATGACCGCGAACGCGAACGTGATCACCAGCGCCGAGACGGCGAGCATGTAGAACTGCGCTTCCTTGTAGACAATGGCGCGGTTGGCGTCCAGCGGATCCTCGGTCATGATTCCGGACAGCGCCGGAATGACGAGAATGTTGAAGACCGCCGACCCGACGACGGCACCCACCCCCATCCCGAAGGAACCGGACAGGGCGGTGATGACGACGCTCGCCAGCTCCGGGAAGCTGGAGCCGACGGCGACGACGATCGAGCCCTGGACCACCGCGGGCAGCCCGTAGTACGCCGACAGCCCCTCGGCGGCGTCCTCGAGCCACCCGCTGCCGACCCATATCAGCCCGGTAGCGGCGAGGATGGCGATCACCTGGACCGCCGTCGAATCGGGGAGGAACCCACTGAGGACCATACGGTCGGCACCGCCGCCGATGACTTAACGATTGCCGGCCGCGGTCAGCCGAGGGTTATCTCGTCGTTGGCGGCGTTGCGGAGGGCATCCGACCGGCCGTGGGTGCCGGGGGCGACGGCGATCGTCCGGAGCCCCCGCTTGGCGGCCGTCTCGACGACCGGCTTGAAGTCCGTATCCCGGGAGACGACGACGAGGGTGTCCACCTGGCCGGCGGTGGCGGCCTCGACGGCGTCGACGGCCAGCCGCACGTCGACGTCGCCGCTCGTCGTCACCACCTCGAAGCCGCGGGCCTCGGCGGCCTGGATCAGCCCCGAGCTGGCGTTTTCGTCGACGTAGACCCGGGCGACGGCGACGGATCCCTCCTCGCGGGCGATGGCCCGCAGCTCGTCGAGGTCGACGTCGAACTCCGCGCGGAAGACGTTCGGCCCGTCGACGAAGATGCCGACGCGGGCCGAGTCCGACCGGAGCCCGTCGAGCAATCCCATGATAACCCTCGGCGGGCGGCGGGCAAATCGCTGACGGTCGGGACCGAAGGTCTTACTCTCCGGGCCCCGACCGTCCGGGCATGTCGCTCAGGACGCCGCCGCTGTCGGCGGTCCACGCCGAGGCGGGCGCGACGCTGACCGAGTTCGGCGGCTGGGAGATGCCCGTCGAGTTCGACTCCATCCGGGCCGAACACGGGGCCGTCCGGACCGCCGTCGGCAAGTTCGACGTCTCGCACATGAGCCAGGTGACCGTGACCGGCCCCGACGCGACCGAGCTGATGGACCGGCTGACGACGAACGACGTCGGCACCCTCGAGCCGGGCGACGTCCAGTACGCGGCGGTCACCGACGAGTCCGGACACATGCTCGACGACACGGTGATCTACCGGCGGCCGGAGGCCGACGGCTACCTCTTCGTGCCGAACGCCGGCCACGACGTCGAGATGGTCGACCGATGGACCGCCTTCGCCGACCGGTGGGGGCTGGCGGCGACCGTCGAGAACCGCACCGACGACTACGGGATGGTCGCCGTCCAGGGGCCCGGGGCGGTCGACCTGCTGGCCGAACACTGCGAGACGCCGGGTGACGTCGGGCGGTTCTCGGTCGCGCGGCGGACCGTCGCCGGAGCCGACTGCCTGCTGGCTCGGGGGGGCTACACCGGCGAGGACGGCGTCGAGCTGCTGGTCGACGCCGACGACGTCGGCGCCGTCTGGGACGCCTTCGACTGCCAGCCGTGCGGGCTCGGCGCCCGCGACACGCTCCGGCTGGAGGCGGGGTTTCTGCTGTCCGGCCAGGACTTCGACCCCGAGACGAACCCGCGGACGCCGTTTGAGGCGGGCATCGACTTCGTGGTCGACCTCGACACGGAGTTCGTCGGCCGGAAGGCGCTGGCGGCGGCCGACGACCCCGCCGAGCGGCTGGTCGGCCTCCGGCTCCGGGACCGCGGCATCGCCAGACACGGCCACGAGATCGTCGCCGACGGCGAGGTCGTCGGCGAGGTGACCAGCGGGACGATGAGCCCGACGCTCGGCGACGCCGTCGCGCTCGGCTACGTCCCCGCCGAACACGCCGATCCAGGAACGGAGCTAACGGTCGTCGTCCGGGACAGCGACAAGCGGGCCGTCGTCGAGTCACTGCCGTTTTACGACGGCTGAGCGCGCTGTCTTAGTTACGCGAGAGCCGACCGCTCAGCCGACTCGGGTGGAACCTCGAACGGGGGGATCGCTCGCGCAGCGAGGCCAAGCGAGCGCAGCGAGAGCGGCCTCGTGATGAAGCGAGCGGGAGGAGCGATGATACGAGAGCGCGGTCCGAACGACGGCTCCGCGAGCCGTCGTTCGTCATACCGGAAGAGCGAAGCTCTTCCGTAGATCGCGGATCTCCGATCCGCTCACTCCCGGAAATCAGCGATTTCCGGAGACCCTGCGGGACGAGGAAGACGGCGGCGCTCGTCACCATCGCCCCGCCGGCGACGCCGTACCCACATACCAGCCCGACGGCGTCCGTGCCCGCGCTCCGGACACCGAGGGCCGCCGCCCCCCATCGCCGCGAACGCCACCCACGGGACGACCAGCATCTTCCACGGCGCGCCGGCCGCCGCCGGGCCGGCGAGGCCGACCAGCGCGACGACGCCGGCGACGCCGACCAGCGACGGCCGGTCCAACCCGAGGCCCGCGACCCGAGTCTCGGAACTCATCCTGGTCTCGGTAACGACGAACCCATCGTCAGCACCATCGGTTCACAGCCCGCCTATCTTCGTTAATAACCCCGTCGCTCCGAGCCATACAAGTGCGGCCGACGAGTACGGCGGGGCATGGAGCTTTCGACGGTCTGCGACCGGCTGGACGACCGGCTGGACCACGGCGACTACGCGGACGTGGACGCGAGCCCGAACGGGCTGCAGGTGGGGCGGGCCGACGGCCGCGCCGTCGACCACGTCGCCTTCGCCGTCGACGGCGTCGAGGCGACGGCGGCCGCGGCCGCCGAGGCAGGGGCGGACCTTCTCATCGTCCACCACGGGATGATCTGGGGTGGCCTCGACCGGGTGACCGGCCGGGAGTACGGCCGCGTGGCCGCCCTCGTCGAACGGGACCTACCGCTGTACGTCTCGCACCTGCCGCTGGACGGCCACGACGAGTTCGGCAACGCCGCCCGACTGGCGGAGTTCCTCGGCTGCGAAGTGACCGGGCCGTTCGGCAGGTTGGGCGGCGTCACGATCGGCCAGCGGGCCCGCGCCGCCGAGCCGTACACCGTCGCCGGGCTGCGCGACCGGCTGTCGTCGCTGGCCACCGGCGGCAAGCCGGTCGACGTGTTGGACTTCGGGACCGACCGGATCGAGGACGTCGCCGTCGTCACCGGCGGCGGCGCCGACTGGGTCCGGGAGGCCGCCGAGGCCGGCGTCGACGCCTTCGTCACTGGCGAGGGCAAACAGAAGGTGTACCACGAGGCCCGCGAGGCCGGGCTGAACGTCTTCCTGGCGGGCCACTACGCCACCGAGACGTTCGGCGTCCAGGCGCTGGAGTCACTCGTCGCCGACTGGGGCCTGGAGACGACGTTTCTCGAGCACCCGACCGGGCTGTGAGACGGGTCAGCGCGTCGCCTTCTTCCACTCCCGGAGGCTGACGATCTCGCCGTCGACGGCCTCGGCGTCGGCGGCCGTCGCCGCCCACCAGAACATCGGCGCGACGTCCTCGGGGTCCCGGCCCTGCATGTGGTTGGTCAGCTCCGTCTCCAGCTGGCCGAGGTCGAGCACGCCGACGGGGACGTCGAGTTCGGCGGCGAACTGGCGGGCGACGGCCTCGGCGCCGGCCTTTGAGACGCCGTAGACGCCGAACCCCGACACCGCGTCGCGGGCGACGCCACCGGAGGGGACGAACACGCGGGCGTCGTCGGTCAGATGCGGGACGGCCTCCCGGACGGTCGCGAAGACGCCGCGGACGTTGACCCGGAGCGTGTCGTCGAACGTCGAGTACGATTCCGTCTCCAGCGGCGTCTCGCCGGGAGCGCCCCGGTAGATGCCGGCGTTGGCGGCGACGAAGTCGATGCCGCCGGTCTCGCCGGCCCGGGCGGCGGTCTCCATCAGTCGCTCGACGTCGTACTCGTCGCGGACGTCGGCCCGGACTGCCGTGGCGGCGCCGCCCTCGGCGGCGATGTCGTCGACGACGGCGTCGAGTTCGTCCCCGTTGCGGGCGCACAGTACGACGTGGACGCCCTCGGCGGCGAACCGGCGGGCGACAGCGTTTCCGACGCCGCGGGAGGCGCCGGTGACGACGGCGGTATCCATGGCCGCCGAGTCGGGCGGCGCCGTCAAGGACGTTTCCCAAGGGGTCGGGATTTCCCCCTCACCCGTTTTAATACGGCTGGCCCCCGAACGATCAGGCATGTCAGCCGACGAGTCGGTCGTCGTCGTCGGGTCCGGCTTCGGCGGGCTCTCGACGGCCTGCTATCTTGCCGACGCCGGACTCGACGTGACCGTCCTGGAGAAAAACGAACAGCTCGGCGGCCGGGCGTCCGTCATCGAGGCCGAGGGCTTCAAGTTCGACATGGGGCCGTCGTGGTACCTGATGCCCGACGTCTTCGAGCGGTTCTTCGCGCACTTCGGCCGGGAGCCGGGCGACTTCTACGACCTGGAGCGGCTCGACCCCCACTACCGCATCTTCTTCAAGGACGGCGACAGCGTCGCGGTGACCGACGACCGCGAGGAGATGCACGAGCTGTTCGACGCCTACCAGCCCGGCGGCGGCGACGCCCTCGAGGAGTACCTCGACACGTCCGAGACCCATTACGAGGTGGCCATGGAGAACTTCGTCTACACCGACCGCCCGCGGCTGCGGGACTGGGTCGACCTCGACGTGATGCGGGCCGCGCCCATCGGCCTGCAGCTGCTCGGCACGATGGACGACTACGTCGCCGACTACTTCGACCACCCGAAGCTCCGGCAGATCACCCAGTACTCGCTGGTGTTTCTCGGCGGCGCGCCGAACAACACGCCCGCGCTGTACAACATCATGAGCCACGTCGACTTCAACCTCGGCGTCTACTACCCGGAAAACGGGATGCGGTCGGTCGTCGACGCCTGCCTCGAACTGGGCGAGGAGCTGGGCGTCGACTACGTCACCGACGCCGAGGTGACGGAGATACTCAACCGGACGGGCGGCTTCACGGTCGATTCCGCCGCCGGCGAGTTCGAGGCCGACTACGTCGTCAGCGACGCCGACTACGCCCACACCGAACAGGAGCTGCTGCCCGAACACGAACGGCAGTACGACGCCGAGTACTGGGAGTCCCGCACCTACGCCCCATCGGCGTACCTGATGTACCTGGGCGTGGAGGGCGACGTCGAGCCGCTGGCGCACCACACGCTGGTGCTGCCGACCGACTGGGACGGCCACTTCGAGCAGATCTTCGAGGAGCCCGCCTGGCCCGACGACCCCGCCTACTACCTCTGTGTCCCCTCGAAGACCGACGACGACGTCGCCCCGGAGGGCCACTCGAACCTCTTCGCGCTGGTGCCGGTCGCCCCCGACCTGGAGGACGACGAGGCGACCCGCCGGCGGTACCGCGAGCTACTGCTGGAGGACATCGCCGACAACACCGGCGTCGACCTGCGGGACCGGGTCGTCTTCGAGGAGACCTTCGCCGTCTCGGAGTTCGCCGACCGGTACAACAGCCGCGCCGGGACGGCGCTGGGGCTTGCGCACACGCTCCGGCAGACGGCGCTGCTACGACCGCCGCGGCGCTCCTCGGCGTCGCCGGGACTGTACTTCACCGGCTCCTACACCACGCCCGGCATCGGCGTCCCGATGTGTCTCGTCAGCGGCGAGCACACCGCCGAGTCGCTGCTGGACGACGCCGGCGCGGCCTGAGAAGCGACGATGACCGACCCGCTCCTGGACCGGACGCTGCCGAGCGAGTCCACGCCGACCGGCTACGTTCTCCGGATGTCGCGGCCGCGCTTCTGGCTCTACCTCGCGGGCCCGGTCGTCGTCGGCGTCGCCTACGCCGCCTCGAGCCGCTGGGAGCTGTTCGCACCGACCGCCGTCGCGCTGTTCGCGTACTTCCTCCTGCCGGCGAACGTCTTCCTCTACGGCGTCAACGACGTCTTCGACGCCGACATCGACGACGAGAACCCCAAGAAAGACGAGCGGGAGGTCCGCTACCGGGGCGACCGGCTGGTGCCGGCGCTGGTCGTCGCGACGGGCCTCCTCGGCGTCGCCTTCCTCCCGCTGCTGCCGCCGGCCGGTGATGCCGCCATGGTCGCGTTCCTCCTCTTGGCCGTCGAGTACTCGGCGCCGCCGCTGCGGTTCAAGACGACGCCGCTTTTGGACTCGGTCTCCAACGGGCTGTACGTCCTGCCGGGCGTCGTCGCCTACGCCGCCCTGGCCGGCGAGGCGCCGCCCGTCGCCGCCGTCGCCGGCGGCTGGCTGTGGGCGATGGGGATGCACACCTTCTCGGCGGTGCCAGACATCGAGCCGGACCGGCGGGCCGGCATCCGCACGACCGCGACCGTTCTCGGCGAGGGCCGCACCTACGCGTACTGTGCGGGCTGCTGGCTGGCGGCGGCGGCCGTCTTCGGGACGGTCCATCCCTTCTTCGCGGCCGTCCTCGGCGGCTACCCGCTGTTCGTCGCCGGCATCGTCGCCGCCGACGTCGACGTCGACCGCGCCTACTGGTGGTTCCCGGCGGTCAACACCGTCGCCGGGATGACCCTAACACTCGCGGCCCTGTGGGTGATGATCTATGGCTAGCGCCGAGCTGCCGGCCCGGGCCCGGCTCGAGGCCCGTCTCGACGAACTCGTCGTCGAGAACCGCTTCACCATCGCCGTCGTCTTCCCGGCGCTCGGGGCGGTGACGCTGCTGGCCTCCGCCGAGGGGCTGCTGCCGGCGCCGCTGTCGTTCAACCCCTACTTCCTGCTGTTCGGCGTCGCCGTGATGCGGCTGCCGCTGGTAGCGGGGCTGGCGCCGGTCGCCACCCGCCGGACCGCCGCCGGCCTCGCCGCGCTCTGCGGCTTCACCTACGCCGTCGAGCTGGCCGGCGTCCGCACCGGCTACCCCTACGGCGCCTTCGAGTACGGCGTCGACCTCGGGCCGATGGTCGGCGGGATTCCGGCCGCGCTGCCGCTGTTCTTTCTGCCGCTCGTGGTCAACGCCTACCTGCTGTCGCTGCTGCTGTTCGGCGACGCCACCCGCCGGGCGGTCGTCCGGGTGCCGGTCGTCGTCGCCGCCGTCGTCGGGATGGACCTCGTGCTCGACCCGGCGGCCGTCGCCATTGGCTTCTGGACGTACGACGCCGGCGGCCTCTACTACGCCGTCCCGTGGACGAACTACGCCGGCTGGGTGCTGTCGGCGGTCGTCTCCGTGACCGTCGTCGACGCGGTGCTGGACCGGACGGCCGTCCTCCGGCGGCTTGAGAGCTGCGGCTTCGTGCTCGACGATCTGGTCAGCTTCGTCATCCTGTGGGGCGGCATCAACCTCTACTTCGGCAACTGGCTGCCGGCGGCGCTCGCCGCCGCCTACGGATACGGGCTGTGGCGGACCGACCGCTTCGATTTTCCCGAGCGCTGATCCCGGCTACGCGGTGCCGTCGGAGAGCCGTCCGTACAGGTACGCGGCGACGACGAGGCCGAACAGCACGAAGGTGGGTACGATCCAGACGACGTTTCCGAGCGGCTTCGTCACCAGGAGGTAGCCGCCGATGACGACGACGTCGAAAAGCAGGACGAGTCCGATCATCTCGGCACCGCGTGCCATCGCTGCCCGCGTTTCGTCCCCGAGCGGGATGAAGACGGCGGTCCGGGGCCGGAGCACCGTCCGTTACGCCGCTCCCTCGAGTTCCGAGAAGTACCGTCCGTGGAAGCCGAACGGGAGGGCGTGCGGCAGCGGCGCCCGCGCCCGCTCGGTGAGCGTCTCGGCGTCGAAGACCAGCAGCATCGACCGGCCAGCGTCGGCGTCCAGGGCCGTCGCCAGCACGACGCCGTCGTCCTCGCGGTCGGCGCCGGGCCGCCGGACCATCCGGGGTTCCTCGACGTAGACGCCGCGTTCCCACCACTCGACGGCGGTGCCGGCCTCGACGTCGATCTTCGCCAGGCCGTTGGCGCCGCGGCGGTCCGTCGCCTGCGCGTAGGCGTACCGGTACGGCCGACCGCGGACGGCCTGCGGCACCGTCGGCAGTTCGAGGCCGCCGTCGTAGCGGCGGGACCGCTCGACGCCGCCGTCGCGGTCCGGGTCCAGGTCCAGCCGGAAGCGGTCGAGCCGCCCCGGCGGGACCGCGTCGAAGGCGTCTTCCGACAGCGTCTCCAGCGACAGCGCCCCGACGATGTCGGCGTCCTCGAAGGCCGTCAGGTCGACCACGAGGTCGTCGCCGTCCTCGAAGGCGTTGACGAGATGGAAGACGAAGAACCCGGAGACGGTCGGCTCGGCGACGACGGCGCCGGTCTTGCGGTCGACGACCAGAAAGCGCGTGCGGCCGTCGGCGTCGTACGACAGGGCGTCGAGGATTCCGTCGCCCCACGGTGCCAGCGCCCGCAGCACCGAGATCCGCAGCGGCGGCTCGACGAGAACGGCGTAACTGTCCGTGGCGACGCAGTCGTGGACGTAGGCCGGGCCCTCGGCGTCGACGGCGGCGAAGCGCTCCCGTTCGGCGCCGTCCGGCGGGACGCGGTAGAGGTGGTACTGCGGCGTCCGGCCGAAGGTGGTCGCGTAGCCGACCGTCTCGCCGCCGGGGGCGACGGCGAGGTGGGCCGTCGCCATGTGCTCGGGGACGTCGCCGGTCCAGCGGAACTCCCCGCGGGTTCGGAGGCTGTCGGGGTCGAAGGCGACGCGGCGCGGCGCCTCCGTCAGCGCGACGTAGTGGTCGCCGAGACGGGCGACGTGGACGTTCGCGTTGTCGGTCGATTCCGGCGGGCCGACCGCCCGGAGCCACCGGGCGACCTGCCGGAGGGTGCCACCGCCGCTGGCGAACTCGCCGGCCGTCTCCCCGTCGGCGGCGTCGGCGTAGGCGTCGGTCCGCAGAAAGCGGTTGCTGTACCGCACCGTCCCGTCGTCGAAGCCGTAGCGCCGCAGCATCGCCAGTCCGTCGAACCAGTGGGTCGCGCGCTCGCCGCCGAACTCGAAGTTCGCGGGGCCGTTGCGGATCAGCGCGCCGGAGAGCCACGACGGGACCGACCCCTCGACGGACAGTCGGCGGTCATCGTGTTCTTCGGTCTCGTCGAGCGAGCGGAAGCCGAGGTCGTAGGCGTCGGCCACGTCAGCGCATCGGCATCGGCTCGCCGGGGCCGGCCGTCGGCGAGCGGTCGTGCATCGAGATGCCGCTGACCTTCTCGAACACCGTCTCGGGGTCGTCGGACCAGAACCAGTGCCACCGGGTCCGGGCCACGAGGACGACCTTCCGGATCGTCCCGAGCGACGGCTCCCGGGTGACGGTGTCGAGGTCGTTGGCGCGGATGAGCCGGTGGTGGTCGGCGTACAGCACCGCCGCCGCCAGCACCGGCAGCTGGCAGTCCTTCGGGAGGTACTTGATGCCGGCGACGCCCTCCCGGTAGAGCCGTTCGGCGCGCCGCAGCTCGTGTTCGATCGCGTTCGCCAGCTCGTCGGTGAAGCGCCGGCGCTCGACGTCCTCGGGGGCGGCGCCGCAGGCCTCCAGCGTCTCCAGCGGCAGGTAGACCCGGTCGCGGTCGACGATGTCCTCGTGGACGTCCCGGACGAAGTTCGTCAGCTGGAAGGCCTCGCCGAGCCGGCAGGCGTGCGGCAGCGCCGTCTCGATGTCGTCGGTCTCCATGATCACCGTCATCATCACGCCGACGGCGGCCGCCGACCCGCGCATGTACTCTTCGACCTCGTCGTAGGTTTCGTAGCGGGACTTCTCGATGTCGGTCAGCATCGCCTCGATGAACACCTCGACCTCCTCGTCGGGGATGCCGTACTCCTCCCGTACCTCCGAGAACGCCGACAGCACGGGGTCGTCGGTGTCGCGGCGGCCGAGGGCGGCGTCGCGAACCTCCAGCAGCCGCTCGCGCTGCTCGTCGGCCGACATCTCGCCGGGGTCGTCGACGATCTCGTCCGCGACGCGGAAGAAGGCGTAGAGAACGTAGGTGGCCTGGCGGACCCGCTCGGGCAGCAGCCGCGTCGCGAAGTAGAACGTCTTGCCGGTTTGCCGATGGATAGACCTGCTCTCGGCGAGCTGTGTGTCGTCGACCATTCGGTTGCGGGCCGATAGGAGGGGGTCGTTCTTATGTGTTTGTGACCGGGAAAACCGTGTGCCGCGGCGGGCGAGGCCGCCGGGACGGTCAGGCGATCTGGTTCTCGTAGTCGGCCGCCGACAGCAGCGTATCGAGCGCCGCCTCCCCGTCGTCGTGGTCGACCTCCAGCATCCAGCCGTCGCCGAACGGCGCCTCGTTGACCAGTTCCGGGGCGTCGAACAGCTCCTCGTTGATCGCCGTCACCTCCCCGGAGACCGGCGCGTAGAGGTCCGACACCGCCTTGATCGACTCGATGACGCCGAACTCCGCCTCCCGCTCGAGCGCGTCGCCGACCGCCGGCAGCTCGACGAACACCACGTCGCCGAGTTCGTCCTGTGCGAAGTCGGTGATGCCGACCCGGACGACGTCGCCCTCGCGGCGCGCCCACTCGTGGGTCTCCAGGTAGCCGCACTCGTCGGGAATCTCGAAGCTCATAGCGGTGTATCCACGGACGGGAATGTAGGGCTTTCCACTCCGGCGGCCTCCAATGGATATCCCGCCGTCCCGGCGGTCTGGCGGTCCGGCGGTCCGGTCACGCTCCGTCGGCGTGGGCGAAGACGAACTCCCGGAGGAGCTTCGCCGCGAGCGAGGCCGTCTGGCCGTCGTCGCGGTCGGTCACCTCGACGACGTCGAAGCCGACGGCCGACGGCGCCGTCGCCCGGACGACACGCCGCAGCTCGCGTGGCCGGAGCCCGAACGGTTCGGGGGTGCCGGCCGCCGGCGCGAACGCCGGGTCGGCGGCGTCGACGTCGACGCTGAGGTAGACGTCGCCGTCGGCGTCGAGACGCCACTCCGGCACCTCGTCGGGCGGGACGACGGTCACGTCGGATCGGGCGGCGCGGTCCCACTCGCTTTCGCTGCCCGTGCGGGCGCCCAGCAGGACGGCCTCGTCGGCGACGTCGAG
Source organism: Halobacteriales archaeon QS_4_69_225 (assembly GCA_003020965.1). Lineage (GTDB taxonomy): Archaea > Halobacteriota > Halobacteria > Halobacteriales > Haloarculaceae > Natronomonas. Next base: position 37,213 of record PXRL01000011.1, read on the forward strand.
GGCGTGTCGGGTGACGGTGGCGTGGGAGAACTCGTTGCCCGCGTACGACTCGTACAGATCGAGGTGGGCGTCGAGACAGACGTAGACGTCGGGGTCGGCCGCCCGGAGGCCGGCGACGGTGACGGTGTGTTCGCCGCCGACGACGAGCGGCAGCCGGCCCGCCCGGCCGTGGTCGGAGAGTCGACCGGCGAGAAAGTCGAGGTAGCCGGCGGCGTCGTCCCAGGGGTCGACGTCGCCGGCGTCGGTCAGCAGGTCCGGAAGCCGCCGGTCGGTCCGGCGGTCGTAGTCGTCGAAGGGGCGGGCGAACCGCCGGACGCGCTCGGGGCCGAACCGGGCGCCGGGCCGGAACGTCGCCGAGACGTCCAGCGGCGCCCCGACGACGGCGTACTCCGCGTCGACGGGGTCGGCGCCGGCGCCGGGGAACTCGCCCATCCGCCTCAGACGACCTTGCGCTGGCCCTCGTACTCGAGGTACTCGATCTCGTCGTCCGGTGAGGGGTCGATGGAGGTCGGCACCCGCATCGTGATGGTCTCGTACGTCTCGAGGTCCATCACCTGCATGTCGCCGTCGGAGACGGAGACGACCTGGCCCTGCTTGCGGTTGACGATGGGTACCCACACCTTCGCGTCGACCGGCTGGGTGAAGTTGCGCTTCTGGCCGTCGAAGACGCCCGTCCCCTCGACGCGGGCCTTCGCGCTGCCGTGTTTGCCCGGCTTCGACGTGCTGTAGGAGGTGATCTCCGACGGCACGTCCTCGATCATCACGTAGTTGCCTTCCTGGAGGTCCCGGACCTCGTTCTGCTCTCTCGGCATACCTTCCGGTTCCCGGCGACGGAGTATAAACCGTGCGGAACCGCGCGGTCAAACGGGGACGTAGTCGCCGTCGGCCCGCTCGGCGAGGCCGAAAACGACCGCCCACTCCAGGGTCCGGCGGAGCCGCTCCCGCCAGACATCGTCGTCGACGCGTCGGAGTCGCTCCCACCGCGGGATCCGGTCGGCGAGCCGCTCGAAGACCGCCTCGACGCCGACGGGTCCGTCGGCGGCCGCCAGCACCGCCAGCGCGTCGTCGGCGAGGTAGACCCGCTCGCGGAACGACCGCCGGAGCCGCCCAGGGTCGGCCTCGTGGGGGAGCCGCCGGTAGCGGCCGTCGACCTCCTCGACCAGCTCCAGCGCCCGGAGAAAGGTGAGCCATTCCTTAGCGGCGTCCTGCGCGCCGACGTCGGTGCGGTCGATCAGCCGGGCACAGCAGGACACCTCCCGGTCGGGCACCAGCGGCACCGCCGCCTGGGTCTCCGCGACCGCCTCGACCGACGCCGGCTCGGGGAGAATCTTGAACTTCACGGCAGGCCGAAGCTCGCCGCCAGCAGCTCCTCGTCGGTCTCGCCGACGACCTCGACGCCGCCGCCGGCGACGTCGACGGTGACCCGCGCCGGCGCGAACACCTCGACGGGAATCTCGTGGAAATCCCGGTCGTGCTCGGCGAAGATGTCGGCGAAGGGCGTCCCGTAGGTGTCGCGGGCCGTCGAGGGGATTTCGTCGAAGCGGTCGAAGGCGGCATCGACGGTGAGGTGGACCCGTCCGCCGTAGGTCAGCGCGTCGTTGGTCCGGGCCATCGCCGCCTCGTCGTCGGCAGCCACGGGCGCAACCGGCGCGGACCCGGTCGCCGTCAGTACGTCCAGCGGGTCGTAGCCGAGCTCCGACAGCCGGAAGGCCGCGAGTTCGGCCGCACGGCTGGCGAGGGCGACGCTGCCGGTGATGCCCGCCGTCGAGAACGTCGGCAGGAAGACGCTCGAGGCCGGCACGCCCGTCCGCTCGGCGACGTGGTCGGCGACGGCCTCGCCGGGCAGCGTCTCGCTTTCGACGGCCAGCACCGCGAAGTCGGCGGCGTCGCGGTAGCCGACCCGCTGGAACTCCTCCTCCTCGGCGACCAGCGCGCGGGCCGGGCCGCTGCCGAGCCCCTCGAAGCCGTCGACCGACAGCTCCCAGCCGGCCTTCTGAGCGCACAGCAGCGCCATCGCCGGGTGATCCGTCGAGAGTTCGACGTGCGTCAGCGGCACGCCCGCGACCTCGTGGAGGCCGGTCTGGACCGTCGCCAGCCCGCCGGTCTGCAGCTCCGCCAGCAGCAGTCCCGCCTCGATGCCGCCGACCGCCTCGACGCCGAAATCGATGACGACGGCGCCGTTGTCCAGCTCCTCGACCGTGACCGCCAGCTCGTCCGCGAAGTCGATGGCCTCGTCGACGAGCTCGACGGCCATCCGGTTGAGACTCTCCATACCCGGTCTGCGGCCGGTCCGTGAATAAGCGTTCCTGACGCGGGCGCGGCCGCGAGCACGGTTCCATCGCCTCGGCGACCTCGGCGGGACGCACGGGCCGTCGGCGCCGGCCGACGCGGGCGGCGGGCTTTCGGGTCGACCGACGGCTATTTGCTGTCGCCGGCCATCCGTGAGCCTATGAGTCTCAAGCGTGCCGTCGCCGCTCCCTTCCGCGAGGACGGCAGCCGCGAGCTCGGCGAGAGCGCCTTCGTCGTCGCGCTGTCGCTGGACCGGGACTGGTTCTCGCCCGACCAGGCCAAGCGGCTGGTCGACGTCGCCGCCAGCGAGGGGCTGCTCGACCGGACGGACGGCCACGTTCGGGCCCGCTTCGACCCCGCGGCGGTCGAGCTCCCGGAGGGATTCGAGCCCGGCGAGGCTATCCTCCGGGAGCGGTCGACGTTCGAGCGGGTGCTGGACGCGCTGGTCGAGGCCGGCCACGAGAAGCAAGAGGCCGTCGCCGCCGTCAACGGCCTGCAGTCGGAGCTGGCCGTCTCCGTCGAAGCGGCGGCGGTGCTGTACGCCCACCGGCAGGGGATCGACGTCGGCGAGGCGGCGACGGCCGCCCGCGCCGAGCTGTGATGGTCGACGACGAGCTCTCCGACGGCGAGCGGATCGCCCGGCTGCTGTCCTCGGAGATCCACGGCCACGAGCGGGGGGTGCTCGGCCGGCTGTCGGTCGCCGACGCCCGCGAAACCGTCGAACCGACCGAGCAGGGAGCCTTCGCGTTCGCGGTCGCTGCCGACGGCGACGACAGCGACGACGGCAACGACGACGCCGACGACAGCGACGACGGCATCGAGCGGCGGGTCGTCGAGGTGTACGTCCACCCGGACCGGAGCCACGTCGAGTTCCGGGTCGGCGCCCGGACGGCCGCCGAGGCCGGCCACCGGGCGGGTCTGCGCGTCCGACCGAAGGCCGTCGAGCCGCCGCGGACGCTCGTCTTCGTCGAGAACGGCGCCGAGGTCAAGCCCGCGCTACGCGTCGTCCGGGCCGTCGGCGAGACCCTCGAGGAATCCGGGTAGCGTCGTCAGCCCCGACCGGCAGACGGTCCGGGCCGCCAGTGGGTGCGGCGCCGGCCCGCCGTCGTACACCGCCTGGACGGGCGTCATCCCCGCGGTCGCGGCGCCGGCGACGTCGCGCTCGGGGTCGTCGCCGACGTAGGCGACCGCCGCCGGCGGGACGTCGAGGGCGTCCGCCAGCGCCCGGAAGCCGCCGGGATGCGGCTTGGGCGCGTCGATGCCGCCGGTGACGACCACCGCGTCGAAGGCGTCCGTCCAGCCGAGCCGCCGGAGCTTGTCCCGCTGGGTCCGCTCGGGGCCGTCCGTCAGGAGGCCGAGCCGGTACCGTCCGGCGAGCGTCGACAGCAGCTTCTCGGCGCCGGCGACCGGTTCCATCGCCTCGGCGACGGCCTCGCGGTAGGCCCGCGTGAGCGCGCCGGCACCGTCGTCGACGAGCGCCTCGAACACCGGCCGGCGGCCCTCGGAGCCGCTGTGCCGGCGGTGGGCCTCGAGGTAGGCCTTCCGGTCGACGCCCTCGACGTCGGCGCGGGCCGTCGCCTCCGCCAGCAGCGTCTCGCGGTCCCGGCGGGTCACCGCCAGCGTGTCGTCGAGATCGAAGCCGACGGCCCGGAGCACGACCGTCGGTTCGGACCCGGCGGATTTAGCTCTGGGGGCGCCGGAACACCAGCGTTTTGCTCGCCGCCCGCGCAGGGCTGACGATGGGTTTCTTCGACGACCTCCGGGACCGCATCGCGACGACCGACGGCGTCGTCTCGGTGGGGCTGGACCCCGACCCCGACCGGCTGCCCGACTTCCTCGACGGCGACCTCCCGCGGTGGCGGTTCAACCGCCGGGTCATCGACGCCACCCACGACCACGCCGCCTGCTACAAGCCGAACGCCGCCTTCTACGAGGACCCCGACGGCTGGCGCTCTCTCGAGGAGACGATCGCCTACGCCCACGGCAAGAACGTGCCCGTCCTGCTCGACGCGAAGCGGGGCGACATCGGCAACACCGCCCGACAGTACGCCCACCTGCTCGACGACGACGGCCTCGGCGCCGACGCCATCACCGTCAACCCCTACATGGGCCGGGACACCCTGGAGCCGTACCTCTCGCGGGCCGACAGCGGCGTGTTCGTGCTCTGCCGCACCTCGAACAGCGGCGGCGCCGACTTCCAGAACCTCGAGGTCGGTAACGGGAAGCCACTGTACGAGTACGTCGCCCAGCGGGCCGCCGAGTGGAACGACCACGACAACGTCGGCCTCGTGGTCGGCGCGACGACGCCCGAGGAACTCGAGTCGGTCCGCGACTTGGTCGACCTGCCCTTCTTGGTGCCGGGCGTCGGCGCACAGGGCGGCGACGCCGAAGCCGCCGTCGAGTACGGCCTCGCCGACGGGATCGGCCTGGTGAACTCCTCCCGCGGGATCATCTTCGCCGGCGAGGGCGCCGACGACCCCGACGCGTACTTCCGGGCGGCCGGCGACGCGGCGAAGAAGCTGAAGCGGCGGCTCGATCGGCACCGATGACCGAACGCGGGCGTCGACCTCCTCCGCATTCCCAAGGAAGCCGCCGGCGCATCGGTGATACGCCGAGATCACGTTCACTCGCGCCGCTCGTTCGCGCGACCGCCGGGAGTGTTCGAAGAGTGACCGGCGCTTCCCGGCCCGCCCAATATTCTTCGATACGAGAGAGATGAACTCTTTCGGAAGATATTTAGTGAATACCTAATACTCTGGTACCAATGACTGCTGGGGGGGAAGGGAAACCGGCAGTGATTGCACATATGTCGAACGGAAACAAACGTATATCGATCGGCGAGAACAGCGTCTCGACCAGAACGGGCTCGGATGTCGACGCCGACGCCCGCCCGCGGGGAAGTGTCGTCGACACCGACGGTCTCGGCGACGCCACCTCCGTCCTCGTGCTCGAATCGCCGGCCGCGACCGGCCGGGACGAAGTGTGCCGCTCGTTTTTCGTCGACAGTCGACTGACCGAAGGGAACGTCCTGGTGGTTTCGCTGGCCCGACGGGTCGACGAACGCCTCGAGCTGTTCCGCGGCGACGACCTCCCGTTTCCCCGGAACCTGGCCGTCATCTCCGCCGAGGACGGACCCGGAGCGACCAGGACCGAAACGGGGTCGGGGGAGGCCGGCACGGGCGTCGTCGTCCGGACCGTGTCGGATCCCTCGGACCTCCCGAAACTCGGTATGAGCATCACGAGCGTTCTCGACGGGTGGCCGAACGACAAGGGCGTGTTACTTTGCTTGGATTCGCTGACCGAGCTGCTGCGACGCGTCGAACTCCAGCGCGTCTACCGGTTCGTCCACGTTCTGAGCGACCGACTCGCCCACCTCGACGCCCAACTCCACGTCCACCTCGACGTCGAGGGCTGCGACGAACGGACGCTGGCGACGCTGGAACCGCTGTTCGACGCGATCGTCGAGGTCCCTGCACATGACGACGGCGAGTGAACAGGGGTCACCCTCGGCCGGGGCGGTGGGCGAGTGCGGCCGGACCCGTATCGGGTCGGAAGTATCGACCGACCACGGAACGTCACACGGAGGTCACCGGACGGGGCGACCGCCGGCCGAATGATGTCGGTCGGCACCCGTTCGAGGTTGTTGCTCACCCGACACGGCCGCCGGCTGGCGGTCGCTCTCGCGGTCGTCGGCGCGCTGGCTCTGGGGGGCGCTTTCGTGGTCTACACCGACCCGCCGACCGAGCAGGTCACCGAGACCGCTTACGACCAGCAGGTGGGAACCGAGACGACGACCAGCGCCGTCGTGACCGGCGAGACGGACCTCTATCCGCGGGGCGAGACCCTCGAGGATAGCCCCGTGTACCTCCTCGGCGCGACCCCCAATCTAACGGTACGGACGGTCACGGACGTTCCGGAGGGCGAGGCGGTGACGGTGAGCCAGCGGGTGACGCTCCGGCACCGCGCGAGCCGCGGCGGCGAGGTGTTCTGGTCGACCGACCGGCTCCTGACGGCGACGGAAGAGCGGACGACGAACGGCTCGGTCGCCACCGAATCCACCGTCGACATGCGGGAGGTCAACCGGACCGCCGCGGGCCGGCGGGCCGAGGTCGGTCGGGTCGGCCGCTTCGAGACCCTGATCCGGGTGGAGGTCGCCTACGAGACGGCCAACTACTCCGAGGAACTGAACGCTGTCGCGCCGGTCGTCATCACGGACCGGGCGTACTGGCTCGACGGATCGGCGGCCGCCAACCGGACTCACACGGAAACCACCCGACGCGAGGTGACCGGCTCGCCCAACACCACGCTGGCCGGCGGCCTCGGACTGTTCGGCGTCATCGCGCTGCTCGCCGCGGCGCGGGTCGGGACCATGTCGTCCCGCGGGGCCGACGTCGACGCCATCGAGACCGAGCTGACCCGGACGCGACACGAGGAGTGGATTTCCCGCGGCGACCTGCCGACCAGTTCCGACAAACAGTTCATCGGCATCGACACCCTCGAGGATCTCGTCGACATCGCCATCGACTCCAACAAGCGGGTCATCTACGACGAGGAGTACGAGGCCTACGGCGTGGTCGATTCGGACATCGTCTACTACTACGTCGAACGCGAGGAGTTCGAACAGTGGATGGGCGTGTGACCGCCGGCCGGAGGCGCCCGCCCCGCCCGGTCGTCCGGCGTCCGCGCCGGTCCGGCCGAACGGACGAGCGATCCGTCGCGACGGCCGGAGGTGCTCGGCGATCGTGAATCCCCGACGCCTGCTCGCCGGGGGCGCGACGGTCCTGCTCGTCACGTTCGTCCTGCTGTTGGTCGTCGGGCAACTCCTGGGCCAGCCGCTGCTGCTCGGGTTCGTCACGACCGGCAGCATGGAGCCGACGCTGTCGTCCGGCGACGGCTTCGTCGCCGTTCCGTCGGCGCTCGCCGGCGAGCCCCAGCCCGGCGACGTCGTCGTCTTCGAGGCCGAGACCGTCCAGGGCGGCGGCCTGACCACCCACCGCGTCGTCGCCGAGACCGACCGGGGGTACGTCACCAGAGGCGACGCCAACCCCTTCACCGACCAGGACGGGGGTGAACCGCACGTCACCGAGGAAGACGTCGTCGCCCAGGCGCTGCGGGTCGACGGCGAGGTGGTCGTCATTCCCCACCTCGGGACGGTCGTGACGGCCGTTCGGGGCGCCGCGGCGACACCCTTCGTGTTACTCGGCTCCGACAACGTCGGGACCGTGATGATGTTCGTCGGCATGGCGCTACTGCTTTTGGCCGGCGCGACCGGCGAGGGCGACACGCGCGAGACCTCCCGGTCGCGCTCCCGGGAGAACGTGCTGGCGGTCTGGACGCTCGTCCTGCTGGCGGCCGCGGTCATCACTGCCGCGGCGACGATGGCGATGGTGGTGCCGGCGGGCGGCTACGACGTGGAGGTGGTCGTGACCGACGACCCGACCGCCGACGGCCAGGTAGTTGCGCCCGGCGAGACCGCGGAGGTGAGCTACGAGGTCCACAACGCCGGCGTCGTTCCGGCGCTGATCGTCACCGACCCGCAGGACCGGCGCACGGCCGTCGACCCGCCACGAACGACGCTCGGCTTCGACGAACGCGACCGGGTCACGGTCCGGGTGGACGCCCCGCAACGGACCGGCGAGTACACCTACGAGGTCCGGGAGTCACGGTACCTGCTGGTGTTGCCGCCGGTGCTGCTCGTCGCGTTGCACTCGGTGCACCCGCTGCTGGCGCTTCTGGCGGTCGATCTGGTGGTGGCGACGTTCGTCGTCGCGGTCGCGGTCGGGGTGTTCGGCACCGGCTACCTGCGGGTCCGGCCGAGCCCCGACGTGCCGCTGAAGGTCCGCATCCAGCGGCGATTGCGGCGGTATCGGCGCTGAACTACGCCGGAGCGCGTCTCCCGTACGGCCGTTGCGGGCCGGTCGCGCCGCGCGCGAAACGAGCGAACGTAGAGACGGTCCGTCGGGCGGCCCCGGCCGTCCACGGGAACCGTTCCGAACGAGGACCGCGCCCGAACCCACGTCGGCATCGGTCCCCGAGCCCCTCGCCGACCGTCGACTGCGGACCCCTCACGCCTCGCTGCGACATCGAGCGTCGACGCAGCCGCCGCCGTTCGTCGAATCTCTCCGAGAGGAGGCTACTAGTTCGTCCGCGGTCCCGAGTTCAGCCCGGCCGACACGTCCGGGGCCCGCGTGACATCGGTGCCACCATCGGCACCGTCGCCGATGACGAGTTCCTTGACGGTGTTGGAGCCGCCGACGTCGTCGACGTAGGCGATATTCCCGCCGGAATCGATGAAGACGAACTCGAGTTTCCCGTCGTCGTCGACGTCGAACGGGGCGCAAGCCGCCTTTTTGGCGTCGCTGGCGAGCGTGGTCTTGTTTCCGTCGTAGTCGACCAGCGACGGCACGCTGCTCCCGTCGATGAACGGCACCCGGACGTTCGAGAAGTTCTCGAACGACGCGGGCGGGCCGAACCCGGTGGAGCTGCTTGAGCCGACGCCACCGTTCGCAATCTTGCTGGTCGACCCGTCCTGATTGAGATAGCGCAACTGCTGGGAGCTGTCGAGAAACACCATCTCTTTTTCGCCGTCGTCGTCGATATCCGCGACCCCGGCGGCGCCGGCGGCCCCATCACTCGGGCTCACGATCTTCTCGGTGTTGCCGTCCGCATCCATGGCGAAGATGTCCTCGCTTTTGCTCGCGTACACGATGACGTACTCGTTCGACTCGACACCCGTACCGTTCGAGTCGTCGATACCGGGCCACTTCGCCAGCGCGAAGCGGGTTTTCTGCTTCAGGATGCCGTGGTCCGACGGAGACGTGCTCCTGATCGTGTTTTCGCTGGTGGCGTCGACTTCGGTCGAATACATCCCCTCATTACCGGGAGCAAAGGCGATGTCAGGGCTGTCGCCGGCGGTGAAGTCGGCCGCGCTGGCACCGATGACGTCGGCGTCGGTCGAGTTCGGTGGACTCAGTTCCTCGTCTTTGACCGCGTCGTACACCCGGACATCTCCTCCGATGGCGTAGACGAGCCCGCCGGGCGAGTTGGACGAGACGGTGATGTTTCGGGTTACCTCGATGCTGATTTCGTCCGATTGGGCGTACGAAAGCATCACGTCGTCGGACACGTCGCCACTTTCGCCGCTGGCCGTGACGATTTCGAACGTTCCGGACTCTCCGTCCGACAGCTCGGGAAGCGTCAGCGTCGAGGCGGGTCCCGTCGAGTCCGTCTGGAACTCGAGCTTCCCGGTGCTGGAGACCTCGTTGTCCGACAGCGTAGTTCCCGTATCGTTGGTGACCGTGACCTCGTGTGGCGAATCGTACGTCTCGGACTGCTTGAACGCCTGGAGTGCGAGAATGGCGTCGCTGTCGCCGACGACCTGGATCGTACTCGTCCGAGGAGCCTCGGCGCTCTCGAAAGCCCCGGTCCCGGACACGCCGGCGGCAACGAACCCGACGCCTAGGCCGGTCAGGACCCGGCGACGCGTGAACAGGGCCGATCGCCCCGAAGTCACGGCGGGACCTCGATGTTTCCGAGGCGACGCTTGCGGCTCTGGTAGGCGTGGTACCCCGCCGAGACGGCGAACAGCGCGAGCACGAGCGCGACCCACACCAGCGTCGATACGGAATCGGTGGGCAGCACGTCGACCCACAGTCCCCCGAGGACGAGGAAGCCGAACGTCGACAGCCCGAGGTAGTAGACGCCCCACGGGACCGAATCGCCCGGCACGACGTCCAGGTAGATGTCGAGTTCGTCGGCGCGGTCGGTCAGCTCCACCGTGCCGTTCTCGAAGACCACCATTCCGGCGTCGTCCAGCGTCGGCAGGTGGGTCTGCTGGAGCGACGTGTAAACCCGCTTTCGTTCCGCGGAGGTGAGTTCCTCGATTTCCTTGCCGTGCTCCCAGGCGGCGACCTGCTCGGCCAGATCCGACAGCGACACCTTCTCGCTTTCGCGCTTGCAGTAGTGGATGGTGTAGCGACGCCTGTGGCTGCTCAGCAAATCGAATATTTCCCCCGGCCCCGGAGTGAGATCGCTGCTCGTCGCCATGTGCTGCTGCTCGTAAGAGATAAGCTGCCGATAATAATTGTTTTGACTCCTACGTATATAAAAAGCCGGCTCTGCCCGGGTACTTCGGGACTTGCGACGTCTTCAAGCCGGGCTTTCGGCGTTTCAAGCACCCTAGCACAAAGTGGGTGAGGGGTATAGGGGTGGGTACGCGCGGACCAAGCGCGACAAGGTGAAACACAGATGGCAATGAACCGCAGAAACGTTCTGATCGGGTTGGGGGCAGTGGCAGCGGGTGGCGGGGCCGCACTCGGTACTGGTGCGTTTTCGTCAGTCGAGGCGGACCGCCAAGTTAGTGTCACGCTAGCAGGAGACAGCGCTGCGCTGCTTGGGCTGCAGGTCAATGACGGGAATTTCAACGGCCTCAGTGACGGTGGCACCTCGGGCACCAACGGTAAGACAACCATCGATATCGACCTCAGCAACATCAACGACGACGCAGTCACGACGTTCGATGGTGCGCTGACGGTTGACAACGGCGGCGCTAACTCGGTTTCGCTAAGCTTCGACACGACCGATCTGACCGGCATCACGTTCACTCCGGCGTCAAGCAACCTCGATGCCGACGACGGGGCGTCCGGTGGAACCGACGAGACGGACGTCGACATCCTGGTCGACACTACCGGGACCGTCAGCGACGGCACGCTGACGATTATTGCAAGCTGAGTCGTACTTATTCTGTTCGCATAAGTCGGAGTTTAGACCTCGAGGACAGGGGGACTCCAGGTGGGCTTCGATTCCTGAGCGGTGAGACGATGCCGACCGTCGCACGTTCCGACACGACGAATAAGAAATATCTCCAGCGAGAACCAAATATATGCAACTGTAGCACCGCTTAGCTACACACGATGACTCCTGACCCGCCCGCGATGTGGAGCGACGACATGGACAGCGAGGAGCGGGTCCGAGCGGTAACGGAGATGCTCACCGAACCCCGCGATGCCTCGTGGGTCGCCGAACAGGCCGAGGTCGACACAAGACGGCCCGGAAGTATCTCAAAAATTCGTCGTCGACGGGCGGTTGCGAACGGTCGAGCGCAGCCGGACCACCCGCTACTACCCGAACCCGCGCCGGCAGTTCTTCGCGGAACTCGAGGAGCTGGCGGCGACCCACACCAAGGCAGAACTCACGGACGAATTGATCGCGATGAGCGAGCGCATCGAGGCCTGGCAGGAGACGTACGAGGTCGCCGATGCCGGCGAACTTCGGACGATGCTCGACGAGTCACTGAGCGTCGGAGAACGGCGGAAGCGCGAGCGCGTCGTCGACGACTGAGAATACGCCGAACGGGTGCGGACACTCGTCAGGCACGCTATCCGACTCTACGACGACCTCGAGCTGTTCGCGGCAACGAACTCTCCGGCCGCCGTCGGGGCGGGCGGCGACGGGTAGCGATGGACGGCGACGACCCGCCAATAGCCTTCGACGGAGGCGGGCCGCGGACGCGGAAGCGCATCCTCTACCGGTTGAACGACCGGCTCGGACACGAACCCGGCGTCGAGTACACCAGGTTCGACCCGGGGCGGACGGCGCCGACGGGGCTCGTCGCGTCGATCGACTCGGGATGGCTCCTCGGGGTCGAGTACCCGGCACCGGCGGTCACGCTGGAGGTCCGGTGGTCCCCCTGGTCGGGCCGGAAGGACTGCTTTGCGATCCAGTGGTACGAGCGTGCCGACACCGCCTCCGACACCGCGGTGGACGAGAGAGACCGGACGGTACCCGAGGGATACACGCTGAGCTGTGGCTGGCGAACCTGTCGGACCGGCTGAGGATCTTCCGGGAACTACTCGACGAGTAACCGTCGTAGAGACCGGACGAGCGAGCCACAAGCCGACCTTTCTCCGGTTCATGCGTTCCGATACGTCCCTTCTGTCTGCCCAATACAAAGTGAGTAGGGGTTCATTCAGCGTACATGCGCACGGGCGTCCTCGTCGTCGCCGTCGTCGTCACGCTGGCCTTAGCCGTGCCGACGGTGGCGATGACCCACGGCGGCGAGGACGACGTCGACGGAAAGGTCACGATCGCGCCCGCCGACGGCCCCAACGGCGAGTACGCGACCGTCGAGAACGGCGAACTCCGGGTGGACTTCGACCGGCTGAACGACGAGGCGGTCACGACCGCCCACGACGTCGTCAACGTCACCTCGACGATGAACGAGACCGTCGAGGTGTGGGTCGCGGCCGACGCCGACGGGTCGGTGACCGTTTACGAGGGCGACGACACCGAAGCGACGCTGTCCCGGACCCGGACGCGGACGATGGAGCCCGGCGAGTCGACGCTGGTCGGCCTCGAGGTCGACACCTACCGCGAGGTGCCCGATTCGGCGACGCTCACCGTCGGAGTCCGGGACCCCGACGAGACGGACGACGGCGACGGGAACGACGACGGCGGAACCGGCGACGACGGAACGGACGGTGCCGGAAATGTGCTGGACAGCGGTTTCGGCGCGCCGGGTGAGGACGCCGACGCCAGCGACGAGAGCGTCGGCGTCGAGGTGTTCTTCGACGGCGAGGCCGACGTCGACCCCGGCGACGTGGAAGTGTCGGAACTCGAGGAGTTACCCGAGAACGGGGCAACCGGCGAGCCCGGTGCCGCTATCGACAGAGGACAGCCGCTACTGTCCGAAGACGACGGCGTCACGGCGGTAAATGGATCGACGATCGTCGCCGAGGCGGGACGGCAGGTCACCCTGACCGGGACGCGGTCGCACGCTCGCACCGCCGAGGCGGTCGACAGCCAGCGGAGGATCGCCGCGGTCGTCGATATCACGCCACCGCCGGAGTTGCGCGACCGCGCGGCGACCGTACAGGTTCGTATCGACCGCGAGGAGTTCCCCGGCTCGGACCCGACCGGGGCCCGTATCGCCCGGCTGACCCCCGAGGGCTGGCAGCTGCTCCCGACGAAGGTCGCGGAGGTCGACGACGAGTCGGCACTGGTCGAGGCCAGAACCTACGGGTTCGGCGTCTTCACCGTCTTCGCGGCAGACCAGGTGGACTACGAGTGGATGCTCCCCGACGGCACGACGGTCTCCGACGGGCACCTGCGGACCACCTTCGAGGAGCCGGGCGTCCGCGACGTCACGCTGACTGTCGCCGACTCCGCCGGCCGGTCGGACGACGCCACGAAGCAGGTCGTCGTCAACGACGAGCCGTCCGTCGGGATAGAGGGCGCTTCGAACGCCACCGCCGGCGAGATGACGACGCTTCGGGCCAGCGTCGACGACGAGGTCGGCGACGTCACGGTGACCTGGACGCTCCCGGACGGAACGCAGACGACCGGTCGGACCGTCACCGGCGAGTTCGACGCCGGCGATCGGGTCGGGGTTACCGTCGAGGACGAGTTCGGCGCCACGGAACGCGCGGAGACGACCGTCTCCACGGAGGGGCTCGCGCGCCCCACCGTAGCACTGCGGGCGACCGGACCCCCGATTCCCGCCCTGGTGGCGATGGTCCTGGCGCTCCTGGTGACCGGGCTCGTGGGGCTGCTCGCGCGGTCGCGGCTCCCGGAAGCGGCGGGCGACGGGATCTACGCGCTGCTCCGTGAGCTGCGGCCGTGGGTGGCCGACGACTCCCCCCGGGTGACCGTCGTCGGGGACCCGACGTGGAACCCGGAAAGCGGCTGTATCGAAATCGAGGAACTGCGCGTCGAGGCGCCGGCCGGCCGACTCGACACCGTCGAGGTGACCGTCACTGACGATGCCGGGAGCCAGGTCGTCCACAAGGAAATCGAGGTCGGCTCGGGCTCGTCGTACGTCGCAACCCCCGAGCGGATCCACGCCTACGGGGACACGATGCTCTCCGGAGACACTACCTACGACGTCGAGGTGCGTGCGACCGACGAACTCGACCGCGTCGGCATTGTCGATCGGACCCGGTCGTCGTCGGCGAGACCGCAGTGAGCGGAGCGCCGTCGTGCAGGCGTCCCGACGCCGGCGGACGAGTGCCGTAGCGGTAGGATTAGAACCGGTACTCGTCGACGCCGTCCGGTCGGTTCGGGTCGACGGGCTCCCTGCCGTCGGTGGGCTGTCCGCCGAGTTCCGACAGACAGTCCGTGCAGTAGCCGGTCTCGGCGTCGTGGTGTTTCGCACAGATAACCCGGCCACAGCGGTCGCAGTCGTCCTCGACGGTGGCCGCCTCGCAGATTTCACAGAGGCCTGCGACGCTCATGATGAGCGTTGAGTCGGCGAGTACATAAACCCGGAGGCCGGCAGGGACGGCGACGTTCGGAGAGCAGAGGTGTCCTGCGCCGGTCACCGCCGGGGAAGAATAATGAACCGAGCCTTCGGCTCGGTGAGACGAGGCAGACAGGGAGAAACCGGAGGCCTCTCGAACCGCTGACGTGGCGGCGACGCCGCGCCACGGAATAGGTTGCCGGCACTGCCGGCAATCCACGCGGCGCAGCTGCGCGAGAAACCCGCAGGACGGGGTCCGAGGACCGTGGTTCGAACGACGGCTCCGCGAGCCGTCGTCCGTCATACCGGAAGAATGAAGCTCTTCCGTAGATCGCGGATCTCCAATCCGCTCACTCCCGGCAATCGCTGATTTCGGGACAGCGAGGCCGACCGATCGAAGGGAGGCCCCTGAGGCAGAGCGGCGTCCTCGCGAGTGAAGCGAGCGAGGGCTCGGCAGAGCGTCGCTCCGCCGGTGACCGCGGGGAGCCGCGGAGCGTCGTTCGGAAGACCGCCGGTCGTCCGTGGTCACGAACCTCTTCGATTTTCGGACGACAGCGAGGCCGAGCGAGCACAGCGAGGGAGGCCTCGTGAAGAAGCGAGCGGGAGGAGCGACGCACGGAGCGACGACACGCGAGCACGGCGAGTCGCGGCGGCCGAGAGCCCGGGGCTTTCGAACTCCTCGCTGCTCCACTCCTGCTTTGATCTCTCATCCGAACACTAACTTCCCGGACTCTCAGAGAAGTGGCCCCCCGCGGCGCGCGGCGGTGATACCCGTCGTCGACCTCGAAGCGGATCGATCCGAGGTTCTCCCCGTCACGGATGCGCTCGCGTAGCGCCGCCGGCGCCCTGGCGTCAACGCAGAACCGCCGTCGCGCCGCCTCCCCGAGGCCGGCCACGTTCACGATCGGTCGGCCGGCGTAAATCCATCGTCCCTGGAACGTCGGCCGCGGTATCCCTGCCCGCCTCCAGCGGGGTTTTGTACCGCCGTACACTACGACCGGCAATGCGACGTGGTATCCTCGGGACCCTCGGGTCGCCCCTGGTGCAGGTCGAGTCCCCCGAGGGGTCGGTGGTGGCCGCGAAGGTGGAATCGCGGAACCCCGGCGGCTCCGCGAAGGATCGCCCGGCGGTGGCGATGGTCGAGGCCGCCGAGCGGGCCGGGGAACTCGGTCCCGGCGACCGCATCGTCGAGCCCACCTCCGGCAACACCGGTATCGGGCTGTCGATGGTCGCCGCCGCGAAGGGGTACGACATCACGGTCGTGATGCCGGCCTCGAAGTCGCCCGAGCGGCGGCAGGTCATGCGGGCCTACGGCGCGGACCTGGAGCTGATCGAGGGCGGCATCGCGGCGGCCAGAGAGCGCGCCGACGAGCTCGCGGCGGCCGACGGCGTCGTCCAGGTCGGACAGTTCGACAACCCGGCGAACCCGGAGGCCCACTACCGGACCACGGGTCCCGAGATTCTCGAGCAGGTGGGCGACCGGAGAATCGACGCCCTGGTGGCCGGCAGCGGCACCGGCGGAACCGTCTCCGGCGTCGGTCGCCGGCTCAGGGAAGCGTTCCCGGAGCTGGAGGTCGTCGCCGTCGAGCCCGCGGCCAACGCCGTCCTGAGCGACGGCGAGTCCGGCGACGACGAGTTCCAGGGAATGGGACCGGGGTTCGTGCCGCCGAACCTCGACCGCGAGCTGCTCGACGGCGTCGAGACCGTCGACGTCGGGACCGCCGAGGCGGCCGCCCGGCGGCTCGCCCGCGAGGAGGGCGTCCTCGTCGGTCAGTCGTCGGCGGCGTCGCTGGTCGCCGCCCGCCGGGTCGCTGCCCGGCTCGTCGAGGAGCGCGGCGTCGACGCCGCGGCACCGGCGCCCGACAACGACGTCGGGGTTCTCGACGACGACCCGCCGGACCGGGAGCCGATTCCCCCGGAGTGTCCGCTCGTCGTCACCGTCTTCTGGGACTCCGGAGAGCGGTACATGTCGACGGGGATGTTCGACTGAGGCGGTCACCCGTCCATCGCCAGCCCGGCGGCGGCCGCGACGGCACCGCCGCCGGCCAGCACTGCCAGCCCCGGAAGGTAGGAGCCGGTCAGGTCGTGGAGCGTCCCGACGGCGGCCGGTCCCAGGAAGCCGCCGATCTCGCCGACCGCGAACACCAGCCCGACGGCCGCGCCCGTCAGCCCGGGGCCGACGCCGTCCAGGTCGGGCGGGATGGCCCGGACCAGCGGCGAGAGCCCGCCGACCCCGACGCCGGCGCCGACGATACCGGCCGCCGCGAGGAGCGTCGTCCCGCCGGCCAGCACCGCGAGCACGCCCGCCGCGGCGAGCAGACCACAGGCGACGACGGCCGTCCGGCGTGCGTCGTAGCGGTCGGCGACGGCGGGCACCGCGAGGATCCCCACGGCGTTGGCGCCGACGAGCAGCGTCGTCGCCCGGCCGGCGCGAGCCGCCGACAGTCCGCGGGCCTCCAGCACCGTCGGCAGCCACCCCTGGAGGCCGTGGATGACCAGCAGGTACGTCGCGCCGACGAGGACGACCAGCCGCAGCTCCGGGTGGATCAACACGGCGCGGGCGTCGCCTTGGAGAGAGCCCGGCGCGAGCCCGGGGTCGTCGCGCGCCGACCGCGGCTCGACGTCGGCCAGCCGGACGAGCGCGAGCCAGATCGCGGCGTAGCCGACCGCCACGGCGCCGCTCCAGCGGAACAGCGGCCGCCAGCCGCCCAACCACGGGCCGACGAGCGGGCGTCCGAGGCCGAAGGCCGCCGCGGTGCCGGCCGAGGCGCCGACGAGATACAGCGAGGAGGGCAGTCCCGTTCCCTCGGGCGGGAACAGCACGGCGACGAGCTTCGGGAGCCCGAAGGTGATGGCGGTGGCGCCGACCCCGAGCAGGAGCGTGAACGCCAGCATCGATCGGAAGCCGGTCGCGGCGCTACGGCCGACCTGTGCGGTCCCGAAGACGACGAGTCCCGCCGCCAGGCTCCGGGCCGGGCCGATCCGGTCGACGGCCAACCCGGAGACGAGTGCCAACGGAACGTACGTCAGCGGAACGGCTCCCGCCAGCACCCCGGCCTCGGTGCTCGACAGCCCGAGGTCGGCGGCGACGACCGACAGGTACGCCGGGAGCGTGAACCAGACGAACAGCAGACAGGTGTAGCTCGCGGCGCCGGCGACGACCAGCGCGTAGGCGCGGCGCCGGTCGGGCCAGCCGGACCGGCCGCTCATCGCGGGGGACCAGCGGCGACGGACGAGCGCGGGTGCCGCGGCGCGTCTACGGGTCTCACCTCCCATCCAGCAGCTCGGTCGTGAACAGCGCGTCGACGTCCAGCTCCGCGGCGGGGATGTGATCGCCCTCCAGGGAGGTGAGTATCCCCTCGTCGGCGAGCCAGTCGACGAACGCCGCCCACCGTCGGCGACGCATCCGGCCCCACTCGCCGCTGTCAGTGAGAAAGGCGTCGGCGAGCCGGCGGGCGCTCTCGGCGAGGAACGCCCGGTCGTCGAGGTTCGGCCCCTCGGCGTCGCGGTACAGTACCTCGGCGGCGGCCTCGGGGTCGGCGGCGGCCTCGCGGTAGCCGCGGCCGGTCGCCGAGAGGAACGCCGTCAGCCGGTCGGCCTCGGCGTCGATCGACGCCGGCCGCGCCAGCATCGTCGGCGTGTAGCCGTACGGGACGTCGTAGTCGTCGAGGTAGAACGGCGTCAGCGAGACGCCGTCCCGCTCGGCCAGCAGTCCCTCCCACGGCATGAACACCCAGGTCGCGTCGGCCTCTCCCTCCAGCAGCGTGTTCCAGATCCCCAGCTTCGGCGGCGTGGCTATCTCGACGTCGCCGTCGCCGCCGTCGTTGCGTACCAACTGCCGGACGATGTCGTCCTCGAAGCGCGCGCCGTAGGAGGCGTAGCTCCGGCCGTCGAGGTCCGCCGGCCGCTCGACGTCGCCGTCGCCGAGGGCGACGATTGCGCTGGTGTCCCGCTGGCAGACGGCGGCGACGGCCCGCAGCGACGGGTAGTCGGGGTGGGTGTTGTAGCTGACCGCGCTTTCGGAGGGGGCGATCGCGACGGTCGCCTCGCCGGTCGCGACCCGCTTGGCCGGTGTCGTGTCGTAGCCGTCGTCGGCCGGCGACCGGATCGTCACGTCCAGCCCCGCCGCCTCGTAGTACCCCTCCGCTCGCGCGAGGTAGATGCCCGCGTGGTTCGTGTTCGGCGTCCAATCCAGCGCGACCTCGAACTCGCTCATGCACGTCGTACGGCCGCCGGGGATTTAGACGCATAGTTTCCCGGCGGCCGCGACCCTCGGGGCGGCCGGGCGATGGTCACTACGAGTACGTCGAGTTGATGGGGACGCTGCCTCCTCCCCGGTACCCCGATCGTCGGTGAACGACCGCGCCGGCACGCCGACGACATCGACCGTCGCGTCTCGCCGGGCGGCGGCGCGACCGAAGGCACCGGTCGCGAGCAGCCCCCCGACCCCGGCCCCGGCCCCGGCAGCCCCAGGCCGCCGAGCAGCGTCCGTCGTCTCATCGCTCGAGTCCCCGCGCGGACCCGTGCGATGCACGGTGCGCCGACGTCCCGAGAAGCGAACCCGTCTCCGCCGTTCCGGGAATTGATGTGTCGGTCGTCATGTCGTATCGGTCCCGCCGTCGGCGAGACGTACGGCCGGTCGGAGAGTCGGCGCAAAACGCTTTGTTTTCGGGATTCGTACGTCAACAGTTTCCTACCGCGGTATCGGGAGGACCCGGACGGCTCGGTGTTCGCGTCGAGACGCCGCGAGCGACCCCGGTCAGGCGCCGAACTCCGCCTCGGTGACGCGGACGACGACGGTGTCGTCGACCTCGTGGAGGTCGTAGTCGGGCAGTTCGTGGCCGGTCCGGGCGACGTACATCGGCTCCAGGAGTTCGCCGTCGGCGACGCCGAACAGCTTCAGGAACCGTCCGGTCTCCCCGGGGTCGACCTCGTTCTCCCGGACGGCCTCGGCCAACTCCCGGGAGAGCCACTCCTCGTCGCTGACCGACGGCTCGAGGACGAACGACCCGGCGGCGAACCGGACCAGATACCAGTTGAGGTCGTTCAGCAGCGCGACGGCGCCGCCGAGCGACACCGTCTCCAGGGCGACGGTGTTGCGGTACGGCTCCGACAACCCGTACGTCGCCAGCGCCTCGCGGGCGGTCTCCCGGCTGACGAGCTCGTAGCGGAGCTCGACGTCGTCGGCGCCGACCAGACACACCCGCGCCATGGTGGCCGATGTACGGCCCGGGAGATAGCGGTTTCGTCTCGTCCGGGCGCTCGCCGGCTGCGACGAGGTGATCGGTACGCTCGCGCCGCCGACCGGAGGTACGGGGAGACGCTAAAACGTCGACAGTTCGCCGTCGATGACCCGCTCGGTGATCGAGGTCACGTCGGCGAGCTCCCGGTCGACGATGGCGGCCACCTCGGCCTCGATGTCGGCCACGTCGACGCCGGGTTCGGTGACGAGGCTGGCGTCGGCGACGTGCGGCCGGTCGATGGGCTGGCCGATCTGGCTGAGCAGCCGGACCCGAATCTCGCGGATGCCGTCGACCTCCTCGACGACCGACCGGGCGACCTCCGTCGACAGCAGGTTGTATATCTTGCCGATGTGGTTGACCGGGTTCTTGCCGGAGGTGGCCTCCATCGACATCGAGCGGTTGGGCGTGATGAGGCCGTTGGCCCGGTTGCCGCGGCCGACGGAGCCGTCGTCGCCCTGTTCGGCGCTGGTGCCGGTCGTCGTCAGGTAGATCGAGCCGGCCTCGTAGTCGTCGGCGGTGTTGACATGGACGTCGACGTGCCGGTCGGTGAAGCGGCCGGCGAGGTTCTCGACGAACTCCCGGACGTCGCCGACCGCGTCGTCGTACTCGTCGATGTCGGCGACGTAGCGGTCGACCATCGCGGCGGCGACGGTGACGTCGATGCGGTCTCCCTCGCGTTTGCCCATGATCTTGACGTCCTCGCCGAGGACCGGATTGTCGTCGCTGTAGTGGCCGTTCAACTGGCGCTCGGCCTCGAGAACGATCTTCTCCGTGGCGGTCAGCGGAGCGCGAGCGGGAAGTTTTCCGCGAAGTACTCGCGGGCGGCCCGCAGTGCGATGGTCTCGGCCGGTATTTTCGTCCCCTGGTACTCCTTCGTCGCCCGACCGGTGATGAGCAGGTAGATCGGCTCGACGACCTCGCCGCCGCCGAACGCCGGCGCCGCCCGCCCGGCGACCAGCTGGGTTTCGTCGGTGTTGTAGTGCAGGACCGTCCCCACACGGTCGAGGTACTCGCGGGCGAGCGCCTTCGAGACGTGTTCGGCGACGCCGTCGCAGATGGAGTCCGGATGCCCCAGCCCCTTTCGCTCGACGATCTCTACCTCCTGGTCCTCGACGGCCCGGCCGGCCGCCGGCTCGACCCGGATGTTTCGGTCGCTCATTGCCCGTGGGTACCTCTCCGCCGGTTCTATAACTTACGAAAACCAGGACGGCCGGTTTGATTACTCGTGTGTATCTCCGTCGTCCTCGAGCAGCAGGCCGAGATACGAGGTCCGGACCTGGTCGTCGGGGTCCAGCCCCAATTCGACGAGTAGCTCGACGGCGCCCTCGCGGGCCGACTCGACGGCGTCGGCTTCGGTTTCGACCTCGACGTAGTCGCCGACGCCCTCGACGGCGTCCAGCGCGATCGTGTAGTCACCGTGAGCGAACCGCTCGCGGCGCTTCCGGACCGTCTCGAACCGCTCGAAGCCGAGCGCCTCCAGCGCCCGCGCCATCGTCTCGCCGTCGGCGACGCCGGTCTCGTACTCCCGGCGGGTCTTGGAGGCCGCCTCGACGAGCGGGCCCTTGTACGTCACCACCGTCGCCGACCCGTCGTCGTCGGTCTCCCGGCGGAGCCGCAGCGCCTCGTCGGTCTCGCCGAAGTCCCGGGTCGGATGCTGGTAGTAGACGTCCTCCTGCTCGACGGTCCCCCGCGGGTCGGCGCCTTTCGCCGCCAGCCGCTCGCGGACCGGGTCGTGGTCGGCCCGGATCTTCAGTTCGACCTCGTACATGCGCCGGGAGTCGGCCCCGTCGGTGAAAAGGCGTCCGGCCGGCCCCGGGCGACGGCCGGCCCCGGGCGACGGCCGGCCCCGGGCGGCGGACGGCCCCGGGCGGCGGACGGCCGCCGAAGCGGCCGGCGACCCGGAAACGTGACGGTTAAGGGCGCGACGACTGTCCGTTCGAGCATGAGTGACGAATCCGACGAGGTCGAGGAGACCGAGCCGGCCCAAGACGTCGACGCCGGGGCCGAGGAGCAGGACGCCGAGACCGAAACCGAAGACGGCCTCCAGGACGGCGACTTCGTCCGGCTCGACTACACCGCCCGCACCGTCGAGGGCGAGCAGTTGGTCGACACGACCGACCCCGAAATCGCCGAGGAGGAGGGCGTCGACGACCAGGGCGACTTCGAGCCGCGCACCATAGTCCTCGGCGAGGGCCACCTGTTCCCCGCCGTCGAGGACGACGTCCGCGGCGGCGAGGTCGGCGACGGGGGTAGCGTCGTCGTCGGCGCCGCGGAGGCCTTCGGCGAGTACGACGAAGAGGAGGTCGAGACCGTCTCCGCCGACAAGATCGACGAGGACGACCGCTACCCCGGCGCCCGCGTCCGCGTCGACGGCCAGCAGGGTGTCCTCGAGACCATCATCGGCGGCCGCGCCCGCGTGGACTTCAACCACCCGCTGGCCGGCGAGGACATCGAGTACGACTACGAGGTTCTCGAGGTCGTCGACGACGACCTCGAACAGGCCGAGGGCCTGCTGGACATGTTCCTCGAACTCGACCTGGAGATGTGGATCGACACCGACGAGATCGAGGAGACCCGCGTCGAGGAGCCGGACGACGACGAGGAGGCCGAACCCGAGACTGTCACCGAAACCGTCGAGAAGCAGACGCTCTACGTCGAGTCCGACCCCCAGCTGGCGATGAACCAGCAGTGGATGATGCAGAAACAGCAGATCGCCGGGCAGATCATCGACATGACGAGCGTCGACCGCATCCTCATCCAAGAGGTACTCGACGGCTCCGGGATGGGCATGCCCGGCATGATGGGCGGCATGGGCGGCGGCGGCGCCGGCGGCGACGTCGACATCGAGGAGGCACTCGAGGACGCCGACATCGACGCTGACGAAATCGCCGACGAACTGTAAGGGCGGGCCAACGGCTCGGACGCGGTTCGAGGCCCTTCCCGCCGAAGGACCGTCGGAGTGCCGTGTGATCCAATTACTGCTACCGATCAGGCGTCGCAGAACAGCTCACAAGATAGTTGATTTCAGTACCTTCGAGGATGCTTCGTCTGTCCACTGAGCCTGCGTATGGTACGGGTGGTTCAGTGTGATTCGGTGTGGAATGAACCGCGACCACCTCGAAAGCCCTCGGCCGGCTCCAGTCGCGCGGCTCGCTGCGCGCGCTCGCTTTGCTCGCGTGCTTGTTCCGGACGACTCCCTCGCTCACGGCTCGCGTCGCTCACCGTTCGCGCATCTGGCGGCGCTCCCTGCGGTCGCGCCGCCCGCCGGTCGTCGTCCGACGTTCGCCTCACTCCGTTCGGCTCACCGTCGCCGTGCTTCCCGGAGCCGGCCTCGCCCTTTCAGTCCGCCAGGGACGGCCGGTGGACCAGTCTGCGCCCTGGCGGACTGAAAGGGCGAGCGGCGCTCGGCGGTGCCCCGACCCCGCAAGCACCGCAGGCCGACGGCCGGGGAGCGCAGCGCGGTCCTCGTGAGGTCCGACAGGGCCGAACGAGGGCTCGGATGTCGTAGCGGCGACCGAAGGGAGCCGACCGACTTCCGGTGGTCGCGGCGCCCCGAGCGCCGCGAGGGCTTTCGAGGTCTGTACGTCGAGTCAAACGTCCACTCGTGCGTTCGTTCCATACACACCCTATCTGGACCGATTCGATCGCCTACAAGCGAGGGTTCGGGAATCCCTCTGCGACATCCTCTACCAGTAGGAGTCGGGGTTGCTGAGCCACTCGCGGCTCCTGGCGCCGGCGGCGACGGCGACGGCCAGTGCCGCGACGAGGAAGCCGACGACGGCCGCCGCGGCGGCGACGTACTCGCCGGCGAGGGTCGTCCGGGCCAGCTCGACGGTGCCGCCGACCGCGAGGGCGACGATCAGGACCGTCACGGCGACCGACAGGGGTCTCGTCTTGTTCACACTCGGTCTCGGGGCCGATGGGGTAAAAAGCTCAAGACCTCCCCGCGCCTCCGGGCAGTATGACCACCGTCGCCGTGCTCTGCGACCCGCCGCGGCCGGGGCTCGCCTTCGGGGAACTCTTCGCGGAGACGCCGCTGTCGCCGGCCGAGACCGCGGAGCTGTACGCCGCTCTGACGCGGGACACCGTCCGGGCCGTCGTCAGGAGCGGCGGCGACCCCCTGGTCAACTACCGGCCGGACAACGCGCTCGACGTCGCCGGCGACGACGCCGAGGCCGAGCTCCGGGAGCTCCTCGCCGACATCGTCGACGACGACGCCCGCTTCGAGCCGCAGGTCGGCGAGAGCCTCGCCGGCCGGATCGGCAACACCGCGACGCACCTGCTGGAGGCCGAGGCGGTCGCCTCCGTCGCCGTCGCCCGGCCGGAGGCGGCGTTTTTCGCTCGCACGGAGATCGACGGGGCGGCGATGAAGCTCCGCAGTACCGACGCCGTCGTCGGGCCGGCGCCGGGCGGCCGGGTCCACTTCGCGGCCTTCGGCGAGCCGATCGACTTCGCTGACTGCCTCGCGCCGCCGGCGGTCGCGACGCTGACGGATCGCTGTCTGGACGCCGGCCTCGACGTCGAGTTCCTCGAACGGAAGCCCCTGCTGGAGACGGCGGCCGACCTCGCGGCCGTCGTGACGGGCGTCCGGACCCGCCGGCGGGCCGACGGCATCGTCCCCCGGGCGCTCGCCGAGTGGGTCGCCGACAGCGGGCTGGCCGTCGAGGCGACCGACGACGGTCTCGCCGTCACCCGATGACCGACAGGACTTAGACGCCGCCGCCGGTAGCCGAGGTACGGTGGGATGGCAGAGTGGCCTATTGCGCCGGTCTTGAGAACCGGTCCCCGTGAGGGGTTCCTGGGTTCAAATCCCAGTCCCACCGTCGCAGGCGTCTCGCGTTTTCCACCCCGAGCGTGGCCGCGTCGCAGTTACACGACCGCGGGGTCACCGTGGGACGGCGGAGGTGTCCCTCATCGAAATCGAGACCCGGTCCCCGCGGGGGTCCCGAGTTCGAATCCCGGGCGTACCGCCTCCTCACCGGGCCCCCTCGACGAGGGTACCGTCCTCGCGGCAGGTCTCGAGGGCGTGTTTGGCGTCCATACCGGCCGCCTGGGCGGTCCGCGAGCGGCCGACGCCGACCTTCAGCTGCACGCCGACGGCGTCCTCGACGTGGTCGATGGCGTCCCGGTAGCCCGCCTCGTCGACGTCCGAACAGACCACGATGACGTTGTCGCCGCCGACGAAGAACGCCAGCGAGTCGTGGGCCCGCCGCATGTACCGCATCAGCTCGGCGTACCCCTGTTCGATGTTGATGAAGGAGTCGAACTCGTTGAGCCGGTCGGTGTACTTGCCGGTGGCGTCGTCGACGTCGAAGTGAGCGATCTGGACGTCGGTCGGCGTCCGGTCGGCCTCCGGAAGCGTCTCCCCCCGGAGGATCTCCGTCCGCTCGCTGTCCTGTGCGCTGCCGGCGTCCTGCAGCCGGTCGGAGGCGGCGCCGAGCGCCTCGGCCGGCGTCGGCCCCACGGCCACGCTCATGCTCGCGGTGACCGGATACCGGTTGCCGATGGACTCCTGGATGAGCTCGTGAGCCTCCCGCCCGAGCCCGTTCGTGACGGTGACCATGTTGTCGAACCGGCCGAAGAAGGCGTACCCCTCGCGGTTGCCCACCAGCTGGGAGACGTCGGCGTACAGCCGCGACTGCAGCGTCTGGAGGTCGACCTCTCGCCGTGGCTCCGGCGTCGTCGTCCACGGGCCGTAGTTGTCGATCTGGATCAGAGTGACCTGCGTGTTCGTCACGGTACCTCCCCTACGCGAGGCACCGACATTCACTTTGTGAAACCGGCGACGCTACTGGGGTGGATCGACCCGTCCCAGCAGGTCCAGCTGGTGGGTGGTGTAGGTCAGCGTCCCGGCCTCGAGCTGCCGGCGTCGGGTCGCCAGCCACTCCTCGAGCGTCGCCGCGAACCCGGAGCCGGTCGTCTCCCCGACGGCCGTCTCCACGGTGTCGAGGACGTACTCGAGCAGCGCCGCCTCCGAGCCGGGGTAGTCGCCGTCGACCGGCCGGACCGACCAGTCGGAGCCGGCGACGTCCAGAACGGTCGCGTCGGGGCGCCGACGCAGTCGCGACAGCGCGTGGCTGCCGGCCCGGCTGTCGCCGCCGGCCTTCTCGTCCATGTGGCGGTGGTAGGCCCGTTCGACGGCTCGGTCGGCCGGGTGGGCCGGCGCGAACCGGGTGGCGCCGTCGAAGGTGATCGGAAAGTACCACAGGCCGCCGGGCGAGAGCGCCGCCAGTAGCCCGCCGAGGTGCTCCAGGCCGACGATGTCCAGCAGGGCCATCCCGACGAGCAGGTCCCACGACCGGTCGGCGTCGGCGACGAACGCGACGCCGTCGGCGACGACCGGCTCGACGGTCAGCGTCGGTCCCTCGGCGTCGATCCGGAGCGTCCCGTCGTCGTCGGTCGTCTCGAGCCCGCGGTCGGCCGCCCAGGCCGGCAGCCGCTCCCGCAGCGCGGCGACGTTGTCCGGGTCGACGTCGACGGCGGTGTAGCGGACGTCGGCCGCCGGCAGCAGCTCCCGCTCGAGTAGCCGCTCGATCATCGTGCCGACGCCGGTGCCGACCTCCAGCACCCGGAGCGGGCCGTCGCCGTCGTCGGCCGCCCGGGCGGCACCGTCGGCCAGCCGGCCGAGCAGTCGCCGGTCGAGCGCGCGGTCGTCGACGCTCCGCTTGGCGGCGAGGTACCGCTGGAAGTCGGTCACGCCGCCACCTCGCGTTGCGGCGCGTCGGCGACCGCCGCCAGCAGCTCCCGGACCCGGGCGGCCGCCTCCGTCCAGTCCGGGTGGGCCTCGTACCGGCGGCGGGCGGCCCGGCCCATCCGGGCCAACTGGTCGCGGTCGGCCGCCAGCTCCGTCAGCGCCGCCGCCACTTCGGCGACGTCGTCGGGCTCGACCAGCACGCCCGTCTCGCCGTCGGTCACCACCTCCTCGGCCCCGCCGGCGGCGCTCGCGATCGCCGGGAGCCCGAAGCTCATCCCCTCGAGGTAGACGATGCCGAACCCTTCGTGGCGGGACGGCACCGCGAGTACGTGGCTCTCGGCCAGCGTCGCCGCCAGCTCGTCGTCGGACAGCTCGCCGGCCAGCGTCACCGCGTCGCCGAGCCCCCGGTCGGCGATCGTCTCCCGGACGGCGGCGACGTGGTCGGCGTCGACCGGTCGGCCGACCGCGGTCAGCTCCACCGCCTCGCTCCGGCGGGCGCGGGCGACGGCCTCGACCAGCGTGTCCAGTCCCTTCCGCTCGATGAGGTTGCCGACGAAGGCGACCCGCAGCGGCCCCTCGCGGGCCCGGGCGGCGACGTCGTCGGGGTCGGCGTCGGGGCCGAACCGGTCGCCGGCCGGCGGGGCGACGACGGCCGTCTCGGGGTCGACCCCCAGGTCGGTCGCGGCCTTACGGGTGGCCGTACTGTTGCAGACGGCACCGTCGACGGTGTCGAGATAGCGGCGCTCGACGGCCCGGTACAGCGGCGCCAGCCGGCGGCGCTCGCTGGCCCGGAGGTGGTGGACGACGCTCACCACCGGGTACGGGAGCCGGCGGTTGTGCCGGACGAGCGACGGGTGGGCGAGCTCGTCCTGCAGCATCACGTCGACGTCGACGGCCAGCCGGCGACGGACGGCCGACGAGAGCCCGTCCAGCAGCCCCCGGGGGTACGTCCGCCACGGCAGCGACACCACCTCCACCTCGTCGCCGGCCGCCCGCAGTTCGGCGACGAGCCTGCGGTCGTACCGGAAGCCGCCGGACCGCTCTTCCAGGTCGCCGTACAGCGTCAGTCCGATCCTCATACTGCCGCGGTGTAGCCGGCGGCCTCGTCGTCCCGGACGGCGACGGCCGGCTCGGCGACGGTGTCGTCGGTCACGCGGTCGAAGACGACGCGAGAGAACCGCTCGACGCCGGGGTTGTCGCCGTCGGACTCCGGCAGGTCGTCCGGCGTGGCGTCGGTGTAGCGGTCGGCCGGCGCCTCGAGGGCGGCGGTGTCCTCGTCGATGTCGACCAGGTAGTCGTACTCACCGAGTCCGGGGGCCCGGAACTCCAGCTCCGCCCGGAAGCGGCGGGAGTGTAGCTTTCCCTCCGGCCCCGGATCCGGGACGGTGAGGTAGTGCCGTGCCACGAAGTCCGTCCGAACCGTCGTCGTACACACGCTCGTACCCGGGGCCGGGAACCACCTAAATCCACGGGGCGGCGGCGCCGTTCGGCGAGTACCACCGTGCCGACCACCCGGAGAGCGAGGGGGAGCTCGTCGGCGCCGGCACCTACCGGTTGGCCCGGCGGGAGACCGGGTTTCGTTTCGCTGCGGCCCACCGATGTGCCGGGACCCGAGCCGGAGTCGGCGTTCGAGGACGGCGTCGAACGTGTAGTCCTCCGGGCCGACCGCCGCGTCGTCGGCGACACCGTCGGCTACGAAGAACCCGAGGCGACGGTCGCCGATGGCGGCGAGCGGTTCCACGTCGAGGGCGAGGACTCCCTGCGGGAGTGACGGAGCGAGCGACTACTCGTCACGGGGGCTGGAAGGGTGGTAGTCGGTGTCGTACTCGCCGGGGCGGTCGTCCAGTCGGTCGGGGTTGATGCGGCCGTCCAACAGCATGAAATCGAGGACGGTCACGTACAGCATCGCCTCGACGACGGGGACGGCCCGCGGCGGCAGCGACGGGTCGTGGCGGCCGACGACGTGGACGTCCTTCTCCTCGTCGGTCTCCCAGTCGGCCGTCCGCTGCTCCTTCGGAATGGAGGTCGGCGCGTGCCAGGTGGCCTCCCCGTAGACCGGTTCGCCGGTCGTGATGCCGCCCTGGAGGCCGCCGTGGTCGTTGCCGACGGGGACGGGATCGCCCTCCTCGGCGACCGTATCGGGGCGGGTGTCGCCGTCCTCGAAGGTCCAGTCCTCGTTGCGCTCGGCACCGGGCACCGAGGCTGCCGTCCGACCGAGGCCGAACTCGACGGCCGTCGTCGCCGGGATGGAGAACATCGCCTGCCCCAGACGCGCGGGAAAACTGTCGAACCGCGGCGCACCGAGGCCGCGGGGGACGCCGCGGGCCTCGAAGTAGATGGTGCCGCCGACGGAATCACCCCGCTCTTGGAACTCCTCGAGCAGCTCGCGCATCTTCGCGGCCGTCTCGGGGTCGGCACACCGCACCTCCGTCTTCTCGGTGTGTTCGAGCATCTCCTCGAACGTCACCTCCGGTGCCTCGACGTCGTGCAACTGGTTGACGTGGGCCTTCACCCGGACGTCGTGGTCCGACTGCTCCAGCACCTGCTTTGCGACGGCACCGGCGGCGACCCAGTTGACCGTCTCGCGGGCCGACGACCGGCCGCCGCCGCCCCAGTTGCGCGTGCCGAACTTCGCCGAGTAGGTGTAGTCGCCGTGCGACGGGCGGGGCGCCGTCACGAACGGCTCGTACTTCCCCGAACGGGCGTCCTTGTTCTGGATGACCATCCCGATCGGCGTGCCCGTCGTGTAGCCGTCGAGCGTCCCCGAGTTGATCGTCACCTCGTCGGGCTCGCCGCGGGAGGTGGTGATCTGCGACTGGCCGGGCTTGCGGCGGTCCAGCTCGTACTGGACGTCCGCCTCGTCGAGTTCCACGCCGGCGGGACACCCGGAGACGGTGACGCCCATCGCGTCGCCGTGGCTCTCGCCGAACGTGGACAGCTGGAAGAGCCGACCGAACCGGTTTCCGTTCATTATCCGTCCGTCGGGGCGCCGAAGGTTTAGCCTTGCTATTACCCTTCGGTGTTGCCACGAGGCCACGTTTACTCACGCGAGAGCCAGTCGGTCAGTTGGCGTCGGGTGGGACCTCGAACGGGGCCGGCCGGCTCCCGCATCGAGGAGTTCGCCGCCGGTGTCCGCTCGGGGCTGTCCTACGCCGGCGCCGACGACCTCGCAACTGCCCGGCAGAACGCGGAGTTCGTGCGCGTGACGCCGACGACGAGGCGCCGCAACGGCGCCCACGGCTTCGCGCTGACGGAGTGACGAAAGGAAATGAAAGGGGATGTACGTCCCCAAGTGGACCACCGTGTGCGCCGGTGGTGCGGGCTCCGGCGCATCGGCGAGCTTTTCAGGTTAGGTATTTGAGACTTTCGTCTCACGACGGCCGCTCGACGGCGGCGCCGAGCGCCGACAGCGTCTCGAAGAACGCCGGAAAGGAGACGTCGACGTGGTCGGCGCCGGCGACGGTCGTCTCGCCATCGGCGACGACGCCGGCGACCGACAGCGCCATCACGATTCGGTGGTCGGCGTGGCCCGAGACGGTCGCTCCCTCCAGGCCGCCGCCGTCGACGACGAGTTCGTCCGTCCGCTCCTCGACGTCGACACCCATCCGGTCGAGTTCCGTCGCCATCGCGGCCACCCGGTCGGTCTCCTTCAATCGGACGTGCTCGCAGTCGGTGATGCGTGTGGTGCCGTCGGCGGCCGCCCCGAGCACGGCGATCGTCGGCAGCAGATCCGGCGTGTCGGCGACACCGACCTCGACGCCCTCCAGCGACGACGCCGCGACGCGCACCCGGCCGGCCTCGCGGTCCCAGGCGACGTCGGCGCCCATCCGCTTGAGAACGTCGACGATGGCGGCGTCGCCCTGCGCGCTCGGGAAGGCACCCTCGACGACGAGGCCGTCGTCGGCCGCGAGCGCCCCGGCGGCGAGCAGGTACGACATCGACGAGAAATCGCCGGGGACGGCGTAGTCGCCGCCGTCGGGGGCGTACGACTGGCCGCCGGCGACCCGGAAGCCGTCGGCGCCGGCCGCCCCGACCTCGGAGTCGTCGCCGCCGACGGCCTCGGCGTCAACGCCGAAGTCCGCCAGCAGCCCCAGCGTGATGTCGACGTACGGCGCCGACTTCAGGTCGGTCGTCAGCTCCACCTCGACGCCGCGGTCGGTCACCGCGCCGGCCATCAGCAGCGCCGTGACGTACTGCGAGGAGACGTCGCCGCGAACCGAGACCGCGTCGCCGTCGATTCCGCCGCCGACGACCAGCGGCGCCTGCCCGTCGCCGCGGGTCGACTCCGCGCGGGCGCCCAGCTCCGTCAGGGCCGCGAGCAGCGGCCCCTGCGGCCGCGACCGCAGGGAGTCGTCGCCGGTCAGCACCGTCAGCCCGCCGGCGAGGGCGGCGGTCGCCGTCGTCAGCCGCATCGTCGTGCCGCTGTTGCCGCAGTCGACGACGTCGTCGGGCGTCGCCGGCCGACCGCCGAAGCCGTCGATCTCGAGGTCGTCGCCGGTCCACGTCGCGGCCCCGCCGAAGGCCTCGACGGCGCGGGCCGTCGCGCGGGTGTCGGCGCTGTCGAGTGGATTCCGGACGACGGCGCCGTCGCCGTAGCCGGCCGCCAGTATTGCCCGGTGGGTGTAGCTCTTCGATGGCGGCGCGCGGGCGGTGCCGCCGAGCCGCGACGGCGAGATGGTGACGTCCATGTCGACGACTCGTGGCCGCAGAAGAAGAGGCTACCGCCCGCCCTGCCGACGGTGTTCAGATAAGCACCGGCGGGCCGGTCTGTTTCTGCCGAAGAACCAACCGAGTCCTGGCGGACTGAAAGGGCGAGGCGCTCTCGGCGACCCCCGACGACGTAAGCACTGCAGGCCGCCCCGCGGCCGAAGCGCGCAGCGAGTCGCGGGCGTCGAGAGCGCCGAGGGCTTTCTCGACCCTGGAATCCTTATCTGAACACTATCGCCCTGTCGACGACAACCCCTAAGACGACGCCGCCCCGCGGTCCGGTATGGACCCGGACCTCTCGGCACTCGACGCGCACCTGGAGTCGGTCGGCGCCGACGGTTACCTCGTCGAGGCCGACGGCGACGACTCCGACCAGCGGTACCTCTCGGGGTTCAGCGCCCCCGACCCGTTCGTGACGCTGTACACCGGCGAGACGCACCTGCTCGTGTCGGCGCTGGAGTACGGCCGCGCCGAGCGGACCGCCCGCGCCGACGACGTCGAGCGGCACTCGGCCTACGACCACCGCGAGAAAATCGACGAGTACGGCCGGACGGAGGGCGCCCACCGGACGCTGGCGGCGTTCCTCGCGGCCCACGACGCGGCGTCGGTCGTCACCCCCGACGACTTCCCGCTGGGGACGGCCGACGGCCTCCGGGAACTGGACGTCGAGGTGCGCGTCGATCGCGAGGACGTCCTCGCGAATGTCCGGGCGACGAAGACCGACGAGGAGGTCGACCACGTCCGGGAAGCCCAGCGGGCCAACGAGGCCGCGATGGCCCGCGCCGAGGAACTGCTCGCCGGCGCCGACGTCGACGACGGCACGCTCGTCCGCGACGGCGAGCCGTTGACCTCCGAGTTCGTCAAGCAGGAGATCGAAATCGAGCTGCTGCGGCACGGCTGCAACCTCGACGAGGCCATCGTCGCCTGCGGCGCCGACGCCGCCGACCCCCACGACCGCGGCTCCGGGCCCCTGTCGGCCGGCGAGCCGATCATCGTCGATATCTTCCCGACCGACAGGGAGACGGGCTACTTCGCGGACACGACACGGACGTTCTGCGTCGGCGAGCCGAGCGAGACGGTCCGGGAGTGGTACGACCTGACGCTGGAGGCCCAGGAGGCCGCCCTCGATGCCATCGAGGCCGGCGTCTCCGGCAGCGACGTCCACGACGCGGTCTGCGACGTCTACGAGGGTGCCGGCCTGCCGACGCTGCGGGCCGACGCGACCGCCGAGACCGGCTTCATCCACACGACCGGCCACGGCGTCGGCCTCGACATCCACGAGTACCCGCGGCTCTCGACACAGGCGAACGAACTCGAGGCCGGCCACGTCGTCACCGTCGAGCCGGGGCTGTACGACCCCGCGGTCGGCGGCGTCCGGATCGAGGACCTCGTCGTCGTCACCGAAGACGGCCACGAGAACCTCACCGACTACGGAAAGCGGCTCCGGCTCTGAGGGTCAGTAGGACTCGATGTCGACGCCGAGCCGGTCGAAATCGGCCACGTTTCGCGTGAGCACGGGCTCGCCGACGACGTCGGCCGTCGCCGCGATGACCACGTCACCGTCGTCGACCGGAGAGCCCTCGTTCGCGAGGCGTCCCGAGAGCGTTCCGGCTTTCCGCATCACCGCCGTATCGGCGGGGTGGACGGGCTTCGACGCGAGGACGCTCTCGACCTGCCGGCGTTCCTGCTCGGACCGGTCCGACCGCGAAACCCCGTAGTACAGTTCGAATAGTGTCATCGAGGAGAGTCGCTGCTGGATCAGGTTCCGCTCGATTTCCTCGGCCTTCTCGACGGCTGCGGGGTCGCCGTCCATCAGATCTATGAGGAACGACGTATCGAGCAGCACGTCAGGACCCCATCTCGTCGACCGTCTCCTCCAGTCCCGAACGACGCCGCTCGCGACGCTTCTCGACCGCGTCGCGAACCTCTGCAGCCCCCTCGTCGTCGAGGATGCCGGCTATCTCGAGGAGCGAACGCTCGCCCGCGAGCCGAAGGACGACCTCCGAGAACGTCTCGTCGTCGCGCTTGTGTGCTGCCAGCCGCTCGTAGGCCTCCTCCGAGAGCCTGATGCTCTTCGACATACGCATACGATTGTGTGCAGGGTCGGAAGTCCCTTTTGTTGATGCCGTTCGGCTCCGATTTCGGCCGCCAGACCCGGTAGTCGAGGACGGCGGCGAACGTTACCCACGGCAGACACGGGACCGGAAGTGCCGCGGCCCGGCGGTCGACCCGGTCGACGGCCGCGACGGTCGCGACGACGAGAGTCCACGGCGCGACGATGACCGCGAGGCGACCACCGGCGCCTCCGGCGCGAAGAACGCCGGCGTCCGCGCGACGTCGAGGGCAATCTGGAGGCCGAACAGCGCGAGAGCGGCCCGCCGTCCGTCAGCGTCGCGCCGCCAGACCAGCCACAGCGCGACGCACATCAGCGTAAACGGCGCCGTCCAAACGACGCCGAAGACGGCCGGCGGCGGGTATAGCACCGACTTTTCGAACTCTCGGAACCACGTACTGTCCGGGCCGGCCACCAGCGCCGGTGCCGCGCCGACGGCGTCGATCAAGACGACGAACCGAGCGCGCGGACCGCCTCGGTGGCGTCCGGAGCCGTGACCGTGCCGGTGGCTCGCGGGCTCATCACGCAATCGTCACGCTCGGCAAGCTACAAACCGCCCGCTCGCGTAACCCCCGGTGGCGGCGATGATGAGGCTCGTACCCCCGCTCCGAGCCCCGTGTGACGACGCCTTCTCCTGAGCCGCCTTTCGGGACGACCGCTTGGAAGCGCTTTTGGGCGGCCGCCGGCTATCCGACGACATGGAACTGCTCGTGGTCGGTGCCGGCGAGATGGGCCGGTGGATCGCCCGCGCCAGCGGCGCCGACGCCGTCGCCTTCGCCGACCGCGACCCCGAGGCCGCCCGCGAGGCCGCCGCCGCCGTCGACGGGGCGCGGGTGGTCCCGCTGGACGGCGACGACCGGTTCACCGCGGTCTGTATCGCGGTCCCGATGGGGGCCGTCCCGGCGGCGGTCGCCGCCCACGCCGACCGAGCGACTGAGGCGGTGTTCGACGTCTCCGGCGAGATGCACGACTCCGTGGCCGCCCTCCGGGAGCACGCCGGCGGCCGGGAGCGAGCCAGCTTCCACCCGCTGTTCTCGGCGGCCAACGCCCCCGGCAACGTCCCCGTGGTCGTCGACCGCGACGGGCCGGTCCTCCGGGAGTTGCGGGCGGCGCTGGCGGCCGCCGGCAACGAGGTGTTCGAGACGACGCCCGCCGAGCACGACCGCGCCATGGAGACGGTCCAGGCGGGGGCCCACACCGCAGTGTTGGCGTACGCCCTGGCCGCCGACGACGTCGACCCGCGGTTCCACACGACGCTGTCGGCGCCGCTGGCGGAGCTGGTCGCGGAGATCGCCGGCAACACGCCGGCGGTGTACGCCGACATCCAGGAGCGGTTCGACGGCAGCGAGGCCGTCGCCGAGGCCGCCGCGGCGCTGTCGGACGCCGATTGCGAGCGCTACCTCGAGCTGTACGACGAGGCCAACCGATGACCGACGTCGAGGCCATCCTCGAGAACGCCCGCTACCTGCGGGGGGTCCGGCCGGTCGACCCCGAGGAGATATACGAGTACGTCGAGGGGCGGCCGCACCCGGCGGTCGTCCGGCGGACGCTCCGGGAGCACGCCTTCGAGCTGGGGCTGCGGGAGCGCGAGGACGGGGGCTTCGTCCCCGTCGAGGCCGGCACCGTCGAGCCGGTCTTCGACGGCGTCGAGCGGTTCCCGCCCGAGTACGGCCGGCGGTTCGAGGAGCTGCTCGTCGACCGCTACGGAACCGGCTGGCCGGACGGCGACGCCGGCGACCGCCTCCGGGCGCGGATCGACCGGCTGAAGGAGGCGTACTTCGCCGACGAGGCCGTGACCTACGACGCCGACACCGCCGCCGCCTACGGCCTCTATCACCTGCCGGACTACTACGCGGCCGCGGGATACATCCTCGATGAGCTGGGGCGGGCGGGGCTGCTCGACCGGCGGCTCCGGGTGCTGGACGTCGGCGCCGGGACCGGCGGCCCGGCGCTGGGGCTCCACGACTATCTCCCCGAGGAGACGCTCGTCGACTACCACGCCGTCGAGCCGAGCGCCGCCGCCGACGTCCTCGAGGGCGTGTTCGCGGCGACGCGACCGTCGTTCGACGTCACGATTCACCGCCGGACGGCGGAGGCGTTCGACCCCGATGACGGCTACGACCTCGTCGTCTTCGGGAACGTGCTCTCGGAGCTCGACGCGCCGGCCGACGTCGCGGCGCGCTACCTCGACGCCCTGGCCGATGACGGGACACTGGTCGCGCTGTCGCCCGCCGAGGAGCGGACGGCGACCCGGCTCCGGGCCGTCGAGCGGGAGCTGCTCGACCGGCAGCCGGCGGCGACGGTGTACGCCCCGACGGTCCGGCTGTGGCCCGACGCCGAGCCGGACGACCGCGGCTGGACGTTCCGCCGGGAGCCGGACCTCGAAACGCCGGCGTTCCAGCGCCGGCTCGACGAGGCCGCCGACGGCGACGGCACCTACGTCAACGCCAATGTCCAGTTCGCCTACCTGCTCGTCCGAACGGACGGCCGCCGCGCAATCGACTACGAGCCCGACCCCGGGGCCGTCGCGCGGATGGCCGACATGAACGACCACGTCACCGAGCGGGTCGACCTCGTGGGGCTGAAGCTGTCGCCGAACCTCGCCGACGAGGGCAACCCGCTGTTCAAGATCGGCGACGGCTCCGAGACCGTCGACCACTACGCCGTTCTCGCGCGGGAGTCGGCGCTGAACGAGCCGCTGGCCAGGGCGCCGTACGGCGCGCTGCTGCGGTTCGAGAACGCCCTGGTGCTGTGGAACGACGACGAGGCGGCGTACAACGTGGTGGTCGACGCCGAGACGGTCGTCGACCGCCTCGGTTGACGATTGTCGGCGGCGCCACGGAGCA
Source organism: Halobacteriales archaeon QS_4_69_225 (assembly GCA_003020965.1). GTDB lineage: Archaea > Halobacteriota > Halobacteria > Halobacteriales > Haloarculaceae > Natronomonas. The sequence continues at coordinate 73,340 of PXRL01000011.1, forward strand.
CCGGGCGCCGACCGCTCTCGGGCCCACCCGCGGTGCGGTGAACTTTTGCGAGCGCCGACCCCACCGCGAACATGGAGGTTCTCCTCACGAACGACGACGGCGTCGACGCCGTCGGCATCCGGGCGCTGTACGACGCCCTCGCCGAGGACGACGAGGTGACGGTCGTGGCGCCGGCGGACGATCAAAGCGCCGTCGGGCGGCAGCTCTCCCACGAGGTCGAGCTCCGCGACCACGAACTCGGCTACGCGGTCGAGGGGACGCCGGCCGACTGCGTGGTCGCCGGTCTGGAGGCGCTGGAACTCGACCCGGAGCTGGTCGTCGCGGGCTGCAACCGCGGCGCCAACCTCGGCGAGTACGTCCTCGGGCGGTCGGGGACGGTGTCGGCGGCCGTCGAGGCGGCCTTCTTCGGCGTCCCGGCCGTCGCCGCGTCGGTGTACTTCCCCGCCGGCGACGTCGACTTCGCCGACCACGACCCCGAGCCCGCGGACTTCGCGGAGGCCGCCCGCGCCGTGTCCTACCTCGTCGAGCACGCTCCCGACGCCGGCGTCTTCGAGCACGCCGACTACCTCAACGTCAACGCCCCATTGCCGTCGGACGCGGGGTCGGCGGAGATGGAGATCACCCGTCCGTCGCACGTCTACGACATGGACGCCGAGCGGGACGGCGACAGCATCCGCATCCGCGACCGCATCTGGGAGCGGATGGCCGACGGCGACGTCCCGGACCCGGCGGGCAGCGACCGCCGGGCCGTCGTCGAGGGCCGCGTCAGCGTCTCGCCGCTGACGGCGCCGCACACGACCACGCAGCACGGCGCCCTGGACGGCCTCGCCGAGACCTACGACGGGTAAGCGGCGACACGCCTTTCTCCGGAAGCGACGACCGTCGGGCATGGGAGAACGCGACGCCGTCGAGGCGGTCGAGGAGCCGGTCACCGCCGACGCCATCGTCGAAGACCTGCGCGAACTGGGGGTGATGCCGGGGGAGACGCTGCTCGTACACTCATCGGTGAGTTCGCTCGGGTGGGTCGCCGGCGGCGCCCAGGCCGTCGTGGAGGCCCTCCAGCGGACCGTGACCGAGGACGGGACGCTGGTCGTACCGACGTTCACCGGCCAGTACACCGACCCCGCGAGGTGGTCGAACCCGCCCGTACCGGACGAGTGGGTCGAAACGATGCCCGAGCGCATGCCGACGTTCCGGCCGGCGATGACGCCGACCCGATCGGTCGGCGCCGTTCCGGAGTGCTTCCGCTCGTACCCGGAAGCGGTCCGGAGCTGCCACCCCGCCTGGTCGTTTGCGGCGTGGGGCGCAGACGCCGAAGCAATCGTCGCCGACCACCCCTACGAGAACGGTCTCGGCGAGGGGTCGCCGCTCGGGGCCGTCTACGACCGCGACGGGTCGGTGCTGCTGCTCGGCGTCGGCCACGCCGTCGACACCTCACTACACCTCGCGGAGTACCGCGCCGCGTTCCCGAAGGGGCGAGCCAGCCACCGCGCGCCGGTCCTGCAGGACGGCGAACGGACGATAGTCGAACTCGACGACATCGAGATAAGTAGCGACGACTTCGAGGCGCTGGGCGCGGCGTTCGAGCGCGAGGTCGGCGCCCGCGAGGGGCCGGTCGGCGCCGCGACCGCAACGCTGCTGGACCAACCGGCGCTCGTCGACTTCGCGGTCGAGTAGTTCGAGGCCAACCGCTGACCGCCGCAGGCGGCTACCGACTCTCCCGCCGTTCGACCTCGCTCAGGTTGCTGAAGTCGACGATACGTTTACGTGAAAAGTTGGCTACCGATGCGATTTCAAGCTGGCGAGCACCGGGGTTACTCTACGTCCCCCTCGGCGCGTTCGCGTGCGCTCCCGTTGATTCGGTCGGCGATCTCGGCGACGTCGCTCTCGGTGAGCTCGCTGCCCGACGTGAGTTCGTCCATCACCTCGAGCGTCTCGACTTTCTCTTGGATGGCCTGACGAGTGACCTCGCTCCAGTTGATCTCCGGATGTTCCTCCATTCGTCCTTTGAGGTTGTCGTCGACGTTGACGGTGATGCTCGGCATACAGGAAAATATGTTGACACAGAATATTGTGCCTTTCGGTGAGAACGGTATCGGGGGACGACGGTCGTCCCGTATTGCGCTCCTGCCGATGCTGCACGAACCGACAGGGTCGGCGGGACGAGGGTCCGGTCTTCCGGCAGCTCGACGACTTCGACGGAAAATGAAGGCGTCTCCGGAAACGACCCGGCGCGTCTCGATCGGTGACAGAGAATCCGATACGCTCCGGTAGAACGCTACCGACTCTCCCGCTGTTCGACTTTGTCCAGACCTCGAACTGACTTACAGATTTCGTCCATCTTGCCGCGTTCTTCGACGCACAATCAGTCATCGTCGGCGGTGTACGCGCCGTCACGACGCTTGATTCGGGCGATCATCATGTACCGTTCGTCCCGACGGAACGTCACCGCGAGACGGAACTCTCCAATGCGGACTTTCTTTCGGGAACTGTTCTGAAGTGGTTCGCCGTATTCGGGTGGGTCGCGCCACGGAGAATCGACGATTTCGTCGAGTTTGTCGAGAATACGGTTTTGTTCGTGTGAGTCGAGCGCGGCGAGGTCGTCCTGCGCTTTCGAGGCGAGTTCCCAGGTCCAGTCGCCGTCACTCATCGCCGTCCGTGCCGAACCGCTCGCGGGCCTCCTCGGCGCTCATGGTTTGTCCCTCGCGGACGTCCTCTTCGGCTTCGAGGAGCGCCACGAGTTCGTCACGGTCGAGCGTCGGGAACTCGATCGCATCGCGCAGCGTGTACCGGATGAACTCGCTCCGACTGTTGAAGCCGCGTCCCTGCCAGGTGTCGTCTATCTCGTCAAGAAATGACTGCGCGGCTTTGAAATTCACCGTGACTATCTCGTCGTCGCCGTCGTCTTCTGTGGTTGCTCCAGACATACGGCCGTGTTACATCTGTCTTATCAAGATTGTTTCGCTGGCAGATACAGTTCGTTACAAGAGAATGAAGTGACTATCAACTGATTCAAACGATGGTCGGAACGCATCGCCAACAGTATTCGCAGCGAGTGGTCTCAGTTCAGTCGGTCAGTTTGCAGACTCGACCAAGCGGCTATATGCTCTGTACAGCGTGAAGAAGATGGGGTCGCTGCGTCTTCACTGCAGAAACGCTGCTTCAAACATTTCACCCGTGGTGTGTATTACCGACTCTCCCGCTGTTCGACCTTGTTCAGTTCGATGAGCAGCCGGAAGATGGCCTTCACCAGGTTGGCGTCGACGTCGAACTGCTGGGCGTTCTCGCCGGCCCGTTCCATGACTGCGGCCTCCTGTGACTCGTCGGTCGTCGGCATCCCGCGCTGGCGTTTCACCGCGGCGATGCTCTCGGCGACGTACGTCCGCTGGGCGATGAGCTCGACGATCTCGCGGTCGATGGCTCGAATCTCCGTCCGGAGTTCCTCGAGATTCATCTCCGCAGGGTCGGCGCCGGCGCCGTCGTCGGCTCGTCCGTCGTGGTCGTCGCTCACAGCGTCCTCGCTCCCGTCGGGTGTGTCGTTGTCAGCCATGTGTGTCCCTCTCGTCGCGCCCAGACCGTCTCCAGTTCGCGCAGCGTCTCGCGGTCGCCGACGGCCGTGTAGCTCGGGCCGGTCCCCGACAGCGACGCCGCCGCCTCCGGCATCGCCTCCAGAAGCGGCTCCGTCGGGTAGCCCAGCGCCGCACAGAAGGCGAGACCGTTGACGCACATCGCCCGCTCGTAGTCGCCGTCGACGGCGAGTTCGCGGACGACGTCGGCCGCCGGGGCGACGCGCTCGCACCGCGAGACGTCGGCGTCGGCCGACAGCGCCCGCTCGTCGGGCGTGTAGACGAGGACGTCCCAGCCGGGTTCGTCCCGCCGGAGCAGCTCGTCGGCGTCGTTGTCGGTGACGGTGACGCCGCCGAGCATCGACGCGGAGGCGTCGTCGAAGGCGCCGGTGACGGTGACGCCAGCGTCGCGGGCGGCCTCGACCCCGAGCCGACAGGCGGCCTCCCGAGAGAGGTCGTCGGCGGCATCGAGCGCCGACAGCGTCGCCAGCACCGTCGCGTTGGCGGCGGCGCTGGAGGACTTCAGCCCGGCGGCCATCGGCACGTCGCTTTCGGTGCGGACGTGGCCGCCCTCGCCGTCGCCGACCCGCTCGACGACCGCCGCCACGCACCGTTCGACGAGCCGGGTGTCGGCGTCCGGCGCGCCGGCGACCTCGGCGGTCACCTCGCCCGTTTCGTCCAACTCGACGGTCGCTTCCGTGTGGGCGTCGATGGCGAAGGCGGCGCCGTAGCCGTTCGCCAGGGCGTTCAGCACGGTGCCCGCCGCCGGGGCCGCTGCGCGGCCGTCCATCGCCCGTAGTTCGCCGCGGCGGCTACTAATCGGTGGCGGTTGTCGCGACGGCGGCCGCAGGGCCGGACCGTCTGCCTTTTGCCGGCGCCGCCACAACGGCCGGTATGCCGTACCGAAGCGACGTCGCCCCCGAGACGCTCCAGGTGTCGCTGGAGCCGGAGGGCGTCGAGGTGGAGTACCTCGACGACCGGTCGGTGTTCTATCACGGCGTGCCGGCCGCCCGCGAGGGGTCCGTCGTCTGCGGCCCCGGCCGGGACGTCCACGTTCTCGTCACCGCCCCCGACGAACGGGAGGGGGTGATGGTGTACGTCAACGACCGGACGACCCACGACGAGATACTCGAGTCGACGGGGGTGGGGCGCGTACTCGTCGACGAGGGCGAGGCGGTGTCGCCGTTCCCGGGCGTCGAGGCGACCAACCACGGCTACCGCGTGGAGGTGACCGCAGACCCCGAGGCGGCTCGCGGCCGCGTCTTCGTCTTCGCCGAGGACGAGACGGGCGAGGCGTCCTACGAGATTGTCGCCCCCGGCGAGGGAGACGGCGGGGGCGAGGCCGGCACCGAAGCCGAACCCGAGGACGAAAGCAGAGCGGAGGAGGGGTCGTGATGCCGCTGGCGAGGCCCTGGGAGCCGCTGGAGCGGGCGACCGTCGGCCGCGTGCCGGACAGCTACGGCGTCTACGAACTGGGCGACGACGACGGGGCGGTCCTCGCCGTCGAGGCCGGCGTCCTCCGGGACGAGCTGAAGGAAGCGCTGGCGTACGGCGACGGCAGCAGGGTCCGCTGGGAGGCGACGCAGAACCGCCGGGAGGCCGAACGGCTGCTGGCGGAGCACCGCGACCGACTGTGACGGCGGTCGGTCGTCAGTCGCCGGCGGCCGACCGGGCGCCGCAGGCCTCACACCGGAGAATCTCCGCGCCGCTTTCCGTCTCCAGCCGCGTGTCCGGTAGCCCGCACTCCGAACAGAGAACGTAGGCGTCGGCGTATCCTTCGACGGCTTCGTGGACGCGGTCGGTGCGGAACTCGCCGGTCAGCCGGAGCCGCCCGCGCTCGTCGATGGCGGCACTGGTGCCGACCTCGTTCTGGAGGTACTTCATGACGTGGGTGTCCTCCCGGCCGAGGGTCTCGACCGTCGACTGGAAGTTCTCGTAGACGGTGGCGTTGCCCTCCTGGCGGACGTCCGGCTCCGGCAGCGAGAACCGGCTCTCGGAGCCGGCGACGTCCGGTGTCTCCTCGAGCGCCCGATCGAGCCCTTCCTCGTAGTCCATATCTCGGGTTGGCAACCGCCCGGCAAAAGCCTTTCAGCCCCGTCCGGCCGAGCGCCGAAACGGATGATACCGCCTGCCAGGGGGCGTCTACCGGGGGTACGTGTTAACCTGTGTCAGGATACTTCTATATGTCCCGAGTCGCTATCCGAAGATGACCATGAAAAAGCAGGAGCTCATCCACCTTCACGGCCTGCTTGCGGAGGTATGCGAGCACTACGAGCAGATGGCCGACCGAGACGTAGAGCACGCCGAGTACACACAACTGGGCGTTCGACCGACATCGATCCACAAATCGAAGACGGACCACAAGGCGGCCGTCTTCGCACTCACGGACGGAATCACCGAAGAGATGGAACGCGAGGCCGAAACGCCCGTCTCCGCGGCTGCCGACTGACCCGATGACACGGTTCTGCGGACCTCACACCCCACAGCGGCCGCGCCGGTCACTCTCGCTCGTCCATCAGCTCCTCGAACTCCGGCAGCATCTCCTCGCTTTCGCCTTCGCCCGGCGGCTCGGTCGAATCCGTCGCGTCGTCTGTCTCCGACTCCTCGTCGTCTCCCTCGTTCTCGACGGGTTCTACTTCGATCACCTCCAGCGGGATGTTGTCGAGCCGCTGGCCGATCTCCTTGCGGGCGACCCGGGAGGCGTGTTCGTCCCGTTCGACGTTGAAGACGGTCATCTCCAGCTCCAGCGCCACGAGCCCCTCGTCGGCGGCGATGAACGCCGGCTCGCGTTCGTCCCCACAGTTCGGACAGGCGCGCTCCCCCATGTCGATCTCGACGTAGCTGAGGTCCGGATTGAGCATCTCACCGGTCTTGGAGATGGCGATCCGGACGGCCTCGTCGGCCGTCTCGACGTCGTAGACGGGGACCGCAGCCTCTACCACCACCCGGCAATCCATGGTGATGATTTACACACCGAGTGTCAAGAACTTTCCCCCGGCCCGCCCGGAACTCGAAAGGCCGAAACCCGCGGCCGTCGACGGTGGGACATGAACGTCGGGAACCGCCCGGTCGGGGCGCTGGACGGCGGGTTCGACCTGCAGGCGACCCTCGAGTGCGGGCAGTCCTACCTGTGGCGCCGGGCCGACGGCCACATGTACGAGGAGCCGAACGCCGCCGGCGGCGACGCCTGGTACCACGTCGCGCTGCCGTCGACGGCCACCGAAACCGACGAACCCGAGGTCATCCGCCTCCGGCAGGTCGACGAACTCCTCGAGTGGGAGGCCTCGACGCCGAACGCTTACGCCCGCATCGAGGAACTACTGCGGCTCGACGACGACCTCGAGGCCATCCTCGCGGCGACGCCGGACGACCCGCTGATCGAGCGGGCCTACGAGGCCTACCGCGGGCTGCGGCTCGTCCGGGACCCGCCCTTCGCCTCGCTGGTGTCGTTCATCTGCTCGGCGCAGATGCGGGTCGGCCGCATCCACGAGATGCAGGTGTCGCTGGCCGAGCGGTACGGCGAGTCCGTCGCCTTCGACGGCGAGACGTACCGGGCGTTCCCGACCGCCGAGCGGCTCGCGGCGGCCTCCGAGGCCGACCTCCGGGAGCTCTCGCTCGGCTACCGGGCGCCGTACGTCGAGCGGACCGCCGAGATGGTCGCCGACGGCGAGGCCCACCCCGGGGAGGCCCGCGACCTGGCGTACGAGGCCGCCCGCGAGTCGCTCACCCGGTTCGTCGGCGTCGGCCGGAAGGTCGCCGACTGCGTGCTGTTGTTCTCGCTGGGCCACCTCCAGGCGGTGCCGCTGGACACCTGGATCCGGACGGCCATCGAAGAGCACTACCCCGACTGCGAGCGCGACAACTACGAGGAGACCTCCCGCGCCATCCGCGAGCGGTTCGGCGGAGAGTACGCCGGCTACGCGCAGACGTACGTGTTCAACTGGCTCCGCAACAACGGCTGATTTCGGCGCCGACGGCGGTATTGGCATAAACGCGATCCGGCCACTCAGCCGGCGGCGGGCGGGACCTCGAACGGGGCCGACCGCTCGCGGAGCGAGAGCGGCCTCGAGGCGGAGCGGCGTCCTCGCGAGTGAAGCGAGCGAGGGCTCGGCAGAGCGTCGCTCTGCCGGCGAGCGAAGCGAGCCGTGAGCCGCAGCCCGCCAGCGGGAGGGGGCGTTCGAACACGCCTGCCGTCGCTGCCGAACGACGCTATTCACTCCTCGCTAAACACTCTCTCGTCTGCGACCGTCCGGGTTAAGTACCGACCGGCCGCAGGCGGAGCGTGCGCGTCCTGAACTACCTCGAACTCGCCGCCCTGCTCGACCGCAGCGGCATCGGGACGGCGACCCGACAGCAGCGGACGGCCCTCGCCGACGCCGGCGTCGAGGTGGTCACCTCGCCGTGGAGCGGCGGCGACCCCTCGACGGCCCTCGCCGAACGGGTCGCCGGCGAGCCGCTGTTCGAGCGGTACGACGTCGCTCACTGCAACCTGGTCGGCCCGGGGTCGGTCGCGGTCGCCCGCCACGCCCGCCGCCGTGGGGTGCCGCTGGTGCTGCACGCCCACGTCACCCGCGAGGACTTCGCCGAGAGCTTCCGCGGGTCGACGGCCGTCGCGCCGGCCCTGGGGCGGTACCTCCGGTGGTTCTACTCGCAGGCGGACCTGGTGCTGTGTCCGAGCGACTACACCCGCCGGACGCTGGAGTCGTACCCCGTCGAGGCGCCGATCCGGCCGGTGACCAACGGCGTCGACCTCGGGTCGCTGTCGGGCTTCGAGTCGCTCCGGGGGCCGTACCGCCGCCGGTACGACCTCGAGGGGACGGTCGTCTTCGCGGTCGGCAACGTCTTCGAGCGGAAGGGGGTGTCGACGTTCTGCCGGCTGGCGAGGGAGACGGACGACCTTGAGTTCGCCTGGTTCGGGCCGTACGACACCGGCCCGCAGGCCTCCCGGACCGTCCGGCGGTGGGTGACCGACCCGCCGGCGGACGTCACCTTCACCGGCTGGGTCGACGACAAGCGCGGCGCCTTCGCCGCCGGCGACGTCTTCTGTTTCCCCGCGAAGGTCGAAAACCAGGGGCTGGTCGTCCTCGAGGCGATGGCCTGCGGCAAGCCGGTCGTCCTCCGTGACATCCCGGTGTTCCGGGAGTTCTACGCCGACGGCGAGGACTGTCTGCTCTGCTCGACGCGGGCGGAGTTCCGCGAGGCCGTCGAGCGGCTGGCCGACGACCCCGACCTGCGCGAGCGGCTGGGAGCCAACGCTCGCGAGACGGCCCGCGAGCACGGCCTCGACCGGGTGGGCGAGGAGCTGCGGGACGCCTACGCCGAGGCCCGGCGGCGGGCCTCCGGTGACTCCGATTCCGGCGACTCCGATTCCGGCGTCGACGCCGGAGTCGCAACCGATTAGACCCCGGTGGGCGAAGCCGGCCGCATGCAGACCGTCGCGGCGTTCACCGACACCTACCTCCCGACGGTCAACGGCGTCACCTACACGCTCCGGACCTGGCGGGACCGCTGGGAGCGGCGCGGCGGGCGGATGGGCGTCGTCTACCCGGGCGGCGACGGCTACGACCCCGAGAGCCGGGAGTATCCGGTCTCCAGCGTCGGGTTCCCGTTCTATCCGGGGTTCCGGTTCGGCCTGCCGGGCGTCCCCGACGCCGCCCGCGAGCTGCGGCCCGACGTCGTCCACGCACACACGCCGTTCACGCTGGGGCTCGCGGCCCGGCGGCTCGCCGTCGACCGCGACCTGCCGCTGGTGGTCTCCTACCACACCCCCGCCGGCGAGTACGCCGACTACATCAGCGACGCCTTCGCCGGCGTCGTCCGCCACGCCGCCGACCGCTACGAGCAGTGGTTCTTCGGGCAGGCCGACGCGGTGGTCGTCCCTTCGGAGACGGCCGCCGACCGGGTCGACGGCCGGACGCCGACGCACGTCGTCTCCAACGGCGTCGACACCGAGCGGTTCGCGCCGGCCGACGACGCGGCGATCGCGGCCTTCCGGGACCGTCACGACCTCCCCGACGGCCCGCTCGTCGGTTACACCGGCCGCCACGGCTACGAGAAGCGGCTCGGGGACCTGCTGGCGGCGACGGCCGGCCTCGACGTCGGGGTCGTCCTCGCCGGCGACGGCCCCGCCCGGGCGGAGCTACGGCGCCGGGCGGCCGCCCGCGACGACGTTCGTTTCCTCGGCTTCCTCGACCGCGAGGCGCTGTCGACCTTCTACTCGGCGCTGGACGCCTTCGCCTTCCCCAGTCCCATCGAAACCCAGGGGCTGGTCGCCCTGGAGGCCGTCGCCTGCGGGACGCCGGTCGTCGCCGTCGACGGCGGTGCCCTCTCGGAGTCGGTCGTCGGCGGCGAGACGGGGTATCACTTCCCGCCGGGCGACGTCGACGGCTTCCGGGCGGCGATACGGCGGGTCCTCGACGAGACGGCGGCGCTGTCGGCCCGGTGTCGGCGGCGGCGGCCGGAGCTGGACGTCGAGCGATCCATCGAGCGGCTGTCGGCGGTCTACGACGGCCTCTAACAGCGCCGCCGGCAGATTCGCTCGACGATGTGGCCCGTCGATAGCACCCGCTCGTCGCCCTCGCGGGCGGAGGCCCGCGCCACCTCGCAGTCGATTCCCTCCTCGGCGAGGGCCGCCGACAGCGCCTCCTCGTCGTGGTGCTGGTCGTGGCCCAGGACGATCACGTCGGGGTCGATGTCGCGGATGGGGACGAAGAAGTCCTCGGTGTGGCCGAGACGGGCCTCGTCGACCGGTTCCAGCGCCCCGACCATCTCCCGGCGCTGGGCGTCCGGGACGACCGGCGCCGGCTTGTGGGTGACGTTGGCCGAGCGGGCGACGATGACGTGCAGCCGCTCGCCCATCGCGGCGGCCTCTCCGAGGTAGTGGAGGTGGCCGGGGTGCAGCAGGTCGAAGGTGCCCTGTGCGACGACGCGTCTCATCTCACCGCAGCTCCCGGTCGATGTCGGCCTGCGTGAAGTCGAAGAACTGCTCGTCCGGGGGCTCGACGTCGAGCACGTCGAGGTCGGTCGGCTCGCCGTCGGTGTCGAAGGCCTGCCAGTCCGTGCGGCCGTACGGCGCGCCGACGATGATGTGGACGTCGCCCCGGGAGAACGTCGCCAGGTCGGCGTCGCTCGGGCGCAACACCCCGTTGGGGTGGGAGTGGACCGAGCCGACGCTCTTGAGGTCGTTCGGCATGTAGGTCGGCTTGAACTCCGCGCTGACGGGGTTGGTCTTCGTCCCCGGCGCGAGGAGGACGTCGGTGATGACGGTCCCGTCGCGGTCGAGCCCCAGCGTCCGGGCGTCCTCGCCGCGGAGTTGACCCATGTACTCGTCGGGGTGGCTGTCCTCGGAGGCCTGCAGCGCGAACTCGAGGGCGTCGTCGGCGATGCCGAGAACCTCGCTCGACCGGAACAGCGACGGGGTCCACGACCCGAGCAATCCCATACTTCTCCGTCCGGTTGCCCGACAACTAAGGCTTCCGATGGGACGGACCGGCCGTCCGGCCGACAACAACACGCTTAAACTCGACCGGAGCCGACGGTGGTCAATGACTCAGTCCGCTGCCGGTGACGCCGGGTCGACCACCGACGACGGGGTGGTGTACGACCTCGGCCCCGACTGTACTCTCGATGACGTCGACGAGGGCGACCGCTATCTCGCGACGGTGAACGGTATCGTCGACTACGGCGTCTTCGTCGACCTCTCCGACGACGTCTCCGGGCTCGTCCACGAGTCGAACCTCGAGGCCGACCCCGCGGTCGGCGACGAGCTGGTCGTCGAGCTGGTCGAGATCCGCGACGACGGCGACCTCGGGTTCGCCGAGGCCGACGTCGACCCCGCCGTCGAGACCGTCGCGGTCGTCCACGGCGACGAGGTCGGCGTCGACGACCTGACCGACCGCGTCGGCGACACCGTCCACCTCGAGGGCGACGTCGTCCAGGTCAAACAGACCGGTGGGCCGACGGTCTTCTCGGTCCGGGACGGCGCCGGCGTCGTGCCGTGTGCGGCCTTCGAGGAGGCCGGCGTCCGGGCCTACCCCGAGGTCGGCCTCGGCGACGTCGTCCGGGCGACGGGGGCCGTCGAGACCCGCGACGGTGCCGTCCAGCTGGAGGTCGACCGGCTCGTCAGCCTCCGCGGCGAGGCCGAAGCGGAGGTCCGCGAGCGGGTCGAGGCCGCCGTCGCCGAGCGGGCCGCCCCCGAGGACGTCGAACCGCTCATGGAGTGGCCGGCCTTCGAGACGCTCCACGACGACCTCGCGGCCGTCGCCGAGCGGCTCCGGCGGGCGGTGCTGTCCGGCCGGCCCATCCGGCTCCGCCACCACGCCGACGGCGACGGCATGTGCGCGTCGGTGCCGGTCCAGCTCGCCCTCGAACGGTTCCTCGCCGAGGTCCACGAGGACCCCGAGGCGCCGCGGCATCTGTTCAAGCGGCTCCCCTCGAAGGCACCGTTCTACGAGATGGAAGACGTCACCCGGGACCTCAACTTCGCTCTGGAGGACCGCGAACGGCACGGTCAGCGGCTGCCGCTGCTGTTCATGGTCGACAACGGCTCCACAGAGGAGGATACCCCGGCCTACCGGGCGCTGGACCAGTACGACGTCCCGGTCGTGGTGGTCGACCACCACCACCCCGACCCCGACGCCGTCGGCCCGCTCGTCGAGGAGCACGTCAACCCGTATCTCCACGACGAGGACTACCGGATCACGACCGGCATGATGTGCGTCGAGCTGGCGCGGATGATCGACCCCTCGCTGACCGGCGACCTCGAACACGTGCCGGCCGTCGCGGGGCTGTCGGACCGCTCGAAGGCCGACGCCATGGACGACTACCTCGAGCTGGCCGCCGCGGCCGGCTACGACGAGGCCGACCTCCGGAACATCGGCGAGGCGCTGGACTACGCGGCCCACTGGCTCCGTTACGACGCCGGCGACAGCCTCATCGAGGACGTTCTCAACGTCGCCTGCGATGACCCCGAGCGGCACGCGAAGCTGGTCGAGTTCCTCGCCGACCGCGCCCGCCGCGACGTCGACGACCAGCTCGACGACGCCGAGCCCCACGTCGACCACGAGCGACTCGATAATGGCGCCCACCTCTACCGGCTCGACGTCGAGAACCACGCCCGCCGGTTCACCTACCCCGCCCCGGGCAAGACGACCGGCGAGCTCCACGACCGGAAGGTCAAGGAGACGGGCGACCCCGTCATCACTATCGGCTACGGCCCCGACTTCGCGGTGCTGCGGTCCGACGGCGTCCGGCTCGACATCCCGACCATGGTCGAGGAGCTGCAGGCGGAGTTCGAAGGCGCCGGCGTCTCCGGCGGCGGCCACCTCGTCGTCGGCTCCGTCAAGTTCGTCTCCGGCATGCGGGAACCGGTCGTCGACGCGCTGGTCGAGAGGATGGCCGACGCCGAACTCGACGAGGCGCTCCGGAGCACGCTCGTCCGCGACGACGACTGAGACCCGGCCGGCCGCTCCTCCGGCGAGCCGCCCGTCCCGGCGCTCAGGGCCGCCAGCCGACCACCCCCTCGCGGCCGCCGAACTCAATTCGCCGTACGAGTAGCGCCGTGACGGCGATACACACTGCGGCGGCGCCGACGACCGCCGTCGGCACCGACCGATCGTCCGGACCCGACCAGTCGGCCCGGAACACCGACGCGTAGTAGCTGGCGACGGCCGGGCCCTCGAGGGCGACGGCGACCTCGCGGTTCTCGGTCCGGGAGGTCCGCCCCCAGTTGAGGCTCCCGACGACCGCGGTGTCGTCGACGACGACGCCCTTCGAGTGGACCTTCTCGTAGCCGTCGGGGTCGTCGACGCGGGCCTCGAGGTCCCAGCCCTCGGCGTCGGCCCGGCGGTTCAGCCACGCCGCCAGCGCCTCGTTGTCCTCGCGGACGTACCAGCCGCTCGAGAGGTGGACCCGGACGGTCACGCCGCGGTCGGCAGCCCGCAGGACGGCCCGCAGCAGGCGGTCGTCCCGGCTGCCGACGGTCACCTGCTGGACGAGCACCCGCTCGTCGGCGGCGTCGATCCGCGCGGCGACGGCGTCGGCAGCGTTGTCGGGCCCGACGAGCACCGTCGCCGCCTCGACCGATACCCGGCGCGGGTCGTGTCGCGTCGGGAACTCGCCGACCGCGGGATCGGCGGCGGCGAACGTCCGACCCTCGCGGTAGCGCCCCCAGGGGGTCGCCGCCCGCCAGCCGCGGTCGGTCGCGTGGAGCCCCGCCAGCGCGTCGGCCGCCTCGGCGTCCTCGAGGACGACGCCCCAGCCCCGGCTCGACATGCCGCCCGTGCCGGCCGGCTTGAAGTTCTCCGTCAGCACGAGCGCCCGGTCGTCGACGACGGCGTACTTCGGGTGGTGGTAATCGTACCTCGCGTACGGGCCGGTCGGGAGGCGGACGTCGACGCCCGCCGCCGAGAGCCGGTCGAGCAGCCTCGCCTGGCGGTCGGTCATCCCGCCGACGGGCGACCCGTCGAGAAGGACGCGGACCTCGACGCCGCGGTCGTGCGCCGCCAGCAGCGCCTCGACGACCCGCTCGGAGGTGAGCGTGTAGCCGGCGAGCAGCAGGCGGTCATCGGCGCGGCGGAGCGTCTCGACGGTCCGATCCGGCGCGTCCGGGAGGACGAACGCCGTCGCCGGGCCACCGTCCGTCCGGACCGGCGCCAGATCAGTCGCGCCGAGCGGGCGCCAGGCGCCGCGGGAGACGTTCCACACCTCCGCCTCCGGGGCGTCCCGGTAGCGGGTCGCGGCGACGGTGTCGGTCCCCCGCCGGAGCCGGAGGTCGTCGCCGCCGTTGGCGAGACGCAGCCGACCGTCCAGCCCGACGACCGGGGCGTCGGCGTGGGCCGCCGCGGCCTCCGGCGTCGTCGAGAGGGCGACCGTTCCCGACAGCGTCCGGTTCGGGAGCCTCGCCGTCGACGTGCCGTCGGTCAGCGTCCAGCCGGTCGTGTTCGTCGCCCGCGGGAACCGGACGACGACGAACTCGCCGGGGTCGCCGCGCTCGACGGGGTCGGGGTAAACGGCGACGAGCGTCGCGTTCGCCGTGTTCGACGCGTCCGTCGCGTCCGTGCCGGTACTCGCGGCCACGGCGACGCCCGGAGCGGCCGCGACGGTGACGAGTGCGACGGCGAGCACGGCGACGAGCGGACGAGAGCGCACACGGCGGGCTGGTCCCGTCCCGGTATAAGAACCTGTGGTCAGCCTATGCGGCCATGTTTAGTCGCGCGAGAGTCGGCCGGTCAGCCGACATCGGGCGGGACCTCGAACGGGGCCGACCGCTCGCGGAGCGAGGCCGAGCGAGCACAGCGAGAGAGGCCTCGTGATGAAGCGAGCGGGAGGGGGCATTCGCAACATCACCGTCACCGCTGAGGTCCGCCAATCCCTATTAACTGAAAGCTACTGCCTACGCGGTTGCCTCGCGGGCCTTCTCGGCCTCGGCCTGGACGGTGTAGGCGCGGTCGTCGTCGTGTTCGGCGGCGGCCTCCAGCGCGCGCTCGGTGCCGATCTGCACCAGTGCCCACGCCGCGGAGGCGCGGACCTCCGTGGGCTCGGAGTCGTCGTCGAGGACGTCCGAAAGCGGCTCGATCGCGCGGGTGTCGCCGATGAGCCCCAGCGCGCGGGCGGCCTGCGAGCGGACGCTCGGCGCCTCGTCGGCCAGGGCGACGGCGACGGCTCCGGTGGCCTCGTGGCTGCCGATCTCGCCGAGCGCCCGCAGCGTCACCTTCTGCAGCGGCGGATTGCCGCCGTCGACGAACTCCACGAGCGTGTCGACGGCCCGCTCGTCGCCGATCTTGCCCAGGACCTCGATCTCCGGCTGGTTGCGCTTCTGGGCGGCCTCGTGCATCGGCTCGAAGGCCTCCTCGGGGCCGAGCCGCCGGAGGGCGTCGACGCAGTTTTCCTGCATGAACCCCGACTCGAAGGCCTCGTAGGCGAGGACGATCCGCTCGGGGTCGTTTTCGGCCTCGGCGATGCGGACGACGTTTAGCTCCGGCGGGAAATCCTTGCGGTTCTCGCCGGTGATCCGGTCATAGAACCCCTGGACCTCGAGCTGTGCGACGACGCTGAGGTCGTCCCACTCCTCGGCGTCCTCGAGGTCGTCCGCGAGCGTCTCGGCGGCCGCCAGCAGCGCCGCGACGGTGTCGGCATCCTCGTCGGGATCGAGCCCGGCCGCGACGGTCGCCTCGCCGACGGCCTCGACGGCGCCGGCACGTGCCCCGAGATCGTCGCCGGCGGCGAACGTCTCGTCCAGCTCCGTCTCGGCGGCCTCCAGCAGCGTCTCGACGGCCGCTCGGACCTCGGGCTCGCCGTCCTCGGTCCAGCGGGTCTCTCGAACCGTCGCGGCGGCGTCCGCGAGCTGCTCTTCGACGTCTTCGGCGTACGGTCCGCGGGCGGTCTCCAGCTCCTCCCGGAGGTCGTCGGTCCGCGATTCCAGCTCCTCGGCCGGGTCGTCCTCGTCGTCCTCGTCGCCATCGTCCGGCCCGAGGTCCGCGCCCTCGAGGTCGTCGGCGACGGCCTCCAGCGTCGCCTCGACGTCGTCGAGGTCGGCCTCGGTCTCGGCGGCCTCGAGGGTCGATTCGACGTCGTCGAGCCGGTCGGCCAGCGAGTCGGCGGTCACCTCCGGCGCGGGCACGTCTTCGGTGTCGGCGCCGTCGGTGGCCTCGTCGGGCGCCTCCGGGTTCTCGTCGTCCCCGTTACTCATGTCCGACGTTCCGGCGGAGCAGGGCAAGAGCGTTTCCATTCGCGGGACGTGCCCGGTCGGCACCGGAGCGGCACGACCGGTCAGCCGTCCCGCCAGTAGATGAACGGCGCGAGCACGAGGTACCCGACGGCGAACAACAGCAGCGACCGGGGGAACACCCGGCCGCCCACCTCCGGGAACAGCACGGCGAGCGCCTGCAGACCGCCCAGCACCAGTGCGTCCCGGGCGTACAGCTCCGGGTACGTGACGGGCGCGACCATCAGATACGTGAAGACGGCGGCGACGGCCAGCAGCACGGCCGGGTCGGTGATCCCCGCCAGGTACGCCACCGCGAGGATGGTCGCCGCCAGCGTCGTCTGGACGCCCTCCGTCTCCTCGGCGTGGCGGTCCTCGAGCATGTAGAAGCCGAGCCGGACGACGGCCATCGCGACGAACATAGCGGGGACGCCGACGGTGACGGCCGTCGCGGCGGGCGAGCCGTCGGTTCCCACGCGGGCGACGGCGTGGACGAGCACTGCCGGCGCGACGCCGAAGGAGGCGACGTCGGCCAGGGAGTCGAGGTGGTCGCCGACCGGCGTCCCGCCCCGGGCCCGGGCGACGACGCCGTCGAGGCCGTCGGCGATGGCCGCCAGCAGGACGAGCCGGGCGGCGAGCGTCGGGTCGGCGGCGGCGACGGCCGCGGCGGCGAACCCCAGCGCCGCGTTGGTGACAGTGACGGCGTCGGCCAGCCCCAACTGCCCCAGGAAACGCGGCTGCATGCTCTGTCTCGTCGGTCGGCAACGGCCGTCTTAGTAGGTTCGCTTCCGCCCGCGACCGGGGGGCATATGTCCGTCGAACCCCCAGCAGGCGTATGGACCGACGCGCGTTTCTCGCGACCGCCGGCGCGGCGGCGCTGTCGCCCGTCGCCGGCTGTCTGGACGGCGGCCTCTCGGAGTCGGAGTACGACGTCGGGATGTCCGCCAACGCCTTCCTGCCGGACAGCCACGAGGTCGCCGTCGGCGAGACGGTCGTCTGGGGCAACAACGGCTCCCGGAAGCACACCGTCACCGCCTACGAGAGCGCGATCCCCGAGGGGGCGGCGTTTTTCGCCTCCGGCGGCTTCGAGACGACGACCGCCGCCCGCGAGGCCTGGGAGGACACCGGCGCGGGCAACATCGCTCCCGGCGAGACGTTCGCACACACCTTCGAGACGCCCGGCAGCTACGGCTACCTCTGTATCCCGCACGAGCCGAAGGGGATGGTCGGCGTCGTCGAGGTGTCGGAGTGACCCGGACTCAATCCTCGTCGACGTCGACGTCGCTCTCGTCGACGTCGACC
This sequence comes from Halobacteriales archaeon QS_4_69_225, assembly GCA_003020965.1. Taxonomy (GTDB): domain Archaea; phylum Halobacteriota; class Halobacteria; order Halobacteriales; family Haloarculaceae; genus Natronomonas. The sequence goes on from PXRL01000011.1 coordinate 90,911, forward strand.
GCGGCGGCCTCCTCGGCGGCGACCTCCTCGGGGCGGGCCTCCAGGCGGGTCTTCTGGACCTCCACCCGCCGGAGCGGGTAGATGGTCTTGGCCTCGCCGTAGATGGCCGACGAGAGCCGGCCCTCGACGATGCTGTCGATGAGGCCCTCGAAGGTGCGCTCGTCGGCGGCCTCCTCGACCAGCTCGACCATCGTCTCCCGGATGGCCTGCTCCTGGCTGCGGTCGGCCGACTTCGTCGTGTAGGCGACCGGTTGGACCTGCAGCCGGTAGTCGTCGGTCGTCAGCAGGGTGACGAAGGCGTCGACCTTCGAGGTGCCGCGCCGGGTGAGACTCCGCAGGTAGTCGCGGGTGAGTTCGTGCTGGACGAACTCCGTGTAGGCGGCGTCGCTGCCGACGTCCGTCACCTGGAAGGTCAGCTTCGTGTTGTTCTCGCTGGGGTCGTCCTCCAGCTCGCCGAGGGTCGTCTCGACCGTCCGGTCGTAAACCTGCTCGACCTCGTCGGCGGGTGTCTCACCGAGTTCGGCCCGGTCGAATATCTCCGGCGCCATCACGGTGTACCATCGCTTCTCCTGTGACTGCTTCGAGACTGATCGTTCGCTCATGGTTGAATCGTGGTGTCGGTTACTCGCTGTGCGACCTGCAGGTTCGTCACGTAGTCGTCGACGGTCGTCCGGAGGCCGCCGGTCGAGTCGCGCTCGATCGTCGTCACGACCGTCCGGCCGTCGACCCGGGTCGACATCTCCGCGGTGTTGTCCGGCCGGAGCGCCGCGGCGACCACTCCGGGACGGTCGTGTGTCGTCCGGACCGTCGCCCGTCTCATCGCCGGGTCGCCTCCCTGTAGGTGTCGAGGTAGTCGGCGGCGGTGCCGTCGAACGTCGCCGCGCCGCGGCCGTCGCGGACGACCGCCCGGCCGTCCAGCGCCGCGGCCGCCGCCTCGAACGGGGCCGCGACGGTCGTCTCGGCGGCGACGGCCGCCCGGCCGTCGGCCGCCACGAGGGCGACCGGCTCCGGCGACCGGTAGCCGAGACAGAGTCGCGCGACCGTCCCGAGCGGGGCGTCGTCGTCGACGCGGGCGACGTAGAAGCCGTCGTAGCGGCCGGCGTCGGCCGCCCGCAGCGCCGCGTGGGTCCGGCGACCGTGCTCGCGCCACGTCTCCAGCGCCGTCGTCTCGACGTCCCGGCCCAGCGCCAGCGCGAGGCCGACGCCGGGGCGGTCGGCCGCGACCGCCCCGAGGACGTCGGCGTAGCCGCCGAGCGTCTCGAAGCGGTCGCAGCCGTACGGCCGCAGCGCCTCCCGGACCGTCTCGGCGGCCCGCGGGACGGCGTCGTCGGGCTCGACGGCCGCCAGCGCGACCAGCGAGGCGACCTCGCGGCCGCCCCCGCTCCCGTCGAGGCCCTCCAGCGCCGCCGCGGCGGCCTCGCGGTCGCCGGAGAACTCCGCGTGGACCAGCGTCGAGGCCGATAGGTCGGCACGGTCGTCGGTCGGCAGCGCGACGCCGGGGCGCCGTTCGAGGTCCGGCGCCTCGGGCGACCGGCCCGACGGCTCGGCGCCGGCCGCCCGGGCGCCCGCCAGCGCGAGGACGGGATCGACGGCGTCAGCGGCGAGTTCGCGGGCGGCCTCTGCGGCCGCGGGCGCCAGCGGCGGTGCCGACAGCGCGGCGTCGGCGCCGGCCGGGGCGTGCCCGACGGCGACCGTACGGTCGGCGTCCGTCGCCGGCGGCTCCGGAACGGCGTCGACGGTCGCCTGGTACGGCGTCTCCGTCGCCTCCAGCGCCCGGACCAACAGTCCCGTCGCCGCCAGGGCGTCGCCGTCGGCCGTCGCCGCGAGCCGGACGAAGCCGGCCTCGCGGACGGCCGCGGCTACCGCCGCGGGCCCGGAGGCGTCCTCGCTGCGACGACCGGCGGCCGACATCGGCTACTCCAGCAGCTCCTTTGCCTCGTCGTACTCGTAGGTGAACGCCTCGTCGAGCTCGTCGCCCCGGTAGTAGTCGACGAGCCGGCGGATCTTCGATTCGGTGTTCTGCAGGGCGCGCTTGTTCTGGGCGTCGCCGGGGTTGTCGTCCATGTGGTCGCGGAGCCGGACGGCCCGTTCCATCAGGTTCCGGAGGTCCTCGGGGAGGTCGGCGGCGGCGCCGTGGTCCTCGAGGATCTCGGTGACCTTCCTGCCCGTCGCCAGCTTGACGTCCGGGATCGGCGTCCCCTGGACGCCCCCGTCGCGCAGCTCGAGGCCGATCTGACTCGGGTCGTGGCCGGCTTCGGCCAGCTCGACGACCCGTTCCTCGATGGCCTCCGTGTCTACGTCGCTCCACTCCGGCGGCTCGTCTGCCGCGGGCCGGTCCGACCCGGACGACCCCCGGCGGCGTGAGTGCATTCGTGCCATGATCTTGGTTGGAACAGCACCGACCGCTGTAGTCGGCGTCGTCTCACCGTCGGCGGCGCGACGCCAGCACTACCGCAATCCCGAGCCGACCAAGCGGCCGGCGAGTCAGATTTGCGGTCGTGCGGTTCCCGTCGGTGATCGACGCCTCGCGCACAAAACCGTTTCTCTTCGATATTGTAGCGTGTTGTGCAGTTGTTTTCGGCGACCCGACACGGCGATACGGACGGCTCCGGAGGGGTCCGGAGGGGTCCGGACGGCTCCGGTCCGCTCCCTCGCGGCGTCGAGGTGGAGATGTACGGAGACGTATCCCGCCGGGCGCGGTAGTTATTTACCACGGGAGCGTCACGCCGCCGATATGACTCTGCTTCAGGCGGCGGGCGTGCCGGCGTCGCTGTTCACGCCGTCGGTGGTGTTCGTCGGGCTGGCGCTGCTGTTGCTCGGGGCGCTGCTGCTCGGGCTCCGGCTCCGGGCGTAGCGGCGGCACGCCCGGCGGTCCGCCGTGTGGCGCGGCCGTCGTCCGACACGGAACGGCTAAACACCGGCGGCGAGAACGCTCCGGCGTGACCGTCGCCGCCGAGCGCATCGAACGGCTTCACGACCTCGCCCGGGCGGCGGCCCGCGACGGCGAGGACGACCGCGCGCGGCGGTACGTCCGCCGGGCCCGCCGTATCGCCGAGCGGAACCGACTGTCGCTGCCGGAGCGGTTCAAGCGGTTCAGCTGCGACGCCTGCGACGCCTACCTGGTGCCGGGCCGGAACGCCCGCGTCCGGACCCGGTCGGGCCACGTCGTCGTCGCCTGCGACTGCGGAGAGCTGGCGCGGCACCCGTACTGACGCGGAGTAGCGTTCGGAGAAGTGGTCTGTGGGAGAAGGACCAGCGAGGAACTCGAAAGCCCCGTTTTAGGCCTCCGGCGGGGTGCGCTCGGCTGGCCATCGCTTATCTGAGCACCGCTCGATACAGTGTGTCAGCCTTTTATCCCCTGCCCCCAATCCGAAGGCATGACCGACCGAACGCCGCGCGAGCGGGCCCACGACGTCGACGTGACGGTGTGGGTCGGGAAGGCGGGTATCGACGCCGTCGTCGAGGAGCTGTCCGACCAGCTCGACGACCGCGAACTGGTGAAGGCGAAGTTCCTCCGGGCGGCCCGCGGCGGCACCACGACCGAGGAGTTGGCGGCCGACCTCGCCGACCGGGTCGACGCCGAGGTCGTCGAGACGCGCGGCCACACGGCGGTGTTTCTCCGGTGATACTCCAGCAGGCCGAGGCCGCGGACGCTTCGAGCGTCGTCGGCAGGTTCCTCGTGGAGTACGTCGGCCTCTCGCCGGCCTTCGCCGACCCCATCGGCTACGCCGCACAGGGCATCGTCGTATTCGTCGTCCTGTACATCGTCGGGAAAGTTGCAGTACTCCCACTCGCGGACCGGGCGATGGACCGGCAGGGACTGGACCACCATGCGAGGAACCCGCTCCAGAAGGTCGCACTCGCCGTCGTAATCTTCGTGGCGCTGGCCGTCGGCTTTGGGGCGGCCGGTCGCGGGAGTCTCCTGACCTCGCTGGCGACCATCGCGGCGGCGGCGACGCTGGCCATCGGCCTCGCGCTGCAGGACGTCCTCAAGAACTTCGTCGCCGGCGTCTTCATCTTCGCCGAGAACCCGTTCCGCATCGGCGACTGGATCGAATGGGACGACAACGCCGGCGTCGTCGAAGATATCAGCCTCCGGGTCACCCGCGTGCGGTCGTTCGACAACGAGTTGCTCACGGTGCCGAACTCCCAACTGACCGACAACGTCCTGACGAACCCGGTTGACGCCGACAAGCTCCGGGTGAAGTTCGTCTTCGGCATCGGCTACGACGACGACATCGAGCGGGCGACCGACGTCATCCTCGAGGAGGCGACGGCACACGACGACATCATGGACGACCCCGCGCCCTCCGTTCGGTTGACCGAGCTCGGCGACTCCTCGGTCGGCCTGCAGTCCCGAATCTGGATCGCCGAGCCCTCGCGGGCCGACTTCGTGTCGATTCGCGGCGAGTACGTCACCGCGGTGAAACGGCGCTTCGACGAGGAGGGCATCGACATCCCCTACCCGCACCGCACGCTCACCGGCGGCATCGAGTTCGCCGACGGGCCGGTCGCGGCCGACGCCGGCGGCGAGACGGCAGCCGCCGAGGACTGACCGCGTTCCGACGACGGCTCCGGCCCCGACCTCCCGGTCGCCGCCCGAGCCGAAAGGTACATATCGGAGACCCCGCAAGTTCGGAGTGGACTAGGTCGGGCGGTTAGGCCCCGCTCGTCACCCGCGCTATGGTCTTCAGCGGGGGCCGAATCCGGGGTTCGTCTGGCCCGACCAGTGCGGGCCCCGCAAGCCAACGTCGAAGCCTCGTCCTGCGAGGGCAGCGGTCCCCGGTCCGGCGTCTGCAGGGACGCTCGACCGGCGTTAACCGCGGGTAATCCGCCAGGCACGGAAGTGAGCAGCGGACCCGCGGACAGCTGTCGCCCGCAGGGTCGCGGGGTGGAGGAGGCACGCGGGACTCCCCGTGCTGGAACGGACAGGCAACCCCCGGCGTCCGTTCACTCATACCGAACTTTTTGCACGGTCGCTCGCCGTCGGCGAGCGACCGGCAAAAACTTCGATGAAAAAGACACTGCGGGCCTCCCTCAGGAAGACTCGCGTTGCTCGTCTTCCAACGCTCCCGCTCACTTCGTTCGCGGGACCTCCGGTCGGCCCTTGGTCCCGCGCTCGCTCCGCTCGCGCGGTGAAACGCCTCGCTACGCTCGGCGTATGCTGGCGGACGAATGCTTTAGAGTCCCTATGGCTACGTATCGACAGAGTGTGGCTACGTATCGACAAAGAAGAGTCATCAGTGATCATACATCGCCACCGAGACATACGGGGCGGGTGAGTGGAATCGCGCCGGACGCGAGCGGAGCGAGCGTCCGGTAGCGACCGACAACTAGCGCCGAGCGCCGCAGGCGCGGGGCGGCTGGAGGAGGGAGCTATTTTTCCATCGAAGTGGTTCGAGAGGCGCCGACGGCGCCTCTCGTCATTCAGCGAATCGCCTCCGGCGATTCGCATGGATTTTTGCCGGTCGCTCGCCGCCGGCGAGCGACCGTGCAAAAAGTTCGATTTAGAACAGCCGCAGCGCCCGGCCGTACCAGACGCTGGCGGTCGGTAGCAGCGCGCCGGCGGCGGCCAGTAGCCAGCGGTGGTACTCGATGACGACGCCGGTCGTCAGCGGCCCGACGAGCGGCTCGGCCGTCGTCAGCTGTAGCGGCACCTCGCCCGGGACGGTGACGGCCCATACCCCGAGGACGATTGTCACCGCCAGCCCGAGGCCGACGCCGACGCCGGCGGCCGTCTCGGGAGCGGTGCGCTCCTCGCGGCCGGCGGCGAAGACGACGACGGCCACCAGCGCGAGCAGCCCGCCGACCCACGGCGACAGCGCGCCGGCGCCGTAGTAGCTGCCGGCGTCGCCGTCGACGACCGCGTACGGCACGAGCAGCAGCCCGACCACCGAAAGCGAGGCGACGATGCCGAGCGTCGGGGCCAGTCGGCGGCTCTCCATGGCCGACGGTCGGGGCCGGGGCGTCTTAACCGGGCCGGATCCGGCCCGCCGGCCACCGCAAGGCACACCTACGCCGGCGTCGAAGCCGTCGGTATGCCACTGGGAGGCGCGACGAAGAAAATACAGAAGCTCCTCGACACCGCCGAGGAGCTGTACAACCGGATCGTCGAGCTCCGCGAACAGGTGATGGAGGTCCGCGAGACCGTCCAGGAGACGAACGAACGGATGGCAGTGCTGGAGAACCGCATCAGCCAGCAGGGAGCGATCCTCGAGGCGCTGGCCGAACACGAGGACATCGACGTCGACGAGTTGGTCACCGAGGTCGCCATCGAGGAAGCCGAACCGGCCGAGGGGGCCGGGCCGGCCGAGCGGGACGAGCAGGACGAGCGAGACGAGCAGGACGAGCAGGACGAGCAGGTTGACGACACGGGGCCGGAGACGGCGGCCGACGGCAGCGCCGTCCCGGACGCCGAGGCCGGCGACGAGGGCTGACTACGACAGTCGGCGGTACTCGACCTTCAGACAGCGGTCCTCGACGTATCGGCGCCCGGCGGCCTCGACGCGCTCGCCGGCCGCGGGGTCGCGGATGCCCTGCTGGGTCCAGACGGCCTCGACGTCGTCGCGCTCGAGCGCCTCGTCGACGATCCCGGCCACCTCCTCGCTGGGCCGGAACACGTCCACGATGTCGACGTTGGCCTCCACGTCGGCCAGCGAGTCGTACGCCTCCTCGTCGAGCACCTCGTCGGCGTAGGGGTTGACCGGGACGACCTCGTAGCCCCGCTCCTGCATGAACCGCGGGACGTCGTGGGCGGCCTTCCCCGGCGTCGACGAGCAGCCGACGACGGCGATGGTGTCCAGCGCGAGCAGTTCGCGGAGTTCGGCGTCGCTGTCGACCGGCATGGGGTCGTCTACGACGCAGCGGGTCAAAAAGCCTCCCGCGGCGTTCGCCGTCGCCTACAGGACCACGGCGGCGCGCCCGGCGACGAAGGCGACCGCCGCCGCGAACATCGACGTCTTGAGCCACCGCTGGCCGGTCGCCGGCGCCCCGAACGAGCGGTACATCGCCGCCAGCATCCCCGCGACGGCGGGCGCCAGCACCACGAGATACGGCGGCCCGAAGGTGCCGCGCAGGTACGGAACGGGGCTGGCGACGACGGCCGCGACGACGAAGACGGCCGCGACCGCCAGCGCTCGCCGCCGTCCGAGGACGATGGGCAGCGTCCGCAGCCCCTCCTCGCGGTCGCCGGCGACGTCCTCGACGTCCTTGACGATCTCGCGGGCCATCGTCGCGCTGGCCGCCAGCGCGAACAGCGCCAGCACGGACGCGCCGAGGTGCCCGCCGACGGCGAGTACGGCCTCGAGGGGAGCTACGGGAACGTTGCCGAGGTCGCCGCTGACGGCCGCCGCGCCGTAGAGAAACGTGCTGCCGGTCAGCGCGCCCACGAGCAGGTTCCCGACGCCCGGCAGCCCCTTGAACACCTCCGTGTAGGCGACAAGTGCGAGAAGGTTCACGACGGCGATGGCGACGGCCAGCGGCGGCAACAGCAGCGTCAGGCCAACGGCGACGGCGAACAGCAATCCGCTGAACGCCAGCGCCGCCCGCGGCGACACTGTCCCGCGCGGTATCGGCCGGCCGGGCCGGTTGACGGCGTCGATCTCGCGGTCGAAGTAATCGTTGACCGCGTTGCCGCCGCCGGTCGCCAGCACCGTCGCGGCGACGGCCGCCGCCGCCTCCAGCGGTGCCGACAGTCCCCCAGCGACGAAGGCCCCGATGAACGTTAGCGCGCCCGCCGCGACGGCGTTGCCCGGCCGGGTCAACTCCAGGAACCCGCGCGCCTGCTCCATACCGTCGGCTCCCGCCGCCGCCGCTTGAAGGCTCCGGAACCCCAGCGGAATGGACAGCGTTAAACCCGAAAGCCGGCTACGGGTGTGCGAGGGCGCTTAGCTCAGTCTGGACAGAGTACTTGGCTTCGGACCAAGCTGCCGCGGGTTCAAATCCTGCAGCGCCCACTTCTGTGCGACGAGCGGACGGGTTCAAATCCTGCAGCGCCCATCATTTTGCAACAAGCGGACGCGAGGAGCATATGATGTCCGTGAAGGATTTGAATCACGCAAACAGGAGCGATAGCGAGCGTTTGCATCGGGTTCAAATCCTGCAGCGCGCATCAAGCTTTGAACAGCAACACCCGCAGGACGGCGGCAAGGTGGACCGCTGCCAGCCACGCTTTCCACCTCCTTTGAGCATTAATAGTCGGGTCGTGCTTTCCTTCGAGATTGAACCGAATAGAGTTCGCCACCGGAGGTCGCATACGGCTGAACGAGTCTGGCGGGAAGAAGATCAGTTCATAATGGAAAAATCCGGCGAGTTACTCGTCTTCGAGGGCGTCGTAGACGTCCCGATTCGCGTCCCGGTCTGCTGCCGCGACCCGTCGGACTAGCTCCCGTCGGATGTTCTTCATTACTTCGTCCATCGGAGAGGTATGCTCCGTCCCTTCTTCGGTCGCCATATTTGAGCGAACGATTCGAACGCGGTTAATCGTTCGGGTCCGACGAATCGTTGGTCAACTGTTCGACCCCGTACTGAATCAGATCCTCTCGCCACTCCTCGGTTTCCTCGGCCAAATCAAATTCCTCGCTGCGAGTTCGAAAATACTCGATGGTCTCCTCCGTATCGACGCTCGCCTCGTCGGTCCCGAACTGTTTCAGGAGTAACCTGATTTCGTCACCGTATTCGAATCGATAGCCGTTGAGAACGTAGAAAACGACCGTGACGTTGAGCGCGGTACGCTTGTTTCCATCGACGAAGGGATGACTAGCGACGAGAAGCCGGAGGAGGTGGAACGCTCTCTCGTGGATCGTCACAGATGCCGAATTGAAGTTCCCCTCCTCGATGTAGTCCAGAGCGAACTCGACGTCGCCTCGATTCTGGGTGCCGGAAGGCGTGTCAGGGTACTCAGAAACGACATCGTCGTGAATGGCGATGATCTCCTCGACGGACGGATACCACATCGAGTCAACCATTCAGTCTCACGTCAAAGCCGGACGAGTGTAGGTGTTGGCATCGATTGTATCGATGGATGCTGCCGGGAGCATCTATTCTCAGACGCTCAATTTCGGTCACGTCATATTTAAAAGGTCGATTCGTCCGCCAGTCGAGCGAGCGCTTGCAGCGCTCATAATTTTCGATGAGTACAATCGCCCGACAGCGGCGGGATAAACCTCCGATCGAACGCAGCGGCGGAACTCACCTTCGGCAGCCGGACGAGAGGCCGGACATCTAAGAAGTCGTGTGTAATCAGATACGTCGAGAAGCAAGAGTCACTCGCCGGTCGACGAGCCGACCGCCGGCTTCGGGCCCGCGCGCCGATTTTAGTGATCGGATGTGCACTACGGCCCGGAAATCGAGCGATACCAGAAGCGAGGGCGCCGCAGGCCTGGACCACTTGGCCCCGGGCGACACGGCGAGAGGAGACGCGACGAGCGGGTCGCCCGGGAGGCGGCCGCCACCGTCGGTCTCGTCCGGAACGGGAAGGTCGTCGACTCGCCGGCCGACGACGGCCCCGACGGGTAGCGCGGGCCGCACCGGTGCGTCGGCCCGAACAGTGAAGAATCGCCGGCCCGGACGTCGATCCATGTCGGAGGGCGGCGGGCTGGACGGGCGCGACGAGCCGGCGCGCGGGCGGGACGACCACGCCGAACTGCTTTCGGAGCTCGACTCCCACGATCTCGCGGTCGCCATCGACCCGGAGACGCCGAGCCGGGAGGCGGCCTTCGAGTTCGACCCGGACGCCGACCCCGATGAGACGTTCCCGCAGTCGGTCGCCAGCGGCGGCCCGACACCGGAGGGTGTGATCCTCTGGACCCGCGTCGCGCCGGAGCGGTTCGAGCCCGGAGCGTCGGTCGCCGTCCGGGTCGCGACGGACCCGGCGTTCGAGGACGTCGTCTACGAGGGCGTCGTGACCGACGACGAGGGCATCCGGGCCCACGACTACACGGTAAAGGTCGACCTCGACGGCCACCTCGAGCCCGGCCACGACTACCACTACCGGTTCGTCTACCGCGGCACCGCCTCGCGGGTCGGCCGCTGCCGGACGCTGCCGGCGCCGGACGCGAACCCCGATTCGGTCAGCTTCGCGGTGCTGGCCTGTCAGAACTACCTCAACGGCTACTACCCGGCGCTGCACCACGTCGCCGGGGAGGACGTCGACTTCCTGATCCACGTCGGGGACTTCATCTACGAGTCCGACGCGGGCGAGTTCAAGGGGCTCGGCTCCCGGGACTACCCCGGCCGGGAGCTGTCGTTCCCGAGCGGCCACGACCGGGTCCAGGGGCTCGACGACTACCGGTACCTCTACCGGGAGTACCGCCGCGACCGGTTCATGCAGGAGGCACTGGAGGCCCACACCCTCATCGTCGGCTGGGACGACCACGAGATGGTCAACGACGTCTACTGGGACGACGAGACCGACGCGCCGGCCGGCGACCACCCGCGCGGCGACGACCCGGCGTTCATGACCGAACTCGTCGCCGACGCGATGCACGTTTGGTGGGAGTACATGCCGGCTCGCGTGGAGTACGACCCGGCCGGCGACGTCCTGCAGGAGCGGTTCCGGCTCTGGCGGTCGCTGGAGTTCGGCGACCTCGTCACGCTCGCGATCACCGACGAGCGGCTGTTCCGCGACCCGCCGCGGGAGGTCATCCCGACGGTCGACGAGGTCGGCCCCCATCGGGAGCCACCCGGCCGCGCGATGCTCGGCGACGACCAACGGGAGTGGCTCGTCGAGACCATCACCGGTTCGGAGACAGTGTGGTCGGTATGGGCCGACGAGGTGCTGACGGTTCCGTTCCGGCTCGGCTCCGGGCCGCTGTCGCTGTATCCCGTCCAGGGCGGCTGGGACGGCTACACCCGCGAGCGGATGCGGATAACCGAGGCCGTCGCCGCCGCCGACGTCGACAACTACGTCACCCTGACCGGCGACATGCACTGCTACGTCGCGGCGTACAAGCGGTCGGCGTACCCGGGGCGGATCGGCGGCGGCGAGGGCGTCGCCCAGGGCGAGCGCATCGGCGTGGAGTTCATGACGCCGGCGGTGACGTCGCTGAACGTCGCCGAGGCGCTCGGCCTCACCCGCGGGTGGCGCGGCCGGCTCACCGAGCCGGTCCTCTCGCGGCTCGTCACCGCGATGAACCCCCACATCGAGTTCTTCAACAGCCACCACTGGGGTTATTCCGTCGTCGAGTTCACCCGCGAGGACTGCACGTACGTCGGCTACGCGGTGGACAAGACCGACGACAGCCCCGACGCCGACCGGTCGGTGCTGACCGCCCACCGGGTCCCCCGCGGCGAGGTCACCCTGCAGGACGTCACCGACGAAGTGCGGCGGGCGGAGTAGGCGTCGACCTCGGTGACGTCAGTGAAAGCCGATGTTCGCCGGGTCGGCGTCGCGGTCGAACGTGACCTCGAGAACGCCGTTGTTGAACCGTAGTTCCCCGGAGCCGTCGTCGACGTACGCCGGCAGGTCGACCCGGGCGACGAACGGCGGGCCGTCCCGGTCGGCACGGATCGCCACAGCTCGCCCGTCGCACCGCACGTCGATCCGGTCGCGGCTCGTGCCCGGCACGTCGGCGACGACGCGGATCTCGTCGTCGTACTCGTGGACGTCGACGGCCTCGGCCCCGCCGTCGGTCATTCCTGCCAGTAGCTCCTCGATCCCGCCGAACCGACCGCCGAACGGGCCACTTTCGTCGTCGTCGCCCGGGTTCCGTCTCATCACCCGGGTTATCCTCGCCGTGCCGATAAGGCTTCGCCGCGGCCCGCCGCGTGGCGGACGGCCGACCTGGCCGGCCCGTCGGAACTGCCCGCTCCGAGGCCGTCGGCCGACCGACGTCCCGCCGGCTACCACTCGATCGGCTCTCGATCCTTCCAGAACCGACCACCGGGGGCGCCGGGCCGGAACCGGGCGAGCCAGGCCGGCGTGTCGGCGCCTTCCTCGGGACTGCGGTCGGCGTTCGGCCCGCCCATGTCGGTCCGGACCCAGCCCGGGCTGGCGGCGTTGGCGACGAGCCCCTCGGCGCCGTACTCGGCGTGGAGGTAGGCCGTCAGCCCGCCGAGTCCGACCTTCGAGACGCGGTAGGCGGGGTAGTTGCCGTCCATCTGCCCGCCGGTGAACTGCCCCAACCCCGAGGAGACATTGACCACCCGGCCGCCCGCCCGCTCCAGCAGCAGCGGCAGGGCGTGTTTCGTGACGAGCGTCGGCCCGCGGAGGTTTACCGCCAGCGTCCGGTCGAACGCCTCCATCGACATCCCCTCGAGGGAGCCACACCGGCGGAAGATTCCGGCGTTGTTCACCAGCACGTCCAGTCGGCCGGCCTCGTCGGCGACGCGGTCGACGGCGGCGGCGACCTCGTCGTCGTCGGTGACGTCCAGCCGGACGGCCCGCAGGTCGTCGGCGGCGTCGTCGGCGTCGCGGGCGCCGGCGTAGACCGTCGCCCCGCGGTCGGCGAGGTCGGCGGCGATCGCCGCGCCGATACCCCGCGTGGCGCCGGTGACGAGCGCTACCTGGCCGTCCAGCGAGTCGTAGACCTCCGGCGTCGCGGTCTCGCGGTTCATCGTGCGTCGACTTCGGGCCGGCCGGGGTTAGGCGTTGCCGTCGTCGGGGCTTCGGGCGCGGCGCCGACCCCGCGCCGGCTCGCGGCCGCAGCCGTCATACCTGGGTCGGCTCGGGGCCGCCCTCCGTATGTCGGCTCGGAGCCGCCCTCTCTTCCCCGATGCGAGACCGGAGTCGACAAGACGCTCGGCCGCCTGCATCCGAACGATGAGTCGCCCGGCCGTGATAGTGAGTCAGTCCGGCGCAGTCACGCCGGGACTCCGGGCCGTCGTCTCGGCGTCCGGCGACGACGTCGTCGAGACCGTGACCGTCGACCGCCCGGAGGACAACCGGTACTACCTCTCGCCGCCGACGCTCGACCGCGTCGAGACGCTGTGCGACGGCCTCGAAGCGACGGAGCCACGGGTCGTCGTCGACGGGACCGTCCACCCGGGCCAGATGGTCGACCTCGGAGAGCGGCTGCCGTCGGCCGTGCTCCGGGACCGCCGCGGCGCCGTCCTGGAGCGACTCGGCGAGACGAACCCGGCCGCGGCGACGCGGTTCGAGCTCCGGCGGATCCGGGTCGCCCGCCGTGCGGCGGCCCGCGACCAGCGCGACGGCGCGGCCGACGCCCCGAGCGGCGAGAGCGGCCGACTCGCCGAACACGACGAGCGCCGAGGGCGGCTCCGCGAGCGGCTCGACGACCGTCAGCGCGAGGCCCGCCGGCGCGTCAACGACGCTTACGCCGACGTCGACGGCCGGGTCGTTCTGCTGGCCCGCGGCGACGGAGCCGCGGCGACGGAGATCTGGGGGGCGCTGACCGGCGACGACGCGGAGCCGGCCGCCGGCCGTCCCGCGCGGGCGACAACGGCGACGGCGGCCGTCGGCCCGCACACGGTCGCGGTGACGGACGCCCCCGGCGTGATTGCGGCCGAGGGATTTCCGGCGTGGTTCGCCGACGCCGTCCCGGGGGTGGTGGCGGCGCTGGAGCGGGCGGACCTCGTCCTGTGTTCCGGCGTCGACCCCGACGGACTGGTCGCCGCCCTCGCCGAGCGGTTCGACGGCACCCACGAGGCCGTCGCGGCGACCCCCGAAGCGGTGCGTGCCCGCGTGACCGACGTATTCGGCGCCGCCGACTACGTCGTCCGGCTGCCGTACGGCGACGACGCGCAGGCGCTGCTCTCGGAGCTCCACGAGTCGACGGCCGTCGCGGACGTGATCTACGGCGACGCGGTGACCGTCCGACTGACGGTCTCGCGGTCGGCCGCCGAGTCGCTCGTCCGACGGGTCGAGGCCGTCGGCGGGACGGCGCGACCAGCCGACGCGACCGACTGACCCCTTGGTCGGACGTCCAGGCCGCAACCCGGAAGGCGGCATCTCGAGCGCCGGTGCGAAATTTTATGTAGCGGAGCGGCATTAATCCGTCCCGATTCGGATGAAACGATACGCATTCGCCGCCGTCGTGGCGTTTCTCGCCGCCACAGCCGTCGTCGGCGTCGCCGCGGCCGACGCGGGGCCGCTGGCCGACGCCGGTCTCGACCAGGAGGTCGGGGTTAACACGACGGTCCAGCTCGACGGCACCGGGTCTTCGCACCCCGATGGGACCATCGACGGCTACGAGTGGTCCATCGAGACACCCGCCGGGGCCCGGACCACGCCGGCGTGTGTCGACTGCGGCCGGACTAACTTCAGGCCGACGGAGCCCGGCCGTCACAACGTGACTGTCGTCGTTACCGACTCGGAAGGACGGTCCAGCACCGACACGCTCTACGTCTATGTCAGGGATTTTGGACCGACCGTGCGGCTGGACGGCGACACCGACCCCCAGACGGGCGAGCGGACGCCATACGAGGCTACCGTCGAGGCCAACGGCTCCGACCTGGAAGAACTGACCTGGCGTATCGACGGACGGACCGTCGACCGCGAGACGATGTCCGGGCAATCGAGCGTCGCTGGACGCACGTTCCGGTTTTCCGGGTCGGGGCCGTACCGCCTCGCGGTCGTCGCCGAGGACACCACCGGTCGGTCCGACCGCGATACGCTCGTCGTGGAGCCGCGGCCGGACTCCGACCCTGACCCGTCGGACGACGGCGGCACCTCCAGCGACAGCCCCGACCTGCCCGATATCGGTGAAACGGACGACGACACCGGTGGCTACGTCGTCGAACCCAGTGTGTCTGGGGGCGCGGTCACGATCGTCAGCGACGACTACACCGGCGACCCCCCGCTCGCACACGGCCAGGTCTACGATGCTGATAGTGATAATATTCCAATCCCCGATAACATTCCAGACACTCCCGACGAGGAGGGCAATAGTAACACTTTCTACAGTGACAGCGGCTCCCCTGATACTAGTACCAGCGATGACATGACCGACGAAGAAGAGCGGTTGAAGAATCAACTGACGGGCCTTTGACCGCCTGCTACGAGTGGTCTGACTCTTCTTATTGTACTATGGAGTGCTCTCCGCTGAACATGGGCCTCCGACTCACGGCAATTGTTTATATGATTGGAAGAAGAAAAAAAGTATAATGCGACGGCGGCGATACCTCCAGGTTGCCGGGCTGACGCTGGCCGGCGGACTCGCCGGGTGTAATGATGCCGGTCCGGTCGGTACTTCCGAGCCGACAGACGCACCCACGGACACGCCGACCGAGACACCGACCCCGGCCGAGGAGAAGCCGAGCCCAACGGAGGACGGCCAGAACGACCCGGAGACGGACGCGCCAAGCATCAATCCGCCGCTGTGGATGAAGCTTCTCCCGCGGAAGAATCTCATCAATGAGTCGGGCGACACTACCTCAACGTTCGCCCGGGTAGACTGGAAATGGTACTTCCAGATGCGGGATACCAGTCCCAACTGGGGGCCGACGAGCGACGAGGACTGGACGTTCGCTCCGACGAGAGATAACCAGAAGAATCCCCCGTCGGCTGACATCCTTAAAACGCCGGCCTGGGGGACGGTGCTGGCTGGTCTGAACACGAACGCCGTGGTTGAGTATTTCCCAAACCTCGGCCCGGAGATCGCGCGGCAGTGTGGGCTGACCGCCGACGAGGGCGAGCGAGAGGAGACACGGATTATCGACGAGGTGCTGACGTTTGCCAATCCGACAGTGGCACTATTTATCGGTGCAGATACCGATTCCGTCCGCGACGTTCTCACCGACGAGCAGAAACTTGCTGACGGCCCTCCGGAGAACTACCGGGGCGCTGGTAATGCCGCTTCACGGAACATCGGTATATCGGACTACTGGCCCCGTGGGGTGGTGCTGGTTGAGACAGGCGATGAGAAGTCGGAAGACCTCCGACCAGCGGGGAAACGGCTGGTCGACGACGGCGAGAGCGCCGCGACGATTCCGTCGCTGCGGTGGGCGGCGTCAGCGGCGAACGTCGGGAGTCGATACCCGGCCGGTGCCCCGGTCGTAACCGGTGAGGTGAACGGAAGCCGATTCGATTTCATCGGCTTTGGCCGGAGCAACCGCAGTGTCGTCCGGCTGGAGGCGTTCGATACGCTGGTGACGACGCTCGAGGCCACTCGGTCTACCGGGACGGTCCAGCACTCGTGCTCCCACGTCGACGGTGACCCTCCGACGACCGACGAGTTGCGGTTGTCATTCGAGACGGACTCAGGAGAGTGGACGGCCAATTCCGGGGCCCACGTGTCGAGTATTGGGGGCTCATGGAATTGACATTCCAATCTCCGACGACGAGTATCTTAACGATTACTCTCCATCCGGCGGCAACGGTTCGCCCCCGATATCAATTCGAACTCCAATAGTGGCTCGATTGGGAGCACCAGTGAATCAGGTAGTGGATCGAGTAGGCCGCCGACCGGCGGTGGACACGTCGGCATCATCCGCTAGTTATTGAACAGTTTACATTTTTGCGATTTTCTATTAGTTACAATTGAAAGTTATACGTCAGGATCAGCAAATGTCGAAGTGTGAGGCGACGACGACGGTACCTCCAGGCTGCGGGGCTAGCGTTGACCAGCGGGCTCGCCGGGTGTAGCGAGTTCGGTGGTGATGCGCCGACACCGGTTGTGAAGGATACCCAGACCAGGACAGCGACAGCCGAGCCGACACCAACGGAGGAATCAACTCCTCGGGAGAACCTGCCGAACACTGACCCTCCGTTATGGCTGAAGCTCATCCCATTCGATTACTTCGATGACGAAGGCGAATACACCGAGTCGCTGAAGTTCCAGCGAGTAGGTTGGAAATGGTACCTGCAGATGCGGGAAACGACGCCAGAGTGGGGGACAGCAGGAGATGAAATTTGGTCGTTCCTCCCGTCAAGGTCGAATCTCAAGCTCGTCCCGTCGGCAGACATCCTCAAAACGCCGCACTATGGGGCGCTGCTTGCTACACTCGGCGTAGAGGGTGGTGTGTTCGATTTCCCGAATCTTGGCCCAGAAATGGAGCGACAATGTGGGCTGACGGCTGACAGTGGTGAACGGGAGGACGCACGGGTCGTCGACGAGATTATTAATTACACCACTCCAAATGTAATGACGTTTATTGGAGCGGACACCGGTGCAGTCCACGACGCGCTTGCCGACAATAACCGGAAAGATTATTCAGATGTTGCGGTCACAACATATCTCGGCGGCGACGAAGCTGCGTCGCGAAATATTATTGTGTCTGACGAGTGGTCGCAGGGAGTCGTGATGGTCGAAACCGGCGACGAGAAAACGGAAGACTTAGTCCCGGCGTTCCAGCGGTCGGCCGGCAGAGGAACCGAGAGCCTGGCGGCCGACGAGTCGGTACAGTGGTGTCTGAGTCGGGCGGAGAGTACGGCGCCGATTGTGACCGGAGAGATCAATGGCGACCGGTACGAGTTCGCCGAGCAGGGCCGAAGCGATCGGAGCGTCGAGCGGCTCGAGCCGTTCGATACGCTCGTAACGACGCTGGACGCGCGCCAGTATTCGGGGACGGCCCAGCACGCGTTCTCTCACGTCGACGGCGAGCCCCCGACGGCCGACGAGTTGCGGTCGTCGTTCGAGACCGACTCAGGAGAGTGGACGGCCAGCTCCGGGCCCAACGTCTCGAGCATCGAGGCGTCGTGGGAATAGGCAGGCCTTCTGATAGCCAACGACCGTTCGCAACGGAGCGGCTGGCTTCGAGGGAGTGACGACACGGGGACTCGTCGTTCACGGCGATGGGGCACTGATTCCGTCCCGGGGCGGGGCGACGGGCGACTCAGAGGCGGTCGGCTTCGTACTGCGAGATGTCGACTCGTAGGCCGAACGCCGGGCGTCGGTGGTCGGTCGCCGTCGCGGGCCGCATCGGCGGCCCGGCCGGGCCCGATGGCAATCCGACTCGGATCGAACCGGACCGGAGACTGCCCCGGTGTCGCTACACCTCCATGTACTCCTCGTTGAACGTCCACTCGCCGTCGTCGTCGCGGATCATGTACTCGCCGTAGTACGGCACGCGGGTGGCGACGGTTTCGCGGAACGCCTCACGAATCTCGGGTCTGGTCATCTCGCCCATGCTCCGGAGGTCGTCGTTGCGGTTGAGACAGCCCTTCAGGTAGCCCTCGTGGGTGACGCGCACGCGGTGGCAGTTGGCGCAGAAGGTGGGGTTTTCGACGGGGTCGACGATTTCGACCATCCCCGTCGCCGTCGCATCGGCGCCGTCGGGGCTGACCCAGTAGCGGTTGCGGTCGTGCATCTCGCGGTGTTCGATTCGGTCAGCCTGCTCGGCGAGCCAGCCGTGGACGCGGTCGATGTCGACGGCCCACTCGGGGCGGCCGGCCAGTTCGGGCATGTACTCGATGAGCTGGAGCTGGAGGCCCTCGTTCGCGGCGACGTGGTCGACCATCTCGGGGACGTAGCCGGCGGTCCGCTCGAAGACGACCATGTTGAGCTTCACCGGGTCGAGACCGGCCTCGAGGGCGGCGTCGACGCCCGCCATCACGTCGTCGTAGGCGGCGCTCTTGGTGACCTCCCGGAAGGCCTCCGGCGAGAGGGCGTCCTGGGAGACGTTGACGCGTTCGAGGCCGGCGTCAACGAGCGCCGCCGCGCGCTCGGGGAGGAAGGTGCCGTTGGTGGTCAGCGACGTCTCCATCCCGTCGGGGGTCCGACGGACGATCTCCTCGAGGTCCTGCCGGAGCATCGGCTCGCCGCCGGTGAACTTCACCGCGTCGACGTCGAACTCGGCGGCGACCTCCAGAAAGCGGACGATGTCGTCGGTCGACATCTCGTCGTCGGCCGGGTCCATCGGGCCGCGGGTGTCGCCGAGCCCCTCGTTGTGGCAGTAGACGCAGTCGAAGTTACACCGGTCGGTGAGCGAAACCCGGACGCCGGTGACCTCCCGACCGAACGCGTCTTCGAGCATACTCCGAAGGTACGCTCTCGTGGTGTTAAAATCAGTGGGGAAAAACGCCTGTTCGTAACCCCCAGTGGTTACATCCGCCGGTGCCGGGGGGTCGTTCACAACCCTTATCGTCGGCTCGTCGCCTACCGTAGATATGGACGAAAGCGCGATACGCGACCGCCTGCAGTCAATCGAGGACCCGGACCTCGGCGACGACATCGTCTCGCTGGGGCTGGTGAACGAGGTGGTCGCCGACGCCGAGGCGGTCACGGTCGACCTCGCGCTCGGGGCGCCGTACTCGCCGACGGAGACGGCGATGGCCGGCGAGGTCCGGGAGGCGCTGTCGGGGCTGGACCGGGACCTCGAGTTGACCGCCAACGTCGACACCGGCCTCGACGACGGCGAGCAGGTGCTGCCGGGCGTCGAGAACATCATTGCCGTCGCCTCGGGCAAGGGCGGCGTCGGCAAGTCGACGGTCGCGGTGAACCTCGCGGCCGGACTCTCGGAGATGGGCGCCCGCGTCGGGCTGTTCGACGCCGACATCTACGGCCCGAACGTCCCCCGGATGGTCGATGCCGACGAACGGCCGAAGGCGACCCACGAGGAGAACATCGTCCCGCCGGAGAAGTACGGGGTGGAGCTGATGAGCATGGACTTCCTCGTCGGCGAGGACGACCCCGTCATCTGGCGGGGTCCGATGGTCCACAAGGTGCTGACCCAGCTGTGGGAGGACGTCGAGTGGGGGCGGCTCGACTACATGGTGGTCGACCTGCCGCCGGGAACCGGCGACACGCAGCTGACGCTGCTGCAGTCCGTCCCGGTGTCAGGGGCGGTCATCGTCACGACGCCGCAGGAGGTGGCCGTCGACGACGCCCGGAAGGGCCTGCGGATGTTCGGCAAGCACGACACGCCCGTGCTCGGCATCGTCGAGAACATGTCGGGGTTCGTCTGCCCGGACTGCGGCGGCGAACACGACATCTTCGACAGCGGCGGCGGCCGCGAGTTCGCCGCGGCCAACGACATGCCGTTCCTGGGCGAGATCCCGCTGGACCCGGCGGTCCGGGAGGGCGGCGACGGCGGCGCCCCGGTCGTCCTCGACGAAACCCGGGAGGCCGGCGCCGCCCTCCGGGAGTTCGCCGACGAGACCGCGAACATGCAGGGCATCGTCCGGCGGCGGCAGGTCAGCGGGCGGTGACCGTGGCCGACGGAGACGACGCGTTCGAGCCCGACCTCGAGCGGGCGGCGCTACTGCGGGCCGTCGCCGACGACGTCCGCGGCGAGAGCTCCGAGAGCGAGCAAATCGCCGCGATGCTGTACCGGGTCTCGGACCTCTACGACCCCGAGGAGGAGACCACGCCCGCGGAGATCCACCGCAACATCCGGACCATCCTCCGGGTCACGGAGCGCGGCGGGCTGCCGGACCGGGACTGACGACGGCGACCGGCAGCTCCTTCCGTCCCCATCTCCCGACAGGGCACATGGTCGAGACACTGCTGCACACCGGTATCGAGCATCCGAACGTCTGGTGGGTCGTCGTCCCGAGCATGCTCTCTTTCCTCCTGGGACTGGTCGCGTTCGTCTTCTCGGACCGTATCCGAACGTGGTTCGGCGGGGAGACGGTCGCCGAGTAAGCATCCGCACGACCGTCGCTCGCACGACGCGAGGCCGCCGTCGGCCGGCGTATCGTTGTACTTAAGTGCGGTCGTAGGGTATCCGTGGACGCAATCGATGCAGGGGCTCCGGCCCCGAGTCCGAGAGTCCCGGACGTGAGTTCGGGAGTGCACGGAACACGCTCCGTGAGGGCGAGGATACGCGCACGCAGGTCGTGGTAGCCAAGCTTGGCCCAAGGCGCAGGGTTGCTAACTCTGTGGCGCAAGCCTCCGGGGTTCGAATCCCCGCCACGACGCTAACCAACCACACATGAGCGCAGAAGAACCCACGGCGGACGAGGAAGACGAGGACATCCAGTACTTCGTCCGCATCGGACAGACCGACCTCGACGGGACGCAGAGCGTCGAGCGGGCGCTGACCGACATGAGCGGTGTCGGTCGGCGCGTCGCTCGCATCATCGCCGACAGGGCCGGCGTCGACCGCCGGGAGCTGCTCGGCGGGCTCGACGAGGAGACCATCGACGAGATCGTCGACCTCGTGGAGGGGTACGCCGAGGAGGTGCCCGGGTGGCTCACCAACCACCAGAACGACTTCTTCGACGGCGAGACCACCCACGAGGTCGGCAACGACCTCGAGATGACCCGCCGGCAGGACATCAACCGGATGAAGATGATCGACTCCTACAAGGGCGTCCGCCACAAGCGCGGCCAGAAGGTCCGCGGCCAACGAACGAAATCCACGGGCCGGACCGAGGGCACCATCGGCGTCAACGTCGAGGCCATCAAGGAGGACATGGAAGAGGACGGAGGTGACGAGGAGTAATGGCGCTCGGCACCAACACGAAGTTCTACGAGACGCCGAACCACCCCTTCCAGGGCGAGCGCATCGCCGCGGAAGCTGACCTCGTCTCCCGGTACGGCCTCTCGAACAAGGAAGAACTGTGGCGCGCGCAGTCAGAGCTGCGGGACTACCGCCGCGAGGCCCGGCGCCTGCTGGGCGAGGCCCAGGGCGACGCCGAGGCCGCCGGCGAGGCCGGCAGCGAGTTCATGGCCCGCCTGAAGCGCATCGGCGTTCTCGACGACGAGGAGACGCTGGACGACGTCCTGTCGCTGGACGTCACCGACATCCTCGAGCGCCGCCTGCAGACGGTCGCCTACCGGCAGGGGCTGGCCAACACGGCCGAGCAGGCCCGGCAGTTCATCGTCCACGGCCACGTCACCGTCGGTGGCGCTCGCGTCACCTCGCCGTCGTACAAGATCGGCGTCGCCGAGGCCGACCGCATCGAGTTCGACGACACCAGCCCGCTCGACGATGACCTTCACCCCGAGCGCGCGGAGGACCGATAACATGGCAGACGACAAAATCTGGGGCATCGCGCACGTGTATGCCTCGTTCAACAACACGATCATCACGGTAACGGACCTGACCGGCGCCGAGACGATCACCAAGTCCTCCGGCGGGACGGTCGTGAAGCAGAACCGCGACGAAGCGTCGCCGTACGCCGCCATGCAGATGGCCGAAGTGGTCGCCGAGGAGGTCCAAGACGCCGGCATCGAGGGCGTCCACGTCCGGGTCCGCGGCCCGGGCGGCAACCAACAGAGCAACCCCGGGCCGGGCGCGCAGGCGACCATCCGGGCGCTGGCCCGGGCCGGCCTCGAGATCGGCCGCATCGAGGACGTGACCCCGGTCCCGCACGACGGCACGCGGGCCCCGAAGAACGCGGGGTTCTGAGATGAGCGAGGAGTACGACGTAACGTTCATCGACCGCGGCGACCAGAGCGCGCGGTTCCTCGTCCGCGGCGTGACGCCGGCCTTCGCCAACGGCGTCCGGCGGGCGATTCTCGCGGACGTGCCGACGCTGTCGATCGACTCCGTCCGCGTGATCGAGAACTCGTCGGTGATGTTCGACGAGCAGATCGCCCTCCGGCTCGGTCTCGTCCCGCTGACGACGCCGGACGACTACCGCCCGGACGACGAGGTCACGCTGGCCATCGACGTCGAGGGGCCCGCGACGGCCTACTCGGGCGACCTGGTTTCGAGCGACGAGCAGGTTCAACCGGCCGAGGAGAACGTGCCCATCATCGAACTCAAGGAGGGCCAGCGGCTCGAACTCGAGGCCGACGCGGCGCTGGGCCGCGGCAAGGACCACGCCAAACACCAGGGCGGGGTCGCCGTCGGCTATCGGCACCTCCAGCGCGTGGCGGTCGTCGGCGAGACGGGCGAGTTCGAGGACGACGACCCGGAGATCGTCCGGGGCGTCATCGAGGAAGGCGCGGCTGAACACGCCCACGCCGACGCCGACGCCGAGAACGGCGACCTCGTCTCCGCCGAGACCTTCGACAACGACCTCGGCGAGCGGTACCCCGGCAAGGAAATCGAAATCGAGGACGTGCCGAACGCCTTCGTCTTCGACGTCGAGAGCGACGGCTCGATCCCGGTCGAGGAGCTCGTCCTCGACGCGGTCGGAACGCTGGAAACGCGGGCGAACGAACTGGAAGAGGCGGTCCAGCTGTAACCACACGATGTCCCCTACTACCCGTACGCGACGCGGCGGAGCCGACGGCGGAACAGCCGCGCGTCGGTCGACCGCCGGAGCGGCGGGGACCGAAAGCGCCTTTAGCGGGGACGCGAAACGACGGATTGCGCGCAGGGATAGCCAAGTCAGGCCAACGGCGCAGCGTTCAGGGCGCTGTCCTGTAGAGGTCCGCAGGTTCAAATCCTGCTCCCTGCATCTACCTTCTCAGGAGAACAACGATGAGTAGCAAGACGAACCCGAGGCTCACGAGCCTCATCGCCGACCTGAAGTCGACCGCCCGCGACGGCGGGGGCGAGGTCTGGAGCGACGTCGCCGAGCGCCTCGAGAAGCCACGGAGCACGCACGCGGAGGTCAACCTGGGCCGCATCGAGCGGTACGCCCGGGCCGACGAGACCGTGGTCGTGCCCGGCAAGGTGCTCGGGTCCGGTGCCCTCCGGAAGGAGGTCACCGTCGCCGCCGTCGACTTCTCGTCGACGGCCCGGACGAAGATCGACGGGGTCGGCGAAGCGATCGAACTCGAACAGGCACTCGAAGACGACCCCGGCGGCGCGAACGTACGGGTGATCCGATGAGCTACGCGGAGTTCGACGCCGACGTCGTCGTCGACGCCCGCGACTGTATCGTCGGCCGCGTCGCCTCGCAGGTCGCCCAGCGCGCGCTGGACGGCGAGACCGTGGCCGTGGTCAACGCCGAGCAGGCGGTCATCACCGGCAGCGAGGAAGACGTCATGTCGGTCTACCGGCAGCGGGACGCGGTCGGCTCCGACCAGGGGCCGAACTACCCCAAGCGTCCGGACCGCATCTTCAAGCGGGCCGTCCGCGGGATGGTCCCGTACAAGAAAGAGCGCGGCCGCGAGGCGCTGGGTCGGCTGCGCGTCTACGTGGGCAACCCCTACGAGGACGGCGCGGCGTCGCCGCGGGGCGAAGCCGTCGAAGCGGAGGTCCTCGAGGACACCTCGCTGGATCGGTTGTCGAACATCAAGTTCGTCTCGCTCGGCACGGTGAGCGAGAACCTGGGTGCTAACGTCACATGGTAACCAACACCTCCGGCAAGAAGAAGACGGCCATCGCCCGCGCGACTGTCTCGGACGGCTCCGGTCGGGTCCGGGTCAACTCCCGGCCCGTCGAGCTGGTCGAGCCCGAGCAGGCGCGGCTGAAGATGCTCGAACCGTTCCGCATCGCCGACGACGAGTTGCGCGACGACGTCGACATCGACGTCACCGTCTCCGGCGGCGGCTTCGCCGGGCAGGCCGACGCGGTCCGGACCGCCGTCGCCCGCGGACTCGTCGAGTACAGCAACGACGCCGAGCTGCGGGACGCGTTCCGATCGTTCGACCGCTCGCTGCTGGTCAACGACGTCCGGCAGTCCGAATCGAAGAAGTGGGGCGGTCCCGGCGCCCGGGCCCGCTACCAGAAGTCCTACCGGTGATACAGCCATGATGGTCCCGGTCCGGTGTTTCACGTGCGGCAACGTCGTCGGCGGCCACTGGGAGGAGTTCAAGACCCGCGCCCGCGAGGGCGACGAGGACCCCGCCGAGGTGCTGGACGAGCTCGGCGTCGAGCGCGCCTGCTGTCGACGGATGCTCGTCTCCCACAAGGACCTCGTCGACATCGTCTCGCCCTACCAATGAGGGGATCGAACCGCTACGAGAAAGCGCGTATCCTCGGGGCGCGAGCGCTGCAGGTGTCGTACGGCGCGCCGGTGCTCGTCGACACCGACCAGACCGAGCCCATCCTCGTCGCCGCCGAGGAGTACGACGCCGACGTCCTCCCGTTCACCGTCCGCCGGGGTGAGAAGTAGATGACGCTCATCACGGAGGTGCGGCTCCGACGGGTGCTCGACAGCCGGGGCAACCCGACCGTCGAGGCCGAGCTGCGGACCGACGACGGCGGCTTCGGCCGCGGCGCCGCCCCCTCTGGGGCGTCGACCGGCGACCACGAGGCCGTCGAGCGGCCGGCCGGCGAGGCCATCACCAGGGCCCGCGAGCTGGCCGTGCCGCGGCTCGAAGGGCAGGTGTACGCCGGCGACCAGCGCGGCGTCGACAACACGCTCCGGGCGGCCGACGGCACCGACGACTTCTCGGAGATCGGCGCCAACTCCGCGGTGGCGATCTCGATGGCCGCCGCCAAGGCCGCCGCCGACGTGCTCGGTGCGCCGCTGTACCAGCACCTCGGCGGCGCCTTCCGGGGCCGGGAGTTCCCCGTCCCGCTCGGCAACGTCGTCGGCGGCGGCGAGCACGCCGCCGACGCCACCCACATCCAGGAGTTCCTCGCGGCGCCCGTCGGGGCGCCCTCGGTGACCGACGCGGCCTTCGCCAACGCCCGCGTCCACGGCGCGGTCGGCGACATCCTCGAGGAACGGGGCGTCGCCGCCGCCAAGGGCGACGAGGGCGCGTGGGCGCCAGCGGTCGACGACGCGACGGCCCTCGAAATCGTCGACGAGGCCGTCGACGCCGTCGCCGACGAGGTCGGCTTCGAGATCGGCATCGGGCTCGACGTGGCGGCCGCCGAGCTGTTCGACGACGGCGCCTACCACTACGGCGACGAGACGCGGACGCCCGACGAGCAGGTCGACTACGTCGCCGAGTTGGTCGACGAGTACGGCCTCGTCTACGTCGAGGACCCCCTCGACGAGGACGACTTCGAGGGGTTCGCGGAGCTGACCGGGCGTATTGGTTCGGAGACGCTCGTCTGCGGCGACGACCTGTTCGTCACCGACGCCGACCGCATCGAGCGCGGCGTCGAGGCCGGCGCCGGCAACAGCGTCCTGGTGAAGCCGAACCAGATTGGAACGCTGTCGGACGCCTTCGACGCCATCGAGCTGGCCGTCGCAAGCGGCTACGACCCCGTCGTCTCCCACCGCAGCGGCGAGACGGAGGACACGACGATCGCACACCTCGCCGTCGCGACGGACGCCCCGTTCATCAAGACGGGCACCGTCGGCGGCGAGCGCACCGCCAAGCTGAACGAACTCATCAGAATCGAGGCAAACGCATGAGCGACAACGAAGAGGGGTACGACTCGGAGCTCGACGAGGAACTCGACGAGCTGGAAGGAGAACTCGACGAGGAACCCAACGAGGAGCCCGAGGCCGCGGCCGAGGAGGCCGACCCCACCGACGACGAACAGCCCGCCGACGCGGCCGCCGACGAGGCGACCGAGGAGGCCGACACGACCGACGACGAGCCGGTGCTCGACGAGGACGTCATGCCGGACGACGAGGCCGACCTCCTCATCCCCGTCGAGGACTACCTCGCGGCCGGCGTCCACATCGGCACCCAGCAGAAGACCAGCTCGATGGAGCGGTTCATCCACCGCGTCCGGACCGACGGCCTGTACGTGCTGGACGTCTCGACGACCGACGACCGCATCCGGACGGCGGCGTCGTTCCTGGCCAACTACAGCCCCGAGCAGATCCTGGTGGCCTCCAGCCGCCAGTACGGCCGGTTCCCGGCCGAGAAGTTCGCCGACGCCGTCGGTGCCCGCGCCCGGACCGGCCGGTTCATCCCCGGGACGCTGACGAACCCCGACTACGACGGCTACATCGAGCCCGACGTCGTCGTGGTGACGGACCCCATCGGCGACTCCCAGGCCGTCAAGGAGGCCATCACCGTCGGCATCCCCGTCATCGCGATGTGTGACTCCAACAACACGACGTCGAACGTCGACCTCGTGGTGCCGACGAACAACAAGGGCCGCCGCGCCCTCAGCGTCATCTACTGGCTTCTGGCCAACGAGACGCTGGATCGCCGCGGCGCCGAGCCCGGCTACGCCCTCGAGGACTTCGAGACCGACCTGTAGGCTCGTTCTCGCGTTTCGAGGTCAGCTGAAGTCCGGCAGCGCCAGCTCCGCCAGCTCGTCGCACAGCAGGCTCTCGGGGACCGTCTCGGCCCACCGCAGGTCCGCGACGCCCTCGTCCGCCCGGACGTCTCCGGCGCCGGCGTCCCGGCGCGCCGGCCGACCCTCGAAGACGACGTAGGGGTTCGGCACCGGAGGCCGGTCGGTCGGGCCGTCTATGTAGAGCAGATGGACCTGCGCCAGGTCGTCGATTTCCGGGTCGAGGCCGGTCGCCTCCCGGACCCCGCGGACTGCACACTCGCGGTAGGACTCTCCGGGGCGACGGCCGTCACCGGGGTCGACCCAGCCGTCGGCGCCCTCGTATCGCGCGAGCAGGACCCGACCGTCGTCGTCCCGGACTTGTACGCCCGCCCCGCCGACGACGCCGAGCGCCTCGAAGGTCTCGACCAGCGCGTCGTACTCGTCGGGCGCGCAGTCGACCCGGCGGCCGACGCGGTCCATCGCGTCGTGCTCGGCGGCGAACTCGGACACGAGGGCGTCGACGTGGCGGAGCAACTCGGCCGTCACGGCGTAGTCTCCGGGACCCGTGGGTTTGTGCGTCACCCACGGCCCGGGGTCGTCCGGTATTCGGGACGCCCTCGACCCGTCCCCGTCGACCGCCGGGAACGGGAGCCCGGCACCGTCCCGGCTTCGGACACGCTTTTGTTCGGCCGCCCGGAGAGGCCGGTATGGCTACTTCGAGCGCTCCCGGGAAGGTGTATCTCTTCGGCGAGCACGCCGTCGTCTACGGCGAGCCGGCCGTCCTGTGTGCGATAGAGCGGCGGGCGCGGGTGACGGCGGAGGCCCGCGACGACGACCGCCTCCGGGTGCAGGCGAACGACCTCACGCTCGACGGCTTCACCGTGACGTGGGGCGGCGACGCCGACGACCGGCCGGACGTGGACGTCCCGACGCCGCTGGTGGAGGCGGCGATGGGGTACATCGACGGCGCCGTCGAGCAGGCCCGCGACGCCGCCGACGCGCCGGCTGCGGGGTTCGACGTCACCGTCGAGAGCGAGATTCCGCTCGGCGCCGGCCTCGGCTCCTCGGCGGCGGTGGTCGTCGCCTGCATCGACGCCGCGACGCGAGAACTGGGGGTCGACCTCGACGCCGAGACGGTGGCCGACCGCGCCTACCGCGTCGAGCACGAGGTGCAGGACGGGGAGGCCTCGCGGGCGGACACGTTCTGTTCGGCAGCCGGCGGGGCCGTCCACGTCCAGGGCGACGACTGCCGGCGGCTCGACGACACCCCGAACCTGCCGTTCGTCGTCGGCTACGACGGCGGAGCCGGCGACACGGGCGAACTCGTCGCCGGCGTCCGCTCGCTACGGGAGGAATTCGACTTCGCCGCCGACACCGTCGAGGCCATCGGCGACGTCGTCCGGCGGGGCGAGCGTGCGCTCGGTGACGGCGACGTCGAGGCCGTCGGACGGCTGATGGACTTCGACCACGGCCTGCTGTCGGCGCTGGGCGTCTCCTCGCGGTCGCTGGACACGATGGTATGGGCCGCCCGGGAGGCCGGCGCCCTCGGCGCGAAGCTCACCGGCGCCGGCGGCGGCGGCTGTATCGTCGCTTTGGACCGCACCGAACAGACCCACACCGCCCTACAGTACACGCCGGGCTGCGAGGAGGCCTTCCGGGCCGAACTCGACGCCGACGGCGTCCGGGCCGAGCGATGACCACGGTCCTCAAACTCGGCGGGAGCGTCGTCACCGACAAGACCGACCCCGAGACGGTCGACGAGGCGGCGCTCGACCGGGCGGCCGAGGCGCTGGCCGGCCGGGACGATATCGTAATCGTCCACGGCGGCGGCAGCTTCGGCCACCACCACGCCGACCGGCACGGCGTCTCCACGACGGCCGGGACACACGACCCGGGGGCCATCCGGGCGATTCACGGCGCGATGAAACGGCTCAACGCGGCGGTCGTCGACGCCCTCGCCAACGTCGACGTTCCGGCACTGCCGGTGCATCCGATGTCCGCCGCCGCCCGCGACGCGAGCGGCGACCTGACGCTCCCGACCGGGGGGGTTCGGACGATGCTCGGGGAGGGGTTCGTCCCCGTGCTCCACGGCGACGGCGTCGTCCACGTCGACGAGGGGGTGACGGTGCTGTCGGGCGACGAGCTCGTCGTCGCGCTCGCCGACGGGCTGGGAGCCGGCCGCGTCGGGGTCTGCTCGGCCGTCGAGGGCGTCTACGACGAGGACGGCGACGTCATCCGCCGGATCGAGACCTTCGACGACGCGGCCGACGCCCTCGGCGACAGCGATGCGACCGACGTCAGCGGCGGGATGACCGGGAAGGTCCGGGCGCTGCTGGACCTGAGTACACCCGCACATGTATTCGGCCTCGACGGTCTGGAGGCGTTTCTCGGCGGCGGCGAGCCGGGGACCCGCATCGGGTGAAGATTCAAATACGGGGACGGGTCCAGACGACCCGTGGCCGAGTGAATCGTCCGGGCGCGTCTCGCGGGAGCGCGGTGCAGCGCGTCCGGGGCCGTCGACGCACCGCCTGTCAGCCCCATTCAGGTCTTCGCCCGCTCCTATTCGGAGAGGGTGAACTCGACCATATCCTCCCGGAGGACGGGCCGCACGTAGCCTGCGGGGCCGTTCGACCGGAAGCGCTAATCCGGAGCGCTTCCAGGGCCCGGGCATGCCCGAGGAGTGGCCCGAGACGCCGGACAGCACCGACATCTTCGCCGACGACCTGCTCGAGGGGGAGACGGCCCTCGTCACCGGCGGCGGCACCGGCATCGGCAGGGCGATGGCGCTGGCCTTCGCCGACCACGGCGCCGACGTCGCCGTCGCCTCCCGGGACATGGACCACCTCGAGCCGGTCGCCGAGGCGGTCGAGGCCAAGGGCCAGGACGCCTGCGCGACCACCGTCGACGTCCGCGAGAAGGACCAGGTCGACGCGATGCGGGACACCGTCGTCGAGGAGCTGGGCGACATCAGCGTCCTCGTCAACAACGCGGGTGCGAACTTCCTGACGCCGCTGGAGGACCTCTCGGCGAACGGCTGGCGCGCCGTCGTCGGGACCATCCTCGACGGCACGGCCTTCTGTACGATGAGCGTCGGCGAGCACATGATCGACGGCGGCGGCGGCTCGATCATCTCGATGGGCGCGACCAACTCCGTCCACGGCGCGCCGTTCCACGGTCACTCGGGTGCGGGGAAGGCCGGCGTCCACAACCTGATGCAGACGGTCGCCAGCGAGTGGGCCACGTACGGCATCCGGGCCAACACCATCGCCCCCGGCGTCATCGAAACGGAGGGCGTCGCGGAAGCCGCCGGCGGCGCTCTGCCGGAGCAGATCCTCGAAGGGGTGCCCGCCGACCGCTTCGGCACGCCGGGCGACTGCGTCCCACTCGCGGTGTTCTTGGCCTCGGCGGCGTCGGCGTACGTCACCGGCGCTTACTACGCCGTCGACGGCGGCCACCTCCTCCTCGACTCGCCGTACTGAGAACGGTGGCCGCTGTCACGGCCGTCGTCGTGGTCTATCGGGCCGTGACCCACGTAGCTTTTAACCCCAGAGGAGGAACAGTTACATAACCGAGCAACGGTCGCCCCGGATTCGGATGGGCGGCCGGCAGTCGCCGGCGGGAGACGGCCGGCGGGGCTACGACGCGGTCCAACGGGACCGCGAGGCCTCGTCCGTGTCCGACCGCCGGCCCACCGACGCCGCGTCGGTGTCGCGTCCGTCACAGACGGCCGTGTACATCGCCGGTCGCTCCCGGGCCCGGAGAGCGGTCTCTCG